>CAWBCU010000032.1:0-129787 GCA_963787335.1 uncultured Solirubrobacterales bacterium
ACGACGAAACCCACGCGAGTGCGTGGGTTTCGGAACCGATGGAGCTAGGGGGACTCGAACCCCCGACCTCCTGGGTGCGATCCAGGCGCTCTCCCAACTGAGCTATAGCCCCGGGTCTGGACGATCGTTGTTAACGCACGACCCGCAGTCGGCCGATTGTAGCCGTGGTGCGACTAGGCTCGCCGGTCGCCTGGTGCCCGAATGAGCTTTCGCAACAGACTCACCATCTTCTTCATCGTCCTGGTCATCCTTCCGATGGTCGTGGTGGCGACGGTCGGCTTCGTGCTGGCCGCCGCGTCCGAGCAGGGCAAGACCGATGCGAGCCTGTCCGCGGCCCGGCGCTCGGCCTCCGGGCTGTTCCGCGAGTTCCAGGACCGCGCGGAGGTCGCGGCGCGCAATATCGGCCAGGACGCAGAGCTGTCGGCGGCGATCGAGGCCGGGAAGCGCGGGCCGATCCAGACGCGGCTCGAGGCGCTCGCGACCGAGAACAACGCCGTGCGCACGCTCATGCGGCTCGAGAAGACCGGCCGCTTCGAGACGGGCCGCGGCGCGGCCGTCGCACCCGCGCGCTCGCGCCTGATCGACGCCCAGGGCGCCACCGTCGGCGTGCTCACGGTCTCGGTCATCTCCGCCAAGGACTACGGCCTGCTCGTCGAGCGCGTGACGGCGACCGAGGTCGTGATCGCCGGGCCCGGCGGGATGATCTCGACGACCCTGCCCGAAGCGGGCGCCGAGAAGCTGCCCGCGCGCGGCGAGGTCGAGGTCGCCGGCTCCACGCGGCGGCTGGTGGGCTTCGACGGCCCGGGCTTCGACAGCGGCCGCGTGACCGTCCGGCTCCTGTCCGAGGCCGAGGACGGCGGGCTGAGCAAGGAGGCGATCGAAGTGCTCGCGATCCTGATCGCCGCGCTGATCGCCGCGTTCGCGTTCGCGATCACCGTCTCGCGCTCCCTGCAGTCCCAGATCCAGCGGCTGCTGACGGCCGCGAAGCAGATGGCGCAGGGCGACTTCGGCGTCGAGGTCCCGACCGAGGGCAGCGACGAGTTCGCCTCGCTCGGCATCCAGTTCAACGAGATGGCCCGCCAGCTCGAGCGGCGGCTCGAGGAGCTCGAGATCGAGCGCAAGCGCCTGCGGGCGGCGATCCAGCGCGTCGGCCAGTCGTTCGGCAAGACGCTCGAGCGCGGCGCGCTGCTCGAGATCGCGGTGCAGACCGCGGTCGACGGGGTCGGCGCCTACGCCGGCCGCGCCGCGCTGCGGACCGAGAACCACGGGCGCTTCGAGGAGATTGCGGGGGAGGGCGACGTCAACCGCTACCGCGACGTCATCGGCGCGGCCGAGGCGGGGGCGTTGGAGGCCGGGGAGACCGTCGAGGCGGAGCTCGGCGACGCCCACGCGCTCTCGCACCCGCTGCGCGCGCAGGACAGCGGCCGGATCCTCGGCATGCTCTCGGTCGCCCGCGCCCACGAGAAGTTCACGGCCGGCGAGCGCGAGCTGTTCGGCTATCTCGCCGGCCAGGCGGGCGTCTCGATCGAGAACGCCGACCTGCACGACACCGTCAAGCGCCAGGCGGTCACCGACGAGCTCACCGGCCTCTTCAACCACCGCCGCTTCCAGGAGGTCATCGCCAACGAGGTCGAGCGAACCAAGCGCGGCGGGCCGGGGATGGGCCTGATCATGCTCGACATCGACAACTTCAAGCGCGTCAACGACACCTATGGCCACATGCAGGGCGACCTCGTGCTGCGGGAGGTCGCGGCGGTGCTGCGCGAGAACTCGCGCGAGATCGACGAGCCCGCCCGCTACGGCGGCGAGGAGATGGCGGTCGCGCTGCCCGGCACCGACCTCGAGGGCGCCTATCTGTTCGCCGAGCGCGTGCGCCGCAGCATCGAGTCCCTCGACCTGCCGCTGCTCGACGGCGAGGGCTCGCTGCGCGTGACGGCCTCGTTCGGCGCCGCCGCGCTGACGCCGGATCAGGAGAAGGCCGACAAGGACAAGCTCGTGGCGGCCGCAGACGCCGCTCTATACCGCGCGAAACGCTCCGGGAAGAACCGCACCGTCAGAGCGGAGTAGGGTTTAAGGCAGCAGATGGGATTGCTCGACGACGCCATCAAAGAGCACCTCGAGCTCAAGCGGAAGCGAGGTGCGGACGCCGAGGAGGTGGCCCGCCTGGAGCAGGAGGCGCTCGGCCCGCCGCAGCGCGGCGAATTCGCCGGCGCGACCGCCCCTGCGCAGCCCGCCGAGCCTGACGCCGAGGTCGCCGACGCGCCCCTCCCCGACGAGGAAGCCGCCGCGCCCGAGGGCCCGAGCCTGAACCCGCCCCGGAGCCGGTCATCGAGCCCGAGCCGGAGCCCGCGCCCGAGCCGCAGCGCCGCCCCGAGGCCGAGCCGGAGCCCGAGCCCAGCGACCGCGCGGCCCCGGCCTGGCTCGAGGACGAGCCCGAGCCGATGGAGGAGCCGGAGGAGGTCCCGGAGGGCGAGCCGGTGATCCTCGACCAGCCCACCGTCGAGTACGCCGCGCCGTCGCCTGAGGGCGAGGACGTGCTGGAGGAGACCCCGGACTTCCTCCAGGAGACGCCGGAGCACGACCGGCTGTGGTTCGAGCAGAAGCCGCCGCGCGACTTCGACCTCGACCGATAGCCGAGCACCGCTACACCCTGCTGGACGTCTTCACCGACCGGCCGCTGGCCGGGAACGGGCTCGCGGTCGTCCACGACGCCGACGACCTCTCCGAGGCGGTCATGCACGCCTTCGCGCGCGAGACCAAGCTGTCGGAGACCTCGTTCGTCCAGTCGCCGGGCCCGGGCGCGCAGCGCGCCGACTACCGCCACCGCATCTTCATGATGAGCGGCGAGATCCCGTTCGCGGGCCATCCGTCGCTCGGCGTCGCCGCCGCCGTCGCGCGTGCCCGCGGCGAGCGGAGCGCGAGCTACGTCCAGCAGACCCAGCCGGGCGAGCAGGCGATCGACGTCGAGCTCGCGGGGCTGAAGGCCGATGTCTCGATGCTCCAGGAGCCGCCGACGTTCGGTCCGGAGCTCGATCCCGCCGAGGTGCTGCGGCTCGTGGGCCTGAGCGAGGCCGACGCCGATCCGCGGCTGCCGTGCCAGGTGGTCGCCACGGGCGTCAATCAGGTGCTCGCCTGCGTGGCCGACGCGGACGCGCTCACCCGCGCCGTCCCCGACTATGAGCGCATCGGCGCCCTGCTGGCCACCCACCAGGCGATCACGCTCTACCTGGCCGCGGTCGACCCGGCGTCCGGCCGGGCGCGTGCGCGCTCGTTCCTGGCCACCGCCGAGATGGGGGAGGACCCGGCCACCGGCTCGGCCGTCGGCCCGCTGTGCGCGCACGTGGCCGCCCGCACCGGCACCGAGCGGCTCGAGGTCGTCCAGGGCGTCGAGATGGGGAGGCCCAGCGTCCTGCGCACGGCGATCGAGGGCGACCGCGTCCGGGTCGGCGGAGACGCCGTGATCCTGGCCGAGGGAATCGTCCATCTGGACGCTTGACCGATTCCGGCGCATCGTTCTGTTGAATCGCGCCGCAGGTGCCGAAGAGAAGATCACGCCGACCGAGCCACCTTGGACGGGACGGTCTCGGCGGCAGCCTCGAACTCCCGGACGAGGCACCTTGCCGGACAACCAGCGTGTGTGTCCCTCCTGCCCCGGGGTGATCCATCGCTTGTCCGGCAAAGAGCACGCTCACGGGTCGCGCGGCCTAGGCCGCGCGACCCGGGGGTTGCTCAGTGGGCCTTCTCGCAACGGTCACGAGAAGACCCACTCACCTGATGTAGCCGCGGGTGCGCGCCGCGTCGACGACCCGCTCGATGCCCGTCTGGTACGCCGCGACCCGCAGCGGGACCTCGTCCTCCTGCGCGCGCGCCGAGACCTCGCGGTAGGTGCGGCGCATGATCGCGCCGAGCTTTTCGTTGACCTCGCGCTCCTCCCAGCGGAAGTGCTGGAGGTTCTGGACCCACTCGAAGTAGGAGACGACGACGCCGCCGGCGTTGGCCATCACGTCGGGGATGACGTGGACGCCCTTGTCGACGAGGATCGCGTCCGCCTTCGGCGTCGTGGGCGAGTTCGCGCCCTCGAGCAGGACCTTCGTGTTGAGGGTGCCGGCGTTCTCCTCGTTGATCATGCCCCCGAGCGCCGCGGGGACGAAGACCTCGCACTCGAGCGCGAGCAGCTCCTCGGGCGAGATGACCTCGACGTCCTCGCCCTCGAACTCGGCCAGCGTGCCGCCGGCGCGGACGTGCGCCTGCAGCGCCTCGGTGTCCAGGCCCTCCTCGGAGTGGATCGCGCCGTGCGCGTCGGACACGCCGATGACGGTGCAGCCGAGCTGGGCCATGATCCGCGCGACCCACGAGCCGACGTTGCCGAAGCCCTGGACCACGACGCGGGTGTCGGCGGGCTGGAGCCCGAGCGACGGCGCCGCCTCGCGGAACATGTAGACGAGCCCGCGGCCGGTCGCCGCCTCGCGGCCGTAGGAGCCCTCGAGCGAGATCGGCTTGCCGGTCACGATCGCCGGCGCGTGGCCGTGCAGCTTGCCGTACTGGTCCATCATCCAGGCCATCGTCTGGGCGTTGGTGCCGACGTCGGGCGCCGGGATGTCGCGCTGCGGCCCGAGCACCTTCTCGATCTTGTCGATGAACGAGCGCGTGACCTGCTGCAGCTCCGCCTGGTCGAGCGCCGAGCTGTCGACGTTGACGCCGCCCTTGGCGCCGCCGAACGGGATGTCCGCCAACGCCGTCTTCCACGTCATCAGGGTGGCCAGCGCCCGCACCTCGTCGAGGTCGACCTCGGGGTGGTAGCGGATCCCGCCCTTGTACGGCCCGCGTGCGCCGTTGTGCTGGACGCGGAAGCCGGTGAAGACGTGGATGTCCCCGTCGGCCAGCGTGACCGGGATCTGGACCTGCACCTCGCGGTAGGAGGAGCGCATGACGGCGCGCAGGTCGTCGCGTAGCTCCATCCGGTCCGCCGCGAGGTCGAACCAGTGGTTGACGATGTCGTAGTTCGAGACCTCAGCGGGGGCTGACATGGACCGAACTATCCTTCAAGCCCGCCCGGGGGCGTAGTGATAACGGGAGCACGCGGCCTTTGCAAGGCTGAGGTAGGGGTTCGATTCCCCTCGCCTCCATGGGTTGGGCGGGGCTCCGCTAGGGGTTGACGGGCTTGTCGCGGTCGGCGACGACCTCGGCCGCCGAGAGCGCGCGGTCGTACAGGCGGACCTCGTCGATCTGGCCGGCGAACCACTCGGCCCAGATGTTGTTGCCGCCGATGCGCAGGGCTCCGGTGGAGGTCTGGATCGCCGGCGCGTAGGCGCGGGTCGCGACCTGCACGCCGTTGACGTAGAAGCGCCAGTTGGTGCGGTCGTATGTGGTGGCGATGTGGCTCCACGTGTTGACCGGGAGCGCGGTGGTCGGCCCGAGGCCTTCCGCGAAGATCCACGCCGACGGGCGCTGCACGCCGCTGCCGCCGAACGCCGACGACGCGTAGAGGGCGTAGACCAGGTTGCCCGTCGTCTCCTTGAGCATCACGGTCCGGTAGTTGCCGGACGCGGTCGGCCGCACCCACGCCTCGAGCGTCATCGCGTTGGTGAGGTCGAGCGAGTTGGCGTCGGGCACCGTGATCAGGTCGTTGACGCCGTCGAACGTGATCGCGCCGCCGAACTTCGACGTCGCCGTGGTGCGCACGGCGCCGCCCGCGATCGTGCCGGCGTTGCCGCGCCCGGAGGCGTCCGTGACGCCCGTGCCGGACGGCTCGTCGAAGCCGTAGGCCGCAACGGGCGCGCCGGGCGGCGGCCCGGTGTTCGACACGGTGACGCTGACGGTGGTCGCGGTCCTGGTGTTGCCGGCGGCGTCCCGCGCCACCGCGCTCAGCGTGTGGGCGCCGTTCGTGGCCGTCGCGGTGTTCCACGCGACTGCGTAGGGCGCGCTGGTGTCCTCGCTGCCGAGGTTGGCGCCGTCGAGCTTGAACTGGACGCCGCTGACACCGACGTTGTCCGCCGCGCTGGCGGTCACGTCGATCGGGCCCTGGACCGTGGCGCCGCCGGCGGGCGCCGTGATCGAGACGGTCGGGCTCGTGACGTCGTTGTTGACCGTCACGTTGACGGTCGTCGCGGTCTTGGTGTTGCCGGCGGCGTCGCGGGCCACCGCGCTCAGCGTGTGCGGGCCGTTGGTCGCCGTGGTCGTGTTCCACGTGACTGCGTAGGGCGCAGCTCGTGTCCTCGCTGCCGAGGTTGGCGCCGTCGAGCTTGAACTGGACGCCGCTGACACCGACGTTGTCCGCCGCGCTCGCGGTCACATTGATCGACGCCGGCACCGTCGCGCCCTCGGCCGGCGCGGTCAGCGAGACCGTCGGGGCGATCGCATCCGGGTTGGCGACCGTGACGTTGACGGTCGTCGCGGTCCTGGTGTTGCCGGTCGCGTCGCGGGCGACCGCGGTCAGCGCATGCGCGCCGTTCGCGGCCGTGGTGGTGTCCCAGGGCACGCTGTAGGGCGCGCTGGTGTCCTCGCTGCCGAGGTTGGCGCCGTCGAGCCTGAACTGCACGCCGCTGACACCGACGTTGTCCGAGGCGTCGGCGGCCACGTCCACCGTCCCCTGGAGCGATGCGCCGGGCGCGGGGGCGGTCAGCGAGACCGCCGGCGCCGTCGTGTCGTTGAGCACGCTGACGTTGACGGTGGCGGCCGTCCTGGTGTTGCCGGCGGCGTCGCGAGCCACGGCGCTCAGCGTGTGGGGGCCGTTGGCGGCGGTCGCCGTGTTCCAGGTGACCGCGTAGGGCGCGGCGGTGTCCTCGCTGCCGAGGTTGGCGCCGTCGAGCTTGAACTGCACGCCGGAGACGCCGACGTTGTCCGCGGCGTCCGCGGCGACGCTGATCGAGGTCTGGACCGTGGCGCCCTCCGTCGGGGCGCTGAGCGACACGGTCGGAGCGGTCGTGTCGTTGGCGACGATGACGTTGACGGTGGTCGCGGTCCTGGTGTTGCCGGCGGCGTCGCGGGCGACCGCGGTGAGCGCATGGGCGGCGTTGGTCGCCGTGCGCGTGTCCCACGCGACGGAGTACGGCGCGCTGGTGTCCTCGGCGCCGAGGTTGGCGCCGTCGAGCTTGAACTGCACGCCGCTCACCGCGGTGTCGTCCGAGGCGCTCGCGGTCACGTTGACCGTCCCGCCCACCGTCGCGCCGTCCGCAGGCGCGGTCACCGACACGGTCGGGCTGGTGGTGTCGACCGGGGGCGGCCCGCCGATCGGCGTGTCGCGGTCGCGCACGACCTCGAGCGGCGTCAGGGCGCGCGCGTAGACCCGGACCTCGTCGAGCTGACCCGCGAACCACTCGCCCCAGATGTTGTTCCCGCCGATGCGCAGCGCGCCGTTGGAGACGGGGATCGCACCCGTGAAGGCCTGCTGCGCGACCTGGACGCCGTTGAGATAGAAGCGCCAGGTGACGCCGTCGTAGGTGGAGGCGAGGTGCGCCCAGGCGTTCAGCGGAAGCGCCGCCGTGCCGCCGATGCCGCTGGAGGAGATCCACGCCGACGGGCGCTGCGCGCTGCTGCTCCCGAACGCCGTCGAGTTCGAGTACAGCGCGTAGGCGAGGTTGCCGGTCGTCTCCTTGATGATCGCGGTGCGGTAGTTGCCGGCACGCGGTCGGCCGCACCCACGCCTCGAGCGTCATGCCGTTGGTGAGGTCGAGCGAGTTGGCGTCGGGCACCGTGATCAGGTCGTTGACGCCGTCGAAGGTGATCGCGCCGCCGTACTTCGCGGTCGCCGTCGTGCGCACCGCGCCCGTGATCGACCCGGTGTTGTTGCGCCCCGACGCGTCGGAGACGGTCGTCCCCGACGCCTCGTCGAAGCCGTAGGCGGCCACGGGCGCGCCGGGCGGCGGCCCGGTGTTGGCCACGGTGACGCTGACGGTGGTCGCGGTCCTGGTGTTGCCGGCGGCGTCACGGGCGACGGCGCTCAGGCTGTGCGCGCCGTTGGCCGTGGCCGTGGTGTCCCACGCCACGGAGTAGGGCGCGCTGGTGTCCTCGCCGCCGAGGTTGGCGCCGTCGAGCTTGAACTGCACCCCGCTCACGCCGACGGCGTCCGCCGCGTTCGCCGTCACGTTGACCGACGCCTGGACCGTGGCACCGTCGGCCGGCGCCGTGATCGAGACGGTCGGGGCCGTGGAGTCGCCGGTCGCGGTCGCGCTCGCCTCGGCCGAGGGCGTGCTCAGGTTGCCCGCCTGATCCTCGGCCTGGACCATGTAGTGGTAGGTCCCGCCCGCGAGCCCGCTGTCGGTGAAGCTCGTGCCGGTCGGCTGGCCGACGCGGTTGGCGGCGGTCGGCGTGAACCCGGGCGTCGTGCTGCGGTGGACGTTGTAGCGGCGGATCGAGCCGTTGTCGGTGGACGCCGACCAGGTCAGGTCGACCTTGCCGAGGCCGCCGGTCGCGGTGAGGTTGGCCGGCGCGGTCGGAGCGGTCGCGTCCTCGTTGGGCGCCGGCATGCGCACGAACTCGGCCATCGAGGGCACGCCGTTGCCGTTGAGGACGAACAGCATGTAGTAGCCGGGAGGCGCGATGCTCGAGTTCGCCGGCGCCTGCACGTTGAGGGACCCGCCGGTGTTGGTGAAGTTGAGCGGGATGTAGCGCTGGTTCTGGTCGAAGGTGTGCGTCTGGGAGCCGAGGCGCACCATCGACACCTTGGCGATGCTCTCCGGGGCCGCGACGCCGACGTTGAAGCTGCTGCCGTGCTGGACGGTGGAGGGCGCCGACAGGACCGTCGGGCGCGGGCCCTTGAACAGGTACGGGGGCGAGAAGATCTCCGCGTTGCGCTGGTCGACGACCGGATAGCCGGGCAGCTGCCCGCCGCCGGCGGAGAGCACGCGCCCGTCCGGCAGCAGCAGCGCGGTCGAGTGGTAGCCGCGGCCGTTGACCTGCGCGGCCATCTCCGTCCACGTCTCCGTCTCCGGGTTCCAGATCTCGGCCGGCAGCACCGCCGTCGCCATGTCCACGCCGTCGGACCGCGAGGTGCCGCCGGTGACGATGCTCGTCCCGTCGGGCAGCGAGGTGATGGTCTCGAACGAGCGCGGGTGGTGCATCGGGGCGGTCTCGCGCCAGACCGGCGAGGGCTGGTTCATGTCGATCACCGCGGTGCGGCCGGTGACGGTGCGGCCCGCGAACGACGGATCCGACCAGGTGCCCGACTTCATCACCTTGCCGGGGGCGTACATGACCGCGCTCGAGCCGTCGAACGGGCTGACCGGGCCGTTCGACATCGTCCCGTTGCCCGACACGTCGAGCAGGTGCGTCTGGGGATCCGGGCCGGCGTCGAAGACGCGGCCGTCCGGCAGGACGAACATGAACGGGTACAGCGGCGTGGTGAGCCGCGCGTCGGTGAGCCGCTGGTAGCTGTTCGTCGCCGGGTTGTAGATCTCGGGCAGCGAATCGGACTGGAAGCTGAGCGGGTTGCCCGGAGGCGAGTCGTCGGAGCTGGATGTTGTCGCCGGAGAAGACCAGGGCACGGCCGTCGGGCAGCGTGGTGACCGTGGGGTACCAACGCGAGTTCTGCAGGTCCGCGACGCGGGTCGCGGTGCTCGTGTTCGGATCCCAGAGCGTGCTGTCCTTGAGCCCGTTGTTGACGGACACGTGGCCGCCGGCGATGAACAGCCGGCCGTCCGCGAGCTGCGAGAAGCCGGAGCAGAAGAGGTTGCGCGAGTAGGGCTTGGCCGTGATCTGAGCCCGTGAGGGGATCGAACAGGTACTGCGAGTTCGGCCCGGCCTCGAAGCCGTCCCAGAACAGCACCTTGCCGGTCGGGAGGAGGCTCGTGTGGACGGCGACCCGCGGCCACGCCTGCGGCGCGCTCCACTGGCCCGCTGTCCTCCGGCGCCGCCTCGGCGGGGACCGCGCCGATCAATGCGGTGAGGACTGCGAGCAGCGTGGTCACCCCGCGCTTCATCGGGTCATTCTCTGCCCGCGCGTGCAGGCCGCCCTCGACGAAAGGTCAGGTCTCGAGTCGCGACGCGACGGTCGCGGCGGTGGCGGCGTTGATCTCGACGGTGTCGCGCACGTCCTCCGCATAGCCGCCCGCCAGCACGACGCAGACGCCCGCGCCGGTCGCGCGCAGGCGGTCGAGCACGAGCGCGTCGCGAGCGCGCAGGCCGGCCTTGGTGAGCGAGAGGCGGCCGAGGCGGTCGCCCTCCCACGGGTCGGCGCCCGCGAGGTAGAACGCGATCTCGGGCGGGCGGCGGTACAGCGCCTCGTCGAGCGCGTGGTCGAGCGCCTCGAGGTAGTCGGCGTCGCCGGTGCCGGTGGGCAGGTCGACGTCGAGGTCGGAGGGGATGCGCTGGAACGGGTAGTTGCGCGCGCCGTGGAGCGAGAGCGTGTACGCGTGCGGGTCGGCGCGCAGCAGGTCGGCGGTGCCGTCGCCCTGGTGGACGTCGCAGTCGACCACCAGCGCGTGCTCCACGAGGCCCTCGAAGCGCAGCTGGGCGAGCGTGACCACGACGTCGTTGAAGAGGCAGTAGCCGCGGGCGAACGCGCGGCCGGCGTGGTGCGTGCCGCCGCCGAGGTTCATCGCGACGCCGCGCTCCAGCGCATGGCGCGCCGCCGCCAGCGTGCCCGCCACCGAGCGGCGGCCGCGCTCGACCAGCTCCGGCGACCACGGCAGCCCGAGGCCGCGCTGCTCGCGCAGGCTCAGATCGCCGTCGCGGATGCGCCGCAGCAGGTCGCCGTCATGGACGCGCTCGAGCAGCGCCCACTCGACCGGCTCGGTCTCGTGGATCTCCTCCGGCGTCGCGAGGCCCAGCTCGACGACCCGCCGGCGCAGCAGCGTGTACTTGGCGAGCGGGAAGCGGTGGCGCGGGGGCAGCGGGAAGCGCGCGCGGTCGTGAGTCCAGAGCTCCACTTGGGGTAGGAATGCTGGCATGGCCCTCCCTCCCCCTCCTACGGCTCGACCATCCTGATCACCGGCGCGTCGTCCGGGATCGGCGCGGACCTCGCGCGGCAGCTCGCAGAGCGCGGCTACAACGCCACGCTCGTCGCGCGCCGGCGCGAGCGGCTCGAGGAGCTGGCGGACGAGCTGCGCGAGGCCCACGACGTCCATGTCGACGTCCAGACCTGCGACCTCGGCGACCACGCCGCGCGCCAGAAGCTCTCCGCCAAGCTGCTCGGGGGCGAGCGCGAGGTCGTCGGCGTCTGCAACAACGCGGGCTTCGGCAACCTCGGCCACTTCCTCGACCTCGACCTCGAGCAGGAGGTCGGCGTCGTGCGCGTCAACGTCGAGGCCGTGGTCGAGCTGACCGGCGCGTTCCTCCCGCGGATGGTCGAGCAGGGCTCCGGCGCGATCCTCAACGTCGCCTCCACGGCGGCGTTCCAGCCGCTGCCCGGCTTCGCCACCTACGCGGCCAGCAAGGCCTTTGTCCACTCCTTCTCGGAGGCGATCCACTCCGAGGTCTCGGGCAGCGGCGTGTCGGTCACCTCGCTCTGTCCCGGCTTCACCAAGACGGAGTTCGAGGAGGCCGCGGGCGCCGAGGACGCGGCCTCGAAGCTCCCCGG
Organism: uncultured Solirubrobacterales bacterium; assembly: GCA_963787335.1. Lineage (GTDB taxonomy): Bacteria > Actinomycetota > Thermoleophilia > Solirubrobacterales > Solirubrobacteraceae > DASQFQ01. Next base: position 11,516 of record CAWBCU010000032.1, read on the forward strand.
CTTCACCTGGATGGAGTCCGAGGATGTCGCGCGCCAGGCGATCGAGGGCATGCTGGCCGGCAAGCGCACCGTCGTGCCGGGCGTCATCAACAAGGTCGTCTCGACCAGCGGCCGCTACACACCGCGCACGGTGCTGCTGCCGCTGATCGGACGCGTCTCGAGGTCCTAGGCTAGGCCGGCTGCTTCTCGCGCGCGGCGGAGAGCAGCTCGCCGGCCACGCGGTCGGCGGCGTCCGCCACCCCGCCCAGCAGCCGCCGCGACAGCTGCGCGCGGCGGAAGTACAGCGGCGCGTCGTGCTCCCACGTCGCCCCGATGCCGCCGTGGACGGAGATCTGGGCCCGCGCCGCGTGGTCAAGGGCGTGGCCCGCGGCGAGCCGGAACGCCGACGCGGCGATCGGGAACTCCTCCGGCGCGTCCTGGCCCGCCCAGCCCGTGTAGTACATGAGCGAGCGCGAGTTCTCGCTGCGCCGCAGGATCTCCACGAGGTCGTGCTTGACCGCCTGGTAGGAGCCGATCGCGCGCCCGAAGGTGAAGCGCTCCTTGGCGTACTGGACCGAGACCTCGAGCGCGACCTCGACCGCGCCGAGCGACTCCGCCGCCAGGAACGCCTGGGCGACGTACCAGGCCGCCGCCGCGTCCCCGTCGCCGAGGTCGAGCGGCGTGCCGGCCGCGGCGTCGAAGCTGACGTGGCCGACCGAGCGGGTCGGGTCGTAGCTCTCGGCCGCCTCGACGGTGGCGTCGGCGGCCTCGCACGAGCGCCGCGCGGCCGCCCGCGCCGACGACCACGAAGAGGTCGGCCCCGGGCGCGTCCGGCACCCAGGCGACCTCGCCCGTCACCGAGCCGTCCTCGCCGACCGTCGGCGCGGCGGCGCGCTGCGAGCCCAGCCGCGGGTCGACGGTCCACTCATCCTCGATGTCGCTCGGCGGCCGCGCCGGCAGATAGGCGGCCCGCTGCTCGCCGCTCGCGAGCCCCTCCAGCACGTCGGTGGCACCGCCGCGCTCGAGCAGGAACGTGGCGGGCAGGTGGCCGAGCAGGCCGACGCCCGCCAGCACGCGCCCCAGCTCGGCGAACACCAGCATCCCCTCCATCACGAACAGCCCGGCGCCGCCGTGCTCCTCCGAGATCAGCAGACCGGCCCAGCCGGCCTCCTGCGCCGTCGGCCAGAGGTCGGGCAGCTCCCCGCCGTCGAGCGCCTCGCGGGCCGCCTCGACGGTCTTGAAGCGCGAGAGCGCGCCGCGCGCGGCCTCCTTGAGGAACTCCTGCTCGTCGGTCAGCGCGAAGTTCATGACGCCGTCCCCGCTGCCTCGCGCTCCTTGGCGCGCAGCTCGGAGAACGGGACGCCCTTGTCCAGCCGTGGTTCCGGTGGCAGGCCGAGCACGCGCTCGCCGACCATGTTGCGCAGGATCTCCTCCGTCCCGCCCGCGGACTTGAGGCCCGGGAGGTCGGAGACGAGCTCGCCCCAGTTGGCGTCGCTGAGGCCCTCGGGCCCGAGCACGTCGACCAGCAGCTCGCCCGCGGCGATCGCGGCCTTGATCGTGGTGACCTTCGCGAGCGCGCCCTCCGGGCCGGGGATGCCGCCGCGCTGCAGCGTCGTCAGCATCCGGTAGCCGGTGAAGCGCAGGGCGAGGAAGTCGGCGGCGATCTCGCCGTAGCGGTGGCGTACCTCGCGGTCGCGCGTGGCGGCCTCGTCGGCCAGCAGCGCCTCCGCGAAGCGGTCCGCGCGCCAGCCGAAGCCCTCGCCGCCGAGGCCGATCGCGACGCGCTCGAACATCAGCGTGGTCATGCCGACGCCCCAGCCGCCGTTGACCGGGCCGACCTCGGAGCCGGCGTCGAGCGCGACGTCGTCGAAGAAGACCTCGTTGAAGTGCGCCTCGCCCGAGATCTGGCGCAGCGGGCGGATCGTCACGCCCGGCGCGTCCATCGGGACGATGAACATGGTCAGGCCCTTGTGCTTGGGCACGTCGGCGTCGGTGCGCGCCAGCAGCAGCCCGTAGGCGGCGTGCTGGGCGTTCGTGGTCCACACCTTCTGGCCGGTGAGCCGCCAGGTGCCGTCGTCGGCCTGCTTGGCGCGCGTCTGGATGGCGGCGAGGTCGGAGCCCGCGGCGGGCTCGGAGAAGAGCTGGCACCAGACCTCGTCGGCGTTGAGCATCGGCGCCGAGGTGGCGCTGCTTCTGCTCCTCGTTGCCGTGGGCGATCAGCGTCGGGCCGAGCATGCCGACGCCGATGACGTCGAAGATGCCGGGCACGCCCGCGCGGCCGATCTCCTGGTTGACGACGACCTGGTGGAGCGGGCCGAGGCCCTGCCCGCCGTAGTCGGCGGGCCACACGACGGCCGCGAGGCCGCCCTCGGCCAGCTTGCGCTGCCACTCGCGGCGGGCCGCGACGTGCGCGTGCTCGTCGAGGCCGGAGTCCTCCGCGCGCATCGTCGGCGCCTCCGCCTTGTGCTCGTCGAGCCAGGCGCGCACCTTCGTGCGGTACTCGGCCAGTTCGGGCGTGTCATTCAGGTCCAAGGGGTCTGCCTCCGGTTGTGCGAACGCGAGTGTTCAGACAAAGGACGGTACAACGTCTCCCATGAACCTCGAACCGTTCGTCGCCACCCACCTGCCCACGCCGCCCGCACGGGTGCTCGAGGTCGGCTGCGGTCATGGCGCGCTCGCGTTCGCGATGGCCGGGCTCGGCTACGACGTGCTCGCGATCGACCCGCGCGCGCCGGAGGGCGAGCTGTTCGAGCGCGTGTCGCTCGAGGACCTCGCCGACCCGGGCCCGTTCGCGGCGATCGTCGCGAACCGCTCGCTGCACCACATCCACGACCTCCACGCCGCGATGGAGAAGATCGCGGCCCTGCTCCTCACGGGCGGGCGGTTCCTGCTCCACGAGCACGCCTGGGACGTCGTCGACGAGCCGACCCTGCGCTGGTACCACGAGCACGGCGGCCAGGGGGACTGGCGCGCGGACCACGCCGGCCTGCACTCATCCGAGGCGATGCTCTCGGCGCTGGAGCCGTGGTTCGGGGAGCGGTCGCTGGAGCGGACGGCGTACCTCGGCGACGAGCTCGGCCTCGAGCCCGGCGTGGAGCGCGCGGCGATCGACGCCGGCGAGATCCGCGCCACCGGGTTCCTGTACGTGGGGGAGCGGCTCAGCCACGAGCCGCTCGAATGAGCCGGTCCAGCCGCGCCCAGAACGCGCGCCGTGACGGCGCGTCCGCCCGCTGCGGGCCGAGGTGGTCCGAGACGGCCGGGTCGCGGATCACGACCAGCTGACGCCTGCGCGCTCCCGCCAGGCGGGCGAGCCGCCGCGCCGGCCGCATGCCGACCACCCGGTCGTTCGTGCCGGCGAGCGCGATCAGCCGCGTGGCCGCCGGGATCCGCGCCGGGTCGACCTCCGGGATCCCGAACGGCAGCCGCGGCAGCCTGCGGCCCGGGTAGGCGCTGAACACCGCGACCGGCACGGGGAGCCCGACGCTGCGGGCGATCCCGGCGTAGTCGGCGGCCAGCGCCCCGCCCGCGGAATGGCCCGCGACCACGAGCGAGCGCGGGTCCTCGTTCACGCGCGCGAGCGCCAGGCCCGTGCCGGCGAGCACGTTGCCGAGCACCTGCGGCGGCGGCTCGACGACCGAGTCCTGGTAGCGCGGGTAGATGACGGCGTTGCCCTCGCGGGCGAGGTGCTCGAGCCACGGCCGGTAGTAGCGCGGCCGGTTGCCGCCCCAGCCGTGGAGGAACAGCACCACGGGCAGCTTCCGGTCGACGTCGGGCCGGATGATCGTCGTCGTCTGCGGCCCGCTCCCGACGGTCTCGGTCAAGAGCTTCGGCTTCGCCTCACTGCCGCCGCAGCCCGCGGCGAAGAGGACCGCGACGACGAGCGCCGCCGCAAGCCGCTTCACGCGCGGAACGCCGCGATCACGTCCGCGAACCGCGTCACGGACCGCGGCCCGAGCGCGTCCGACAGCCCCACGATCGCCGTCTGCACCCCGGCCTCGGCCAGCTCGCGATAGCGCCCGACGTGCTCCTCGACCGACGCCGCGCCCTGCCCCTCGCGCGGCTCGCCCGCCGCGACCACGCGCGCCGGCGCGAGGTGCGTGACCGCGATCTCGGCCGGGTCGCGCCCCTCGGCCTCGCAGTGCGCGCGCAGCACCGCGAGCTTGTGGCGCACCGTCGCCGCGTCGCCGAACAGGTTGCAGGCGTCGGCGTGGCGCGCCACCAGCCGCAGCGTCCTGCGCTCCCCCGAGCCGCCGACGAGGATCGGGATCCGCTCCTGCAGCGGCCGCGGGTAACACGTCGCCTCGGCCACCACGGTCGTGCGGCCCTCGAAGCGCGGCGCGCCCGGGCCCCACATCAGCGGCAGCAGCTCGAGCGCGTCCTCGAGCAGCGCGTAGCGCTCGGCCGGCGGCGGGAAGTCCCAGCCGTAGAGCTTGTGCTCGCGCTCGAACCACCCGGTCCCGAGCCCGCACAGCGCGCGGCCGCCGGAGAGCACGTCGAGCGTCGCGACGAGCTTGGCGAGGTGGCCGAGGTTGCGGTAGGTGACGCCGGTGACGAGCGTGCCGAGCCGGATCCGCTCGGTCACGCCCGCGAGGTAGCCGAGCGTCGTGTAGCTCTCGAGCATGTCCTCCCACTCGCGCCCCACCTGCGGGATCTGGAGGAAGTGGTCCATCACCCACAGGCTCGTGAAGCCCGCCTCCTCGGCCGCGCGCGCGACCTCGGCCAGCGCGTGCGCGGTGGCGCCCTCCCAGCCGAAGCGCGAGAGCTGGAGGCCGAACTCGAGCGGCAGCGGCGCCGCGCCCTGGCGGGCCGCCGCCTCCGGGGCGGCCAGGAACGCGGGCGGCACGAGCTCGACCGGGCCCGCGTCGAGCACGCCCGCGAACCCCTCGCCCGCGAGCGCCTCGCGCGCCCCGGCGGCCTCGCGCAGCTGCGCCGCGACGACCTTGGCGGGCACCGGCGCCCCGCGCGCCCGGTTGCGCTCGCGCACGGTCTTCTCCGGCGTCTCCACCACCACGGCATAGGCCGGCACGCCCTCGCGCTCGGCCAGCGCCCGCCAGGCGGCGCGTCGCTTCGGCTCGAGCCCGGTCGTGTCCACCACCGTCGTCAGGCCGCGCCGCAGCCGCTTCGCGACGATCAGGTCGAGCAGCTCGAACGCGTCGCGGCTCGCGCGCTGGTCGCGCTCGCCCGCCCCGACGACCGCCCGCAGGCGATCCGAGGACACGATCTGGTCGGCGTGGAACCACGCCCCCGCCCACGCCGACTTGCCCGCCCCGGTCGCCCCGACCATGACCACGAGGCAGGGATCGGGAAGGCGCAGCGTCACTCGTAGATCACGACGTCGGGCGGCGGCTTGAGCCGGAGCACCTGGCGCGGGGTCATGAGGTTCGTGTCCTCGCGGTAGAAGAGCTTGAAGCCCGTGTGGAAGAAATCCCGGGGAGAGCGCGTGAAGGCGCGGTACTTGGCCTTCTTGATCGACGGGCCGCCGAAGCCGTCGGCGTTGAGCACCATCGAGAGGCCGGGCCGCTCCTGCAACTGGCTGTCATCGACCATGTCGTCGGTGAACTGGTGGATGAGGAAGAGCTTCTCGGGCAGGTCGCCCTCCTTGACGATCTGCGCGAGCCACGCCGACGTCGCGTTGACCTCGCGCGCCTCGACCGAGCCGATCACGTTGCCGGGGACCTCGCCGGGCCCCATCCGCCACTCCGGGTCGAGCGCGAGGCCGACGTCGGGCTCCTTGAGCCACTTGCGCAGCCGCTGCGCCTCCGTGAAGAAGTCCGAGCGCCCCGGCTGGATGTCGAGGATCAGCAGCGCCTTGGCCCTGCGCGCGGCCTTCAGGTAGCGGTCGATGACCTTGGGGTCGGCGCGCGTGTTGTAGCGCCCGCCCTCGCCCGGGTGCGCGGCCGCCACCACCGCGATCAGCTCCATCGCCGGCAGCACCGGGCGGTTCGGCTGCCGGTAGCCGCGCGCCTGCTTCGCCAGCTTGCGCGCGGCGCTCGCCGGCGTGCCGATCCCGAGCTGGCCGAGCTCCGCCGCCTGCGGGGCGCCGTAGAACGCGACGATCCGGCGGTCGGGGAGCAGGCGCCGCCCGCCGCCCGGGAGCTGGGGCGGCTCGGGGGTCGCCGCGGCCTTCTCGCGACCGCCGGCCGGCCGCTCCTCGCTGCCGCCGCCGCGCAGCAGCAGCGCCGCGACGGCGAGCACGGCGACGCCGATCAGCACGGCGACGAAGCGCCGCCGCCGGTAGACGGAGGGGCTGAGCGGTGGATGCGCCACCCGTAGTGGATACCCGCCGACTAACGCGCGAGACGGAAACCGCGGTCCAGCAGCTTGCGCGCCTGGGTCCCGGGGTCGGGCGAATGCAGCAGCACGACGCCCAGGCGCACCTGCCCGCGGCGCACGGTGGCCACCAGGCAGCGCCCGGCCTTGGCGGTGTAGCCGGTCTTGATCCCGGTCACGCCGCGGTAGCCCTGGCGCAGCAGCGGGTTGTGGTTGTAGAGGTAGATCTTCCCGCCCTTGACCGGGAACGGCAGCACCGCCTGGCGGCGGCGGACGATGCGGGCGAGCCGCGGCTCCCGCAGCACGGCGCGCGCCAGCGCCGCGAGGTCGGCGCTGCACGAGTGGTTGGCGCGGTCGGTGAACCCGTCCGGGGCGGAGAAGTGGGTGCAGGTGAGGCCCATCGCCCGCGCGCGGCGGTTCATCAGCGCCACGAAGCGCGGGACCTTCCCGCTCACCTTCTGCGCCAGCGCGATCGCCGCGTCGTTGCCGGACGGCAGCAGCAGGCCGTTGAGCATCGTCTCGACCCCGATGCGGCGGCCGCGCTTGAACATCCCGACGCCCGACCCCTGGTAGGAGAGCGCCTCCTTCGTGATCCGCACCCGCTTGCCCGCCGGCACCCGCTCGACGACGAGCAGCGCGGTCATCATCTTCGTCAGCGACGCGATCGGCAGCACCCGCGTCGGGTCGTGTCGCCACAGCACGCGCCCGGTGTCGAGGTCGAACAGCAGCCCGGAGCGGGGCGGCTTCTTGAAGCGCAGGCTCACCGGATCGCTCGCGCCGTCGAGCCGGACCGCCAGCGTCGAGGGCGCCGTGCCGCCGCCCGCCAGCGGCTCGGGGGCGCCGTCGACGAGCGAGGTCGTCCGGCGGAGCGGTGGCCCGCTGCGGCGCGCTCGGCTCGTCCCGTGACGTCAGGAGGAACGCCGCGCCGGCGGCGCAGGCGAGCACGAGGAGCAGCGCGAGCCGGCGCGGCCAGCGCCGCCGTCTGCGTCTCCGCCCTCCCTGGTGCACGCGGTAGGGCATCTCAGCGGTCCCGGGGCCCGCTCCCGAGCGCCCCGAAGATGCCGAAGAAGAACAGCGCCAGCACGAGCAGCGAGAGGACGCTCAGCACGTCGGGACCGGTGTTGAAGATCACGTACAGCGTGAGGAAGGCGAGCAGGGCGGTGAACGCCAGCGCGGCGCCCACGACGAGGGTGCGCATCGCTAGCGGCCCACCAGGGCCGCCTCCTCCTGCCGCCGCCGCTTGCGCTCGTCCGCGAACAGCTTGATCGCGAGCATCCCGAACACGAACCCGCCGATGTGCGCGAAGTACGCGACGCCGCCGCCCCGCGCGGCCCCGCTCGCGAGGTCGAAGTAGCCGAACAGCGCCTGCTGGATGAACCAGAACCCGAGGATGACCAGCGCCGGCAGCTCGAGGATCGTGAAGAAGAACACGATGAAGATGATCGTCACGACGCGCGCCTTCGGGAACAGGAGGATGTAGCCGCCGAGCACCGCCGCGACCGCCCCCGACGCCCCGATGTTGGGCACCGTCGAGTCCGGGCCGACGAGCAGCTGGCCGCCGGTCGCCGCGAGCCCGCCGAGGAGGTAGAAGATCACGAACTTGACCGGGCCCATCGAGTCCTCGACGTTGTTGCCGAAGATCCACAGGAAGAGCATGTTGCCCCCGAGGTGCAGCAGGCCGCCGTGCATGAACATGGCGGTGAAGACCGTCACGTAGGTCGAGGGCAGGTCGTACTGCGCGCCGAACGCCGTCGAGCAGTTGTACGTGTCGCTCGTCGCCGGGATGCACTGCTCGCCGGGGTGCGTGATCTCGTAGGGGATCGTCGCGTAGCGGACCAGGTTGTCGAAGTAGGCCGGGTTGCTGGGGTCCCCGAACGACAGCCCGCCCTTCTGCCAGAGGAAGTACGCGAGCACGTTGAGCACGATCAACGTCACCGTCACGACGGGGAAGCGATCCGTCGGGATGTTGTCCTTGACGGGGAACAAGAGGCGGTGCTAGCCGGTGGCGGCGGCGAGCGGGCCGCTGCCCGGCTGGGACTGCGGAACGTGCTGGTCGGCGTGATAGCTCGACCGCACGAGCGGTCCTGCGGCGATGTGGTCGAAGCCCAGCGCGTAGGCCGCGTCCTCCAGCGCCTTGAACTCGTCGGGATGCCAGAAGCGCACGACCGGGAGGTGGCGCTCGGTGGGGCGCAGGTACTGGCCGACGGTGAGGACCTGGACGCCGTGCTCGCGCAGGGCGCCGAACGCCTCGACCATCTCGTCGTGCGTCTCGCCGAGGCCCACCATCAGGCCCGACTTCGTGGTGACCTCGGCGCCGCCCATCTCCTTGGCGTTGGAGAGGACGCGCAGCGAGCGCTCCCAGCGCGACCCGCGCCGGGCGACGGGGTACAGCCGCGGGACGACCTCGACGTTGTGGTTGAAGACGTCGGGGCGCTCGGCGATGACCTTGGCCAGCGGCATCTCCTCGCCGCGGAAGTCGGGGGTGAGGACCTCGACCTTGCAGTCGGGCGCCTGCCTGCGGATCTGGCGGATGACGCCGACGAAGGCCGACGCGCCCAGGTCGGGCAGGTCGTCGCGGTCGACGCTGGTGATGACCGCGTGCCGCAGGCCCATCTTCGCCACCGAGCGGGCCACGCGGGCGGGCTCCAGCGGGTCGTTCCAGGTCGGCTTGCCGGTCTTGACGTTGCAGAAGCCGCAGCGCCGGGTGCAGGTGTCGCCGAGGATCATGAAGGTCGCGGTGCCGCGCTCCCAGCACTCGCCGACGTTGGGGCAGGCCGCCTCCTGGCAGACCGTGTGCAGCCCCTCCGACTTGATCATCTCGGTCAGCTCGCGGTACTTCGGCCCGCCGGGCGGCGGCACCTTGAACCACGGCGGCTTGCGGCCGCGGAAGGGCTCGACCTCGTCGCCCAGGACCTTGCGCACGTCCATCCCACCGGGGTTCGCCCGGGAGCGGGTGACGTGGATGCGCTCGGTGGCCTCGCTCACCCTCTTGAGAGTACCGGCACGGCCTCGAGGCGCTCCGGGGTCACCAGCCGCTGGCGCCGCTCGAAGGCCGTGCAGAACGCGAGCGCCATGCGGCGGCGGAAGCAGTCGAGGTGGTCGCCCTTGCCGGTCTCCTTGGTCACCGAGGTCATGCGTACCCCCTCGAGGCCGCACGGCACCACCCATTCGAAGGGCTGGAGGTCGTTGTCGACGTTGATGGCGAAGCCGTGGGTCGTCACGCCGCGCGAGACGTGGACGCCGATCGAGCCGATCTTGCGGTCCTCGACCCAGACGCCCGTGAGGCCCTCGCGCGGGCCGGCCGTGATGCCCTCCTCGGCCAGCGCGGCGACGATCGCCTCCTCCATCGTGCGCAGGTAGGCGACGACGTCGTGGATGCGCATGATCGGGTAGCCGACGAGCTGGCCGGGGCCGTGGTAGGTCAGCTTGCCGCCGCGGTCGGTCTTGACCACGTCGATGCCCTGGGCGCGGTACCAGTCCTCGCCCATCGGGATCTCACCCTCGTCCGAGCGGCGGCCGCGCGTGTAGACCGGCGGGTGCTCGAGCAGCAGCATCACGTCGGGCAGGTCGCCGTCCTGGACCCGTTCGCGGACGCGCTCCTGCAGCGCCACGCCCTCGGCGTAGTCGACCTGCCCGAGGTGGCAGACCCAGAGCTCGCTCAATTCCACCACTCGAGCCGCGTCCGCAGCGCCGCGAGGAACTGCGCCGCCAGCGCGCCGTCGAGCGCGCGGTGGTCCCACGACATGCAGAGGTACGTCATGTGGCGGATCGCGATCGAGTCGTTGCCCTTCTCGTCGGTCATCACCACCGGCCGCTTGACCACGGCCTCGGTGTCGAGGATCGCCACCTGCGGCAGGTTGATCACCGGCGTGGCCATGATCGAGCCGTAGCCGCCGGGGTTCGTGATCGTGAACGTGCCGCCGCGGACGTCGTCGGGCGTGAGCTGGTTGTCGCGCGCCTTGCGGGCGACGCCCTTGATCGCCTTCCCGAGCCCCTCGATGCTGAGGTCCTGGGCGTCGTGGATGACCGGGCACGATCAGGCCGCCCGTGCCCAGCGAGACCGCGATCCCGAGGTTGACCGCCTTGTGCTCGGTGAACGTCTCGCCTTCGAGCGTGGCGTTGAGCGAGGGGAAGTCGCCCAGCGCCTCGATCGTCGCCCGCGCCACGTAGGGCAGCCAGGTCAGGCCGGTCTTCTCGCGGTCGCCCGCGATCCCGGTCAGGTCGGCCTCGATGATCGTGGTGCACGTCGCCGCCGTCTGGAGCGAGTCGACCATCGCGCGGCCGATCGACTGGCGCATGCGCGAGAGCGGCTGGCCCTCGCCGGTGGCCGGCTGGGCCTTCGGCTTGCGGGGCGGCCCGGGATCGGGCTTGTAGGGGCTCTCGATGTGCATCGGGGCCTCTTCGGCCGCGCCGTTCTCGAGGAAGGCCAGGACGTCGGGCTTGCGCACCCGGCCGCCGCGGCCGGTGCCCTCGACCTGCTCGAGGTCGATGCCGTGCTCGGCGGCGATCCGCATCACCACGGGCGAGTAGCGGCGCGGGCCGGAGCGGCGCGCGGCGGGCGATCCGCGCTGGGCGGTGCCGGCGTGCTCCTCGGTCGTGTCGCCCTGCAGCTCGCCGGCGTCGCCGGGGGCCTCCAGCGCGACCTCGGCCTCCGACGTGCCCTCCGAGGCGCTCTCGGACGCGTGCGCCTCGCCGGGCTTGGCGTCGGTCGCGATGCGCGCGAGCACGACGCCGACGTCGACCGTCGAGCCGACCTCGACCAGCACCTCCTGCACGCGCCCGCTCGCGGGCGCCTCGACGTCGGTGTCGATCTTGTCGGTCGAGATCGAGGCGATGATCTCGTCGCGCTCGACCCAGTCGCCGGGCTGCTTCTTCCACTCCACGACCGTGCCCTCGGCGACCGAGACGCCCATCTGCGGCATCGTCACATCCGATCAGCGTTCTCAGTAGGCGATGAGCTCACGGCACGCCTCCTTCACGTCGTCGACCTGCGGCAGGATCGCCTGCTCGAGCGTGGGCGAGAACGGGATCGGGACGTCCGGCGTGGCGACGCGGACGACCGGCCCGTCGAGGTCCTCCCACGCGCGCTCGGCGATCAGCGCGGAGACCTGGGCGCCGGCCGCGCAGGTCGCGTTGGCCTCGTCGATGATCACGACCTTGGAGGTCTTGCGCACCGACGCGAGGATCGCCTCCTCGTCGAGCGGCACGAGCGAGCGCAGGTCGAGCACCTCGATCGAGGCGCCGTCGAGGTTCTCGGTCGCCTCGAGCGCCGTGTGCACCATCGCGCCGTAGGCGATCACGGTGAGATCGGTGCCCTCGCGCGCGATCCGCGCGGTGAACGGCGTCTCGTAGGTGCCCTCGGCGACCTCGCCCTTGACGCGGCGGTAGAGGTGCTTGTGCTCCATGAACACGACCGGGTTGGGGTCGCGCACGGCGGCGATCAGCAGGCCCTTGGCGTCGGCGGGGGTCGAGGGCGCGACCACCTTGAGCCCCGGCGAGTGCATGAACCAGCCCTCGGGGTTCTGGGAGTGGTACGGGCCGCCGGAGAAGCCGCCGCCGGAGGGCAGGCGGACGGTGATGTTCACCGACAGGCCCTGGCGGTAGAACATCTTGCCGGCGACGTTGACGAGCTGGTCGAAGCCGCAGGAGATGAAGTCGGAGAACTGCATCTCGGCGATCGGCCGCAGGCCCTCGCAGGCCGCGCCGATCGCGCAGCCGATGATCGCCGACTCCGCCAGCGGCGTGTCCATCACGCGCTGCCCGCCGAACTCGTCGATGAAGCCGTCGGTCACCTTGAAGGCGCCGCCGAAGGTGCCGATGTCCTCGCCCATCACGAAGACGCGCTCGTCGGAGCGCATCTCCTCGCGCATGGCGTCGGAGATCGCCTGGAGGTAGGTCATCGTGGGCATCAGGCGGCCACCGTCTTGAACCCGCTCCACGGCGCGTTGCCGTCCTCGAGCAGCGCGGGCGCGTCGGCGAACACGCGCTCGGTGGCGGTCTCGCCCTCGGGCATCGGGCTCTCGAGCGCCACGTCGACGGCGGCCTGGATCTCGGCCTTGACGTCCTCGCGCAGCGCCTCGACGTCGATCCCCAGCGCCTCGACCCGCCGCACCTGGCGGTCGATCGGGTCCTTCGCCTGCCACTCCTCGACCTGCTCCTTCGGCACGTACTTCATGTCGTCGTGCGCGGCGTGGCCGTGCATGCGCATCGTGACGGCCTCGATCAGCGTCGGGCCCTCGCCGGCCAGCGCGCGCTCGCGCGCCTGGCGGGTGACCTCGAACGTCGCCTCGACGTCGTTGCCGTCGACCTTGACGCCCGGGAAGCCGTAGGCGGCCGCGCGCTCGACCGGGTTGACCGCGAACTGCTGGTCGACCGGTGTCGAGTACGCGTACTGGTTGTTCTCGAGGATGAAGATGACCGGGAGGCGCTGGACGCCGGCCCAGTTCATGGCCTCGTGGAAGTCGCCGCGCGAGGTCGAGCCGTCGCCGAACCACGTCATCGCGACCCGCTGCTCGCCGCGCATCTTGAACGCCATCGCGAGCCCGGTCGCGACCAGCATCATGTCGGGGAGCATCGAGACCATCCCGACGCAGCCCTTGGTGCGGTCGCCGAAGTGCACGTTGCCGTCGCGCCCGCCCGTGATCCCGTCCTCGCGGCCCATGTACTGGGCGAAGATCCGCTCGGTCTCGACGCCGCGGATGACGTGGGCGGCGAGGTCGCGGTGGAGGATGCAGAGGCGGTCGGCGGCGGCCATCGCCCACGCGGGGCCGGCCGAGACGGCCTCCTGGCCGAAGCCGTCGTAGAACGAGCCGGGGACCTTGCCCTGGCGATAGAGCGTCATCGCGCGCTCCTCGATGCCGCGCATCATCAGCATCGCGCGCAGCAATCCGACCCGGTCTTCCGTGGTCAGGTGCTCCGATACGTCCGGCGGGACTTCCTGCGAAGTCCCGGACTGAGCAGCTTCGGTCGCCATGTGGCGTGTTCCCTTTCGATTCTGCGCCTCCGGGATCCTCCGGCCGCGCTCTCCCTCGGTTCTTGGCGCCCGGACGGGATCTCCGCCGGGCCGAGCAAGGGTATCTTGAAACGGTGGAGCGGCAGGACGACTCCGTCTGGGTCACCCGCATGCGCTGGCGGATGCGAGGGGCGTGGCTGTGGCCGACGTTCGTCGCGCTGACGCTCGCCGAGGGGGTCGCGCTCGAGCAGCTGCCGGTCTCGGGCGACGGGCCCGGCGGCATCGTCCCGGGCGTGCTGCTGGCGGGCTTCGCGAACCTGATCGCCGTCGCGACGCTCGCGCCGCTCGCGGGCGCCCGGCTGCGCCGCCGCCGCCCCGACCTCCCCCGGCCGGTCGCCGACAACTACGCCGGCACCGCGCTGCTGTGCGCGATCGCGGCGCTGATCATCGGCCTCGGGCTCGTCCACCGCCCGCAGGTGCTCGACCACCAGGCCGACCGCGGCGCGATGATCGGCGCGGTGCACGACTACGTCGTCGCCCAGGCGCCCGCGTACCGCGCCGGCATCGGCGCCGCCGAGGCGGTGCGGCTGGAGGAGGACTTCTATCGCGCCTGCGTCCCGGGGCCCGATCCGAAGCGCTGGCTGTGCCTGTTCGTGAGCACCGACCAGCGCCCGGCCGGCGTCACCGTCGACGACGACCGCGCGCCGAACGAGCGCGTCGGCTAGATGCCGTACGCGTCCGCGGGCGACCTGCGCACGTACTACGAGGTCCACGGGGAGGGCCGGCCGCTGATCCTGCTGCACGGCGCGTACATGACGGCCGAGACGATGGCCCCGCTCACGCACGTGCTGGTGGCGACCCGTCGGGTGATCGTGCCCGAGCTCCAGGGGCACGGCCGCACCGCCGACGTCGACCGCCCCCTCCGCTACGAGCAGATGGCGGACGACACCGCGGCGCTGGCGCGCGATCTCGATGTCGAGCAGGCCGACGTCGTCGGCTTCAGCATGGGCGGCGGGGCCGCGCTGCAGCTGGCGATCCGCCATCCGGCGCTGGTGCGGCGGCTCGTGGTCATCTCCGCGGGCTTCCGCTCCGACGCCATGCTGCCCGAGGCGCGCGCGCTGTTTCCGTCGATCACGCCCGAGATGTTCGCCGGCGGCCCGAGGGAGGAGGAGTACCGGCGCCTGGCACCGGATCCGGGCGGCTTCCCGGCGCTGGTCGAGAAGCTCAAGACGCTCCACACGACCGACTTCGCCTGGCCCGAGGAGGACATCCGGGGGATCGCCGCGCCGACGCTGATCGTGCTCGGGGACTCCGACGTCTGCCTCGAGCACGCGGTGGAGCTGTTCCGGCTCCGCAACGAGTCGCAGCTCGCGGTGCTGCCCGGCACGAGCCACTGCTGCCGCCCGGCTCCGGCGTCCTCGACCGCGCGGAGTGGCTGCGCGCGATGATCCTGCCGTTCCTGGGCTGACTAGAGCGCGAGCCGGAGCGGCTGCTCGAGGTACTCGCGGATCTTCGCGAGGAACTCCGCGGCGTCGGCGCCGTAGAGGATGCGGTGGTCGCAGGAGAGCGTGAGCTCCATGATCGAGCGCACCACGACCTCGCCGTCGCGCACGACCGGCCGCGGCTCGAGCGCGCCGACCGCGAGGATCGCGGCCTGCGGCGGGTTGATGACCGCGACGAAGCGCTTGATGCCGAACATGCCGAGGTTGGAGACGGTGAACGTGCCGCTCGAGAGCTCCGGCGGGGTGATCGCGCCGGCGCGGACGCGCTCGGCGACCGTGCGCGACTCGCGCGCGATCTGGCCGAGCGACTTGGCGTCGGCGTCGAACACGGTCGGCACCACGAGCGCGTCCTGGCCCGCGACCGCCACGCCGACGTTGACGCGCGAGTAGAGCTCGAACTTGCCGTCGCGGTAGGCGCCGTTGGCGCGCGGGAAGTCGCGCAGCGCGAGCGCGCTGGCCTTGATCACGAAGTCGTTGAACGAGGGGGCGGGGTCGTCGCCGGCGGCGACCTTGAGCTGCTTGCGGAGCTCGACGGCCTCCTCCATGTCGACCTCGACGGCGATGACGAAGTCGGGCGCGGTGGCCTTCGACTCCGCCATCCGCCGCGCGACCGTCTGCTGCAGGCGCGTGAGGTCCTGGTGGTCGACGTCGCCGCGGCCGCTCTTGCCGTCGCGCTCGGGCGCGGCGACCGGGGGCGGGACGTCCTTCTTCTTCTCCTCGGGCGGCTGCTCCGCGACGGGCTCCTCCTGCGGCGCCGGCGCCTCCTCCTCGGCCGTCGCGGTGCCGCCGCCGTCGGCGGCGGCCTCGACGTCGGCCTTCACGATCCGCCCGCCCGGGCCGGTGCCCTTGACCGAGCCGAGCTCGACGCCCATCTCGCGCGCCATCCGCTTCGCGACCGGCGAGGCCTTGATCCGCTCGCCGTCACCATCGCCGTTGCCAGAGGACTCCTGCGCCTCGGCCGGCGCGGGCTCGGGGGTCTCGGAGGGCTTGCCGTTGCCGGAGGGCTCCTCGTCCTCGTCCTCCTCCTCGGCGGCGGGCTCCTCCTCCGCGTCCTCGTCGCCGGAGTCCTCCTCGGCCTCGTCCGGCTCCTCGCCCGCGTCCGCTTCAGGCTCCTCCTCGGCCTTCGGCTCTTCCTCGTCGCCGCCGCTCTCCGACCCGTCGCCGAGCTGCGCGATCGTCTCGCCGACCGGGAGCGTGTCCCCCTCCTTGGCGACGATGGTCAGCACGCCGTCGGAGTCGGACTCGTAGGTCATGTTCGCCTTGTCGGTCTCGATCTCGACGAGCTCCTCGCCGCGCTTGACCTCGTCCCCGTCGGACTTCAGCCACTTGAGGATCGTGCCCTCCTCCATGGAGTCGGACAGGCGGGGCATCGCGACGTCGGCCATGCCCGGCAGCGTACCCCGCAACCGGCCCTGGTGACCCCTTCAGCGCAACGGGGCGGGCGCAGCGGCGGGCGCCGGCCGTGCGGAGTGCTGCGGCGGGCGCGGGGTGAGGTCGCGGCAGACCGCCATGACGCCGATGACGCCGGCGCGGTCGTCGCGCACCGGGACGGCCTGCACGGCGAGCACCGCGCCGCTGCGGCGGCCGACCCACTCGAACTCGGAGCTCTCGCCGTCGAGCGCGGGGCGCAGCAGCCGGTCCATCTCCTCGCCGTCGTCCATCTCGCCGAGCGCCTCGCGCACGGTCTTGCCCGCGAGGATCTCGCGCCACTGGTCGATCCGGTCGATGCCGCCGTCGAGGACCTGGCAGCGCATGTCGCGGTCGAACAGCGCGACGACCATGTCGGGGACGGTGCGCAGGAGCACGCGGTAGAGCTCGTCGCCGCCCTGCAGCGCCGCCGCGATCCGCCGGTGCTCGCGGGCCGCGGTCAGGACCGAGAGCGTCGCGAGCGTGTTCGAGTAGCTCGGCGCCTCGGTCGGCATCGGCGCGGGCCGGCCGAGCAGGTAGCCCTGGGCGCCCTGGGCACCGAGCGCGCGCGACTCCCCGTTGGGGTTCGGGTCGCGCGCCAGCTCCAGCATCGCCTCGGTCTCGATCCCCTCGGCGATGACGAACGAGCCGCTCTCGCGCGCGAAGGCCATGATCGCGACCAGCACGGCGCGCGCGCTGCGGTCCGCGCCCGCGGACGCGACGACGGCGCGGTCGATCTTGATGAAGTCGACGGGGAGCGCGCGCAGCATCTCGAGCCCGGCGTTGCCGGCGCCGACGTCGTCGAGCGCGATCAGGAAGCCGAGCGCGCGCAGCCGTGCGGCCTCGGGGATGAGGATCTCCTTGCGGGCGTCGGTGCGCTCGGTGATCTCGAGCACCACCTGGTGGGGCTCGAAGCCCGCGCCGCGCACGGCCAGCACGAGGCTGTCGCCCGCGAGCGCGTCGTGCTCGAGCGTCTGCGGCGACACGTTGAGGAACAGGAGCGCGCCCTTCGGCAGCTCGCCCGCGAGCCGCAGCGTCGCGCGCCGGCAGACGGCGTCGAGCTCGTGGCCGCGGCCGATCGAGTCGGCGATCTCGAACGCCTCGCCCGGGCCCGACAGCTCGAGCGAGCGCATGCGCGCGAGCGCCTCGTAGCCGAGGACGCGCGTGCCGCTGAGGTCCCAGATGGGCTGGAACTCGACGTCGACGGTGCCGGTGTCGATCAGCGCCCGCACCGTGCGGACCTTCTCGATCGTGACGACGGGGATGCTGTCGACGACCTCGGCGGCGGCCACGATGGCGTTGCCGCCGCGCCGCTTGGCCTCGAGCAGCGCGGCGTCCGCGCGGCCCCACAGCGTGCTCGGCTCGCGGTCCTCGGGCGCGACCGCGCTGAATCCGATGCTGGTCGTCACGCCCGACAGGCGGCGCTCGACCTCGGCCCGGATGCGGGCGAGCGGGACGTCGGCCTCGGCCTCGTTGGTGTGGGCGAGCAGGATGGCGAACTCGTCGCCGCCGAGGCGGAAGGCGCGGTCGCCGGCGCGGCTGTCGCGCAGCAGCCCGGCGAGCTCGCACAGCAGGCGGTCGCCGTGCTGGTGGCCGTGGCGGTCGTTCTCGAACTTGAAGTCGTCGATGTCGAGCAGGGCGAGCGTGACCGTCGTGCCGTAGCGCGCGGACTGCCCGACGGCGCGCGCCAGCTCGTCCTGGAACGCGCGATGGTTGTCGAGGTCGGTGAGCCCGTCGCGGCGCGCCCGCTGCAGGGCGGAGCGGTAGAGCGCGCCGACGCTGCGGCCGCCGAGGACGTAGAACAGCGGCAGCGCGATCAGCAGGCTCAGCAGCACGAACAGGCCGAGCCCCCGGCGGAACGCGGCGACTCCGGTGGCGAGCGCGTCGCTCGAGCGGTACTCCGCGAATACGACGTCGCGGCCGAGCAGCGACAGCGGCTCCATGTAGGCGTGGCGGTCCTTGCCGTCGGGCGCGCCGGCGACCGGCTTCCCGGTGCGCGCGACCCGGTGCAGGAGCGGGTCGGAGCGGTGCGTCCCGACCTGGCCGGCGATCGGCGACGCGAGCACGGAGCCGTCCTTGTCGACGACGACGACGTCGACCGTGTCGGGGCGCTCGGCCAGCGCGGTGAGCAGCTCGGAGACCTCGCTCAGCGGCGACGAGTAGCGGTCGCCGGCCGCCGCCTCGGCGCGATGCTCGAGCGCGCGCGTGTCAGCGGCGTGGACGGCGGCGTGCTCGCGGATCAGGTCGTCCTCGACGCGGCCGCCGACGACGAAGTACTGGAAGGTGCCGACCGCGCCGAGCGCGAGGACCAGGGTCAGGAGCAGGCGGGCGATGACGCTCTCGCGCAACCGGGTTGCGCGCGCGTGGAGTGCAGGGAACCGCATCACCCTCCAGCATCGGCAGCCCGTGCTGGCGACCTGAGTTCTGGCGTGTCGGTCAGAGCAGCCCGGCGTACACGCCGCCGAACACGAGACCGCAGGCGCCCAGCAGGGGCAGCAGGAACGCGTTGTAGAGCGGCTGCACGGCGGGCCGCGTGAGCGTCCAGGCGAACCCGGACGTGCAGAGCGCCATCGAGGCGGCCGACAGCGGGGCGAAGGCGGCCAGCGCGGCGCAGGCCGCGAGCGGGTCCGGGATCGCCGCGATCAGCAGCAGCACGACGGCGCCCGTCCCGGCGAGCCCGTGCAGCGCGCCGATCGCGGCGGCCTGGCGGGGAGTGCGCAGGCGCTGCGGCTCGTGGCTGTGGGCACGGTCGCGGCGCCACCAGCGCAGCAGCACGCGCGCGGCGAGCACGGCGATGACGATGCCGACCAGCGTCTCGGCGCCGGCGCCGACCCAGTCGGGGACCGTCGCCGACAGCAGGATCAGCGGCAGGCCGAGGACGAGCAGCGTCGCCGCGTGTCCGACGCCCCAGAACGCGCCCAGGCGAGCCGCCGCGCGCGTGCCGGCGCCGTCGGCCGCGACGAGCGAGGTGACGGCCATCAGGTGGTCGGGGTCGGTGGCGTGGCGCAGGCCGAGCAGGGCGGCGAGCAGCAGCGCGACCGGCAGCGGCGCGCCGTCGAACAGGTGGCTCACGAACTCGTCGATCGACTCGACCGGCGCGAACAGGAAGTCGAGGCTCATCGCGCGCACTCCGGGCAGAGGCCGACGATGGGGAAGTGCGTGAGCGCGGCTTCGAAGCCGCACACCGCGCGGATCGCGGCGCCGATGTCGGCCAGCGCGTCTTGGTCGAGCGCGACGTGGCGGCCGCAGCGCTCGCACGCGGCGTAGCCGGCGTCGTGGTGCCCGGCCAGCGCGTACAGGCCGGGGCCGTGCCCGACGTGGACGTGCCGGACCAGCCCGAGCGTCTCGAGCGTGTCGAGGTTGCGGTACACGGACGCGAGGTCCGACGCGGGAAGCTGCCCGTCGAGCCCGCTTGCGACCTCCTCGGCGGTGACGGCGCCGGCGGCGGCGAACAGCGCCTCGAGGACGAGCCGCCGGGCGGAGGAGATCCGCAGGCCGCGGGCGCGCAGGGTGCCGAGCGCGGCGGCGAGTGACGGCAGGTGGACGGGATCCGCGTGGTGCGAGACGGTCATGCGACGACTCCTGTTTCGGATTCGGCGCCGCTCCCGCTCGGCCGATCGATCCTTCTTTTCGCACTGCTCGCGAGAACGGATCACACGATCACGCAACCTGTGGAAGCGCCTGCGCGGTGAGCAGGAGCCCGACGCCCACGATCGCGATCGCCGACAGCGTCGGGAGCACCTCCAGCGCCCGTCCGGGCACCGGCATCCGGCCGGCCGCACGCGTCGTCCACACCACCGCCAACCCGAGCCCGGTCAACGTCGCCGCGAGCCCCGCGCTGAACGCGACGATGAGCACGAGCCCGAGCGCGATCTGGTGCTGCGCGACCGCGCCGAGCAGCACGACGAGCGCGGAGGGGCAGGGGATCAGCCCAGCCGACGCGCCCATCGCGACGAGGCCGCGAGCGGAGAGCTTCTCGGGGGGCGCGTGGTCGTGGTGGTGGTGGGTGTGCGCGCCTGCGCGCGAGCCGGCCGCGGAGCACCGCCGCGCCGACGGCGAGCACGAGCAGCCCGGCGACCAGGTTGAGCCACGGATAGAGGTCCTCAGGCAGCACGTACTGCGACAGCGTCAACGCGACGACGCCGAGCAGCACGACGCCGGCGGTGTGCGTGACGGTGACCGTCGCGCCGAGCGCGACCGCCTGCCGCGGCGTGCCGCGGGTGCCGACGAGGTAGGCCGCGACCATCGCCTTGCCGTGCCCGGGGGAGAGCGCGTGGACCGCGCCCCAGCCGAACGCGGCGAGCAGCAGCAGGAGCAGCACGCCCTCGCCCGCCGCGGCGTCCGCGAACAGCCCGGCGAACCCGTCGCTCGCGCTCCCGCCGCCGCCGCTGCGCCGTTCGCCGCCGGCGACGAGCGTGCCGTCGCCCGGCCGCACGTCGAAGCGCGCGACGCGCAGGTCGGCGGGGCTGTCGAGCAGCGCGGCGGGGTAGCGCGTCAGCCGGCGCGTCGGGTCGCTCGCCGGCGCGCCGGTGCGGACCGCGGTCCCGCGTCCGGGCTGCGCCACGATCGACCGCCAGCCGACCCGGCCGCGGAACGTCTCGTCGCGCACGAGCACCCGCCGCGCGTTGCGTGCGGGCGCCCGCAGCGCGAGCTCGAAGCGCGTGGTGCGCAGCCCGCCGGCGCCCGGCCGCAGCGCCAGCCGCGGTGCACCGATCACGTCGAGCGCGACCGGTCGGCCGTCGACCGTCACGCGCAGCCCGCGCGCGACCTCGGCGCGGATCCGCCGCAGCACCTCGGCGCGAGCGAGCCCGCGTTGCTGGAAGGTCGGGATCTCGGCCTGGTCGAGCACGTAGCGGACGTCCACGCGGTCGGCCGAGACGGACACCTCGGCGAGGTGGTTGACGGAGAAGTTGCCGAGCGGGTGCGCCTGCGCGGGGGGCGCAACCGCGAGCACGCCGAGCGCGCAGAGGAGGCCCAGCCAGACCCTCATCGCCCGCCTCCGAGCAGCCGCTGCGCGGCCGGCACCCCGCCGCGCAGAAGCCGACGTGCGCTGCGCGCCTGCCACGGCCGTGTCGCCAGCCCGTGCGCGAGCGCCGACCGGAGCCGTCGTCGCCCGCCGCGCCGGTCACCGGTCGCGAGCGCCGCCACGCCGGCGTGGTAGGCGAACAGCGGATCGGCCGAGCCGAGCCGCCGCGCTCGCTGCGCCCACTTCACGCCCTCGCCCGGGCGGCCCGCGCGCGTCAGCGCCCAGCCCAGCGCATCGGCCGAGCGCACGCCCGGCGCCGCCGCCCACGCCCGCCGCGCGAGCCGCAGACCACGCGCACGGTCGCCGTGGTCGGCCTCGAAGATCGCCAGCTCGGCGTCGGTGTTGACGCCGGCCCGGCCGAGCAGCGACTGCTCGGCGCGCACGAGCGCGAGGTCCTGACGCGCCGCCCGCCGCCGGCCCGCGGCCAGTTCGGCTTCGCCCAGCGCGATCGCGTACTCGGGCAGCGGCAGGCGGGCGACGACCTTCTGCCACCGCGCCACCGCGCCATCCAGATCGCCTCGGTACGCCGCCAGCCGCGCACGGCCGGCCTCGGCCGGTGCGTAGCCGGGCGCCAACGCCAGCGCCGTCGTGAAGGCGCGCCGCGCGCCGGCCGGTCGTCCGCGGACGAGCGCGAGGTCGCCGCGGAGCACCTCGATCGCGGCGCTGTTCTCGGGCGCGGGCCCGCCCGCGGCGGAGGCCAGCCCCAGCGCGGAGGCTGCGCCGCCGAGGTCGCCGCGCAGCTCGCGCAGGTACGAGACGCGGGCGTAGACCGACAACGTCGGCTTGAGGTCGGCGAGCCGCTGGAGCACGCGCTCGGCCTCGTCGTAGCGGCCAAGCTCGACCAGCGCGTCGACCATCGACGGCAGCGCCGCGGTGCTCCCCGGCTCGAGCCGCGCCGCGCGCTGCGCGAGCGCCAGCCCGCGGCGGAAGTCGTGGCGCGAGAGCGCGAGGCCCGCGAGCTCGACGGTCGCGGCGGCGTTGCGTGGCTCGCGGGCGATCACGCCGCGCAGGAGCGCGTCGGCGCGGCCGTAGAGGCTCGGGTCTCCGGTCTCGCGGACGCGCTGGAGGTAGGCGGCCGCGAGCGCCACGCGCGGGCCGGTCGCCGCGGGCGCGCGGCGGGCGACGGCCTGAAGGCGGGCGATCTCGGCCTCGGTTCCGGTCGCCGGCCGCTCGGGCGCGACGACGGCGGGATCGTTCGCCGACGGCAGTTCCCCGCCGCGCGAGAGCACGAGGAGGCCGAGGCCGAAGGCGACGAGGATGGCCGCGACGAAGCGGCGGGGTGTGAAGGCGGAGGTCATGGCGTCAGGAGGAGGCGGGTGCGGGGCGCGACCTGCGCCCCGCACCCACGGTCCGTGTCAGGCCGGCGGCTGCGGCACGGGGGCGTGCCCCGGCTCGATCCGCTTGGGCGGGAGGCCGGTGAACCCGTCACCCGGCAGCGCGACGTACGGGAAGCTCGACCGGAACGGCTTGTCGTTCTGGTCGACCCCGTCGCCGAGCGGGATCTGCTTGCCGCCCTGAGCGGGCTTCAGCAGGGCACCCGCGATGACGCGCAGCTCGATGTCCGTCACGTCATCGGTGAGCCGGCGCCCGTTCGGGAAGCCCGCGAGGTCGTTCGCGAGCACGCCGAACCGGTTGGGCGTCGCGCTCGGTGGCACGCCGAGATTGAGCTTCAGCGTGTCGGCGGCGGCCGGCTTGTCACCGATCTGGGTGAGGCCGGGGACGCCGGTCAGGAGCGCCTGGACGATGTCCGTGCGGTTCGTCTCCTTGACGCCGAGCTTGAACAGCCCGTTCAGCAGGCGCGCGAGCTCGGGGTTGAGCGCGTACCTGCCGAAGTTCGCCGCGTCGTTCGCCGGCGAGGTGCGGTTGAACTTGTCCTTCTGGCCGATCGGGATGACCACCTCGTTGATGAGGGGGTTGCCGAGCCGGCTGACCTGGACCCAGCGGGAGCCGTGGTGCTTGCCGGGGCGCACGGACACGCGCCGCCGCTCGGTGCTCGCCCACACGCCGACGACGGCGTTGCCGGACTTCGCGTCCGCCACCGATGCGCCGTTGCGCGTGACGTGCGACTCGGGCACCTGCAGCACGAACGCGTGCGTGTTGTAGCCCGAGACGTCGTCCTTGCCGCCGCCCTGGTTGCCCAGGCCGACGTTCGGACGGCCGGGCTTGTCGATGTTCAGCCCGTCGAAGACGGTATTGAGATCGAGGAAGAACGGGTCGTCGGCCGGCCCCACGAACGTCTTGCCGCCGCCGGGGAGCGCCTTCACGGCGCCGGCGGAGACCTTGGCGTAGTCGGGGACGGTCTTCGGCCCGGTGTTCGCCGGGGCGACGGGGACATCGTGCGCGATCCGCTTCGTCGAACGGCGATGGCCCTTCCCGCCGTAGGTCTCGCGGTAGAGGTCATACGTCTGGACGAAGTTGATGTCCGGGTCGTCGACCGAGTCGACGGTCGGCGCCGCGTCCAGGAACGACTCGGGGTTGCGGAAGCGCTGCTTGAACTTCCAGCGGTAGGCGACGTCCTCGCGGCCGTCGCCGGTGTTGTCGATCTTCACGTAGTAGCGGGCCCGCGGATCGAGCTTGCCGAAGTACGGACCGCCGGCAGGCTCCTCCATCGGGATCCAGTTCGCGACCACGGTCAGGCTGTGCGGCGCGTCCGGCGCGGTGAACGCGTAGACGTCCGTGTTGTCCGCCGTGGGGTCGGCGAGGATCTTGGGGGCTTCCCGGTGACTGGACCCGAGGACGCCCGTGACCGCCAGTGAAGAGGCGGCGAGCGCGGCGGCGGTGGCCGCGCCCAGGACGGTGCTTCTGCGCATGAGCGCTCCTTGATTAGGGGACGCTCATGCTTACGCAGCCGGACCACCGACCGGACATAATTTTACCTGCAAAACGGCACTTTCTGCAGGTGGCTCGCAAGTGCGAGCGGGTCGCGATTACAAGTCGCGGAAGGTGGCGATGACCGCTTCGACGACCTGCGGCTCGTGCGGGTAGGCGATCTGCTCGAGCGGCTTGGAGTACGGCATCGGCAGGTCGGCCCCGGTGACGCGCCCGATCGGGGCGTCGAGGTGGTCGAACGCCTGCTCCTGGATCAGGGCGGCGAGGTTCGCGCCGACGCCGCCGTGCGGCCAGCCCTCCTCGACGATCACGCAGCGGTTCGTCTTGCGCACCGACTCGAGGATCGTGTCGAGGTCGAGCGGGCGCAGCGTCCGCGGGTCGATCACCTCGGCCTCGATCTCGTGCTCCTCGGCGAGCTTCTCGGCGGCCTTCTCGGCGGTCAGCGCCATCCGCGAGATGCCGACGATCGTGACGTCGTCGCCCTCGCGCCGGATCGCCGCGTGGCCGAAGTCGACGACCGTGTCGTCGTCGTCGGGCACGTCGCCGCGCTGGCCGTAGAGGTACTCGTGCTCGATGAAGACGACCGGGTTGTCGTCGCGGATCGCGGCCTTCAGCAGCCCCTTCGCGTCGGCCGCCGTCGACGGCACCGCGACGAGCATGCCGGGCACGTGCAGGAACAGCGCCTCGAAGCAGTGCGAGTGGGTCGGGCCGAGCTGGTGGCCGGCGCCCTGCGGCATCCGCACCACCATCGGCACCTTGACCTGCCCGCCGAACATGTAGTGGATCGTCGCCATGTGGTTGACGATCTGGTCCAGCGCGAGCAGGGAGAAGTTGATCGTCATCAGCTCGACGACCGGGCGCAGGCCGGTCATCGCCGCGCCGACGCCCATGCCGACGATCGTGTTCTCGGAGATCGGCGTGTCGCGCACGCGCTTCTCGCCGAACTCGTCGAGCAGCCCCGCCGTCACCTTGAAGGCGCCGTTGAAGACCCCGATGTCCTCGCCCATGAGGAACACGTTCTCGTCCCGCTGCATCTCCTCGCGCAGCGCCTGGTTGAGCGCCTCGCGGTAGCGCATGACCGCCATCAGGACTCCTCGGCCTCTTCGGCGTCCTCGTCCTCGGCCTGCGCCTCGTCCGTCGGCTTCTTCACGCCCGACGTCCTCCCGCCCCGCGGCGTCGACCGCCTTCTCGTACTCGTCGCTTGGGCCCGCGCTCGGCCTCGGCGAGCTCGCGCTCGTGCTCGCCGCGGTGCACGCCGGCGGAGCGCTCGTCGACCGAGTACCAGCCGCGCACCTGGTCACCGAGGACGTAGACGTCGTCGTAGAGCGACTCGGGCGGCGGGAACGCAGCCTTGTCGGCGAACGTCACGGCCTCGTCGATGCGGCCGACGACGGCCTGGTCGAGCTTCTCCGCCTCGCCCTCGTCGAGCATCCCCTGGTCCTCGAGGCGCTTGGCGAAGACCTGGATCGGGTCCTTCTTGCGCCACTCCTCGACCTGCTCCTTGGTGCGGTACTCCTCCGGGTCGGCCATCGAGTGGCCGCGGAAGCGATAGGTGATCGCCTCCACCAGCACGGGCCGGCGGTCGTCGCGCGCCTGCTTGAGCGCCTCGCCGATGACCGCGTAGGTGTCGAGCACGTCCATGCCGTCGCACTGCATGCCGGGCACGCCGAAGCCCTCGCCGCGGTGGTGCAGGTCGGTGACGGCGGAGTGGCGCTCGAGCGAGGTGCCCATCCCGAACTGGTTGTTGGTGACCATGAAGACGACCGGCAGGCGCCACAGCGCGGCGAGGTTGAGCGTCTCGCCGAACGTGCCCTGGTTGGAGGCGCCGTCGCCGAACACGCACAGCGTGACCTCCTCGGTGCCGCGGTAGTCGGAGGAGAGCGCCATGCCGGCGGCCAGCGGGAGGTTGCCGCCGACGATCCCGTAGCCGCCCATGAAGCGGTTCTCGCCGTCGAACATGTGCATCGACCCGCCGCGCCCGTGGGACACGCCCTCCTCGCGCCCGAACAGCTCGGCCATGACCTTGTTCGGGTCGGCGCCGCGCGAGAGCGCGTGGCCGTGCGAGCGGTAGGTGGAGATCAGGTAGTCCTCGTCGCGCATCGCGCGGACGGCGCCGACGATCGTCGCCTCCTCGCCGATCGCGAGGTGCAGGAAGCCGCCGACCTTCGCCTTCGCGTACATCTCGCCCGCGCGCTCCTCGAAGCGCCGGATGAGCATCATCGCCTCGAGCCATTCGCGGGCGGCGTCGCGCTCGGGCAATTCGCGCTGCTGGGACTCCTGTTCGGTGGCGTCGGCCATTCGTTTCCGGACGTTAGCGGTTGATCCTGGGCGCCTACCCCTCCCGTACCCGGTCGAGTCGCATGCGCACATTCTCGGTCCACTCCTCGGCGCCCCCGGAGACGGCATGGCGGCTGCTCGCCCGCCCCGAGCGGTGGCCGGAATGGGCGCCGCACGTGCGCGGCGCGTGGGGGCTCGGCGCGCCCGAGGTGCGCGAGGGCGCGCGCGGCGCCGCGCGCCTGTTCGGGGCGCTGCCCGTGCCCGCGCGGATCGTCGGCAAGCGCGCCGGCCGGTCGTGGACCTGGCGGGTCGGGCCGGTCGAGATGGTCCATCGCGTCGAGCCCAGCCCGCAAGGGTGCGAGGTCGCGATCGACCTCATCGCCCTCCCGCCGCTCGAGCGCGTGCTCGCCGCCGCCTACGGGCCGGTCATCACCGCGACGCTGCGGCGGCTCGCGCGGGTGGCTCAGTCCTCGTCGGGCCAGTGACCGGTGCGGCCGTACTCCGCGCGGGCCTCGTCCTCCCGCTCGCGGTCCTTGCGGCTGCTCAGGCCGAGCCGCAGGAAGAGGTTGAGCATCATCACCACGACCGCGCAGCCGATCAGGGTCACGCCCGCGCCCTGGTCGTTCTCGCCGTCCGCGGTGATGATCAGCACGACGCCGGCCGCCGCGATCGCGGCCGGCAGCCCGATCCGGACCAGCAGGAGCGAGACGCGGGTCATGCCCGCAGCGCCGCGATGCGCTCGGCGTAGCTGCCCGCCAGCAGCCCGGCGGCGGAGCCGGACGCGATCAGGTTGAAGCCGAGCTCGCGGTAGCGCCCCGCCAGGCCGGGCTCGCCGAGGAAGACGGCGGCCGCCTTCCCGGCCTCGCGCGCGGCGGTCGCGACGGCCTGCGCGGTCGCCTGCATCTCCTCCGACTCCGGCCCGGGCGGGAGCCCGAGCGCGTGCCCGAGGTCGTAGGGGCCGAGGAAGAGCACGTCGACGCCGGGCAGCGCGGCGATCTCCGCCGCCTCCTCCAGCGCGCCGCGGGTCTCGATCTGGACCGCCACGACGCGCTCGTCGTCGGCGCGTCCGAGGTACCCGGCGTCGCGGCCGAAGCCGGCGGCGCGCACCCCGCCGTGCAGCCCGCGCCCGGCGGCGTAGCGCGAGCGGTCGACCGCCGCGGCGGCCTCGGCGAGCCCGGCGACGCGCGGGATCACGACGCCGGCGGCGCCGAAGTCGAGCACCCAGCCGAGCTCCTCGCTCGCCGCGGAGGGGACGCGCACCAGCACCGGCACGCGCGCCGCGTGCAGCTGGCCGAGCGTGGTGTCACGCCCGCCCGCGCCGTGCTCGAGGTCGAGCACGAGCCAGTCGAAGCCGGCCGTCGCCGCGATCTCGGCCGCGACCGGCGCGCCGAGGTCGAGGAACGTGCCGAGCAGCAGCTCGCCCGCGTCGATGCGCTCGCGGAAGCTCATGCGACCTGCCAGCGGCTCCACTTGGTGATGAAGGCGTCGGCCTCGAGCTGGGCGAGGTCGGTGCGCAGCCCGCGCGCGAGGCGGCGCGTCTGCGACGGCAGGGTGTCCCAGAACAGCGCGACCTCGCCGGTCGCGATCTCCACGACCTCGATGTGATCGACGCGTTCCGGCCCGGCCAGCAACGCCGGCCCGCGCCCGCCGCGGCGCACGCTCAGCTCGTACTCGCGGTTCGCCTTCATGCCGCCGCCAGCTCCGCCGCCGCGGCCTCGAGCTCGCGGTCGCCGTGGAAGACGCGATCGCCGACGCGGATCGCCGGCACGTCGAGCACGCCCGCGTCCGCCGCCGCCGCGGTCGCCTCGTCGAGGCGGCGCTGGATCGAGCCCAGGCGCGCGCCCTTCTCGACCGCCACGGGGTGCATCTCGCAGGCGGCGGCGGCGAGCATCACCGTGTCGGGATCGGAGAGGTCGCGGCCGCCCGCGAACGCCTGCCGGAACGCGGCGAGCGAGAACGCCACCGCGCGCCCGATCTGCCCCGCGTAGGTCGCGACCAGCATCGCCCACTCGGTGTCGGGCGGGAACTCGGGCGGCCAGCGCAGCGCCTGCAGGCCGTAGGCGGCGACGCGGCGGCCGACGTCCTCCTGGTAGGCGTCGATCTCGGCGGCGCAGCGGAACGGGCCGACCTCGCCCGCGGCCAGCCCGCCGAGCCGCACCGGCTGCCACACCGGCACCTCGCCCAGCACGGCCGCCGAGCGCTCCGCCACGAGGTAGGCCTCCGGCGACGCCAGGTCGTAGTAGAAGGTCGGCTGCTCCGCCGCCATTCGATCAGCCGTGGATCAGCCAGCCGTCGGCCGCGCGCGCGGCCTCCATGACGGCCTCGGACAGCGTGGGGTGACCGTGCACGATGCGGGCGACCTCGTGGTAGCCGCCCTCGAGCGCGCGGGCGTTGACGAGCTCCTGGATCAGCTCCGTGGCGCGCGCGCCGACGATGTGGCCGCCGATCAGCTCGCCGTACTTCTTCTCGCCGATGATCTTGATCATGCCGCCGCGGTCGCCGTAGACGGTGCCCGCGCCGACCGCGCCGTAGTTGACCTTGCCGACGACGACGTCGAAGCCCTGGTCGCGCGCCTGCGCCTCGGTCAGCCCGAACGAGCCGACGTTGGGCGTGCAGAACGTCGCGCGCGGGATGTCGACGTACTCGATCGGGTGGGTCTCCATCCCGGCGGCGTCCTCGACGGCGATGATGCCCTCGTCGGAGGCCTTGTGGGCGAGCGCGGGGCCGGGGACGAGGTCGCCGATCGCGTAGACGCCCTTGACGGAGGTGCGCAGGGCGCCGTCGACGGCGATCATGCCGCGGTCGTCGAGCTTGACGCCGGCCTCGTCGAGCCCGAGCCCCTCGACGTCGGGCCCGCGGCCGGCGGCGATCACGAACCACTCGGTCTCGGCCGACTCGTCGCCGTAGGAGAAGGAGACCTTGTCGTCGCCGGTCTTGACGTTCTCGACCTTGGTGCCGGTGTGGATCTCGATGTTCTGCTTGCCCAGGCCGCGGCCGACGACCTTCGAGATGTCGGCGTCCTCGGCGGGCACGACGCGGTCGAGCGCCTCGAACAGCATCACCTTCACCCCGAGGCGCCCGTAGGCGGAGGCGATCTCGACGCCCGACGCGCCGGCGCCGGCGACGACCATCGTCTCGGGCAGCGACTCGAGGGCCCACGCCTCCTCGGTGCCGATGATGCGGCCGCCGAACTCCGTGCCGGGCAGCGGCTTGGGGACCGAGCCGGTGGCGAGGATGACCGTCTTGGCCTCGATCTCGGTGCCGTCGAAGTTGCCGCCGACCTTGACGTTGCCGTCGTCGGTGACCGAGCCGTGGCCCTCGATGTACTCGATCTTGTTCTTCTTGAAGAGGCCGGAGACGCCGCCCGTGAGCGTCTTGACCACCTTCGCCCGGCGCTCCATGACCTTGCCGAAGTCGACCGTGCGCTCGGGCACGGAGATGCCGAAGTCATCGGCCTCGTCGATCTCGGCGAGCACGTCGGCGACCCGGAGGACGGCCTTGGCCGGGATGCACGCGTAGTTGAGGCAGCGGCCACCCACGACGTCGCGCTCGATCACGGCGGTCTTCATCCCGAGCTGGGCGGCGCGGATGGCGGCGACGTAGCCACCGGGCCCCGAGCCGATGACGATGCAGTCGTAGGAGGAGTCAGGCATGGACGAAGAACCTAGCGCGTGCGGTCGGGCATCTGCAGCCGCGCCATGGCCCGGATCAGGAACCAGAACAAGGTGCCCGCGGCGGCGATCACCACGACCGAGCGGACGACCGCCTCGACGTTCCCCGCGACCAGCAGCGCCAGGCTGGCGGTGATGACGGAGAGGCCGAGCAGGGCCTGGAAGCCGAGCACCGCCCAGTACTTCCCGCGCCACATGAACACGGCCGCGACGAGCATGATCACCCCGAAGATCAGCCCGCCCGCGATCTTCTGGCTCTCGACGACCTCGGCGTCGACGGCGACCAGGACGATGTTGCCGAGGCCGATCAGCGCGGCCACGACCGCGGCGATCTTGACCGCGGTCGGCAGCTCACCGGGAGCGAGCGGCTCGAGCGAGGCGCGGACGGCGTCGGCCCGCTCGCGCGAGCGGGCGTAGCCGCGCTCCATGTCCGTGGCGGGCGGACGGCCGTTCCCCGCCGGCGCGCGGCGCTTACGGCTGCGCTGCCCCAACGGGGACCTCCAGCACGGCGCGCAGCGCGGCGGCGGCGCGCTCGGGGTCTTCGGCCTCGGTGATCGCCCGCACGACGACCGCGCGGCGCGCGCCCTGCGCCGACGGCGGCGGGCAGCGTGACCGGGTCGAGCCCCCGATCGCGAACCACGGCTTGCCGACGCTGCGCGCGGCGTAGGCGACGTAGTCGAGGCCCGCGGCGGGGCGGCCCGGCTTGGTGGGCGTCGCGTGCACGGGGCCGACGGCGAGGTAGTCGACGTCGGGGTCGGCGTCGGCGGCGTCGGCCTGCGCGGGCGCGTGCGTCGAGCGCCCGACGATCCGGTCCGGGCCGACCAGCGCGCGCGCCGCGGCGGGCGTGCCGTCGTCCTGGCCGACGTGCACGCCGTCGGCGGCGCACGCCGCCACGAGGTCGGGGCGGTCGTTGAGGATGAACAGCGCGCCGTGGGCGTCGGCGGCGGCGCGGAACGCCTTCGCCGCCTCGATCAGCCCGTCGTCGCCGAGCGTCTTGTCGCGCAGCTGGACGATGTCGGCGCCGCCGCGCAGCGCGGCGTCGAGGAACGCCCGCGGCCGCGCGTCGCAGACGAGGTAGAGGCGGGCATGCGCCAGGCGTTCGCGCGGGGTCATGCGGCCAGTGTGGCATCGCTACGATGACGGTCCTTACGGGAGCCCGCCAGCGGGCTGAGAGGGCGGCAGTGGGCCGCCGACCGGTGAACCTGATCCGGCTAGTACCGGCGTAGGGAGGGAAGTGGCAGCGCCTTCGCAGTCCGAGCACCACGACGTCGCCGTCGTCGGCGGCGGCGTGATCGGCCTCACGGTCGCCTGGCGGGCGGCCCAGCGCGGCCTGCGCACGCTCGTGCTCGACGCGGACGAGGACGGCGCCTGGCGCTACGCGGCCGGCATGCTCGCGCCCGTCACCGAAGTGGAGTTCGGCGAGGACGCGCTGCTCGGGCTCGGCCTGCGCGGGCTCGACGGCTTCCCCGCCTTCTGCGCGGAGCTGGGGGTCGAGCTGCGCCAGAACGGCGCGCTCGTCGTCGCGCGCGACCGCGACGAGGCCGAGGAGCTGGAGCGGCTGTACGAGCACCGCCGCGCGCTCGGCCTCGCCCGTCGAGCGCCTGCGCCCGAGCCAGGCGCGCCGCGCCGAGCCCGCGCTCGCGCCGACGGTCCGGCTCGCGCTCGACGTCCCGGGCGACGCCGCCGTCGACCCGCGTGCGCTCGTCGCCGCGCTGACCGAAGCCGTCGAGCGTGCGGGCGGCGAGATCCGGAGCGAGCGCGTCGGTGACCCCGCCACGCTTCCCGCCGACCAGGTCGTGGTCGCCGCCGGCGCCTGGAGCGGCAGGCTCGGCTCGCTGCCGATCCGCCCGGTCAAGGGCCAGATCATGCGCCTGCGCGACCCGGCGGGCCAGGACCTCGTCACGCGCACGATCCGCACCCGCGACGGCTACCTCGTCCCGCGCGGCGAGGGCCGCTACGTGCTCGGGGCGACGGTCGAGGAGCGCGGCTGGGACACGGCGCCGACGACCGGCGCGACGCTCGAGCTGATCCGCGACCTCGCCGAGGTCGTCCCCGGCGTGCTCGAGCTGGAGATCGAGGAGCTCGGCGCCGGCCTGCGGCCCGGCACGCCCGACAACCTCCCGATCATCGGCTCCGCCGCGGGCCTGGTGTGGGCGACCGGCCACTACCGCAGCGGGATCCTGCTCGCCGACGTCACCGCCGAGGCGGTCGTGTCCGTGCTCAGCGGCGACGGCCTGCCGGAGTGGGCGGCGGCCTGCGACCCGGCGCGCTTCGCCGAGGTGCCTGCATGAACGTGCTGGTCAACGGCAAGCCGACCGAGCTCGAGCGCGGCGCGACGGTCGAGGCCGTGCTGGCCTCGCTCGACCTGCCCGACCGCGGCGTCGCGGTGGCCGTCGACGCCGAGGTCGTCCCGCGCGGCGAGTGGCCGGCGCACGAGTTGAACGAGGGCGCGCGGGTCGAGGTCCTGCGCGCGATCCAGGGAGGATGAAGTGGCCCTAATCCAGGAAGACACCTTCACGATCGGCGACCGCGAGCTGACCTCGCGGCTGCTGCTCGGCACCGGCGGCTTCCGCTCGCTCGAGGCGATGGCGGCGGGGATCGAGGCCAGCGGCGCCGAGCTCGTCACGGTCGCGCTGCGCCGCATCGACCCCGGCGCGCGCGGCTCGCTCGTCGACGTGCTCGCCGACGCCGGCGTGCAGCTGCTCCCCAACACCGCCGGCTGCTTCACCGCCCGCGACGCGGTCCTGACCGCCAAGCTCGCCCGCGAGGCGTTCGAGACCGACTGGGTCAAGCTCGAGGTGATCGGCGACGAGCACACGCTCCTGCCCGACGCGCCCGCGCTGCTCGAGGCCGCCGAGGAGCTCGTCGACGACGGCTTCACCGTGCTCCCGTACACGAACGACGACCCGATCCTCGCGCGCCGGCTCGAGGACGTCGGCTGCGCCGCGGTGATGCCGCTCGGCTCCCCGATCGGCTCGGGCCAGGGCCTCCTGAACCCCTACAACCTGCGCCTGATCGTCGAGCACGCTGGCGTGCCGGTGATCCTCGACGCCGGCGTCGGCACCGCCTCGGACGCCGCGCTGGCGATGGAGCTCGGCTGCGACGCGGTGCTGTGCGCCAGCGCGATCTCGCGCGCCGAGGACCCGGCGACGATGGCGCGGGCGATCCGGCTCGGGGTCGAGGCGGGGCGGCTCGCGTTCCGGGCGGGGCGGATTCCCGCGGCGGCTCTACGCGCAGGCGTCGACGCCGGAAGAGGGCCGCGGCGAGTTCGGCTAGGCCAGCGCCTCGAGCCGCTTCAGCTTCCACACCCCCGGCATCGCCAGCCCCGCCACCGCCACCCCGAAGCCCAGCAGCCCGCCCACGACCAGCACCTCCTGGGCGCCGAACGCCTCCGCGGCCGGCCCTGCGAGCAGGAACCCGAGCGGGAGCAGCGCGAGCGACCCCATCCAGTCGAACGAGCTGACGCGCGAGATCGCGTGCGGCGGGATGCGCTCCGCGATCGCGGTGTCCCACGAGACGTCGAACATCGAGAAGCCGAAGCCGACGAGCACGAACAGCGGCACGATCGTCCACAGCGGCGGCCCGAGCGCGAACAGCGCGAAGGCCGGCGGCCACAGCGCGGCCCAGGCCATCGCGAAGCGGATCGGGTGCTTCGGCCGCCAGCGCAGCCCGACGAGCGAGCCGAGCACCGTGCCCGCGCCCATCGCGACCGCGATCGCGCCGTAGATGCCGGTGCTCCCGTACAGGTCCTCCGCGACGGTCGGGCCGAGCGTGAAGAACGGCCCGAGCGAGACGAGCAGCGCGACCGACGTGGCCGCGATCACGACCCACGCCCACTGGCGCGAGCGCAGCTCGTGCCAGCCCGTGCGCAGGTCGGCGAGCATCGGCTGGCGCGGTGGGCGCTCGCCGCGCGGGCGGGGGCGCAGCCGCGCGAGCAGCAGCGCCGAGACGACGAACGTCAGCGCGTCGACCGCGAACGCCCAGCCGGCGCCGACGCCGAGCACGAGCGCGGTGGCGATCGCGGGGCCGATCAGCTCGGCCGCGTTGGCGACCACGCTGGTGGCGGCGTTGGCCTGCTGCAGCTCGCCCTCGGGCACGGTCTGCGGCACGAGGCCCGTGACGGCCGGGTTGAAGAACGCCTCCGCGGTGCCGAAGCCGGCCTCGATCACCACGATCGCC
The DNA here is from genome assembly GCA_963787335.1 of uncultured Solirubrobacterales bacterium. Lineage (GTDB taxonomy): Bacteria > Actinomycetota > Thermoleophilia > Solirubrobacterales > Solirubrobacteraceae > DASQFQ01. Next base: position 45,608 of record CAWBCU010000032.1, read on the forward strand.
CAGATCGGCACGTCGCCGATGAAGATCAGCACCGCCAGCGTCCCGTGCAGGACCGCGCGCACGACGTCGGTCGCGATCATGACCCGGTGGCGCTCGAGCCGGTCGGCCCACACGCCGCCGATCAGCACGAACAGGACGAGCGGGATCGCGTTGGCCGCGAGCACGATCCCGACGTCGCTCGGGGAGCCGATCTCGGTCACGTAGAGGGCGAGCGCGACGAACACGATCCGGTCGCCGAGCGTGCTCGCGCTGGAGGCCATCCAGAGCAGCCGGAACTCACGATGACGCAGAACAGCCCTCATCGCGTCCATGATGTCTGACTGCGATGACCCCGGACGAGCTGTTCGACGCATGGGAGCGGGCGTGGTCCGGCCGCGACAAAGCGGCCTTCGACCCGCTCTGCCACGAGGACGTGCACTACGAGGACCCGCTGACCCCCGAGCCGCTCGAGGGCGCGGCCGCGATCGCGGGCCACGCCGAGCGGCTGTGGACCGCGTTCCCGGACGCGCGGCTGCAGAAGACCGGCGACCGCCTCGTCAGCGGCCCCTACGTCGCGGCGCCCTGCAAGGTGCTGGCCACCCACCGCCGCGAGGTGGCGGGCCTCGCCGCCACCAACCGCTTCGTGATCGTCCACGCCGTCCTCTACTGCGAGCTGCGCGACGAGAAGCTGCTGCGCATCCGCGGCTTCTACGACCTCTACGGGGCGGCCGTCCAGCTCGGGGTGCTGCCGAAGGCGGGCACGCTGGGCGAGAAGGCGCTGCTGATGCTGCGCGGCTTCGGGCTGCGGGCCTGAGCCCTACTGCGTGACGGTGATCGTGCCCGTCTGGCTCGGGTGGATCGTGCAGACGTAGTCGATCGTCCCGGCCTTGGTCAGCTTCGCATCGAAGGTCTTGCCCTTCGAGATGGCCTTGGACTCGAAGTCCGCGCCCGACTCCGCCTTGACCGTGTGCGGCACGTCGTCGCTGTTGGTCCAGCGCACGGTCTGCCCCACGCGGGCGCTGACCTTCTCGGGCACGAAGAGGATGTCCTTCATGTCGACCTGGACCGTGTCGGCGCTGGAGGCCGGCTCGGTCGCGGCGCCCGATCCGCTCTCCTCCTTCTCCCCGCAGCCGGCGGCGAGGACGAGCAGCAGCAGGGCGATGAGGAGGCGTGACGGCATCGCCGGAGAGTACGGTGCGGACTTGCCGCGCCACCTGCTCACGGGCGAAGAGCTCTCCGCCGAGGAACTGCACCGCCTGCTCGACCGCGCGCTCGAGCTCAAGGCGGATCCCACCGCCTCGCGCGTGCTCGAGAACCGCACCGTCGCGCTGCTGTTCGAGCACCCCTCGACGCGCACCCGCACGTCGATGGAGGCGGGCATCGTCGAGATGGGCGGGCATCCGATGGTGCTGCGGGCGAACGAGCTGCAGCTCACGCGCGGGGAGTCGGTGCGCGACACCGCGCTCGTGTTCTCCCGCCATGCGGCGGCGATCGGCTTGCGCACCGGCAGCGAGGAGCGCCTCCACGAGCTGGCGGCCCACGCGACCGTGCCCGTGGTCAACATGCTCTCGCCGCAGCACCACCCGCTGCAGGCGCTCGCCGACCTGATGACGCTGCGCGAGGCGTTCGGCGACCTCGAGAACAAGGTGCTCGCCTACGTCGGCGACGGCAACAACGTGGCCCGCTCGCTCGCCATCCTCGGCACGCTCGCCGGGCTCGACGTGCGGATCGCCGCGCCGCCGGAGTTCCAGCTCCGCGAGGCGCACGGCGCGCAGCTCACCGACGACCCCGCGGTGGCGGCCGACGGCGCGCACGCGCTCTACACCGACGTCTGGGTCTCGATGAGCGACGACGACGCGACCGCCGCCCGGCGCCGCGAGGCGCTCGCCCCCTACCGCCTCGACGACGCGTTGCTCGACCGCGGCGCGCCCGGCGCGATCGCCCTCCACTGCCTGCCCGCGCACCCCGGCGAGGAGATCACGGAGGCGGTCCTCTACGGCGACCGCCAGCGCATCTGGGACCAGGCCGAGAACCGCCGTCACGCCCAGAAGGCGCTGCTCGAGTTGCTCGTTTAGCCGGCCCGAATAATCAAGTAGGGTCAGCGCGGTATGCCGCAATCCCGCCAGTCGAGCCGCAAGAAGACCACCGCGGGCTCGCGCTCGGGGAGCACGAACAGCGCCGCCGCCCCCGCCAAGGACGCCGCCGGCGTCCGCGAGCAGATCGCCCGCTTCCTCGACCCCCGCGAGGTCGTCGTGCTCACCCGCGAGCGCGTGCAGGAGGCCGTCGACGACGCCGTCGAGCGCGGCCGCATGACCCGCAACGACGCCACCGCCCTGGTGACCGCGCTGTTCGAGCGCGGCAAGACCCAGACCGACGACCTGATCGCGCAGATCGAGGGCGTCGTGACCGGCACGCCGACGCGCATCGTGCGCGAGGTCGACCGCGCCCGCCGCGCCACCGGCATCGGCTCGAACTTCCCCGTCTCCGGCTACGACGACCTCACCGCGGCCCAGGTCGGGGAGCGCCTCGCCGACCTCACCCCGCCCGAGCTGCGCAAGGTGCGCGACTACGAGCGGCGCAACGCGAACCGCAAGTCCGTGCTGCAGAACATCGAGCGCAAGCTCGACTAGGGCCGAGCGCCTGCCATCCTGGGGCGGGTGTCCACCCCCGCCCCCTCACCCACCCGCGCGAACCGCCCCCACCGCGGCTCCGAGCTCGAGCTCACCGTCGACCGCCTCGCCTACGGCGGCAACGGCGTCGCCCGCCGTGAGGACGGCTACGTCGTCTTCGTCGCCGGCGCCGTGCCCGGTGACCGCGTCCGCGCCGTCGTCGGCAAGGCCAAGCGCGCCTACGCCGAGGCCCGCGCCGTCGAGATCCTCGAGCCGTCCCCCGACCGCATCGAGCCGGTCGCCGACCACCCCGGCGCGCCCTGGCAGGTGCTCCCCTACGAGCGCCAGCTGGCGGTCAAGCAGGAGCAGGTCGACGACGCGCTGACGCGCATCGGCCGGCTCGAGGGCTACGAGCTCGCGCCGATGGTCCCGGCGCTCGAGCAGTGGCGCTACCGCAACAAGCTCGAGTACTCCTTCGGCGAAGGCGAGGACGGCGAGCTGGTGTGCGGCTTCCACGCCCCCGGCCGCTTCGACCAGATCCTTCCCATGACGGACTGCAAGCTCGCCTCCGAGCGCTCCAACGTCGCGCGCGAGCAGGTGCTGGCCGAGCTGCGCCGCCAGGGCCTCGGCGCCTGGGACCGGCGCACGCAGCAGGGCTTCCTGCGCAACCTCGTGGTCCGCGAGGGCCGCCGCACCGGCCAGCTCCAGGTCCGCCTCGTCACCTCGCCCGGCAAGCTCGACGCCGAGGCGCTGATCGAGGCCGTCGACACCGAGGGCCTGATGTGGACCCAGACCGCCGGGCTCGGCGAGAGCACCCAGGGCGGCGAGACGGCGTTGCTCTCCGGCGCGCCGCAGCTGCACGAGCAGCTCGGCGACCTGCGCTTCCTGATCTCGCCCGAGGCGTTCTTCCAGACCAACACGGAGATGGCCGAGGTCCTCTACGGCCACGCCGCCGAGGCCGCCGGCCTGCGCGGCCACGAGCGCGTCTTCGACCTCTACTGCGGGATCGGCACGATCGGCCTCTCGCTGGCCGCGCGGGCGCGCGAGGTCGTCGGCGTCGAGCTCGTCGAGACCGCCGTCTCCGACGCGATCGAGAACGCCAAGCTCAACGAGATCACCAACGCCTCCTTCTTCGCCGGCGACATCCGCCTGGCGATGCGCGAGCTGGTCGAGAAGGCGGGCAAGCCCGACGTCGTCGTCATCGACCCGCCGCGCGCCGGCCTGTCGCAGAAGGTCGTGCGCCGCATCATCGAGGCCTCGCCGCAGCGCATCGTCTACGTCTCCTGCAACCCGACGACGCTCGCGCCCAACGCCGCGCAGCTCGTCGAGGCCGGCTGGGTCCTCAAGACCGTCCAGCCCGTCGACATGTTCCCCCAGACGCCGCACATCGAGTGCGTGGCCCGGCTCGAGAAGGCGTGAGCCTCACCCGCATCTCGCGCTTCGGCTTCGTCAACGCCTACCTCGTGGAGGAAGAGGACGGGCTGACGCTGGTCGACACCGCGATCCCCGGCAGCGCGAAGGCGATCCAGGCCGCGGCCGGCAAGCTCGGCCGCCCGATCGTGCGGATCGCGCTGACCCACGCCCACGGCGACCACGTCGGCTCGCTCGACGCGCTCGCCAAGACCCTCCCGGGCGCCGAGGTCCTGATCTCCGAGCGCGACGCACGGCTGCTCGCCAAGAACAAGACCACCGACCCCGGCGAGCCGCCCGAGGCCAAGATGCGCGGCTCCTACCCCGGCGCCAAGACCGCCCCGACCCGCACGCTCGCGCCGGGCGACCGCGTCGGCTCGCTCGAGGTCATCGCCGCCCCGGGCCACACCCCCGGCCACATCGCCTTCCTCGACACCCGCGACAACACGCTGATCGCCGGCGACGCCTTCTCATCGATCGGCGGCGTCGCCACCAGCGCCAAGGCCAACCCGCTCTTCCCGTTCCCGGTCATGGCGACCTGGCACAAGCCCACCGCCCTCGAGACCGCCCGCACCCTCCGAGCCCTCGACCCCGCCCGCCTCGCGGTCGGCCACGGCCCCATCGTCGACGCCCCGGGCGCCGCGATGGACAAGGCGATCGAGAAAGCCGCCCGCGGCTAGCTACGCGGCTTCGGCGATGTCCGCTGCGAGCAGCGGGTCGTCGCGCTCGTAGCGCGCGAGCGCGTCGGCGACGGCGAGGAAGGCCTGGGCGTTGACGCCCATGCCGCAGTGCGAGGCGTTGATCTCGACGCGCTCGTCCGCCTCGGGGTCGAGGCAGGAGCGCCAGCTCACGATCCCGTCGCTGCGCGAGTAGACGGCGACGTAGCCGACGTCGTCCGGGAACGGGCCGGTCATGGCGGAGCGGAAGTGCTCGCAGCACTTCCCGCGCAGGCAGCTGACGCGGAACATGCCGGGCAGGTGCGCGGTGCCGAGCGCGCTGACGAGGCCGATCTGGGCGAGCACGAGCGGGTGGACCGCGAGCATCGACTGGGTCGGTGAGCCGAGCGTGACGATCGCCGAGACGAGGTCCGGCCGCCGTGCGCCGAGCGCGCGGGCGAAGACGCCGCCGCGGCTCTGCCCGATGATCACGACGCGCTCGTCGTGGCGCTCGGCCATGTGCTCGAGCCGCGCCTCGAGGCGCTTGCAGGCCTCCTCGGAGCAGTCCAAGTTGGCGCGGATGCCGGTGCGGTGGGTGCAGTAGCCGGCCCGCCGCAGCCACTGCGCCATCGTCCCGAGCGACGCGTCGCCGGCCATGAAGCCGGGGATCAGCAGCACCGGGCGGCGATCTCCGGGGGGCAGCCCGAGGCCGCGGAAGACCGGGCTGCGGCGCAGCGCGGCGGCCTCGAGACCGATTCGCGTCTCCCGCCACAGGGGCGGAATGTGCGGTAGTGCGGGGAGAAGAGACATATTGACCCGGTGTCTGTACCCGTCAGAGTACGTGCCGATACGCATAAATACATCCGGCGGGCGCGGAAACCGGACGAATGGGCAGGGAGGTACCATCGCGCCAATGCGCGCGGCCACCATCCGCGACGGCTCGATCTCCGTCGAGGAGCACCCCGACCCGGTCCCCGGCGACTCGGACCTGCTCGTCCGCGTCCGCGGTGCCGGGCTCAACGGCGCCGACATGATGCAGCTCAAGGGCCGCTACCCCGCGCCGCCCGGCGCGCCGCAGGACATCCCCGGCCTCGAGCTGGCCGGCGAGGTCATCGAGGTCGGCTCCGGCGTCCAGCGCTTCGAGCCCGGCGACCGCGTGATGTCGATCGTCGCCGGCGGCGGCCAGGCCGAGCTGGCGGTCGTCCACGAGCGCACCGCCATGCCGGTCCCCGAGGAGCTCGACTGGGAGGCCGCCGGGGCCGTGCCCGAGGTCTTCACCACCGCGCACGACGCGCTCTTCACGCAGGCGGGCCTGCGGGCCGGTGAGCGGCTGCTCGTCCACGGCGGCGCCGGCGGCGTCGGCATGGCCGCGGTCCAGCTCGGCCAGATGGCGGGGGCGCGCGTGACGGCGACCGTGCGCAACCCCGACCTGCGCAAGCGCATCGACGCCCTCGACGTCCAGGCGATCGACCCCGAGGGCTTCGAGGAGCACGGCCCGTTCGACGTCGTGCTCGAGCTCGTCGGCGCGCCCAACATGCCCGGCAACCTGAACGCGCTCGCCTCCCGCGGCCGGATCGTGGTGATCGGGATCGGCGCCGGGGCGAAGACGGAGCTGAACCTCGGGATCCTCATGGGCAAGCGCGGGACGATCCACGCCTCGACCCTGCGCCCCCGCCCGCTCGAGGACAAGGCCGCCACCGCCCGCGCCGTCGAGCGCTCGGTGCTGCCCGGCTTCGCCAGCGGGGACCTCAGCGTCCCCGTGTGCGCGACCTACGCGCTCGCCGACGTCGCCGAGGCCTACGAGCGCTTCCAGGCCGGCAGCAAGCTCGGCAAGATCGTCCTGACTCCTTAGGGCCGACCTGCCGGCGCGGATCCGCTGATCGTCTCGAGGTCGCCCTCCTCGAGCCGCTTGCGCAGGACCTTCTTGTCGAACTTGCCGACGCTCGTCTTCGGCACCTCGTCGATCACCGCGAAGTCCTCCGGGATCCACCACTTCGCCACCCGCGAGGCCAGGTGCTCCTGGAGCTCCTCGGGCGACGCCTGGAGGCCCTCCTCGAACACGACGCACGCGAGCGGGCGCTCGGACCAGCGGTCGTCGGGCCTGGCGATCACCGCCGCCTCCGCGATCGCGTCGTGCCCCATCAGCTCGTTCTCGAGGTCGACGGAGGAGATCCACTCGCCGCCGGACTTGATGACGTCCTTGGAGCGGTCGGAGATGCGGATGTAGCCGCGCGCGTCGATCGACGCGACGTCGCCGGTGCGCAGCCAGCCGTCGTCGAACTTCTCGGCGGCGTCGGGGTCCTCGTAGTAGGTGCTGGCGATCCACGGCCCGCGCACCTGCAGCTCGCCCGTGGTCTCGCCGTCCCACTCGACGATCGTGCCGTCGTCGGCCACGATCCGCGCCTGCACGAGCGGCAGCAGCCGGCCCGCGGTCGAGCGGTAGCCCCAGTGCTCCTCGCCCTCGCTGCCCGCCGGCGGGTGCGCGACCGACGCGAGCGGGCTCGTCTCGGTCATGCCCCAGGCCTGCAGGATCCGCATCCCGTGGCGCTCCTCGAACGCCTGCATGAGCCCGCGCGGGACGGCCGCCCCGCCGCACGCCACGATGCGGATGCTGGAGAGGTCGGGCTTGTGCTCGTCCGACCAGCGCAGCACGTCGAGCCAGATCGTCGGCACCGCGCCCGCCACGGTCACCTTCTCGCCCTCGATCAGCTTCGCCAGCGGCTCGGCCTGCAGGAAGCGCGAGGGCATGATCAGGCTCGCGCCCGCCATGCACGCCGCGTAGGGGAGCCCCCACGCGTTGGCGTGGAACATCGGCACCACCGGGAGGACGCGGTCGGAGCGCGAGACCCCGAACCCGTCCGCCAGGCACTGCCCCATCGTGTGCAGGATGTTCGAGCGGTGCGAGTAGAGCACGCCCTTCGGGTTGCCGGTCGTCCCGCTCGTGTAGCAGAGCCCGGCCCCGGCCCGGTCATCGACCTCCGGGTAGTCGAAGCCCGGCTCCTGCCGCGCGAGCAGCTCCTCGTAGCTGATCGCGTTCGGCAGCTTCGAGAGGTCGACCGCTTCGTCGCCCATCACGACGTAGTGCTCGACCGTCTCGAACCGATCCACGTGCTCCGCCAGCGCGTCCACCAGCAGGGCGTCGACGAGGATCACCTTGTCCTGCGCGTGGTTGACGACGTAGACGAGCTGCTCGGGGAACAGCCGGATGTTGAGGGTGTGCAGCACGGCCCCCATGCACGGCGCCGCCAGGTAGGCCTCGAGGTGGTACTGGGAGTTCCAGGAGAACGTCGCCACCCGGTCCCCCTCCTCCACCCCGAGCTCCTGCAGGCCGCGGCACAGGCGGTCGACGCGGTCGCCGACCTCGGCATACGTCGTGCGCGTCATGCCGTCCTCCGTGAGGGTGACGACCTCGGCATCGCCGTTCATGCCGCGCATCCGCTCCAGCACGAGCTGGAGCGTGAGCGGGTGGTCGTGCTGCATCAACCCTTCGAGCATCGTTCCTCCTACTGCGCCTTGGCTTCGATCAGGTCGCCCTGGAGCTTCCAGTTCTGGCCGTCGAACTTGATGATCTGCATGGCCTCGATCGGATAGCCGTCGTCCGGCGTCGTCTGGATCTTGTTGCCGGGCAGCATCGTGCCCTGCTCCGCGTCCATGTTGCGCACGGCGTCCATCAGCGAGTCGCGCGTCGGCTCCTTCATCTGCTCGAGCGCCTTCGCCATCGTCTGGGCGACCGTCCAGCCGTACATGGCGAACGCATCGTTGCTGTTCGTCTTCGGCTGGTACTTCTTGAGCGCCGCGTGGTACTCCTTGACCGCGGCGTCGTCCGCCCACTGCTCGTCCTCCGGGTCCTTGAAGTAGCCGGTGGACACGATGCCCTTCGCGTTGTCGAGGCCGACCGGCGTGAGCACCAGCGTCTTCGACGCCCCGACGTTGTTGAGGATGTGGAGCGGCTTCCACTCGCTCTTGGCGATCGCCGCGATCGCCTGGGCCGAGAACTTCGGCGTGGTGATGTTCAGGAACGTGTCCGCACCCGATCGCGCAAGCCGCCCCATCTGGGCCGAGACCGTCGGGTCGGTGACGTTGTAGGCCTCCTTGTCGACGACCTTGATGCCGGAGCCCGCGATCCCCTCCTCGAAGCCGCCGAGCAGGTCCTTGCCGAAGCCGTCGTTCTGGTAGAGGACGGCGACCTTGGCGTTCGGCTTGTTCTGCTTGAGGTACTCGGCGTAGACCTTGGCCTCGGTGACGTAGTTCGGCTGCCAGCCGATCGTGTACGGGTGGGCCTTGATGTCCTTGCCCCAGTCCGAGGCGCCGGTCGCGACGTAGAGCTGCGGCACCTTCTGCTGGTTGACGTAGTCCCAGATCGCGAGGTTGTTCGGGGTGCCCAGCGTGTTGAAGAGCGCGAAGACCTTGTCCTGCTGGATCAGGCGCTTCGCGTTCTGGAGCGCGCGCGGGGGCTCGTAGCCGTCGTCGAGCGTCTTGAAGTTGATCTTGCGGCCGCCGACGCCGCCCTTGTCGTTGACGAACTCGAAATACGCCTCGGCGCCCTTGGCGATCGTGCCGTACGCCGACGCCGGGCCGCTGAAGGGGTAGGAGCCGCCGAGCTTGACCTCCTTGTCGGTGATGCCCGGGTCGGCCTTGGCGCTGTCGCCCCCGCCTCCGCCACTGCTGTCGTCGTCACGGCCGCACGCCGTCGGCACCAGCGCCAGCACGGCGATCAGGACCAGCCACAGCCATCTCGTCGACTTCATCGTCGCTCCTCCCGTTGGTTGACCCTCGTACCTCCACCAGCCTTGCGAACCCGCTCCGCAGCAACCCCATGATCCCGCCGCGGAACACGTACATGCACGCGATCAGCGCCGCCCCGTAGATCACGCCGGACAGCGCGTCGTTGACGTCCGACGACCACACGGGGACGAACACGATGAACAGCGCTCCGAACAGCGCCCCGGCCACCGTCGCGAGCCCGCCGACGACGACCGCGGCGAGGAACGAGAACGACAACACGAGCGTGAAGGACTCCGGCGCCACGAACCCGTTCGAGAACACGAACAGCGCGCCGGCGATGCCGGCGAAGGTCGAGCTCAGCCCGAACGCGCGCGTCTTGTAGGCGGCCAGGTGCACGCCCATCGTCTTTGCGGCCGTCTCGTCGTCGCGCATCGCGATCAGCGCACGGCCGACGTCGCGCCGGACCAGCCCGGCCGCGAACCAGAACAGCGGCGCGGCGACCACGAGCGACAGGAAGTACAGGTACTGGTCGTCGGCGAGCCCGGACCAGCCGGGAGCGGCCGGCTGCTCGACGGCGATGCCCTGGCTCCCGCCGGTCAGCGAGTCGAAGCGCCGGATCAGCACCGGCGTCGCGATCGCGATCGCGAGGGTGACGAGCGCCAGGTACAGGCCACGCAGGCGCAGCGCCGGGAGCCCGAGCGCGAACCCCGCGATGAAGCACATGAGCCCGGCGGCGGGGATGGTGAGCAGATAGTGGATCCCGGTGCGGTCGAGCAGGATCGCGCAGGTGTACGCGCCGAGCGCGAAGAACGCGCCGTGGCCGAGCGAGATCTGGCCCGAGTAGCCGACGAGCAGGTTGAGGCCGAGCACGGAGGCCGCGTAGATCAGCACCAGCGTGAACTGCGAGACGCGATAGGGGCCGAAGAAGAACGGGACCACCACGGCGACCAGCACGAGCAGCGCGAGGCCCGCGAGCTTGAGCCGGCGGTGCTGGGGCGAGTCGCGCTCGACGCTGAGCAGTGTCACGCGCGCACCGCCTCCGGCGAGCCAAACAGGCCGTTGGGCCGCACGAGCAGGACCCCGAAGATGATCGCCAGCGGCACGAGGATCGTGAGGTCCGAGCCGATGAAGCCGATGTACTCCCCCGCCAGCGTCTCGGCGACGCCGATGATCCAGCCGCCGATGACCGCGCCCTTGGGCGAGTCGAAGCCGCCCAGCGTCGCCGCCGCGAACGAGTAGACGAGCACGCCGCCCATGAAGTTGACGTCGAGGAACAGCTGCGGCGCGACCAGCACGCCGGCCAGCGCGCCGAGCAGCGCGGCCAGGCCCCAGCCGATCATCAGCGTCCGCCCGACGTTGATCCCGACCAGCCGGCTCGAGGCCGGGTTGGCGGCCGCGGCGCGCATCGCCAGCCCGAGCTTCGTCTTCTGGAACAGCAGCGTCAGCAGGCCCACGACCACGAGCAGGACGGCGACGATCCCCAGCGACTCGTAGGCCAGCCGCACCCCGAGGACCTCCGTGCTCCCGTCCGGCAGCGCGCGCGGGAAGCCGCGGTTGTTGAAGCCCCAGATCCAGCCCGCGGCGGAGTTGACGAGGATGAACAGCCCGAGCGTGACGATCAGGATCGTCAGCGGGTCCTGCCCCTCGACCGGCCGGATGATCACGCGCTCGATCAGCATCCCGCCCAGGAACGAGGCGGCCAGCGCCGTCAGCAGCGCGACCCCCAGCGGCAGCCCGGCCTCGACCAGTGCCCAGGCGATGAAGGTCGAGAACATCGCCATCTCGCCCTGGGCGAAGTTGACGATCCCGGTCGAGCGGAAGATCAGCACGAGCGCCAGCGCCAGCGCGCCGTAGATCGACCCGATGGCGATCCCGTCGATCACGAGCTGGATGAAGCGCTCCATCACACCATCCCGAGGTAGGAGCGCCGGACGCCCTCGTCGGAGCCGATCTCATCCGCCGACCCGTCGAGCACGAGCCGGCCGGTCTCGAGCACGTAGGCGTGGTCGGCGAACTCGAGCACGAGGTTCGCGTTCTGCTCGACGATCAGCAGCGTCGTGCCCTCCTCGACGATCTCGCGCAGGATCCTGAAGACCTCGCGCGTGATCAGCGGCGACAGCCCGTGCGAGGGCTCGTCGAGCAGCATCAGCCGCGGCCGCAGCATCAGCCCGCGCGCGATCGCGAGCATCTGCTGCTCGCCGCCGCTGAGCGAGCCGGCCGCCTGCGACCGGCGCTCCTCGAGCCGTGGGAAGTAGCCGTAGCAGCGCTGCATGTCCGCGCGCACCCGCTCGCCGTCCTTGCGCACGTAGGCGCCGAGGCGCAGGTTCTCCTCGACCGTCAGCTCGGCGAAGTTGCCGCGGCCCTCGGGCACATGGGCGATCCCGCGCCGCACGATCGACTCGGGCGAGCGGCCGATCAGCGCCTGGCCGTCGAAGTCGACGCGCCCGCTCGCCCGCGCGACGCCCGAGAGCGCGCGCAGCGTCGTCGTCTTGCCGGCGCCGTTGGCGCCCAGGATCGTCACGACCTGGCCCTCGTCGACGGTGAAGGCGAGGTCGCGCACGACGGTGACCGGCCCGTAGCCCGCCTCCAGGCCCTCGACCTCGAGCAGGCTCACGCCGGCGCCCCCAGGTAGGCCTCGATCACCTTCGGGTCCTCCTGGACCTCGGCCGGCTTGCCGTCGGCGATCTCGCGCCCGAAGTCGAGCACCACGACGTGGTCGGAGATGCGCATGACCATCCCCATCGCGTGCTCCACCAGCAGGATCGTGAGGTCGTACTCGTCGCGCAGCGCGAGCAGCAGGTCGGCGAGCGCCTCGACCTCGCCGTGGCTGAGGCCGCCGGCCGGCTCGTCGAGCAGCAGCAGCTTCGGGCGCGTGCACAGCGCGCGCGCCAGCTCGACGCGCTTGAGCGTGCCGTAGGGGAGGTTGACCGCGGGCCGGTCGGCGACCTCGGAGAGCTCGAGCCGGGCGAGCGTCTCGTCCGCCTGCTCGTGGACCTCGCGCTCGGAGCGGCGCGCGCTCGGCAGGCCGAGGCCGGCGGCCAGGAAGGAGCCGCCGGAGCCGTGGTGCGCGCCGAGCATCACGTTCTGGCGCACGGTCAGCGAATGGGCGAGCCCGAGGTTCTGGAACGTGCGCGCGATCCCGAGCGGGGCGATCTCGTGCGACGCGCGGGCGAGCAGGTCGTCGCCCTCGTAGGTGATCGAGCCCTCGTCGGGGTGGGCGAGGCGGCTGATGCAGTTGAACAGCGTCGTCTTGCCGGCGCCGTTGGGGCCGATCAGGCCGCAGATCTCGCCGCGCTCGACCTCGAACGTGGGGCCGTCGAGGGCGACGACGCCCCCGAAGCGCACGACCACTTCCTTAACGGACAACATCGACCCTCGGCCCCCTCCTCCTCGGAGAACCGTACCCACTTTGGGTAAGCCGAAGCGTCAGTAAGGAGGGAACTGCGCCCACCAGTCGCCGAGCGAGCGGAAGGCGGTCCAGAAGGCGCGCTTGGCGTCCTCCTCGTCGAGCGCGCCGTCGATGTCGGGCACCACGAGCGCGTCGATCGAGGGCGTGAGGACCTGCACCACGCCGGGCTGGTCCTCGACGGTGCGGGCGAGCGGCAGCGCGAGCTCGTTGAGCGTCTCCAGCGCGTCGTCGCCCATCACGACGACGATCTTGGGCTGGACGATCGCGATCTCCTCGACCAGGCGGGCGAGGCACTCGGGGGCGGCCAGCGAGGTGTCGGCCACCGGGCACTTCACGCACAGCGTCCCGTAGACGGCGAGCGGGTCGATGTCGAGCCGCCGCAGCGACTTCATCAACGCGGTTCCGGAGCGGCCGTAGAAGGCCACGCCCTCCTCGATCTCCGACGGCGCGGGCGCGTACTTGAGCAGGAACACGTCCGCCTGCGGGTGGCCCGAGCCGAGCACCGGCATCAGGTTGCCGCGCGGGCAGGCGGAGCACGCCTGCAGGTCGCGGGTGAAGTGGTTGAGCTCGCGGATCGCTCGCTCCAGGTACTTCTCGCGGATCTCGTCGTCGGTGGCCGGCATCCCGCCGAGCGGATTAGCCGCCGCGCCCCCTTCTCCTTGCGCCTGCATCATTGGTTGCGTGCGACCCGGCGGACGCGGCGCTGCCGCGCGGCCCTGCGCGCGGCCGGCGGCGTGGCCTTCGTCTGCAGGAACTTGAGGGCCTGGACGTAGAACAGCGAGCTCGGCTTGCGGACGATGTCGGCGTCGCGCAGCGACTCGAGGAACTCCTCCGGGCCGTCGAAGTCGCGCATCGTGATGCGCACGGACCCGAGGCCCTGGGGGACATGCGCGTCCGATCCGGCGCCGCCCACGATCCGGTACTTCGCCGCGAACCGCACCGCCTCCTCGTTGAAGGCGCTGATCGCGATCCGCGGGTTGAAGATCTCGATCGCGTCGACGTCCTCGACCACGGCGAGCAGGTGCTCGTAGTCGGGCACGGAGTGCAGGCGGTCGAACGGATGCGGCACGTAGACGAGGCCGCCCTGGGCGCGGATCGCCGCGATCGTCTCGTCGAGCGTCATCCCGCGCGGGATCTTCTCCTCGATGAAGAGGCCGATCACCTCGCCCTGGTCGGCGGTCTTGACCTCCTCGGCCACGATCACCTTGACCCCGAACTCGGCCGCCTTGGCGCGGGCGTCGAGCGCGCCGGAGATCTCGTTGTGGTCGGTCACCGCGATCGCGCCGAGGCCGGTGTCGCGGGCGGTGGCCAGCAGCACCTCGACCGGCGTCGCGCAGTCGCTCGAGTGGTCGGTGTGCATGTGCAGGTCGACGTCGATCAGCTTTCGCTCGGTCAGGCGCGCCCGCACCGCGGGCAGGTCCGGGGCGACGTGGCGCCGCGCCGCGACCTCCTCGTAGATCGCCTCGAAGTTCTTCGCCACGCCGGCCCAGTCGAGCGCGTCCGCGGGCGACTGCGCGCGCTCGTGCAGGGTGGTGCGCAGCCCGTCGTCGCGGATCAGCCGCTCCAGCTGGGCGGCGAGCGTCTCGACGTCCCCGGGCTCGAACAGCAGCCCGAGGTCGTCGTCGCCGCTCACGACCTCCTCGTAGGCCGGGAGGCGCGACGCGACCGGGACGGCGCCCGCGCCCAGCGCGCGCACGAGCAGGCCCGGGGCGGGCGCGGTGCCGAGCGAGGCGAGCACCGCGACGTCCGCCGCGGCGAGCACCTCGGCCTGGTTCGTGTCCTGCGCCGAGACCACCTTCACCCGGTCGATCAGGCGCGAGCGGATCGTCGGCGCCGCCCCCGACGGCACGAACACCGTCGCCTGCCACTCGAGCTCGGGCGGGAGCCGGCGCAGCGCGCGCAGGAACAGTCGCAGCGCGCCGCGTTCCTCCTGGTCGCAGAAGGCGATGTTCAGCGGGCCTTCGCGCTCAACCCGCTCGACCCGCTGCGCGCCCGGGCGCAGGACGCGGTACTCGGCCGGGAAGATCCGCTGCATCAGGTCGCGCGTGGCCCCGAAGGACGCCGTGCGCGCGTCGAGGCGGCCGAAGAACAGCTCGACGAAGCGGCGCGCCACCTGCGTCGAGAGCACGCGCTCGGCGGGGGCGTGGAAGGAGCCGACGTTGAGCGAGCGCGAGTGCCGCAGCGCGACCGACGCCGCGCTCGGCGCGAACGGCTCGTGCACGTGCACGAAGTCGGGCGGCACCGTCGAGAGCGCCTCCTCGATCGTGCGCGAGATGTCGACCGGCGGCGCCGGCATCGCGCCGCGCCGCGCGCCCGACAGCGGCAGCAGCTCGCCGACGCCCAAGCACCCGCACCTCGCCCTCCGGGCCGAACAGCTCGCCGGCGCGGATCAGGCGCCGCGAGTCGCGCACGAGCGCGGTCGAGTGCGTCGGCGCCAGCACCACCACGCGGTGGCCGAGGCCCGCCAGCTCGCCCGAGAGGGCGTCGACGAAGGCGTTGACCTCGTGCTCGTCCTCCCAGGGATAGGGCGAGACCTGGGCGATGGAGAAGGGCTCCGGCACGGCGGCGGAAGCCTAACCGCCGCCGCGCCGCGCCACTACTCGGTCACGGCGGCCGACTTGCCCTTGGCGGCCTTCTCGGCTGCCTTGCGGGCGGCCTCGGCCGCCTTCTTGGTGCGGGCGTAGTCGGCGATGAACGTCTCGGTCGCCTCGCGCGCCAGGTGGTCCGGGCGCTGGTTGTGGGGCGACTTCATGAGGTACGAGCTGGGGCCGTCGAGCTGGCCGGACAGGCCGTGGTTGAGGCCCAGCTTGCAGCAGCGCACGGCGTCGATGACGATGCCGGCGGAGTTGGGGGAGTCCCAGACCTCCATCTTGAGCTCGACGCTCAGCGGGACGTCGCCGAAGGCCTGGCCCTCGACCCGGATGTGGGCCCACTTGCGGTCCTCGAGCCACGGCACGTAGTCCGACGGCCCGACGTGGATGTCGCCGGCCGGCAGCTCGTGGTCCATGATCGACGTCACGGCGTTGGTCTTGGAGATCTTCTTGGACTCCAGCCGCTCGCGCTCGAGCATGTTGTAGAAGTCCATGTTGCCGCCGACGTTGAGCTGCGAGGTGCGCAGGATCTTGACCCCGCGGTCCGCGAACAGGCGCGCCAGCGTGCGGTGCATGATCGTCGCGCCGACCTGTGACTTGATGTCGTCGCCGATGATCGGCAGGCCCGCCTTCTTGAAGCGGTTGTTCCAGTAGTCCTCGCGCGCGATGAAGACCGGGATGCAGTTCACGAACGCGCAGCCGGCCTCGATGACCTGCTCGACGTACCACTTGGTCGCCTGCTCGGAGCCGACCGGGAGGTAGGAGACGACGACGTCGGTCTGGGTGTCCTTGAGCACCTCGACGATGTCGACCGTCGAGCCCTCGGCCTTCGTGATCTTCTCCTTCAGGTACTTGCCCAGGCCGTCGTGCGTCATGCCGCGCTGGACGGGGACGCCGAGGTTCGGCAGATCGCCGTCGATGAACTTCATCGTGTTGTTCTGGCCCGAGAAGATCGCCTCGGAGATGTCCTTGCCCACCTTCTCGGCGTCGATGTCGAAGGCCGCCGAGATCTCGATGTCCGAGATGTGGTAGCCGCCGAGGTCGACGTGCATGAGGCCGGGAACGGACTCGGACGCGTCGGCGTCGCGGTAGTGGTGGAGGCCCTGGACGAACGCGGAGGCGCAGTTGCCCACGCCGATGATCGCCACGCGGACCTTGCGCTCCTGGTAGCGCCCCTTCCCGTTGGCCGCCGGACTGTGCCCGTTGCTCCCGTTCTTGCTCACTTAAGTCACCTCGAAGTCGGAGTCTGGTGCCCGGACCCGGGTCAGCTCACCGCGCACATGCCAGATCCGCTGCACGACGGTGATGACCGACAGGCCCGCCAGCAGATACACCGCCGGCTCCAGGAGTTCCACGTCGAAGATGCCGGCACCCTTCGCGAGGATCAGCCCGGCCGACAGGATCACGACCCGGACGGCGCGGTCCGCGATGCCGACCTTGCACTCGACGCCGAGCGCCTCGGCACGGGCGCGGGTGTAGGAGACCATCAGCGACGCGAGGACGGCGACGACGACGGCGGCGACCGCGAGGTTGTCCCCGCGATCGGAGAACTGGTACGCCACGGCCGTCAGCACGACCCCCTCCTCGATGCGGTCCAGCGTCGAGTCGAGGAAGGCGCCGAACGGCGTGCCCTTGCCCGACATCCGCGAGTAGCGGCCGTCGAGCGTGTCGCAGACGGAGCCGACCACGAACGCGAGCCCGCCGAGGAAGTACTCGTCCTGCCACACGAGCACCGCGGCGACGACGCAGAGCGCGAAGCCGGTGAGCGAGATGGCGTTGGGCGTGAGGCGCGACTCGATCAGGCGGTCGCGCATCAGCGACTGGTACTCCCGTCCCCGGGCGGATGAGCTCATCGCGGGGCGATGCTATCCGGCACCGCCCCGCTCACCCCCTCAGCCGCGGGAGGTGAGATCGATCGTGAAGACGGCTCGCCGCGCGCTGCCGAGCTTGCCGCGGCGCTTGCCGACGCCGACCCGGCGGCCGGACGGCGACAGCAGCACGGCCCGGTGGGGCGGCGACTCCATCCACATCCGGACGGCTTTGCGCGCGGTCGCGCGACCGGAGATCGCGGCGATGCTCTCGCCGACCCAGGCCTTCCTGCCGGTGAAGCGGCGCACGCGGTCGCACATCGCGGTCCCGTCGCTGGACGCGTGACTCAGGAAGTCACGGCGCAGCATGTCCCCGGTGTGCTCGTTCGAGGCCTTGGCGAGCCGGCGGCTCGCCCGCAGGCGACGCAGCCCATTGTGCGCGCGGATCCTGTTGACGATCCGGATGACCTTCCGTTCGGACCGGTCCAGATTGCCGCGGTCCGCCGCGGCCTTGGCGGGCTGCCAGGCCGTGATGGCGCAGCAGCAGATGACGACACTGCAAGCGAGCAGCGCTGTACGCATTGGTGAATCCCCCGTTGTCTTCCCCTGTCGACAGGCCCCTGGTGCTGCTTCCGCCCAGCTTCCGAGCCAGAGCCTGTCGCCGGCTGCGCTCCGTCGCGGCGGCGGACCATAGCGAGATGTTCGGCGCCGCGGTCTGCGATCCCTTTCGGATCGAGACAATCTGCGCCGACATAGGCTGGCGCCGTGAACGCTCGTCCGGCCACCGTCCCGCGCGCCCAGTGGACCCGCCCGCAGAGCCGCCGGGTGCGCGCGCTGCGCGACCGGCTGCGGTTGATGTACGGCCGCCCGCTGGCGCCCCCGCACGGCCACGGCATCGAGGAGCTGATCCTCACCGTGCTCTCGCAGTCGACCAACGACCGCAACCGCGACGTCGCCTACGTTCGCCTGCGCGCGCGCTTCGAGAGCTGGGAGGAGGTCCGCGACGTCCCGACCGCCGAGGTCGAGGCGGCGATCCAGCCCGGCGGCCTGCACCGCCAGAAGGCGATCCGGATCCAGCAGATCCTGCGAGCCCTGCCGGACCCGCCCGACCTGTCGTTCCTGGCCGACCTGCCGGTGGCCGAGGCGCGCGACTACCTGACCGCGCTCCCCGGCGTCGGCCGCAAGACCGCGGCCTGCGTGCTGCTGTTCGCGTTCGGGCTGCCCGACGTGCCGGTCGACACCCACGTCTCGCGCGTGGGCACGCGGCTCGGGCTGTTCCGGCCGGGCGCCCCGTTCGAGGAGCTGCACGACGAGATGCTGGCGCTCACGCCGCGCGGCGGGGAGCTCGAGCTGCACGTGAACCTGCTGCGCCACGGGCGCCGCACGTGCCACGCCCAGCGCCCGGCCTGCGGGGACTGCGCGCTGCTTCGGATGTGCCCGTTCGGGCGCGATCTCGTGCGCTAGAATCTCAGCCCGCTCGACTAAGATTTGTTCAGTACCCCCAAGACTGAGGAGCACCTGAGTATGGCCAAGACCATCGGTATCGATCTCGGCACGACGAATTCGTGCATGGCCGTCCTCGAGGGCGGCGAGCCGACCGTCATCGAGAACGCCGAGGGTGGCCGCACGACGCCGTCCGTCGTCGCCTTCACGCAGTCCGGTGAGCGCCTCGTCGGCACGGTGGCCAAGCGCCAGGCGGTCACCAACCCCACCAACACCGTCTTCTCGATCAAGCGCTTCATGGGCCGCAAGGAGGCCGAGGTGCGCGAGGAGGAGTCCATCGTCCCCTACAAGGTCGTCGCCGGCCCTGGTGGAGACGCGCGCGTAGAGGCAGGTGGCAAGCAGCACTCGCCGCCGGAGATCTCCGCGATGATCCTGCAGAAGCTCAAGGCCGACGCCGAGGCCTATCTCGGCGAGACGGTCGACGGCGCGGTCATCACCGTGCCCGCGTACTTCAACGACGACCAGCGCCAGGCGACCAAGGACGCCGGCCGCGTCGCCGGCCTCGACGTCAAGCGCATCATCAACGAGCCCACCGCGGCCGCGCTCGCGTACGGCCTCGACAAGGAGACCGACCAGACCATCCTCGTCTTCGACCTCGGCGGCGGCACGTTCGACGTGTCCGTGCTCGAGATCGGCGACGGCGTGTTCGAGGTCAAGTCGACCGCGGGTGACAACCACCTCGGCGGCGACAACTTCGACAAGGCGGTCGTCGACTACCTCGCGTCCGAGTTCAAGCGCGACCAGGCGATCGACCTGACCGCCGACAAGATGGCCCTCCAGCGCCTCTACGAGGCCGCCGAGAAGGCCAAGATCGAGCTGTCCTCCGCCCAGGAGACGCAGATCAACCTGCCGTTCATCACCGCTGACGCCTCCGGGCCGAAGCACCTCGACCTGCGCCTCACGCGCGCCAAGCTCAACGAGCTCAGCTCGCCGCTGATCGAGCGGGTCGTCGGCCCGGTCCGCCAGGCCATGGACGACGCCAAGGACAAGGGCGTCGCCTCGATCGACCACATCGTCCTCGTGGGCGGCATGACCCGCATGCCCGCGATCCAGGACAAGGTCAAGGAGCTCACCGGCAAGGAGCCGCACCGCGGCGTCAACCCGGACGAGGTCGTGGCCGTCGGCGCCGCCATCCAGGCGGGCGTGCTGGCCGGCGACGTCAAGGACGTCCTCCTGCTCGACGTCACCCCCCTCACCCTCGGCATCGAGACCAAGGGCGGCGTGATGACGAAGCTGATCGAGCGCAACACGACCATCCCGACCCGCAAGTCCGAGGTCTTCTCGACCGCGGAGGACAACCAGCCGAGCGTGGAGATCCACGTCCTGCAGGGCGAGCGCGAGATGGCGACCTACAACAAGTCGCTGGGCAAGTTCCAGCTCACGGGCATCCCGCCCGCGCCGCGCGGCATCCCGCAGATCGAGGTCGGCTTCGACATCGACGCCAACGGCATCGTCAACGTGACGGCCAAGGACCTGGGCACCGGCAAGGAGCAGAAGATCGAGATCAAGGCGGGCTCCGGCCTGTCCGACGACGAGATCAAGCGCATGGTGTCCGACGCCGAGTCGCACGCCGACGAGGACAAGCGCCTGCGCGAGCTCGCCGAGGCCCGCAACGCCGGCGAGAACGCGGCCTACCAGGCCGAGCGCCAGCTCAAGGACCTCGCCGAGCAGATCGACGACGCGTCCAAGACGGAGATCGAGACCGCGATCAAGGACGTCCGCGAGTCGCTGACCTCCGAGGACGCGACCGAGATCGCCGCCCGCACCGAGCGCCTCCAGACCGCGTTCCACAAGGTCTCCGAGGCGATGTACGAGCGGGCCCAGGCGCAGCAGCAGGCCGAGGCCTCCGCCGCGTCGCCGAACGGTGACGGCGACGGCGCCGCCTCCACGCCCGAGGGCGAGGAGGAGGTCGTCGACGCCGAGGTCGTGGACGACCAGCAGCGATGACCGACGAGACGCGCAAGGAGGACGCCGCGATCGCGGAGGACGCCGCCCCGGAGATCCCCGGGGCGGACCAGCCCTCCGCCGAGGCGCAGGTCGCCGCCGCCGAGCAGCCGCTTCCGGAGCCCGCCGAGGCCCCGGAGGCGGACGCGGCGCCGGCGAACGACGACGCCGCGAAGTACCTGGCGCTCGCCCAGCGCACGCAGGCGGACTTCGAGAACTACAAGAAGCGCGCCGCGCGCGAGGCCGCCATGGCGTCCGACCGCGGGATGGCGAAGCTCGCCAAGGAGCTGCTGCCCGCGCTCGACCACCTCGAGCTCGCCCTGCGGGCGGCCGAGGAGCACGGGGGCGGCGAGTTCGCCAAGGGCATCCGCCAGATCCAGCACGAGCTGGTGGGCGCGCTCGGCCGCGTCGGCATCCAGCCCTACTCGCCCAAGGGCGAGCCGTTCGACCCCTCCGAGCACGAGGCGATGGCCTCGCAGCCCACCGAGGGCGTCGAGCCGGGGACGGTCTCCGAGGTCTACCAGCAGGGCTACCGGATCAACGGCGTCGTGCTGCGGCCCGCACGGGTCGTCGTCGCCGCCTAGGAGGCCCGCATGGCCAACGGCTCCGACTACTACAAGGTCCTGGGCGTCGATCGCAAGGCGTCCCAGGAGGACATCAAGAAGGCCTACCGCAAGCTGGCCCGCAAGTACCACCCCGACACCAACAAGGACGCCGGGGCGGAGGACCGCTTCAAGCAGATCTCCGAGGCCTACGACACGCTGTCCGACCCGGACAAGCGCAAGAAGTACGACCGCAGCGGCTCGATCCTGGGCGGGTCAAACCCGTTCGGGAGCGGCGGCGGCGGAGCGGGCGGGGCCGGGGCCGGCGACTTCGGCGGCTTCTCGGACATCCTCTCCGGCATCTTCAACACGACCGGCGGGCGGGGCGCGCGCACGCGGCCGGCGGCCGAGCGCGGGCGCGACCTCGAGACGACGGTCTCGCTGTCCTTCGACCAGGCGGTCGAGGGCGCGCAGGTGCCGGTCTCCGTCTCCACCCACGCGGCCTGCCCGACCTGCCGCGGAACCGGCGCGCAGCCCGGCACGAGCCCGATCGTGTGCCCGGTCTGCCAGGGCCGCGGCGTCGAGTCCGAGGGCCAGGGCCTGTTCTCGATCACCCGGCCGTGCTCCAACTGCGGCGGCTCGGGCACCGTCATCGAGCACCCCTGCACGACCTGCCAGGGCCAGGGCCGCATCCGCGACCTCAAGAAGTACAAGGTCAACATCCCGCCCGGGGTCAAGGAGGGCTCGCGCATCCGCCTGGCCGGCAAGGGCGAGGCGGGGCTGCGCGGCGGCCCGCCCGGCGATCTGTTCGTGGTCACCCGCGTCGACGAGTCGCCGATCTTCAAGCGCAAGGGCGAGAACTTCGAGGTCGAGGTGCCGATCACGGTCGCCGAGGCGATCCGCGGCGCCGACGTCGAGGTCCCGACCCTGCACGGCACGAAGAAGCTGCGCGTCCCCGGCGGCACCAAGCACGGCACGGTCCAGCGCCTGCGCGGCGAGGGCCCGCCGGCGCTCGGCGCGCGCGGCCGCGGCGACATCCACTACCGCTTCGTGATCGACGTGCCCAAGGACCTCTCGCCCGAGCAGGCCGAGGCGCTCGAGGGCTTCTCGAACTCCATGAACGGCGACCCGCGGGCCGATCTGCTCCGCGACGCGAAGAAGGCCGCCTCGACATGAGCCGCCTGACGCACGAGCAGGGCGTCTTCATGATCTCCGTCGCCGCGGAGCTGGCGGCGATGCACCCGCAGACGCTGCGGATGTACGAGGCGCGCGGCCTGATCGCGCCGAAGCGCTCGCCCAAGGGCACGCGCCTGTACTCCCAGCGCGACGTCGACCGCCTGCGCCGGATCCAGGAGCTGACCTGCGAGCTCGGGATGAACCTCGCGGGCGTCGAGCGCGTGTTCGAGCTCGAGGACCAGCTCGAGCGCATGAGCAAGCGCCTGCGCGCGCTCGAGCAGCGCGCCGAGGGCCTTGCGGCCGAGATGGAGGCGGAGCTCGAGGCCGTCCGCCGCTCCTTCCGCGCCGAGCTCGTGCGCTACGAGGCGCCGGGGATGGCGCTCGTGCGGGTGCCCCGCCGCGTCGGCCGCGGCCGCTGAGGCGCCGGCAGCATCCTCACCACCAGCAGGTAGAGGATCGGGGCGCCGGTCAGCGCCATCGCGATCGCGGAGCCAGGGCTCTTGCGCGTCCGTGCCCGCGCCCAGCGTATGGATGACGGCCAGGACGTACACGAGGATCGTCGCGCGGTGCAGCTTGCGCCACAGCTTCGCGCCGATGCGGCGGCGGGCGTAGAAGGAGAGCCCGAGCGCCGCGGCGAGGTAGCCGCCGACGATCCCGAGCCCGGTGAAGAGCGGCTTGTAGTCCATGACGAACGGGACCGCGACGCCGACCGGCCCGGGATGCAGCCACGCGTCGCCGAGCAGCGTGATCCCGTGCACGGCGATCGCGATCAGCCCCGCGAGCGCGGCGTGCTCGTGCAGCGCCATCAGCTGCTTCGCGAGCCCGGGCTTCTGGAACGCCTTGCCGGCCATCGCAAGCCCGACGCCGACCGAGAGCGTGATCAGCGCCAGCGCGACCAGCCCTGAGGCGCGCGAGGCCAGCCACCAGCCGTAGTCCATGGGGTCGCGGGTCATGCCGCGACCTCCGCGACCGTCGGCCGGATCCGCACCGCCGGCCGCAGGCCGACCCGCTCGACGCGGCCGTCGTCGTGGACGAGGACCCCTCCGCGCGCGGCCAGCACCCCTCGCGCCCGCTCCGGGCCGGACAGCAGCGCGGCTTTTGCCAGCGCCTCCGCTTCGAGCGCGGTAGGAGCGAGCGCCGTCGCGGCGATCAGCCCGGTCCACGCCGGCGCGCCGGTCGACGGATCGAGCAGGTGGTGCGCGTAGCCGCCGTCGGGCCGCTGCCAGATACGGCGGTCCAGCCCGGACGTGGCGACGGCGCCGTCGGTGACGCGGAGCGTCTCGTCCGTGCCGCGGACCCGGACGTCGTGGGTGCCGCCCAGCCGCACGTCGCCGCCGCAGTCGACCGCGAAGGACCCCGCGAGCTTCCGCGCGGCCCAGTCGGCCGCGAGCCCCTTGGCGCTGCCGCCCAGGTCGAGCCGGACGCCGGGTGGCCGCGCGATCGTGCCGCTTGCGTGGTCGACGCGGACCTCGCGCCAGCGGCCGCCGGGTTGCGCGGGGCGCCGCGGGGGAGCGGCGCGCAGCGCGTCGCGGAGCGAGGCGGGCTCGACGCCGACGCGCGAGGTCGCATAGCCCGCGTCCTCGAGCGCGCCGAGCAGCGTGGGGTCGGCGAGCCCGCCGGTCCGGCGGGCGCCGAGCAGGGCGGCGGCCACGGCGTGGCGCAGCAGCGGCGAGGCCGGGACGACCGGGCGCGGGTCGGCGTTCAGCACGCTCAACTCGCTGGCGGGGTGGCCTGTGCGCGCCGACGAAGTCGGCTGTGTGAAGCGCGTCAGCCGCGCGGCGAGTCGCTCGATCCCGTCACGGACCGCTTCGAGCGGCGCGCCGGCGGGCGCGAGCAGGCGCACGGTCGTGCCCATGGAGGCGAAGGTCAGCTCGTTCATGACGTACCGGTGGCGACGGGAGCGGGCGCGGCCGGGGCGGGCGCGGGCGCCGACGGGGCGGGGGCGGATGGAGCAGGAGCCGAAGGCGCCGCGGAACCGGACGCTTCGCGCGCGGCCGGCGCACCCGATCGCGGCGCGGCCCGGGTCACCACGACCCGCCGCAGCACGACGCGATGCACGATCACCCGCCGCTCCGCGGCCGGCTTCGCCGGCCCGAGCGCGGGGTCCCCGCCGGCGCGAACCTGCACCGCGAGGACCGCGAGCACGACGAAGAACGCGCCGAGCGACCACAACATCAGCCCCGCAGGCCCGGGCTTCCGCGCGGCAGCACGAGCGGGAGCGGCCGGAGCCGCCTCGCCCGCGCTGCGCGGCACGGACGCGGCTCCTTCCGGAGCCACCCCGCGCGGATCGCTTGGCCCGCCCTCAGTCATCGTCGCCGCCCCGACCGCGGCCCCGACCGCGGCCGTGCCCGCCGCTGTCGTCGTCGCCGTCATCGTCGGTCCCCACCCCGGCCGCGGCCGCCGTGGTCGTCGGACCCGTCGTCGTCGCGACCGCGGCCGCCGTGGTGGCCGGAGTCGTCGTCACCGCCGTGGTCGTCGCCTGTGCGCGCCGACGAAGTCGGCTGTGTGAAACCGACGTCGTCGGTTCCGCGCCCGCGGCGCTGGTGGCTCGGGCCGGCCACGGGGGCGACGGCCGCCGTGGAGCGGCCGGCGCTCGGGGACGAGCTGGACCGCACGGCGCGCGACCCGCTGCTCGGGGAACTGGACGCCTTTGCGCGGCGGTGGACGGTCTCGCGGACGATCTCGGTCCGGACCTCGGGCGCCGACTGGGGTGCGGCGGCGGTGTCGGTGGCGGGGGTCGAGCCCGAGGCGAGCGCGACGGTGGCGAGGGCGCCGAGGGCGACCACGGTCACCCCGGCGGCGATCTGATGGCGGGTTGGCTTCATGGCGAGCAGGATCGAGTCCGACCCGCCAAGCGGCCGCCAACGCAGGGTTAAACCTGGGCAAAGCCTCGCGAACCTCTTCTACATTGCGGCGCATGGCGATCCCCGAGCGGCCCCGCATCCTGTTCGTGGAAGACGAGCGCTCGATCTCCGAGCCGTTCTCCAAGGCGCTCGCCCGTGAGGGCTTCGAGCCGCACGTCGCCGGCACCGCCGCCCGCGCGCTCGAGCTGGCCGAGAGCCTCGAGCCGGACCTGATCCTGCTCGACCTCCACCTGCCCGACGGCGACGGCCGCGACGTCTGCCGCACGATCCGCGCCCGCTCCGGCGTCCCGATCATCATCCTCACCGCCCGCGGCACGGAGACCGACCGCATCGTCGGCCTCGAGCTCGGCGCCGACGACTACGTGGTCAAGCCGTTCAGCGGCGCCGAGGTCATCGCCCGCATCCGCGCCGTCCTCCGCCGCGCGAAGCCGACCGCGGCGACCGACGAGCCCGAGGCGCCGATCTCGATCGACGACCTCCACGTCGACCTCGCCGCCCGCCGCGCCACCCTCAGGGGCGAGGAGCTCGCGCTCTCGCGCAAGGAGTTCGACCTGCTGGCCGAGCTGGTGCGCAACGCCGGCCGGGTCGTCACCCGCGAGCACCTGATGGACCGGGTGTGGGACGAGAACTGGTTCGGCTCCACCAAGACGCTCGACGTCCACGTCCGCTGGCTGCGCGGCAAGCTCGGCGAGACCGCGGACAACGCGCACTACCTCGAGACCGTGCGCGGGGTCGGCTTCCGCTTCCGCGGCCCAGAGTGAGCCTCCGCAGCCGCCTGCTCCTGGCGCTCGCCTACGTGCTGCTGCTGGCGATCGTCGCGCTCGAGGTGCCGCTCGCGCTCAACCTGCGCGACCGCGTCGACCGCGAGGTCCGCTCGCAGGCGCGCAGCCAGGCCGAGGTCGCCGCCGCGACCTCGGCCGGGCAGCTCAAGCGCCCGGGCGAGTTGCGCCGGATCGCCACGACGGTGGCGCGCAGCGCCCGCGGGCGCGTGGTGATCGTCGACGTGCGCGGCCGGCTCGTCGCCGACTCGGAGAGCCAGGACGCCCTCGGCGCCGACTACTCGACCCGCCCGGAGATCGCCGCCGCCCTCAAAGGCGGCACGTTCCAGGAGCAGCGGCGCTCGGACACGCTCGACCAGGAGATCCTCGCCACCGCCCTGCCGGTCCTCGCCCGCGGCACGCCCGAGGGCGCCGTCCGCGTGACCCAGAGCGTCGACGCCGTCAAGCGCGCCACGCGCGCCTCGATCCTCGGGCTGATCGCGATCGGCGGCCTCGTGCTGCTGCTCGGCCTCGCTGCCGGCGCGCTGATCGCGCGCCAGATCGCCGGGCCGCTGCGGCGTCTCGACATCGCGGCCGAGCGCGTGAAGGACGGCGACCTGTCCGCCCGCGCGAAGGTCGAGGGGTCGGAGGAGCAGCGCTCGCTCGCCACCACCTTCAATCAGATGACCGCACGGCTGGAGCGCTTGGTCGAGGGCCAGCGCGAGTTCGTCGCCGACGCGTCGCACCAGCTGCGCACGCCGCTGAGCGGCCTGCGGCTGCGGCTCGAGGAGGCGCGCGCCCAATCCCGCGACCCGGAGACGGAGGAGGAGATCGACGCAGCGCTCCAGGAGGTCGACCGGCTGTCCGCGATGGTCACCGAGCTGCTGCTGCTCTCCCAGGCCGGCGAGGCCGACGCGCCCGCCGAGCGCGTCGACCTCGCCGACGCCGCCCGCCGCGCCGCCGAGCGCTTCCCCGAGGGCGTGAGCACCGTCAGCGGCGCCCCGGTGCCGCCGGTCAAGGTCGCGCGCGCCGACCTCGACCGCACGCTCGACGTCCTGGTGGAGAACGCCCTCCACTACGGCGGCGACACGGTGACGCTCGTGCCCCGCCCCGGAGCGATCGACGTCCTCGACGAGGGCCCGGGCATCGACCCGGCCGAGCTGGAGCAGGTCTTCGAGCGCTTCCACCGCGGCAGCGCCGGCCGCGCGGGGCCGCCCGGCACGGGCCTCGGCCTCCCGATCGCGCGCGAGCTGATGCGGCGCTGGGGCGGGGATGTGCGCCTCGCCAACCGCGAGGGCGGCGGCACCGCCGCGACGCTCGAGCTGCCCTTGGACGGGGCTTAACCCGGCCGGGGCTACGGTCTCTCCCATGATGCGACGCGCCCTCTGGATCCTCGGTGCCCTGGCGGGCGTCGTGCTCGCCGCGGGCGTGACCTACGCGGCCAGCTCGCTGTCGTCGCCGCAGGTCGGGCTGTCCGGCGAGCCGCCGAGCGCCGGCGCGGACCTCGCGCCCAGCGCCACGGCGACGCCCACGCCCGACACGTCGCGCCCGAAGCGCACCGCCACCCCGAAGCCCAAGCGCACCGCGACGCCGCGCCCGCGGCCGACGACCGTCCCGGTGCCGACGGCCGTGCCCACCGTCGACGACGACAACAGCGGCGAGGGCGGCGACGACGACTCCTCGGGCAAGGGCCGTGGTCGCGGCCGCGGGCGCGGCGGGGACGACGACTAGAACCGCGCGCGGTCCTCGGCTATTATCTCAGTCCAACCGACTGAGATTTCTATGCAACTGGATCGCTTTACAACCAAGTCCCGTCAGGCCCTCGAGGCCGCCAGCGCGCTGGCTGCAGCGCGCAACCACACCGAGGCCACGCCCGAGCATCTGCTCGCCGTCCTGCTCGAGCAGGAGGACGGCATCGTCGTGCCCGTGCTCAACAAGCTCGGCGCCCGACCCGAGGCCATCCGCTCCGACGTCAATCAGGCGCTCGAGAAGCTGCCGAAGATCACCGGCACGGCGACCGAGCCGACGCTCTCGCGCGAGCTGATCGCCGTCCTGCGCGCCGCCGAGCGCGAGCTCGGCCAGTTCAACGACGAGTACGTCTCCACCGAGCACCTCCTGCTCTCGCTCGCCGCCCACGGCTCCGCCGCCGGCGAGGCCCTGCGCCGCAACGGCGCCCGCAAGGAGGACATCGTCCCCGCGATCGAGTCCGTCCGCGGCCCGCACCGCGTGACCGACGAGAACCCGGAGGACAAGTACCAGTCGCTCGAGAAGTTCGGCCGCGACCTCACGCAGGCGGCCGAGGAGGGCGAGCTCGACCCCGTGATCGGCCGCGACGACGAGATCCGCCGCGTCATCCAGGTCCTCTCGCGCCGCACCAAGAACAACCCCGTCCTGATCGGCGAGCCCGGCGTCGGCAAGACCGCGATCGCCGAGGGCCTCGCCCAGCGCATCGTCTCCGGCGACGTCCCCGAGCAGCTGCGCGACCGCCGCGTCGTCTCGCTCGACATCGGCGCGCTGGTGGCCGGCTCGAAGTACCGCGGCGAGTTCGAGGAGCGCCTGAAGGCCGTCCTCAAGGAGATCGCCGACGCCAAGGGCCAGATCATCCTGTTCATGGACGAGCTGCACACGATCGTCGGCGCCGGCGCCGCGGAGGGCGCGGTCGACGCCGCCAACCTCCTCAAGCCGATGCTCGCCCGCGGCGAGCTGCGCGCGGTCGGCGCGACCACGCTCGACGAGTACAAGAAGCACATCGAGAAGGACCCCGCGCTCGAGCGCCGCTTCCAGCCGATCTACGTCGGCGAGCCGTCCGTCGAGGACACGATCGCGATCCTGCGCGGGCTCAAGGAGCGCTACGAGGCCCACCACCACGTCCGCATCACCGACGCCGCGCTGATCGCCGCCGCGATGCTCAGCCACCGCTACATCGCCGACCGCTTCCTCCCCGACAAGGCGATCGACCTGGTCGACGAGTCCGCCTCGCGGATCTCGATCGAGCTGTCCTCCGTCCCGACCGAGATCGACGAGGTCGAGCGCCGGATCAAGCAGCTCGAGATCGAGCAGGTCGCCGTCGCCAAGGACGACACCGCCACCGATCGCCGCACCGAGATCGAGCGCCAGCTCGCCGAGCTGCGCGAGCGGTCCTCGGGCATGCGCGCCCAGTGGGAGCGCGAGAAGGAGCAGGCCCAGGGCCTCGGCAAGCTGACCGAGCGGCTCGACGAGGCGCGCAAGGAGCTCGAGCGCGCCGAGCGCGAGTTCGACCTCGAGGTGGCCGCGAAGCTGCGGCACGGCGAGATCCCGGAGCTCGAGGCCAAGCTCGCCGCGGCGGACTCGCGCGAGGTCGTCGACGAGCCCGCGGTCTACCTGCGCGAGCACGTCGACGCCGATGACGTCGCCGACGTCGTGGCGAAGTGGACCGGCATCCCGGTCTCGCGCCTGATGGAGACCGAGATGGCGAAGCTGCTGCAGATGGAGGACCGCCTCCACCAGCGCGTCGTCGGCCAGGAGGAGGCCGTGGTCGCGGTCTCGAACGCGCTGCGGCGCTCACGCGCCGGGCTCA
Source organism: uncultured Solirubrobacterales bacterium (assembly GCA_963787335.1). GTDB lineage: Bacteria > Actinomycetota > Thermoleophilia > Solirubrobacterales > Solirubrobacteraceae > DASQFQ01. The sequence goes on from CAWBCU010000032.1 coordinate 75,138, forward strand.
GCGACCCCGACCGCCCGATCGGCACCTTCCTCTTCCTCGGCCCCACCGGCGTCGGCAAGACCGAGCTGGCGCGCGCGCTGGCCGAGTACATGTTCGACTCGCAGGACGCGATGATCCGGATCGACATGTCGGAGTACATGGAGAAGCACTCCGTGGCCCGGCTCGTCGGCGCCCCTCCCGGCTACGTCGGCTACGAGGAGGGCGGCCAGCTCACCGAGGCGGTGCGCCGCCGGCCCTACGCCGTCGTGCTGCTCGACGAGATCGAGAAGGCGCACACCGACGTCTTCAACATCCTGCTCCAGGTCATGGACGACGGCCGCCTGACCGACGGCCAGGGCCGCACGGTCGACTTCCGCAACTCCGTGCTGATCATGACCTCGAACATCCCCGGCGGCCGTGACGGCGCGGAGCTGACGTTCAAGCCGGAGTTCATCAACCGGCTCGACGACATCATCGAGTTCGACTCGCTCAGCGAGGAGCAGCTGCGCCACATCGTCGACATCCAGGTCGCCCGGCTGATCGCCCGGGTCGCCGAGCGCGGCGTCACCGTCGAGCTCTCCGACGCGGCCCGCGACCAGCTCGGCAAGCTCGGCTACGACCCGGTCTACGGCGCCCGCCCGCTCAAGCGGGTGATCCAGCGCCACCTCGTCGACCCGCTCGCGCGCAGCCTGCTGCAGGGCGACTTCGCCGCCGGCGACCACGTCCGCGTCGACTACGCCGACGGCGAGCTCACGTTCGCCGTCGGTGAGCCGGTCAGCGCGGGCTTGTGAACACGCGCTGGACGCGGATGATCACCTTGATCGCCCCGCGCTCCGGCGCGCGCCGGTACTTCTTCTCCTGATCGATCTGCAGCGTCCACTGCCCCAGGCGCGGCTTCTTCACCGGGATCTGGCGGCGCTTGGCCTTGAAGGTGCCGCAGGGCGCCTTGGGCGCCTTTGAGAACCTGACGGTCTTGCGCACGCGGCCCTTGTAGAGGTAGTGGCCGTAGACCGCGCCGGGCTGGGTGAAGCCGCGGCCGCTGAAGCGCACCCGGCTCGACGGCGCGGCGGTCGAAGGGCTGATGCTGACGTCGAAGGCCGTCGAGTTCGAGTTCGCCGCGACCGTGTTGGCCGGGTTCGCCTGGTCGGTCGCCGTGAGCCGGAACGCGCGCCTCGCCCTTGCGCCGGTAGGGCGCCTCGACCGCCTGGGCGGGGAGGTTGCCGGCCGGATCCGCCTGGACGGTCCGCTCCACCGCGCCGTCGATGGCGATGTCGACGAGGCCGCCGGGCGTGAAGCCGCCGCCGCTGAACTGGATCGGCTCCCGGCGGATCTCGTTGCTCACCTCGTCGGTCGAGGTCACGTAGCACGCCTTGATCGGCGTCAGGGTGGCCGCGTGCGCGGCGCCCGGGAGCAGGAGCAGGGCGGCGACGGCGGGGCCGAGCAGGCGGGTGAGCATGCGAGAAGTATCCATCGAGAAGCGTGAACACCGGGCGGTCTTGAAAGGATCGGGGAAGTACGCCCCGGCGAACCCACTGAGGAGAACCCGTGCCGACCTGGATCATGCTCTCGACGCTCACGCCTGAAGGCGTGCAGACCGTCCGCAACAACCCCGCCCGCATCCGCGAGGTCAACAACGAGATCGAGCAGCTGGGGGCCACCGTCAAGGCGCAGTGGGCCACGCTCGGCCACTTCGACTTCATCAACGTGGTCGAGGCGCCCGACGAGAAGACGATGGCCCGCGTCTCGCTCGAGCTCGGCTCGCGCGGCACCGCGCACTACGAGTCGCTCGCCGCGATCCCGATCGACGACTTCATCGCATCGCTCTGAGCTCGCCCGAGCCCATCCGGGTCCTCGTCGTCGGCGGGGGCGGCCGCGAGCACGCGCTGATCCGCGCGCTGGCGCGCTCCCCGCAGCGCCCCGAGCTGCTGTGCGTGCCCGGCAACGCCGGGATCCGCGCGGAGGCGGACGCGCTCGACGCCGACGTCGGCGATCCCGACTCCGTGACCGGCGCGGCGATCGACGCCGGGGTCGACCTCGTGGTGGTCGGGCCGGAGGCGCCGCTCGTGGCCGGGCTCACCGACTCGCTGCGGGCCGCCGCCGTGCCGTGCTTCGGGCCTGTGCGCGAGGCGGCACGGCTGGAGGGCTCGAAGCTGTTCGCCAAGGAGATGATGGAGGCGGCCGGCGTGCCGACCGGCCGCCACTGGGTCGTGCGCACGGTCACCGAGGGCCTGGAGGCGATCGACTCCTACCCCGCCGTGATCAAGGCCGACGGGCTGGCGGCGGGCAAGGGCGTCGTCATCGCGGCCGACGAGGCGGAGGCGCGTGCCGCGCTGGTGGCGATGCTCGAAGAGCGCCGCTTCGGCGATCACCCGGTGCTGGTCGAGGAGCTGCTGGTGGGCGACGAGCTGTCCGTGCTCGCGCTGTGCGACGGCGAGCGCGCGCTGCCGCTCGCGCCCGCGCGCGACTTCAAGCGGATCGGTGACGGCGACACCGGCCCCAACACGGGCGGGATGGGCGCGTTCTCGCCGGTCGCGGAGATCGGCCCGGCGCTGCTCGCGGAGATCGTCGCGACCGTGCACCAGCCCGTGGTGGACGAGATGCGCAACCGCGGCACCCCGTTCCAGGGCGTCCTCTACGCGGGGCTCATGCTCACCGCCGACGGCCCGCGGGTGCTCGAGTTCAACGTCCGCTTCGGCGATCCGGAGACGCAGGTCGTGCTCCCGCGCCTGCGCACGGACCTGCTCGACCTGCTGCAGCGCGCGACGCAGCCGGGCGGGCTGGCCGGGGTCGAGCTGGAGTGGGACGAGCGCGCCGCGGTGACGGTCGTGCTCGCCTCCGGCGGCTATCCCGAGTCGTCGTCCTCCGGCGACGTCATCCACGGCCTCGATCGCATCCCGGCCGCGGTCGAGGTGACCCACGCGGGGACCGCCGAGGCCGACGGCGAGGTGGTCACCGCGGGCGGGCGGGTGCTCAATGTGACGGCCCTCGGGGCGGACGTCGGTGCCGCCCGCGACGCCGCGTATGCTGCCGCCGACATGATCGAGTTCGAGGGGCGCCAACTGCGCCGAGACATCGCATTGCAGGCGGCGGGCGCATGAGCGAGCAGCCCGAGATCCAGACCGAGACGGCGGTCGCGAGCGAGTTCGCGGGCATGGAGGTCGACGCTCCGCGCGTCGGCATCGTCATGGGCTCCAAGAGCGACATGCCCGCGATGGAGGCCGCCGCGAAGGAGCTCGAGTCGCGCGGCATCGGCCACGAGGTGCGCGTGATGTCGGCCCACCGCGACCCCGACACGGTCGCGGACTACGCCAAGAACGCGAAGATGCGCGGCCTGCGCGTGATCATCGCCGGCGCCGGCCTGTCCGCCGCGCTGCCGGGCGTCGTCGCCGCCCACAGCGAGCTGCCGGTCATCGGCGTGCCGCTGACCTCGTCGAAGTCGATCGCGGGCGGGCTGGACGCGCTGCTCTCGATCGCCCAGATGCCCCCGGGCGTGCCCGTGGCGTGCGTCGGCGTGGACAGCGCGAAGAACGCCGCGGTGCTCGCGGCGCGCATCCTCGACGCCTGACGGTGGGTCTCGGACCCACCCTCTAGGGGGCTTGCGGCTGGGCGCATCGCGCGTACGGTGGCCCTATGTTCGCCTCCGCCGCGCTGCTGCTCACCGTCCTCGCCGCCCAGTTCGGGCCGGCCGGGGCCGTCACCACGGACTTCGGCCGCGAGGACACCGCCGTTGCCGCCGCCGTCCAGCCCGACGGCCGGCTGGTCGTCGCGGGCTCGTCGTCGGAGAATGAGGAGACCTACGTGGTTGCACTCAGCCGTTACCTGGAGGACGGCTCGCTCGATCCGAGCTTCGGAGGCGACGGCACCGTCACGACCGACCTCGTCGCGGGCGCCCGCGACCTTTTGGTGCAACCCGACGGGCGGATCGTCGCCGTCGGCGCGGCCGAGGACGCCATGGGCGCGGTGCGCTACCTCCCCGACGGCACCCTCGATCCGTCCTTTGGCGGCGGCGACGGCCTGGCGAACCTCGAGAGGGTCGGGTACGACTGCCGATCGGCGGACGCCGTGGCCCGGCAGCCGGACGGGAAGCTCGTGCTCGTCGGCACCATCGGCTGCGGCGGCGAGGCGGGCGACACCCAGCTGGCCGTGGTGCGGTTGAACGCGGACGGCAGCCTCGATCGCTCCTTCGACCGCGACGGCACGCGCATCCCCGGCTTCGGCGGCTCCTGCACCTACGGCACGGCCGTGGCGCTCCGGCCCGACGGCAAGATCCTCGCCGCGGGCCACGACGGCGGCTGCTACGAGGAGCGCGGGCCGTTCCGGGTCATCCGCCTCAACCCCGACGGCACGACCGATCGCTCGTTCGGGCGCCGCGGGCGGCAGCGCGTCGATTTCCCCGGCCGGCAGGCCTGGGTCGACGATCTCTTCGTCGACGCGCGGGGGCGGACCCTGGTCGTTGGCAGCGCCGGGCGCGAGTTCGGCACCGGCCCGTACCGCGTCACGCACGCGCTCGCGCGTCTCACCCCCGGCGGGGCCGTCGACCGCAGCTTCGGCCGCGGGGGCACCACGCTGGCACCGCGGGGCCGGCCCGCTCACACCTGGATCAGCGCGGGCGTGCTGCTCGCGGACGGCAGGATCGCGGTCGTCGGAACCATGTCCTACTACTCCACGCGGCGCGACCCCCGCATCGCCGTCTTCCGCCCGGACGGCCGGCTCGACCGGACCTTCCGCCGCGGCGGCGCGGGCCACGTGCGCTTCGGCGGGCGCCGCGAGACGGCGGACGGCGTCGCCGTCGACGCCGCCGGCCGAGTGGTCGTCGTCGGCTCCTCCCAGGCGGACTTCGCGATCACCCGGCTCGGGCTCTAGCTACTCGCCCACCCCGGGGATCGCGCCGTTGCGGAACGCGTCGACGAAGCGCCGGTGGTCGTCGCGCGCGAGCTGGCCGTAGGCTGCCCCGAACTCGGCGAGGTCGGCGGCGAAGCGCTCGTCCTCGTCGCCGATGACCGCCATCAGCGCCTCCTCGATCTCGAAGTCGACGAGCGGCTGGTCGCTCGACGCGTCGGAGACGCAGTGGACCTTCGCGGTGGCCTGCCCGAGGAAGCGCAGCAGCTCGAGGATCTCCTCGGGCTCGGAGACCGAGTCCCAGTCGAGGTCGTTCTCGTAGGGGGAGAGCTCCTGGACGACCTGGCCCGTCCCGCCGAGCTCGCACCAGCCCAGCCACGGGTCGGAGTGCGCCTGAAGCGCGCGCTGGGAGACCGCGGTGCGGTGGCCCTGGTGCTTGAAGTACTCGTGCAGCCCGCCGTCGCCGACCACGCGGCTGAGGGCCGGGATGTTGCCCTGCTTCATCGACAGCACGACGTCGTTGTCGAGCGCCTGCGTCCGGCCCTCGACAAGCAGGTTGTAGGCGGGGAGCCCCGCGCTCCCGATCCCGAAGCCCCTGCGCCCGACGATGTCCTTGACCTCGTAGGAGACGCTCTGCTGGCGCTTGGTCTCTGGGATCGTCTCGAGGTACTCGCCGTAGGCCGCGAGCACCGACTCGCGCTCGTCGTCCTCGAGCCGGCGCACGCCGGGCCCGTCCGAGAACCGCCGTGCATGGCCCTCGAGCGTCGTCGTGGACTCGAGCAGGTCGAGGCGCGTGTGGCCGCGGGCGATCTGCAGGAACTCGCGCAGCAGCCCATCGGTCGTCTCGAGCGTGAGGCGGAACTCCTGGTCGCGGTCGCCGGTCGCGAACGCGCGCACCTGGTCGACGTAGGCGCGCCCGTAGGTGACGATCATCTTCTCGATCGTCTTGTCGGACAGCGCGTAGCCGAACCCCAGCAGCGCCAGGCTCGCGGCCATCCGCTGGAGGTCCCAGGTGTAGTGGCCGAGGTAGGCCTCGTCGAAGTCGTTGACGTCGAAGACGAAGATGCCCGCGGAGTCCATGTAGGTGCCGTAGTTCTCCGCGTGCAGGTCGCCCTGGATCCAGACGCGGCCGGAGCGCTCGTCGGCCCAGGGATCCTCGAGCCGCGAGACGTCGTCGTAGAACAGCACCGCCGAGCCGCGGTAGAACGCGAACGGGTCCGCGGCCATCTTGCGGAACTTGCGCCGGAACGCGCGCGGGTCGGCCTCGATCAGCTCCTCGAAAGCGGCGACCAGGACCTCCACGATCTTGTCCTGGCGCTCCTCGGTGCTCGTCACCAGGTCTTCGAGGGAGGGGACCGCCACCGCTCGTACGATACGGGCCATGATCGCCCGCTACACCCGCCCGGAGCTTGGGGCCGTCTGGACCGACGAGGCGCGCATGACCGCGTGGCGCGACGTCGAGGTCGCCGCTGCCGAGGCGCTGGAGGACGGGCCGACGGACGAGGACCTCGAGGCGATCCGCGCCGCGACCTTCACGGTCGAGGCGGTCGCCGAGCGCGAGGCGGTCACCGACCACGACGTCGCCGCCTTCATCGACGTGCTGTCTTCGTCCGCCGGGCCGGCGGGGCGCTGGATCCACTACGGCCTCACCTCCTCCGACGTGCTCGACACCGCGCTCGCGCTGCAGCTGCGGCGGGCCGGCTATCCGATCCTGGCCGGCGCCCGCGAGCTGGCGACCGCTCTGGCCGAGCGCGCGCGCGAGTTCGGCGACACGCTGTGCGTCGGGCGCACCCACGGCGTCCACGCCGAGCCGACGACGTTCGGGCTCAAGCTCGCGGGCTACGCCTTCGAGGCCCACCGCAACGCCGAGCGGCTCGAGCGCGCCTTCGACCAGGCCGCGGTCGGCGCCATCTCGGGCGCGGTCGGCACCTACTCCGCCCACGACCCGGCCTACGAGGCGCGCGTGCTGGAGCGGCTCGACCTGCGGGCCGAGGACGTCTCGACCCAGGTCGTCCCGCGCGACCGCCACGCCGACCTGCTGCAGGCGATCGCGCTCGCCGGCGCGGGCCTGGAGCGCTTCGCGACCGAGATCCGCCACCTCCAGCGCACCGAGGTGCGCGAGGTCGAGGAGCCGTTCCGCGCCGGCCAGAAGGGCTCGAGCGCGATGCCGCACAAGCGCAACCCGATCACCACCGAGCGCATCACCGGGCTCGCGCGCGTGCTGCGCGGCTACGCCCAGGCGGGGACCGAGAACGTCGCGCTGTGGCACGAGCGCGACATCTCGCACTCCGGCGCCGAGCGCGTGATCCTGCCCGACGCCACGATCCTCATCCACTACATGCAGCACCTCGCGCTGCGCGTCGTGCGCGGGATGACGGTCCACCCGGACCGGATGGCGCGCAACCTCGACATCACCTGCGGCGCGCTGTTCTCCCAGACCGTGCTGCTGGCGCTGGTCGAGCGCGGGATGGCGCGCGACGACGCGTACCGGATCGTGCAGTCGGCCGCGCAGCGCGCGTGGGACACGCAGACGCCGCTGCGCGAGCTGCTGGCCGACGAGCCCGCCGCCGACGGGCTCGACCTCGACGCGCTGTTCGACTACGGCCGCTTCACGCGCCACATCCCCGAGGTGCTCGGCCGCCTCGACGCGATCCTCCAGCCCGCGTGAGCGAGCCGATCCTCCTGCGCGCCGCTCCCGGCGCCTCCGCCGACCTCTTCCACGCCGTCCCGATCGACATCCTCGACCCGTTCCTCTACGCCGAGGTCGACGACCGCCGCTTCTGCGTCAACGGCGTGCTCGAGCGCGACCGCATCAAGGCGCTCGGGCTCGGCATCGAGGTGCTCGACCCGTTCGAGCTCGGGATGGACGAGCTGCTCAACGCCGGCGTTCCCTTCCTCGAGGCCGAGATCGAGAGCGACCTGCGCGCGCTGCGCCGGATCGGCATGGAGCACGCGATCGTGCCGCCCGACTTCCCGCTCGCGTGGGCGGACCGCTTCCGGGAGGAGGGCGTGGAGCTGCGCGTCGACGCCGACGCCTTCGACCTCCGCCGGCGCGTCAAGACCGAAGCGCAGCTCGCCGGCATCCGGCGCGCCCAGGTCGCCGCCGACGCCGCGATGGCCGCGGCGGCGGCGCTGTTGCGGGAGCTCCCGGCGGGCCTCACGTGCGAAGCGGTGCGCGAGGAGATGCAGCGCGTCTGCGCCGAGCACGAGGCCGAGCTGCCCGAGACGTCGATCGTCGCGCACGGCGCGCAGTCGGCGGTCGGCCACGAGGAGGGCTCCGGCCCGATCGAGCGCGGCGAGGTCGTCCTGATCGACATCTGGCCGCGCGACAAGGCCTCGCGCTGCTGGGCCGACATGACGCGCACCTTCGTGGCCGGCGGCGAGGCGCCGCCTGCCGAGCTGCAGGAGTACTGGGAGCTCACGCTCGCCTCGCTCGACGCGGTCAAGGCCGCGATCCGCCCCGGCGCGGTCTGCCGCGAGCTGCACGCGCTGTCCTGCGAGCCGTTCGAGGCGGCGGGCAAGCCGACGGTGCGCACCAAGGAGCAGGGGACGGTGCTGGCCGAGGGCTACTACCACGGCCTCGGGCACGGGGTCGGGCTCGAGGTCCACGAGCGCCCGAACCTCGGCCGCTCGGACGAGAAGCTGATCGTGGGCGACGTCGTGACGGTCGAGCCGGGGTGCTACCGCCAGGGCTTCGGGGGCGTCCGGCTGGAGGACCTGCTGCTCGTCACGGAGAACGGCTGCGAAGTCCTCACGGACTTTCCGTACGACCTCTCGCCGTAGAGGCCGAAACCGGCCGGGGCCGTTGCTAGCCTCGCGTCCGTGACCTCAACTGCGCCCGACCTGCCCCTGCTCGCCAAGGGCAAGGTCCGCGAGATGTACGACCTCGGGGACGACCTGCTGATGGTCGCCTCCGACCGCATCTCGACCTACGACGTCGTGCATCCGACGCCGATTCCGGACAAGGGCCGCGTGCTCACCGGCCTGTCCGTGCTCTGGTTCGACCTCACGGGATCGATCGTCCCGAACCACTTCGTCTCCGCCACCGACGGCGTGCCGGAGGACCTGCGCGGCCGCGCCCTGCGCGTCCAGCGCCTGGAGATGCTGCCGGTGGAGTGCGTCGTCCGCGGCTACATCACCGGCTCGGGCTGGAAGGACTACCAGCGCACCGGCACGGTCTCGGGCCTGCAGCTCCCGGAGGGCCTGCGCGAGTCCGACCAGCTCCCGGAGCCGCTCTACACCCCGTCGACGAAGGCGGACGTCGGTCACGACGAGGCGATCGACTTCGAGCAGACCGTCGAGCTGATCGGCGACCGCTCCCTGGCCGAGCGCGTCCGCGACGTGTCCCTGGCGGTCTACGGCGCGATCGCCGACCACGCGCGCGAGCGCGGCGTGATCCTGGCCGACACGAAGTTCGAGTTCGGGCTCGACCCCGCGGGCACGCTGGTCCTCGGCGACGAGGTCTGCACGCCGGACTCCTCGCGCTTCTGGCCCGCCGACGAGTACGAGCCCGGCCGCGGCCAGGCCTCCTTCGACAAGCAGTACGTGCGCGACTGGGCCGCCGGCACCGGCTGGGACAAGAGCCCGCCCGCGCCGCCGATCCCGGACGAGGTGGTCGCCGCGACGCGCGAGCGCTACGTGAAGGCCTACGAGCTGCTGGCCGGCGAGCCGTTCTCGGCGTTCCTGGAGCGCGTGGGCGCGAAGTGAGGGCGCGCGTCCTGATCCGGCCGAAGGCGGGCATCCTCGATCCCCAGGGCCAGACGGTCGAGCGCGCGCTGCCGGCGCTCGGCTTCGAGGGCGTGACCCATGTCCACGTCGGCCGGCTCGTGGAGCTGGACATCGAGGACCGCGTCGCAGCTGGACGCGATCTGCGAGCAGCTGCTGACGAACCCCCTGATCGAGGATTACGAGATCCAGTGAAGTTCGGCGTCGTCCGCTTCCCGGGCTCGTGTGACGAGGTGGACGCGCTGCAGGCGGCGGAGCGCGTCGGCGACGCCGAGCTGCTCTGGTACGCGGACCGCGACCTCCGCGGCGCCGACGCGGTGATCATCCCCGGCGGCTTCTCCTACGGCGACTACCTGCGCGTCGGGGCGATCGCGCGCTTCGCTCCGGTGATGGAGGAGGTCGAGCGCTTCGCCCGCTCCGGCGGCCCGGTGCTCGGGATCTGCAACGGCTTCCAGGTGCTGTGCGAGGCGGGGCTGCTGCCCGGCGCGCTGCTGCCGAACACGAGCCTGCGCTTCCTCTGCAAGCAGGTCGGCATCACGGTCGTGAGCGCCGAGACGGCGTGGACCTGCGAGAGCGCTCCGGGCGATCTGCTCTCGATCCCCGTCAAGCACACCACCGGCCGCTACTACGCGCCCGAGCCGGTGCTCGACGAGATGGAGGCGCTCGGCCAGGTCACCTTCCGCTACGCGCCCGGCCAGAACCCGAACGGCTCGATGCGCGACATCGCCGGCGTCTCCAACAAGGCCGGCAACGTCGTCGGGCTGATGCCGCACCCCGAGCATGCCGTCGACCCGCTGACCGGGTCGGAGGACGGCATCGCGCTGTTCCGCTCCGCCGTGGCCGCCGCGGCCACGCTGGCCGCATGACGGTCGCCACCCGCCACCGCGAGCTGGGGCTCACGGACGACGAGTACGACCTCATCGTCGAGCACATGGAGCGCGAGCCGAACGAGGTCGAGCTCGCCGTCTTCTCGCTGATGTGGTCGGAGCACTGTGCCTACAAGCACTCCAAGCGGCTGCTGCGCCAGCTGCCGGTCGAGGGCGGGAAGCTGCTGCTCGGCCCGGGCGAGAACGCGGGCGCCGTGTCGCTCGGAGGCGGGCTCGCGTGCGCGTTCAAGGTCGAGTCGCACAACCACCCGAGCGCGGTCGAGCCGTTCCAGGGCGCCGCCACCGGCGTCGGCGGGATCCTGCGCGACGTCTTCGCGGTCGGCGCACGGCCGATCGCGATCCTCGACTCCCTCCGCTTCGGCGAGGTCGAGCGCTCCTCGCGCTCGCGCTACCTGCTCGAGCAGGCGGTCGCCGGGATCGGGCACTACGGCAACTCGATCGGCGTCGCCACCGTGGGGGGCGAGATCTACTTCGAGGACGCCTACGAGCAGAACTGCCTCGTCAACGCGATGTGCCTCGGGCTGATCGACGAGAACCGCCTGATGAAGGCGGCCGCCGCGGGCGTCGGCAACGTCGTGCTGCTGTTCGGCGCGCGCACGGGCCGCGACGGCATCGGCGGCGCCTCGGTGCTCGCCTCCGCCGAGCTCGGCGAGCTCGACGCCGCCAAGCGCCCGACGGTCCAGATCGGCGACCCGTTCGAGGAGAAGAAGCTGCTCGAGTGCTCGCTCGAGCTGCTCGACCGCGACCTGCTCGTCGCGCTGCAGGACCTCGGCGCCGCCGGCCTCACCTCCTCCTCGGCCGAGATGGCCTCCAAGGGCGAGGTCGGGATCGACCTCGACGTCCGCAAGGTGCCGCTGCGCGAGGCCGACATGGAGGCGTTCGAGATCATGATCTCGGAGTCCCAGGAGCGGATGCTCTGCGTCGTCGAGCCCGAGCGGGTGGACGAGGTGATCGCCGTCTGCGAGAAGTGGCTCGTCAACGCGACCGCGATCGGCGAGGTCACCGCGAACCGGCGGCTGCGCGTGTTCGACGGCGAGGCGCTGGTCGGCGACATGCCCGTCACGGCGCTGGTCGACGAGTGCCCGGTCTACGAGCTGGAGCCGGTCGCGCCGAGCGTCTCGATGTACCCGGCGCCGCCCGCGGCGATCGGCGCGCTCGACCCGGGCGACACGCTCGTCGCGCTGCTGCGCTCCGCCAACCTCGCCTCGCGCCGCTGGGCCTTCGAGCAGTACGACTGCCTGGTCGGCTCGCGCACCGTGCGCCGCCCCGAGGCGGCCGACGCCGCCGTGCTCGCGCTGCCGGGCGGCGGCGCGATCGCCGTCTCGATCGACGGCAACGGCCGCCGCGTCGCCTGCGACCCCTACCGCGGCGCGGTCGAGGCCGTGCTCGAGTGCTCGGCCAACCTCGCCTGCGTCGGCGCCGAGCCGCTCGGGCTCACCAACTGCCTGAACTTCGGCAACCCGGAGAAGCCGCACATCGCCTGGCAGCTCACGCGCGCCGTCGGCGGCCTCGCCGACGCCTGCCGCGCGCTCTCGATCCCGGTGGTTGGCGGCAACGTCTCTCTGTACAACGAGGCCGGCGCCGGGCCGATCTTCCCGACCCCGGTGGTCGGGCTCGTCGGCGAGCTGCCCAAGGCCGAGCGCTCCGGCCGCCTCGGCTTCGCGCAGGAGGGCGACGTCGTCGCCGTCATCTCGGCCGGCTCGTGGGCGCCCGCGGCGACCGGCTCGGAGCTCGCGAAGCTGCGCGGCGAGGCGCCGTTCGGCGAGCTGCCCCAGGCCGACCTCGGCGAGCTCCGCACGCTCCACGCCGCCGTCCGCCAGGCCGTGCGCGCCGGCGCGCTGCGCTCGGCCCACGACGTCGCCGAGGGCGGGCTTGCGGTGGCGCTGGCGGAGTGCTGCCTCGCGGGCGGCCTCGGCGCCCGCGTCGACCTCGGGGCGTTGGGTCCCGACGGCGAGGCCCTGCTGTTCGGCGAGGGCCCGGGCGCGTTCGTCGTGTCGGGAGATGCGCAGTCGCTGCGCGCGTTCGGCGGCGCGGCGGTCCAGATCGGCACCGTCGGCGGCTCTGACCTGTCGATCGACGGCGTGCTGAGCGTGGCCGTCGCGGACCTCACCGCCGCCCACGCCGGCGGCCTGGCCGACCTGCTCAGCTAGCGAACGTCAAAGGCGGCTGGGTAGGAGTGGGTCCGCCACGCCGCGGCGACGAATGTCACCTCGATGGCGTATAGCGCCATCGAGGTGACACTCGTGCCGGAACGGCGCTTCAGACCCACCTCCTACCCAGCCGAAGTTGACGTTCGCGGGCGCTACCGCGACCGCTACGCGGTGATCTCCGCCGCCATCTCCTCGAACACGCGCACGTAGGTGTCGATCGACTCGTCGGTGTGGGTCACCGACAGCGTCCACTCCTCCTCGCGCCCCGGCGTCATGAAGATGCCGCGGTTCATGTTGAACAGCCACGCCAGCTCGGCGAGGTCGGCGTCCTGGTTGGCCGCGAACGTCTCGTAGTCGACGATCTTCTCGGGCGAGAACGTGACGCAGCCCTTGGAGCCGGCGCCGATCGAGTACCCCGGCAGGTTGTGCTTCTCGATCACGGCCGAGCAGCCCTTGAGGATGCGCTCGTTGAGCTCGTCGAGGCGGGTGTAGGCGTCGGGCGTGAGGACCTCGAGCAGGTTCGCGCGCGAGGCCGCCATCCCGAGCGGGTTGCCGTTGAAGGTGCCGACCTGGAAGACGCTGCCGTCCTCCACCACCGACATGACCTCCTCCGTGCCGCCGATCGCGCCGGAGGGCAGGCCGCCGCCGAGCGCCTTCGCGAGCGTGACCATGTCCGGCTTCACGCCCCAGCGCTCGGTCGCGCCGCCGGCCGCGATGCAGAGCCCGGTCTTGACCTCGTCGAAGATCAGGACGATGCCGTGGCGCTGCGTGATCTCGCGCATGCCCTCGAGGTAGCCCGGCTCGGGGAGCACGATCCCGAGGTTCATCATCGCCGCCTCCATGATCACGCAGGCGGGCTTGCGGTCCTCGGCGATCAGCGCCTCGATGCGGCGCTCGGTCGCCTCGAGGTCGTTGAACGGCACCGCGATGGTGAGGTCGACCACGGCCTGCGGGATGCCGGCGCCGTAGGCCAGCGACTCGAGGTGGAAGCGGTCGCCGATCTTGTCGTAGTCGACGCCGATCGAGACCATCACGCCGTCGTGGTGGCCGTGGTAGGAGCCGAAGATCTTCATGATCGTCTCGCGCTTCGTGTACGCGCGGGCGATCCGGATCGCGTCCATCGTCGACTCGGAGCCGGAGTTCGTGTAGCGCCAGCGCGGCAGGTCCCAGCGGCGGGACAGCTCCTCGCCGACGACGATCGCGTCCTCGGTCGGGGCGGCGAAGTGCGTGCCGAGCGAGTAGCGCTCGGAGATCGCCCTGCCGATGGCCGGGTGGGCGTGGCCCTGGACCATCGATCCGAAGCCGTTGTGGAAGTCGTAGTACTCGTTGCCGTCGACGTCCCAGACGCGCGGGCCGTCGCCGCGCTCGAGGTAGATCGGCCACGGGTCGCGGAGCTGGTAGGACGACGCGACGCCGCCCGAAAGCGACTGCTGCGCCCGCTTGTACATCTCGCCCGAACCCTTCGTGCGCTCGTTGAGCGCCTGCTCCTCACGCTCGATGAGCTGTTTGATCTTGGTCCGGTCGAGCCCCGCAGGGGTACTGACTGCCATGGTTTCTCCTCGTTCTTTGCGGCCTTGAGGCTATCCGAGCCGCGCCGATCACGCCGGGGCCGTTGCTACGCTGGCCACTCGATCGGGCTCCTCTGAACGGCATGACGCCCCCCATCCAAGACGATGAACGCGACGGGCCGCGCGACGAGTGCGGCGTGTTCGGCGTCTATGCCCCCGGGCATGACGTCGCGCGCCTCTCGTACTTCGCTCTCTACGCCCTTCAGCATCGCGGACAGGAGTCCGCGGGAATCGCGACGGCCCAGGGCGGCCACATCATGGCGATGCGCGACCAGGGCCTCGTCAACCAGGTCTTCGACGAGCAGAAGCTGCGCGCGCTGCAGGGGGACATGGCCGTCGCCCACGTCCGCTACTCGACCACGGGCGCCAACTCGTGGGAGAACGCCCAGCCCGTCTGGCGCGCCGACCGGCGCGAGGTCGCGCTCGGCCACAACGGCAACCTCGTCAACGCCGTCGAGCTCCACACCGAGCTGAGGGAGCGGGGCGTCTCGTTCCGCTCGACCTCGGACTCGGAGATCATCGCCGCGCTGCTCTCCACGCACGAGGCGGAGACGATCGAGGACGCGGTGGAGGACGTCATGCCGCGGCTCGAGGGCGGCTTCTCGACCGTGGTCATGACCGCCGACCGCGTCGTCGCCTTCCGCGACCCCGCCGGCCTGCGCCCGCTCGCGCTCGGCCTGCTCGGGGAGCGCTACTGCGTCGCCTCGGAGTCGTGCGCGTTCGACATCATCGGCGCGCAGTACCTGCGCGAGATCCTGCCCGGCGAGATGGTCTCCTTCACCGAGCGGGGGCTGGAGACGCGGCAGGTCGTCACCAGCGACCGCCAGGCGTTCTGCGTCTTCGAGCACATCTACTTCTCGCGGCCCGACACGCGGCTCGAGGGGCGCATCGTGCAGACCTCGCGCGGGCGCATGGGCGAGCTGCTGGCGGCCGAGGCGCCGGTCGAGGCCGACCTCGTGATCCCCGTGCCCGACTCCGGCAACGCCGCCGCCCGCGGCTACGCGCGCGCCAGCGGCCTCCCGCAGGACGACGGCCTGATCAAGAACCGCTACGTCGGTCGCACGTTCATCCAGCCGGGGCAGGAGCTGCGCAAGCACGGCCTGCGGCTGAAGTTCAACCCGCTGCCCGAGGTCGTGTCCGGCAAGCGCCTGGTGGTCGTCGACGACTCGATCGTGCGCGGCAACACCACCCGCCAGATCGTGCAGATGCTGCGCGACGCCGGTGCGGCCGAGGTGCACATGCGCATCAGCGCGCCGCCGATCCGCCACCCGTGCCACTACGGGATCGACATGTCCACGCGCGAGGAGATGATCGCCCACAACCGCACGGAGGCGGAGATCGCCACCGAGCTGGGGGCGGACTCGCTCGCCTACCTCTCGCTCGAGGGCGTGTACGAGGCGATCGAGGGCGATCGCGCGACGCACTGCGACGCCTGCTTCTCGGGCGAGTACCCGCTCGAGAACACGGGCTCCGGGCAGCAGAAGGACGCGTTCGAGCACGCCCTTCCGCTGGTCAAGCTGTAGCGCTCAGCGCCCCTGGTGACGGATCGGGCGGCGCGTCTGGCCGCCGCCCTTGGGGGGCGTCGCGGCGGCGCGCGCCTGCTCCTTCTTCTCGGTGCGGGCGGCGAGCTTGTCCGCCAGCGCTGCCGGGATGGCGGGGTTGGCGCGCTTGCTCTTGGGATCTGAACTGCGCTTCGACATGTGGACCTCCGTGGATCGGGGCTGCCGGGCAAGACGAGTTCTCGCACCCGTGACCCGGGCTGGATGCGAGGGGATGCGGCGGCTCCTACACGGCCCTTGAAGCTACGCCTGCCTCCCGACGACGTCAAGCGCGGCGTCGAGGAAGCGCACCACGGCGGTGCGGTCGAGCGCCTCGCCGGCGAGCGCCGCGCGGGCGATCGGCTCGGCGGCGGCCCAGGCGCCCGCCTCGCGCTTGGACGACCACGTCCCCTCGGTCGCGAAGCGCAGGGCGCGGCAGGTGTTGAGCACGGTGTCGGAGCCGAGCGGGACGCCGCTGTCGCGGTGCCAGCGGATCGACTCCTGCAGCAGCGGGAGCAGCGTGGCGCGCGGGATCGGGGCGAACAGGTCCGCGGCCGGCGGGCCGGCCAGCGGGACGCCGTGCGCGCGCAGGATCGAGCGGTCGATCGCGAACCAGAAGCCCTCGATGTCGCCGGGCGCCTCGTCGACGCGGAAGCCCATGGTGGCGCCGGTGTTGAGGTTGAGCTCGAAGCCGGCCTCGCCGCCGCCCGAGCGTGCGGTGGCGAGCGGGTAGACGACGAGCTCGAGCCCGCGCGCGGGGCACGGGAGGGCCTCGTGGCGCAGTTGCTCGACGATCGCGTGCTTGGTCGCCGGTGCGAGCGGGGCGGCGGCGACCGCGGTGACGTCGATGTCGCTGCGGCCCTGCTCGTAGGCGCCGAGCGCGTAGGAGCCGCCGGCGTAGACGCCGAGCAGCGCGTCGCCGAGCACGCTTTGCAGACGGCGGGTGAGCTCCGCGAGATAGCGGTCGAGCTCCACGGTGTGCCAACTCTGTCACGGCTCTGCGCAATATCCGCGCGAACGCCCCGGAACCCTCCGGGAGTGGGGGTAATGTCCGGCGGCCCATGGAAGCCGCCTCCATCCTCGCCCTGCCCGGCCTCGGGCCGCCCCCGCCGGAGCCCGTCGCGCGCGCGACGGACCCCGTCGGCGCGCTGCACGAGCTGTTCGGCTTCCCGGCCTTCCGGCGCGGCCAGGCGGATGCGGTCGACGCCGCGCTCGCGGATCGCGACGTGCTGGTGGTGATGCCGACGGGCTCGGGCAAGTCGCTCTGCTACCAGCTTCCGGCGCTGATGCGCACCGACCTGACGCTCGTGGTCTCGCCGCTGGTGTCGCTGATGCAGGACCAGGTCGAGGCGCTGGAGCGGGTGGCGCCGGGCCGGGTCGCGCTCGTCAACGCGCAGCGCGACGCCGCCACCAACCGCCGCTCGGTCGAGCAGGCCGTGGCGGGCCACGTGCGGCTGCTCTACGTCGCGCCGGAGCGCTTCTCCTCGCCCGGGTTCCTCGAGCGCCTGAAGGGCGCGGACATCGGGCTCTTCGTCGTCGACGAGGCGCACTGCGTCTCCCAGTGGGGGCACGACTTCCGCCCCGACTACTTCCGGCTCGCCGACGCCGCTCGCTGGCTGGGGGCGAAGTCGATCGTCGCCTCCACCGCGACGGCGACGCCGCAGGTGGCGTCGGACATCGTCGCGCGGCTCGGGCTGCGCGACCCCGTGCGGGTGGCGACGGGCTTCGATCGCCCGAACCTGTCCTTCGCGGTCGTCCCATGCGCGACCAAGGAGGCCGGCCACCGCGGGATCGGCGCGGTGCTGGCGGAGCCGGACGCGCTGCCGGCGATCGTCTACGCGGGCACGCGCGCGGAGTGCGACAAGCTCTCGGTGCGGCTGGGGCGGGAGCTCGGGGTCGAGGTCGCCGCCTACCACGCGGGCCTGCCGCGCGAGGCGCGCGCGGAGGCGCAGCGGCGCTTCATGGCGGGGGACGCGCAGGTGGTGGTGGCGACAAACGCGTTCGGCATGGGCGTCGACAAGGCGGACGTGCGGACCGTCTGCCACGAGAGCGTCCCGGGCTCGGTCGAGGCCTACTACCAGGAGGCCGGCCGCGCCGGGCGCGACGGCAAGCCGGCGCGCTGCCTGCTGTTCGCCTCCAGCCGCGACAAGGGCCTGCACGTCTTCTTCATCGAGCGCTCGACGGTCGACGAGGGCGCGATCGCGACGGTCGCCAAGCGGCTGCTCGGCCGGGCGGTCGACGGGCGCTTCGCGGTCGGGCTGCAGGAGCTGCGCGCGGTCGCCGGCGGCGCGGAGGACGACGCGGTGCGCGCGATCGTCGGCCACCTCGCCCGCGCCGGCGTGATCCTGCCCTCGCCGTCGCCGCCGGACATGGTGACCGGTCGCGTCGCCGGGGAGTGGGACGGGCGCGCGCTCGCCGCCTGCCGGAACTCGGCGCGCGAGGGGACGAAGGCGCGCTGGCGCCAGTACCGCTCCGTGTGGGCGTGGGTCGAGGGCTCGCAGTGCCGCCGCCTCGGCATCCTGCGCCACTTCGGCGACCCGTCGGAGCCGCAGGCGGAGGGCCCGTGCTGCGACGTCTGCGATCCCTCGCTGCTGCCCGCGCCGCCGCCGTCGCGCGCCCGCCCGCGCGGCGATCGGCCCGGCCCAGCTCGCCCAGCGCCCGCAGGCCGGGTCGCTCGAAGGGCTCGACGACGCGATCCTCGACGTCGTCGCGGCCGCCCAGCCCGAGGTCGGGCGCACGCGCGCGGTCGAGGTGCTGCGCGGGGGACGGTCGAAGGTGATCCAGAAGTACGCGTACGACGGGCTGCCCGGGTACGGCACGTTCGGCCACCTGAACGCCGCCACCGTGCTCGAGCGCGTCGACGCGCTGCTCAACGCCGGCACGCTGCGCTCCACGGGCGGGCGGTTCCCGAAGCTCGAAGTGTCTTGAAGGTCGGCGTCCTCGCCTCGGGGGCGGGCACCAACCTGCAGGCGATCCTCGACCGGGTCCACGGTCACGAGGGCGTCGAGGTGGTCGCCGTCGGCTCGGACAAGCCGGGCGCCCAGGCGCTGGCCCGGGCGCAGGCGGCCGGCGTGGTCGCCCAGGCGTTCCCGGTCGACCGGCGCCGCGACGCCACCCGCGGCGGGCCGGGGGAGGGCGCGTTCTCCGACCGCGTCGCCCGCGACGAGGCGATGGCCGCGTGGCTCGAAGAGCGCGGCGTCGAGCTGGTGGTGCTGGCGGGCTTCATGCAGCTGCTCAGCCCCGCCTTCCTCGATCGCTTCCCCCAGCGCGTGATCAACGTCCACCCCGCGCTGCTGCCCGCCTTCCCCGGGATCGGCTCGGTCGAGCAGGCGATCGCCTACGGCGTCAAGGTGTTCGGGGTGACGGTGCACTTCGTCGACGAGGGCGTCGACTCGGGCGCGATCATCCTCCAGCGCGCGCTCGACCTGCCGGAGGCGACGGAGGGCGAGGCGGTGCGGACGGCGCTGCGCCCGATCGAGCACGACCTGCTCTGCGAAGCGGTGCGGTTGATCGCCCGCGACGCGGTGCGGATCGACCCCGCCAACCCGCGGCGCGTGCTGATCGCGTCGTGACTATCGTCCGCCCGCGATGACGCAGCCAGGCGAGGTCCGGATCCGACGCGCCCTGTTGTCCGTGTCGGACAAGACGGGCATCGTCGAGTTCGCCACGGGGCTCGCGGCGCTCGACATCGAGCTCGTCTCGACCGGCGGGACGGCCCAGGCGCTGACGGCCGCCGGCCTCACGGTCCGCGCGATCGACGACTTCACCGGCTTCCCGGAGATCATGGACGGCCGCGTCAAGACCCTGCACCCGAAGCTCTACGCCGGGCTGCTCGCCCGCCGCGACGACCCGGCCCACATGGTCTCCGCCGAGGAGCACGGGATCGAGTTCGTCGACCTCGTGTGCGTGAACCTCTACCCGTTCGAGGAGACCGCGGCCCGCCGCGGCGCGACCGAGGAGGAGGTGATCGAGAACATCGACATCGGCGGCCCGACGATGATCCGCGCGGCCGCGAAGAACTTCCCGTTCGCCGCCGTGATCGTCAAGCCCGAGAGCTACGACGCGATCCTCCAGGAGCTCGCCGACCTCGAGGGCCTGCTCTCGCTCGGCACGCGCGAGAGCCTCGCCGCCGAGGCGTTCTCCTACACCGCGCGCTACGACGCGGCGATCGCGCGCTGGTTCGCCGAGAAGCTCGACGACTTCCCGTCCGTGATCCTCGGCTCCTACGAGAAGGTGACCGACCTGGCCTACGGCGAGAACCCGCACCAGCGGGCCGCCTACTACCAGCAGGTCGGCGCGCGCATGCACGTGCTCTCGATGGTGCGCCAGCTCGGCGGCCGCGAGCTGTCCTTCAACAACGTCCTCGACCTCAACTCGGCCCGCCTGCTGGTGCACGAGTTCGAGGTGCCGGCCGCCGCGATCATCAAGCACAACAACCCGTGCGGGGTCGCCGCCGCGGGGTCGGCGATCGAGGCCTACGAGCGCGCCTTCGCCTGCGACCCGCTGTCGGCCTTCGGCGGCGTGGTGACCGTCAACCGCCCGGTCGACAAGACGTTCGCCGAGGCGCTCGTCAAGCAGTTCTGCGAGGTCATCTTCGCGCCGCACTTCACGCCCGAGGCGCTCGAGATCCTGTCGTCCAAGCCGAACATGCGGATCCTCGAGGACAACGAGCGCCGCCACGTCAACGTGGCCGAGCGCGACCTCAAGCGCGTGATGGGCGGCCTGCTCGTGCAGGACCGCGACATGGACCTCGAGGACCGCTCGGCGATGGAGGTCGTCACCGAGCGCAAGCCGACCGAGCGCGAGTGGGGCGAGATGCTGTTCGGCTGGAAGGTCTGCAAGCACGTCCGCTCCAACGCGATCGTGCTGTCCAAGGACCTCGCCACCGTCGGCATCGGCGCCGGGCAGATGAGCCGCGTCGACTCGGTCCGCCTGGCGATCGAGAAGGCCCGCACCGCCGGCAGCGACCTCTCCGGCTCGGTGCTCGCTTCGGACGCCTTCTTCCCGTTCTCCGACGGCCCGCAGCTCGCGGTCGACGCGGGCGCGACCTGCATCATCCAGCCGGGCGGCTCCAAGCGCGATCCCGAGGTCGTCGAGGCCGCGGACGCCGCCGGCATCTCGATGGTCTTCACGCACCGCCGGCACTTCAAGCACTAGTGGACGCCCGGAAGCTCGCCCGAGAGCAGGCGCTCGGCCGCGTCCTCGTCGGCGCCGGCCTGACGCTCGCGCCACGGCTCGCCGGGGCGGGCTGGTTCGGCCGCGACGCGCGCCGCCCCGCCACCCAGGTGGCGATCCGGGCGCTCGGCGCGCGCGACCTCGTGATCGGGCTCGGCACCGCCTACACGGCGGGCCAGGGCTTCGGCGCCCGTCCGTGGGTGCTCGCCGGCATCGTCGCCGACGCCACCGATCTCGCCGCGACGTTGAAGGCCCGCGACGAGCTCACGCCGCTCGCGGTCGGCATCGTCGGGCTGGTCGCCGGCGGCTCGACGCTGTTCGGGCTCTGGCTCAGCCGCGAGCTGGACTAGTCGGCGCCGTAGAGCGTCCGGTTCCAGATCGTGGCGAGCGTCTCGACGACCGTCTCGGGCTCCGCCGTCCGCGTCCGCCCCAGCGTCATGAGCAGATAGCGGTCGTTCATCAGGCACAGCGCTCGCGCCGTCTCGTGGGCGTCGAGCGGGAGGACCCTCCCGGCCTTGATCTCCTCCTCGATGTGCTTGGTCGTGGCGTCGATGAACGTCTGCATGATCCCGTTGTAGGTGCGCTCGACCTCGGGGTCGACCGTCGCGGCGTCCGCGAGCGCGTGCAGCACGGGACCGTGCCGGTGGTACACCTCGACGCTGCCCTTGAGCGCCTCCCGGTAGGACGAGGCGCCATCGGGCCCCGTGGCCTCGAACCAGTGCGAGGTCAGCGACAGCATCTCGCCCCCCAGGCGCTCGGCGACGCGCAGGACGAGCTGATGACGGTCCTTGAAGTAGACGTAGAAGGACGGCCGGGACAGCTCTGTCCGGCGCATGACTTCGTCAACGGTGAGCTCGCGGAACGGTCGCTCGCGCAACAGCTCCTCGGCGGCAGCCAGGATCTCGCGCTCTGCCACCTCCGGAGAACGCCGTCGCCGGCGCGGCTCCCCCACCGAGCTCCTCCCAGCGCTCATTGCGATCAGCTTAGACACATAGACTGCGGATACGGGCCGTTAGCTCAACTGGCAGAGCAAGGGACTTCAACACAAAAGGAGCGCTAGTCGAGAGATCGCTAGTTCGTCGGCGGCTATTTGCTGGGACCCCCTGAGAGCCCCGGAGTACCCATCGCGGTGAAAATCTCCGGGGATTGGGCGATCAGCAGGCAACCCCGCCTCGGCGGGAGAGCCCTCAGAGGCCATACGCCGCCCACCCGTCCGGTCCGGCCGAGGGTGAAGAGATGGTCCAGACCGCAACGCCGGCGCTCGTCGCCGGAGGCCGGTGAAAGCCGGTGCGGCAGGTTAATCCCGTGGTTCTGGGTTCGAGTCCCAGGCGGCCCATACGAGTCATACCCCCAGGGAGAATCGAACTCCCGCTACGAGCGTGAAAGGCTCGCGTGCTAACCGCTACACCATGGGGGCCAGCGGCCTCATTCTAGGCAGCCGTACCGCTACACACTGACGGTGAGCCCGCCGTCGACCAGCAGGGTCGTGCCGGTGATGTAGCCGGCCTGGTCCGAGCAGAGGAAGGCCGCGGCGGCGCCCATGTCGGCGATGTCGCCGAGCCGGCCGGCCGGGATCGTCTCGCGGGCGGACTCCTCGGCGGCCTCGCGTGAGCCGGAGGTCTGGATGACCCGGTCGGTCGCGATGCGGCCCGGGAGCAGGGTGTTCAAGGTCACGCCGTCGGCCGCGCACTCGCGGGCGAGCACCTTGAAGCCGACGATCACGCCCGGCCGGTGGACGTTCGAGAGCTGCAACGCCGAGATCGGCTCCTTCACCGCGCTCGACGCGACCATGACCACGCGGCCCCAGCCGCGCTCGCGCATCTGCGGCAGCAACCGCTGGAGGATCGTCATCGGCGAGAGCACGAGCGTCCGGTGCGCGCTCTGCCACTCCTCGGGGGTGAAGCCGAGCGGATCCGGGTTCGGGGGCGGGCCGCCGGTGTTGGGGATGTAGACGTCGATCGGCCCGAGGGCCGCCTCGACGTCATCGAGCAGACCCGGGATCGCGTCGAGGTCGTCGGAGTCGAACACGAAGCCCTGCGCGCCGATCTCGGCGGCCGCGGCGTCGATCGCCTCGCGGTTGCGCGATGCGACCGCGACCTTCGCGCCCTCGGCCGCGAGCGCCCGCGCGATGCCGAAGCCGATTCCCTTCGAGCCGCCGGTGACGAGCGCCACGCGCCCCTCGAGCCCAAGATCCATTCGTCCCCCATTCCCAGACCGCTGACGGCGCGGATCATGTCAGCGCCCTAGGGTGTGCGCGTGCTCGCCATCGCCGACGACGTCTGGCACCTGCCGCTCACGCCCCGCGACGCGATCAACGCCTACCTGATCGGCGACGTGCTGGTGGACACCGGCATCCCGCAGTCCGCGGACAAGATCGCCGGGATGCTCGAGGGACGCTCGATCTCGGCGATCGCGCTCACCCACGCGCACGCCGACCACGCCGGGGCGATGAAGCGGGTGGCCGACCGCTTCGGCGTGCCGGTCTGGTGCGGCGCGCACGACCGCGAGGCAGCCGAGACCGGCCGCGTCGTCCTCGCTCCCGCCTTCCGGCGGCCGCGCCTGAACGCGCTCGTGGGCGCCACCGCCGGGTTCGAGAGCGCGCCCGTCGCGCGCACCCTCGCCGAGGGCGACTCGCTCGCCGCCGGCTTCACCGTGCTCGACACGCCCGGGCACTCTCCCGGCCACGTCGCGTTCTGGCGCGAGGCGGACCGCACGCTGATCTGCGGCGACGTCTTCTTCAACATGCACCTGCTGACCACGGTCCCCGGCCTGCGCCAGCCGCCGCCGCTGTTCACGGTCGACCCGGCGGAGAACCGGCGGTCGGAGCGCAAGCTCGCGGCGCTCGAGCCGAACCATGCGGGCTTCGGGCACGGGCCCGTCCTGCGCGGCGACGCCGCCCAGAAGCTGCGCGACTTCGTGCAGACGCTCCCGCCCGGCTGAGCTTCTTGCGCCCGCCGGGCGCGTCTGGCAGTGTCGGAAGACGATGGCCAGCGACGCCGATATCCGTCGCCTCGCGGACGAGCCCGACGTCAGCGTCGAGATCTCGACCGGCACCGAGCACTGGGAGGTCGGGGAGATCACGCTCGTCGTGGCGGGCTCCGGCGCCGTCGAGGTCATCCATCGCCGGGCCGGGCGGGAGAGCCGCTACACCGGTTCCCTCAGCCACGACGAGGTCGCGGACTTCAGCCGCCGGCTGGCCGAGAACGGGTTCCTCGAGCTCGCACCCACCCGCACCGACTACGTGCCGGACGAGTCGACCGTCACGCTCGCGCTCCGGCAGGGGCGGCGGGGACCTCCATCGCGCGTTCCTCCCCGAGGGCGAGCGCCACGACCGCGACGAGCTCGACCGCCTGATCCGCGACTACGAGCAGCTCGTCGAGCGCGTGACCGACGGCGCGCTGCCCTGGGGCTCGGCGGCCCAGCCGGGATGACCGCGCCGGGCCGCGAGCACGAGCCGGAGGAGGCGGCGAGCGTCGTCGACCCGTCACCGCCGCGCGTCGTCCAGGACTCGCAGGCCGCGCGCGTCCTCGCGCTCCAGCGGACGATCGGCAACCGCGCCGTCAGCGACCTGATCGCCCGCAAGCCGATCCAGATCAAGAAGAGCATGTCCGAGCAGCGGATCGCCGGCAAGGGCAAGTACGGGTGGACCGCCGCGTTCCAGGTCGAGTACGTCGGCACCGAGTGCATCCTCACCGTCAAGGTCCGCCTGAAGCCCAAGCCCGACGTCACCCAGGCGGAGATCGACACCGTCAAGGCCGACACCGAGGCGGCGTTCCAGCGGTTCTGGGACGAGAAGTTCTACCTCGACGACACGACGACGAGCGAGCGCTTCTTCCTGCGCGCGAAGCTCGAGTGGGTGACGACCGGCCAGCACGTGACGGTCAAGCTCGTCAAGGGGAAGGGCCGCGCGAACCAGACCACCTGGTACTCCGACGGCCGGCCGGAGAGCCGGGCGCACGAGCTGTCGCACACGCTCGGCCTGCTCGACGAGTACATCGACCCGACCGCGGTCAACCGCAAGACCGCAGCGTCCTCGGGCGTCTTCCAGGACCACTCGCTGATGGGCAACTACTACGCCGAGGGCCCGGACGTCGCCGAGGTCAAGCTGCGCCACGGCGAGAGGATCGCCGCGCTGATCGGGAAGGCGTCGAAGCGGACGTTCACGGTCGGCTACACCGGCCCGTACCAGGGCGAGCGGCTCGTGCGCTGGCGCGGGATCCGGGACACCGCCAAGGCCGCCGGCGACGCGGCGGCCGAGGCCGCGGCGAACACCGAGATCACCGCGATCGAGAGCGACATGCTGATCCCGATGCTGACGCCGTGAGCTAGCGGCGGCGGGCGAGGCGCTCGAGGCGCCGGAGGCGCTGCTTCAGGCGCGCGCGGCGGGGATGGAACGGCGGCGCTGCCTCCTCGCCGGCGGAGACCGGGGGCGCGACGGTCGGCTCCGGCGTCGCGGTCGCCGTCGGCGCCGGTGCTGCGGTGGGGGCCGCGGCGACGGTCGGCTCCGGCGTGACCGCCGCGGCGGCCGGTTGTCGCCGGCTGGCGGCCGGCCTGGGTCGTGGCGATCTCCGCGTCCAGCCAGCGCTGGAGCGACCGCACGCCGTCGACGGACCGGGAGGCCTCCGGCACCGCGGTCTCGATCAGCGCGAGCCGCGAGACGAGGCGCGCCGCGAGCGGTTCGAGCCGGTCGTCATCGACCCGCAGCTTCAGCGTCGACCGCACGGTCCCGAGGTACTCGGCCTGCGTGCTGAGCGCGCGGCCGGCCCGCGCGCGGAGCAGCCGCTCGTCCGCGCTGCTCGCGGCCAGCCCGTCTACCGCGGTGCGAGCCCTGCCGGTGGCGGCCAGCGCCGCGCCGACCCGGTCGAGCGCGTCGTCGGGGCTCGCCCCCGGCACGAGCGAGGACAGCTCCCGCGAGACCCGGCCCTCGGCCCGGACCGCCGGGGTGACGGCCTCGCCAAGCCGCTGCTCGAGCGACGGACCGGCGGGCGGGCGCGGTGCCGCGCGCGGCTCGTCGCCGGGCGCCGTGGAGTACAGGATCGCCGCGATCGCGAGGATCAGCGCGCCGGCCAGAGCGAGCAGGAGGACGCGCCGGCGCAGACGGCGCGGGGCGGGCGACGCCGCCGCGTCCGCCTCGGGCCGCGCCGAGGAGGGAAGCACGGGGTGCGAGTGCACCGGCTCGGCCTGCATCGGCGCCGACTGGAACGGGGATGCGGGCGCGGATCGCGCCGACGCGCTCTGCGCGGGTGCGGATGAGGCCTCCGCGATCGGCATCGGCAGGGGCGGCACGACGACCGGGTAGATCCCGGACCGCTCGCTCGGCAGCACGGGCGCGGCCTCGGTCGGCGCGGCGGGGTCGACGTCCGGTTCCGGGATCGCCGCGTCGCGGCGCCAGCGCGGCCCGAGGGCGTCGGACACGACGCCCTCCAGCCGGT
Source organism: uncultured Solirubrobacterales bacterium (assembly GCA_963787335.1). GTDB lineage: Bacteria > Actinomycetota > Thermoleophilia > Solirubrobacterales > Solirubrobacteraceae > DASQFQ01. Next base: position 101,431 of record CAWBCU010000032.1, read on the forward strand.
CCCAGGCCGCCGCCGCCCCGGTCGGCCGGGCCGCCGGGTACTTGGCGATCATCGCGTGGACCCACGCGACGACACCGGGCGGCAGGTCCGGGCGAACGCTCGCGAGCGACGGGGGCTCGTCGCTGACGTGATGCATCAGCAGCGCCATCGGCGCGTCGGTGCCATGGAAGGGGTGCCGGCCCGCGAGCAGCTCGTAGGCCAGAAGGCCGGTCGCGTAGAGATCGGCCTGCGGCGTGATCTCGCCGCCGGTGATCTGCTCGGGCGCCATGTAGGCCGGGGTGCCGACGATCTGGCCGGTCGCGGTCCGGAACTCGGGCACCTGCCCGATCGCCTTGGCGATCCCGAAGTCGGCGACCTTGGCGTGCCCGTCCGCCGTGACGAGCACGTTCTCGGGCTTGAGGTCGCGGTGCACGATCCCCCGCCCGGCCGCCTCCGCGAGGCCGGCGAGGACGCTGTCGAGCACGCCCGCGACCTGGGCCAGCGACAGCTGCCCGACGAGCGGCCGCAGCGACCCGCGCTCGAGGTACTCCATCGCGATGAACGGCACGCCCTCGTGCTCGAAGTACTCGATCACGCTCACCACGCTCGGGTGATTGAGCGCGCCCGACACGCGCGACTCGTTCAGGAAGCGATGCGCGAAGGCCGGGTCCTTGGCGTAGCCCGGATGCAGCTCCTTCAGCGCGACCTCCCGGTCGAGCGCGGGCTGGCGGGCGAGGTGCACGGAGGCCATCCCCCCGCGCCCGAGCAGGCGCAGGATCTCGTAACGACCCACGACACGGAGCAGTTCCGGCGTCATCAACCCTCCAGACGCCGGGCAGCCCTCCGTATTCCCTCCCCGCCGCACTAGCATCGATCGCGGCACGGGCGGTTAGCTCAGCTGGTCAGAGCGCCTGCCTTACAAGCAGGAGGCCGGGGGTTCGAGCCCCTCACCGCCCATCGCATAACTGCAAACCGTACGTTTTGAGGCCGCCGTCTGCAGGATCTTGCGCGCCGGGAACAAGCAATTCGTCCCTCAGCCTCAAACAGCGTCCGAACGTAGCTGGGGGATCCGTCGGCGCTCCGAGCGGAATGTCGCCCGCGCTGCCTCCGCATACGGCGTGACCAGGCATGCGCCCTCCTCGTGCCGAGCGCGGCGTCGGGAACCTGAGCCGAGACGCCCGCTCGTCGTTCCAAGCGGGTGGGGCCGACACGGCTTCGGGACGCTCGCGTCTCGTCCCAAGCAGGCGTGCGCGCTCCGGCAGGTGAAGACGCCCGCTTGGAGACGAGCACGAGCAGTGCGGCTGCGTGCCGTCGCACTCCTGCCGCGTTCCCGTTGTTTCTCGTCGCGGTCGCGACGCGACGTGGGATGGCGGCTCTGTTCAGCCCGAACGGCGCCCGAGGTCACGCGCGCCGGCCCGGACGGGCTCGAGTATCGTGTTTTCAGTCCGCGCCACGAGAACGATTGCGACATGGTCCCGGACGTCTGGAGGGTTGAGTGGCCGCCGACCCCGAGCACGCCGCACTGGAAACTGCCGAGCTGGAGCTCCGCTCACCCAGCGACACGCTCGCGGTCGAGCGGCCGAGCTTTACCGGCTATCCGTTTACGCTGGGCGTCGCCTCCGGCTCGCCGTTCACCACCGGGGTGGTGCTTTGGACGCGCCTGGCCCCGGAGCCGCTCGGCGGGGGTGGAGCCGGCCCCGACGCGATCGTCGTCCGCTGGGAGCTGGCCGAGGACGAGGGCTTCGCCCGGATCGTGCAGAGCGGCAGCGTCGACGCGGTGCCGGCGTGGGGTCACAGCGTCCATGTTCCCGTCACCGGCCTGGCGCCGGGCCGTTGGTACTTCTACCGCTTCATGGCGGGCGACGAGGTGAGCCCGGTCGGGCGCACGCGGACCGCGCCCCCGTCTACCGACCCGGCGCCGCGGCTGCGCTTCGGGCTGGCCTCGTGCCAGCACTTCGAGCACGGCTACTACGCCGCGCATCGCCACCTGCTCGCCGACGACCCCGACCTGGTGGTCTTCGTGGGCGATTACATCTACGAGTATGCGGGCCGCGCCGGCGCCGTGCGCCGCCATGCAGGAGGCGAGACGCGCACGCTTGCGCAGTACCGCAACCGGCACGCGCAGTACAAGACCGACCCGGATTTGCAGCGCCTTCACGCGGCCGTCCCGTGGCTGCTCACGTGGGATGACCACGAGGTCGAGAACAACTACGCGGGCACGCGCTCGGAAACCCTCGAGCCCGACTTCGCGGCCCGCCGCCGCGCCGCCTATCAGGCCTACTTCGAGCACATGCCGCTGCCCGAGCGGGCCCGCCCGATCCCGTCGCGGATGGTCCTGCGCTCACGCCACAACTGGGGGCGGCTGGCGCGCTTCCACGTACTCGACGGCCGCCAGCGCCGCACGCCGCAGGCCTGTCCGCCGCCCGGCCGGGGCGGAGCGACGACGATCGACGAGCGCTGCCGCGAGCTCCGCTCGCCGGGCAGGACGATGCTCGGAGCGCCGCAGGAGGAATGGGTCGAGGACGGGCTTGGCGCCGCCCCGGAGCGCTGGAACTTCATCGCCCAGCAGGTGCTGATGGCGCGCGGCGGGATCGTGGTGGACGGCCGGCGGCGCTTCTCCTCCGACGCGTGGGACGGCTACCCCGCGGCCCGCGACCGGCTGCTCGGCGCCGTCGTCGAAAAGGGGCTGCGGAGCTGCGTCGTGTTGACCGGCGACGCGCACACCACGTTCGTCTGCAACCTCAAGCGCGACTTCGACGACACCGAGACGCCCCCCGTGGCCAGCGAGCTGTGCGGCACTTCGATCACCACGCGCGGCCGCGCGCAGAGCGCGACCGACGCCGTCGTGCGCGCCAACCCACACATCATCTTCGGCGACAGCGCGCGGCGCGGCTACTTCCTGCTCGACGTGACGCCCGAGCGCTGCACCGCACGGCTGCGGGTGATCGAGGATCCCGCGGACCGGCAGACGGGCGTGCTGACCGCGGCCACGTTCGGGGTCGACGCCGGGCGCCCGGGGGTTCAGCGGATCGACGTCTGAGTTCGGCACCGGCCGGACGCTGGCGATGATGGCCGCCAAGCCGGGCGTCGGCTCCGGCTACACATGGGCCTACCGCGACGCCAACGGCGACTGGATCGACCCCCGCCCGTAGCACCTGCACCTCCCTGGCCCGATCCCCGCGAAGGACTTCTGGTCGGTCGTCGTCTATGACCTATGGACGCGCTCGATGCTCGCCCACGGCCACGCGTTCCGTAGCCTCAACAGCTACTTCGAAGGCGGGTGACGATCGCCGACGACGGCTCAGTTGACGTCTTAGAACCGCAGTAGTGGAAACCAGCCGAGCACGGGCAGGGTGCGGATCCAGTCGTGTCCCTGGCTCGGCGGCGGTTCCGGGGCCGATATGACGGGCCGCTGAACCGTGGATCGACGCGAGCTGGAAACCCGGCGACCTCGAACCCAGCGACTGAGACAACCCCGGTCGCCCCGCGCCGTCACGGAAGCGACCCGCCCGCGCTTCCGCTTTCGCTGGCAGAAGCACTCCGCCGTGCTCGGCCGGACTGCTGCATCATGCAACTGAGCAGTGCGCACGGATGAGGCCGATCGAGCGGAACGCTGCTGCCCGTGGAAGCGGTCGTCTCCTGTGAGCCTGGTCGGACGCTCGCTCGGGACGAGTAGCAGGCGCGAGCGGAACGCGTCGGCGAAGGCGTGTGACGCTCGCATTGTTCTGGAACGCGTGTCCCCACGGACGAGTGGTGGCGGCGTGGGAGCCCGACGACGAGGCCGTCGAACGGCTACGCCGGCTCCGCGACCGCGCCATCCTCGAGGCCGCCGGCTTCCGCCTGTTCGAAAACGAAGCCCCCGCCTGACCAGCCGCGCAAGGACACGAACTCACCCGGCCGGGTGATCCTCCACCGTCGTCGTCACAGGACGCCGCGAACCACTAGGGGACGAAACAAGCGCTCCGCGGGCAGCTCATGCTGAGCGACGAGGTCGGTCGGCGCGAGGATAAAGACCTCGCGCATGACGTCGCGATCCTGCTGGTTGCAGCTCCCACGCGCACGAGCGCGTCGTGTGGCACCTCGCCGACCATTCGTGGGCCTCGGTGCTCGACCTGCGTGAGCGCCATCGCTGGCTCCTCTCTGGCCCTTCCGTGTGCAGAACGACCGAGGCGGAAATTATCACCGCGGTGTGGCCGTTCCTGCGCGGCGCGGTGAAGGAGTGTCCGCCCGCATCTGACTGACGAACCGCTACTGGGCGGGTGAGCGAGAGGGAGGGTGCGGTTGTTTGGGGAGCAGGCGGTGGCCGTCGACGACGGCGGCGGCGAGGTCGATGAGCTTGCGGTTGTCGATGCGCGAGTGTTCGCGCAGCATCTCGAAGGCGCTCGCCTCGTCGATGTTGTGGCGTTCCATGAGGATGCCCTTGGCGCGTTCGGTGAGCGCGCGGCGTCCGAACGCGCCTTTGAGGTCGTGGTACTCGGCGAAGCGGCGCAGCACGATGTCGATCGAGCTCTGCCAGTCCTCGACGTCGGCGTCGCTGATGTGGGCGAAGACGCCCAGCTTCGACGCCTCTTTGACGAAGGCGGGATCTCGCGCGTGGAGCAGGACGATGACCGGGCAGGCGGCTTCGCGCACGATCTTGTCGATCAGTTCGAGCGCGTGCTCTGAGCTCTGCCCGAGTCCGATGAGCGCGACGTCGGGTCGTTCGCGCGCGCTTACTGCTCCGATGTCGGCGACGTCAATGTCGCGCGCGATCACCTCGTGTCCCAGGGCGATCACGATTGGGATGACGAGGGCGAGGCGGTCCTTGCGCTCGTTGGCGATCAGGACGCGCAGATGCTCGGTTTCGCGGTCGCTCATTCGCGGCTCCTGACGCGTCCGAGTCTAGCTCGCGAGAGGCCGCCGGCGTGATCTCCGAGGTCGCGGGTTCGGCCGCTGCTAGGGTCGGTGGTGCTTCGCCTCAAACCCCGGCGCGGCGATTTCTTCCGGCTCCAACTCTCGGCTGGCCTGGCGTGTCGACCTCACGACGGTCCGCGCCGAACGCAACGTCAGGAGCCTTGCATGTCTATCTCCGCACCGATCCGTGCGACCAGCCCCGCGGGCTCGTCGCACGCCCAGGACTTTGTTCGCGACCCGGGCCGTCTGCTGATCGACGGCGAGTGGGTCGAGGCGGCGAGCGGGAAGACGTTTGAGACGCTCGACCCGGCGACCGAGGAGAATCTCGGGTGGGTGGCGCACGGTGCGGCCGAGGACATCGAGCTCGCCGTTGCGGCGGCGCGTCGGTGCTTTGACGACGAGCATTCGGACTGGCGTCGGATGACGCCGTCGGATCGCGGCAAGGTCATCCATCGCATCGGCGATCTGATCGAGCGCCACGCGGATGAGCTGGCGATGCTCGAGACGCTCGACAACGGCAAGCCGCTGGCCGTCGCCAAGGCGGCGGACGTCGCGCTGGCCGCCGACCTCTTCCACTACATGTCGGGCTGGGCGACGAAGATCGAGGGCCACACGATCCCGATCTCCGGCGTCACCTCGCCCGGGTCGGAGTTCTTCGCGTACACGCGCAAGGAGCCGGTCGGGGTCGTCGGGCAGATCATCCCGTGGAACTTCCCGTTGCTGATGGCGGCCTGGAAGCTCGGCCCGGCGCTGGCGGCCGGCGCCACCGTGGTGCTCAAGCCGGCCGAGCAGACGCCGCTGTCGGCGCTGCGACTCGGGGAGCTGATGCTGGAGGCCGGGCTGCCCGCCGGGGTGGTCAACATCGTGACCGGGTTCGGGGACGCGGGCGCGGCGCTCGCGGCCCACGACGGTGTCGACAAGGTCGCCTTCACGGGCTCGACCGACGTCGGCCGGCAGATCGTGCAGGCGGCGGCGGGCAACCTCAAGAAGGTCACGCTCGAACTCGGTGGCAAGAGCCCGCAGGTGCTCTACAAGGACGCCGACATGGACGTGGCGATCCCCGGCGCGGCCAACGGCATCTTCTTCAACCAGGGTCAGTGCTGCAACGCGGGCTCGCGCCTGTACATCGAGCGCGACGTCTACGACGAGGTGGTCCAGGGGATCTCCGACGAGGCCAGGAAGATCACGGTCGGCCCGGGGGTCGACCCCGACACCCAGATGGGGCCGCTGACCTCCGCGGAGCAGCGCGACAAGGTGCTCGGCTACATGTCCTCGGGCCTTGACGCCGGCGCGCACGCGCCGGCCGGTGGGGGCGGTTGGGGCGACCGCGGGTACTTCGTCGAGCCGACCGTGCTCACCGACACCACGCCGGACATGAAGGTCGTGCGCGAGGAGATCTTCGGCCCCGTGGTGTGCGCGATCCCCTTCGCCTCTGAGGACGACGACGTCATCCGCCGCGGCAACGACACGAGCTTCGGGCTCGCGTCGGGGATCTGGACGCGCGACCTCAACAAGGCGCACCGGACCGCCCACCGCCTGCGCGCCGGCACGGTGTGGATCAACTGCTACAGCGTGTTCGATGCCGCGATGCCGTTCGGCGGCTACAAGGAGTCGGGTTGGGGCCGCGAGATGGGCCACAACGCGCTGGACAACTACCTCGAGACCAAGTCCGTAGTCGCCCAGCTCGCCTAGCCACACGACCGTGCAATGGGCGGGGCGCCGCGATGCGCCGCCCCGCCCTGACCCCTGAGAGAGAAGGCACCATGAAGGCCGCCGTCGTCAATCACTTCACCCAGCCGCTGAGCATCGACGACGTCGCCATGCCGGAGCCGAGCGACGGCCAGGTGCTCGTCCGGATCGAGGCCTGTGGCCTGTGCCACACCGATATCCATGCCGCGCACGGCGACTGGCCGATCAAGCCCGAGCTGCCGCTGATCCCGGGCCACGAGGGCGTGGGGATCGTCGAGGCGCTCGGAGCCGGCGCCGGCCAACAGGTCAGCCTGGGCGACCGGGTCGCGATCCCGTGGCTCGGTTACGCCTGCGGTCACTGCCGGTACTGCAATTCGGGTCGCGAGACGCTCTGCGAGGAGCAGATCAACACCGGCTACGGCATGGACGGCGGGTACGCGGAGTATGTCGCTGCCTATGAGCAGCACATCGTCAAGGTGCCCGACGGCGTGGACTCCCTGGACGCCGCGCCGTTGAGCTGCGCCGGCGTGACGGTCTACAAGGCGGTCAAGAGCTCCGAGGTCGGCCCGTCGCAGCTGTGCGCGATCTTCGGTGTCGGCGGCCTCGGTCACCTGGCGGTGCAGTACGCCAAGATCCAGGGCGCGACCGTGGTCGCCGTCGACCTCGAGGACGACAAGCTCGAGATGGCGAAGGACCTCGGCGCCGATTACGTGATCAACGCCGGCGAGCAGGATCCGACAGCCGAGATCCAGAAGCTGGGCGGCGCCGACGCCGCGATCGCGCTCGCCGTGGCTCCCAGGCCCTTCGAGCAGGCCTTCGACTCGCTCGCTCGCGGGGGGACGCTGATGATGGTCGCCCTGCCGCAGGACAACTACGTGCGGCTGCCGATCTTCGAGACGGTGCTCAGGGGGATCAACATCAAGGGCTCGATCGTCGGCACCCACCGGGACGTGGAGGACGTCTTCAAGCTGCACACGCTCGGTCGCACCCGCGTGCTCCGCGAGACCCGCCCGCTCGAGCAGGTCAACGAGGCCTTCGACGATGTCGAGCACGCCCGCAACAAGGCGCCGCGCGTCGTCCTCACCGTCTGAGCACCCGCCGAGCCGGGTCAATCTGAAGCGTGGGCTCAAAGGGGGTCGTGATGGAAGAGGCAGTGATTGTCAGTGCGGTGCGGACGCCGGTTGGCAGCTTCGCCGGTGCCTTCAAGGACGTGCCTGCGACGGAGCTGGGCGCGCACGCCGTCCGCGCCGCGCTCGAGCGGGCTGGGATCTCCGGCGACGAGGTGGAGGAGGTCGTGCTCGGCTGCGTGCTGCAGGCGGGCCTCGGGCAGAACCCGGCACGCCAGTCGGCGATCGCCGCGGGGATCCCGAAGAAGGTGCCCTCGACGACGATCAACTGCTGTGCGGGTCGGGCCTGAAGTCGGTCGCGACCGCCTCCCAGATGATCCGCGCAGGCGACGTGGACGTCGTCGTCGCCGGCGGCATGGAGAACATGACGCGGGCGCCCTACCTTCTGCCCGCCGCGCGCTTCGGCACCAGGATGGGCGACGCCGAGGCCCCGCTGCTCGATGCCGGCTCTGGAACCGAACAATGCTGTGCCGGCCGGCGCCCGTCGGGCGAGCCGAGGAAGTCGACGGAGCGAAAGCCTCTCCCGGACCGCCCTCGCGCGGGGGTTCCTCGGACATCCGCTTGCGAATTAGCTATCTGCCAGCTAACGTGCTTGCATCTGATGCAGTCCAGGAGCGATCCATCATGAAGCGGCACTACACGGTTCCGAACGTCCGCGAGGTCGAGAACGCCAAGACCGTGGGACCAGCGACAGACAAGAGCCGCGTTTCCCGAAGCCGTCTAAGCGTGAACTCGTCGCCGCTTCTGTCCTGGCGCGCCCCGACGCCCGAGCGGACGCCGCGCCGACGGGCCTCAGCCGCAGCCAACGACCCCTGACCACGGTCAAGGCCTGGCGCGCCGGTCACGCCTCGAGTGGCTCGCTGACGACGATCAGGCAGCGGCCCAACGAGGCGCCGCCGATGGCGGAAGGCCCCGCCTGCCCTCCGTCACCGCCGGCCACTCAGGGGCCGCCGAACTGCATCGGCGGGTGGATCGGACGCCGCGCCGTCTTGGCCCGCACGACCGTGACGGGCACGCCGAGTCGCTCGATCCGCGTCGGCAGGTCCCGGCGCAGCCAGCGCGACACCCGCTCGGGGAGCGTCGAGATCATCACCTCGTCGAAGTGCTCGTGGACGAGCGTTCGCTCGACCGCCATCATCGCGTCGGCGGGGCCGATGACGCTCCGCACGGGCGCGCCGGCCGCCTCCTCGAGCAGCGGGATCGCGAGCTCGAGCGTCTTGCGCGCCTCCTCATCTCCGTACAGCTCCTCGGCCGCCAACTGGGGGACGAGGAGCGTGAACGCGCACGGACCCTGGCCAGCTCGCTCGTGCACGGCGTCGATGAGGCCCGGCGTCGCGGCGGTTCGATTCGCCACGATTAACACCTGTACCGGATGGGGCTCCGACATCTGCCCTCCTTATGTCGCCGCGACCGATGCTCCCACCGCGCCGCGGCGACTGCAAGGCGCATGCTTACGCCGTGGTGAGCCGCTCGCTCGCCAGCCGCGCCGGCCCGCGTGCGTCGCAGCCCTCGAGGCAGACCTTCTCGAAACAGGCACACATCGTCCGTCACGGGCCGGCCCCATTCGGTGTCGCTGGTAGGCGCGGTAGTCGGGCGTCGAGTCGTACCACGCCCAGCGCGACGTCGTCCTCGCTGCGGACGATCTCCAGCACGACCCATTCCCTCGCCTGGATGGCTGGTGGCGTCCGCCTTCCACGCGGGACGCTTCTGCATTCCGCCTGGTTGCAAGCGTCTCACTCATCACTCCTGAGACGCCCGCTCGGGACGAGACGGAGCTGTCTGGGCTCGTGGTTATCGGCTCCCGCATCCGCTGACCAATGCGGGAGCCAGCGCTCGAGTCGGGCATCCGCTCGGACCTCGTCCATACCGGCAGCGAGGCGGCCGTCGGCCGGGCTGCCGCAGCCTGCTCCATGCGTCGCAACGCAGCAGCGCCCCCTCGCTCGTCCGCTCCGTGCCGGACAAGTGGCCCTCGCCGTGCTTAACTTCCGCCTGCAAGCGGGTGTGGCGCTACGCGATGAATTTGAGCAGCAGCCGGCTGATCATGCTGGCGCGGCCGTCTCGCGTTTGAACGTCTCGATGAGCCGGTCCGCGAGTGCCGCGCGCGCAGAGTCATTGCGAAATCCGTGTCTCCAGCCCGAACTAGGGCCTTCCGTACCTCCGTGCGCTGCGACGGCGTCAGGCTCGGCGACAGTGTCTCGAGCGCGCGTAGTGCGTGGAAGCCCTCGAACGGTGTGGGAGGGCGGAGGACCGCGGCAAGGACTGGCTCGAAGCCGCCAGGATCGCCCGTGGCCTCGATGGCGGCCAGTCCCAGCACGCGGTCACCGGGAGCGTCGGAGGCGAGGAGGCGCGTGACCTCGGCGGTGGTGAAGCTCGCGTCGCGGGCGAGAGCACGAGCGTCCGCGGCGATCGCATCCATTTTCTCGGTTCGCTGGTCGCTTGCCCCCTTCGACTTCCGCAGGCTCTCGTAGTTACGCGCCAGTGCGGTCAAGCGCCTGCGGGCCTGCTCCTGCTGCACGGCCGGCCGCCGCGTGTCAACGCGCAGCTGCTGCTCCAGGACGATTCGCGCGACCTCAGCCGACTGCGATGCCGCGACGATGACGTCGCGCAGGCGCAGGCCGAGATCTGGGTCCCGGACCAGAGACCGCGACTCGGCGAGCTGACTCGCGACTGCGAGGCGAATCATCAGCCTTCGCCACGCTTCGCCAAAGCGCACCCGGAAAGCGCCATCCTGCCATTGCGGCTCCCACATCTCGTTAGACAGCGCCGTGGTCGCAAGCGCCGAAAGTCCCTCAGCGGTTGCGAAGGACGCCTCGGGGAGAGCCGCGAAGGCTCGTACGCGCGCCTCGGCCTTCAGCATCGGGAATCCTTCGACGTCCTGCGCGGTGACAACTTCCCGCCGCAGCGTGAGCGCCTCGTCCTCCAGCGCCTCGGTCGCCGCTTCGGCGGCTGAAGTCACGGTCGCGGCGAACTCGGCGAGCCTCAGGACCTCGCGCGGGTTGCCCCCCGCTAACACGGCCAACACAAGGGCGACATCACGCGGTACGCACGCCTCAGTGCGGCGCTCGAGCAGGTCCGCGAGTGCCTCAGGCGTCGTCGGCTGGGCTTCAATCACGGTGTAGAAGGAGCTGTTGAACTCGTTGCGTCCGGCGAGCGCGCCGATGCTGAGCCTGCGCGCAGCCTCATCGGACACGGACACGAGAAAGTGGACGTGCGGCACTTCGAAGATCCCCTTGATGTCGCGCAGCAGGGCGCGAACCTTGTCGGCCTCGGCCATCTTGTCGAGTTCGTCAATCGCAATGACCACGCGGCCGGCCACCTCGCCGGCCTCCGTGGCGAGCGCGCGGAAGTCATTGACGAGCGAGCTCAAGGTTGCGGGCCTCTCCACCAACTCCCGCTCCCTCGCTGTCCTGGCACGCGCGATGAGGCCCCGGCCGCCCTCCGCGGCGAGCTCGGAGGTCTCGCGACGCGTCGCCGTGTAGCGCGCCCGCTCACGCACGACCTTCGCCTCGGCCGCCAGACGCGACTCGCGGGGGAACGAGCCAGGGCCCCGGCGGATGGCCCACAGAACCACGCCGAAGCCGGCCGCGAGTACTGCCGCGGCCACCACCGTCCAGGGCAGCCACGGCTGGTTCACAAGCTGGTTGAGGAACAGGAAAGCAGCCGCGCCGCCTGCGACGACAAACGCCCCGCGCTCCATCGCATGACGCCGGCGCACCTTTGGGTTGCGCCTGAACCACCGGTCGATCTCGGTCCCGAAGCTATCCGACAGGGAGGCGAGGAACGCCAGCGGGTCGTACTCGCTGGGGCTCGGATACCACAAGCCGATACCTCCAAGACGGCCGGTACCGTCGGCGCCGCGGACCCACTCGATCGCGCGCAGCATCAACCAGGACTTGCCGGCCCCACGCGCACCCGAAAGCCCGAAGCTGCCACCGTTGGAGCGGAGTATTCGCAAGAGCCGCCGCCAGGCCGGCCACTCGAGGAACTCGCCCACCTCGAACGCACGAAAGACGGTCCTCTCGCCGCCGACCTCGGAGGTGCCGAGGGCAGTGTCGTCGAGCGCCTCCAGCAAATTCTGCGGCATCGCCGTCACAGCTTCCTCTCGTCGCCAGCATCTATCCCGACGAGGCCGGTGTCAAGAGAGCCCAGCGCTGGAAGGCTCGTCTTCGCACACACCAAAGATCTGCCGCCGCGCCGCACCCCGAGTTGCACGGAGGCTGTCGCGCAAGTGGACCGCAGTGCCCGCGGCTATCGCGTGCTGCTCCCTCTGTGGAAAGGCAGCAGCGCCGCCGTCGCTATCGAGTTCCATGCGAAGGAGGCGGCGTAGGCCCCCGCGACAGTCTCTCTGTTGCCAGTCATGGAAGATCGCTCGCTCATCGACTCACGAGGCTAGAGACTTCCGCGGTGCGTTCCTCGGGCTGACCCTCGAAGCCGCCCTGCAGCGGCATGCTCGCCATCAGGGTTTCGCTGACGAACCGGTCGGCGCTCGCCTTGGAGTCCCAGACGGCGGCGATCAAGAAGCCACCTTGCGTCGGGCCGGCGGCATGAGAGATCTGGCCGTCGGGCAGGCCGTCAGGCGGATGCACTGCGGCGATCATCGCGCGGTACTGATCCTCGGTACCGCCCGGCCAGAAATGCGTCATCAAGTACGCCACGAGTCCTCCATCCGGTTGCCTTGTACATCGACCGTGATCGGTCGTCGACGCCGCACACGCGTGGCGCCGTCCTCGAACAGCGACTCCGTGCGCTTTTCGATATCGGCACTTCGGGCGCGATCGGCCATGAGCCACGGCCCGCCGACTCCGGCTGACATCGCGACGCCAACGATGGCTCCTCGGCGACGCGACACCTCAGCCACACCGCGGCCGCGGCCGCCATTAGTGGACCCGAGGCCGAGTGACTACGAACCCGGCGGCCTATAGGTGGCTGCGGCGGCCTTCTGCATCGCATCCTGGGCCTCGTCCATATCGAGCAGAACGGTGGTCTCGATGTCAGACAGGGCTCCGCTCGCGCCAACGGCCATTCCCACCGCGGCCGCCGCCGCATTGTCGGGCGCCTCCATCAGGAAGACTCCGTCGAACTCCCCGAAGGCGTACCAGAAGCCCAAGAGCTTGCCGCCAAGTGACTCCGCCATCTCCCGCGCAGCGCCACTCCTGTCCTGTGGCTGACTGAGCAGAGCCTTCTTGGCCTCCGTCGCGTAGCTGAACCGGCTGAGATAGAGCGGCATCCGACGGACCACCTGACTGGAGACTGTGACGAGAAGCCGACCCTCGCGCATCCCGAACCGTTATGCAAGCCCGCATTCGCCGGCTTGCGGCACTCAGGGCCCGACGCGACCGCTCCCGCGGTCGGTGCGCGCCCCCAAGCCGACCCCCAATGCTCCCGGCAATCAGTGTCTTCGGCCGAGTTCGCCGGGTTCGAGACTGGAGCTCGCTCCTCTCCGCTACGAGACCTCGCTGAACATGAGAAGCGTCTCCGGATGGACGCCGTCGGGCTTCATGGCATCCGCGGCGGCCTCGCTCTTCATGACCTCCTGGAAGGCCTCAATGTCAGGGATCTCGGCGATGAGCGCAGTCTTCGAGGACCCGGCCGGGATCCGGAACGTCCGAACGGTGATGCCCATCGGCCCAAACACTTCCTCACGCTTTGGCGACGTCATCCAATGCTCGACATCGTCCACATCATGCGTGATGACGTAGGTAGCCATCTAGACGCGTCCCTTCCTCGTACTCGGCCTCTGCATTCGCTGCGGCCCTCACGGCGAACCTACTCACTGCCAGCAGCGAGGGCAACCGCCGCCCGGTGGCCTTCCGCGGTGCTGCTTCCATGCGCGGACGCAACTCCGTTCGGACCAGCCGCCGCTACCGCTTCCGCCTGACGGGAGCACTCGGGCCATGCGGCGTGCTGACTGCTCCTATCCAGGCAACTCGAGAGCGCCGCGGTGATCGCCCGTACCCACGGCGCGCTACTCCTTCATGCACGCAAGCGAGTTGTCGCCGAGTTCAGACGTGAGACGCTCGCCGCGGACGAGCAACAGTCGTGGCGGATGGCGCTGGCCCCACTCACGCAAAATGCGGTCAGAAGGCGAGCGCGAGCAGATCCTTGGCAGACACGCTCGAACCGTCCCTTGGGAGCGCGGGAGGCGGTGCTGTCACCGCGGTCGGTCTGCGGCCAAGCAGCACCGCGCGGGCATGTCTGGATTTGAGTCGTCGCGCTGCTCCGATGCGCGGAAGCGGCAGATCTATGTGCCGGGCACGCGCGCGGAAGCAGGCGCCGCAATCAGGCGGGCCTGCCGGTCGGTCACGTGGCCGGCGGCATGCAGCCACCGAAGCATGTCCGCGATCGAGTTCTCCGGCGGTCGGAAGCGCACGCCGAGGTCGCGCTCTGTCGCCGATCCATCGACCGGACCTCCGTGAATGGCAACCCACACGCCACCGAAGTGGAAGGGCAGGCGGAACGGGAGCAAGCGCTGAACGACGTCTCCCGCTGACGTAATGCCGAGAACGAGCGGTGCCGGCGCCGTGACGGTTATGAGGCGCCGGCCGCTGAGCCGCCGGATCACACGGATCATGTCCGCCAGCGAGGCGGTGGCGCCCGCGAGCATGTAGCGCCGCGGGCCGTGCCCGGGGTTCAGGACGGCGGCGTGTGCGGCGGCCACGTCGCGCACGTCGACGACCGGGAGCTGGCCGGGCGGAACCATCGGCACCAGACCCCGCAGCACCGAGCGCGCGAAGGTCGCCGACTCACCGAGGTGCGGGTCATGCGGTCCCCAGACCATCCCGGGGTACGTGATCACGACCGGCGCGCCGTCACCCTGCAGCTCCCGCGCCATCTGCTCGGTCTCGACCTTCGAACGCGCGTAGACGCCGCGAGGGCGACCGACCGGCGAATCGCCATCGAGCACCCCAACCGGTGGCAGCAGCGCCACATAGCTCGAGACGTGCACGATCGGGTCCAGCCCCGCGTCGCGCGCAGCCCCGAGCACCACCTCGGTCGCCCGCGCGTTCACTCGCTGCATTTCGCGGGCTTCGCGCGCGTCATAGGAGAACACGGCCGCGGCATGAAGGACACCGTCGCATCCGTCCATCGCTCTGCGCACTGACTCGGCGTCGGTCGCGTCGCCCACGAGATAGTCCACGCCAACCACACCGAGCGGCTCGAGCGCCGACGCGACTCGACCCGACGAGCGTACGAGCAGCCGCACGCCGTGTCCAGCATCCAGGATCGCCTTGACGCTGTGGGACCCAACAAAGCCCGTTCCGCCGGTCACGAGAACCTTCATCGACACGCTCCTAAATCTCCGTTGTGCACCGCGCCGTGTCGAGCCTACGGCCGTCGCCACCAGCCCTACAAGCCGCAAAGGGACGCCGCCGACGCGCAGTCCCCGGACTCGGCCCGATCCCGCCGCGGTCAGAAACGTGCGGGCCCCGGTGGACTTGGCCCTCCGTGATTCTCACCAGGCCCAGCCTCGGAAACCACGCCAGCCGCTGGCTTCCGCTCGCCCGTAACAGGAACGGCGCGGTCAAGCCAGGCGCATGCGAGGACCTTGGCGATCGCCGCCTTCAGCCCGGCATGCGCGTCGGAGATGGCCAGCTGCACGCCGATCAGGCCGCGCTTGACGAGGCCTCGCAGGAACTCAGTCCAGAACGCCTCGGTCTCGGCCTCGCCGACGTCGATCGAGAGGATCTCGCGGCGGCCGGTCTCATGCACGCCGTGGGCGACGACGAGCGCCTTGTTGACCACGCGGCCGCCGTCGCGGACCTTCTCGATCTTGGCGTCTAAGAACAGGTAGGGGTCGCGGCCCTCCAGCGGCCTGGTCCGGAACGCCGCAACGTGCTCGTCAAGCGCCTGGCAGACGCGGCTGACCTCCGAGCGTGAGATGCGCAGGCCGAGGCTCTCCACCAGCTGGTCGACGCGGCGCGTCGAGACGCCGCAGACATAGGCCTGCTGGACCACCGCGACAAGCGCCTGCTCGGAGCGCCGGCGCGGTTCCAAAAAGCTCGGGAAATAACTGCCCTGGCCAACCTTGGGGATCTGCAGCTCCAGCTCACCCGCCCTGCTGTCCCAGCGCCGCGCCCGACACCCGTTGCGATGCGTCGCGCGATCCTCGGGCCGGCGCTCCCCACGCTGGGCGCCGATCAGCTCGGACACCTCGAGCTTCCATCATCTCCGCCGCGACGGCCTAGACCGCTTCACCGATCACATCAGCGTGCTCATCGAGCAGCACCTTCCTGACGACCTCCTCGATCGTCATCCTGTCGGCACCCGCCATCGCCGGGCACCTTTCGTCGAAGCGTGAGAACTCCGACGATCATGAGCACCGCGGTGCCCGGAACTACGTCAACGCCAACGCCATTCCGTCCGACCCGCTCCCACACCAACCCTAGGGACGTGACCCCAGCGAGCTGGCCGCGCCCGCCCCGACTGGGGGTAGCCGGTCGCACTGAATAGTCGTGCGGTTCGTACATTCGCCCCGCCTCCTGCACGGCGCCGCGGGGGATTAGTGGCGGCCTCGAACTCGCCAAAACCTCGCCAGAAACTCGGCCAGAATCGCTCACGAGCTTCCGAGCCACGAACCCGAGCCCCCAGCGCGAGGAACGAAATTCCCGCAAATCTGCGATCTTCCGAGTCGTGTAGCGCGCCCGAGAGGATTCGAACCTCTGACCTTCGGTTCCGTAGACCGACGCTCTATCCAGCTGAGCTACGGGCGCAGTGGCACGAGTGTAGCCACCGACCCGGGGCCGGCGGCGGAGCGGAGAGGGCGGGATTCGAACCCGCGATGGAGCTTTCCGCCCCATACTCGCTTAGCAGGCGAGTGCCTTCAGCCACTCGGCCACCTCTCCGGGGGTGGGGCGCAGTGTAAAGCCTCCCCGCCGCATGCCGATGACACCCGGGTGACCTCCCCGCCATCGCCCGACCCGGCCGCCTCCGCGGCGCTCGAGGCCGTCGCGCGGCTGCTGTCGGCTTCGACCGGGGACATCCGCGCCGTCCTGCTGGAGGAGGCGAAGGCGCTGTTCGGGGCCGCGGACGCCACTTTGATCGCGCTCGAGGAGGCCGGCACGGCGCCCGCGCGCACGGTTCCGACCGCGAGCGCGCCCTTCCTGTCGCCGCACCTCGCGACGCCCGGGGAGCACCTCCTGATCGTCCCGCTGGCCGGCGAGACGCTGCTGCTCGGCGGCAGCGGCTTCAGTGACGCGCAGGTCGAGCTGGCCAACGGGTTCGGCGCCGCCGCCGGCGCCGCGCTCGGCCGCGGCCGCGCCGCCGACGAGCAGACGAAGCAGGTCGCGCGCTCGGCCGCCTTGACGCGCGCCGCCAAGTCGTTGCACGAGTCCCTCGACCTCGAGACCCTGCTGACCCGCATCTGCCGCGAGGCGCTCGCGATCCTCGACGCCGACCTCGCCGTCGTCTACCGCGGCACGCCCGACGAGGGCCTCCACGTCGCCGCCACCGCCGGCGCGCCGCCCGAGATGGTCGGGATCCAGCTCGAGCCGGGCGTCGGGCTCGCGGGCAAGGTCCTCCAGACCGGCAAGGCGATGCTCACGAACGACTACCTGCGCATCGCCGGTCTGCCCTCCGGCTCGCCGTTCGAGCGCTACCACGCCTCGCTCGCCATCCCCTTCGAGTGGAGCGAGCAGCTCAGCGGCATCCTCTCCGTCGGCTACGCGCGCCCGCACCACGCCACCCAGGACGACCTCGCGCTGCTCCAGACCTTCGCCGAGCTCGCCGCCGCCGCGTGCCGCAACGCCAGCCTCCACGCCGCGATCGCGCAAGAGGCCCGCACCGACGGGCTGACCGGCTGCCTCAACCACGCCGCGCTGCACGAGACCCTGCTGCGCGAGATCGAGCGCGCCGCCCGCGTCCCCGGCCGCGACCTCTCCCTGATCCTCATCGACCTCAACGACTTCAAGCAGGTCAACGAGGAGCACGGCCACCTGATCGGCGACGAGGTCCTGCGCCGCATCGGCTCCGCCTTGAGAGGCGGGACCCGCCCCTACGACATCGCGGCCCGCTACGGCGGCGACGAGTTCGCGCTGCTCGCGGTCGAGGCCGACGAGGAGCAGGCCGGCGAGATCGCCGCCCGCACGATCGAGCGCATCGGCGCCGCGGCGGCCGAGTTCGGCGAGATCAGCGCCGGCGGCTCCACCGCCGGCGTCGCCGAATGGATGCCCGGGCTGACCGCGGTCCAGCTGATCGCCCGCGCCGACCGCGCGTTGCTGCACGGCAAGCAGCAGGGCGGGCGCGGCGAGGCGAACCTCTTCTCCGAGCTGCCCGAGCCGGAGTTTCCTCGCCGCTTCGAGTCCAGCTACGGCCCTGCGCCTGTGCCTGCGCGTGCCGCCGGCCGCGGCGGCGTGGCCCGACACCCGCGACGAGGCGGGCGAGCGCCTGCGCAAGCGCACGCGCCAGCTCGCCGCGGCCAACGCTCTGGGCACGCGCTTGTCGGCCATGACCGACGTGGGCGAGATCGTCGAGGCCGTCGTCGAGGAGCTTCACCGCGCCTTCGGCTACTACTGCTGCGCCGCCGTGCGGCTCCGCCCCGACGGCCACGTCGAGAGCGCCGCCGGCCGCGGCGACCTCTTCCTCGCGCTCGCGGCGCGCGAGTGGTCCCAGCCCCGCGAGGTGGGGTTGATCGGCCGCTGCCTCCGCGAGGGCCGTCCCGTCGTCGTCGGCGACGTCACCGCCGACCCCGACTTCCGTCCCACGCCTGAGACCCTGGCGGTCCGCTCCGAGCTCGTCGTCCCCTTGTATGTCGCAGGCGAGCTCTGGGGCGTCCTGAACGTCGAGGAGCTCGAGGTCGACGCCTTCCACGAGGACGACGTCCGCCTGATGGAGACGATGGCCGACCAGGCCGGCTCCGCCCTCCGCTCCGCCTCTCTGTACGAGCAGCTCGAGCGCGCGTACATGGGCACCGCCGAGGCGCTCGCCGCCGCTTTGGAGGCCAAGGATTCGTACACCGCGAACCACGCCCGCTCGATCGTCGAGCACGCCGAGGCCGTCGGTCGCCGGCTCGGGATGGACGCGCGGCAGCTCCAGGACCTGCGCTTCGGAGCCGTCTTCCACGACATCGGCAAGATCGCCGTGCCGGAGCAGATCCTGCACAAGCGCGGACCACTGACTGATGAGGAGCGCGCGGAGATCGAGCGCCACACCGTCGTCGGCGAGCAGATCCTCGCGCCGGTCGAGTTCCTCGCTGGCGCAAGGTTGCTGGTCCGCCACGAGCACGAGCGCTGGGACGGCCGCGGCTACCCGGACCGCCTCGCAGGCACCGACATCCCGCTCGGCTCCCGCATCATCCTCGCCTGCGACGCTCTCCACGCGATGACGTCGGATCGCCCCTACCGGCGAGCGATGTCGGTTCGGCAGGCCTGGGGCGAGCTGCAGGCGAACGCGGGCACGCAGTTCGATCCTCGGGTGGTCGCAGCGCTGCTCGACGTCATCGGCGCGGCGCCCGCGGTTTCCTTGACCTAGCGTTCGCCGCATGGACCGCGATGCCGCGCTGGCGGTCATCGAGCAGCTGCACTCCGCGCAGGCACGGCTCTACACGGAGGGCGATGACGCCGGCGTCCGCGCCGTTCTGTCTTCCGAGATCGCCTGGCACGTCCCGGGCACGAGCCCGATCGCCGGCACCTACCGCGGGCTCGACGAGGTCGTCTCGTACATGCTCGCGCGCCGCGCGTTGGCGGACGGGACCTTTGTGATGCACCGCCTCGACGTCCTGACCGGCTCGGGCCCGACCGTGGCCGTCCTCACCGACGGCACGGCCACGATCGACGGAGCCGAGCGGCGGTGGTCGACGGTCGGCCTCTACCGGGTTGACGACGGCCGCGTGGCCGAATGCTGGCTCCTCCCACTCGACCAGGCGGAGTTCGACGACATCTGGACCCCCCGGTGACCGGGCGACCGGAGCGGAGGGGGCCGCCCCGGTCGCGGTCCCTTCAGGGGATCAGCACGCGGCGGGTGATCTGCCCGTTGCTCTCCCAGAACGTGACCTTGCTGGCGAGGAACGGGTCGTCCGGCGCGGGCTGGACGTTGCCGTCCTCGTCGAACGCCCGCGACGTGATCCTGTGCTCGCCGGGGGTGGCGTCGTCCCAGCGCAGCGTCCAGAACTTCCAGGCGTACTTCCGCGCCTGCCGCCCTCGCGACGGCTGGTGCCAGAGCCGTGCCCGCCTCCAGCTCCCGTCGTCGATCCGGACCTCGACACGGTCGATCGGCGCGCCCCACGCGGCGCCCATGATCCGGTAGCGGCCGTTGCGCCGCGTCACCTTGGCCGGCGCCGACTTGAGCCGCGTCATGCCTGACGTTCGCGAACGTCCAGATCACCTCGCCGTCGTCGCGTACCTGCTCGCGGATCGTCACGTAGTCGCGCGCCATGAAGTTCCCGCGGTACTGCTGGTCCCACACCTCGATGCGCGTCAGCCACTTGACGTTGGCCACGCCATACCAGCCGGGAGCGATCAGGCGCACCGGGAAGCCGTGCTCCTCCGGCAGCGGGCCGCCGTTCATCTCGTAACAGAGAAGGTTCGCCGGGTTGAGGGCGTCCTCCAGCGTCATGCTGCGCGCGAAACGCTCGGTGACCTTCAGATCGACCCCGTTGAGGGAGAAGTCCTGGTCGGGGAGGAACCTGCCGGTGCCGTGGGGGCCGGCCGGCCCGTTGTCGTTGTTGTCGGGATCGCCGTCGGCGTCGCCGTCGGGATCGAGCACCCCGACGTTGTCGCGGATGATGTGCTCGCCGGCGTCAGCTCCCCAGAAGACGACCTCGATCCCCTCGTCGCGCACACCCGCCTGCCTCAGGATCGGAGCGAGCTGCGCACCCGCCCAGCGCGCGTTGCCGACCCCGCCGTGGAAGAACGGCAGGCCGGTGTTGCCCGAGCACTCCAGGGTGAAGTCCACCTCGCGCCGCGGCCGCCACTTGACGTCGTCCAGGGTCAGCGTTCGCGGCCGCCTGACCAGGCCGCCGATCTTCAGTCGCCAGTCGGCCGCCGCGAGCTTCGGCTGGTTGTAGTGGTTGACGATGAAGAAGTCGTCGGCGGGCGTGAACCAGGTGTCGAGCTCCTCCCACACCAGCTGATCCGGGCTGGTCGGTGGCTGATCGAGCCACGGGAGGACCTCCTCCTCGCCCGGGTGCCCCGGAAACGCGTGCGCCGGCCCGGCCACCTTCATCACCGTCAGCCCAGCGAACGCCGCCCCCCCACCCTTCAACAGGGTGCGGCGGTCAAAGTCCTGTACCTCCATTGGTCCGGCTCCTCTCCGCATACGCGGTCCCGGCACTCCTCGGAGCAGGCCTGAACCCGCGCAGCGCGCCCGCCAGCAACGTCAGCGGGTGCCACAAGAGCGCGCCCAGCGGCGGATCCGAACCCTTCCAAGCTTGATCGCGAGTCTCCCACTGAGCACTCAAGAGTCCAGGGCACGAGTCCGTTCCCGGACCCTGCGAGCGCCTTGCAGCGGCGGACGCCTCCTGCCCACACCCGCGCCCACCGCCTACATTCCTCAGGCCCGGAGGGGTGGCAGAGTGGTCGAATGCACCGGTCTTGAAAACCGGAGACGGGGCAACTCGTCCGCGGGTTCGAATCCCGCCCCCTCCGCTAGAAATATGGCTTATTTGCTGGGATTTTCGATGCTCGATCCAGAATAGCTTCGAAGCCGCTGAAGACCGCCCAACGCCGCTCAAACTGGCCCACAAAGGGGCCTGACTGGCCTACAAACCCGGCCCGCGAGGGCTGCCGCACGCTGGCCGAAGCGAAGGCGTGGCGCGCCTACGCAGAATGCGAGAGATCCGGCTCGGCACGCGGCGCGCCTCGGCGCCCGTTCGCGTCGCTGATGATCGCGGCGGGCGTCAACGCAAAGGCGCTCAGCACGTAGCTGGCCTGGCCGGCCGCGAGCTTGCCGATCGACAACACGAAAGCGTCCTCCACTCTCAAGCCGCCGAGAGCGAGGCTCGGGCGATCGAATGTCGCGCCCAGGACGACCGCGAGAAGCCACGCGCGTCCGCGCACCGCGACCGGGAGCCGAGGCGGTTCAGCGATGACAGAGGCGCACGCCGGTCTCGTCGCGAAGAGCGCTGGGTTGTGCTCTGCAGACCCCACATTGCGGCTCGACATCGAGCCGCGATCCGATTAAGGTCGCGCCCAGAGAGTCCATCGTCCAATGGAGGGCAGATGAGAGTGAGAGGGGCACTCGCGGCAGCGGTGACGACGCTGCTGCTCATCCCGGCAACGGCAGCGGCGGCACCGCCGCCGGGGGCGGATATCTCCGACAACCTGGAGTTCGTGACCCGCGTCGCGGGCGCGGCCGGGATCACCGAGGGCAAGTTCGACTACGTACGCGGCGCGAAGGTGCTCGTGGTCACCGGCCGCTTCGGCTTCAAGACGTACGACGTCAGCAACCCGGAGAACCCGGTGCTGCTGGACGAGTTCATGCCGGCGGGGATCGACCCGGTAGGGAGTCCCACATCGCCGTCGGGCGGCTACTGGCAGAACGAGGACATGGAGCTCGACACGCGCCGCAAGCTGATCATCGGCGCGCTCGACCCGCGGCACAACGACGCCGACCCGGCGGCGACCGGCTGCCCGCATCCGGACCCCGAGTCCGTCCGTGACCCGGACTGCTCGAGCGGCTTCTACGTCATCTCGTACGCCGACCCGCGCAACATGCGCCAAGTCGGCGACTTCGTGAGCCTGCCCGCCGGCCACACCTCGAGCTGCATTCAGAAGTGCAAGTACATCTGGACCGGCGGGCCGGCGCGACGCTCGGATCAGGACTGGCTCGGGCCGATCATCCAGGCGACGCCTGGCCAGCCGATCACGCTGCAGAACCGCTTGATCGGGGATGGCCGCCCGGTATGGGTCACTGACCTGCGCGACCCGGCGAACCCGGTCGTCTCGGACGAGCCGGTCGACCTGTGGCGCAACGACGGCTACACCGATTACTCGCACGACGTGGACGAGGACGAACGGGGGATCGCGTGGGTGGCGGGCCGCGGCGGCATCCGTGGCTACGCCACGAAGGGCAAGCACCGCGACCCGTACCAGAATCGCGTGCGGCGGGCCACACCGTTCGATCCGATCCTGGTTGCCGGCGGTGGCCTCCAGTGGGATGTGCCGCCCGCCCGAGCTGGTGACGACGGCGTGGCGCAAGCCACCGACTTCATGCACAACTCCGGCCGGCCGACCGACCGCTCGGTCCGGGCGTCGGGCGTGAAGACCGGCAACGTCCTGATCGGCACGGAGGAGGACTTCACGACGCCGTGCGAGCAGAGCGGCCGGATCGTGGCGGTCGACCTCACCGACTCCTGGGGCGGCGAGCCGGCCCAGAACTCGACCCGGGCGAGGCCGTACCGGATGAAGGCGTTGGACAGCTTCCATCCGTTCCTGGACACGCCCGAGACGGCCAACCCCGCGCTCGGGTGCTCGGCGCACTACTTCGAGATCCGCGACTCGACTCTGGCGGCCGGGTGGTATGGCCAGGGCCTGCGGCTCGTCGACGTCAGCGACGCCCGCAGCCTGCGGCAGGTCGGCTTCTACCGCGTTACGGGCACGGGCGCTGACAACCCGTCCTCGAACTCGTGGGACGTCGGCTGGTACAACGACGACTCGCGGAGGGGCAGGAGCTCGCGGAGGGGCGGCCGCAAGGGGACCACGCGCGGCGACTACGTGTACCTGTTCGACATGGCGCGCGGCGTCGAGGTCATCCGGCTGAAGGGCGGCGGCGCGAAGGCGTCGGCGCGCATGAAGTCGGTCGTCGCTCCCAGCGTTCGCAAGAATGACCGCTGGGCGTCGAAGCCGGTGGCAGGCTCCAGCCTGGGCGGTGACGGCGGCTTCGTCTGCCCGCTGTTCACGCGGAGCTAGTTCGTGTCGGTGGGGCGCCGTGCTCTCGCGGGCACGGCGTCCCCGCCGCCGCGGCATCACACGCAGCGTGCTGAGATCGCCCCCCGCACTTGGCCGATGACGTCGACTGAGGCCGGGCAGCAATCGCACTACTGGCCCGCGCCGCCGCCAGAATCCACCAAACCCGCACACAGCGCCAAGCTCTCGACGAAGGCGACGCATCTTGAAACCGGAGACGGGGCAACTCGTCCGCGGGTTCGAATCCCGCCCCTCCGCTTCAGATGTGGCCTACGACCTAACCGGCCCCGAGCTTCTTCGCGACCGAGTCGGCCGTCGCGGAGGTATCCGCCACGGCCATCGCGACCTTCAGCTTGCACGTGCTGAACTTCTTGTTGCCCGTCACGGGCCGCAGCAGCAGCGTGGGGCCGGGGAGCGGTGCCGACGACTGCTTGCCCGGCTTCACGACCGCGGTCTTGGCGCCGCTGGTGAAGCTGAGCGGCACGACCACGTAACCCGTCTCGTTCCCGCCGCTGCGCAGCCAGAAGTAGGCGACCTTGCTGAGCGCGATGGCGGCGCCGCCCTTCTTCATCGCGACACGGCTGCCCGACTTCATGACGGCGGTGATCTTCGCGCCGCCGCCGCCGTAGGAGGGGAAGCGGACCTCGACGTCGAGCGCCTGGTCGTTGTCGCCGCGGGCGACGTCCCACTCGCCGAGGATGTGGTCGGGCTTGAAGTGGTTCGTCGAGCGGACGGTGACGCCGCCGCCCTTGCGCACGCCGGTCACCTCGAGATCGCTGAACGAGCCGGCGTAGGGCGTCGACGGGTACTTCGCCCCGGTGGTGATCTTGCCGCGCGGGCCCTTCGTCATCGTCAGCGGCGGCGGTCCGCTCTTCTTGCGCGGCACCGAGCTCGAGACCACCACGTCATCGCCGTGCTTGACCACCACGCCGAAGTTCGCCGCGCCGTTGCCGCCGATGCTCGCCGCCACGCGCTGGTCGGCATCCGAGAAGCGGCACAGGTCGAGCCCGCCGTAGGGGAACGCGCCGTTGCTCTGGGCCACGATCGCGCCGTTGTAGGAGCGGAGTCGTGACGGTCAGGCGACCGATCCCCGGGTCGTATGCGTACAGCGCGCCCGGTGCGGCGTTGGGCAGCTTCTCGATATCTCGCCACACCGCGCGCGTCGCCAGGAACACGAAGCGCGCCGCCATGTCCGGCGGGTTCGGCGTCAGCGTGCTCTTCACGGGATAGGTGGGCGTCTGCGGCACCGCCTGCCCGGCCAGCTTCGCCCACCGCGTGTAGGTCGCGAGCGCGCGGTCGAACAGCCACTTCGCGTGCTGGGCGTCGGCCGCGTCGCCCTGCTCGTCGTTGAGCATGATCGCGAACAGCCCGCCGAGCGACCACGCCCAGTAGCGGCCCAGGTGCCAGCGATCGAGGTACAGGCCGGTGTCCCAGTTGAGGTAGCCGGAGTGGGTGAAGTAGGCCGAGATCGCCCGCTTGGACCAGGCCTTGAGCACCTTCTTCTCGTGCGAGCTGAGCACCAGCCCGTACTTCTTGGCCTCGGGCAGGTAGCTGAGCGCGTCGAGGATGATGCACGCGTACTCGTTGGACTCGATGTTCTGCGTGTCGTTGATGCTCGCCAGCGGATCGCGATGGAAGCTCCAGCTCGGGCCGAGGTTGTTGATGATCCACGGGTCGCGCTTCTGGGTCGCGCCGGTGCACCAGCGGGTGAGCTGGTTGCGGAACTGCGACATCCACTTCTGCGGGGAGTTGGTGGTGACGGCCGCCCACACGTAGAGCTCCAGGTACCAGTTGACCTGGTTCAGCCGCATGTTCGGGTACTTGAAGAACACGCCCTCGGCCGTCGCCTGGACGCGGCTGGCGATGAGCGACGCCGTGTTCGCGGAGAGCCCGATCGTGTCGCGAACGATCCACGCGCGCGACAGCGCCTCCGCGACCTTCGGGTCGATCGAGACGTGCTGGCTCTGCTTGCTGGAGGTCGGCGAGGCGGTCCACCCGGGGGTGTGCGACTGCGAGGAGGAGTGGGGATCGGTCGAGCCCGTGCTGCCGCTCGATGGCGCCGTCCGGAACGGTGGATGCTTCACGAGCTGCTCGGCCATCCGCTTCGCTCGCGCGTCGTTGCGGGTCGGGCCGCCGGTGTAGCCCATCTGGGCCGCGATCGAGTGCGCACCGAGCATCGCCGCGCTTGTGCGGATGTCGGAGCCGTAGAACCCGGTCGACTCGCTCCAGAGGGCATCGGCGACCGTCATCGCCCAGTCGGCGAACGCCCAGTAGTCGTCGTTCGTCCACCCGCTCTGGGTGGGGAGATCGGGCGCCGGCACCGTCTGCGCGGCGGTCAGGCTGACGGGTGCGAGGAGCGTCCCGGCGAGC
Source organism: uncultured Solirubrobacterales bacterium (assembly GCA_963787335.1). Lineage (GTDB taxonomy): Bacteria > Actinomycetota > Thermoleophilia > Solirubrobacterales > Solirubrobacteraceae > DASQFQ01. The sequence goes on from CAWBCU010000032.1 coordinate 127,328, forward strand.
GAGGCGCGGCCGGCATCCGCGATGAACTCTCTCCGCGTTCTCATACGGCGACCGGCTGGCGTCTTTCTCGGCCGGGGCGGCCGTCGTCTCGCGTTCGGCGAAGTACTCCTCGCCCTCGATGCTGAGGTGCGGGAGGCCGCGGTCGAGCCACCCGGGCAGCCACCACCCGGCCCGCCCGAGCAGCGACATGATCGCCGGCACGAGCAGGCAACGCACGACGGTGGCGTCGACCGCCACGGCGGCCGCCATGCCGAGCCCGAACTGCTTGATGTTGGGGTCGCCGTTGAGAAGGAAGGCGCAGAAGACGCTGACCATGATCAGCGCGGCCGAGGTGATCACCCTCGCCGTCCCGGCCAGCCCGTCGATCACGGCCCGGTGCGCGTCGTCCGTCGCGAGCCAGCGCTCGCGGACGTGCGTCATCAGGAACACCTCGTAGTCCATCGAGAGCCCGAACAGGATCGCGAACATCATCAGCGGGACGAACGACACGATCGGCACCGTGCCCTCGAGCCCGACGAGGCTCGCCGACCAGTCGTGGCCGAACGCGTAGGTGACGATGCCGAACGCGGCGCCGATCGAGAGCAGGTTCATCACCACCGCCTTCAGCGACACCAGGATCGACCGGAACGCGAGCAGGAGCAGGACGAACGACAGCGCCAGCACGACGCCGATCACGAGCGGGAGCTTCTTGGCGATCTGGTCGGCGAGGTCGATGTAGCCGGCGGTGGTGCCGCCGACGTCGGCGGACATCCCGTTCCCCTTGGTGTCCTTCGGGATGACGTCGTCGCGCAGGTGATTGACGAGGTCCTCCGTCGCGCGCGACGAGGGCGGGCTGGTGGAGACGAGCGTGAACACCGCGGCGCTGCCGGACTTGTTGACCAGCGGCTCGGTCACGGACTTCACGCCCTTGGTCTTCTGCATGTCCTTCCGCAACGTCTGCAGCCGCGGGTCCGAGGCCGTCGACTCCAGGAACTTCTCCTGCTGCTTGGTCTGCGCCGCCTGGTTGGGCTTCTGCTGCGCCGACACCTGCTGCTGGGCCTGTTGCTGCGCCTGGTCCGGCGGGACGCCCTGCGCGACGAGTTTCTGCGTCTGCTGCTGGACCTGGTCCTGCGTCTTCTTCTGCGCGTCCGACTGCTGCTGCTTGACCGAGTCGAGCTGCTTCTGGTCGTTGGTCGCCGGCTTCGTGAGCCGGGCGGCGACGAGCAGCGGACCGTTCGACCCGGCTCCGAATCCGTTCGCCATGCCGTCATAGGCCTGCCGGGCCTGCGTGTCGGTCGGCAGCGCGCCGACGTCGGTCTGCCCGAGGTGCAGGTTGCGCAGGGGCAACGCGAGCACCAGCAGGATCAGGACGCCCACGACCAACGCGGGCCACGGGTGGTCGGCCACCATCCGCGCCCAGCGCTGCCACCCGTGCGGGCGGTCGTCGTGGTGGATCTTCATGCCCGGGAGGCGAAGCGCGTTGACGCGCGCCCCGAGCAGGCCGAGGAGCGCGGGCAGCAGCGTGACGGCCGCGACGACGGCGACGAACACCACGATCGCCGACGTGTAGCCCAGCGTGGTGACGAGCGGGATGCCGGCGATCGCCAGCGACAGCAGCGCGATGATCACCGTCCCGCCCGCGAACAGCACCGCGCCGCCCGAGGTCGCCGTCGTGCGCGCGATCGACTCGGATATCTCCATGCCCGCGCGCAGCTGGTCGCGATGCCGGCTGACGACGAACAGGCCGTAGTCGATCCCGACGCCCAGCCCGATCATGGTGGCCAGCGCCGGCGCCGTCGTGGGCACCGCGACCACCTGGCCGAGGAGGGTGACGATGCTCAGCCCGGCGACGAGCCCCGCGATCGCCGTGCCGATCGGAAGGCCCATGGCGACGGCGCTGCCGAACGTCACGAGCAGGATGACGATCGCCGCGATGATGCCGACGATCTCGGAGGTGTGGCTGCTCGGCTTGGAGACCTTCTGGCCCAGGTAGCCGCCCGCCGCCACGCGCACGCCCGCGGCCTTCGCCGGATCCGCCACGTCGATGATCTTCTGCGCCTCGTCGACGCTGAGCTCGCTCGGGCTGTCGTTGAGCCACAGCGAGATGTAGCCCGTCGACTTGTCCTTGGTGAGCTGCCCCGCGCCGTCGCTCGACAGCGGGCCGACCACCTTCTGGACCGCGCTGTCCTGTTTGTACGCCTTCACGACGCCGTCGATCGCGTCCTTGTACGGCTCGTCGGCGAGCTGCTTCCCCTTCGGCACCCGCAGCGAGATCGGGTTCGTTCCGTTCGCCTGCTCCGGGAAGTGCTTGGAGAGGGTGTCGGTCGCCTGCTGGCTGTCGGTGCCGGGGAGCACGAGGTTGTCGCTGGTCTGCTCGCCGGCCGCGCGGGCGACGACGGCGAGGGCGACGACGATCACCAGCCAGACCGCCACCACGAGCGCGCGCCGACGGGCACAGAATCCTCCGAGCGCGTACAGGAA
>CAWBCU010000033.1:0-123390 GCA_963787335.1 uncultured Solirubrobacterales bacterium
GCGCAGCACGGCATCCCGATCGTCCCGATCCACGTCAGCGGCACGCACGACGCGATGCCCCCGGGCCAGAACTGGCCAAAGCGCAAGCCCGGGCGCTTCTTCTCCCGCCGCCACACTGATCGAGGTGCGCTTCGGGCGACCCGATCCAGGCCGGAGGACGAGTCGACGCGGCACGCGGTCATGGACGAGATCCGCGAGTTCTGGGAGCGCGACAAGACGCCGGAGGTCGACCTGCTCGTCATGCATCGCGTGCTCGAGGACTTCGAGGCGCGGCATCCGGGCGAGGCGTCGATGCGCTTCCGGCGCGCCGTCGTGCCCGAGGCGGCCGCCAGCCGCGCTGGCCGGTCGCCGCCGATTGACCTAGCCGCGAGGCCCGCCCTTCCGGTACGGTCACGCCCACCGGACCCCGGCAGTCAGTGGAGGGCGAGATGAAGAAGCTGATCAACGATCCAGACGCGGTCGTTCGCGAGGCGCTGGAGGGCATCGAGGCCGCGCACGGCGATCGCGTGCGCGTGGTCTACGAGCCGATGTGATCGTGCGTGCCGACGCGCCCGTGCAGGGCAAGGTCGGGATCATCTCCGGCGGCGGCTCCGGGCACGAGCCGATGCACGGCGGCTTCGTCGGGCCGGGGATGCTCGACGCCGCGTGTCCCGGCGAGGTGTTCACCTCACCGACGCCGGACCAGATGCTGGAGGCGACCAAGGCCGTCGACGGCGGCGCGGGCGTGCTGCACATCGTCAAGAACTACACCGGCGACGTGCTCAACTTCGAGATGGCCGCCGACCTCGCCCAGGGCGAGGGCATCGAGGTCGAGGCGGTCGTCACCAACGACGACGTCGCGGTCCAGGACAGCCTCTACACCGCCGGCCGCCGCGGCGTCGGGATCACCGTGATCGCCGAGAAGATCTGCGGCGCCGCCGCCGACGAGGGGAAGTCCCTCGCCGAGGTCGCCGAGGTCTGCCGCACCGTCAACGGCCAGGGGCGGACCATGGGCATGGCGCTGACGCCGTGCATCACGCCCGGCTCCGGCGAGCCGAGCTTCGAGCTCGCCGACGACGAGATGGAGATCGGCATCGGCATCCACGGCGAGCCGGGTCGCTACCGGGAGAAGCTCTCCTCCGCGCACGACATCGTCGAGCGCCTGGCGACCGCGGTCGTCGAGGACCTCCCGTACGAGTCCGGCGACAAGGTGCTCGCGTTCGTCAACGGCATGGGCGGGACGCCGCTGATCGAGCTCTACATCGTCTACCGCGAGCTCGCGAAGTTCCTCGAGGGGCGCGGCATCACGATCGAGCGCCGGCTGATCGGCAACTACATCACCTCACTGGAGATGGCGGGCTGCTCGATCACGCTGCTCAAGCTCGACGACGAGCTGACCCGGCTGTGGGACGCGCCGTGCGACACGCCGGCGCTGCGCATCGGATGAGCATCACCGGCCCCACCGTCCGCGACTGGCTCCACGCCTACGCGGACGGCGTCGCCGAGCGCAGGGCCGAGCTGACCAAGCTCGACACGGCGATCGGCGACGGCGACCACGGGACGAACATGGACCGCGGGATGCGCAAGGTGGTCGAGAAGCTCGACGCGCAGGAGGGCGACGACATCGGCGCGCTGCTCAAGACGGCCGGGATGACGCTCGTCTCGACCGTCGGTGGCGCCGCGGGCCCGCTGTACGGCACGCTGTTCCTGCAGCTCGGCAGCAAGGCGACCGGGAAGGAGGAGCTCGACCTGGCGGGCTGGACCGAAGCGCTGGGCGCGGCGGTCACCGGCGTGCAGGCGCGCGGCAAGGCGCAGGCGGGCGACAAGACGATGGTCGACGCGCTGCTGCCCGCGCTGGAGGCGCTGAGGGCCGCGGAGGGGGAGGAGCTGGGCGACGCACTGCGCTCCTCGGCCGCCGCCGCCGAGGAGGGGATGCACGCGACCGTCCCGCTCGAGGCCCGCAAGGGCCGCGCGAGCTACCTCGGCCCGCGCAGCGTCGGCCACCAGGATCCCGGCGCGACCTCGACCCACATGCTGCTCGACACGGCGGCGAAGGCGTTCGCCTGACTCGGTCCAAAAAAGGTAGTGTCCGACTCGTTGGGGTCGGCAACTCGACGTAGTGAGGAGGAGGAGAGCTCTTGAGTATCTTCGGAGCGGAGGCGATCGGGACAGCGCTCCTGATCCTGCTGGGCGACGGCGTTGTGGCAGCGGTGCTGCTCAGCAAGTCCAAGGCCGAGAACTCCGGGTGGATCGTGATCACCTGGGGCTGGGCGATGGGCGTGATGGTCGGCGTCTTCGCGGTCGGGCAGTTCAGCGGCGCGCATCTCAACCCGGCGGTGACGCTCGGGTTCGCGGCGATCGGGGACACGGAGTGGAGTGACGTGCCCAAGTACTTTGCGGGTGAGTTCGTCGGCGCGATGATCGGCGCGACGCTCGTGTGGCTCTCGTACCTGTCGCACTGGCGCGAGACCGAGGACCCGGGCCTGAAGCTCGCCGTGTTCTGCACGGCGCCGGCGATCCGCAACACGGCGCACAACATCATCTGCGAGATCATCGGGACGTTCGTGCTCGTGTTCGGCGTGCTCGCGTTCTTCGCCAACCCGGACACCGCGGCCACCGGCCTCGGCGGCCTGTTGGTCGGCCTGCTGGTGCTGGGCATCGGGCTCTCGCTCGGCGGCCCGACGGGCTACGCGATCAACCCGGCGCGCGACCTCGGGCCACGGATCATGCACGCGATCCTGCCGATCCCCGGCAAGGGCGGCTCGGATTGGGAGTACTCGTGGATCCCGGTCGTGGCCCCGATCATCGGCGGCGTCCTCGGGGCGCTCGCGTTCGACCTGTTCTTCCCCGGCTGATAGCCGCGGGACCAGACACCGAGGGACGAGACTGAAAGCGAGATTTGATGGCGAAGTACGCAGCAGCGATCGATCAGGGCACCACCAGCACGCGGTGCATGATCTTCGACCACGGCGGCGAGCCCGTCGCCGTGGCCCAGAAGGAGCACGAGCAGATCTATCCCAAGCCCGGCTGGGTCGAGCATGACGCGAACGAGATCTGGTCGCGCACGACCGAGGTGATCGACGAGGCGATGGAGTCCGCCGGCGCGAGCGCCGACGACGTCGCGGGCGTCGGGATCACCAACCAGCGCGAGACGGCGATGGTGTGGGACAAGACCACCGGCGAGCCGATCATGAACGCGGTCGTGTGGCAGGACACGCGGACCGACAAGCTCGTCGACGAGTACGCGAAGGACGGCGGGCAGGCCCGCTTCCAGGAGCAGGTCGGCCTTCCGCTGGCGACCTACTTCTCGGGCCCGAAGGTCCGCTGGATCCTCGACAACGTCGACGGCGCCGCCGACAAGGCCGACTCCGGCGACCTGCTGTTCGGCAACATGGACACCTGGCTGATCTGGAACCTCACCGGCGGCACCGACGGCGGGATCCACATCACCGACGTCACGAACGCCAGCCGCACGATGCTCATGGACCTCAAGACCCTGGACTGGGACGAGAAGATCATGGACGTCATGGGCATCCCGCGCGCGATGCTGCCCGAGATCAAGGCATCGAGCGAGGTCTACGGCGAGGTCAAGTCCGGCGGCGCGCTGCAGGGCGTGTCGATCGCGGGCATCCTGGGCGACCAGCAGGCGGCGACGTTCGGCCAGACCTGCTTCGCGCCCGGGGAGGCGAAGAACACCTACGGCACGGGCAACTTCCTGCTGCTCAACACGGGCACGGAGGCGGTCCAGTCCAAGAACGGCCTGCTGACGACGGTCGGCTACAAGATCGGCGACGAGGACGCGGTGTACTGCCTCGAGGGCTCGATCGCGATCACCGGGGCGCTCGTGCAGTGGCTGCGCGACAACCTCAAGATGATCAAGGCGGCGCCCGAGGTCGAGGAGCTGGCGCAGACGGTCGAGGACAACGGCGGCTGCTACATCGTGCCGGCGTTCTCCGGGCTGTTCGCCCCGTACTGGAAGTCCAACGCCCGCGGTGTCTTCGCGGGTCTGACCCGCTACGTCAACGCCGGCCACATCGCCCGCGCGACGCTGGAGGCGACCGCCTTCCAGAGCCGCGAGGTCGTCGAGGCGATGAACCAGGACTCCGGCGTGGCGCTGGAGTCGCTGAAGGTCGACGGCGGCATGGTCGGCAACGACCTGCTGATGCAGTTCCAGGCCGACCTGCTCGGCGTGCCGGTGATCCGGCCGAAGGTGCCGGAGACCACGTCGCTCGGCGCCGCGTACGCGGCGGGGCTGGCGACCGGGTTCTGGGGCGAGGTCGAGGACCTGCGCGAGAACTGGGTCGAGGACAAGCGCTGGGAGCCGAAGATGGACGCCTCCGACCGCGACGAGTACTTCAAGTACTGGAAGCGGGCGGTCACGCGCACGTTCGACTGGTTCGAGTCCGAGGACGAGGCTGAGGCGGCCCCCGCGGGCGAGTAGCCCGCGGCCGTCCCGGGAGCGGTCTGCGGACCGCTCCCGGAGCCGCTGAACCTACGACGATGGTCGGCCTCGTCATCGTCTCCCACAGCGCGGCGCTCGCCGACGGCGTCGTCGCGCTCGCGCGCGAGATGGGCGCCGAGGTCGCGATCGAGGCGGCCGGCGGCATGGAGGACGGCGCCATCGGCACCGACGCCGAGCGGGTCCGCGCCGCGATCGAGCGCGCGCGGTCCGACGACGGCGTGCTCGTCCTGATGGACCTCGGCAGCGCGCTCATGAGCGCCGAGATCGCGGTCGAGATGGCCGACCCGGACGGCGGCCCGATCAAGCTCTCCGACGCGCCTTTGGTCGAGGGCGCGGTGGCCGCCGCCGCCACCGCGGCAAGCGGCGCCACGCTCGACGAGGTCGCCCGCGAGGCCCGCGGCGCGATCCGGATGAAGTCCGAGCAGCTGGGGGGCGACGACGAAGATCCCGCCGAGGCTCCGGCCGACCTCGGCTCGGGGGAGGAGCTGCGGCTGCGCGTCGAGAACCGGCTCGGGCTCCACGCGCGGCCGGCGGCGCGGTTCGTGGCCGCGCTGCGCGGGCTCGACGCCGAGGTCCAGGTCTCGAACGCGACCCAGGACCGCGGGCCGGCCGACGGGCGCAGCCTCACCGGGCTCGCCGTGCTCGGCGTGCACATGGGCGACGAGATCCGCGTGCTCGCGCGCGGGCCCCAGGCCGCGGCCGCGCTCGACGCCGTGCGCGCGCTCGCGGCCGAGAACTGGGGCGACGAGCCGGGCGACGACGGCCCGGAGGAGCGCGTGCCCGAGCGAGCCGGGGAGGCGCCGGCGGCCGGAGGGCGGCTGGTCGGCGTGGCGGCGTCGCCGGGGATCGCGATCGGGGCCGCGCGGCGGCTGCGGATCCCGGAGCCGGTCGTCGAGGACGGGCCGGTGGGGTCCGTCGAGGAGGAGCGGGAGCGGCTGGACGCGGCGCGCGCGGCGGTGCGGGGCGACCTGGAGGCGGCGCGGGCCGCCATCGCCGGGCGGGGCGGCGCGACCGAGGCGGACATCTTCGATGCGCACGCGCTGCTGCTCGACGACGACGCGCTGCTCGCGCCCGCGGCCGCCGCGATCGAAGACGGCGCGGGCGCGGCGCGCGCGTGGCAGTCCGCCGCCGCCGACGCCGCCGCGTCGTTCCGCGCGCTGGAGGATTCGTATCTGCAGGAGCGGGCGGTCGACGTCGAGGACGTCGCGCGCCGCGTGCTCGGCCATCTGGCCGGCACCCCGTTCGCGGCGGTGCTCGACGAGCCGGGCATCGTGCTCGCCGACGAGCTGACGCCGGGCGAGGCAGCGGCGCTGGATGCGGACCGGGCCTACGCGATCGCCACCGCGCGCGGCGGCGCGACCGGTCACGCGGCCATCCTCGCCCGCGCGCTCGGCATCCCCGCCGTCGTCGGCCTCGGCGCGTCGCTGCTGGAGATCGAGGACGGCACGCCGCTGGTCCTCGACGGCGAGCAGGGCACCGTCGAGATCGACCCCGACCCCGCCACGATCGCCGCCCGCGAGGAGCGCCGCCGCGCCGACGACGCGGCGCGCACCGCGGCGCTGGAGCGGGCCGGCGAGCCGGGAGCGCTGCGCGACGGCCGCCGCGTCGAGGTCGTCGCGAACATCGGCAGCGCGGCCGAGGTGCGGGCGGCCGTCGAGCAGGGCGCCGAGGGCGTCGGCCTGCTGCGCACCGAGTTCCTCTTCCTCGACCGCGCGGACCCGCCGAGCGAGGACGAGCAGGTCGCGGTCCTCACCGAGATCGCCGAGGCGCTCGGGGGGCGCCCGCTGATCGTCCGCACGCTCGACGCCGGCGCCGACAAGCCGCTGCCGTTCCTGCGCCAGGCGCCCGAGGACAACCCGTTCCTCGGCCGCCGCGGGATCCGCCTCTCGCTCGCCGAGCCCGAGCTGTTCCGCACGCAGCTCCGCGCCATCCTGCGGGTCGCCGGCGAGCATCCGCTCAAGCTGATGTTCCCGATGGTCGCCACGCTCGAGGAGCTGCGCGCCGCCCGCGCGCTCCTCGACGCCGAGCGCTCCGGGCTCGGCAGCACCGCGGAGCTCGAGGTCGGCGTCATGGTCGAGGTGCCGGCGCTCGCGCTGTCGGCCGCGCAGGTCGCGCCCGAGGTCGACTTCTTCTCGGTCGGGACGAACGACCTCGCCCAGTACACGATGGCGGCCGAGCGCGGCAACGCGACGCTCGCCGCGCTGCTCGACGACGCGTCGCACGCCCCGGTGCTCCGCCTCATCGCGGAGGTGGTCGAGGCCGCCGAGGCGCACGGGCGCTGGGTCGGCGTCTGCGGTGAGCTCGCGGGCGACCCGGAGGCCGCCGTCGCGCTGGTGGGCGTCGGTGTGCGCGAGCTGAGCATGGCGGCCGGGCGCATCCCCGCCGTCAAGGCCGCGCTGCGCGAGACCGACGGGGAGGCCGCCGCGGCCGCCGCGCAGCGGGTGTTGCGGCCGTGACGCGCGTCTTCCTGACCGGCGGCAGCGGGCTCGTGGGCGGCGCGCTCGCCGGGCGGCTGCTCGAGCGCGGGGACGAGGTCGTCGCGCTCGCGCGCTCGGACGCGGCCGAGCAGGCGCTGGCCGCCCGCGGCGCGCGCGTGGTCCGCGGCGACACGCTGGACGAGGACGCGATGGCCGCCGGGATGGAGGGCTGCGAGCTCGCGTTCCACGTGGCCGGCGTGAACACCTTCTGCCCGACCGACCCGGCGGCGCTGATCCACGTCAACGTCCGCGGCTCGGAGGCCGCCGTGCGCGCCGCCGGCCGCGCCGGCGTGCCGCGCATGGTGCTCACCTCCTCGGCGGCGACGCTGGGGGAGGAGGCGGGCACGGTCGGCAGCGAGACCTCGCGGCACCGGGGCAGCTACCTCTCGACCTACGAGCGCTCCAAGCACGAGGGCGAGCTGGCGGCGTTCGCCGCCGCCCGCCGCGCCGGGGTGGAGCTGGTGGCCGTCAACCCGTCCTCGGTCCAGGGCCCGGGCCGCGCCGGCGGCACCGGCCGGATCCTGATCGCCTACCTCAACGGCCGCCTGCGCGCGTTCGTGGACACGCGGATGAGCCTGGTCGACATCGAGGACTGCGTCACCGGCCACCTGCTGGGCGCCGAGCGCGGGGTCGCGGGCGAGCGCTACGTCCTCAACGGCGCGACGCTCTCCGCCCGCGACGCGCTCGAGCTCGTCTCCGAGCTCTCCGGCATCCGCCACCACGTGCGCGTGCTGCCCCCGTTCGTGGCCACCGTCGCCGGCGGGCTGGCGGAGGCCGCCTTCCGCATCCGCGGCAAGAAGCCGCCGTTCTGCCGTGAGATGGTCGCCACGTTCCTGCACGGGCACCACTACGACGGCTCGCGCGCGGAGCGCGAGCTCGGGCTGCGCTACACGCCGGTCGCCGAGACCTTCCGCCGCACGATCGAGTGGGCGCGCGGCGAGGGGCTCGTCCCCGCGGCGTGATCAGGCGGCGATCGCGTCGAGGCGCAGCGCGGTCTCGACGAGGCGCTCGGCGTCCGCGGCGGCGACCGAGAGCACCGGGCCGCGGCGCTCCAGCTGGCTGACCACCGGCGTCCCGGCGCCGGGGCGGATGCCGAGCACGTACGGCGGCCCGGCGCCCTCGCGCGACCAGCGCGCGATGTCCTCCACGAGCCGCTCGTAATCGGGCACGCGGGCGCGATAGGCGGTGACCAGCGCCGGGTTGAGCGTGCGCAGGTGGCGCTCGATCAGCCGGTCGCCGATGCGCGACGCGCTCCTGCGCGGGACGCCCTGCGGGCGGGTCTGCAGCGCGAGCACGTGCGTCGCGCCCGCCGCGACCGCCTCCGCGACCGGGATCGCCGCGGCGAGCCCGCCGTCGAGGTAGCGGCGCCCGTCGATCTCGACCGGCGGCCCGCCCGCCCACGGCATCCGGCTCGAGGCCAGCACCGCGTCCCACAGCTCGCGGACCGTCGCCATCCCCGTCAGGTCGACCGGCCCCGCGCTCTCGACGCCGGTGGCGACGCAGTGCAGCGCGATCGGGCTGGCGAGCACCCGCTCGTGGCGGGCTTCGTCCAGCCCTTCCGCGGTATAGCTGAGGATCGAGTTCACGTCGATCACCGGGCGGCCGATGAGCACGCGCGCCGGGTTCACGAACGAGCGCGACGCGAGCGGGCCGCAGTAGGTCGCCGCGCCCTCGCGCGCGACCCCGGCGATCAGCGCCGCGCCGTTGATCGCGCCCGCGGACGAGCCCACCACCAGGTCGAAGCACGGCGTCAGCCCGTGGCGCTCCAGCGCGGCCGTCATCCCCGCCGAGACGACCCCGCGCATCCCACCGCCCTCGAGCACCAGCGCGACCCGGTGGTCGTCGCGCCGCTCGCCGGGCTGCGACCCGGCCCTGAGCCGCTCGAGCAGCACCTCGGCGACGGGATGCGAGGGGGCGTCCATTTGCGCCGAGACGGTAGAGGACCGGCGCGTGGCGGGATAAACTGGAGCGCTCCGTCCGATTGCGAAACGGGAGGTCGAAAGTGTCTGAGCACGAGAAGCCGGACGCCGACGAGCGCACCAAGTCTGACGAGGCATCGGGCGACTTCGCCGAGGGCGAGCGCACGCTGCCCGTAGAGCCGGAGGGCGACTTCGCCGAGGGCGAGCGCCACGAGCCGCCGGGCCCGCGCCGCGACTTCGGCGAGGGTGTCGAGGAGAAGCCGCCCGGCCGTCCGCGCGACTTCGCCGAGGGCGAGCGCACGAAGCCGCGCGAGGACTGAGCCGCTCGGATCAGAGACTCGCGGTCGCTTTCCGGACCGCCTCGCCCGCGGTCCGCATCGCCGCGAGCTGGGTCTCGGACAGCGGCCACTCGTGCAGCTCGCGGACGCCGCCGCGCGCGAGCGTGACGGGCACGGTCAGCGCGGCGCCGCTGACGCCGTACTCGCCCTCGAGCACGACTGAGGCCGGCCACAGCGCCTCGCCCGGCCCGGTGAGCGCGGCGACCATCCGCGCGATCCCGTGCCCGGAGGTCCAGGTCGAGGAGCGGCCGGAGTCGAGCGCGACGTGGCGCTCGTACCAGCTGCGCACGAACCGCTCGGCGGCCGCCTGCTGCTCGGGCGCGAGCACGACCGGCGCGCCGTTCACGCGCACGCGGTCGAGCAGCAGCACGCAGCCGTCACCGTGCTCGCCGACCACCCACGCGTCGACGTCGCCCGCGGGCACGCCGAGCTGCTCGCCCACCGCCGTCCGGAGGCGCAGGCTGTCGTTGGCGGTGTAGCCGAGCACGCGCCGGCGGTCGAGCCCGGTGGCGCGCTGGAGCCAGGTGCAGAACGGGTCGACGGGGTTCGTGACCACGACCGCGACGCCGGGCCAGTCGCGCGGCAGCGCGCGGCCGACCTGGGCGAGGATCGCCGCGTTGTCGCGCAGGTAGACCATGCGCGAGGTGTTGACGGTCAGCGGCACGCTCGCGCTGATCACCACGACGTCGGCGTCGGCGGCCTCGGCCAGGCCGACGATCCGGATCGAGCCGGTCGCCCCGGCGGCGATCACCTGCTGGAGGTCCATCTCGTGCGAGCGCGCCATCCCGGAGCGCCCGTCGACGAGCGTGATCTCGTACGGCTCCTCGCGCAGGAGCAGGTTGAACGCGAGCGAGGCGCCGACGCCACCCCCGCCGCCGACGATGGCGATCCGTGCGATCTCACGATCTTCCGGTCGACGGGGGATGAGCGTATGACCCATGCTTCGAGCTCGAGCGCCGCGGTGACGCGGCCGTCGTGCGCCGCCGCCCAGCGCGCGACCGCCGCGGCCTTCTCCCGCACCGGCGCGCGCAGCGCGCCCTGCACCGCGAGCCGCAGCGAGCGCGCGCCCAGCCACCGCAGCGGGATCCGCTTGCCGACACCGGCCCACTCGACCCGCGCGGCGTTCTCGTTCATGTCGCCCGCGACCGGGCAGACGACGACCGAGCAACCCGCGGCGAGCGCGCGCACGAGCGTCCCGTGGCCGCCGTGCAGCACGACGACGTCGCACAGCGGCATCGTCTTGGAGTAGGAGAGCCAGGGGACGAGGACCGCGTTCGCGGGCACCGGGATGGGCGTGATCGGCTCGCGGCCGTTGTAGGTGGCGATCACGCGCACCGGGGCGTCGGCGAGGCCCTCGAGCGCCGCGCGCAGCAGCACGTGCTCGCGATCCTGCGAGGTCGAGGGGGCGATCAGCACGACCGGGCCGCGCCCCGGCGGCGGCTCCACGCGCTCGCCCGGCGGCTCCCACTGCAGCGGCCCGACGACCCGCACCCAGCGCTCCCAGCGGCGCGGGTACTCGAGGTGGGGCAGCGTCCCCACCATCGTCAGCTCCCGCGAGAGCGCGGTGTGGACGTCGGGCAGCGGGTCGAGCCCGAGGCGCCGGCGCGTCTCGTTGTACTGCGCGCGCCCCTCCTCCAGCGACGGCACGACGAAGCGCTGGTTCGCCCGTGTCCAGAGCGCCGCGCCGAGCCGGGTGCGCGGGATGCGCGCCCCGATCGAGTAGATCGGATGCCCGGTCGGCACCCACGGGAAGACGTGGGGGACGAGCGTGGCCAGCGGGACGCCCTCGAGCTCGGCGGCGAGCGCCGGGCCGGGGGTGAGGATGTCGGCGACGGCGACGTCGGGCGCGAAGTCGTGCACGAACGGCCGGATCTCCTGCGCCGCCCGGACCGCCGCCGCGTACGGCTTGAGCGGCTTCTCCCGCGTCGGGAAGACCTGGTACTCCGGCGCCTGCGTGAACGTCATGCCGGCCGCCTCGACCGGCTCGCGCCACTTCTGCCAGGTGTCCATGGCGACCGTGTGGCCGCGCTCCACGAGCACGCCGCCGAGGGCGATCATCGGGAAGGCGTGGCCCGGATCGCCGAAGGCGCCGAGGTAGATCCTCAAGCGGCGAGCTCGGCGACGAGCCGGAGCTGCGCGCGCCGCTCCTCCAGCGACCACGCCATGGGGGAGACCATCAGCGTGCCGACGCCCGCGTCGCGGAAGATCGCCAGCCGCTCGCGCACGACGTCGGGCGGCCCGGTCAGCGAGACCTTGTCGAGCAGCTCTGCGGGCAGCGCCGCCATCGCCTCCTCGCGCTTGCCGTCGAGGTAGAGGTCCTGGACCTCGCGCGCGGCGTCCTCGAACCCGTAGCGCTGGACGAGCGAGTTGTAGAAGTTCTGCTTGCGCGACCCCATCCCGCCGACGTACAGGGCGACGTAGGGGCGCATCGCGTCGCGCGCGGCATCGAGGTCGTCGGTGACGTTGACGTTGACCGTGGGCGCGATGTCGAAGTCGTCGAAGCCCTTGCCGCCGCCGGCGCGGGCGAAGCCCTCCTCGAGCAGCGGGCGGAACTCGCCGACGTGCTCGGGCGAGAACAGCGTCGGGATCCAGCCGTCGGCGATCTCGGCGCCCAGCGTCGTGTTCTTGGGGCCGATCGCGGCGAGGTAGATCGGCATCCGCTCCTGCACGGGGGCGATCGTGAGCTTGAGCGCCTTGCCGGGCCCGTCGGGCAGCGGCAGCTCGAGCGTCTCGCCCTTGAACACGACGCGCTCGCGGGCGAGCGCCATCCGCACGACCGCGATGTACTCGCGCGTGCGCTGGAGCTGCTTGCCGAAGCGCTGGCCGTGCCAGCCCTCGGCGACCTGCGGGCCGCTCGTGCCGATGCCGAGCAGCATGCGCCCGTCGGAGAGCTGGTCGATGGTCGCCGCCGTCATCGCGGTCATCGCGGCCGAGCGGCCGGGCATCTGGAAGATCGCCGAGCCGAGCTTGATGCGGTCCGTGGCCTGCGCGAGCCAGGCGAGGATGGTCGCGGCGTCGGAGCCGTAGGCCTCGGCGGTCCACACGGAGTCGTAGCCGAGCCGCTCCGCCTCCAGCACGAGGTCGAGCTGCTCCTGCGCGGTCAGCCCCAAGCCCCAGTAACCGATGTGGAGGCCGAGCCTCACCTGAAAGGATCCTTTCGCAGCTTGCCCCGGCCGCTCCGCGTCACCTAGCGTGCGGTGCGTGCGGAAGGCGCGCGACCCTATCAGCAGCCTCAGGACCGCGATCGACTGCCTGCCGGCGCGGACGCGGCAGGCGATGCTCGACGGGATCCGCTCGAATCCGATCGTCGTCGGCGCCTACACCGACAGCCGCGGCGGCATCTGCCCGATGCTCGCCGCGCACCGCCACGGCGGCCGCACCAGCTTCGTCTCCTTCGCTCGCGCGTGGGACGCCTTCGCGCGCACCGACACGATCCGCCGCGCCAGCGAGCGCGAGCTGCGCACGCTCGCGCACCTGTTGGAGGCGTCGCTGGCCGAGGAGGAGGCCACCGACCTCGCCGCCGCGATCGCCGAGCACCGCGCCGCAGTTGGCCGGCGGGTGCCCGAGATCATCGCTCGCCGGCTGCGGCCGCGTCAGCCGTCTTCGGACGAGCGGACGCCTTCGCCCAGCCGGGCGAACGTGTCGTCGCCGATCGTCTCGTAGGCGGCGATCACCGCGGGATCGAACTGCGTGCCGGCGCCGCGCAGGATCTCCCTGCGCGCCTCGGCGAAGCTCACCTTCTCGCGGTAGGGCCGGTCGGTGGTCAGCGCGTCGAGCGTGTCGGCGACCGCGAACACGCGCGCGGCGAGCGGGATCTGGTCGCCTTCGAGGCGGTCCGGGTAGCCGCTGCCGTCCCAGCGCTCGTGGTGGTGGCGGACGATCAGCATCGCCTCGTCGAGGAAGTCGACGTGGCGCAGGATCGCGGCGCCGATCTCGGCGTGGCCGGCCACGGCGCGGAACTCCTCGGTCGACAGCGGGGCGGGCTTGAAGAGGATCGCGTCCGGCACGCCGACCTTGCCGATGTCGTGCAGCAGGAAGCCGAACTCCATCTGCGGCTCGTCGGCGACGTCGATCCCGGCCGCGCGCGCGATCGCCAGGCCGTAGGCGGCGACGCGCTCGGCGTGCTTGCCGGTGTAGGCGTCGCGCGCCTCGACCGCGTTGGAGAGCGCGCGCACGGTCGCCTTGTAGGAGCGCCGCAGCTGCTGGGCGCGGGCGCGCTCGCGGCGGTAGCTCTCGCGCAGGTCGGCCGCGTAGCGCTCGAGCTGGCGCTGGTGCGCGACGGCCTCGCGCTCCGCGCGCTCGAGGCGTGCTCTCAGGGCCGCGACCGTGTCCGTGCTCGTCCGCAAGGTAAGGCGGGGAACGGATGTTCCGGCAGAACCTTGCGGTATTTCTTTCCCTGCAATCCCGCGTGCTCGCGGGGGCGGCTCAGGCGGTCTCGTCGGGGCGCTGGAAGATGATCTCGGGGATCACGCAGGCGGGGCTGACGTGGAGGGCGAAGCGCACGGCCTCGGAGATGTCGGTCGGCCGGATCATCTGCTCGGCGGGAACCTGGTCGCGGATGAACTCCGTCATCGCCGTCTCGACGAAGCCGGGGCACAGCGCGAGCGACTTGATGCCCTCGGCGTTGAGCTCCTTGTTCATCGCCTGCGTCCAGCCGACGACCGCGAACTTCGTGGCGCTGTAGACCGACAGCCACGGCTGGCCGGTCTTGCCGGCGATCGACGCGGTGTTGACCACGAGCGCGTTGCGGTGCTCGGCGCCGGCGCGGCGCAGCATGTCGGCGCACTCGCGGTAGAAGAGGATGATCGCGCGGAGGTTGAGGTCGATCTGCATGTCGATCTTCTTCGTCGCGTGCTCGGCGACCGGCGCGCCGATCCCGACGCCCGCGTTGTTGACCAGCACGTCGAGGCGGCCGAAGCGCTCGCGGTGCTTGGCGACGACGTTCTGGACCTCCTCCTCGGAGGTCATGTTGGCCGCGACCTCCTCGACGTCGTAGCCCGCCTCGCGCAGCTCCAGCGCGGCGCCGGCCAGCTTGTCGGGCCGCCGCGCGGCGACCGTGAGGCCGTAGCCCTCCTCGCCGAGCATGTGCGCGATCGCGAGCCCGATGCCGCTCGAGGCGCCGGTGACGAGGGCTGCGCGGTCGGCCATGGCGGCGGAACCTACACACTCTCTGGTGATGAACACTCCGTTCACGGTCGCGCTCGTCCTGCTCGTGCTCCTCCTGGGGGCCGGTTTCGCGTTCGACGACGGGGACGCGTCGGGCGGCGGCGGGCGCGCGCCCGCGGCGACACCGGTCCCGGAGAAGTCCGCGCCGGTCTCGACCATCGCCTCGCGGGTCGAGCGGATCCGGGGCCTGCGCTTCGAGACGTCCCCGAAGCCCGCCGAGGTCAGCCCGGCAGAGGCGAAGCGCGACGGGCTCGAGGACCTCGACCGCTCCTACCCGGAGGCGAAGCGCAAGGCCGACGAGGAGGTGCTCAAGCTGCTGGGGCTGCTCGAGCCGTCGGTCGACCTGCGCAACGTGTCGGCGACCCTCTTCGGCCAGGGCGTCGCGGGCTACTACGACCCGCGCACGGAGCGCCTGCGGATCGTGAAGGGCGCCCAGACCGCCAACCGCTTCCTCAACGAGATCACGATCGCCCACGAGCTCACCCACGCGCTCGAGGACCAGCGCTTCGGGCTCGACCTCGAGGACACGTCGGGCTCCGACGACGCCGCGCTCGCCCGGCTCGCGCTGGTCGAGGGAAGCGCGACCGCGGTGATGCTCACCTACGGCGAGCGCCACTTCTCCCCCGACCAGACGCTGGGCGGTCTGTTCGCCAGCCTCGGGCAGGACACCGGCGACCTGCCCCCGTTCATCGAGGCGCAGCTGCTGTTCCCGTACCTCGGCGGCCAGGCCTTCGTCCAGCGCCTGTTCGCGACCGGCAACAGCAGCTGGAAGCTCGTCGACGTCGCCGACCGCTTCCGCCCACCCGCCTCCACCGAGCAGGTGCTGCACCCGGACAAGTACCTCGCGGTCGAGCCGCCGCTGAAGGTCCGCCGCGCGGCCGTCGCCGACGTGCTGGGGGAGGGCGCGGGATGGCGGCGCACCGCGTCCGGGACCTGGGGCGAATGGGCGACGGGCGAGCTGCTGGGCAACCCGGGGCCGGCGGAGGGCTGGGGAGGCGACCGCTACGAGCTCTGGCAGCAGCCCACGGGCACCTGCCAGGCACCGTGCCGCCAGCGCGACGCGCTCGTCATGCGCTGGCGCTGGGACACGCCCCGCGACGCCCGCGAGTTCGAGACCGCACTGCGCGAGTGGCTCCCGCGCCAGCCGGGCCCCAGCGCGGTCGAGGCGACCGGCTCCGAGGTCACGCTCGCCCTCGCCCCGACCGCCGAGCTCGCACGCCGCCTGGCCCGGGGCTAGCCTGCGCGCCGAGGGCCGGTAGCTCAGCGGTTAGAGCCGCGGACTCATAATCCGTCAGACGGAGGTTCGAATCCTCCCCGGCCCACTAGCAGTGGAAGCCAAAAATCGTCCCGGCCGTGGCGACTGTGGGTACCGAATGGGTACCAAACGCAGGTGTGCGGCCACCTCGGCGGTCGCCGGTTGTGGCTGGCCGCGAGCGCCGCGCTGCTGACGATCTACGTCACGCAGGAGTTCATGGAGGGCCTTCTGGCGCCGGGCCATCCGGCGGGGTGGGCGGGTGATTCGGCTCGGGCGGCTCGGTGGCGGTTCCACTGGCTTGCGGGTTCGGTTCGATCGTCGCGCTGGCCCTGAGGCTTGCGCGCGCGGTGCGCTCGGCGCAGCCGCTTGACATCGCCGGGGCGCGGGTCGCGCTCTGGACAGCCGCTCCTGCACTGACCGCACGATCCATCGACGTGCCCCGTCGGCCGGGGATGCAGCTCGCCGTGCACCTCGTCGGGCGCGCTCCTCCCGTCCTCGACGTCTGACCTCATCCGCAGCAGCTGCTGTCGGGCGGCCGCGCATCCTGTCAGCCGACCTCAGACGGAGGAACCATGACCCATACTCAACGAACCCGGCTGTTCGCGGTGCCCGCGCCGCGACTGCAGTCAAGCTGGCGCTTGAGGCCCTCGGACTCCTCGCTTTTGGCCCGTCTCAGCCACCGCGATTCCCGTGCGGACAGCGCCTTCCGGGCGAGCGTCAGCAGCCCGAATCGGAGTGATCGACGCTGCGCGCGCGGTCCGACCCCGAGTGCGAGCAGCGTTAGGATTCCCGTGTGCATAACCCAGCCAGGATCGACCACGCATCCGACTCATCGAGCCCAGGAGCCCCAGTCCGCACGCAGGGGAGCTGATGCCGTGCATGTGGTTGCGCGAGACACGATGGATCTGGTTGAGCTCCAGAGCTACTGGGACGAGGATGCGCGCACCTACGACCGCTGGCCGGAGCACGGCGCTCAGTCGAAGGCCGAACGCGCTGCATGGGCCGCCACGCTTGGCTCGCTGCTGCCTCCCAAGGATGCTCGCATCCTCGATGTCGGGGCCGGCACAGGACTATTGTCGCTTACTGCGGCGCGGCTTGGCTACCGGGTGACCGCCCTCGATATCTCACCGGGGATGCTCGAGCGGCTCGAGGAGTCGGCCACGCGGGAAGGCCTGGCAATCGAAACCATCTGCGCCTCTGCAGACGAGCTGCCCGCCGGAGCGTTCGACGTCGTCATGGCGCGTCTGCTGCTGTGGACTCTTCCGGATCCCGCAGCCACGCTGCGTATCTGGCGCCACGCCGTTAGTGACGGGACGCTTCTGGCGTTTGAGGGACTCAGTGGCGGTCGCCTCGGTGCGTTTCGCCGGCAGGCGAACGACCTTGTGCGCCGCTGGCAAGGCCTGCCGCCGGAGCACCACCGGCCGTATCCGCCCGAACTCAGCGCCCACCTTCGGTCCGCAACGGGTCCTGAAGCACTGATCACCTCCATCGAGCAGGCCGGTTGGCAAGGCGCGGAGCTCATGCCGCTGGACGCGGTCAAGTTCGCGCGCCGGCTACGGCAACGGCGGCTTCGACCGCTGTTGGGCGTCACCCAGGAGTACGTGATGACGGGACGCTCTGGTCGCTGAGCCTCGATGAACCCCATGCAGCGCCCGGCCCCGGCGGGTGCCGCCACGATGGCGTCGTACCGAGGAGTCGGCCCTCAGCTTGCACGATGGTCGGGCACCTTGATCGCGGTGGGGCGGAGTGGGACTCCCCCGGTTCGTCAGCCCAGCCGTCAGATGTCCAACCTGCGCACGACCGTTGTCTAGCTGCGCAACGGCGCGCGTGGCCGCCTCGACAGCTGGCCGGAAGTGGACACAGAAGTGGACACGGCCGTCAGCCAACTGCCTCGCGCGGCCACGAACGGCCACGGGACCGTGCCGGAGGAGGGACTCGAACCCCCGACACGTGGATTATGACTCCGCCCGCAGGGACGACAGAAACGGAAAGCCCTGCAAATAGGCGCTTTGATAAGTCGCGAAAATACCTCGGAATACCCCGTTTCGGGGTACGTTGGCGCGAACTCGGGGTAAATCCGGGGTCATTTTCGGGGCGGCTTCGGAGGGCGTGCTTGGGCGTGCTCAGGCCCGTCGTTCCGAGGTCCAGCGAGCGGGGGAGACCCGCGTCCGAACGTACCGCGGTTTGGTTCCTCGCGAATCGATGCGGCCGCCCTGTAGACGGACCAGGCCCTCAACCTGGTAACCCGGGTGTCATATCCGTCCTATGCGTCCAGATCGTCCAGAACGTCCGGGAATCTGGACCGGATGGACGCAATGGACGATCTGGATGTTGCCGCGAATGTTGCCACGGCCGCTCTCGCCTTCAGTGGCTGGACTCGCGGCAATGATTCAGCTGCTCCTTGGGCTCCACCAGCACCGTTCGGGCCACAGAACCGAAGCGGGCCCCATCCGGTGTTCGGACTCTCTGCCAACCGGCAAGGTCGAGTGCGGCGTCGCTACCGCTCATCGCGCAAGGGAGCACTCGGCCACCGACGCGGCGGAGTTGCGGTGTCGGGCCGGGAAGCGATAGCGCCAGCTGTGCTGGCTTCGCAAGCCTCCCGGGCGACGCGCGACGCGCAGCGCTAGCGGCGGCGCACGACCTTGACATTCACGCCGGTGACCGCGGATGTGCCATCGGGCAGCACCTGTGCGATCCGGATCGTGTGCGTTCCAGGTGGCAGCGGCCGGATCATCGCCACCCACCCTGCCGCAACGAAGCTCAGTCCTCCCGCGGCCAGGCCGAAGATGCGCTCATCGGGCAGATCGGCGGTCGTCTGCCGGGACACGGGGACCGATCACGGGCTCGTCACGGCGCGGTGTCCCCCTCGGAGGACTTCGATTGCTTGGCGGCCTTGTCCAGCCTGTCCTTGACCGATGCGGCCTCGCCCTTGATCGAGTCGAGCTTGGTCCCGAGCCCGTCGAGGGTCGTCTGCGCATTCTGCTGCGCCTCAGCACCCGCCTGCGAGAGCTGATCGCCCGCATCGGTCACCGTCTGGCTGATCTGGTCGATCTCGCCCGAGAGGGTCTCGACCTCCTTGCTTGCGTGCGCGGCTTGTTGCTGCGCCTGAGCCGTCTGGTCGCGCTGATCGTCAAGGTCGGAGTTAAGCCCGAGCGCCCAGATTGCAAGACCACCGGCCAGGACCACCAGAAGGAGGCAGGCGGCAATCCACCCCCACGGTCGGCGACGTCGGGGAGGTGGCGACGCGGCACCATCCGGATCGACCGGCCGCTGGTCAGCTGAACTGGCCACGCAGCCGACATTGATCGGTCGAGGAGGCAACGCCATCACCCGAAAGGGGTGAGATCAGCCTGATACCCGGTCGACGCTAGAAGCGTGAGCCAGCTCTCGCATCCGACCCGCCCGTGTGACGGCACGTCCACTCCCGTACGAGTGCGTGTCGCACGTGTTGCGTGCGCGCATCCACGTATGCGACGCTTACACGAACGGCTTTGGAGGGAGGCTGAGCATGCGCGAGACGCTGTACGTGATGGCTGCGGCCTACGATGACGTCGAGGGCGCGCTGGACGCGTATGGGGCGATCGAGGGCGCGTGGCGCCACTTCTCGGGCTCGCATGATTTCGACGCGACGGTGGTCGCCAAGGATGAGGCGGGGAAGGTCCAGATCGTGCGCAGGCATGACGAGCCAACGCGCCACGGCTCCGCCACCGGACTCAACTGGGGCCTCGCGGTGGGGGCCGTCGCCACTTTGTTTCCTGCCGTGGGAATCCTGGGCGCGCTCGCGGTCGGCGCGGGGTCCGGCGCGGCGCTGGGCGCGATCGCCGGCCACGCGGCCGGATCACTGAGTCGCGACGACCTCAAGGCGCTCGGTGAGGTCCTGGACCAGGGCGACGCCGGCCTGGTCGTCGTCTACCCGCCGGACATGGCCGACCGCGTGTGGCACAGCGTCGATGGGGCGAGCAGCAAGGTGCACGCGGAAGCGGGCATCACCGTCGAGCAACTGGCGGCCGATGTGCGTGCGGCGGAGGCGCAGGACGCCACCCCGCCCGGCAGCGTGTAACGCCTGTCGGGATGAGCCGAAGCGCGTGGGCGGCCTCGTGCTCCCGCGCCATGTCAGCAGTATGGCCGGGGCGGACGCCGCAGGCGCATACGACCTTCCGGTCAGACACTCCGTACCGGGGCGGACCCCGTCCGCCAAGGCTTCTCGAGGTCGAGCCGTCGGGAACGCCGGACGCGGATGGTCGCGACCCGTCATTCAGCGCCCGAGCCGCGTCCTGATGCACGAGTCTCTGGGTGCGGCCCGGCTCCTACCGCGGCTCATTCCGTGATCTGCGCGGCGGTACGGCCGGTGAGATCGCGACGGCCAAGGAGCTGCTCGACACCTGCGCGATCACCTAGCAGGGGTTCGAGACGCTGAAGGCGAAAGCGCCTCGCGTAGCTGCGCGGGACACCAGTCGCGACCCCCGAGGGCATCTATTGCGAGTCGCTCACTCGCCCGGGCCGTGGCCGGGGGCGGACAGGAACCCGCTGGTTCGGCGTGATCTACGCGGCCACGCGCCCCGCCGAGCGGAGATGCCGATTCACCTGGGCGAAAGCGAACGGTCGCGGAGCGCACTGGAAGCCCGCACGATCATCGTCCCCACGAGGATGCCGAGTGCGATCGCGGGGATGGAAACGAGCGCGCTGAGGAGGTTCTCTGAGCCGGCGTCGGCGTTCTCGCCGACGATCTCGGTGATGCCGATGAGCCCGATCGCATAGACCTCTCCGGGACGGGTGGAGCGCTGGACTTCACGGTCTGCGACTCAGGCGCGGGATTCGACCCGGCCGAAACGTCGGTCGGCGCGGGGATCGCGAACATGCGCGACCGCCTCGCCGCCGTCGGCGGCACGCTCGCGGTCGACTCGGCGCCGGGGCGCGGAACGCGGGTGCATGGCAGCGTGCCGGACCCCGGCTGGAGATAACGCTGCTCGACGCGCGGCTGCTCGAATTCTCGAGCAGAGACCAGCGCGCGCACGATCACCGCGCTCGGACGGTTCGGGAGTCCTGCGGCGATCGGCCGACCGGAGTGCAGCCTGTGGCTCTGCGCACCGGGCGGAGAAGGGTCGTCGTCTCGATGTGCCACTCTTGCCTGCCACCGCCGAACCGGTGTTTGGTCCGCATTCACGCGGTCTGGGCAGCCACGGATTCGTGTCGACGCCACCTCCTCCCGAAGATCCCCCCGAAGAGCCGACCCGGCCGCTGCCGCCTGCGACCCCGGCGCCGGCTAGGGTGGGCGTCGAGCGCGAGGTCGCCGCGCCGGTGGAGGACCCGTTTCGCACTGAGCTCCTGCTCGACCAGCTCCGATCGCTGCGTACCGCGCTGACGATCGTCGGGGTGGTCGCCGTCGCCGCGCTCGCCGTGGCGGGTTACACGCTGCTCACCAAAGACGACGAGAGCGATGCCGGCGACGGGGCGAGCCGCCAGCAGGTCGCCGACCTGGCCGACCGCGTGGACGCGCTGGAGGCCGATGTCAAGACTCGGGCCACCAAGAACCAGGTCAGCCAGCTCTCCGACGACGTCAAGGCCCTGAGCGGCCGTGTGGACAAGGTCGCCAAGCAGTCGCAGTCCGCGGCCTCCAGCAACGATGGCGGGACGGATGAGCAGGCTCGCTCGTCGATCGACGATCTCGAGCAGAGCGTGCAGACGCTCAGCCAGGACATGAAGGACCTCGACGGACGCGTGGGCGATCTGGAGGACCAGACCCAGCAGCAACAGCCCTGACGTGACGGCGGCCGCGTGCGGCTGCGGGAATGATCCACGGGGCAACGGGTTCGGGCGGCCCTGAGCGAAACACCGCCGGCCGCGGCGCGCGCCCAGACGACGCTCCAGTTGCCGTCAGCCTGCAACGACGCCCGCCACCGGGGCAGCGAGAACTTCATCGTCGACGTCGTCGGCTACGGCGAGGACACGACCGGCTCGCGGAACCTCACCGCCCTGTGCTGAGACGCAGTCCTCATGTCGTCGATGAGCGTCTCAGCGTTGAACCGGCCGCCCCACCGGGAAGAAGAGGCCGACGCCCCGCACTCACCCGGTGTGGGACGATGCTCGGCAGGCCGGTGGCTGATGCTGGCGGCGAGAGCTCTACGAGGAGGGCGCACATGGCCAAGCCGATGTTCTTCTACACCGGCGTCTACGACAACGTCGCCGACGCCGACGCCGACTACGAGGCGATCAAGTCTTTGCACAAGGGTGGGGCCATCGGGTCATATGACTCGGCGGTGATCGTCCACGCGCCTGATGGGACCGTGAAGGTCACCAAGACCGAGAAGCCGACGCAGAAGGGCGGGTGGATCGGCCTCGCGGCCGGGGCGGGCGTGGCCGTCGTGTTCCCGTTCCTGCTTCCGGCGGTCAGCTACGCGGGCATGGCTGCGGGCGGGGCCGGGCTCGGCGCGTGGTTCGGGCACCTGGCTCACGGGACGAGCCGTAGCGAGGCCCAGGACATCGGTGCGATGCTGGCGCCGGGCAAGGCCGCGCTGATCGTCGTCGGGATCGACAAGGACGCCGAGCAGATCGAGCGCGCGCTCACGCGCGCCGAGCAGCACGTGCTCAAGCGTGACGTCGGCGACTGGGATGAGGCCGAGCAGGAGGCCCTCGCCGCGATGGAGCGCGCGGAGGCGGAGCCGGTCGGCTGACCGGCCCGACCGGGGGCGGCGACGCCGCCGCCGCCGGGGGGTCGCGCTCACCGCGCGGACGGTGGGGGTGGAAGCGGTCGCGGCCGCTGCGGTCAGTGGCCCCGGAGTTTGGAGTGCGTCGCTGAGCTGGCGACACGGGTCGAGCCCGACTGCGTCACACCCGCGAGCACCGGGCAACGCGAGCGGGCTGACGCGGTCGCGGCGGCGGTTCAGCTGTGCTGAACGACCTCGACGGGCCCGTGGTCGTCGCAGTGATCGCCGTGTGGGTGGTGCAGGTGGCCGCCGACAACGTAGTCGGTGTGCTCGCCGTGGGGGACCGCCGCATGGCCGCAGTCCGGTCCGTGCTCGTGGTCGGCGTCGTGTTCGGCGCACGCGTGGGCGGGTGTGCAGTCCGCGGGGTTGCTGTCGCTGATCGCCAGCGCGTGGCGCTCGACGCCGGTCTCGTCGTGGTGATGGAGCTCGCCGTCATGGAGGTGGTCGATGTGATCGTCGTGGCGGATTGCGGTGTGACCGCAGCCAGGGCCGTGCTGGTGCTCGTGCGGGTCGCTGCTCATGGCGCGTGTCCTCTCAGGTGGTGGATCGGAACTGACGTCGTGGTCAGCTTGCCATGCAGCTCGACGCCGAGGATGTTCACGGGGAGATCCTCGATCCGCGTGGGAAGTCTCCCCGCTCGCGCTTACGACTGGCCCGGCTGGCTCGCGGCCGCCGAGGCATCGCGCTCGATCTCGTCCGCGTCGGCCTCGAGCTGCTTCTGCTCGAGCTTCGAGGCACGCTCCATCGCCCGCTCGACCTTGGCGCCCATGTCGGACACGGCGACCACGACCAGACCCGCCTGGCCGGTGTCGAGGTGCTCGCCCAGGTGCTTGAGATCCTCGCGGCTCATGCCCGCCGCCGCGTGGCCGGCGACGGCGCCGAGAATCGCCCCGCCCGCCGCGGTGCCGGCGAGCAGCCCGCCGCCGACGGCGGCGAACGGGAAGAGCGCAACGACCAGCCCCGTGGCCAGCCCGACCCCGCCGCCGAGCACGCCGCCGACGCGCGTGGGCGTCTCGTGCTTCTTGACGATCTTGGTCTTGCCCTCGCGGCGCTCCACGACGGCCGCGTCGTATGCGTCGATCAGATCTGCCTTGGTATGGAGCTCCTTCACGACCTGGTAGTCGGCCTCCGCGAGCTCGACGCTGTCATACACGCCGACGTAGACCACGAGCGTGTCGATCGCCATCACGTTCTCCTTCATCCGGATAGAAGCGCAGGACGCAGCCAGCCTCGCGTGATTCGGCGCGCACGTCCAGCCGGCCCGCCCGTGTCTGATGTGGAGGCGCTCACCACTGCGGCGCCAGGCGCGCGGCGAGCAGCTTGCGCCACCCGATCCGAGGACAAACACGACACGAACCGGACTGCGGCCGCAAGCGGGTTCCGCACGGCGACCACACCGATACGTCGTCGGCGTCACCTCTTTACCCGCACGGCGATCTCTGCGGCGACCATGGGGCTGTCGAAGTGGCCCAGCTCGCCTGACTCGCCGTAGTCTTCCACGCGGCTCCACCTGATCAAGCAGCCGGTGCCGATGGTGGTGGAGTCGAACCGCCCGTTGGCGAGCACGGGAACGATCTGCGACCAACAATGGTTCGGGAGGCGCGGACGAGGGCTCGCGGCGACCGGCGGCGAATGATCCGCCTCGCCCGGGGCGCTCGGACGCGCCGCGGCGCTGAGCGCCGCCTCTTTGCAGACGTGCAGCACTGCCGCGCACCGTGCCCGCTCGCGACCGGGATCGGATCGGCCTGTCTTCGCCGGTTCGGGGGAGACTTGCTGGATGGGGGCGTGGTCGTTGGCAGTGGTCGCCGGAATCGTGTTGGCGTACATCGCGCTGCAGACGTGGCGTCCGGGCGTGGTGCCACCAGCGATCGCGTTCACGGCCGCCGGCCTGGTTGTCGGGACCGAGGGCCTGGGCTGGGTCGAGTTGTCGCCCGATGCGGGGTCGTTGCGGCTGCTGGCGGAGGCGACGCTCGCGCTCGTGCTGTTCTCGGACGCGTCCCGGATCGATCTGCGCGCGTTGCGCGACGGCTATGCGGTGCCGGCGCGGCTTCTCGGGATCGGGCTGCCGCTGACGATCGCGGCGGGCACGGTGGCCGCGCTCCTGGTCTTGCCGCAGCTGTCGCCGGCGGAGGCGCTGGTGCTCGCGATCGTGCTGGCCGCGACCGACGCCGCGCTCGGTCAGGCGGTCGTGACCGACGAGCGCCTGCCAGCCTCTATCCGGCAGGGGCTCAACGTCGAGAGCGGCCTCAACGACGGCCTCTGCGTGCCGGTCCTCGTTATCGCACTGGCGCTCGCGAACCCCGAGGCCGGCGCCCTGAGCGGATCAGAGGCGGGCCGAGTCGCCGCCGAGTCAATCGGTTACGGACTCCTCATGGGCGCGCTCGCAGGGCTCGCCGCCGCGATCGTGCACCGCCGGGCCATCCCAGGCGGTGGCGAGGAGCCGGCGCAGTGGCGCTGGCTGCTGTCCCCCGTGACCGCTGCGCTCGCCTTCGGGCTCGCCGTCCCGCTCGACGGCAGCGGCTTCATCGCCGCGTTCGTCGCAGGCATCGTGTTCGGCGCCCTCGGCGGCCCGCGCCGCCACGCCGCCGAACCGCTGCCCGCCCAGGACCTCGGCACGCTGTTGAACGCGCTGACCTTCGTCGCCTTCGGCGCGGCCTTCATGAAGCCGCTGATCGAGCGGGCGAGCTGGCAGGTGGCGCTCTACGCGCTGCTCAGTCTCACAGTCGTGCGCATGCTGCCGGTCGCGATTGCGATGCTCGGCACCCGCTCGAGGCCCACGACCGTCGCCTACCTGGGCTGGTTCGGTCCCCGCGGCCTGGCCTCGATCGTCTTCGCGGTCCTCGTCGTCGAGGCCAGCGTCCCGCACTCGAACACGATCGTCGACGCCACGGCGCTCACAGTGACCGCCTCAGTGGTCCTGCACGGACTGAGCGCCGGCGTGCTCACCGATCGGTACGCGCGCGGGCTTCGGCGGCGGCCACGGCAGACCGGGATCGAGACCGCGACGACGAGCGTCCACGTGCCGACCGCGGGCGTCCGCTGGCCCTAGGCCGACGACCGCCTCGGGGATCCAGAGCGGTGTCAACTTCGTGGCGACGGCGCTCCCGGTCTAGGCCATCGCACGCCGTCTACTGCGGTGCGCGGACTACCAGCACGGGGCGCCTGGTGTGACGCAGCAGTCCCTGGGTGGTCGAGCCGAGCAGGGGCGCCTTCACGAGCCCCAGCCCCCGCGAGCCCACCACCACAGCGCATGCGTCGTGGCGGTCGGCCTCCGATGTGATGACCCCGGTGACGTTTGTCTCGTCGGTGACGGGGATCGATTCTGCCGTTGCCCCCAATTCGCGCGCGAATTCGGCGCCGGCGACGGCCGCTTGGGCGGCCTGGTCGCGCTCCACGCGCGCCGTCTCGGCCGTCATCTCGGCGCTCGGCGACCTGGGTGCGACGGCAGAGCTCGAGGCCAATGCCATCGCGAGCCCAGGCTCCCACACGGTGATGACGATCAGCCGCCGTCCCGGGAACAGCGTGACGGCGCTGCGCACGGCGGCCCGCGACTCGGCTGAGCCGTCATAGGCGACCAGCACCGGGCGTTCGTCGCCGCTCATGGCGTCGGTCGTGTACCTCGGGCCACGCGGGCGCTGTCATACGACATGGCCTGCGCGTAAAGGCTGTCGGGCATGCGCGGGGCTCCTTGCAAGGGTGGTCCGGCGCAGTATCACCGGGGCACGCGAGGGTACAGGGTGCCCGACGGACGGCTCATCCGGTTTGGCCGCCGCGCAGCGTTCCACGTTCGCCGATCGACGGCAGCATGCTGGCGACGCGGCGTCGCAGCTCGGCCGCTGACGGCGCTCGGAGCGACTCGCTCGCGCGTTGGCGAGCCGCGACCACGTGGCGTGCGGGAGGCATTTCGCCGGATGCCGCGGCGAACCGAGCGCGCGGGATGGCCGCCAACGTGGCTCGCTGCGGGCCTGGTCGTATGGTTTCCCGCGGCCGCCATGCGACCCACTGACCCGCGGATGACGTTCGAACGCCCGACAGCCTTCGTCTCGACCGGAGAACTTCCGCCCCCCGAGCGCGTCCGCATGCTCGTGGACGATGCGTATGAGCGCTTCGCGTCGATCGACGACGGTCGGCCGTCGCAGGTCTACCCTGCGCTCGCGCAAGCGTCTCCCGAGCTGTTCGGGATCTGCGTCGTCGGAGCGCGCGGGGGCGTCTACGGCGTCGGCGACGACGAGGTCGAGTTCACGATCATGAGCGTGGCGAAGCCGTTCGTCTTCGCGCTCATCTGCGTGGCGCTCGGCCCGGAGGGCGTGAGGCGCAGGATCGGGCTGAATGCCACGGGTTTGCCGTTCAACTCATTAGCGGCCATCGAGCAAGGCGACGAGGGTCGGACGAACCCGATGGTGAACTCCGGAGCGATCGCGACGACGAGCCTCGCGCCGGGCGCCACGATCGACGAGCGATGGCTCTTCATCGCGGATGGCCTGTCGCGTTTCGCCGGCCGGCAACTCGCGCTCGACGCGGAGGTCTATCGCTCCGCGTCGGAGACCAACTTCGTGAACCGCAGCATCGCCAACCTGCTGGAAAGCCGCGGCGCGCTCTGGGGTGACCCTGCGGATGCGGTCGACCTCTATACGCGCCAGAGCTCCCTCGCCGTGAGCGCCCGCGATCTCGCGACCATGGGTGCGACGCTCGCGCTCGGTGGCGTGAACCCGCTCACGGGCGAACGCGTCGTCGACGAGGAGACATGCCGGCACGTGCTGGCCGTCATGACGACGGCCGGGCTGTACCAGAGCTCAGGTGACTGGCTCTACGACGTCGGCCTCCCGGGGAAGAGCGGGATCGGCGGAGGAATCATCACCGTGGCCCCCGGCAAAGGTGGGCTTGCGACCTTCGCGCCTCCGCTCGATCAGGCGGGAAACAGCGTGCGCGGACAACTTGCCGCACGGTTCCTCTCGCGCGCGCTCGGGCTCGACATCTTCATGTCACGGGCCGAAGATCGCGAAACCGACACCTGATATGACGCGATTTGCAGAGCCAGCCGCGGTCCTGATCGCGCCTGCAAGACGTCCGGTGGGTCAGCTGGTGTCCGCAGCTGCCCAGCGCTTCGCGGACTCGAGCTCAGAGAGCGGGAACGCGCGGGCCTGTCCGGGCCAGAGGACGCTGAAGACCTTGATCGCCGGGCTGGCCCACCGCGCGTCGGTCACGATCGCGATCCGCTCAAACGACGATGGATGCTGCACCCCGAGCTTCAGGTCCTCCCAGGCGGCCTCTCCCTCGTAGTCGTCGAACTCGGGACCCAGCACATAGACGAGACGGACCTTTCCGTGCTCGGCGATCGCCGCGTTGACGGCGGGGACGATGACGTTCTCGTAGTCCTCCTTCTCCACGTCGTCGACCGCGTCGAGCCCAAGGACACCCGTCGGCATGTCGCTGCGGAGTCGGATCATGGCCGGCAGTCTCCGCAGGAACGGCCGATTGGTCAAGCGCACAGCGGCTCGTGGTGACACGTCCGGCGCTAGCTGAACACGGGACACCGGACGTCGCGCCAGCCCGACGTCTGGCGAGTGCGCTTAGAGGCGGCGGCGTCGCTCGGGAGCGCGAGACACTAGTCTCGCGAATCGCGACCGACCTTCGAGCTTGGCGAGCATGAGGACTCCATATCCCAACCGTGTTCGGAACACGGCCTGCGAGCGGTTCCAGTTCGACGTGCGGCGGCCGCTGCTGGGCGTTCCGCGCGAGGTCTGCGCGGCCGGGGCGGGCACGATGCGAGCGGCCCGTTGAGCGCGGAGCGCGCATCGGCGGGCGCGGTCGTTTCGCGGCGCAGGTTCCTGGCTCCGCTCGCGCTCGCTCAGTTCATTTGCAGTTTCGCGGGCTCGAACATGAACGTGATGATCGGCGACATCACGGAGGATCTGGACACGACCGTGCAGGGTGTGCAGGCGGCGATCACGCTGTTCTTGTTGATCATGGCGATCCTGATGATCCCCTGCAGCAAGCTGAGCGATCGTTGGGGCCGTAAACGCTGCTTCACGCTCGGCCTCGTGCTCTACGGGGTCGGCGCGCTGCTCAGCGCGGCCTCCCCGAACCTCGGCGTGCTGATCCTCGGAAACTCGGTCTTGGAGGGCATCGGCACTGCCCTGCTGATCCCGCCCGTCTACATCCTCACGACCCTGCACTTCAGCGACCTCACCTCACGCGCCCGGGCGTTCGGCGTCATCAGCGGGCTGGGAGGCCTCGGCGCCGCGGCCGGACCGCTGATCGGCGGTCTCATCACCACCGCGATCGACTGGCGCGCCGCGTTCATCTTCCAAGCCGCGGTCATCGCGCTGATCGTCCTGCTCAGCCGCCGGATCACCGACCCCCTCCCCGCCGACCCGACCAGTCCGTTCGACGGCTTCGGAGCGGTCCTGTCGGCGATCGGCATGTTCTTCATCGTGTTCGGGATCCTGCAGGCCGACAGCAACCCGGCGTTGATGGCGGCGCTGCTGGCGGCCGGAGCGGCGTTTCTCGCCTGGTTCTTCCTCTACACGCGCGCTCGCGAGCGAGGCGGCAAGGAACCGCTGCTGCCCACGCTCCTGTTCAAGAACCACAGATCCAACCTCGGGCTCGTCACCCAGAACATCCAATGGCTGCTGCTGATGGGCGTCTCGTTCACCGTCGCCGTCTTCCTCCAAGAGGTCCGCGGCTACAACGCGATCGAGACGGGCGTCATCTTCACCGCGGCCACCGTCGGCGTCCTGGTCTCGTCGCTCGGCGCGGAGCGACTCGCCAAGCGCCGCCCGCAGAAGACCCTGATCATCGCGGGCTTCGTCGTCACGATGGCCGGGATCGGACTCCTGCTCGCCCTGGTCGGAGCCTCCTCGCGCGTGATCGCCTTCGGGCCGGGCCTGCTGCTGATCGGTCTCGGCCTGGGAGTCATGCTGACCCCCTCGGTCAACCTCGTGCAGTCCAGCTTCCCCGAAGCGCTCCAGGCCGAGATCTCCGGGCTCTCGCGCAGCGTCTCCAACCTCGGCTCGTCCTTCGGCACGGCCATCGCCGGCACGATCCTGGTCTCCGACCTGGCGTCCGGAAACACCTCCTACGTCCTGGCGATGGTCGCCCTGGCCGTCCTTGCCCTCATCGGACTCGCCGCCGCCATCCGGCTCCCGGCCAGCCCCGAGCCCGACCGCGCCGCAGACGGGCTCGCCGCGACACTCGCGCCCGGCACGACGACCGGGCCCGCCTAACCGGGCACGCGCTCCGGCCTCCGAGTGCGGACTGAATGCGGAACGGCCAGCGGACTGGATACGGAATGACGGGACTTGCGGGCCAGCGGCAGAACGGAAAGCATGTGCTCGCCGCCAAGAGCCTCATAATCCGTCAGACGGAGGTTCGAATCCTCCCCGGCCCATCAGGGCCTCGGTGTGGCCTGACCGATGATTCTTCCGCGCTCTGCTGGTCTGTACGCGGAGATACCGACTCACGGGAGGGTGACGCCATGCGGAAACTGACCTATGCGATGAATGTGAGCCTGGACGGCTACATCGCCGCGCCCGGCGACGACCTCGGCTGGAGCGTGCCGAGCGACGAGCTGTTCCAGTGGTGGTCCGACCGGGTGGCGGCGACGGGCCTGGCGCTGTACGGGCGCAGGCTGTGGGAGGGGATGAGCTCGCACTGGCCGACCGCCGACCAGCAGCCCGGCGTCACACCGGCGCAGATCGAGTTCGCCCGCCGCTGGCTGGACATGCCGAAGGTGGTGTTCTCCTCGACGATCAGCACGGTCGACTGGAACGCCCGCCTGGTCACCGGCGACGCGGTCACCGAGATCACCCGGCTCAAGGCCGAGGACGGCGGTCCCATGGACGTCACCGGCGCCACCCTCGCCGCGGCGGCCATGCGGGCCGGGCTGATCGACGAGTACGTGCTGGCCACCGCACCGGTCCTGGTGGGCGGCGGCACGCCGTTCTTCACGGCCCTGGACAACTGGGTCAACCTGACCCTGGTGGAGACCCGGACGTTTCCCGACGGCGTGCTCCTGACCAGGTACGAGACCAGGCGTTGAGTGCCCGCGGAACGGCGGTTGCGACAAGGCGCCATCTGCGCGTTTTCGGAGAATCGGCTAATGCTGCGACGGGTTGGCGCCGATGCGCTCATAGGAACCGAAACCAGCCGCGCTCTCTCGCTTCGTGCGCATCACCGGTTCCGCATTGTCAGCGTCTCTCGACCTCGGGTCCTCCGGGTGATCGACCTCTGCTGATCCACCCATTCCGCGCTGGCGCGGAGATTGGAACACCATGAGGATCAACCGCATGCGGCGGATGCCCGTCGCGATCGTTGCCGCGATGTTCACGCTCGGCATCGCCGGACCCGCAGTGGCAGCACCCACGACCGCGACTGTCACGGTGACGGGAGGGGCGCTGGAGATCACGGTGCCGCCGGATGCCGGCAGTCTCGGCAGCATCTCCAACACGGTCTCCGGTGGAGTCATCAGCGGCTCGCTGGGCCAGGTCCAGGTCAATGATGCGCGCAGCGCGGCCGCCGGTTCGGGCTGGGTCGCGAGCGTCATCTCGACCGCCTTCACCCCGAGTGCAGGTCCCACGATCGGCGCCGCCGCCGTCGGCTACGTCGCCGGGCCGATCACCAAGGTCGGGACCGCGACATTCACCGCGAACGATCCGACTGCGCTCACAGGAGCCGTGGCAGGGGTCACGGCGAGTGGCATCACCGGCGACAACTCCGCCACCTGGAACCCGACGATCAAGGTCACGGTCGCAGGCGGCAAGGCCGCCGGCACCTACACCGGCACCATCACGCACTCGGTCGCATAGACATGCGCACACGGCGCGCCATGCGGATCGCAGGGCGCGCCGTCTGCCTGCTGGCTTGCACCTCGATCGTCGCCGCACCCGCCGGCGCAGCGGAGGGCAGCCTCGGGGTGCAACTGCTCGACGTCCCCACCGCCGCGCGCCTGGATCCTCGAGCCCGGCTCTACGTCGTCGACCACGTCGCCCCCGGCACGGTCGTCCACCGCCGGATCCAAGTCTCCAACTCCACCGCATCGAAGCTCGACGTCGCGATCTATCCGGCCGCGGCGGCGATCGCGAAGGGCGCGTTCATCGGCGCCGCGGGCCACACCGACAACGAGCTGTCGACCTGGACGTCCGTCCGGCCCGACGCGGCCGGGCTCCGCGCCGGCGCGAGGCGAACCGCGCAGGTGACGATCCGCGTTCCACGCGACGCGGCCCCGGGCGAACGCTATGGCGTGGTCTGGGCCGAGACGCGCGCCGCGCCCGCCGCCGACGGCATCACCCAGGTCAACCGCGTCGGCATCCGCATCTACCTCTCGGTCGGACCGGGCGGCCCGCCCGCCGCCAACTTCAAGATCGACTCACTGGCCGCCGAGCGCACGCGCGACGGCCGCCCCATCGTGCTCGCGACCGTGCACAACACCGGCGGCCGCGCGCTGGACATGAACGGCACCTTGCGGCTCCTCGACGGCCCGGGAGGCCTCAACGCCGGCCCCTACCCCGCCGACCTCGGCGTGAGCCTCGCCATCAACGCCACCGAGCGGGTCCGGATCGTCCTCGACAAGCGCCTGCCTGCCGGACCGTGGCACGCCCGGCTGAACCTGCGCAGCGGGCTCCTGAGCCGGAACGCGCGGGCGACGATCACGTTCCCCGCCACCGAGGCCTCGTCGTCCTGGCCCAACCTCGTGATGATCGGGCTGCTCGGCCTCGTCGGGCTGCTGATGGCCGTCACCGCCCTGCTGATCGCCCGCCGGCGACGACGTCGCAGACCCCTGGCGTACCACGACAGCGGCCCTCGGACCGGCTCCGCGCGCGCCGGCCAGGCGTGACCTGAACCGTGGGACGCGTGACCGTGCTGGCGCGGCGGCCTACGCGAACGCTCCGACGCCGGTGATGTCGCGCCCCACGATCAGCGTCTGCATGGTCTCGGTGCCCTCGTAGGTGTGGATGACCTCGATGTCGCCCATGTGGCGGATGATGTGGTTCTCGAGCAGCACGCCGTTGCCGCCGAGCAGGTCGCGCGCCTCGGCGATGACCTGACGGGCCTTGCGCGTGTTGTTGAGCTTGGCCAGGCCCGCGATCGTGTCGGTCAGGCGGCCGCTCTCCTCGAGCCGCGCGAGCTGCATGCAGTAGAGCTGCATGCCGGTGACCTCGGCGAGCATCTTGACCAGGCGGTCCTGGACGATCTGGAACGAGCACAGCGGCTTGCCGAACTGCTCGCGCTGCTTGCTGTAGGTCAGCGCGGTGTCGTAGGCGGCGACGGCGTGGCCGAGCGCGCCCCAGGCGCACGTCGTGCGGGTGGTGACGAGCACGCGGCCGGCGTCCTTGAACGACTCGGCGCCCGGGAGTCGCGAGGCCTCGGGGACGCGCACGCCGTCGAGGCGGATGTCCGCCTGCCAGATCGCGCGCGACGCGCCCTTGCCCTCCATCGTCACGGCGTCGAAGCCGTCCGTGCCCTTCTCCACCAGGAAGCCCTTGACCTGGCCGTCGTCGGCCGAGCGCGCCCACACGACGACGACGTCGGCGATCGAGCCGTTGCCGATCCAGCGCTTGGCGCCGTCGAGCACCCACCCGTCACCGTCGCGGCGGGCGCTGGTCTCCAGCGCGACGGAGTCCGAGCCGTGCCGGGGCTCGGTCAGCGCGAACGCCCCGACCGCCTCCAGCCGCGCCATCGCCGGCAGCCAGCGCTGCTTGTGCTCCTCGGAGCCGAGCAGGTCGATCGACTTCATCGCCAGCCCGGACTGCACCCCCAGGAACGTGCCGAGGCTGCCGTCCCCGCGGTGCAGCTCCATGTTCACGAGCCCACGAGCGAGCGGGCTCATCCCCGGGCAGCCATAGCCCTCGATGTCCTCGCCCAGCAGCCCGAGCTCGGGCAGCCGGCGCAGCAGCGGCCACGGCAGCTCGGCCGCCTCCCAGTACTCGTTGATGACGGGCAGGACCTCGCGATCGACGAAGCGGCGCGTCGCGATGAAGTGCTCCCACTGCTCCTCGGTGAACTGCTCGCGGACCTGGAAGTAGTCGGTGGCGAGCGCATCGCCGAGATGCGCGTACGGCAGCGCCTGGGCGGACATCGCTTCTCCTTTCGGCGGGCTTGCACGTAGCTTGCCCGAAGCGACGCCGATCAGTCGTAGTAGCGCCGCACGCTGGAGCCGATGCGCGTCACGTCCGTGCCGTAGACGTGGATCGAGATCGCGGTCGTGTCGGCCGTGTTGTGGACGCGGTGGATGTCACCGGGGGGCGCGAAGCCGTCGACGTCGCCGACGTGGTTGTCGCTGCTGCCGATCAGGTTGAGCTCGGCGTCGAAGAGATCCTCGTGCTCGACGCCCTGGATGACGCCGAACACGCACCACGTCATGTGGTCGTGGATGCGCGTGAGCTGGCCGGGCTGCCAGACGAGGGCGATGATCGAGAACGAGCCGTCGGGTTCGACGTGCAGGGTGTGGCTGCGGTAGCCGTCCGGCGAGCCGACGCGCTGCTCGGCGGTCAGCACGTCCGGGGTGGGAAGGTGCCGGCGCAGCTGCGCGGCGACCAGCTGCGCGGTCTCGGACCAGTCGGCGCGCGCGTCCACAGCGGTGCGGACGCCATCGACGAGGTCGTTCAGGCGGCTGAGGGGGCGGGTCTGAATGGCGGTCATGACATGAGTGTGCGGGTCGGCGACTCATGCGTCCAATGCCAACTTTGGAGTTGACTCATAGATAGAGTTGATACATGCTCGACGTCAACCGGCTCCGCATCATCGACGCCGTCGCCCGCCACGGCTCGGTCACGGCCGCGGCGAGGGAGCTGCACTACTCCCAGCCGTCCGTCACCCACCACCTGGCCCGGCTCGAGGCCGAGACCGGCGCGCAGCTGCTGCAGCGCGTCGGGCGCGGCATCCGCCTCACCCCGGCGGGCGAGCTGCTGGCCGACCGCGCGGCCGAGATCATCGGCCGCATCGACGCCGCCGGCGCGGAGCTGTCCGCGCACGTCGGGCTGACCGCCGGGCGGGTGCGCCTGGCCGGCTTCTCCTCCGCGATCGGCTCGCTCGTGCCGCGAGCCGTGGCGGGCCTGGCCGAGCGGCATCCGGGCCTCCAGATCAGCCTCACCGACACCCATCCGCACGAGGCGCTCGAGCTGCTGCGCGCCGGCACGATCGAGGTCGCGATCATCTTCCGCTACGACGAGACCGAGCCGGAGCCGGCCGGCGTCCGCCTCCATCACCTGCTCGACGATCCGGTCTACCTGCTGTCGCCGCACGGCGGGCGCAGCCTGGCCGCGCTGCATGACGCGACCTGGATCGCCGGCTGCCCCCGCTGCCGCAGCCACCTGCTGGCCCTGTGCGCCGACGAGGGGTTCGAGCCCCGGATCGGCTACATCTCCGACGACATGGTCGTGATGCAGTCGCTGGTGGCCGCCGGGCTCGGGGTGACGACCATCCCGGGCCTGGCCCTGCGCGCCCACCGCGC
Source organism: uncultured Solirubrobacterales bacterium (assembly GCA_963787335.1). Taxonomy (GTDB): domain Bacteria; phylum Actinomycetota; class Thermoleophilia; order Solirubrobacterales; family Solirubrobacteraceae; genus DASQFQ01. The sequence goes on from CAWBCU010000033.1 coordinate 34,752, forward strand.
CGCGGGCCTCGTCGCGACCGAGCTGCCGGGCTCGCAGCGCCACGTCTACGCCGCGACCTACGGCGAGCCGCCCGACCCGCCGGCCACCGCCGCCCTGCTGTCGGCCCTCACCGAGGCCGCGCACTCCCTCCCGCCCGAGTGATCGTGGTCCGTCGCACTTGCGGGCCATGCGAACATACGTTCGTGACGAGTCAGGGATCGGCATACGCGCGCTTCCGGCGGGCGCTGAAGACGGGCAACATGGCGATCATCCGCACCGCCGCGGGCGAGCTGCCGCACGTCGACCTCGGTGACGCGCTCGCGGTCTGCCTCGTGATCCAGAAGGCCGAGCCGGATCGGTTCGAGCGCGCCGCGCTGCGATGGCTCGCGCGGTTCTGCGTCGAGTGCCGCGAGGCGACGCTCGCGGAGATCCAATCCGCGGCCTGGGCGTTCGACAACCTCGCCGACGACCCGGCCGCGCTCGCCACGCTGCAGCGGCTCTGCCCGCGCTAGCGTCGCTGCCCGTGCCGCTCGAGATCCGACTCGCCGAGCCCGGCGACTTCCCGCAGGTCGCGGATCTCTGCGTCGCGGCCTATGCGCCGCTCATGCCCGGCGACGACCACTACGTCGCCACGCTGCGCGACGTCGCGCGGCGCGCCGCCGAGGCGGTGCTGCTGGTCGCCGTCGACGGGGGCGAGGTGCTGGGGACCGTGACGTTCGTGCCGGACGGGGGCGCGCTGGGCGAGATCGCGGGCCCGGGCGAGTCGGAGTTCCGCATGCTCGCCGTCGGGCCTGCCGCGCAGGGCCGCGGCGTGGGGACCGCGCTTCTGCGGCGCGTGCTCGACGACAGCCTGCGCGGCGGCAAGGAGGGCGTCGTCTGCTCGAGCAGGCCGGACATGCGGGCGGCGCACCACATCTACGAGCGCGTCGGCTTCGAGCGCGCGCCCGAGCGCGACTGGTCGCCGGTCCCGGGCGTCGAGCTGCTCGCGTTCGCGATCTCCTTCGGCTCAGGTCCGGGTCGAGCGCCGCGCCCAGGATGAACGGTCGGCTACCGTGCGCCGCGTTGAGCGTCTTCCGCAAGAGCGAGATCGAGTACCTGGCCGGCGGGCGGCAGCTCGGGCGGATCGCGACGGTCGGCGCGGACGGCACGCCGCACGTGGTCCCGGTCGCGTTCATCTACAACGCGGTGCGCGACACGATCGACATCGGCGGCTACGAGCTCGAGCAGACGAAGAAGTTCCGCGACGTGGCCCGGACCGGCCGGGCCGCGATCGTGATCGACGACCTCGCGAGCACCGATCCCTGGCATCCGCGCGGGATCGAGGTCCGCGGGCGGGGGGAGGCGATCGCGCTGCCGACGCCGCTGCTGCGGATCCATCCCGAGCGGATCGTCAGCTGGGGGCTCGAGCAGGCGCGCAGCGCGCGCACCGTGCCGCTCCTCCTGGCCGTCTGCGCGGCGTTCGCCGTCGCGGCGCCGCAGGCCGGCGCGGCCGCGGTCCCGCGGAAGGCGCGGGCCGTGAACACGTCCCACCCCGACCGCTGGGTCGGCACCGGCACGCCGCGGTCGTGCACCTCGCGCGCGGTCGTGCGAGCGGTCGCCAAGGGCGGGGTCATCCGGTTCCGCTGCGGGCCGAAGCCGGTCCGGATCGAGCTGCGACGGACCGCCAAGGTGGTCAACACCAGCCGCCGCGTCGTGCTCGACGGCCGCGGCCTGGTGACCCTGAGCGGCGGCCGCAAGCGCCGCATCCTCTACCAGAACACCTGCGACCAGCGGCAGACGTGGACGACCTCGCACTGCGACGACCAGGCGACGCCGCGCCTGGTGGTCCAGAACCTCGCCTTCGCCGACGGCGACGCCACGGGCGAGACGTACGACGGCGGCGGGGGCGGCGCGATCTTCGCGCGCGGCGGCCGGCTCAAGATCGTCAACTCGACCTTCACCCGCAACCGCTGCGATCCGACCGGCCCGGACCTCGGCGGCGGCGCCGTGCGGGCGCTGTCGCAGTACCGCGGCCAACCGGTGTACGTCGTGGGTAGCAAGTTCAAGCGAGGGGTCTGCAGCAACGGGGCCGCGCTGAGCAGCATCGGCGTCTCGTGGTCGATCTTCAACAGCGTCTTCACCGGCAACCGCGCGATCGGTAGCGGCGCCAACCCCGCGCGCCCGGGCGCGGCCGGCGGCGGGTCGGGAGGGGCCATCTACACGGACGGCAACCGCTTCCGCGTCCTGCTCGCCGGCACGAAGATGACCGGCAACCACGCGCGCGAGGGCGGCGGCGCGATCTTCTTCGTCAGCAACGACCGCAGCGGCACGCTCGACATCCGCTCCTCGACCCTGCGGAACAACCCCAGCGAGGGCTTTCAGACCGACCCCGGGATCTACTTCCTGGGCCGGGATCAGAATGTGATCGGATCGGTGGTGCGATGACGCTGCAGACGCTGCTCGACAACGGCTCCTTCTTCGAGGGACCGCGCTGGCACGAGGGCCGCTGGTGGGTCTCGGACTTCTACCGGCACCGTGTGATCACCGTCGACCCCGACGGGCGCGAGGAGGAGGTCATGCACGTCGAGGGCCAGCCGTCGGGGCTCGGGTGGATGCCGGACGGCTCGCTGCTCGTGGTCTCGATGCACGACCAGCGCATCCTGCGGCGGGCGGCCGACGGCACGGTCACCGAGCACGCCGACGTCAGCGCCTTCTGCACCGGCCACCTCAACGACATGGTCGTCGACGCCGACGGCCGCGCCTACGCCGGCAACTTCGGCTTCGATCTCGACAGCTTCGCCGACCCCGTCCCGGCCGCGCTGATCCGCGTCGACCCCGACGGCACGGCCTCGGTCGCCGCCGAGGACATGCTGTTCCCGAACGGCTCCGTGATCACCCCCGACGGGCGCACGCTGATCGTCGGCGAGACCGCCGGCGCCCGCTACACGGCCTTCACGATCGAGCCGGACGGCTCGCTCAGCGACCGTCGCGTGTGGGCCCAGGTCGCCCCGACGCCGGCGTTCACCACGCTCGAGGAGACGCTCGGCAAGCTGAAGTTCGGCCCGGACGGCTGCGCGCTCGACGCCGAGGGCCACATCTGGTCGGCCGACGAGGTCGGCGCGCGCTGCGCCCGCGTGGCGCCCGGCGGGGAGATCGTCGACGAGGTCGCGATGCCCGAGGGCCTCAACATCTTCGCCTGCATGCTCGGTGGCGAGGACGGGCGGACGCTCCTGATGTGCGCGGCGCCCGACTTCTACGCGCAGGCCCGCAGCGCGGCCAACGAGGCGGTCCTCCTCACCACCACGGTCGACGTCCCGCACGCGGGACTCCCGTGACCCGCGGTTGACGCCCGCCGGCTTCGCCTAGCGGATTCCCGCCTTTTGGGGGAAGACGCGGCCGGTCGCGGCTGGGAGCGTCCACCCATGAGGCCGCACCTTGCACCGGCCGAAGCGGCAGCCGAAGACCCGCTGTTCGGGCTGCTGGCAGCGCGCGCCGCGGCGCACAGCGGTCCACGCCGGCGGACGGATCCGCACGTCGTCGCGCTCGTGGTGGAAGGCGGCGGGATGCGGGGGGCCGTCACCGCCGGCATGTGCCTCGTCCTCGAAGCCGCCGGCGTGATGGCCTCGATCGACCGTGTCTACGGCTGCTCGTCGGGAGCGCTGTCCGGCTCCTTCGCGGCCGCCGGTCAGGCCTCGCTGTGGGCCAACAGCTTCGAGGACTCCGCGTGCCGCGCCTTCATCGATCCGTCGCGCGCGCTGCGGGGCGGCCCCGTGATCGATCTGGGCTTCCTCTTCGACGAGGTCATCGCCCGGCGCAGGCCGCTCTCCGAGCTCGGGTTGGCGACCGGCCCCGAGTTCCGCGCGGTCGCGGTGTCGGCGTCACACGCCGAGCACAGAGTGCTGCGCGACTTCGAGAGCGCTGCGGATCTCCTGGCCGCGGCTCGCGCCAGCTGCTCGATTCCGGTGCTGACCGGCCCGCCACCGACCTATCGAGGCGACCCGACGGTCGACGGGGGCCTGCTGGAGCCGATTCCGTATCGCACCGCGTTGCGGGAAGGCGCCACACATGTGCTCGTCCTGCGCTCGCGCGACGCCGCCTATCGCGCGCCCAGGCAGGGCAAGCTCGCCGAGCGGACGCTCGCTCGCGCCCATCCCGAGCTCGTGCCGCTGCTCCGCGGCTGCAGCGACGTCTACAACCGTGACGCGGCCGAGCTCGAGCGGGGAGCAGCGCGCTCCTCCGCTCTCCCGGTTCTGCGGCAGATCGCGGTCCCGCCGGGCAGCCGCCTCGTTCCCCGGTTCAGCATCGATCGGGGCCGCATCATCGACAGCCTCCGGCTGGGCGCGTACACGATGGCGTCCGCTCTCCACGGCGCGCGCGCCACTGGTGAGGCGGGGTTCACGACCCGCCTCGCGGCTTAGAGCTCAGCCGGGCCGCCACACGTGGATGATGTCGCGCATCGAGATGATGCCCGCGACCTGGCCGTTGTCGATCACGACGAGGTGACGGAAGCCGCCCTTCGCCATCGCGTCGGCGGCTTTCGTGAGATCCCAGTCGGCGTCGGCGAACGTCGCCCGCGCCGTCAGGTGATCCCGGATGTGCTCCTGGTCGGGGTCCTCGCCCGAGCCGAGCGAGCGCACGAGGTCGCGCTCGGTGACGATCCCCGGGCCGGGCTCCTCGGGGTCGACGATCACGGCCGCGCCGACGTTGTGCTCCGTCATGAACTGCGCTGCGTCGCGCAGGCTGCGGTCCGGAGCGATGGTGAGGACCTCTTCGGTCATCGCGTCGCGCACCCTCATGGGCGCGAACATACCGTGCCGATGGCTGCGGGGGAAGGCTGATCAGGACAGCGCGGGTGCTGCCTGCCGCGCGACGACGTGCTCGAACGCGGAGACGACCGCGGCGTCGAACTGGGTGCCGGCGCAACGGCGCAGCTCGGCGAGCGCTTCGGCCTCGCTCAGCGCGGGCCCGTAGCTGCGCTCGGAGCACATGGCGTCGAAGGCGTCGGCGACGAGGATGATGCGTGAGCCGAGCGGGATCTCCGCGGCCGCGAGCCCGTCGGGGTAGCCGCGGCCGTCGATGCGCTCGTGGCTCGAGCGGACGAGCCGCGCGCTCGGCCCGAGCGAGGGGGCGGCGGCGAGGATGCGCTCGCCGATGATGGTGTGGCGGCGGATCAGGTCCCACTCGCTGTCGGACAGCGGGTCGCGCTTCTCCAGGATCGACTCCGGGATCGCCATCTTGCCGATGTCGTGGAGCGACGCCGCGTGTCGCAGCGCGTCCAGCTCCCCACCGGTCAGGCCGAGCTCGGCGGCGACCGCGCACGCGAGCTTGCACACCGCGTCGACGTGCGACGCCAGCGCCGGCGCGCGCTCGGCGACGACCGCCTTCAGCACGTCGGCAGACTGCAGGGCGGCGGGCGGGCGGCCTGCGTTCTTCTGGCCGTACATCCGCGCGTCGGCGAGCGCGAGGACGGCGTCCGCGTCGCGTCCCTCGTCGGGCAACAGCACGGCGCCGTGGGCGGCCGTGATGACGAACCCGTCGCCGTGGGTTGCGAGGGCGGCGGCACAGTGCGCGGAGAACCGCCCCAGGTCCCCGGGGAGCGGTGCGAGGACGCAGAACTCGTCGCCGCCGATGCGGTAGGCGCCGCCGTCGACCGCATCCGCGAGCGCCGTGCCGAGCCGGTGGAGCAGGATGTCACCCGCGCCGTGGCCGTAGCTGTCGTTGTAGCTCTTGAACCCGTTGAGGTCGAGCAGGAGGAGGGCGTGCGGCGTATCCGAGCGCAGGACGCCGGCGAGGTCGATCTCCAGGCTGCGCCGGTTGGCCAGCCCGGTGAGCGGGTCCGTGGCCGCCTCGATCCGGCTGCTGGCGAGCAGGGCGTGGTTCTCGCCAAGGGTGAGCGCCATGCGCGCGAGCACGAGCGCGAGCGCTGCGACGGCGAGGCTGACCGCCACCACGTTGAGGTGCAGCGGCACGGCGAGCGCGAGCAGGGCCAGGGCCAGCGCGCCGAAGCCGACCGGGACGAACAGCCCGCGGTCGGTGGTGAGCGGTCGGGCCACCGGCGCTGCCGGCCGCGCGAACGTCGCGGCCAACGCGAAGCCGGCGAAGCCGGTGCCGATCAACGCGTCGGCGACGAGGCCACCGGCGTCGCCGCCCACGCCCGTCATGTAGATCACGTCCGCGGTCACGAGCGCGGCGATCGAGGCGCCCAGCGTCCCCCAGAGGCGGTCGATCCGCCAGCCCGCGAGGCCGACGGCGCTGACGATCGCGCCGAGCAGCATGAGGTCACCGACCGGGTAGGCGAGGTTCGTCGCCGACTCCCAGAACGGCGCGCCGGCCGAGCCCTCGACGGTGGCGGACACGGTCACGCATGCGAGCACCGCGGCGATCGCCAGGCCGCCGGCAAGGCCGTCGAGGCGCGTGGCCCACGGCGTGCGGCCGACGCGGCTGCGGATCAACGCGATCAGCGCGACGTACAGGCAGGGGTAGATCGCGAGCCAGAACGGATCCGAGATCGAGGGAACGGGGACGGCGCCGAGATCGGGCGCCAGCGAGTAGATGACGTCGCCCGTGAGGTTGGCGAACAGGCCGGCGCTCAGCGCGCACCACGCGATGCGGTCCGGGCTGCGCCGGATGGCGGCGGCCAGGCACCCCACCGCCGCGACGAGGATGATCGCGTCGTGCATCCAGCGGCCGAAGAAGTCGAGCGTCGCCGCGCCCCCGAAGCCGGTCAGCGCGTGCGCCCAGATCACCACGAGCAGGGCACCGGCGAGCAGGGTTGTCAGGCGCCTCATTGGCGTTCATCGGGACGCCACGCCCGACACTTGAGACGGCGCGTCAGTAGAAGCCGAGCCGTGCCAGCGGCTCGATCAGCTCGCGTTCCTCGTAGGCGAAGTGCGAGAGCAGGGCGTCGTTGAGGATCCCGATCGCCCGCTGCACGCCGTCGATGCCGTCGTCCTGCGACGCGACGAGGGCGACGAGCGCCTGGTCGACGCGCTCGAGCAGGTCGGCGATCGTCTCGTGCTCCTCCTCGAGCCGCTCGATCACCGGCGCGAGCGCGGGGTCGCTGCGCTGGATGTGGGGGAAGACGCTGCGGTCCTCGAGCGTGTGGTGCTGCGTGACGACGCGGCAGTAGGTCTCGCAGAACGTGCCGAGCGTCCAGTGGTTCTGGCGGATCGTCATGCGGGTGATGAACGAGCGCGCCGTGGCGGCCTCGGCCTCGCCGCGCGCGACCTGCTCGATCAGGTCGCGGAGCTGGGTCAGCTCGCGCCGGAGGGCGTCGTGGACGTCGATCAGGTGGCGGCCGGCCGCCTGCTGGTCGGGCGTGTAGCGACGGTCCGGGTCGGGCGGCGGCCCGGTGGGGCGCGTGCTCTCGTCCCACGGCTGCTCGGCGCTCAGCCGCTGCCCGTCGTCCGGGGTGGGGGTGACGGCGAACGGCGCGGCCGCCGCGGTCGGGCTCGCCGCCGTCCGCGCAGGCCGCTCCGCCGCCCCGCTGCGCCCGCCGTCGACGAGCTCCCGGACCGCCGGGGCGACCTCCTCGGCGAAGCGCTGGATGTCCTCGCCGGAGGACGCCGCGAGGATGTAGACGCTCATCCCGGTGCTCAGCGTCAGCTCGCTGAGCTGCTCCGCCCAGTCGCGCGGGGCGCCCTCGAGGAACCCGGCTCCGCTCCCGAACGACCCGCTGACGTTGAACAGCCGGCGCACCTCGGCCGGGGCGCGGCCGGCCTCCTCGGCGGCGCGGTCGATCGCGTCGCTCATCGCCGGCAGGTCGCCGAGCTCGACGTAGGCCTGGCTCGGTAGCCAGCCGTCCGCCTTGGCGCCGGTGAGCGCGAGCATCCGGCGCTTGTAGGCGCCGAGCCAGATCTCGACGTCATGGGCCGGAGCCGGCCCGGGGTGGGCGCCGACGATCCGGTAGTGCTCGCCCTCGTGGCGGATCGGGCCGCCGGCCGCGTTCCACGAGGCGCGGATGACATCGATCGCCTCGGCGAGCGCGTCGACGGACTGGCCGGGCGTGAGCTTGCGGCCGCCGAGCGCCGCGATCCCGTCCCAGAACGCGCCCGCACCGAGCCCCAGCTCGACACGGCCGCCGGTGAGGATGTCGAGGCTCGCGACGCTGCGGGCGAGCACGACCGGCGGACGCAGCGGCAGGTTGACGACGTTCGGGGCGATGCGCACGTTGGTCGTCTGCGCACCGACGACCGAGAGGAGCGTCCAGGTGTCGAGGAAGCGCGCCTGGTACGGGTGGTCCTGGAACGTGACGAGGTCGAGGCCGACGAGGTCGGCGAGCTTCGAGAGCTCGACCACCGCGTCGGCCTGCCCGGCGTCGGGCGTGATGAAGACGCCGAACTGCAGCTCGTGCCCGTAGTCGGTCATCGCGGCATGGTCGCACGCGTGCGGCCTCGTACCCTCTGCTCCATGCCGCCCATCAGCCCGCTCCTCTCCGCCGCGCAGTTGGCGAATCTTGCAAGCCTCGGGGAGGAGCGGACCGCCGAGGTCGGCGATGTCCTGTTCAAGATCGGCGACGAGCGCTACCCGTTCATCGCCATCGTCGAGGGCGAGGCGGCGATCCTCGACAACGCGGGCGACGAGATCATCCGCCACGGGCCCTCGGGCTTCCTCGGGGAGCTCAACCTGATGACCGGGCAGACGGTCTACCTGACCGCGGTCGTCACCCGGCCGATGCGCTACATCGCCGTCGAGCGCGACGTGCTGCGGCCGCTGCTGTTCGACGACGGCCCGCTCGGCGACGTCCTGCTCGCCGCCTTCATCGCGCGCCGCGAGGCGCTGCAGGCGCACCAGGGCATCGGCGTCCAGGTCATCGGCCCGCGGTCCTCGGGCGCGACGCGCGAGATGGTCGACTACCTGCGGCGCGCGCGCGTGCCCTACACGTGGCGCGACCCCGAGCACGGCGAGGACGCCGAGGCGCAGGCGCTGATCGAGGCGCTCGCGCCCGAGACGCTGCCGCTCGTCCGCCTCCCCGGCGGGACCGAGCTGCACGCGCCCAGCGGCGGGGAGGTGTGGCGCGCGCTCGGGATCGGGGCCGAGCTCGGCGCGCGCGAGGAGGTCGACCTCGTCGTGGTCGGCGGCGGCCCGGGCGGCCTCGGCGCGGCGGTCTACGGCGCGTCCGAGGGCCTCGAGACGCTCGTCATCGAGAGCACGGTGCTCGGCGGGCAGGCCGGCTTCTCGCGGCGGATCGAGAACTACCTCGGCTTCCCGGCCGGCATCAGCGGCGGCGAGCTGACCACGCGCGCCGTCACGCAGGCGCGCAAGTTCGGCGCGCGCATGGCCACCCCGTACCGCGCCCTCGCGCTCGAGCCCGGCGGCGACCGCCACATCGTGCGCCTCGACGGCGGCGAGGAGATCGCGGCGCGCGCGGTCGTGCTCGCCACCGGCGCCGAGTACCGCCGCCTGCCGGTCGCCGACCTCGAGGCCTACGAGGGCATCAGCGTCTTCTACGCCGCGGGCCCGCCCGAGGCGCAGCGCTGCGGCGCGACCCGCGTTGCCGTCGTCGGCGGCGGCAACTCAGCCGCGCAGGCCGCGATCTGGCTGTCGCGCGGCGGCGCGCTCGTGACGCTGCTGCATCGCCGCGGCGACCTGCGCGAGACGATGTCCGACTACCTGATCGCCGACCTCGAGCGCTACGGCATCGCCGTCCGCGACCGCTCCGAGATCACCCAGCTGCACGGGACCGACGGCCAGCTCGAGGAGGTCACCCTCAGCGACGGCGAGCGCCTGCCGCTCTCGTTCCTGTTCCTCTTCCTCGGCGCTTCGCCCTGCACCGACTGGCTGGGGACGGCGGTGGCCCGCGACGACAAGGGCTTCGTGCTGACCGGCCCCGAGGCCGGCGCGACCGAGGTGCTCGAGACGTCGGTGCCCGGGGTCTACGCCGCGGGCGACGTGCGGTCGGGTTCGCCCAAGCGCTGCGCCACCGCGGTCGGCGAGGGCGCGGCCGTGGTGCGCCTCGTGCACCAGCGCCTCAGCAGCGTCCCCGTCTAGTTGTAGACGTCGACGCGGTCGCCGATGCCCAGCCAGTTGTAGATCGACCGCGCGTTCGGGACCGGCACGCGCACGCAGCCGTGGCTGGCCGGGAAGGTGGGGACGGAGACGTAGCCGTGGATCGCGTAGCCGCGGATGAAGTAGCTCGAGTCGACCATGCCCAGGGAGTTCGTCCCGATCGTCTGCGAGTAGACCTTGAAGCGGCCGAGCACCGTGGGGGTCGAGGCCTTCCCGGACGAGACGCTGTAGATCCGCTGGACCCGCTTGCCCTTCATCAACGCCATGACCTGGCGCGAGAGGTCGACCTCCACGTGCTTGCCGTGCGACGGGTACTTGGCCTTGAACGACCCGCGGCGGGCGAGCAGGCCGCGCGTGACGTCGCGCGAGACGTACGCCACGCGGCTCATGCCCCGCATCTTGCGGTAGGCGATGACCGCGCGCTGGGTCGAGGCGTCGAACGACCCCGACCGCGAGACGACGTAGTGCAGGCCGGCGAGGCGGCGCTGGACCAGCCGCACCGTCGGGCCGCTGGCGCCGGGCGACGCGGTGGGCCTCACGACGAGCATGCGCCGGGCCTTCGCGACCATCGTCACCTGCTCGGGCGTCGCGCGATGGGTGGCGCGGACGGTGAGGCGGCCGCTCCGGGGCTTCAGTGAGACGGTGAAGCCGCCCTTCCCGCCGGCGATCGGCTTGATCGACACGGACTTCGCCTTCAGCTTCTTGCTGCCCTCGTAGAGCCGCACGGTCACCTTCTGGCCCGCGATGAACGGCGCGGTCGTCCCGCGGACGCGGACGCGGTCACCGCGCAGGACGACATCGTCGCGGCCGACGCGGTGGGTGCGCTCGAGCTTGATCGACATCGAGCCGCCGGAGGGCGGGGGCGCCGGGGCGGGCGTCGGCGTGGGAGCCGGCGGCGGCGGCGTCGGCGTGGGCGTCTGCGCCGCGGCGGCGGAGGGAAGGGACAGCAGCAACAGGCTGCCGATGATCGTGGCGGCTGCCTGTCGCATCGAGCGCGGCATCCTACATGTCGCGGAGGCTAGATCCGGTAAACGGTCAAAAGCCGCTTCTCGTGCTCGGCGTCGATGCGGGCCACGACCTCGATGTGGTCCTCGAGGCCGGAGCCGCGGAGCTTCTGGCCGAGCAGGTCGTCGACCTGGAAGACGCCGGCGGAGTTGTTCATGTCGACCTCGACCCGGATCGTCCGCTGCTCGCCCGGCACGATGCGGACCTCGTCGATCGCCGCCGCCGAGAGCGAGTGGATGTTCGGCAGGTGGGTCTCGAGCGAGACGCGCGAGCGGCCGTGCTCCATGTCGAGCGCGTCCGCGACCCGGACGACGCCGGCCTCGAGCGTCAGCGGGCGCCCGCCGCGCCGGTGGCCGATGATCGCGTGCATGATCTCGGAGGCCACGATCGTCCGCTCGGGCTCCTTGTAGACGCCGGCGAGCAGGTCGTCGAGCAGGTCGGCGGCCAGGAAGAGGCTGAACGACTCGTGGTCGACGCGGTGGATCGACATGCCGAGGTCGTGGGTCAGGCAGGCGCCCGCGATCACCACCTCGGCGTCGGAGGAGTTCATCCCGTAGTCGCTCTCCACCGCCGAGGGCACGCCGGCGCGGTGCAAGAGGCGGAAGATCCGGAGCGCGCTGTTGAGCACGATCTGGAGGTGGACCCAGGAGTGGTCGCTCATGCCCAGGCGCTGCGCGGTGATCTGCTGGGCGTGCCAGCGCGCCTTCAGCTTGTCGCTCGCGTTGGCCGCCGCCAGCAGGCCCGCGAGCTTGCGGTTGCGCTCGCTCGGCGCGTGGACGGCCATCGCCGCGATCGCCTCGCGCGGCGGCAGCGGGAGCGGCGGAGGGCCGCCGTCGGTCTCTTCACTCATGGGAGGAGATGATGGCGACCCCGCCACCACCCGCGGGTCACGTCTTGCGTCGGGGTGCGCAGGTGCGGTAGCGGCGGGTCGCCGTGACCTTGCGGCCGTCGGCGGTCCGGATCTCGATCGCGACCTTGAAGCGGCCCTTCGGCAGCCCGCGCAGGTCGACGGCCGCGGTCAGCCGCTTGCCCTTCACGGTCTTGACGCGCTTGCCGTTGAGCTTCACGGTCGCGCGCACGATCCGCGTGCCGCGCGGCGTCCGCAGCCGGATCCGGAACTTGCGGCGGCTGACGCACTTCTTGGTGGAGGGCAGGCGCAGGACGTCCTTGGCCTTGAGCTTCGGGGGCGCCGCCGGGGGCGGCGTGACCACGGGCGGCGGGTTGGTGCCGCCGGGCGGCTGGCTGTTGCCGCCCGGAGCGGGCGTCGGGGTCGGGGTCGGCGTGGGCGTCGGCTGCGGGTCGACGCCCGGCAGCTTGCAGACGCCGTCGCCGCTCGGGGTCGTGCCCGCGTCGACCCGCCGGCCCATGACCTCGACGTCCTGCGGGGGGATGCTGCTGCCGCGCGGGCAGTCCGAGGACCACACCGAGAGCCACTCGATGGCGTCGCTGCGCGCGGCGACCGTCGGCGGCGTGGTGAACGCCTCCTCGCTGGCGAAGAGCTGGAACGGATCCGCCAGGGCGGTCCCGTCGAACTTCACCCGCCGGCCCCAGATCTCGGAGTCGGCGAAGCCGGGGGAGGGGAATCCTGGGCCCACACGACCAGGTGCTGCCCCGCTCCGCCGCCGCTCGTCGCGTACGACGCCCTCGGATCGGTCGCGCGCTTGCCCGCCGCGGACAGGCGCAGCGGCGTGCCCTGCGGCACGGCAGTCGCGCTGAGCACCTGCGAGTGGACCTCGGTCAGGGCCGGGTTGGGAGCGGTCTCGTTGCGCATGAAGGTCAGCAGGTAGTTGCCGGCCGGCGGGTTGTAGGCGATCGCCGGGTCGTAGACCTTCTTGTCGTCCGCGACGGTGCCGGTCGTCGTGAGCCGGATGTCGCCGCCGATCTCCGCGCCGGCGGCGGAGATGCGCTGGCCGTAGGCCTCGGGGTCCTCGCCCGGCTTGAACGAGTACCAGACCACGAGGTACTCGCCGGCCGCGGTGTTGTAGGCGATGCGCGGCAGCGAGCCGTTGCCGGATTGCGCGGGCGACGAGAACTGGAAGCTCGAGCCGAGCTTTGCGCCGTTCTCGTCGAGGCGCTGGGCCCACTGGACCGGCGCGACCTTGACCTGTCCGGTCCAGACGACCAGGTACTCCTCGTCGCCCTGCGCCGTGCTGCCCGGGTTGAACGCGACCTCCGGGTAGTAGGTGCCGAGGTTCGCGCCGGAGATCGAGAAGTCGTTGGTGCCGATCTCATTGCCGGCGGCGTCGAGCAGCTGACCGTAGACCTCGAGCTCCGTACCGTCCTTGTGGTCCGAGGCCCAGACGACGAGGTTGCGCTTGTTCACCGGGTCCGCGGCGACGGCGGGCGCCGAGAAGGTCTCGCGCGTGGTGTCGCCCTCGGGCCCGATCGTCGAGACGCGGTGGTCGGCGCCGATCTGCGCGCCCGTCTTGCTGATGCGCTGCACGTACACCTCGTCCTCGCCCGGGCCGAAGATCGAGTCGGCATCGAACGCGGCCAGGTACTCCGACGTCCCCGCGTTGAACTCGACGTCCGGGTAGTACGCGGCGCCGTTGTCGTTGGCCGGGATCTCGGAGTACCGCGTGAGGTCTCCGAGCGGGTTCGCCGGGGCGGCGGCGGGGAGCGAGAGGAGGAGCGCGAGGGCGAACGGCGCTGCGAGGCGGGGAAAACGCATGGCGCAATAGACACCAGAAACCGGACCACGATCAAGCGGGATCTCTTCTGCATTCGCCCGGGCGCCGCCGGTAGGGTCGCGCCAGATCGCATGACGCTCGAGGTTCCGCAGCCACTCGCCGACCATCCCGACCTCGCGATCGAGGTCACGACGGGGACAGAGCACTGGCGGATGGGCGAGATCACGCTCGTCGTCGGGGGCGACGGCAGCGTCGACGTGCACAATCGCCGGGCCGGGAAGGAGCAGCGCTTCAGCGGGCAGATCGAGCGCGCTGCGGTCGACGCGCTCGGCAGCGATGTCGCCGGGCTCGAGCTCCCCGGCCGGGGCGCGCCCAGCGAGCCGGACGAGACCGCGGTGAAGGTCGCGGTGCGGCGGGATGGCGACGTGCTCAGCGCGGGCGAGGCCTGGAGCGGCCGGCGCTTCGAGGACGGGCGGCTCGACGGCCTGCTGCGCCGCTGCGACGCGATCATCGCCGCCGTCAGCGACGGCCGGCTGCCCTATGGCGAGGAGGGCCCGATCGCATGAAGGAGACCGTCGCCAAGCCCCGGACGGGACGGAACTTCACCGCGTCGATGGTCTAACCGGTTTGTGACGTTCGCCCGGCGGCGATGGTCTTAGGAGCACCACTTCGACATCGGAGGTCTCAGCATGCGCCGGATACTCATCGCCATCCTCGGCATCGTCGCCCTCACGACGGCGCCCGCCGCAGCGGATCGTGGCCACGGCCACGGCCACCACCATCACCACGGCGGTGCGGCCGAGCGGCTGTTCACGCTCTCGCCCGATCCCGCCGGCAACCCCGAGGGCATCGCGTTCGACCGCCGCTCGAAGGCGTTCTACGTCGGCATCACCAACGGCGGCGCGATCTACCGCGGCACGCTCGGCAGCGACACGGTCGCGCCGTTCATCGAGGGCGCGACCGGCAAGGCGGCCATCGGGCTCAAGGTCCGGCGCGGCAAGCTCTACGTCGCCGGCGGGCCGACCGGCGCGATCACCGTCTACGACCTCGCCACCAAGGCCGCCGTCGCGACGTTCCAGACCGGCGCGGGCGGCTTCCTCAACGACCTCGTGGTGACCCGTCGCGGCGACGTCTACGTCACCGACTCGTTCCGGCCGACGCTGTGGCGCGTGACCGCCGATCAGGTGGAGGCCGGCAGCGGCACCCCGCAGGCGCTCGACGTCAGCGCGATCCCGTACGAGGCCGGTGAGTTCAACCTCAACGGCATCGTCGCCAAGGGCAACCGCAAGCTCGTCGTGGTCGACACGAACAGCGGCAAGCTGTTCCGGATCGCCCTGGCGGACCGCGGCGCGTCGATCCGCGCGATCGACGAGATCACGGGCGCCACGGTGCCGGGCGGCGACGGGATGCTGCTCGACCGCGGTCGCCTCGTCGTCGTGCAGGGCAACCCTGCGCAGCTGTCGTTCCTGAAGCTCCGCGACGGTGCGCGGCGCGCGCGGCTGGACCGCACGCAGACGAGCGACAAGCTCCGCGGCCCGTCGACGGTCGACCGGGCGAAGGGCCTGTACCTCGTGGTCAACGCCGACTTCAACACCAGCCAGAGGCCGTTCACGGTGGCGGGGCTCCGCCGCCGTTAGACACGAAACGCCCCCGCCGCCGGTAGGCGGCGGGGGCGCGTCCGCCTACTCGTACTGCAGCGCCTGCAGCACGTTCAGCCGCGAGGCGCGGCGGGCGGGCATGACCGCCGCGCCGACGCCGGCCAGCACCGCGACCAGCGTGAACACGAGCAGCGTGCCGGCCGGGATCGCGATCGGCAGGTGCCACTTGACCATCACGAGCGTCGCGAGGGCGATGCCGACGCCGAGGCCCAGCGCGGCGCCGATCAGCGCCGTGATGATGCTCTCGTGACGGATCATCTGGCGCGCCTGGCGGCGCGTCATGCCGATCGTCCTGAGCATCCCGATCTCACGCGTGCGCTCGAACACCGAGAGCACCAGCGTGTTGACCATCCCGAACAGGCTGACGATCACCGAGAAGCCGAGCAGGACGTAGAGCATCGACAGCATCTTCGCCACCTTCGCGCTCTGGTCCGCCGCGTAGCCGGCGCCCGTGTGGAACGTGGCGTCGCCGAAGCCCTTGACCTTGGCCTCGATGTCCGCCGCGGCACCGCCGTCGAGGAACGTGACGCTGTTCCTCGGCTGGCGCGCGACCTTGTCGAACGCCTGCTGGGTCATGCTGACGTCGGCCAGCAGCTCCGTCTTGTTCTTGTGGATGCCGCGCACCACCAGCGTGGGCTTGGCGCCGGTGGGCGTCGTGATGGTGAAGGTGCTGCCGATGGCCAGGTCGTGGCTGTCGGCGTAGCCCTTCTTCACGAGCGCTCCGTCGGTCCCGAGGCTGCCGAGCGCCTGCTCGGAGCCCTTGGCCCACTTGAACGTGTAGAAGTGCGCGATCGTGGCCGGGTCGATGCCCGTGATCGTGCGCTCGTCGCCGTCGATCAGCACGGTGTCGGAGCGGACGTGCGAGGCGCGCTTCACGCCCGGCACCTGCTCCAACGCGTCACCCTCGGCGGCCCGGAACGGCAGGCCGTCCTTGCCGTCGATGATGTAGCCCGCGTGGACCTCCTCCTTCAGCGCCTTCGTGCCGGCGGCGTTGAGGCTGGAGGCGAGCACGGCCACGAGCGTGACGAGCGTGAGCCCGATCATCAGCGCGGCCGCGGTCGACGCGGTGCGGCCCGGGTTGCGGACGGCGTTCGCGCCGGCCAGCTCCCCGGCGATGCCGCGCCGGCGGGCGGGCCAGCCGACGAGGCGGGCCAGCGGCGTCACCAGGCGCGGCGCCAGCAGCGCCATGCCGAGGAACACGCCGAGCACGCCGCCGCCGAGCAGCACCACGAGCCCGACGGTGCCGAGCCCGCCGGCGAACAGCCCGGCGAGCAGCGCGGCGAGCGACACCGTCGCGACGACGACGCCGGCCTTGGGCGTGTGGTGGGCATAGCGCGACGGGGGCAGCGTCGAGCCCTCGCGGACCGCCGCGATCGGCGGCACGCGGGTCGCCCGCTTGGCGGGCAGGATGCTCGCCACGAGCGTCGTGATCGTGCCCACGAGGATCGAGAGCACGATCGTGCGCGGCGCGATCACCGTCGCCGCGTCGGGCAGCTCGACATCGAGCGCGGCGAACAGGGCGACCATGCCCTTCGCGAGCCCGATCCCGGCGAACAGCCCGAGCACGGAGGCGAGGACGCCGATGACGAGGCCCTCCGCCACGACCGAGCGCATGACCTGCTTGCGTGAGGCGCCGAGCGTCCGCAGGGTCGCGAACTCCCGTGTCCGCTGGGCGACCGTGATCGAGAGGGTGTTGAAGATCACGAACGCGCCGACCAGCAGCGCGATCGCGCCGAAGCCGAGCAGGAAGTACTTGATGATCGACATCGACTTGTCGAGCTCGGCGGCGTCGTCCTCGGCCTGCTTGGCGCTGTCCTTGACCTGCAGCGTGCCGGGCACCAGCGGTGCGACGGCCTTGACGAGCTCGGTCGCCGACGTGCCCTTCGCGGCGGAGAGGGAGATCGAGTCGAAGCTGCCCTCGCGGTGCAGCAGCGTCTGCGCGGTCTTCAGGTCCCAGGCCGCGATGCTCGCGAACCCGAGCGAGTCGACGTCGCCGTACGTGACGATGCCGGTCAGCTCGTAGGTGTGCTTGCTGCCGAGCGTGGAGACCTTGATCGGGTCACCGATCGCGTAGCCCTGCTTGGCGACCGTGCCGGCGTCGACGACGACCTGCCGCGGGCCCGTGGGCCAGGCGCCCGACTTGAGCGCCAATGGGCTGAACTCGGGGTGGGCGGGGTCGTAGCTGCCGGCCACGCTCTCCTTGGCGACGGGCTTGCCGTCCTTGCCGATGATGTCGGCGACGTTGGTCTCGTCCGGCGAGACGCTGCCGCCGGCCGCCCCGACCTCGGGCAGCTTCTGCACCTGGGTCAGCAGCGACGCGGGGATCCTCGCGGAGCCGGCGGTCGTGCCCTTGACGATCTCCTTGCCGCTGATGACGGCGTCGGTCTTGTCGTAGGTGGCGGTGAAGAGTCCATCGAAGGACTGCTTCATCGTGTCGGTGAGGATGTAGGTGCCGCTCACCATCGCGATGCCGATGACGACCGCGAGCGCGGTGAGCAGCGCGCGGACCTTGCGGCCCGCGAGTCCCTTGAGGGCGACCTTGATCATCGTCCGCTCACAGCCTCGAGCGTGTCGAGGATCTCGCGGGCCGTGGACGGCCCGAGGTCGCGGACGATGTCGCCGTCGGCGAGGAACAGCACGCGGTCGGCGATCGCCGCGGCGTGCGCGTCGTGCGTGACCATCACGGTCGTCTGGCCGAGCGTGTCGACCGAGTTGCGCAGCAGCCCGAGGATCTCGCCGCTGGTGGTCGAGTCGAGGTTGCCGGTGGGCTCGTCGGCGAACATCACGCTGGGGCGCGAGACGAGCGCCCGGGCCACGGCGACGCGCTGCTGCTGGCCGCCCGAGAGCTCCGACGGCTTGTGCGAGAGGCGCTCCGTGAGGCCGACGCTGGCGACGACCTCGTCGAGCCAGGCCTGGTCGGGCTTGACGCCCGCGAGCCGCGTCGGCAGCACGATGTTCTCGGCCGCCGTGAGCATCGGGAGCAGGTTGAAGAACTGGAAGATGAAGCCGATGTGGTCGCGGCGCAGCTTCGTCAGCTCCGAATCGTCGAGGTCGCTGATGTCGACGCCCGCCACCGTCACCTGACCCGCCGTGGGCTTGTCGAGGCCGGCGAGGATGTGCATGAGCGTGGACTTGCCGGAGCCCGACGGGCCCATGACCGCGGTCAGGCGGCCTTCGGCGATGTCGACCGAGACGCCGCGCAGGGCATCGACGGCGGTGTCGCCCTCGCCGTAGCGGCGGACGACGCCGCTGGCGGTGACGACCGGCGCGGGGACGGGGGTGGAGGTGAGCGGTCCGTTCTGGACCACGAGGCTCTGCATGGGGAGGTGCTCCTGTGTGCGGGGGAGGGGAGTGGCATCCACCGTCCCATCGGGCCGCCCGCGCGGACAGGGAGCCTCCCGGCGTGCGGGGGTACCGGATCCGGCACCCCGCGCGCTAGCGCTTCACGTACTCCAGGACGGCGAGGATGCGCCGGTTGTCGTCCTCGCCGGCCGCGAGGCCGAACTTGCCGAAGATCGCGGTGACGTGCTTCTGGACCGCGCGCTCGCTGACGGCCAGGCGGTCGCCGATGCCCTTGTTGGAGCGCCCCTCGGCGACCAGCTGCAGCACCTCGAGCTCGCGTGGCGTGAGGGCCTGGAGCGGGCCGTCGTTGCGGTGGCTCGCCAGCAGCCGCGAGACGACCTCGGGGTCGAGGGCGGAGCCGCCCGCGGCCACGCGCCGCAGCGTGCCGACGAACTCGTCGACGTCGCCGACGCGGTCCTTGAGCAGGTAGCCGAGCGACCCCGGGCGCTCGGCGAGCACGCGCGTGGCGGTGCCCAGGTCGACGTGCGAGGAGAGGATCACGATGCCGATCTCGGGGTGCCGCGCGCGCAGCGCGTGCGCGGCGACGACGCCCTCGTCGCCGAAGTCGGGCGGCATGCGGATGTCCACGATCGCGACGTCGGGGCGGTGCTCGTCGACCGCCTGCAGCAGCTCCTCCGCGCACGTCGCCTCCGCCACCACGTCGATCCCGGCGCCGCGCAGGATCGACACGATGCCCGCCCGGACGAGCAGGCTGTCCTCCGCGATCACGACTCGCACGGCAGCTCCGCGGTGACGACCGTGCCGGTCCCGGGCGGGCTCACGACCCGCAGGCTGCCCTGCAGCGCCTCGACCCGGTCGGCCAGCCCGCGCAGGCCGGTACCGGCGGCGTCGTCGGCGCCGCCGACCCCGTCGTCGGCGACCTCGATGCTCGCCACCGGGCCGGCCTGCCAGACGCGCATCGTGACGCGGGTCGCCTGCGCGTACTTGCCGACGTTCGCCAGCGCCTCGGAGGCGACGAAGTAGGCGGCCAGCTCGACGGGCTCGGGGAGCCGGCCGGCCGCCTCGTAGGACACCGTGGTGTCGACGGTCGAGCGCGCCGCGAGCGCCTCCAGCGCCGCCTCGAGGCCGTGCTCGAGCACCGCCGGGTGCAGCCCGCGCGCGAGCTCGCGCAGCTCGGCGAGCGAGTGAGCGAGCTCCTCGCTCGCCGTCGTCACGATCTTCTCCGCCGACGGGTCGTCGCGGATGTGGCCCTCGAGCAGGCGCAGCTGGAGCGCGATCCCGACCAGCCGCTGCTGGGCGCCGTCGTGGAGGTTGCGCTCGAGCCGGCGGCGCTCGGCGTCGCCCGCCGACACGATCCGCTCGCGCGAGGCCTGGAGCTCCACGACGCGCGCGCTCAGCTCGGTCTGCAGCCGCTCGCGCTCGATCGCCACGTTGGCGGCCGCGCAGACCACCTCCAGCAGGTCCGGCTGGTGCGACAGCGCCGCGTCGTGGATCAGCGCGGCGATGCGCTGCCCGTCGTTGTCCACGAACGTCACCGCCCGCCCGGAGCCCGCTGCGGGCAGCGCCACCGGCGTCCCGCCGGCGTCGACGTAGGCGTCGAAGCGCGGCAGCCAGAACGCGAGCACGAGCGACGGGTCGCCCAGCGCCGTCGCCAGCAGCTCGCCCAGCCGCTGCGAGTCCGGCGCGCGCTGGAGGGCGACCACGAGGTCGCCCATCCCGGCGCGCGCGAGCTGCTGCGAGAGGAGGCCGAACAGGAACGCGAGCGGCACCGACACGAGCAGGACGGAGGTGATCTCCTGGCTCGAGCGGATGAACTCGCCGGTGATGAGCGCGTAGTAGACCTGGATGATCAGGACGAGGGCGGTGACCGAGCCCGCCAGCGTCGGCAGCAGCAGCCGCCGCAGCGGCGGCGCCGCGCGCAGCCAGCGCGAGATGCCGACGATCGCCAGGATCAGGCCGAGCGTGCCGCTGCAGAAGCTCTCGACGCGGTCGAGCGTGTGGGCCGTGGACGGATCGGCAGAGATCAGGAACGCGTTCTCCTGGCCTCCGGGGAAGGGGAAGAACATCAGCCACACGAGCTGCATGACCACGCTCGTGAAGACGAACCCAGCGACGATCGACCGGTCCAGGCGGCCGCCGAGCCGCCCGCTCGGGAAGCCGAGGACGAGCGCGGCGAAGGCGGGCGTCCACCAGTTCCCCGACCATTGGCCGACGCTGTAGGCGATGTGATCGTCGACCTCCGAGAGCAGGGCCTCGGAGAGGAACAGGAACCCGGTGAGCGCCATCAATGGGCCGGTGCGGCTGTCGGGCCGCCGCTGCCACGCGATCAGCCCGCAGGCGATGAAGGACCCGCCGACCGAGCGGCTGATGATCGCCACGGCGGTCACTTCCGCGTCCTCGCGGAAGAGGAAGAACAGCGCCGTGAACTCGGCGGCGATCCCGAGCGGCCAGAGCACGAACAGCAGCCGCCCAAGCCCGGCGGAGGGCTTCGTGCGCATTCTGGCGCGAGTCTACGCCTGGCACAGCCCGACCTGTGGAAAGCTCTGCGGCATGTGTCGCCTGTTCGGGATGAGCGGCGGGGACCAGCGGGTGCGGGCGACGTTCTGGCTGCTCGAGGCGCCCGACAGCCTGGCCGAGCAGAGCCGCCGCGAGCCGGACGGCACCGGCCTGGGCTGGTTCGACGACGACCGGCGCGCGTGGGTGGCGAAGCAGCCGCTCGCGGCCTACGAGGACCTGCTCTTCGCGCATGAGGCACGGGAGCGCGAGTCGCGCGTGTTCATCGCGCACATCCGCTACGCCACGACGGGCGAGGTCGAGGCGCGCAACACCCACCCGTTCGAGCAGCAGGGCCGGCTGTTCGCCCACAACGGCGTCGTCCAGGGCCTCGACCGCCTGGAGCGCGAGCTCGGGGACGACCTCGCGCTGGTCGAGGGCGAGACCGACTCGGAGCGGCTGTTCGCGCTCGTGACGCGCGAGACCGAGCGCCACCGGGGCGACGTCGGCGCCGGCATCGCTGCGGCCGCGCGCTGGGTCGCCGAGCACCTGCCGCTGTACTCACTCAACCTCCTCCTCGGGACCGCCGACGGCCTGTGGGCGCTGCGCTACCCCGACACGCACGAGCTGTGGGTGCTCGAGCGCGGGGCGGGCGGGACGCACGGCGCCCGGCACCTCGACGCGGCGAGCGCGGCGGGCACGGTCCGCGTGCGCTCGGAGCGCCTCGCGCGGCAGCCCGCGGTGATCGTCGCGAGCGAGCCGATGGACGAGGACCCGGGCTGGCGCCGGCTCGCCTCGGGCGAGCTGCTGCACGTCGGGCCGCGGCTCGAGGTCACCTCGACCATCGCCGTCGACCGGCCGCCGTCGCACCCGTTGACGCTCGACGACCTCGAGCCGCACGCCGCCGCCGCGCAGACGCCGCCGCCCCCGTCAGGGTGACTCAGAGCGCCGGGAAGTGCTCCGGGTGCCGCAGGGTGAACTCGTCCTCGCCGTAGTAGGACGGGATCGGCGACGCGGCGGGCGCGGCCGCGGGCGGCGCGGCCGGGGTCGCCACGGCCTTCGTGCTCAGCACCTTGTGCGCGCGCTCGTAGATCGCCTTCTTGATCTTCGCCCCGCGCAGCGCCGACGGCATGTCGCGCATCGCGCCGTCCTGCATCGCGATCGCGCTCTTCGCGGCCTTGATCTTGGCCTGGGCCACCTTCTTGGCGGCGTCGTCGCCCGCCGCCGCCAGTTCGCTCTCGGCCACCTTCAGCTGCGCCTCGGCCGCGGCCTTGCGCGCGGGCGCCTGGTCGAGCGTCTGCTGGAAGGTCTCCTGGAAGTTCGTGACCCACTGGTCCTCGTTGCTGTTGCCGGCGAAGGCGGGGCTGGAGATGCCCTTGAGGTTCGCCGAGCGCTTGACGCCGCGCGTGATGTGCATCAGCGCGGTCGAGAACAGGAACGTGTACTTCGGGTTGGCGGCCTCGGTGATGTCGCCCTTGATCGCCGTCTTGGCCTCCTTGGCGAGCGCGGCGAGCTCGCGCAGCCGCGTGACCTCCGGCGTGCCGGGCGCGGTCTGCTCGAGCGCCGCGGCCTCCGCCTCGAGCTGCTCGCCGCGCGCCTCGACGTAGGCGATCGCCTGCACGTAGCCGGCCTCCCACGTCACCTGGATCGGGCCGCGGCCGATGAACGGGGCGTAGGAGCGCGCCGACGCGCCGATCTCGGTCATCTGCGCGAACGAGCCGGACTCGGCGGCGTGGGCGAGGAACGAGCTCTGGGCCTCGACCGTGTCGATCCCCATCGTCTCGAAGGCGTTGTTGATGAACGGGAGGTAGTCGTCGAGGCGCTTCTCGTGCGCGGCGAGCCCGGCGGGGTCCTTCACCTCGGGCAGGACGATCGCGCCGAGCTCCGGGCGGCTGAGCGCGACGGGGGAGATCTTCGTGCCGCCCCAGAGGCTCGCCGCCTTGATCGCGGGCGCGTACTTCTCCGCGTCCTTGGTCCCGATCGCCGCCTTGTAGGCGTCGAGGGTCAGGCCCTGGCGCGTCTTCTTCGACTTGTAGTCCTTCGACCACGTGTCGGTGTCGCGGGCGACCGCCGCCCGCGCGATCAGCCCAGCGACGGCGCGGTTGCCCGCGCTGCGCTGGAGCGCGAGCACGACGCCCGGGGCCGAAGCCGCGAGCGACGCCGGCTGGGCGGCGACGCTCGCTTCCTCGCTCTCGTGGCTCAGGGCCTCGGCGCGTTCCGGCACCGGCCGACCATAGTCGACCGGGCCGGAGCGGTCACAACCTGATCCGGACGACATTCTTGGAGGTCTTGGCGCGGCCGCTGACGTGCTCGCGTGATCGTGAGCGTCGCGCGGATGCTCTTCACGCCCTTGCGCTTCAGCGCCGCCGGACCTTCGCCGGGACGCGCAGCCGCAGCCGGGTCTTCGTGGTCGTGGTGAGCGTCCGCGAGAGCGTGGCGAGTGTGCGCTTCTTGAGCCCGAGCTTGCGGGCGTTCGCCTTGCTCACGACCAGCTTGCCGCGCACGGTGCAGCGCAGCGCGCAGCGCACGGACGGGCGGATCGAGCCGCGGGTGCCGCGGCCGGCAGGGTCAGCGACGGGATCGGCCCGAGCGCCGGAGGCGGCGTGCTGCCGCCCGGGAGAGGGACCGGGAGGGCCGGGGGGACCGGAGGCGGGCGGCTGGACCGTCACGCCGGTGCTGGCGTTGCCGCGCCGCCGCGGAAGTCCTTCGCCGCGACCTTCGCGGTGTAGGAGCCGCCGCGCCGTACGCGAAGTCCGTCGTCGGCGTGTCGGTGGTGCGATCCACCGTGCCGTTGCCGTCGAAGTCCCAGTCGTAGCCGGCGATCGCCGAGTCCGCGTCGGTGAAGCTCGCGGTGAACGTGACCGCCTGGCCGCCGCCGGAGGCTGGCGTTGCTGACGCCGAGCGAGCCGGTCGGCAGCGTGTTCGGGTGACCGCCGAGGACCTTGAACTCCGTGAGGTCGATGAAGTCCGTGCCCGAGCACGCGTCGGGAGGCAGTGCATCGCCCTGGCGCAGCGGGCTGAGCATCTGGAGCCGGACGAACTTGACGCCCTTGCCGGTCGTGCCGGCGGGGTCCCGGCGAGTTGAGCAGGCCGATGTTGTCGTCGGTGAACCCGGCGGCGCCGCGGCCGTCGACGGCGAGCTGGAACGTCGTCCCGTCGGCCGAGGTCTCGAGCGTGTACTCGCGCGTCGTCGCCGAGGCGCCGTCGCCGCAGCCGGCCGAGGGATCGATCAGGAACCCGGAGATGTCGATCGTCTCCGGCAGCTCGACCACGACCGTCGGCGGGCCGGCCTCCGGGTTGCCCGGGTCCTCGCTGGCCGGGTTGTACGCGGACCAGGTCGTGCCCTGCGACTGGTCGAACGCCGCGTTGACGCCGCAGCTGGCGAGCGCGCCGGTGTCGTCGCTGACGCTCGATCTCGGCGCCGCCGCTCAGGGAGGACCAGTCGCGCGTCAGCCGGATGTTGCGGGTCGTCGTCTCGTCGGTGGCTGATCGGCGACGTTGCGGGCGACGCCCGGGTCGTAGCCGGCGGACGCGAAGAACGCGAGCTTCGGGTAGGTCCCCGTCGGCACGTTCTCGATCGTGTAGCGGCCGTCGGGCCGGTCTCGCCGGCGAGGTAGTCGCTCGAACTCGGGACGCGAGGCGTGGCCGCCGAAGCCGACGCGCACGCCTTCGATCGGCAGGCCGGAGTCGGAGTCGGTGACGACGCCGGTGACGGCGCCCTTGGGGCCGTTCGGGTCCGGCGGCGGCAGAGAAGTCCTCGACCGGGCCGCGTGTCCGCGCCGTCGGCCGTGGCGGCGTAGTAGCCCATGCCGCGCTTGCGGAACACGTCCCACACGAGGTCGTGGACCGCGCCGCCGAAGTCGATCTGCTCCGCGGTCAGGATCGCGTTGCGCATGTCGAGCATCGACGGCTCGGGCGGTGAGACCCGCAGGCCGTCGGAGACGAGGATCTCCGCGACGGCGGAGGCGTCGTCCGCGCTGCCGGTCTTGACCTGGAGCGCCTGGCGCAGGTCCCACAGCGTCTCGGCCCAGATCTCGCCGTCGGCGTGCACCTCGGGGACGCCGGCGACCTTGCCGAAGTCGCCGAGCGTGTAGCCGCCGACGCCGGTGGCCGCCCCGCCGGGGCAGGCCTCGTCGACGACCCCGACCGGGCAGTCGAGCGCCTGGGTGCGCAGGGTGTGTGGGTCGAGGTCGGAGTAGTCGCCGACGTCGATCTCGCCGGGGTGCCAATGGCATCGGTCTTGAGGCCGTCGGCGACCTGGAGGTCGGAGGCGTACCAGTCGCTCCACGCCTCGCCCATCGCGCCCGCGTGCGCGGTGCTGAGCGCGCCGGCGCCGTCGGCGTTGGTCACCAGGCGGTTGGAGAGGCCGTGGGTGTACTCATGCCACACGACGCCGGAGTCGTCGCCGCCGTTCATGCTGCGGAAGTCGAGCGCGTCGGCCGCACCGGAGTCCTCGAACAGGTACATCTGCATCGTCGGCGACTGGCCGTCGGGCGGGGTGCCCATGTTCGCGTTGTTCTTGTGGTTGATGTCCGGACCGCCGTCGCCCGCGGTGTCGGCGCCGTCGTCGGTCTGCGTCAGCACGGGGTCGTCGCCGCCGGTGCCGCCGACCTCGAAGTTGCCGGAGGCGTCGGTGAAGGCGACGTTGTCACCGGCGAGGTGGTCGTGGAAGCGGGAGACGAGGTAGAAGGCCTGCACGGCGTTCTGAGTCGCGGTTCGTCTCCCACGAGTCGCGGTCCGAGGGGTCCCACGCGCACGGCTCCGTCGGCGGGGCAGCTCGGGCCCGGCGTGAAGGGGGTGAACGGGTAGACGAAGTATCGAGCCGGCGCTCGGCCCGGTGCGCTCCGCCGCGTCGGCGACGTTGTCGTCGTCGACGTCGGCCCACTGGCTTCGACCAGTCGCCGTCGAGAGACGGTCGAGCCGGCGGGCAGGCCGTAGTCCTCGAGGTCCACGGTCTGCGGCAGGGCCGTCGCCCGGGATGGTTGGGGTAGACCTGCGGCGTTCGCCACGGCCTTGACGAGGTTCTGGCGGTAGAGCACGGCGCCGCTCGGCAGCGTCGACGACGGCGTCGTAGAACGCGGTCGAGAGTCGCGCGGTAGGTCACATGCCAGGCGAGCTTCGCGCCGTCGGCGGTGCCGAACAGCACGAGCCGGGCGAAGTCGCCGCCCTTGAAGTTCGTGGTGTGCCGCGCGCCGGACGGGCCGGAGAGTCACGGGCAGCGAGCGCTCGACGCCGACGTTCTTCTGCAGCGCGGGCGAGCGCCTCGGCGCCGCTGAGGCTCGGGTCGACCGAGGCGACGCTGAGGTCGCGCCGCGGCGAGCCCGGCGACCGAGTGCACGCGCCCGGCGCGGTCGATCGCGACGCGCACGTCGTTGTCGAAGGCGGGGATGCCGCGGTAGAGCTGGCGGTAGTGCACGACGGTGAGCCCGCGCGGGGTGCTCACGCGGCGCTGGAGGCTCGAGCCCGGCGAGGTCGGCCGCGTCGAGGCCGAGCGCGTCGCGGTTGGCGCGCAGGTAGTCCATGGCGATGGTCGGTCGCGGCCGCGCGGCGCCGGCCGCGTCACGCCGCGGCGGTCGCGGGGGCGCAACCCACAAGGGTGCTCAGGCCACGGCGAGGTAGACGACGAAGCCGGCGAACAGCGCCGCCCACGCGAGCGTGGGGAGGAGGCCGATGCTGCGGCCGGGGAGCACGCGCAGCGCGATCGCGCCGCCGACGAGGCCGATGACGGCCGCCACGATCGCCTCGGGCTCGAGCACCCAGTGCGTGGCCACGAGGCCGAAGGCGACGGGGATCGTGGCCTGGAAGGCCATCGCGCCGGTCACGTTGCCGGTCGCCAGCGTGTCCTTGCCGTCGCGCACCCACAGGATCGAGTTCGCCTTCTCGGGCAGCTCGGTGGCGAGCGGCGCGAGTACGAGCGAGAGCACCAGCGGGGCGACCCCGATCGACTCCGCGATGCTCTCGACCGCGCCGACGAAGAGCTCGGCGCCGGCGATGATCGCGGCCAGCGAGACGACGAACTGGAGGACGATCTGGAGCGTCGACGGCGGGTCGTCCTTGCTGGTGTCGAAGTACAGCGGCGCCAGCTCGTCGTCGTCGGACGCGTCGCCGCTGCCCCGGACGGTGAGCCAGGTGTAGACGCAGTAGCCCGCGACCAGCAGCGCCGCCGCGGCGATCTGCACGGCCGCGGAGGTGTCGAGCGCGCCGACGAGGATGCCGACCGGGAAGAGGACGAGGAAGGCGGTGAGGTCGCGGCGCGTCGAGGCGTTGTCGGTCTCCAGGTCGGTGCCCTGATCGCGGCGGCCGCGGAAGGCCAGCGCCGAGGCGGCGATCACGAGCATGGCCAGCGTGCCGAGCACGAACGGCGCGCCGATGATCGCGCCGATCGCGACCTGCACGGACTCCTCGTCGCCTCCGCCGCTGAGCAGCGCGACGACCGGGATGACGGACTCCGGCAGCGCGGTGCCGACCGCCGCCAGCAGCGCGCCGACCGCGCCCGCGCCGAGGTTGAGCCGCTGGCCGAGCCACTCGACCGCGTTCGTGAAGCCGATCGCCCCGCCGACGATCAGCACGAAGGCGGCGAGCATCTCGAGGGCGACCATGCCCCCCAAGCTGCCCGCTGAGCGGCGCCGCTAGGCCAGCGCCGCCGCGGCCGCGCGCCCGGCGGTCCGGCCCGAGAACAGGCAGCCACCGAGGAAGGTGCCCTCCAGCGCGCGGTAGCCGTGCACGCCGCCGCCGCCGAAGCCCGCGACCTCGCCCGCCGCGTAGAGGCCGGGCAGCGGCTCGCCGGACGCGGTCAGCACGCGGCTGGAGAGGTCGGTCTGGAGGCCGCCGAGCGTCTTGCGGGTGAGGATCGAGAGCCTGACGGCGATCAGCGGGCCGGCCTCGGGGTCGAGGATGCGGTGGGGCGCGGCGACGCGGGTGATGCGGTCGGCGATGAAGCGGCGCGCGCCGTGGATCGCGGTCACCTGGAGGTCCTTCGTGTACGGGTTCGCGACCTCGCGGTCGCGCGCCACGATCTCGCGCTCGAGCGCGTCGTGGTCGATCAGCGGCGCGGCGGTGAGCGCGTTCATGCCGCGCACCAGCGCCTGCAGGTCGCGCTCGACGACGAAGTCGGCGCCGTGGCGCTTGAACGCCTCGACCGGCGCCGGTGCGCCGGCGCCGAGCCGGCTCTTGAGCAGCTGCTTGATGTCGCGGCCGGTGATGTCCGGGTTCTGCTCGGAGCCCGACAGCGCGAACTCCTTCTCGATGATCTTCTGCGTCAGCACGAACCAGGTGTGGTGGTGCCCGGTGCCCATGATGTGCGCGAGCGTGCCGAGCGTGTCGAAGCCGGGGAACAGCGGCGGCGGCAGCCGCCTACCGGTGGCGTCGAGCCACAGCGAGGAGGGCCCGGGGATGATGCGGATCCCGTGGCGGGTCCAGATCGGGTCCCAGTTGTGGACGCCCTCGGGGTAGTGCCACATCCGGTCCTCGTTGATCACGTTGCCGCCGGCGTCCTGCGAGATCACGAGCATGCGCCCGTCAACGTGGTCGGGGACGCCGGAGATCATGTCCTGCGGCGGCGTGCCGAGCCGCTGCGGCCAGTTGGCGCGCACGAGGTCGTGGTTGCCGCCGATCCCGCCCGAGGTGACGATGACGACCGGCGCCTCGAGCGCGAACTCGCCGACGGCGGTGCGCGAGCTCTT
Source organism: uncultured Solirubrobacterales bacterium (assembly GCA_963787335.1). Classification (GTDB taxonomy): domain Bacteria; phylum Actinomycetota; class Thermoleophilia; order Solirubrobacterales; family Solirubrobacteraceae; genus DASQFQ01. The sequence goes on from CAWBCU010000033.1 coordinate 63,490, forward strand.
CTGCCCGCGCTGCACGCTGCTGGCCTCGAGTCGCTCGCCGCGGACGCCGGTCACGACGCCGTCGCCGAGCGTCAGCGCGTCGACCTTGTGGCGGAAGCGCAGCTCGACGCGCCCGCGCTGCTGCGCCTCGCGCACGCGCCGGATGAACGGCTCGAGCACGCCGGGGCCGGTGCCCCAGGTGATGTGGAAGCGCGGGACGGAGTTGCCGTGGCCGGTGGCGAGGTAGCCGCCGCGCTCGGCCCAGGCGACGTTGGGCATGAACTTGACGCCCTGCGCGGCCAGCCACGCGCGCTTCTCGCCGGCGGTGAAGTCGACGTAGGCCTCGGCCCACCGGCGCGGCCACTCGTCCTCCGGGCGGTCGAAGCCGGCCGTCCCGAGCCAGTCCTGCCACGCGAGCTCGCGCGAGTCCTTGATGCGCAGGCGCCGCTGCTCGGGGCTGTCGACGAGCATCAGCCCGCCCAGCGACCAGAACGCCTGGCCGCCGAGCGACGCCTCCGGCTCCTGGTCGACGACGATGACCCTGCGGCCGGCGTCCGCGAGCTCTGCCGCGGCGACCAGCCCCGCGAGCCCCGCTCCGACGACGATCGCGTCCGCTGTGTCGATTCCGTTCGGCATCCGGCGGTTGTAGCGGATCGAGGTCGCTAGGTTCTTCTCTGTGGACAATCTCGACAACCAGATGACGGCCGCCGACCACGAGGCGCTGCGCCTCGCGCTGGCGGAGCTCGAAGGCCCTGCCCGCGCCGCGATCGCCGAGGAGATCAAGACCGCGCGCGGCTTCGGCGACCTCAAGGAGAACGCCGAGTACCACGAGGCCAAGAACGCCCAGGCCCGGCTCGAGACGAAGATCATCCAGATGCGCCACCGGCTGATGGACGCGCGCGTGGTCGAGGTGGCGGGCGGCGACGTCGTCGGCTTCGGCTCGACCGTCGAGGTCGAGGACGAGGCCACCGGCAAGCGCATGACCTACACGCTCGTCGCGGTCCACGAGGCATCGGCGGCCGAAGGGAAGCTGTCGGCGGAGTCGCCGGTGGCGGCGGCGCTGAGCGGCCTGAAGGTCGGCGACACCGCGGTCGTGCCCGCGCCCCGCGGTGAGCGCAAGCTGAAGGTCCTCGCCGTCTCCTAGCCGGCAGTTGGGGACTGCCGCTCGAGACGGCTAGATGGAGAGAGAAAACCGTGGGGAGAAAGGAGCGGCAAGTACGGACCTGGAGCGGGCGCTAGAGCTGGACGGCGAGGGGTAGAGGAACGAGTTCGTCACGACACTGCGTGGCGACTGGGAGACGCTCTGCCTCGCGGAGGGAGAGAGAGAGGAGGCTAGGCTACACGTCGAGCAGGCGCTGGCTGAGATCGGCGACGAGAGCGATCCGCTCTACACGGCGGTACTGTACGCACTAGGAGTCTGCGCGGAGGCGGACCTGGCTGAGCGGGCGCGCGGGCTGCGCCGTGGGGACGACCTCGCGACGCGCTCCGGCGCGCGCGCGGCCTGGTCGCGGATCTCGAGACCACGCTCGCGCGCTGGCGCGGCGACGGCGCACGCGCCGACGCGCTCGCCAACGGGGCACTCGGCGGCGCGGAGCTGAGCGGCGCGGAGGCCGCCCCCGATCCGGACGCGTGGCAGCGGGCCGCGGAGCGATGGGAGTCGCTCGCGGAGCCGTACCCGGCTGCCTATGCGCGCTTCCGAATACAGGAGGGACCCATGTCCACCGGTCTCATCGACCGCCGTATCGCCGGCCTGCTCGTCGCCCTGGTGCTCGCCGCCGGCGTCGCGTCGCCCCCGGCCAGCTCGAGCAGGGCGCCGGGACGGCCCAGACCCACGCGGTCCAGACGCACGCCTAGGGCGGGCTGGACCTGAAGATCGGGCGCCCCGGCGTGCGTGGATCGAGCGATCGCCCGATGTGCGCACCCCGGGCCGCGCCTAGCGTCGGCTCACGCTCATCCCACGACGGAGGGGGACCAGAATGCGAAGGACACACGTGCTTGCGAGCGGCGCCGCCGCGGTCGGCATGACGTTGGGAGCCGCGCCCGCCGCATCCGCGGCGGACACGGTGTTCGGTGGCAGCACGTCTGCGCGCGAGGCCATCGTGATCAAGGCCGACAAGGCAGGCAAGAAGCTCTCCTCCGCCGTCATCGCCTGGACCGCCAGGTGTGGCGACGGCAGCTCCTTCCCCCTGTCCACGGAGGTCCGGCCCTCGTCCGCGTCGCCCGGCTTCGCGCCGGCGGTGACCGACCTGCTGATGGCGCGCAATCGCAAGGGCCGCTTCTCGGGCACGCAGCTGCTCGGCAGCGATCTGGGCGACGCGTCCGCGGGCGTCAAGGTCGACCTCACGGGGCGGCTCCGGCCGAAATCGGCGTCGGGAACGCTGTCGGCCGAGGTCACGGTGACCGAGAACGCCACCGGCAACGTCCAGACGACGTGCCGCACAGGCACCCTGCGCTGGAAGGCCACTCGGGCGCCGGGCCGCGTCTTTGCCGGCAAGACCTCGCAGGAGGAGCCGGTGGTGGCGAAGGTCGACGTGAAGCGCAAGCGCGTGACCGACCTGCTCGTCAGCTGGCACGGCACGTGCACGCCGGACGGGTACGCCCGCTTCAGCGAGACGCTGCGCAACTTCACCGCTGCCTCGACCGGTCGGTTCGGCGACAAGTGGAACGAGAGCTACAAGCTCGCGGAGGGCGCGACGCGGAAGTTCGACTACTCCCTGGCGGCCGCCTGGGGCGCCGCGCCGCGCGCGGCACGCTGCGTGTGGCGGTCACGGAGGCGGACGCCGCGGGCGCGACGACCGCGTCCTGCGACACCGGCGGCGTGACCTGGAAGGCGACGACGGGATGAGCGCCCGGTCGCGGCGGGCGGTGACGGCGGCGCTGTTGGCCACCGTCATCGCGCGTCCGCCGCGGCCGCGGCCCCGCGGGTCATCGCGTCCGCGGGGCTGCCGGCGTTGGAGGCGCGCGACGCTGCCTGGCAGCAGTTCTTCACCACCCTGCCGCACGGCCCGGAACTCGACTCGCTGACGGTCATCCTCGCGCCGCCGGACGAGGTCGCCGCCGCTGCGGGATTGGTGCGGACGGCTGCTACCGAAGCCTGGTCCGCCAGATGGTGATCCCGGGCACCGCCGGGCCCGACGACAGCTACGCCGCCGACATCGCGCGCCACGAGTACGGCCACCACCTCGCTGCACAGCGGGACAACGCGCCGTTCGCGCCGTGGCACGGCACGAAGCGCTGGTTCACCCACGAGCGGATCTGTGCCCGGCTCCGCTCCGGAGAGCTCTCCGACAGCGGGGCGCGCTACGAGGCCTCGGCGGCCGAGGGATTCGCCGAGGCCTACCGGGTCACATCGGGGGGCGGGGCGCACCTCTGGATCGTCCATCCGGCGCTCTTCCCCGACCTTGCCGCCCGCCGTGCCATCCTCGCCGACGTCCGCCATCCGTGGACCGGCCCGCGCGAGCGCCGCTTCGCCGGGCGCCTGACGGCCCGCCGGCCGGTGCGCTCCATGCCGCTGCGGGTCCCGCTCGACGGGACGGTCCGGGTCGCGGTCACGGGATCGCCGGGGCTCCGTCTGACGCTGTCGGACGGCCTGCGCGTGCTCGCCCGCGGCCGTGCCTCGCTGCGCTACGTGGATTGCGGCCGGCGCACGCTGCGGCTGACCGTTCGGGCTCGCCGAGCCGGCGGGCGCTTCGCCGTCAGCGGCGGTACCTGAACACCGTGCGCCGGCGCGGCAGCGGCCGCGGGAAGTCGGGGTGCTCGGACAGCGAGAAGATCTCCCCGCCGGCCACCGCGAGGTCCTCGCCGCCGACGGCCCAGCCCCGCTGCTCGGCGCTCTCCTCGTACGGGCTGATGTAGAGCCGGCCCGGCAGGCGCTTGCCGCGGCTCTCGGCCAGCAGCATCCGGTCGCCGAGCGCGACCGCGCCCTGGAGGTTCGAGTGCGCGGTCACCCACGCGCCCGAGGCGCTCTCCTGCGCCAGCAGCCCGCCCGCGGCGAACGGCCAGCGCACGAGCCGCGCGCCCGGCTGCTGGTCGGTGTACTCGCCGACCATCAGCGAGTCGCCCGCCTCGTCGACCGAGGTGAAGGAGAAGCGCAGGGCCTCGCCGTCCGGGCGGTAGCGGGCGACCTCGGGGAGCACGTAGCGCTCGTCGCCGGGCGCGTTCGTGCGCTCGAGGCCGCCGAGGTCGAACACGCGCAGGCCCTTCTTCGTCTCGGTCACGTAGAGCAGGTCCTCGCGCCAGGCCAGCCCGCCCGCGTGGGTGCGGACGGCCTTGCCCGCGGCGGTGATGAGCGGGACGTGGCGGTAGCCGCCGGCCTTCAGGTCGGCGAACGACACGCGCGCGGCGCCCGAGGCCTTGTGGTACCAGGAGACGAGCACGACGCCGCCGTCCGCCGAGGCGGCGATGCCCTGCGGGTACCACGCCTTCGTCCGGCTGTCCTTGCCGTCCCAGCGGAAGCCGCCGCGCAGCCCGTGGGCGCGGCGCGCGGCCCACGGCGCTCCGAAGCCGGAGCCGAACGGGCGGATCCGGCGGTCGAGGTCGGCGAGGACCGCCTCGAGCCCGACGGGCTCGGCGTCGCGGGGCGCCGTGCGCTCGAGGCGCAGGCGGAAGGGCGTGGGGTCGATCGGGCGCAGCCCGCGCGCGGGTGGGGAGGTGACCACGAACGCGATGTTCCCAGGACCGCGGGTACCGTTGCGCGTCGTGACCACCGCCGCCGACCTCCCGATCCGCCGCAACACCGCGCTGCTGGCGGCGGCGCTGGCGGCCAACTCGGGGATGCTCCAGCTGTCGGCCGCCGTCGCGTCGCTGACGCTGGTGGCCGTCGTGGGCGTCAAGGGCCTGCTCGGGCTCGGGCCCGCGATCGTGCTCGCGTCGGGCGCGCTCGCCGCGCTGCCGGCCGGGCGCGCGATGGACCGCTTCGGCCGCGTGCCGGTGCTGGCCGCCGGCTACTCCATCGGCGTCGGCGGCTGCGCGCTGGCGGCGCTCGGCAGCGCGCTGCCCTCGGCGATCGCCGTGCTGGGCGGGCTCGTGCTGGTCGGCACGGCGAGCGGGACCGCGCTGCTGGCGCGCACGGCGGCCGGCGACATGTACCCGCCCGAGCGGCGCGCCCACGGCATCGCGCTCGTGCTGTTCGGCGCGGTCTTCGGCGCGGTGCTCGGCCCGTTCGTCTTCAGCCCGCTGCTGGCCGGGCGCGAGCTCGACGGCGACGCGCTGGCCGGGCTGTGGGCGGCCGCCGGCGGCTTCATGCTCGCCGGGCTCGTGCTCGTGCTCGCCGTCCGGCCCGACCCGATGCGGATCGCCGAGCTGCTGCGCACCGACGCGGAGGGCGCGCTGGCGCCCGCGGCGCCGCTGCGGGAGATCGTGCGCCGCCCGGGCGTGATCCCGGCGCTGCTGGCGGGCCAGGCGTCGTTCGCCGTGATGGTGGCCGTGATGACGCTGACGGGCGCGATCGTGGTCGACCACCAGCACCACCCGGGCGACAACGTGTTCCCGATCATCGGCGCCCACGTGGTCGGCATGTACGCGCTCGTGCTCGTGATCGGCCGCGTGGTCGACACCATCGGCCGCACCCGCGCCCTGGCCGGCGGGCTGCTGATCATGGGCGTCTCGGTCAGCAGCCTGCTGTGGGTCGAGGAGGTGACGCCGACCGCGATCGTCCTCTTCGGCCTGGGTATCGGCTGGAACCTCTCCTTCGTGGCGGCGACGGCCCAGCTCGCCGACTGCGCCACCGCCGCCGAGCGCGGCAAGCTGCTCGGCTTCAACGACCTCTTGGCCGGGCTCACCGGGGCCGGGCTCGCGCTGCTCGGCGGGCTCGCGCTGACGGCGATCGGCGTCGCCGCGCTGGCGATCGGCGGGACGGTGCTCGTGGTCCTCCCGGCGCTGTGGATCCTCGGGCGCCCGCCGCCGGGCCTACAGGGCCTGCCGCAGCACCCGTAGGACGTTGCCGGAGAGGATCCGCTCGGCGTCGGCGGGGCCGTAGCGGTCGCTGAGCGCGGCCGGCAGCCGGGCGAGGTCGTCGGCCCGCTCGAGCCCGCCCATGGTCGGCTTGATGAAGCCGTCGAAGTCCGAGCCGATCGCGGTGTGCTCGTGCGAGCCGGTCACCTCGCGCAGGCGGTCGGCGTGGCGCGCGATCACCTCGAAGGACTCCTCGAACGTCTTCGTCTTCTTGACGACGCCGTCGTTGAGCTGGTGCTGGGCGAGGATCAGCCCGATCACCCCGCCGCGGGCGGCGACGCGCCGCACCGCGTCGTCGTCGAGGTTGTACTTCTGCTTGCCGAAGCGGTAGCCCGAGTGCGAGGCGATGACGGGGTGCTCGGCGGCGCCGGCCCCGCTCTCGCGGTCGAGCGCGTCGAGCAGCTCGAACGTCTCCACCAGCGCGTCGCCGCGCATGTGCGAGACGTCGATCAGCATGCCCTCGCGGTACATCGCGCGCACCGCCGCCTCGCCCAGCTCGGTCAGGCCCGCGCCCGCCTTCTGGGGGAACAGGGTGTTGTAGACGGCGTCGGGCAGGAACGGGAGGGCCGGCGCGTTGGCGGCGACGCGGCGCCAGAACAGGTGGGCGAGCGTCACGTAGGCGACGCCGCGGGCGGCCAATGCGGTGACGTTCGCGTCGACGTCGGCCGGGGTGGGGCCGAGGTGGAAGCCGCCCTCGACGCAGTGGACCAGCCCGACGACGCCATCGGCGAGGGCCTGGTCGAGCTCGGCCTCGTCGTGGACGACCCGCGCCCCGGCGTGCCCGCCGATCTCCGCCTCGACCTGCTCGAGCTGCTCGATCAAGCGCTCGAAGTACTCCGGCTCGGGGAGGGCGCCGTAGGGCTCGTCGAGGTCCATCTCGTCGAACGGCGAGTAGAGGACCGACAGCCCCACGCGCACGCCGCCGGCGGCGAGGAAGTCGGCGGTCACCCGCGGCCCCGCGTCCCAGCTGCGGTAGTTCAGCAGCCGGCTCGCGACCCACAGGATCGCGCCGCGGGCCTTGTTGCCCGCGCCCTCGCGGCGGCGCACGCGCACCATCCGCCCGAGCGTGACGTCGCGGTCGCCCGACAGCACGTGCATCGGGTAGTGGACGTGCAGGTCGGCGACGAGCGCCGGGGCGGTCGCCTCGCTCACTGGCCGCGGGGGACGCGCACGACGCGGGTGCCGGTGGCGCGGTCCTGGATCCCGCGGCGCTCGGGATCGACGACCGACCAGACGCAGTTGACGATCGCGGGCAGGAACAGCAGCGAGATCGACCCGGTCCAGAACGGCGCCTTCACGAGCAGCTCGCGCGCGGTCGCGCGGCCCGTGCTCACCTCGCCGTGGTCGTCGCTGACGACGCGCAGGCGGAACAGCTGCTTGCCGAGCGTCTGGCCGTGGCGCTTGCCCTTGCGCAGCATGAACGGGATCGTCACGGCGCCGAACGCCAGCGGCATCGCGGCGAACCACCAGAGGGTGAACTCGAGGTCGCTGGACGTCGCCAGCGTCGCCAGCGGCCACAGCGCCATCGAGGCGCAGACGCCCAGGAACGAGTCGAACAGGAACGCGCCGAGGCGGGGGCTCGGGCGGCCGAGCTCGGCGCGCGTGAAGCGCTGCGGCGGGTCGGCGCCGGAGGCGTCGTCGACGCGCGCGCGCCAGATGCCGACCAGGTGGGCCATGCGGCCGAGCGGGAGGACGAGGAACAGCCAGGCCAGCGCGGCGAGGTTGGCGACCGCCGTCGACGTGGTGCCGTCCGCGAACAGGATCTGCTCGACGTTGGCGACGGAGAAGGAGACGCCCAGCAGCAGCGGCAGCACCATCAGCGTGCCCTGGGCGATCAGGTCGAACGGGATCTCGCGCGGCGCCGGCACCCCGAGCGACCCGAACGCGGCGAGCTCGTCCCGGTAGACGCCCCGCGAGCGGGAGACGTGGTACATCGCCGTCGTGTCCTCGAGCTTCGCCTCGTCGGTGGGCGTGAGGTTGAGCAGCATCCGCTTGAGCCGGAACGAGGTGATCGGCAGCGCGCTGATGACGTAGAGCGCGAGGCTGATCACGATCACCGCGGCGAGGCCGCTCGCCACGTCGAACTTCTCGGTCGCCTCGATCAGCCCGTTGGTGTCGACCGAGATGATGCTCTCGATCGAGCCGCGCAGCGCGTCGGAGGCCCGCGTCAGCGGCGCCGGCGCGAGCGCCGTGGCGACGTTCGAGATCGCGATCGCGCTGAAGACGACGGAGACCGCGAACCACACGAAGATGCGGCGCACGGGCACGCGTCGGCACGGCCTGCTCGAAGTGGTCGATCGCGTTCAGCTCGCCCGCGCGGTCGATGCCGAGGGCGGCGTCGGCGTGGAACGCGCGCTTGAGGTGCGCGAGCCGGCGGGAGATGTGCCCGTTGAGGAAGTAGCGCAGGAACAGCCGCAGGCGCGGGACCTGGATGTGCCGCGTGAGCCGCCCGTCACCCGCCCGGACGGTCAGGACGGCCGGCAGCTTGTCGGCGACCTGCAGCGCCGAGCGGAAGCTCTCGAGCAGGTCGGTGAGCGCGACCGGCGCGGGCGGCGGGACGTAGACCACGAGCGGCGAGCCGGAGTCGGTCCGCGCGGGCGGCGACAGCGGCAGCGTCTCCCTGCGGAACCGTTCCTGAGTGCTGGAGGCCATGGGCACGATTGTCTTGCAGCCGCGACAGGCGGAGCAATGGATCGGTCGATCCATGCCCGCATAGATCCTGCGATCCATTCACAGCGCGCATCGCGCGCGGAGAGAATCGGCGCTAGTGCTCGTCGCGCAGCATCGCCGCCGCCTGACCCCGCCGGCTGGCCTTGAGTTTGGTGAGGATGCTGTGGACGTGGTTCTTGACCGTCGCCAGCTCGATCTGCAGGCGGGCGGCGATCTCCTTGTTGGACAGGCCCTGCTCCAGCAGCTCCGCGATCTCGCGCTCGCGCGAGGTCAGCGGCGAGGTGACCGGCCGGTCCTCCGCCGAGCGGGCCAGGCGCTGGAGCAGCAGGGCGGCGAGCTTCGGCGAGCACACCGTGCCACCGCTCGCGGTCGTCTGCACCGCCTGCGCGACCTCGTCGAGGTCGACGTCGCGCGCCAGCAGCCCGCCGACGCCGGCCTCGGCCCAGGCGATCAGGGCCTGCTCGTCGCGGTCGGAGACGTTGAGGACGATGATGCGCGCCGTCGGCACCGCGGCGCCGAGCAGAGCCAGGCCCTCGAGGCCGGCGGGCGCCGGGACGTCGAGCAGCACGGCGTCGGGCGCGTCCTCGAGGCCGGCGAGGTGCTCGAGCGCGTCGGGCACGTCGTCGGCCCCGCCCACGACCTCGAGCCGCTGGTCGCGCCGCAGCAGGCGGGCGAGACCTTCCCGGTAGAGCCGGACCTCGGAGACGACGAACACGCGCTTCATCTCGGTCCGATCGACGGTACCGGTCCTTGCGGACCGTTTCACCGGGGTCGCAACCCCATCCCCACCTGAGAGGAGCGGCACCACCCATGGCCCCACCCAAGCACCGCCAATGCGGGTCCCAGCAGGTCAACGAGCGGCTCTACGAGCTGGACCCGAGGCTGCGTGGCAAGCAGGCGCGCATCGAGGACGAGTGCCGGCGCGCGATCGAGAAGGGCGTGGCCCAGCGCGTGTGGCGCAAGCTCGTCACGATCCAGGTCGTGGTGCACGTGGTCTACAAGACCGACGAGGAGAACATCTCCGACGAGCAGATCGAGAGCCAGATCGCGGTCCTCAACGCGGACTACCGCGGGGCCAACCCCGACCGCGAGAACGTCCCGGCCCCGTGGACGAGCCTCACCGCCGACCCGAACATCCAGTTCGCGCTGGCGACCAAGGACCCGAAGGGCAAGCCCACCACCGGCATCAACCGCGTGGAGACGACGCGCGACTCCTTCGGCACCGGCGACTCGGTGAAGAAGAAGTCCGGCGGCGGCACGCCCCCGTGGGCGACCGACCGCTACCTCAACGTCTGGGTCTGCAACCTCGGCGACGGCCTGCTCGGCTACGCGCAGTTCCCCGGCGGCCCGGCGCGGACCGACGGCGTGGTGATCCTCTACACCGCCTTCGGCACCACGGGCGCCGCCGCCGCGCCGTTCAACCTCGGCCGCACCGCGACCCACGAGGTCGGCCACTGGCTCAACCTCCGCCACATCTGGGGCGACACCAACGACTGCTCGGGCTCCGACCAGGTGTCCGACACCCCGCGCGCGACCGCGCCCAACTACGGCAAGCCGGAGTGGCCGCACATCACCTGCAACAACGGCCCCAACGGCGACATGTTCATGAACTACATGGACTACGTCGACGACGCCGCGATGTTCATGTTCACCGACGGCCAGGCCGCCCGCATGAACGCGACGCTGGCGGGGCCGCGCAAGAAGCTGGTGGGAGCATGATCGATCCGGAGCAGGTCCAGGGCCGCTGGGTCCACTCCCACGAGGAGGACACCGACGACGAGCTCGTCTACCGCTCGGACGCCTCGGGCTACGACTTCCCGCGGTCGCGCGGGCGCGAGGCGCTGGAATTGCATCCGGATGGCTCGTACGGGGGTGTCGTGCCGGGTCCTGTGGACAAGCCCGAGGCGTCGGCCGGCGGGGCGTGGTCGGTCGATGGGGACAAGCTGGTGCTGCCGGACCGGACGCTGGAGGTGACCGCTGTCGACGAGGGCGTGTTGCGGGTCAAGCGTCCGCGGTGAGCGGGGCGAACGTCAACGGCGGGCTGGGTGGGAGAAGGGTGAGCCGCCGCGGCGGGTGGCGGATGCTCTGCGCACTCGCGAACCGACCTGCCGTCGCCCCCCTCCTCCTCACCAGCCGCAGTTGACTTACGCCCCGCTCCGCACCGCGAAGCGCCGTGTCCCGGCTCACCGCCTCCCACGCCTCCAGCTCGGCACGGCGCCGGTCGAGCGCCTCGCCGATGGCGTCGACGGCGTCGGCGCCGAGCGCGAGCCGCAGCGGCGGCGTCTCCGAGCCGACCGCGAGCAGGATCGCGGCGGCGGCCTTCGCGGGGTCGCCCGGCTGGGAGCCGTCCATGGCGTCGACGGCCTCGCGCGTCGGCCCGACGGTCTCGGCGTAGACGCCGCTGTCGCGCGAGCGCTGCATCCCGGCGCCGCCGAACGACGTGCGGAACGCGCCCGGCTCGACGATCAGGACGCGGATCCCGAACGGGGCGGCCTCGGCGGCGAGCGACTCGGAGATCGCCTCGAGCGCGAACTTCGCGGCGCAGTAGGCGCCGAACCCGGGCATCGTGACCTGGCCGCCCATCGAGCTCATCTGGACGATCGTGCCGCCGCCCTGCTCGCGCATCCCCGGCAGGGCCGCGCGCGTCATGGCGACCGCGCCGAAGAACATCGTGTCCATGAGCGCCCGCAGCTCGGCGTCGTCGAGCTCTTCGACGGCGCCGACCGAGCCGTGTCCGGCGTTGTTGACGAGCACGTCGAGGCGCCCGAAGTGGGATCTGGTGGCGGCCACGGCCGCGTCGATCTGGTCTGCGTCGGTGACGTCGAGTGGCAGGGCGAGCGCGCGGTCGGGGGCCGAGGCGACGAGGTCGTCGAGCTTGTCCGCGCGGCGCGCGGTGGCGGCGACGCGGTCGCCGGCCTGCAGGGCGGCCTCGGCGAGCTGCCGGCCGAAGCCGCTGGAGCTGCCGGTGATGAGCCAGACGCGGGAGTCGGTGGAGTTCATGCCTCGACCGTAGGAGCGCGACGAGCCGATCGGAAACACCGATTGCCTGCGTCGTCACAGGCGTAGGCTGTCGCCGGTGGAGCTCAACCACCTGCGCTCCTTCGTCGCCGTCGTCGAGGAGGGAAGCATCACGCGTGCCGCCGGGCGAGTGCACATCGCGCAGCAGTCGCTGTCGCAGCAGATGCGGACGCTGGAGACGCAGCTCGGCGCCCCGCTCCTCACCCGCAGCAGCCGCGGGGTGACGCCGACGGCGGTCGGGGAGGTGCTGCTGCGCGAGGCGCGCGCGCTGCTCTCCCACGCCGACCGGGCCACCGAGGCGGTCAGGCGCGCGACCCAGGGCGCCACCGGCGTGCTGCGGGTCGGCTTCCTCACCACCGTCGCCCATGACCTGATGCCGCCCATCCTCCGCGCCTTCGCCGCCCATCACCCCGAGATCGCGCTGGAGACCGAGGACCTCGCGATCGCCGCGCTGGTCGCCGGCGTGCGCGACGGTCACCTCGACGCCGGCCTCAGCCGTCCGCCCCTGGTCGACGATGTCGTCGCGGAGCCGGTGTCCGACGAGCCCGTCGCGGCCGTGCTGCCCGCCGGCCATCGGCTGAGCGATCGAGGCGAGCTCACGCTTGCCGATCTCGCGGGCGAGCCGTGGGTGCTCACCCCGCGCAGCTCGTGGCCGCCGTGGCATCGCAAGTACGACGCCGACTTCGCCGCGGCCGGCTACCGGCCGCGCGTCGTGCAGCGAGGGACGACGCCGCAGGCGCTGCTCGCGCTCGTCGCGGCCGGGGTCGGCGTCACCCGCCTGCCGCTGTCGTCGCGCAACCTGCGGGTCGACGGCGTGACCTTCGTGCCGCTCGCCGGCGAGCGCGCGCAGGTGGTCCTCCTCACCCGCCCGGATGCCGGCAACCCCGCGCTGCGGGCGCTGCGCGAGACGCTCAGCGGAATCGTTGGGGGAGATGCCCCCGGATCCACGCCAGCAGCCGCGAGAACCTGAGCGCGATCCGCTGCCCCAGCGGCGGCTTCGGCGGCCCGGCGCCGACCGGGTCCAACAGGGTCAACGTCGACTCCGACGGCACCGGCGGGTCGCCGGCGGTGGTGCTCGTGTAGACGTCGTAGTGCTTCGCCGGGTCGGTCGGGATACGTGTCCTGAGCGTTCCGCTGATCGTGTCCTCGAGCGTGAACGTGTAGGTGCGCGGCGGCACGCCGTCCTCGTCGCGGGAGTTGACGGTGACGACGAGAGAGCGCGGCGGCTGCGCGGCGCGCTCGAAGTCGAACTCGATCCGCATCCAGTCGCCCGCGCGCGTGATCGCGATCTCCGGGCCTTCTGGGGGGTCGTGGCGCTCCGCGACCCGCGCGCTGTCGAGGATCGAGGCCGGGTCGGCCCACTGCCGCTTCGCGCCCGGGCCGGTCGGGCTGGGCTGGTGCACGCCGCCGGGCAGGCGCGGCTGGGTGTCGCCCCAGCGGCCGGTCCAGCGCGCCCAGCCCGGGCCGTCGCCGTCGAGGATCTCGAGCTCGAGGTCGGGGCTCTTGCGCTTGCCGTCGGCGAGGTCGTACCACGCCTCGGTCGTGTGGAAGCCGGCCTCGAAGTAGGACGCGTGCGAGCCGCGCGCGACGAACACGAGCGGGTGGCCCTCGAGCGTCTTGACCTCGTGCCACGGGCGCTTCTCGGCGTGGGTGTGCTGGGCGTAGACGGCGAGGTCGGGCTCGCCGTCGTGCAGGCGCAGCTGGACCATCTCCCAGTCGCCCTCGTGGAGGCCGGAGCCGAGCGCGAGCGCGTAGTCGTTGTAGAAGTACCAGAGCCAGTACTGGAGCCACAGGCGCCCGTCGCCGTCCTCGGCCGCGCGGCCGTAGACGCGGTTCTTGAGCTCGGGCCGCGCCATGCGCAGCTTCACGTACTGCCGGCGGTAGTCGCGCTTGGGGTCGCCGATGTAGTCGCCCTTCTCGACCTTCTGCCCGTCGAGGTAGGTCTCCGGGTCGAGGAAGCCGAGCGTCAGGTCGGGGGCGCGCGCGATCAGCTTGCCGCCCGTGCGGCGCAGCTCGTTGCCCGGGTTCTCCGTCCACTGGGCCGGGCTGTCGGCGAAGTACTGCTCGTTGGAGTCGTAGCGCAGCCGCGGGGTGAAGCGGCGCAGCAGCTCGTCGTGCGCGCCCATCAGGCCGGCGGGCGCGGGTCGTGGCGGATCGTGAGGTCGCGCGCGCAGACGGTCGGCAGCGCCTCCAGCGTCGCGGCGATCCCGCCCGGCAGCGGCCGCGAGAACGGGTAGCCCATCTCGCGCGCGTCGGGGTAGCGGTCGCGGGAGCCGCAGAAGCTCATCGAGCCGCAGTGGTCGTCGCCCGACACCTTGTCCAGCTCCCAGTCGGTGAGCATCACGAGCACCCGGAACGGCATGCCCGCGGGCGTGCCGCGCGGGATCAGCAGGTGGTAGGGCCAGCCGCAGCGGCAGTACTGCTCGTGCGGCGTCTGCGCCGGGCCCTGGACGAGCACGGGCGGCCGTTCGGCCGGCTTGCGGACGGGCGAGGCGAGGCGGCCGGGGCGCTCGATCGCGTTCGCGCCCGGCGCGAGGACGTGCTCGAACTTGTCCATCTCGATCCAGGCCCGGCGGTCCTCGGCGGCCTCGGCGGGGGCGAGGAAGATCCGCACGGTCACCGTGCGCGCCTCGGCGCCGGGGTTCTCGGCGCGCACGCGCCACAGGAACGGCTCGTGGTCGCCGTGCTCGAGGCCGTCGGTCTTGGCCACCAGCGTCTGCAGCTCGTCGACGGGCGTGCCGGGGTCGGCCTCGAAGGCGAGGTCGACACCGCTGACGCGTGACGTCCGGCGCGTCGTCGAACGCGAACGGCTCGGCCTGCTCCTGGAGCGCGAAGTTGGCGTCGTCGATGTGGCGGTGCCAGCGCCAGAAGAAGGGGTCGCGGATCGCGGTCGAGGTGTCGCCGATGTCGCCCGGCTCGCCGCCGCCGTCCGGCGCCATCACGAAGGCGGTGATGACGTGCCCGTAGCCGTGGTGCCAGACGTCGCGCCACAGCGTCCCGGCGGTCGGCTCCTCGAGCGCGCCCAGCAGCTCCGAGGTGAGCGGGCCGTTCCCCGCCGTCCCGCTCTGCACCGCGGCGAGCAGCCGGTCGCGCTGCTCCTCGAGCTCGGAGATGAGCAGCTGACCGGTGTCCTGGCGGTCGATGTCGCGCAGCGCCTGGCCGCTCGGGCGGTCCTCATAGCCCTCGCCGATCGGCTCGCGGTAGTCGGCGAACGGCACGACCGGGCCGAACCCGAGCGCGCGCCGCTCGGCGTCGTAGCGGGCGAGCATCTGCTGGTGCATGTAGAAGAACAGCTCGCCCTGGCGGTCCTGGAGCTGGACGCCGCCGGGGCCCGGGCGCCCGCGCGCCGGGTAGACGATGTGCCAGTGGCGGTGGTGGTCGTTGCCGAGCGGGTCCTCGCGGAACCAGTCGAGCGCCGACTCGCGCCCGATCGCCCCGGCGAGCCGCGCGCCCGCGCGCTTCTCGCTCGGCGGCGGGATCGGCGGGATCGCCAGCCGCGCGGCCTCGGGGTCGTGGACGATGAACAGCTCGATCGCGTGGCGGACGAGCTGGACGTCCTCCACGCGCGCGCGGCGCTCGGCCTCGTCCAGCGCCGCGGCCACGTCCTGCTCCCCGGCGACCTTCATGAGCTCGCCCGCCAGCGCGATGGCGCGGTCGAGCTCGGTCGGGATGAACGGCGAGAAGCGCCGGCTCGGTCCCTCGGTCGAGGCGACCTTCGCCTCGACGCTCGCGGTGCTCTCGGTGCGGGTCAGCAGCGCCGTGGCGCGTGTCTGCAATTCCTCCAGCGTGCTCACGGGGGATCTCCCAGGTCGATGCGCAGCCCGAGCGACCCCTCCTCGCGGAACTCGACGAGGTAGGTGCGGCCGGCGGCGTCGCGCGCCGCGACGAACGCGTCGAGCCGCGCGGCGAGGTCGTCCTTGCCGGCGTGGTTGGTCAGGTGGATCGTGAACTCGTCGTCGGCGCGCGAGGCCGCGATCGCCTCGAGCGTCGCCGACTCCGGGTTGCCGTCGCGGCCGTTGGCCGAGATGACGTAGTGGCGGGCGGGCAGGCGCGCGAAGAAGTCGGTGTCGACGTTGCGGATCGAGCCGTGGTGCGGCAGCTTGAGGATGTCGAGCGCGAGCGTGCCGCCCGCGGCCAGCCGCCCCGCCGACTCCAGCCCCGTCAGCACGTGGTCGCCGCGCGCGTCGCCGCACAGCAGCATCGACCTGCCGTCCGCCTCGGCCAGCACGACGATGCTCGAGAGGTTGAACACGGAGCGGTCGTCGTACTCGGCGACCTGGCCCTTCTCCGCCTTCTTCCGCAGCACGTCCTCCCACTTGGCGTCGAGGTCCGCCAGCGCCGGCGCGGCCGGGGCGACCACGGTCAGGCTCGCGTCGCCGAACGGCACCGTCCGCGGCGCGACCACGAGCCCGTCGAAGGGCTCGTTGCGCGCCCATCCCAGCCGGATCGCCTGGTCGCGCAGCAGGCGGCCCTGGCCGACGCTCGCGACCGACCGGCCCCGGGGCGGCCGGCAGCTCGCTCGCCTTGTTGCCGAGGACGTCGTCGAACGCGTTGTGCCAGAGGCCGCCGACCTCGTAGGGGAGGGGCTGGCTGTCCTCGTCCAGCTCGACCATCGCGCCGCCGAAGTCGGTGAGGCCGTTGATGTGGTCGTCGTCGATGTGGCTGACCATCGCGAGGTCGATCCGCAGCGGCCCGCCGCCCGGAGCCCGTGCCGCGCGCAGCTCCTCGAGCCGCGGGCGCAGGCTCTTCGTCCACGTCTGGCCGGGGCCGCCGTCGATCAGGCAGAGCTTGTCGCCGGCGTAGAGCAGCAGCGAGTCGCCCTGGAAGGCCTGCAGCGCCTCGAGCGAGAAGACCATCGCCTCAGACCGCCTGGATCGCCCGCAGGGCGTCGACCACCCCGCTGCCCTGGAAATAGCGCTCGCGCCCGAGATCGGTCGCGGTCGCGCACAGCACGCGCTTGACCTCGCGCGGCGAGCCGATCAGCTCCGGGTGGCGCGCCATCAGCAGCGCCGCCGCGCCGGAGACGTGGGGCGCGGCCATGCTGGTGCCGTCGAGGCTCTTGAGCCCGAGGTTCGGCACCGGCGCGGTGATCTTCTCGCCCGGCGCGACGAGGTCGGGCTTGAGGCGGCCGTCGCCGGTCGGGCCGCGGCTGGAGAAGTAGGAGACGCCGTAGGTGTGGGGCTGGTGGCGGTGGGTGGCGCCGACGGTGATGACGCCGTCGGCGTTGCCGGGGTCGGTGATCGAGATCTGGCGGTAGCCCTCGGACGTGCCGGAGGCCATCGAGTAGTAGGCGCGCCCCTCGTTGCCGGCCGCCGCGACCACGACGGTGCCGCTGCCGATCAGCCGCTCGCACTCGTCGCACACCGGCGTGCGCCCGCACGCGTAGGCGCCGACCTCGTGGTCGAGCGAGAGCGAGAGGTTGACGCCGTGGATCACGGGCGCGGACGCGTTGGCGTTGACCCAGCGGACGTACTGCAGCGCGGCGAGGATCGCGAACTCGTCGCCGGCGCCGTCGGCGTCGAACACGCGCAGGTCGTAGAGCTCCATGTCGGGGCAGACGCCCTGCACGTCGTGGTCGCCGGCGCCCTGCGGGTCGGCCTGGCGCCAGTCGCCGGCCAGCACGCCCGCGACGTGCGTGCCGTGCTCGTGGGCGGGCGGCTCGTAGGGGTCCTTGGGCACCTCGATGAGCGGCAGCAGCAGGCTCCAGTCGACCGCGCGGCCGCTGAGCAGGCGCTGGTTGATCTCGTCGAGCGACTTGGCCCGCATCGCCTCGGCCTCCGTCGTGCCCTCCTTGGCCAGCAGCGCGCGCAGCTTCGTGAAGTCGTAGGTGGCCTTGATCCGCGAGTCGCCGGCGGCGCGCAGGCCGTCGCCGGTCTCGGCCAGCGGCTCGTCGCCCGAGCGGCGCGCGAAGGCGGGATGGGTCGCGTCGATGCCCGAGTCGAGCACCGCCCAGCGTGAGCGTGCGGCAGGAGAGGCTGAACAGGCGCGTCGCCGCGTCGGCCTTGACGGTCACGCGCGAGCGCCAGACCGCGGGCCGCGCGGGCCGGTTGCGGTTGACGGCCCACAGGGACGGCGGCACGCCCGGGTCGCGCTTGAGCCCGGCCAGCAGGTCCGCCGCCGTGGCGACGATCAGCTCGTAGCTGAGGCCGGTCGGCGGCTCGTCGTCGGAGGTGATCGTGTCCGCGGGGTCGCGCCGGTGCTCCCACTCGATGCGCCCGACGATGCCGACGAACCAGATCAGCGCGCCCGGCAGCTCGTCGCCGACCGCGCGCCGGCCCTGCTCGCGCATCGGGTTCTCGAGCCCGGCGACGATCTCGCGCCGCCGCTCGGTCAGCACCTCGGCCACGTCGTCGGTGCCGCGCGGCCACAGGTTCTCGCGCCACCAGTGCGACATCGGCAGCACGCCGCGCACGAGCTCGTCGAAGGTCAGCTCGGCCGCGACGTGCGACTGGTTGTAGGCGAGCTGCATGACCGGCCGGGCCGCCGTGATCGGGTCGAGCTGCAGCGCGAGCGCCAGCGCGGCCGCGCCCGCCTCGCGATGCGGCTCGAGCAGGAGGTCGACGCGCTCGTCGCGCTCGGCGTCGCCGTAGGCCATCCAGACGTCGGGCATGACCGGCGAGTCCTGCGTGTAGCGGCGCAGCTGGCCCTGGCCGAAGACCCACGGCGCCAGCTGCTTGAGCTCGAGCCTCACGCGCCGACCCCGACGGCGGGATAGGGGTAGCCGCCCGGCGCCGGCAGCGAGCTGTCGACGTGCGCGCGCAGCCCGGCGTCGCAGGCGGCGTAGCCCCAGTTGATGAGGCGCTCCTGGACGTCGCCGTCGAGCCGCGCGAGCCGCGTCGGGACCATCGCGAGGGCGAGCGTCGCGGCGTGCGGGGCCGGCAGCGCGTCGGCGAGGCCGAAGTCCGCGATGTCGCTGCGCATGCCCCAGTAGGCGCCCGCGCGCTCGCCGGACCTGAACGCGCTCGACGGACTCGCGCTTGCGCAGCGAGCGCACCTGGTTGTCGATCACGCCGAGGACGCGGAACAGGTGCCGGCCCCAGTCGTGGTCGGGGTCGGGCTCGGACTTCATCTGCCCGCCGGCGTCCGAGACGAGGATCGTGCGGCACGCCTTCCACGCCGTCTCGAGGCCGAGGTTGTCGTAGACGCCGCCGTCCGTGAGCACCGCGCGCTCGCGGTACTCGCCGTGGCCGAGGTCGTTGCCGCCCTCGTCGACCCAGGTCTCGTCGCGCAGGTCGAGCTCGAAGGGGGAGAGGACGGGCGGGAAGGCCGAGGAGGCCGCGACCGCGTCGGCGAGCGCGACCCGCGGCCGGTCGACCCGGCCGACGCGCCAGTCGGCCATGTACGGCTTGGAGAAGCGGAACAGCGCGCCCGACTGCACGCTCGTCGCGTTGATGACGAAGCGCGGGTGGTCGGGCAGGTCCTGGAGCGTCGCGTCGCCGAAGAGGTGCTCGCGGTAGGCCTTGGCCACGCGCTCGGAGATCGTGTCCGAGGTCAGCGCGCCCATGATCACCGACGACTGGTCGACGGTCCGGCCGGCCAGCGCCCGCACCGGCGCGACGAACGAAGCCTCGAGCCCGTCGGCCGCGATGCGCGGCCACGCGAGGGCGAGCGCGCCCGCGGTGATCGAGCCACCGGACACGCTCGAGACGCGGTCGAGGCGGTCCAGCCAGCCGGCATCGTGCAGGCGCCAGACCACCCCGACGTGGAAGAGCATCGCCCTGTATCCGCCTCCTGAGAGGCACAGGCCGACGCCATCGAGCGGGTCGTCGGTACTCATGACTGCCAACCCTATGCGGCCGAACGGGGTGCGTGCTGGAGTTCCTTGCGCAGGCGCTCCAGCGCGCGGCCGCGGGTCGGCCCGATGCTCCCCACCGGCATGTCGAGGGCGGAGCCGATCGCCTCGTAGCTCGGCTCGGCCTCGGAGTGCAGCAGGCGCAGGAGCGTCTGCTGCCGGGGCGGCAGCGTGCTCAGCGCGCGCCGCACCGCGTCGCGGCGCTCGGCGGCGAGCTCGGTCTCGTCCGCGTCGGCGTGGTCGGCGAACAGCGGCTGCTGCATCTCGTCCTCCGTCGGGACCACGCGCTTGCGCCCGCGCAGGACCGCCAGGCACTCGTGCCGCGCGGTCGTGCCGAGCCACGCGCCGAAGCGGTGCGGGTCGCGCAGCCGGCCGATGTGCTCGACGGCGCGCATCCAGGTGAGCTGGGCGACGTCGTCGGCGTCGGCATCGCAGAGGCGATGGCCGCGGCAGACGGAGCGGATCAGCACGGCGTAGCGGTCGATGAGCTGGTTCCAGGCCAGGGGCTCGCCGGCAGCCGCGGCCGCCACGAGCGCCTCGGTGTCGCGCTCGCCGCGGCGTGCGGCCTGTCGGTCGGTCAGGGACGTGAGGTTCGTCATGGCCGGGACCTTTCACCCCGCCGTTTGGGACCGCCTTGGGTCCGGCTTGGGGTGACGTATCACGGGGGCGCGCGCGTGCTCTAAGGGGCATGTTCATCTCCTTCCAGCTCAACCCCGCCCTGCTGCCCTACGAGTCGAGGCGCCGGGCGTGGATCCACGCCCGCGAGGAGGCGCGGGACGCCTACCGCGCCTGGGTCGAGGCCGACAAGCCCGACCGCGCCGGCGCCTACAGCGTCTACCGCGCCGCCGAGGAGCGCGAGGAGGCCGCCGCGCGCGCGTTCGGCGTGTCGTGAGCACCGTGGCTGGGCAGCGGGGCGCCCGCCGGTTACGCTCGGCGGCAGCCCGTGCCCACTCGTATCGAGCTCCTGGGCGCCCTCACCGTCGAGGTCGACGGGCGCCGGGTCGAGGGAGACCTGCCGGGCCGCCAGGGGCGGCTGCTGTTCGCGTGCCTGGCGCTCAACCGCGAGCGCGAGGTACGCCGGGACGAGCTGGTCGACGTCGTCTGGGACGACCGCCCGCCGGGCGCGCCCGACGCCGGGCTCGCCGCGCTGCTCACGCGCGTGCGGCGCGCGCTCGGGCCCGAGGCGATCGAGGGCCGCGGCGGCCTGCGGCTCGCGCTGCCCGGCGTCTCGCTCGACGTGGAGGAGGCGCGCGCGGCGGCGGCCGCGGCGGAGGCGGCGCTCGGCGCGGGCGACCCCGAGGCTGCGGCCGGGGCGGGCGCGGGCGGCGCTGGAGCGGCTCGAGCGCCCGCTGCTGCCCGAGCTGACCGGGCGCTGGGTCGAGGAGCGCCGCGGGGAGCTCGAGACGCTGCACTCCGACGCCCTGGAGACGCTCGCGCGCGCGGCGCTGCGGCTCGGGGCGGGCGAGCTGCCGGCGGCCGAGCGCGCGGCGCGCACCCTGATCGCGCGCGAGCCCTACCGCGAGTCCGCCTACGGCGCGCTGATGGAGGCGCTCGCCGCGCGCGGCAACGTCGCCGAGGCGCTGCGCGTCTACGACCAGCTGCGCGTGCTGCTGCGCGACGAGCTGGGGGCGACGCCGGCGCCGCAGATCACCGCGCTCAACGAGCGCCTGCTCTCGCCCGGGCAGACCCCGGCCACCGCCCCGGCGCCCGCGGCGGGCGCGCCCGTCCCGCTCCCGGTCGTGCTCGAGCGGCTGGAGGAGCGGCCCTTCGTCGGCCGCGAGCCCGAGCTGGCCGTGCTGGACGAGCGCTGGAGCGCGAAGGGCGGCGTCGTCGTGCTCGCCGGGGAGGCCGGCGTGGGCAAGACGCGGCTGGCGGCGCGCTTCGCCGCCGCCGCCCACGCGGGCGGCGCGACCGTCCTGCACGGGCGCATCGACGAGGAGACGGTCGTGCCCTACCAGCCGTTCGTGGAGGCGCTGCGCCACTACGCGGCCCACGCGGGCGGGGCCACGTCGGCGCCCGACCTCGCGCCGCTGGTGCCGGAGCTCGGCGGACCGCCCGGCGCGCCGCTCCCCGCCGAGCGCGAGAACCGCCGCTACCGGCTGTTCGAGGCCGTCGCCGCGCTGCTCGGGCAGGCCGCGGCGGCGCGCCCGCTGCTGCTGGTGATCGAGGACCTCCAGTGGGCGGGACGGCCGACGCTGCTGCTCCTGCGCCACGTCGTCCGCCGCCTGCACGGCGCGCCGCTGCTCGTGCTCGTGACCCTGCGCGACGCGGAGGCCGACCCCGGCGGCGCGCCCGGCCTGCTCGCCGACCTCAGCCGCGAGGAGGTCGTGCAGCGCGTCGCGCTCTCGGGGCTCGGCGAGGCGGAGACCGCCGTCGCTCGTCGGCGACGCCACGCTCGCCCGCACGCTGCAGGACCGCACCGCCGGCAACCCGTTCTTCATCGAGGAGATGCTGCGCAGCCTGGCCGAGGCGCCCGACGAGCCGCCGGGGCTGCCCGAGGGCGTCAAGGACCTCGTCTCGCGCCGCCTCTCGCGGCTCGCGCCCGCGACCGTCGAGACGCTCACGGCCGCCGCCGTGCTCGGCCGCGACTTCCGGCTCACCACGCTCGCGGCGATGGCGGGCCGGCCGGGGGAGGAGCTGCTCGAGCCGCTCGAGGAGGCCCTGCGCGCGGGCGTCGTGATCGAGGACGCGGCGCAGGTCGACCACTTCGCCTTCGGGCACGCGCTCGTGCGCGAGACGCTCTACGACGCCCCCGCCGCCTCGCGCCGGGCGCGGTTGCACCTGCGCGCGGGCGAGGCGCTCGAGGCCGCCGGCGCGCCGCCCGGCGAGCTCGCCCACCACTTCTTCGCCGCCCGCGAGGTCGGCGGCGCCGAGAAAGCCGTCGCCCACGGGGCCGAGGCAGCCCGCCGGGCCGTGGCCGCGCACGCCTACGAGGAGGGCGCGTGGCACCTCGAGCAGGCGCTCGTCGCGCTCGGTCCGGACGAGCCGCTCGCGCGCGCTGAGCTCCTGATCGCCCTCGGCGACGTCCGCTGGCAGGCGAGCGAGCCGGGCGCGCGCGCCGCCTTCGACGAGGCCGCCGAGCTGGCCCGCGCGCACGCCGCGCCCGAGGCGCTGGCGCGCGCCGTGCTCGGGGCCGGCGGGCGGCTCTACATGCCGACCGCGCGCGACACCGCCTACGTCGGGCGGCTCGAGGAGGCGCTCGCCGCGCTCGGCGACAGCGGCGGGCCGCTGCGCGCGCGGCTGCTGGCGCGGCTCGCCGAGCACCTGGCGCTCGCGCACGCCGGCGACCGCCCGCAGCAACTGGGGGCCGAGGCGGTGGCGATGGCGCGCGCCGCCGGCGACGAGGGCGCGCTCGCCGCCGCGCTGCTGGGCCGCCACGCCGCGCTGCTCGACATCGACCACGTCGAGGAGCGGCTCGCGGTGATCGACGAGGCGCTGGCGGTCGCGGAGCGGCTCGAGGCGGGCGAGCTCGTCGCGCTCGCGCTGCACTGGCGCATCTACGACCTCCTGGAGCTCGGCGAGGTCGAGCAGGCCGGGCACGCCTACGAGCGGCTGCGAGCGCTGGCCAACGAGCTCCACCAGCCGCTGTACTCGCACGCGGCGCTCGCCTGGCGCGCCGTCTCCGCCCATCTCAACGGGCAGTTCGAGGAGGCCGAGCGGATCGCGCGCGAGTCGCTGCGGATCGCCGAGGCGGCCGGGGCGCCCGAGGCGCGCGCGTTCTTCCTCACGCAGCTGTTCGCGGTGCGGCGCGAGCAGGGCCGGCTCGCCGAGCTCGTCGACCCGCTCGAGCGGCTGTCCCGGCTTCCCGGCCCGGTCGGCGTGAGCTGGCGCTCGACGCTGCCGTTCATCCTCGTCGAGGCGGGCGAGCCCGAGCGCGCGCGGGTCGCCTACGAGGCGGTCGCGGCCGACGACTTCGCCGCGCTGCCCGAGGAGCCTCTTCCGCCTCACCGGGCTGATCTGCCTCGCCGAGGCGTGCGCCGCGCTCGGCGACGCGGCGGGCGCGGCGTCGCTCTCCGCACGGCTCGAGCCGCACGCCGACCGGCTCGTGCAGACCGGCTTCAGCGGCTGCTGGGGCTCGGTCCGGCGCTTCCTCGGGCTGCTCGCCGCCACCGCCGGCCGCCCCGAGCGAGGCGCGCGCGCAGCTTCGAGGCCGCGCTGGCCCGGCACGAGGCAGCTCGAGGCCCCGGGCCTCGTCGCCCGCACGCAGTGCGACCTCGGCGAGCTCCTGCTGGCCCAGGGCGAGCGCGAGAACGGGCTCGCGCTGCTCGCCGCGGCGGGCGCCGCGGCCGCCGAGCTCGGCATGGCCGGCGTCGCCGCGCGAGCCGATGTATCACGGGCCGAGCTCGGCGCTCTATAGGAGCGTCCGGGCGACATATCCCCCTCCTCAAGCCCGGAACCCGAGGCAAGGAAGCCTGCCGCTGGTTGGGGGCCCCGCGATGGAATGCGGGGCCTCAACCGCGTTAACGTCCCCGCATGACCACCTGGCCCGAATCCATGCCGCAGCTCGCCGAGCGCGTGAGCCTCGTCCCCGCCAACCGGACGGTCGAGGAGGTCGTGGACCGCCTGCTCGCGATCGAGCAGAAGCTCGACGGGTTCTTCTCACCCGAGGCCGGCAGCCCCGCCGCGCGCCGCGGCCGCCGCCCGCTCCCCGACGGCGTCGCCTGCTTCAACGGCATGTACCTCCAGGTCACCAAGGCGGTGCGCGACGCGCTGCCGAGCTTCGAGAGCCCGGAGTTCGTCGCGCGCCTCGACGTCCTGTTCGCCGAGTTCTACTTCCAGGCCTTCGACGCGGCGGCGGCTCAGGCGTGGGTCTCCAAGGCCTGGGCGCCGCTGTTCGACCGCCGCGACGAGGCGGGCATCCTCGCCCTCCAGTTCGCGATCGCGGGCATGAACGCCCACATCAACAACGACCTCGCGCACGCGCTCGTGCTGGCCTGGCACGAGTTCGACCAGATGCCCTCCCGCGACAGCCCCGAGTTCCGCGACTACGAGAAGGTCAACGCGATCCTCGAGGCCGTCGAGGCCGACATCAAGGGCCCGCTGTCCGACGACCTGATCGCGAGCGTCGACACGCTGCTCGGCACCACCGACGACTTCCTGGCGCTGTGGAGCATCCGGCGGGCGCGCGCCGAGGCCTGGAAGCGGGCCGGGATCATGCGCGGGATGCCCGACTCCGAGCTGGACTCGCTGTTCGACGGCTTCGTCGGCTTCGCCGGCAACCTGCTGCTGCGCCCGTCGGTCCTGCTGGGCTGATTTCCGTCGTCCATCCGTCCAGCGCTTCAGGCTTGCGCTCGCGCCGCCGATGAGCCACCCATGCCCGTTCCGAAGGGCGCGTCACGCATCCTGTCGGCCGCAGGAGGCGTGTGGGCGCTGAATGTCGCAATCGTGCTCGCCTGCGCTGCGCTGCTGGCGGGGCCGATCCACGACCTGCCCGAATTCGATCTCGGGGTCCACATCTCGTGGTGGGCGCTGGCCCTTGGCTTCCTCGCCGCCGAGCGCTGCGTGGTCCACCTGCACTTCCGCCGCAGCGCCCACTCGTTCTCGCTCGGGGACCTGCCGCTCGTCTTCGGACTGCTCTTCGCGACGCCGATGGATCTCGTCATCGCCGGCCTGATCGGCCCCATCGTGGTGCTGCTGTTCGACCGCAAGCTGCCGGCGATCAAGTTCGTCTTCAACATCGCCCAGTTCACGCTCACCACGTGCCTGGCGATCCTCATCTTCCGGACCCTGGCCGAGACCGTCGAGGGCTTCGGGCCGATGATCTGGATCTTCGCGTTGTTCGCGACCCAGGCGTCGGCGGTCATCACCGTGGTCCTCATCGGCGCCGCGATCTCCCTCTCAGAAGGCCTGATCGGGGCGAAGGCGCTCGGGCGCATGCTCGCCATGGACCTCACCGTCACCACGACGAACGCGAGCCTCGGGCTCGCGGGCGCCGTGATCGTCGCCTACGACGTGCGCGCGCTGCCGCTGCTCGTCGTCCCGCTCGTCACCGTCTTCCTCGCCTACCGCGCCTACGCCACCGAGCGCCAGCGCCACGAGAGCCTCGAGTTCCTCTACGAGACCACCCGCACGCTCTCCCGCTCGCCTGAGATCGTCGTCGCGCTCGAGGGGCTGCTCGCCCGCTCGGTCGAGGCCTTCCGCGCCGAGATCGCCGAGATCGTCCTGTTCCCGGCCGAGGGCAACGCCCCGCTGCGCACCACGCTCGGCCCCGGCGACACGCGCGACGTCATGCAGCCGGTCGACTCGGCGATCGCCGACGAGCTGCGCGCGCTCGTCGACCACGACCGGCCCGTGGTCCGCGTCACCCCGGCCTCCGGCAGCGAGCGGCTGCGCCGCTACCTCGAGGAGCGCGGCGTCCGCCACGGCATGCTCGCGATGCTCCCGGGCGAGACACGCGTCGTCGGCACGATGCTGCTGGCCAACCGCCCCGGCGTCGTGCGCGACTTCTCCGACGCCGACCTGCGCCTGTTCGAGACGCTGGCCACCAACGCCTCGGTCGCGCTCCAGTACGACCGCCTCGAGCAGACGGTCTGGCAGCTGCGCGAGCTCCAGCGCCAGCTCGAGCACCAGGCCTACCACGACTCGCTCACCGGGCTGGCCAACCGCACGCTCTTCATCGACCGGGTCGAGGAGGCGCTCGCGCGCCCCGATCCCTCGGTCGCGGTCCTGTTCGTGGACATCGACGACTTCAAGACCGTCAACGACACGCTCGGCCACACCGTCGGCGACCAGCTGCTGATCGCGGTCGCGGAGCGGCTGTGCACCTGCGTGCGCCCGTCCGACACCGTCGCGCGCTTCGGCGGCGACGAGTTCGCGGTCCTGCTCGACCGGCTCGACGGGCCCGAGGACGTCGTCGTGGTCGCCGAGCGCATCATCTCCGCGCTCGCCCAGCGCGTGCCCGCCGGCGGCGAGGCGGTCAGCGTCGGCGCCAGCGTGGGCATCGCCACCAGCCGCCCCGAGTCGATGCGCGCCGGCGAGCTGATCCGCGACGCCGACGTCGCGATGTACGACGCCAAGCAGCGCGGCAAGGGCCGCTGGGCCCGCTTCGAGCGCAGCATGCACACGGCGATCCTGCGCCGCCACGGCCTCAAGGAGCAGCTCCAGCAGGCGGTCGCCCGCGGCGAGTTCGCCGTCGAGTACCAGCCGATCGTGAGCCTCGCCAACGGCGACGTCAGCGCCGCCGAGGCGCTCGTGCGCTGGAACCACCCGGAGCGCGGCCTCGTCGCGCCGGGCGAGTTCATCCCGCTGGCCGAGGAGACCGGGCTGATCGTGCCGATCGGCGAGTTCGTGCTCGACGAGGCCTGCCGCCGCGCGGCCGCGTCATCCGAACCTGAGCATGCACGTGAACCTGTCGGCGGTCGAGCTCCAGCACGTCGACGTCCTCCTGCGCGTCACCGAGGCGCTCGAGCGCCACGACATCCCGGCCGAGCAGCTCGTGCTCGAGATCACCGAGAGCGTGCTCGTCGACGTGGGGATGAGCGCGACGCTGCGCGAGCTCCACGAGACCGGCGTCCGCCTCGCGCTCGACGACTTCGGGACCGGCTACTCCTCGCTCAGCTACCTGCGCTCGTTCCCGCTCGACATCCTCAAGATCGCCAAGCCGTTCGTCGACGGGGTCGCCGGGCGGCTCGAGGAGCGCTCGTTCGTGCGCATGATCATCGAGCTCGCCGGCACGCTCGGCCTCGAGGTCGTCGCCGAGGGCATCGAGTCCGCCGACCAGCTCGACGTCCTGCGCGAGATGGGCTGCGACCTCGGCCAGGGCTTCCATCTCTCGCCCCCGCTCTCGACCGCCACGATCGAGGAGCGGATCCGCGTAGAACGACCGTCCAGGGGTCCTCTCGGCGCTGCTGCGCCGGGTCGATAGCGGATCTGAGAGCTGCAGTACGTAGGGCAAACCCGCTGTGAGGCGGGGACGCAAAGCCAGGGGCCTCCGACTCGGAGGCAGCCCAGCCGCCGGCTCGACTCAACCTGAGCCCTGAGCGACACGGAGGTCGCCGCGTCCTATGCCCCACGCCCCGAACATCGTCTTCCGGATGCGCTGGATGATCGGCATCGCGCTGCTCGCGATCGCCGCCATCGTCCCCGCCACCATCGCGCGCTCCGGCGCTGAGCTGCCCGCCACGGGCTCCGCTCCTGTCGCCGCCGCCCCGCTGCCCTCGCTGACGCCGGCCCTGGCCGACCTCGCCGTGAGCAAGCCCGGCAAGCGCGTCGAGGTGATCGTCCAGCTGACGCCGGGCACCCAGCGCGCCGCCGCCACGCCGCTCATCGAGCGCCTCGGCGGCCGCGTCACCCGCGACCTCCACATCATCAACGCCGTCGTGGCCAAGCTGCCCGCCGCCGGCGCCCGCGAGCTCGCGGCGCAGCCGAGCGTCCGCGCGGTCTCGCTCAACGGCGCGGTCAAGTCCTCCGCCCGCGGCGAGAAGCTCTCGACCAGCTTCAACCAGTCGATCCAGGCGCCGTACCTCTGGAACCGGTACGGCGGCACCGGCCGCGGCGTGGGCGTCGCGGTGATCGACACCGGCATCGCCGGCGACCTGCCCGACTTCCGCGTCTCCAGCTCCGACAAGCGCTCGCGCGTCATCGGCTCGGCGGTCGTCAACCCGGACGCCACCACCGCCGCCGACCGCTACGGCCACGGCACGCACGTCGCGGGCATCATCGCCGGCGACTCCGAGGGCCGCGACGTCGGCGACTCCAAGAAGGGCCGCTTCTCGGGCGTCGCCCCGCGCGCGAACCTCGTCTCGATCAAGGTCTCCGACGACGACGGCAACACCAGCGTCCTCGACGTGATCGCCGGCATCCAGTTCGCCATGGATCACAAGGCGGAATACAACATCCGCGTCATGAACCTGTCGCTCGAGTCGACGGTCGCCGAGTCCTACAAGACCGACCCGCTCGACGCCGCCGTCGAGGCAGCGTGGTTCGACGGCATCTTCGTCGTCGCCGCCGCCGGCAACCGCGGCCCCGGCGACGAGAAGGTCCGCTTCGCGCCCGGCAACGACCCCTACATCGTCACCGTCGGCGCCGTCGACGACCAGGGCACCAACGAGATCGGCGACGACGAGCCGGCCAGCTGGTCGAGCCGCGGCACGACGCAGGACGGCTTCGCGAAGCCCGACATCTACGCCCCGGGCGCCAAGATCGTCTCGACGCTCGCGCCCAACAGCAAGTACACCGAGCTGTGCGGGTCGTGCATCAGCGAGGACGGCGAGTACATCCGCGCGGGTGGTACGTCGATGGCCGCTCCGATGGTCGCCGGCGCCGCCGCGATCGGGTTCCAGCTCGTGCCGAGCCTCACGCCGGACCGCATCAAGGCGCTCCTGAAGGACTCCGACCGCCCGCTGACCGAGACGATCGACGAGCTCAGCATGGTCGACGCCGCGCGCCGCTTCGCCAGTGACGGCGGCCGGCTCGCGAACCGCGACCTGACGCCGAACGAGTACATCGACCCGGCCACCGGCGAGCATCGACTACACGCGGTCGAGCTGGAGCCGGTCGAGCTGGAGCAACGCCTCGGACCTGCTGCGGTCGAGCTGGAGCCGGTCGAGCTGGAGCATGGTTCCGGCCGAGCAGCCCGCCGAGGGCTTCAAGGACACGGTCAACCCGGCCCGCTCGAGCTGGAGCCGGTCGAGCTGGAGCCGCTCCAGCTGGTCGACCAGCTGGACCAAGTAATA
Source organism: uncultured Solirubrobacterales bacterium (assembly GCA_963787335.1). Lineage (GTDB taxonomy): Bacteria > Actinomycetota > Thermoleophilia > Solirubrobacterales > Solirubrobacteraceae > DASQFQ01. The sequence goes on from CAWBCU010000033.1 coordinate 92,575, forward strand.
CGGATGTCCACGGGGGGTACGGCGGCCGAACGGGCCGCCGATACTCCTTGTGAGAGCTGCAGGACGTAGGGCAAACCCGCCGCGAGGCGGGGACGCAAAGCCAGGGGCCTCCGACTCGGAGGTAGCCCAGCCGCCGGCTCACTCCTCAATCCCGAGCCCAAGCACGCGACATGGAGGTCGCCGTCACTATGCCCTCAATCAGCACGATCCTTGAACGTCTCCGCTGGAAGGTCGGTCTCGGCCTCGTCATCGTCGCCGCCGGCTTCGCCGCCGCCGTCGCCCCGTCGTCCGACGCCGGTTCCTCCGACGTCGCCCGCTCGAGCTGGGGCCTCACGTCCCAGGCCGAGGTCGTCGACGTCGCCCGCTCCAGCTGGGGCTTCGCGCGCTCGTCCGCATCCTCGCGCTCGGCCACCGCGGCCGAGGTCGACGCCGACGCCGTCGTCGACGCCGCGTAGCACCGTCTCCTGGGGCGGAGCGCCGGGCGAATAGCCTGGCGCTCCGTGTCCCTCCTCGAGACCTACCGCAGGACGGGTGCAGACCCCCCGTTCGGCGATCCGCGCCGCGCCCACGGGGTGCGCTTCGAGGGGTACTACTGGCGCTTCACCTGCACCGACCCGCCTGCTGGCCGCGTCGTGATCGTCCTCTGCGGCGTCTCCCACGACGCCGCCGGCAGCTGGGCGCTGGTCGCCCTCGCCGCCCACCCGGAGGGCCTCGTCCGCTCCGCGCTCGTGCCGGTGGCGCGCGCCGACCCGCACACGCTCGGCATCGAGGCCGGCGGCGTCCTGCGCGGAACGGCCGACGCGTTGCAGGTCGACCTCGGCCCGGACGCGCGGCTCGACGTCGCCCTGCGCGACGCGCGGCCCTGGCCGCACCGGGCCTTCGGCGGCATCGGCCCGGCCCAGAGCGTCCCCGGCCTGCCGCAGTACTGGCACCCGCACCTGCTCGGCGCCCGCGTCGAGGGGTCGGCGCGGCTCGGCGAGCAGACGGTCTCGCTCTCCGGGGCCACCGCGTACGCCGAGAAGAACTGGGGCGCGGCGTTCACGGAGCACTGGTGGTGGGGCCAGGCCCAGGCCTTTCCGGGCGCCGACGCCTGCGTCGCCTTCGCCGGCGGCCGGATCGCGCTCGGGCCCGTGGGCGGCGCGCCGACCTCCGTCGTCCTGCGCGTCGAGGACCGCCTGCTCCGGCTCGCGCCGCCGTTCGCCCGCATGACCGCGGCGGTGGGGGAGTCGAGCTGGCGGATCCGCGCGCGCTCGGCCCGCCACGCGCTGGAGCTCGAGGGCGAGGCGGCGGGCCCGCCGGCCGTCCTCCCGGTGCCCGTCCCCGGGCGCCGGGAGGTCGAGGACCGCTCGCACCACCACCTGGCCGGCCGCCTGCGCGTGACGCTGCGGCGCGGGCGGCGGACGGTGTTCGCGGGCGAGTCCGTGCTGGCGGGGCTGGAGCGCTGGGCCTGAGCTACTGCGCGCTCGGCTGGTTGAAGCGCAGCATGTTGCCGGCGGGGTCGCGGAAGGCGCAGTCGCGCACGCCGTAGGGCTGGTCGATCGGCTCCTGCAGCACCTCGGCGCCGCCGGCGCGGATCTGCTCGAAGGTGGCGTCGCAGTCCTCGGTCCTGAAGATCACCCCGCGCAGCAGGCCCTTGGCCAGGAGCTCGTCCATGGCCTCCCGGTCGGCGGGCAGGGCGTTCGGGTCCGCGAGGGCGGGCTCGAGCACGATCTCCACGTCGGGCTGGGACGGCGACCCCACGGTCACCCAGCGCATCCCTTCGTAGCCGACGTCGTTGCGCACCTCGAGGCCGAGGACGTCGCGGTAGAAGGCCAGCGCCTTGTCGAAGTCGTCGACGGCGATGAAGCAGGTTGAGAGCTTGATGTCCATGCGGCTCACGTTAGGGGCCGGGGACCGGCTTGGCTTCTCCATTCCTGACCGGTCGCGTGTAGACCTTGGCGACGCAGGCGGGGATGGCGGCGCCGTCCTCATGGCTGCGGGCCCGGTAGGCGCTCGGGCTCTCGCCGACCAGCTCGCTGAAGCGCGAGCTGAACGACCCCAGCGACGAGCATCCGACCTCGAAGCAGACCTCGGTCACCGACAGGTCACCCCGCCGCAGCAGTGCCTTGGCCCGCTCGATCCGGCGCGTCATCAGGTAGCTGTAGGGCGTCTCCCCGTAGGCGGCGCGGAAGCTGCGGGAGAAGTGGCCTGGCGACATCAGGGCGCGGCGCGCGAGCGCCGGGACGTCGAGCGGCTGCGCGTACTCGCGGTCCATCAGGTCGCGGGCCTGACGCAGCCGGACGAGGTCCTCGCGGGTCACGGGGTCAGCCTACGCCGCCGCTTCGGCGCGGCGGGCCGCCACGGTCAGCGGCTCCGCGCCGACCAGCTTCTCGAACGGGCCGATCACGGTCCAGAGGGCGCGCAGCCGCATCCGCGCGGTCGGGTCGACCGGTTCGACCCGCGCCTCGCTGACCAGCGTCGAGCGGCCGTCCTCGCCCGGCTCGGTCCAGTGCGCGAACAGCACCCGCACCGTCCCGCGCTGGTCCCACTCGCGGAACTCGTCCGGGCCGGAGAGTTGCGCGTAGTCGCGCGACGTGGTCCAGATCTGACCGCAGAGTCCGGAAACCGACCACACGTCGCCCTCGTCGAGCAGCGTGAAGGGGTAGTTGGAGAAGAGCTCGGTGAAGGTCTGGCCGTCGGCCACCCCCGGGATTCGCCAGCGTACGAGCCGCGTCAGCGTCCGCGTGTCGCACAGGCGCACCTCGCGCGCGGCGTCCCAGAGCGCGACGGGGTCGGCCGCGGCGGAGCGGCGGTGATGGGTGCGGATGGCCGGACGAGCAATCCAGTCGTCCAGGCGTTCATCGGCTCGGTACGGTGACGGGCGGGGCATGCGGCTGATCCAGCACAAGAAGGAGGCGTACTGGTTCTACCGGTTCCTCTCGACGGGCTACGACCGCTGGGTCAATCCGCTGTTCTGGACCGCCGCCATGCGGTCGGCGGCCCTGGACGCGGCGCAGCTCGGCGAGCGGAGGCTGAAGACCCTCGACGCCGGTGCAGGTACGGGCTTCACGACCGAAGGGATCGTCGAGCGCGTCGACGCCGACTGCGTGACGATGCTCGACCAGAGCCCGCACCAGCTCCGCCACGCCGAGCGCAAGCCCGCGCTCGCGCGGGTCGAGAAGGTGCTCGGCGACGCCGAGGCGCTGCCGCTGCCGACCGATCACTTCGACCGCTACGTCTCCGCCGGCTCGATCGAGTACTGGCCGGCGCCCGAGCGCGGGATCGCCGAGGCCTACCGCGTGCTGGCGCCGGGCGGCGTGGCGCTGGTGGTGGGCCCGGTGCCGCCGGGCGACCGCATCCTGCGCGCGCTCGCCGAGCTGTGGATGCTGTTCCCGACCGAGGACCAGTACCGCGAGTGGTTCGAGCAGGCGGGCTTCGAGGACGTCTCGCTGGTCACGGTCGCGCCCGACTGGTACCGCGACCGCCGCAGCCGCTACGCGGTCGCGGTGAGCGGCCGCAAGCCGGTGGCGGGCCCGTCGCCGCTCGCGTTCGGCGGTGAGACAGAGGATCTGAGCGCGCCCCTGGGCGGCGTGCGCGAGCGGCTCCGGTTCGCCGGGCGCTTCGTGCTCGGCTCGCTGGCGGGCGCCGTGTTCGTGCCGGTCGGGATCGCGCTCGCGCTGCGCGCCCGCTTCGGGGGCGCGAAGTGAACCGGGTCGCGGTCGCCGTCCCCGGCCGCACCGCCGGCCCGCTCGTCGCGCTGTGGCGCTTCTCGCGCCCGCACACCGTCATCGGGACGACGGTCAGCATCGTCTGCCTCTACCTGATCGCGGTCGACACGCTGCCCGGGCTCAGCCTGGGGGGCGGGCTCTGGGACCTGCTCTGGACCCTGGTCGCGGGCCTCGCCGTCAACGTCTACATCGTCGGCGTCAACCAGCTCGAGGACGTCGAGATCGACCGCGTCAACAAGCCGTTCCTGCCGCTGGCGGCGGGCGACATGACCCACGAGCAGGCGCGCACGATCGTGGCCGCGTGCGCCGGCCTCGCCGTCGTGCTGGCGGTCACGCAGGGCCTGGAGGAGACGGTGGCCGTGCTCGTCGGCATCGTGGTCGGCACCGCGTACTCGACGCCGCCGCTGCGCCTCAAGCGCTTCCCCGCGCTCGCCTCGCTGTCGATCTCCGGCGTGCGCTCGATCGTGGTCAACCTCGGCGTCTACGCGCACTTCTCGCTCGCGTTCGGGGACACGATCTCGATCCCGGCGCCGGTGTGGGCGCTGACGCTCGTGGTGATCCCGTTCTCGTTCGCGATCGCGATCCTCAAGGACGTCCCCGACGCCGAGGGCGACCGCCGCTTCCGGATCATGACCTTCACCGTGCGGCGCGGCGGCCGGGCGGTCATGCATGCGGGGATCGCGGCGCTGGTGCTCGGCTACCTGGGGATGGCGATCCTCGGGCCGGTCTTCATCGACACGGCGTCGGCGGTCGTGCTGGCGGGCGGCCAACTGGCCGCGCTGGCGCTGCTGCTGGTGTGGACCCGCGGCGTCGACCCCGCCGACCAGGCGGGCTTCACGCGCTTCTACATGCGCGTGTGGAAGCTGTTCTTCCTCGAGTACGTGCTCGTCGCGCTCGCCTGCCTGGCGGGCTAGCGCCGCCTGCGCAGGACAGGACGCCGATCAGCGCGGCGATCCCGCCCGCGAGCGTGATCGGGAGCGCCGGCCGCTTGCGGAGCAGCGCGAGCGGGCCACCGGACTCCTCGGCGGCCTGCTGGGCCTGAAAGCCACCCTCGGGCGGGATGGCACGCGGCGGCGACGCCGCGATCGGGGCCGGGGTGGGCTCGGCCGAGCCGGTGCCCTTGGTCTCGGGCATGTCGACCTTGGCCTCCGCGGTGCTGAGCTCCGCGCTGTCGGCGTCGCCGGTGGTCGAGTCGCCGAGCTCGGTGTGCGCCTCGGTGTCGTCCGTCTCCGTGGACGGCACGGGCGAGCCGACGTACTTGCGCAGGCGCGGTCGCTCCTCGGTCGCCGGCGCGGCGCCCTCGGGCAGGACGGTCGGGGACTCCTCCTGCGAGTAGGCGAGGCCGTAATGGTCGTAGAGCCGGCGGCACTCGGTCACGGTCAGCGTGTCCTCGACCTCGAGCGCCGGCGCGGCGGCGATGCGCTCGCGGTCGTGCTCGACCCGGATCGCGTCCTCCTCGACGGTCGCGCCCGCGAGCGGGACGAAGGAGGCGGCATCCGCTTCGTCGGGGCGCACGAGCACCCACTCGGGCACCGAGGTGGCCTCGTCGAGGAAGATCAGCTCGACGGCGCCCAGGCGCTCGCCGTCGGGCGCGAGCACGTCGCGCCCGGTCCAGGCGGAGAAGTCTTCGAAATCACGCTGTGTGGGGAGATCGGTCATCGCCTTCTGACTACCTAGGCGGGCACCCCGGCAAACCCCCGCGCGTGTGCAACGCAGGTGCGCCCGAACACTTGCGCGCACGCTTTCCCCGGGGTCGGTTGCCGACGTTCAGCGGGTTGCCGGCGGAGCGAATGGGTACTGCTCCGGATAGTGGACGCCTTCTCCATCAGCCTCCCCGCCAACGCCGCGTCGGCCACGACCGCCCGCACCGAGGTGACCCGCCGGCTCGCCGAGCGGATCACGAGCGGCGCGCTCGAGGACGTGCGGTTGCTGCTCACGGAGCTGATCACGAACTCGCTGCGCCACGGCGGCGTCACCGCCGACGACAAGATCGGCGTGAAGGCGCAGCTCACCGGCGGAACCGTCCGCATCGAGGTGCACGACCCCGGCCGCGACGGCCCGGTCGAGGTGCGCACGCCCGGCCCGCGCGGCGGCGGCTACGGCCTCTTCCTCGTGGATCGGCTCACCGATGAGTGGGGCGTCGACCGGCGGGACGGCACCACGGTGTGGGCTGAGCTCTCCGCCGGATCGGCTCGCTAGACTCCGCGCGTCCGCGGTCCGGCAATAGGGGTTGCCGAAGCCGCGAGAAGGCCGGCGGCCTCCTTCCTCTTCCTGTGACCACGCGCGAACCAGACCCGCTTACGGGAGAATTCGAGCCGTTCCGCGTCGACGTGGAGCCGGAGCGCGAGTCCGTGCGCGTCGCGCCGGTCGGCGAGCTCGACATCGCGACGGTGGACAAGCTCCAGGCCGAGGTCGCGCGGCTGCTGGAGACCGGTTTCGCGACGATCGTCCTCGACCTGCGCGGGGTGCGCTTCCTCGACTCGACCGGGCTGCGGCTCGTGCTCGAGCTCGACGCCGCGGCACGGGCTCAATCCCATGAGCTGTGCGTGATCCGCGGGTCCGACGTGGTGCACCGCATCTTCGAGGTCACGCAGGTCGTGGAGCGCCTCAACTTCGTCGACCCGTAGCGGTTCGCGCCTGGGCGGTCGGTACCGTGGAGGCGAACGTCAACGATCCGGGAGACCGATGACGCGGAGAATCGAAGTTGGGCCTGTGCTCGTGGGACTTGGAGCGGTGGTCCTGCTCATCAGCCTGTTCCTCGACTGGTACCAGCCGGCGCTGACCGCCTGGGACTCCTTCGAGGTCCTCGACCTGTTGCTGGCCGCGCTCGCGGTCGCGGCGCTGGTCGCCGCGGTCGGCGCGATCCGGCCCGAAGCCACCGTCGTCGAGCGCCACTGGCTGCCGGCGATCGTCGCGGCGATCACGATCGTCGTCGTCGCGCAGATCCTCGACCCGCCGCCGCTGATCGAGGCCGACCCCGACACGGGCGCGTGGCTCGCGCTCGGCGCCGCGATCGTCATGTGCATCGGCACGCTGCTGACGCTCGGGCGCGTCTCGTTCGCCTTCCAGGTCGAGGGCCGCGACACGCGCCGCCGCGTGTCCGCGGTCGATCACCGCGCCGACGACCCGACCACCACGGAGGGCCCTGCCATCAAGGCCGGCGCCGACTAGATGGCCGACGAGATCTCGTTCGAGCTCGAGCGCTTCGAGTGGGCGAGCCCCGACCGCCTCGAGGTCGAGGGCACCTGGCACGGCGTCCGCCGGCGCCTGCCGCGCGCGACGCTCGTGGTCGAGGTCGACGGGGAGCGCCGCCGCCTGCGCGCGCTGTCCGGCGAGAGCCCCGGGTCGCCCGAGCGCTGGGCCGCCGCGTTCCCGTGGAAGGGCGAGATGCCCCGCCTGCCGGGCGCCGAGCTGGAGGTCGGCCGCGGCATCGTCGTCGACCTGCCGCGCCCGCGCCGCTCCAAGGTGAGCGCGGCCGCCGCCGCGGCCGAGCCCCTGCCGGCGACCAGCCGCAAGGAGCGCGAGGCCGTCCCGGGCCGCGAGGAGGCCGACCGCCTGCTCGCCGTCCTCGCCGCCGCCCGCACCGAGGCCGACGAGGCCGCGGCCCGCGCCGCCGCCGCGGAGGCCAAGGCCGAGACGCTGCTCGAGCGCGCCGAGGCGGCCGAGGCCGACGTCACCGCGCTGCGCGCACGCACCGAAGCCGCGGAGGGCGAGGTCGAGGCGCTCCGGGTCCGCGCGGAGGAGGCCGACGCGCTGCGCGCCCGGGCCGACGAGGCCGACGCGCTGCGCGCCCGCGCGGAGGAGGCCGACACGCTCCGCGCCCTCGCGGACGAAGCCGAGGTCCTGCGGACCCGAGCGGAGGAGGCCGAAGCGGAGCTTGAAACCCTCCGCGGCCGCGAGGACGAGGTCGACGTGCCCGCTCTGCGCGCGCGGGCCGAGGCCGCCGAGGGCGAGGTCGAAGCGCTCCGCGCCCGCGCCGAGGAGGCCGACGAGCTCCGCGCTCGAGCGGAGGAGGCCGAGACGCTGCGCGTGCGCGCGGAGGAGGCCGAGGCCGAGCTGGAGTCGCTGCGCGGGCGCGAGGACGACTCCGCCCTGCGCGCCCGCGCCGAGGACGCCGAGGCCGAGGTCGCCGCGCTGCGCGCCGCCGCCGAGGAGGCCGAGGCCGAGCTGAAGGCCTTCCGCGCCGCCGCGGACGCGGAGGCGGAGCCCACCGCCGCGCCCGACCTCGCGCGGCTCCGCGCCGAGTTGCAGACCGTCGAGCGCGAGCGCATGGAGCTGCGGGCGCAGCTCGACACGACGGCGGAGCGCCTGGCCGCCGCCGAGGCCCAGACGCGCGCGCTGCGCAGCCGCTCGGACGACCACGAGGGCGCCGCCACCGCCGCGAGCGCCTCCGATCGCACCCGCACGATGCCCGGCCCGCGCACCGCCGCGGCCGGCGGCACCGGGAGAGCTGCCGGCGGCGAGCCGCTTCGGCCGCGCGGAGGACGGCGAGCAACGGCCGCGCTCCGTGCGCCGCCCCGCGGAGCGCACCGCCCGGCGCACGGACACCGAGCCGGACCCGCCCGGCACGCCGCTCGGCGAGCGGATCTCAGAGTGGATGGGCTCGCTCACCGGCTCGCGCTCGGAGCCGCAGAACGGCCACGCGGCCAAGGCTCAGGTCGTCGACGGCCCGCCGACGGCCGCTCGGACCCGCCCGCGCGTCCCGCGCTCGAGCGAGGCCGGCGCGGCTGCGCGCACCCGCCGCCGCACCACGGTCGAGAAGGAGAGCCCGTCGTGGATCCTGCGCGCCGCGGCGGTCCTCCTGCTCGCGCTGCTGATGCTCGCGCTCGTCGTGATCGTCACGAGCGTCCTCTAGCCGAGCGCCAGCGCGAGCGGCAGCAGCGCCAGCGCCAGCGTCACGCTGACGGCGAGCCCGGTCGCCGCGTGGCGGTCCGAGTAGCCGTAGACGCGGGCGAACGAGAGCGTCGAGATCGGCAGCGGCCCGAGCGCGAGCACCCACAGGGCCGGCGGGATCGCCAGCCCCGCCAGCGCGGCCACGCCCAGCACGCTCGGGACGAAGGTCAGGTGGAGGGCGAGCGTCCGCGCCGTCCCGCGCAGCTCGGCGCGGCCGGTCCAGCGCCCCTGCGGCCACGCCACGCCCACGAGCACCGCCCCGGCGATCGACAGGAAGAGGCCGAGCCCGGCGACGACGTCGGGCACGATCTCCGGCGCCGGCACGATGCGCGCGAGCAGCAGCCCGGCGACCGCGCCCGCCATCGGCGCGTAGTCGGTCAGCGCCGTCCGCGCCGTCTGGGGAATCGGCGCCCGCCCGCGCATCAGCCGCACGCCGAGCGCGATCCGCGGCATCGTGAGCATGTCGTAGGCGACCAGCACGACCGCGGCGTCGGCGCCCAGCGTCGCCGCGACGATCGGCAGCGCCCAGAACGTCGGGTTGCCGAACATGCCGAAGGCCATCACCGGCCCCTCGCGGTCCGCCCGGAACAGCCGGCTGCCGAGACCGAGCGCGCTCAGCTGGGCGACGAGCAGCAGCCCCAGCGCCGCCAGCGCGCCGACGTCGGCGTGGAAGCCCCACCCCGCGAGCACGGCAAGGGTGCCCATCCCGACCGCGAAATGGATCCGGAACAGACGAGCGAAGTGGCGCTGGAGGAGCGCGCGAAAGGCGAGGCCGAGCGCGAACCCGCCCAGCAGGGGCAGCGCGACGGGCACGTATTTACGACTAGCAGCCGCTCACGAGCGCCTCCGCGCCAAGCCGTGCCGCGACGCCGTGACGGCATACGGACCGGGGTGGGCTGGGTAGCGCCACCCCGTGCAACGACTTCCGTACTTCATCATGGCCGGTGCCCTGCTGGTGTCGCTCGCGGCCGGGATCGTGGGCGGCGGGAAGTACTGGTACGTCCCGGCTGCGATCTGGCCGATCATCATCATCTACTTCTTCTTCGATCGCCGCCTCAAGCGGCAGGAGAGCGGCGGCGAGCAGGTCGCCGCCGAGGGCTAGATCCCGCGGAACACCGTCGGCTCGCGCGGCAGCGCGCCAGGATCGAAGCGCTCGAGCATCTCCGCCGCGCTGGTCGCGCCCTCGAAGCCGAGCGTGCCCGCCATCCAGCGCACCGCCGCCGCCGGGTCGACCTCCCGCAGCGTCACCGACCCGTGGCGCTTGGCCAGCCGCGAGCCGTCGGGCCCGACCACGAGCGGCACGTGCGCCCACGACGGCTCCGGCAGCCCGAGCAGCCGGGCGAGCAGCAGCTGGCGCGGCGTCGAGTCGACGAGGTCGGCGCCGCGCACGACCTCGCCGATGCCCTGCGCCGCGTCGTCGACCATGACCGCGAGGTTGTAGGCGGCGGCGCCGTCGTTGCGGCGCACGACGAAGTCGTCGACGACCGCCTCGTAGGGCCCGAGCACCCGGTCCTCGAAGCCGATCCGCGCGGCGTCGGCGCGCAGCCGCAGCGCCGGCGGCCGGCCCCCGGCGCGCTTGCGGCGGCGCTCGCCGTCGGTCAGCCGCAGGCAGGTCCCCGGGTAGGCGCCCTCCGGCAGCGGCCCGTGGGGCGCCGACGCGGCCGCGCGGATCTCGGCGCGCGTGCAGAAGCACTCGTACACCCGCCCCTCGGCTTGCAGCCGCTCGATCGCCGCCTCGTAGGCGTGGTTGCGCGCGGACTGGAAGACCACCTCGCCGTCCCAGTCGAGCCCGATCGCGCGCAGGTCCTCGAGCTGCTCGGTCGCCGAGCCCGAGCGCACCCGGCCGGGGTCGAGGTCCTCCATGCGCACCAGGAAGCGCGCGCCGGCCGAGCGCGCGAACAGCCACGCCAGCAGCGCCGTGCGCAGGTTGCCGACGTGCAGCGTCCCGGTCGGGCTGGGGGCGAAGCGGCCGTCCGGCTTCACGCGTACGTGAAGGGCAGCCCGTCCGCGACCTCGGACAGCCGCGGGGCGGTGCGGTCGCGCTCGGAGTAGAGGAGCTCGATGTCCTGCGGCCACTCGATCCCGACGTCGGGATCGTCGAAGCGGATGCCCGCCTCGGTGGCGCCGTCGTAGTAGGCGGTGCACTTGTAGACGAAGTCCGCCTCCTCCGACAGCACGCAGAAGCCGTGGCCGAAGCCGACCGGGATCCACAGCTGGCGGCCGTGGACGTCGTCGAGCTCGACCGCCTCCCATTCGCCGAAGGTCGGCGAGCCGCGCCGCAGGTCGACCACGACGTCGAGCACGCTGCCGCGGGCGCAGCGCACGAGCTTGCCCTGGCCGGGGTGCGTCTGGAAGTGGATCCCGCGCAGCGTGCCGCGGCGCGAGCGCGAGTGGTTGTCCTGCACGAAGGCGGTCGGGATGCCCAGCTCCGCCCACGCCTCCTCGCGGTAGGTCTCCATGAAGAAGCCGCGCTCGTCGCCGTGCACGGCGGGGGCGAGCAGGACGAGGCCGTCGAGGCGGGTTTCCAGGCGTTCCATTGAAGCCGGGCAGCTTCTACGAGGGAGGAGTCCGGACCCGGGCCGTCGAATCGGGGGTCGCACATGCCAAGGACCGCGACCATGCCCCCCGCCGCCCAGGGTCACCAGACCCTCTCGGCCTACATCTCCTCCCGCTTCGACGAGTTCTCGCGGTCCCAGAAGGACGTCGCGCAGTACGTCGTCGACCACCTCGACGAGGTGGCCTTCCACACCGCGGAAGAGCTTGCGCGCCGCGCGAGCACGTCTTCGTCCACCGTCGTGCGCTTCTCGCAGGCGCTCGGCTTCGAGGGCTTCCCGGAGCTCCAGGAAGCCGCCCGCGAGGAGTACCGGCACCTGCATCGCAAGGCCGATCCCACCAACGGGACCGAGACCGCGACGCCGCTCTTCTCGCTCGACCAGAGCCCGTTCGAGTCCGCCATCGCCGCCGACCACGTCAACGTCGAGGAGACGGCCCGCAAGGTCTCGCGCTCCCAGGTCGACGCGGCCATCGAGGCGATCGCGACCCACGAGAAGGTGCTGATCGCCGGCACGGACCAGATGGCGTTCTTCGCCTCCTACCTGCGCCACCTGCTGATGCTGCTCGACATCCGCGCCGAGATCGCCGCCTCGCCCTCGCAGGAGGCGCTGTCGCGGCTCGGGCGGATCGACGCCAACACGCTCGTGATCGGCCTCAGCGCCGGGCGCCCGCACCCGCTCGTCGTGCGCGCGATGAAGATCGCCCGCCACCGCAAGGCGGCGACCCTGGCGATCGTCGACGCGACGCTGTCCGAGGTCTCCAAGCTCTCGGAGCGCACGCTCTACTACTCCTCGAACTCCCCGGCCTTCGTGCGCTCGCACGCCGGCCTGCTGTCGGTCCTCCAGGCGCTCGCCTACGGGGTCTACGCACGCGACGCGGCGCAGTACGACGACCGCATCCGGGCGTTCCGGCTCAAGTAGGTCTGTACGAAACGTCGTCCCTGCCGTGGCTACCATGCCTGGCATGCGCGACGAGTCCACATTCCGCGTCAAGGCCGGACTGGCCGAGATGCTCAAGGGCGGCGTGATCATGGACGTGGTCAACGCCGAGCAAGCCAAGATCGCCGAGGACGCCGGTGCGGCCGCGGTGATGGCCCTCGAGCGCGTCCCCGCCGACATCCGCCGTGACGGCGGCGTCGCGCGGATGTCCGACCCGATCCTCATCAAGGGGATCCAGGAGGCCGTGACGATCCCCGTCATGGCGAAGGCCCGCATCGGCCACTTCGTCGAGGCGCAGGTGCTGGAGGCGCTCGAGGTCGACTACGTCGACGAGTCCGAGGTGCTGACCCCGGCCGACGAGGCCAACCACATCGACAAGTGGGCCTTCAAGGTCCCGTTCGTGTGCGGGGCGACGAACCTGGGCGAGGCGCTGCGCCGGATCTCCGAGGGCGCGGCCATGATCCGCTCCAAGGGCGAGGCCGGCACCGGCGACATCGTCGAGGCCGTGCGCCACATGCGCAAGATCCGCAGCGAGATCAAGCGCATCTCCGGCCTCGATGACGCCGAGCTGGCCACCGCGGCCAAGGAGCTCCAGTCACCGGTCGAGCTCGTCCGCCAGGTCGCGCGCGCCGGCGGGCTGCCCGTCGTGCTGTTCTGCGCCGGCGGCATCGCCACGCCGGCCGACGCCGCGCTGATGATGCAGCTCGGCGCCGAGGGCGTCTTCGTCGGCTCCGGCATCTTCAAGTCCGACGACCCCGCGCCGCGCGCCGCCGCGATCGTCGAGGCCACGACCCACTTCCAGGACCCGGAGCGCGTCGCCGCCGCGTCCGAGGGCCTCGGCACCGCGATGGTCTCGCTGGAGACGCGCAAGCTCGAGGAGCAGCAGCTCCTCGCCAATCGCGGCTGGTAGCTCCCGTGGCCCCGCTGGTCGGCGTGCTCGCCCTGCAGGGCGACTTCGAGGCGCACGGCAAGCTGCTGCGCGAGCTCGGCGCCGACGTCCGCGAAGTCCGCGTCGCGGCCGACCTGGCCGGGCTCGACGGCCTCGTCATGCCCGGCGGCGAGTCGACGACGATGACGCTCGGGATCGCCCGCGAGGGCCTCGGCGACCCGCTGCGGGAGTTCGTGCGCGGCGGCACGCCGGTGTTCGGCACCTGCGCGGGGATGATCATGCTCGACCGCGAGCACCTCGGCGCGGCCGACTACACCTGCCGCCGCAACGCCTTCGGCCGCCAGATCCGCTCCTTCGAGGCCGACCTGCGCATCCCCGGCGTCGACGGCCCGCCCGTGCGCGCCGTCTTCATCCGCGCGCCGTGGATCGCCGACGCGGGGGAGGGGGTCGAGATCCTCGCCTCCGTCGACGGCCACCCGGTCGCCGCGCGCCAGGACAACATGCTCGTGATCGCCTTCCACCCGGAGCTGGCGGGCGAGCGGCGGTTGCACGAGCTGTTCCTCGCGCAGGTGCGCGAGCGGGCCGGAGCCCAGGCCTGAGCCTCGAGATCTACTTCGTGCGCCACGGCGAGTCCGTGGCCAACGTCTTCGATCGCGACAAGGCGCGGCCCGAGGGCGAGGTCGACCGGCTGTCCGAGCGCGGCTGGGAGCAGGCGCGCGGCCTCGGCCGCCGCCTCCGGGACGAGGGGCTCGAGACGATCGTGGCCAGCCCGATGCGCCGCGCGCAGGAGACGGCCGAGGCGATCAACGAGGTCCTCGGCCTGCCGCTGAGCACCGACGAGGAGCTGTTCGAGGTCCGCCAGTCCGACGCGTTCTACGCCGGTCTGCCGCACGCGGCCGAGCACGCCACGCTGGCGTGGATGCCGACCGCGCCGCGCGACGAGGCGCCGGCGGGCGCGGAGTCCTTCGACGACATCCTCGGGCGCGTGGTGCGCGTGCGCGAGCGCCTCGAGGCGGCCGGGCCCGAGCGCATCCTCGCCGTCAGCCACTACGGCTTCCTGCACTACCTGCTCGGGCTCACGATGCTCGGCGACGACTTCGGCCCCGAGCACATCCTCGCCACCTACCGGCTCGGCCACGCCAACACCGGCATCTCGATCTTCACCCGCCACGAGCAGCGCGAGCTCGACGGCATCTCGATCCCGGGCTGGGCGCTGACCACCTGGAACGATCGCGCGCATCTCTAGCGCGTGCGCGGCGTGACGGCGACGATGCGCCCGTGGCCATCCTGGCCAACGGGTCGCACGCCGTCTGCTTCCGCTCCGGGCAGGGGAGGCGGGAGGACGCGGTCGCATCCAGCGCCCGCGCCTCGTGCTCTTCAACCCATGAGGTCCCCGATGGATGCGCTTTACCGGTCGCCCGATGCCATCCTGGCGCGCCTCGGCGTTTGCCGGCGTCGCCCGACGGCAAGGCCAGAGGCATGACCTCGATCCCACTCCCGCCGATTCCGCTCAGCCAGGCGGGTCGCGCCGCCCACGACCTCGGCCTCGCCGGCCTGCTCGGCGGCAACCTGTTCGGCCGGCTCGCGCTGCACCCCTCGGTCACCGAGATCTCCGACCAGGAGGAGCGCGGCAAGGTCGTCAACGCGGCCTGGAAGCGCTACGGCACGGTCAACTCGATCTCGCTGCTGGCGGTCGTGACCGGCTGGGCCGGCGCGCGCGCCGCCGAGGCCCGCGACCATCGCCTCTCGCCCGAGGAGCGCCCGCTGGCCCGGGCCAAGGACGTGCTCGTCGGCCTCGTCGCCGTGACCGGCGTCGCCACCGCGGTGGAGGGTGTCCGCTTCGCCCGCTCTGCCCCCAACGGCGCCGTGCCGCTGCGCGACGGCGACCATGCCGCGGTCAACGCCTCACCCGAGTCGGCGCTGCGCAAGCGCCGCGTCAACGCGCTCGGCGCCGCCAGCCTCGTCGCCGAGATCGCCCTCGTGAGCGTCAACGCCGCGCTCAACCAGGAGAGCTTCCGCCGCCCGCCGGCGCGCCGCCGTTTCCGGCGCTAGGAGCCAAGGCGGGCGGCAGTCGCGCTACTTGCGGTCGGAGTTGACCGCGTCCTTGACCTTGTCGGACACGTTGCCGACGGCGTCCTTGAGCTTGCCGCTGCCCTTGTCGACCTTGCCCTCGCGCTTGAGCGAGTCGTCGCCCGTGAGGTCGCCGCCCGCTTCCTTGAGGTTGCCCTTCGCCTTGTCGACGGATCCGTCGCCCATGGTGTGCTCCTTCGTTCGGTTGCCGTCGTCCTACCCGGCAGCGCTTCACACCACCAGCCCGTGGCGCATGGTGTTCTCCGTCACCACCCGCGGCTCCACGAACTGGAGCAGGTAGCCAGGGCCGCCGGCCTTGGTGCCGGTGCCGGAGAGGCGGTTGCCGCCGAAGGGCTGGCGGGCGACCATCGCGCCGGTGATGGCGCGGTTGACGTAGAGGTTCCCGACGGGCACGCGGTCGACGACGTAGTCGACGGTGTCCGGGTTGCGGGCGAACAGCCCGGCCGTCAGCGCGAACGAGGAGGCGTCGAGGCGATCGCAGGCGTCGGCCACGTCGCGCACCCGCTCGACCGCCAGCAGCGGGCCGAAGATCTCCTCGGTCAGCACGGGGGAGTCCTCGGGCAGCTCGGCGGCCAGCGTCGGCGTGGCGAACCAGCCCTCGCCCGGCACGTCGTGGGCGCGCGCCGCGACCCGGCCGGAGCGCTCGGCCTCCTCGGCGTAGCGCTCCACCCGCTCCTGCGCCTCACGCTCGATGACCGGGGGCACGTCGGTGTCGAGGCGCTCGGCCTGGCCGACCTGCAGGGTCTCGACGGCACCGGCGAGCCGCTCGACGAGCGCGTCGTGGACCGCCTCGTGGCAGAGCACGCGCGCCGCGGCGGAGCACTTCTGGCCGGCGAAGTCGAAGGCGGAGTCGACGAGCGCGGGCACCACCTCGTCGAGGTCGGCGTCGGAGTCGACGATGACCGCGTTCTTGCCGCCCATCTCGGCCACCACGCGCTTGAGGTGGCGCTGGCCGTCGGCCACCTCCGCGGCGGTGCGGACGATCTCCAGCCCGACCTTGTTCGAGCCGGTGAAGGCGATCGTGTGCACGCGCGGGTCCTTGACCAGCGCGGCGCCGACCTCGCCCTCGCCCGGCAGCAGCGCCAGCGCCTCGGGCGGCACGCCCGACTCGCGCAGCGCTTGGATCAGGATGGCCGCGCAGCCGGGCGTCTGCTCGGCCGGCTTGAGCAGCACGGCGTTGCCGGTCGCGAGGCCGGCGGCGACCATGCCGAGCGGGATCGCGACGGGGAAGTTCCAGGGCGAGATCACCGCGACGACGCCGCGCGGGCTCCAGCGCAGCTCGTTGCGCTCGCCCGGCACCTGCAGCAGCGGCGCGCCCTGGGCAAGGTCGAGGGCGCCGCGCGCGTAGTACTCGAGGAAGTCGATCGCCTCGCACACGTCGGCGTCGGCCTCGGGCCACGGCTTGGCCGCCTCGCGGACCTCGAGGGCGGCGATCTCGAGCCGCCGCTCGCGCAGCCACGCCGCCGCGGCGACGAGGATCTCGGCGCGCCGCTCGGGCTTCGTCGCGCCCCACGTCCTCGCCCCGCTGCCGGCCGCGAGCGCGAGCGCCGCCTCGACCTCGTCCGGGGTCGCGGCGGCCGCCTCGGCCACCACGCGCCCCGGCGTGCCGGGGTCGGTGGAGATCAGGTCGTCGCCCTCGCGGCGCTCGTCGCCGATCCAGACCGGGACGCGGACCGGCGGCTTGGCGTCGTGCGTGGAGAGCGCGCCGGCGAGCTGCGCGCGGATCGGCGCCCGCCGCAGCTCGAGGATCGGCTCGTTGGTGAACTCGTTCATGCGCGCGTCGGCGGGGCGAGCAGCTGCTCGAGCGGCACGCCGCTGGCCTGGTCGTTGAGGAACGAGTCGTTGCTGGTGTTCTCCAGCAGCCGCCGGACGAGGTAGGCCATGCCGGCCACGAGGTCGCCGACCGGGCAGTAGGCGCGCACGCGCAGGCCCTGGGCGGCCACCGCCTCCTGCAGCGCGTCGCCGAGCCCGCGCAGGATCTGCAGCTCGATGTCGGCGTCGTCGCCGCCCGAGAGCCGGTTGTAGGCGATCGCGTGGGCGACCGAGCGCAGGTTGTGCGACGCGATCGCCGGGCGCAGCCCGCAGCCGTCGGCGTGGTGGTCGATCAGCCGGCGCGTGAGCTGCTCGAAGTTGACGTCGGAGTCGGCCTTGACCTCGAACACCGGCGGCTTCCAGCCGTGCTGGGCGGCCTCGACGATCTCGTGGTCCCAGTAGGCGCCCTTCACGAGCCGCACGGTCAGCGGCGTCGCGCGGCCGGCGCCGGCGCCGGCGATCCATTCGACGATCGTGTCGAGCGTCTGCGGCGAGTCGCGCAGGTAGGCCTGGAGCACGACCCCGGCCGAGGGACCGGCCTGGAACTCCTCCTCGGCCAGCAGCGCGAGGATCAGCTCGAGCACCGCGTCGCGCGAGTCCAGCGACTCCATGTCGATGTGCAGGTGCGCGCCGAGCGCATGGGCCCGGCGCAGCAGCCCGCGCAGGCGCTGGGCGGCGTCGCGCTGGCCGCGCTCGGGGGCGTCGGCGCGCATCAGCGGCGTGAGCGCGGAGACCTTCACGGACAGGTTCGCGCGCGGCAGCGCGCCGAAGGCGTCGCGCTCCAGCCCGGGCCGCTCCGGCCAGCTCGCCATCGCCTGGACCAGCGTCTCCAGCGCCTCGTCGCAGCGCTCGGCGTAGCGCTGCGCCTCGGCCTGGGTGACGGTCGCCTCGCCCAGCAGGTCGACGGAGGAGGCGACGCCGTCCTTCCACAGGTCCTTGAACACGCCCAGCGCGGCCTTCGGGCTCTCGCCGACGATGAAGCGGTGGGCCATGTGCTTGACCCCGCGCGCCGCGGCGGCCCCCAACGCGGTGCGGCCGGCGCGGTTGTTGCCCATCCGCATCGCCGCGCTGATCGGCGGGGTCGGCGCCTCGACCTCGCCGAGGAAGCCGGTCAGGTGGCGGGCGAGGTCGTCGAGCGAGCGGCAGGCCGGCACGACGTCGACGAAGCGGAACAGCGCGGCCTTGAGCTCGCCGTCCTGGGAGGCGAGCTCCATCGCCTTCTCGTCGGCGAGCTTGAACGGGTTGCGCGACGGCGTCGGCATGGCTGCCGCCAACCGCTCACCGACGGCGAACAGCTCCTGTTCGAGCGCGCGTTCCTCGACCACGCCGCTGACGATACCTTGGGCCCCATGAGGATCGCCGTGGCGGCCGACGAGCGCACCGGGGTCGCCGACGCCGTCGTCGAGCGCCTCCGCGCCCGCGGCCACGAGCCGGTCGCCCACGGCGCGCTGTCCGACGCCGAGCGCGACGACTGGGCGTGGGCCTCCGAGGCCGCCGCGCGCGACGTCGCCGAGGGCCGCGCCGAGCAGGCCGTCGTGTGCTGCTGGACCGGCACCGGCGCCTCGATCGCCGCCAACAAGGTCCGCGGCGTGCGCGCCGCGCTGTGCGCCGACGCCGCCACCGCGGCCGGCGCGCGCAAGTGGAACGACGCGAACGTGCTCGCACTCTCCCTGCGCACGACCTCGGCCGCACTGCTGGACGAGATCCTCGACGCCTGGTTCGAGGCGCAGCCCTCGACCGACGAGGACGACCGCGCGAACATCTCACACCTGGAGGAGATCGGCGGGTAGTGTCGCGCGGTGAGGTCCTCGCTCCTCGCCGCGGCCGCGGCTCGCGCTCCTGCTCGTTGCAGACACGGCGCGCGCCGCGCCGGGTGATCCCGACGCGAGCTTCTCCGGCGACGGCGAGCTGATCGTCGACCTCGCCGACGGTCGCGAGCAGGGCCACGCCCTCGCGATCGCGCCCAGCGGCGCGATCGTCGTCGCGGGCGAGTACCGCCGGTCCGGCAGCGGCCAGACCGACGACTTCGCGCTGGTCCGCGTGAACCCCGGCGGCGGCGTCCAGACGCAGACGACGGACATCGACGGCGGCGACGACCACGCGCTCTCCGTCGCCTTCAACCGCTTCAGCGACAAGATCGTGCTGAGCGGCTACACCAAGCCGAAGCCGGGCGTCACGCACAACGAGTTCGCGACGGTCCGCTACAACGCCGCGTTCGCCCCCGACCCCGAGTTCAACCTCGACGGCTCGGCGAGGGTGGACTTCGGCACCAGCGCGATCGCCCAGGACGTCGCGGTCGACTCCAATCTCAGGATCGTCCAGGTGGGGGTCGTGAACGCGGGCGGCGGCGAGGACGACTTCGCGCTCACCCGCTTCCGACCCACCGACGGCTTCGATGACAACGGCTTCTCGAGCCGACGGCAGGCTGACCACCGACCGCGGCGGCGTCGAGCAGGCCAAGGCCGTCGCGATCCAGGCCGACGACAAGATCGTCGTCGCCGGGATCTCCGGGCCGCCCGGCGACTTCAACTGGGCCATCGCCCGCTACCGCGCGCTCGACGGCTCGCCCGACACGACCTGGTCGCCCGACGGCTGGCGCGAGACGGACTTCGGCGCCGCCCAGGAGTACGCCAACGACGTCGCGATCCAGCCGGACGGGAAGATCGTGGTCGCGGGCCAGACCGGCACGGCCTTCGCGCTCGCCCGCTACAACACCGACGGCACGCTCGACAGCAGCTTCTCGGGCGACGGCAAGCAGACGACGTCCTTCGCCGGCCAGAGCGACATCGCCACCGGGCGTCGCGATCCAGGCGGACGGCCGGATCGTCGCCGCGGGCCACTCCTTCGCCGGCGGCGCGGCGGCCCGCGACTTCGCGCTCGCCCGCTACAACCCGGACGGCACGCTCGACACGAGCTTCTCGGGCGACGGCAAGCAGACGGCTGGACCTCGGCTCCAACGACATCGCCGAGGGCGTCGCGCTCCAGCCCGACGGCCGGATCGTGCTGGCCGGCCACCAGGATCTCAGTCGCGCTCGACACCGGCTTCGCGATCGCCCGCTTCGAGGGCGGCGCGCGCGCCGGACAGCGACGGCGACGGCGTGCCTGACGCCGGCGACGCGTGCCCCTCCATCGCGGCGGCGACGGCGAACGGTGTCCGGCGCCGGTCGACCCGTTCCCGGCCCTGCCGAGCCCGCTGCCCTCGCCGACGCCCCGGGCGGCGCACGACCGCGACCCCCGGCGCCGACGTCTTCGTCGGCGGGCCGGGACGCGCAACGTGTTCCGCGCAGCGGCCGGGCGACGACCGCCTGACCGGCGGCCCGCTCGCCGACCTACTCTGCGGCGAGGCGGGGAACGATCAGGTCGACGGGCTCGCGGGCGCCGACCAGCTGTACGGGGACTTCTGCCCGGGCGCCAAGCTGGCGGCGGTGGCCGGCCAGGGCAACGACGTGCTCCGCGGCGGCGCCGGCAGCGACCGCCTCGTCGGCGGCGGCGGCAACGACCGGCTCAGCGGCGAGCGCGGGCGCCGACCGCCTCGACGGCGGCGCGGGCCGCGACAAGCTCACGGGCGGCGCCGGCAACGACCGCCTGACCGGCGGCGGGGGCAACGACACGCTCGCCGGCGGCGCGGGCAGGAACCGCTACGCCGGCGGCGCCGGCAACGACAAGGTCAGCGCCGTCAACGGCAAGCGCGACCGCGTCGACTGCGGCGCCGGCCGTCGCGACAGCGCACGCGTGGACCGACGCGACCGCGTCAAGGGCTGCGAGCGCGTGCGCCGCCGTTAGCCGAGGCTTGCACCGCGCGGCCGGATCGGCGAGGCTCGGACCAGTGGAGCGGGCCAAGGTCGAAGAGGCAACCGCAGAGGCGCCCGCCCCGGCTGCGCCGATGACGGCCGGTGCGCCTGCGATCCCGCTCGCGCTGACCCCGGCGACCGCGCTGGCGCTCCAGCGCACGATCGGCAACGCGAACGTCGCGCGCCTGGCGATCGCCCGCGCGCCGGCGACGGCGATCCCGGCGCTCAGCTCCGACTGGGAGGACATCGCGACCTACGAGGACGCCGCCCAGAACTTCCGGCTCGGCGCGTTGTGGCTCTCGGAGGACATCGAGGGTCTGGATCCGGAGAGCGACCTCGCCGTCCGGGCGACGGAGCTGATGGAGGACTCCAAGGCCTACGCCGAGTGGTACATCGGGGCGGGCGACAAGGCGATCGACGAGATGTGGATCGACGGCGTGCGCGAGGGGCTCGACGATATCCGTCAGATGCGCCGGGACATCGAGTGGGAGAAGGGCGCTCCCCGGCGCGACGCGATCAGGAGGGCCGCGGCGGAGGCCGAGCGGGTGGCAGCGGAGTACCGCAGGCTCGAGCCGAAGCTGCTCGACGCGGCGCGCGCCGCCTTCCGCGCCGACGACGACTCGCTCAAGTCGCTCGCGGACTTCCTCGACAAGCACGGCACGAACCTCGACATCGGCCTCGGCATCTTCGAGATGTCGCGCGACATCAGCGGCGCGCTGATGAAGGCCAAGGGCCTCGACGTGCCGCCGATCGGCAAGTTCGCGGACGCGCTGGGCAAGCTCAACAAGGGCCTGTCCGCGCTCAACCTCGCGCTCAGCCTGCGCGGGGAGGCCGGCAAGACCGAGCTCGACAAGGGCATCAACGGCATCGGGTTCGCCGCCGGCGCGTTCTCGGCGCTGGGCACGCTCCTCGGCGCCTCGGCGCACATCGGCCTCTACGCGAACCTCTACCTCGTGCCGCTCACCAAGGCCTGCCTCGAGGGCGTGGCGAAGCTCGGCGAGCACATGCACGAGCAGAACAAGACGTGGGTCGAGGCGTTCGGCGCCCCGGGCAACTACATGGTCGAGCCGGGCGGCGAGCCGATGTGGCGGTACATGACGTCGGTGATGAAGGCCACGAGCTCGAAGACGGTCCCCGAACCCTCCGACGACGTCGCGGCGTACTTCTTCGAGCACCGCGCCAAGCTCAACATCGGCGTCAACGCGAAGTCATCCCTCTCGGAGCTGCCCATCTCCGGCATCTACGGGTTCAGGGAGGTCGACAAGGAGAAGTTCAAGAGCTGGATCTTCAACAACCGCAACGCGGTCTGGCCGATGCTCTACGGCTCGATGAAGACCGGCAAGGGCTAGGCCGCCGCCTCGTAGCGCACGACGCCGCCGGTCTGGTGCTCGTGCACGCGGCCGGCCTCGAGCAGCATGTCGACGTGCCCGAGCACCTCGCAGAGGGTCAGGTAGGCCTGCGTGACCGCGACGTTGCCCCACAGCGACTGGGCGATCTCGTACGCGGACGACGGCTGCGCCTCGATCAGGCCCGCGATCTTGTTCGCGCGCCGCTCGTGCAGGGCGAAGCGCTCGTCGATCAGCTTCGCGTGCTCGGTGACCGGGTCGCCGTGGCCGGCGAGGATCACGTCGAGGTCCATCTCGCGCGTCTCGCTCAGCGACCGCATGTACATCAGCAGCGCTCGCGGGCGCCCGCTCCCCGGCTCGCCCGAGCGGCCGCCGAGCGGGCGCGAGATCAGCGGGTTGGAGGAGATGTGGGCGATCAGATGGTCGCCGCCGAGCAGGAGCTTGCGCTCGCGGTCGTGGAAGAGCGTGTCCGAGGGCGAGTGGCCGGGGCGGTGCAGGACCTCGAGCGAGCGGCCGGCGAACTCCAGCGTCGAGCCGTCCGCGAGCGGGTGCGCGACGCTGCTCGAGCCGCCCCAGGCGCGGAAGGAGCGGGAGACGGAGCGCAGGGCGGAGACGACGTCGCGCGGGATCCCGTGGCGCAGCATCAGCGCCTCCGCCAGCTCGTCGTCGCGCTCGGCCTCCTCGGCGAAGCGCTCGATCACGGGCGCGAGCAGGTCGAGCGCGCAGACCTCGGCGCCCGAGCGGCGGGCGAGGATGTCGACCAGCCCGAGGTGGTCGATGTGCTGGTGCGTGATGACGATCCGCCCGAGGTCCTCGACGCGGTGGCCGTGCTCGGCCAGCGCGCGCTCCAGCTCGTCGAGCGCGTTGCCGGAGTTCGGCCCGGTGTCGACCAGCGTCAGCGGGTCGTCCTCGATCAGGTAGCAGTTGACGCGGCCGACCGCGAACGGCGTCGAGATCGACAGGCAGTGGTAGCCCGCCGCCGCTGCGCCGGTCACGAGCGGATGAGGCCCAGCACCTCGTCGCGCTTGGCCTCCATGTCCTCCTGGGAGACGAGCGACTCGAGGGTGAGGCGCAGCAGCGGCTCGGTGTTGGACGGGCGCACGTTGAAGTGCCAGTCGTCGTAGTCGATCGAGATGCCGTCGAGCTCGCGCTGGTCGGCGTCGGCGTAGCGCTCCTTGAGCTGGGCGATCTTCGCCTGCGGGTCGTCGACCTCGGAGTTGATCTCGCCCGAGATGAAGTAGCGCGAGGTGTAGCGCTCCAGCAGCTCGGACAGCTTCGCGCCCTTCTGGCCCAGCAGCTCGAGGATCAGCAGCGCCGGGATCGTGCCCGAGTCGGCGTTGTAGAAGTCGGCGAAGTAGTAGTGGCCGGAGACCTCGCCGCCGAAGACGCCGGCCTCGTCGCGCATGCGGGCCTTGAAGAACGCGTGGCCGACGCGGTTGACGAGCGCGCGGCCGCCCGCCGCCTCGACGGTGTCGGCGACCGCCCGCGAGGCGCGGATGTCGTAGAGCACGTCGGCGCCCGGGTGCTTCTGGAGGATCGACTCGGCGAGCAGCGCGGTGAGGAAGTCGCCGGGGACGAACTCGCCCGTCTCGTCGATGAAGAAGCAGCGGTCGGCGTCACCGTCCCAGGCGATGCCGAGGTCGGCGCCCTCCTCGCGGACCTTGCGGATGATGAACGCGCGGTTCTCGGGCAGCAGCGGGTTGGGCTCGTGGTCGGGGAACTCGCCGTCGGGCTCCCAGTAGGTGCGGACGAGCTCGAGGCCTTCGAGCTGCTCGAGCACCGGGCCGACCATCGGGCCGGCCATGCCGTTGCCGCCGTCGAGCACGACCTTCAGCGGCCGCACCGCGCTCGTGTCGATGAACCTCAGCGCCGCGTCCTGGAACTCGGCGTAGACGTCCACGTCCTCGGCGGAGCCCCCGCCGGGCGCGGCCGGGAGCCCTTCCGCGAGCAGCCGCTTGATGTCGCCGATGCCGCCGTCGCCCGACAGCGCGACCGCGCCGCGCTCGACCAGCTTCGCGCCCGTGTAGGCCTTCGGGTTGTGCGAGGCGGTGCACATCAGACCGCCGTCGAGGTCGCGCGAGCCGACGAGGTAATAGAGCATCTCCGTCCCGACCATCCCGGCGTCGAGCACGTGCGCGCCCTCGGCCGTCATCCCCTCGCGGTAGCGGGCCGCGAGCTCCGGGGCGGTCAGGCGCATGTCGCGCCCCAGGCCGATGCGCAGATCGCTCGTCGGCTTGCCCGCGAGATTCCCCAGCACGCGGGCGAACGCGCGCCCGACGGCCTCCGCGACGTCGCCGTCGATCTGCTCGCCGTAGAGGCCGCGGATGTCGTACGCCTTGAAGATTTCCGGGGGTGCTGAGGTCGGCACGGGCCGCGGGAGGATACGCTGCCGCGTCCAATGCTCGAGACACATCAGACCCTGCCAGAGACTCCGCCCGGCAAGGGCGACGCGAAGGTCATCGTCGTCATGCCCGCCCGCAACGCGGCGAAGACGCTCGAGGCGACCGTCTCGGGCATCCCCCGCGGCTGGGTCGACGAGATCATCCTCGTCGACGACTCCTCCACCGACGACACCGTCGAGCTGGCGCGCAAGCTGCCGCTCCACGTCGTGTGGCACCCGCACAACGTCGGCTACGGCGGCAACCAGAAGACGTGCTACCTGGAAGCGCTCCAGCGCGACGCGGACGTGGTCGTGATGCTGCACCCCGACGGCCAGTACGAGCCGGGGATCATCCCCAAGCTCGTCGCGCCGATCGTGGCCGGCGAGGCCGACATCGTGCTCGGCTCGCGCTTCCTCGAGCCCGGCGGCGCGGTCAAGGGCGGCATGCCGTGGTGGAAGCGCGCCGCCAACCGCGGGCTGACGACGGCCGAGAACCGCCTCATGGGCACGGACCTCTCCGAGCTCCACACCGGCTACCGGGCGTTCTCGCGCAAGCTGCTGCTCGAGGTGCCGTGGCTGCGCAACTCGCTCGACTTCGCGTTCGACACCGAGCTGCTGATGCAGGCCTCGTACTTCGGCTTCCGCTTCCACGAGGTGCCCTGCGCGACGATCTACAACAACGAGGCCTCCTCGGTCTCCTTCAAGCAGGGCGTCGTCTACGGCGTCAAGTCGCTGTGGGCGGGCGCGCGCCTGGTCCTGCACCGCCGGCGGATCTGGCGGTCCAAGAAGTTCCAGAAGTGAGGCGCGTCTGCGTCTTCTCGGGCTCCAGCCCGGGCGCAGACCTCGCCTACCGCGCCGCCGCCACCGACCTCGGCCACCGGCTCGCCGAGCGCGGCATCGAGCTCGTCTTCGGCGGCGCGAGCGTCGGGCTGATGGGCGCCGTCGCCGATGCCGCGCTCGAGGGCGGCGGCCACGTGATCGGCGTGATCCCGCAGTCGCTGGTCGAGCGCGAGATCGCCCATCCGGGCCTCGGCGACCTGCGCGTCGTCGACTCGATGCACGAGCGCAAGGCGGTGATGGCGGAGCTCGCCGACGCGTTCGTGGCGCTGCCGGGCGGGGTCGGCACGCTCGAGGAGCTGTTCGAGGTCTACACCTGGAACCAGCTCGGCCTGCACGCCAAGCCGCTCGGGCTCTTCAACGTCCGCGGCTACTTCGACGGGCTCGCGCGCTTCCTCGACCACGCGACGGCGGAGCGGTTCGTCACGCCCCAGCACCGCGCGATGCTGCTCGTGCACGAGGACCTCGACGAGCTGCTCGACGGCCTCGCGGGCTGGGCCGCGCCCGCGCAGCCGAAGTGGATCGATCGTGCGCAGAGCTAACCTCTAAGCCATGGCCGGTCACTCGAAATGGGCGGGGATCAAGCACAAGAAGGCGATCGTCGACTCCCGTCGCGGCAAGTTGTTCACCAAGCTCGCGCGCGCCATCACGGTCGCGGCGAAGGAGGGCGGCGGCGACGTCGAGGGCAACCCGCGGCTCGGGCTCGCGGTCCAGAAGGCCAAGGACGCCTCGATGCCCAAGGACAACATCGAGCGCGCGATCGCCAAGGGCACCGGCGAGGGCGCGGACGTCGACGCGCTCGAGGACGTCATCTATGAGGGCTACGGGCCGGGCGGCGTCGCGCTGCTGGTCGAGGCGGTGACCGACAACCGCAACCGCACCGGCTCCGAGGTCCGCCACATCTTCCAGCGCAACGGGGGCAACCTCGGCGAGCCGGGGTCGGTCGCGTACCTGTTCGACAAGAAGGGCCTCGTGGTCGTCGACGCCGAGCGCTACTCCGAGGACGACCTGATGGTCGCGATCGACGCCGGCGCGGAGGACATCGCGCTCGACGCCGACGTCTTCGAGATCACCTGCGAGCCGACCGACCTGACCGCGGTGCGCGAGGCGCTCGAGCAGGCCGGCATCGAGATCGAGACCGCCGAGCTCTCCCAGCAGCCCAAGACGCGCGTGCCGCTCGACGAGGACGGCGCGCGCAAGCTGCTGCGGCTCATCGACTCGCTCGAGGATCAGGATGACGTGGACACCGTCCACGCCAACTTCGATGTCGACGCGGAGGTTCTCGAGCGCGTCGCGGGGTGACCGTGCGCTCGAGCTGGTCGCCCCTCTCGCTGGTCCTCCGACTCGCTACCCAGCCGCCGTCTCGACGTTCGCAGGCTGCGGCGCACGCCACTAGTCGATCAGCGCGCCCGCGCTGACGTTGACGGTGGCCGCGGTCATCGTGATGGCGCGGTCGGAGGCCACGAAGGCGGCCACGTGGCCGACGTCCTCGAGCGTCGCCGCGCGCCCCGTCAGCGTCTGCTCCTCCATGCCCTTGACGATCGCCGCGAACGCCTCCTCGGGGAGGCCCTCGAGGCTCGCCGGCACGCCGCCCGTCCGCAGCGTCACGAAGCGCACGCCGTGCGGGCCGAGCTCGACCGAAAGCTGCTTCCGCATCGACTCGACCGCCTCGAAGGCGAGCTGGGTGCCGCCGATGTAGTAGTCGCGCATCGGGTCGCCCGAGCCGCCGAAGGCGAGCAGCACGCCCGCCTTCTGCCGCGTCATGTGGCGCGCGGCGGCGCGTGTGGTCAGGAACGTCGTCCGCACCGCGGTCTCGACCGGGGCCGCGTAGTCGTCGACGTCCATCTCGGCCATCGGGGTGCCGTGGGTGTAGGGATGCGTGATCACGTTGAAGGAGATGTCGAGGCTGCCGCCCTCGGCGGCCACCGCGTCGGCGTGCGCGTCGACGGAGCGCTGGTCGAGCGCGTCGACCTCGGCCGTCTCGACCGCCCCGCCGTCCGCCCGGATGTCCTCCGCCACCGCCTCGAGCGTCGCCAGGGTGCGGCCGGCGAGGAAGACGCGGGCCCCCTCGCGGGCGAAGGCGCGCGCCACCGCGCCGCCGATCGACCCGCCGCCGCCGTAGATGACCGCGTTCTTGCCCTCGAGCAACATCTCGTGCCTCCATTCGCTGTTCGTCTTTGGACTGGCGTCGGCGCCGCGACTCATCGGAGCGGCGAAAGAGGCGTCCGCCTCGCCGCGCAGAATCCCCGCCGTGAAGATGATCGTCCTCGGCATCGATCCCGGCACCGCCAACACCGGCTACGGCGTGGTGGGGCGCCAGGGCGGGCGGATGGTGGCGCTCGACGGGGGCGTCATCAAGACGAGCCCGGCCAGCGACGCCGCCGCGCGGCTCGCGGTCATCCACGCCCGCATCGGCGAGCTGCTCGACGAGCACCGCCCGGAGGCGATCGCGGTGGAGGAGCTGTACTTCGGGGCCAATGTGCGCTCGGCGTTCGCCGTCGGCCAGGCCCGCGGGGTCGTGATGCTGGCCGCCGGCCAGCGCGGGATCCCGTGCTGGTCCTACACGCCGCAGCAGATCAAGGCCGCCGTCTGCGGCTCCGGCCGCGCCGCCAAGGACCAGGTGCAGCGGATGGTCCAGACCCTGCTCGCGCTCGAAGAGCTGCCGCGGCCCGACCACGCCGCCGACGCGCTCGCCGTCGCGATCTGCCACTCGAACTCCGCGCCGATGCGGCGCGCGCTCGCGCACCAGACCAGAGTCCCGCGGGCGCCGCGCGCGGCCAGGGCGGCGCGGGCATGATCGCCCTCCTGTCCGGCGAGGTCGCCGTGCGGCGGCCCGACCACGTCGTCGTCTCCTGCGGCGGCGTCGGCTACCGGCTGGCGGTCTCGGCCGAGACGCTGCGCCAGGTGCCGGCCGCGGGCAAGCCGGCGACGCTCCACACGCACCTGATCGTGCGTGACGACGCGCTGCTGCTCTACGGCTTCGCCACCGAGGCCGAGCGCGACCTCTTCCTGCTGCTGATCGGCGTCCAGTCGGTCGGGCCGAAGGTGGCGCTCGCGGTGCTCAGCGGCGGCTCGCCGCGCGAGCTGCTCGCCGCCGTCGCGGCGGGGGACACCGCGCGGCTCCAGGCCGTGCAGGGCGTCGGCAAGCGCACGGCGGAGCGGATCGTGGTCGAGCTGCGCGAGAAGGTCGGCGCCGCGCCGGCCGGCGATCCGATCATGGTCGCCCGCGGCGACGACCCGCGGCTGCTCGCCCGCGACGGCCTCGTCGGGCTCGGCTTCTCGGCCGCAGGAGGCCGACGAGCTGCTCGACGGCGCGCCCGGCCAGACCCCCGAGGACCTGATCGCCCACGCGCTGAAGGAGTCGCGCCGGTGAACGTCGACCGCATCCAGACGCCCGGCGTGGTCGCCCGCGAGGACGAGGCGCTCGACGTCTCCCTGCGCCCGCGGCGGCTCGAGGAGTTCGTCGGGCAGGAGGCGCTGAAGACGCAGCTGAGCATCGCGATCCAGGCCGCGGGCAACCGCGGCGAGGCGCTCGACCACGTGCTGCTGGCCGGCCCGCCCGGGCTCGGCAAGACCTCGCTCGCCCAGATCGTGGCGGCCGAGCTGGAGGTCGACTTCGTCCAGACCGCCGGCCCGGCGCTCGAGCGCAAGGCCGACATCGCCGCCTTCCTGACCGCGCTGGAGCCGCGCTCGGTCTTCTTCGTCGACGAGATCCACCGGCTGCCGCGCGCGGTCGAGGAGACGTTCTATCCCGCGATGGAGGACAGCCAGCTCCCGATCACGGTCGGCGCGGGCGCCGGCGCGCGCGTCGTCACGCTCGAGCTGCCGCCCTTCACGCTGATCGGCGCCACCACCCGCGCCGGGCTGCTGACCACGCCGCTGCGCGACCGCTTCGGCCTCCAGCATCGCCTCGAGCACTACGGCCCCGGGGACCTCGCTCGCATCGTCGTGCGCTCCGCGCGCGTCCTGGGGATCGAGATCGAGTCGGCCGGCGCCCGCGCCATCGCCGAGCGCGCCCGCGGCACCCCGCGCGTCGCCAACCGCCTGCTCAAGCGCGTGCGCGACTTTGCCGAGGTTCACCGCGGTGGCCGGATCGACGCTGAAACCGCAAGCGCAGCCCTCGACATGCTCGAGGTCGACCACGAGGGCCTCGACCGCCTCGACCGCGAGATCCTGGGCGCGATCTGCGGCCACTTCGGCGGCGGCCCGGTCGGGCTCTCGACGCTCGCCGTCGCCGTGGGGGAGGAGCAGGACACGATCGAGGACGTCTACGAGCCCTATCTCCTGCAGCGCGGGCTCATCAAGCGCACGCCCCGCGGGCGCTGCGCGACCGCCCGTGCCTTCCAGCATCTCGGGCTCACGCCGCCGCCCGAGGCCGCGAGCCTCTTTTAGCTTTCATAGGCGCGTCTTATCTCCATCCTTCTACCCTTCCCCCCGGAAATGGCGCACCTGTTCATCTGCCCCAACTGCGGTCATCGCTCCACGGCGACGGAGCGCACCGCCGGCTTCCGCAACACACCCAAGGGTTGCTCGAAGTGCGGCTTCGCGTTCCTCTTCGAGCTGCTCGACGACTACTACCCCGCTCCCAACGCGGCCTTCTTCGTCTGCGACCAGGAGGGCCGGATCATCGGCTGCGGGCGCGGCTCGCGCGAGCTCACCGGCCTCTCCGACGAGAAGGTCATCGGCCGCCAGGTGCGGGAGGTGCTCGGCCTCGCCTTCGCGGACGGGGACGACGCCGTGGGCACCGTGCTCGAGTGGGGCGTGCGCCAGCTGGGCAAGGGCGTGACGGTCAATGCGGAGGGCGATCTGCCCGCCAAGGCGGTCGCGGACCTCTTCCCGGCATACGACGACGACGGTGGGCTTCTCCTCGTGCTCACACCGTCGAAGTAGTCTCTCCTGAGCACTTCGCATGTCTGAACGCCGCCGCCATCTGCTGGTCCTGCTGATCGTCCTCGGGTTGATCGCGGGCTCCGCGGCCGTTCTCCTCACCCACTCGACCAAGCTCGGCCTCGACCTCCAGGGCGGCGTCCGGCTCGTCTACCAGGGCAAGCCGACCAAGCAGACGAAGGTCACCGCGGAGTCGCTGCAGCGCGCGCTGGACATCATGCGCGACCGCGTCGACGCGTTCGGCGTCTCCGAGCCCGAGCTCGCGCGCACGGGCAACGATCAGATCGAGGTCAACCTGCCGGGCGTCGACAACGCCCAGCGCGCCGCCGACCAGGTCGGCTCGACCGCCCAGCTCTTCTTCTACGACTGGGAGAAGAACGTCCTCGACGAGAACTGCAAGACCAACGAGACCGAGATCAACGGCGG
Organism: uncultured Solirubrobacterales bacterium; assembly: GCA_963787335.1. Taxonomy (GTDB): domain Bacteria; phylum Actinomycetota; class Thermoleophilia; order Solirubrobacterales; family Solirubrobacteraceae; genus DASQFQ01. The sequence continues at coordinate 123,125 of CAWBCU010000033.1, forward strand.
CCAGCAGCCGGTCACCGGCCTCTACAACGCGGTCAAGCGCGCGTCCAAGTGCGAGATCGCGGTGCCGAAGGGCAGCCAGGCCGCGGCCGGCCCGCGCTTCTACGCCTTCGACAAGGTCTCCAAGAAGCCGTTCAACAACGGCCTGCCCGACGAGTCGCGCGAGGCCGCGCTCGAGGGCCTGAGCGACGCCGAGAAGGCGCGCGCCGAGGTGCTCGAGGTCCAGCCCGGCGTGCTCGTCCTGCGCGACGAGAAGGGCAGCGCGAAGG
>CAWBCU010000034.1:0-86996 GCA_963787335.1 uncultured Solirubrobacterales bacterium
CACCTCTTCGCCGGTCTGCGCGTGCGGGACTTTCAGGGGCGCGAGCGTGGTACGAGCGGTTGCTCGGCGAGCCGTCGTTCTTCCCGCACGACACCGAGGCGGTGTGGACGCTGGCCGACGACCGGTCGGTCTACATCGTCGAGCACGCCGACGGCGCGGGCAACTCGCTGGTGACGATCTTCCTCGACGACCTCGACGCGCACGTCGCGGCGATCGCCGGCCGCGGGCTCGAGCCCGACGAGAGCGAGACGTACTCGAACGGCGTGCGCAAGGCGGTCTACCGCGACCCCGACGGCAACGAGGTGGGATTCGGCGGCGCGCCGCTCGACCCGCAGGCCTGACGGTCAGGGCGGCAAACCGAACTCCCGGGCACCCGCGCGCTGGCAGGGCAGAGACGGGCGAGCCCGATGGCGGAGGGGCGCGCCGGCCGGGAGCTGCGTGCATGCCAAATCCTTCCTCGGACAAGCCCAGTGGGCGGAGCCGCGAGACCGTCCTCTTCCTGATCGGCACCGTGGTGATCGCGATCCACGTGCTCGACGACAACTTCCTGCAGCCCGAGCCGGCAGACGCCTGGCGCGACCACTCGTCAGCGGGCTCGTGCCGCTCGCCTTGCTCGGCTGCCGCCGGGCGCACCCGGGCCGCGCGGCGGCGGCCGCGGCAGCGATCGCGCTGGCGGTCGGCGCGCTCGGCATCGCCGCCGGGAGCGAGGGCTTCGACTACGCGCGCGAGGTCGGCCCGTCGGCGACGACTTCACGGTCTGCTCGGCACTTCCGCCGGCCTGCTTCTCCTCGGCCTCGGGGCGGTCACGCTGTGGCGGACGCGCGGACCGACGGCAGCCGCTGGTGGCGCTACACGCGGCGCTAGCGCTGATCGCCGTCGCCGGCCTCGTCCTGTCGCGGTCCTCATCCCGTTCGCATCGGCTACGGCACGCACGCACATCTCGCGCCGTCGTCCGCCGGCGAACTCGGGTCGCGCATGAGGACGTCGAGTTCACGACCGCCGACGGGCTCGAGCTCGAGGGCTGGTACATCCCGTCGCAAGAACGGCGCCGCCGTAATCTCGTTCCCCGGCCGCAACGGGATCGCAGACGAAGGCGCGGATGCTGCCCGTCACGGATACGGCGTGCTGCTGTTCGACCGCGCGGCGAGGGCGAGAGCGAGGGGATCCCAACGCGTGGGCTGGGGGGGGACGCGCGACGTCAAGGCCGCGATCGCGTACCTGCAGCGCCGCCCCGACGTCGACCCGGAGCGGATCGGCGGCATCGGCCTGTCCGTGGGCGGCGAGATGATGATCGAGACCGCCGCCGAGACCGATGAGCTCGCCGCCGTCGTCTCAGATGGCGCCGGAGCGCGGTCGACCGCCGAGGACACGGACCAGACGACGGGCCCCGGGCAAGTGGACCGCGTCCTCGCGATGTCGGCGGTGAAGACCGCCTCGGTGGCGGTCGTCGCGAACGAGTCGGTGCCCCGAGGCTCAAGGAACCCGCCGCGCGAAGGAAGAGCAGCCGATGCTGCTGATCGCCGCGCCGAACGCGATCAGCGGCGAGGAGCTCAACCGCGGCTACGCGAGGGCCGCGGGCAACTCGGCGACGCTGTGGGAGATCCCCGAGCGCGCCATGTCGGCGGATCAGACGGCCCGGCCGCACGAGTACGAGCGGCGCGTGGTCGGCTTCTTCGACAAGGCGCTCGCGCCCTAGCGCCGCCGCGAGCGTCCGCTCGAGGTTGTCGAAGGCCGTTGCTCCATCCGCCCTCGTGCGAGCGCACGGCCTCCTCGTCCCACAGGCCGCTGTGGGTGAAGCGGACCGTGGTGACGCCGTCGGCCTCCTCGAAGTCGAGCTCGATCAGCGTCTGCGTCGTCGTCGCCGTCCCAGATCCAGGTGAACGCCAGGCGGTTCGGCGGCTCGATCTCGGTGTAGCGGCCGCCGCCGCCGTACTCGACGTCCTTGTGGGGGTCGCGCATCACGACCCGCACGGCGCCGCCCACGCGCAGGTCGACCTCGGCCTCGGTCGTCTCCCAGTCGTGCTCGGCGTGCCACCAGCGCCGCATCACCTCCTCGCTGGTCCAGGCGTCGAACACCGCCTGGGCGGGCGCCTGGAAGGTGCGCTCCATGCGCAGCGTCGTGGTCTCGCTCATGTCCCGGGCTCCCGCCGGCGTCGCAGGCGCAGCATCACCCAGGCGCGCGCGCAGCAGCAGGCCGGCGCCCGCGCCGGCGAGCGACGGCAGGAGCTCCTCGAGCGGCACGCCGCCCGACGTGCGCGATCACGAGCGTCGACGCTGCGCTCGTCGTACTCGTCGTGGAGGTTCCACCAGTCGTACGGCGGGGTCTGCGGGTAGCCCTCCGGCGAGTCCTCCCACTCCTCCTGGCGCCCGAGCGCGGTGATGTCGAGGTAGCTCCAGGTGCTGCCCATCGCCTCGTCGCCGCGGTCGTCGATGAAGTAGGTGCGGAAGATCCGGTCGCCGTCGCGGATGAAGGCGTTGGTGCCGTGCCACTCGTCCACGCCGAAGTCGGCGTCGAAGTCGTCGGTGAGCGTGTACCAGGGGATGCTCCCAGCCCATCCGCGCCTTCCAGCGCTCGATGTCCGCCTGCGGCGCGCGCGAGACGAACGCGAGCGTGGTGTCGCGGGCGTTCAGGTGGGCGAGGTGGGCGACCTGGTCGGCGAGGAACGAGCAGCCGCGGCAGCCGCTCTCGGGCCAGCCGTCCACGCCGGGCTCGAAGAAGAAGCGGTAGACGATCAGCTGGCGGCGCCCGTCGAACAGGTCGAGCAGGCTCGCCGGGCCGTCCGGGCCCTCGAACGCGTAGTCCTTCTCGACGGCCATCCTCGGCATCCGGCGGCGCTCGGCGGCCAGCGCATCGCGGGCGCGGGTCAGCTCCTTCTCCTTCACCAGCAGCTCCTCGCGGGCGGCCTCCCATTCCTGCGGCGAGACGATCGGCGGCGTGTTCATTGCGGCTCGTCCTCCTTCAGGTACTCGTCGACGACGTCGAACAGGCGCCCCCAGAGGGCGCGCTGGCGATCCATCCAGTCGGCCGCCTCGCTCGAGCACGTCGGGCTCGAGCGAGAGCCGGTGCGTCCGGCCCTCGACCACGCGCGTGACGACGCCGGTCTCCTCGAGCACCTTCAGGTGCTTGGAGATCGCGGGCTTGGACACCCCGAAGCCGGCGGTGGCGTCGCCGACCGTCGCCGGGCCTGCGGCGAGGCGCTCGACGATGCCGCGGCGGATCGGGTGCGAGAGCGCCTTGAATGGATCGTTAACCACAAGGTGAACAGTATCACCCGCGCCGGAGGATCGCCTCGACGACGGCGCTCTTGGCGTCCGCGTAGTCCTGCAGGTGTCGCCAGTGCCGCGCCGCCAGCTCCCGCTTCGCGGCGGCATAGCGGTCTCGGTCCGCGCTGCGGCTCGCGCAGGCGGTCGCGGAAGCGCAGCATGCGCTCGATCTCCGGGGAGTCCGGACCGAGACACGTGGAGGTTCACCTCCGTGTCCGGGCCGTTGAACATCCGGTGCTCGTGCCAGTGCGGCTCGCGGATGCGCAGCGTGTAGCCGGCGGCTTGCAGCGCCGGGGCGTAGCTCGGCCTCGTCGGCCGGCGCGGCGACCACGAGCAGGATGTCGATGCGCGGCTTGGCGACGAGCCCCGGGACCGAAGTCGAGCCGACGTGCTCGAGTCGCAGGACGCGGTCGCCCAGAGCGAGCCGGATGCGCTCCTCCTCGCGGGCGAACCAATCGGGCCAGCGCGCGTCGTAGTCGTCCAATCGCACCGGACCGTCGAGGAACTCGAGCGGCCCGACCGTGACCGCGGCCAGCTCCGCCTCGCGCTCCTCGGACATGCCCCTGGTGTACCCGTGTAGGACAATCACGCGGTCTCGTGACCTCGACCCAGACGACATTCGGCGTCATCGGCAGCGGCTGGCGCTCGGCGTTCTTCCTGCGCCTCGCGCGTTCGGCCCCCGACCGCTTCCGGGCCACCGGCGTCGTCACCCGCTCCGCCGAGCGCGGTGCCGAGATCACCTCGGAGTGGGGCGTGCCCAGCTTCCGCTCGGTCGCGGAGCTGCTGGCCGCGGAGGCGCCCGACTTCGTCATCCCGTCGGTCCCCTGGCCGTCACGCCGGAGGTCACGCGCGAGGCCGTCGCCCTCGGCGCCCGCGTCCTCGCCGAGACCCCGCCCGCGCCGGACCTGCCGGGGCTGCGGGCGCTGTGGGCCGACGTCGGCGGCAGCGGCCTCGTCCAGGTCGCCGAGCAGTACCTGCTGATGCCGGGCCACGCGGCGCGGCTGGCGGTCGTCAAGGAGGGCATCCTCGGCGAGCCGACGTCGGTGCAGGTCTCCTCGACGCACCTCTACCACGCGGTGTCGATGATCCGCTGGCTGCTCGGCGTGGGCTTCGAGCCCGCCGTCGTGTCGGCCCGCTCGTTCACCGCGCCGCTCGCCGACCCGCTCACCCCCGACGGCTGGACCGGCGACAGCACGCCGAAGGACGTCTCGACGACGCTCGCCACGCTGGACTTCGGCGGTCGCATGGGGCTCTACGACTTCACCGACAACCAGTGGTGGAACCCGCTGCGGACCCGGCGCATCGTCGTCCGCGGGTCACTGGGCGAGCTCGTCGACGACCACGTCGTCCGGCTCGTCGATCCCACGACGCCGGTCGAGTCCCAGCTCGTACGCCGCCAGACCGGCATCGACCTCAACCTGGAGGGCTTCGACCTCGACCACATCAGCTTCGACGGGCGGGTGGTCTACCGCAACCCGTTCCTGGGCGAGCGGCTCTCCGAGGACGACATCGGCGTCGCGTCGCTGCTGGAGCGGACCGGTGCCTGGGCGCGGGGCGAGGGACCCGAGCCGTACCCGCTCGCGGAGGGCCTGCAGGACCATCTATCAGCCTCGCGATCGAGGAGTCCCTGGCGACGGGTCGTGACGTGACGACCACGACCGAGGCGTGGGCTTGACAACGTCGATGTGAGCGCTAACATCGCGGCGCCATGCGGCCCCCTGCCGGAACGATCCGCGGCTCCGGCGCCGACCGGTACGTGGTCGGCGTCGACTTCGGCACGTTGTCGGCGCGCGCGGTGATCGTGCGGACCGGGGACGGAGCCGAGCTCGGCGCGGCGGTGTGCGAGTACCCGAGCGGCGTGATCGAGCGGGCCCTGCCGGCGACCGGGGAGCGGCTCGCGCCCTCGTGGGCGCTGCAGGACCCGGACGACTATCGCGTGGTGCTGCGCACGGCGGTGCGCGCGGCCGCGGGCGCCGCGGGGGTCGACCCGGCGCGGATCGAGGGGATCGGCACCGACTTCACGGCCTCGACGCCGCTGCCCGTGCTGCGCGACGGCACGCCGCTGTGCGAGCTGCCGGGGTACCGCGGCCGGCCGCACGCCTACCCGAAGCTGTGGAAGCACCACGCCGCCCAGGCGCAGGCCGAGCGCTGACCGCGGTGGCCGCCGAGCGCGGCGAGCCATGGCTGGCGCGCTACGGGGGCCGCATCTCGTCCGAGTGGCAGTTCGCCAAGGCCCTCCAGCTGCTCGAGGAGGACCCGGAGGTCTACGCGGCCATGGACCGCTGGATCGAGGCGGCCGACTGGATCGTCTGGCAGCTGTGCGGCGAGGAGACCCGCAACGTCTGCACGGCCGGCTACAAGGGCCTGCACCAGGACGGCGCCTACCCGTCCGCGGCGTACCTCGCCGCGCTCGACGAGCGGCTTCGCCGGCTTCGTGGCCGACAAGCTCGAGCATCCGCTCTCGCCGCTCGGCGGCCGGGCCGGCGACGCTGACCGCGCAGGCGGCCGCCTGGACCGGGCTGCCCGAGGGGATCGCCGTCGCGGTCGGCAACGTCGACGCCCACGTCACGGCGCCCGCGGCGCAGGCGATCGCGCCCGGGCAGATGGTGGCGATCATGGGCACCTCGACCTGCCACGTGATGAACCACGCGGCGCTCGCCGAGCTGCCGGGGATGTGCGGCGCCGTGCTCGGGGGGATCACGCCCGGGCTGTGGGGCTACGAGGCGGGCCAGAGCGGCGTGGGCGACATCTTCGGCTGGTTCGTGGAGCACCTCGTCGGGCCGGAGTACCACGAGGAGGCCGCCCGCCGCGGGCGCACGCTGCACGAGCACCTGTCGCAGCTCGCGGGCGAGCAGGAGGTCGGCGAGCACGGGCTGATGGCGCTCGACTGGCACAGCGGCAACCGCTCGGTGCTCGTCGACCACGAGCTGAGCGGCGTGATCCTCGGGCTCACCCTGGGCACGCGGCCGCCGGAGGTCTACCGCGCGCTGGTCGAGGCGACCGCGTTCGGCGCGCGCAAGATCGTCGAGACTTCGAGGCGGCCGGGGTGGCGGTCGAGGACTTCGTGGTCGCCGGCGGGCTGCTCAAGAACCCGTTCGTGCTGCAGATCTACGCCGACGTCCTGCGCCGCCCGCTGCACCTGATCGGCTCCGACCAGGGGCCGGCGCTGGGCTCCGCGATCCACGCGGCGGTGGCCGCGGGCATCCATCCCGACGTCCACGCCGCCTCGGCGGCGATGGGCAAGCTCGAGCGCGACGCCTACGCGCCCGATCCGGCCGCGGCCGACGCCTACGACGAGCTGTACGCGGACTACACCCGCCTGCACGACCACTTCGGTCGCGGCGGCGACGACGTCATGCACCGCCTGCGGCGGCCGCGGCGTGAACCTCAGGCGACTGAGAGGAGGGCCCGTGCAGAACGCACTCCCAGCATCGGCGTGCTCGGGATCATGCAGGAGCTCTACGACGACATGCTGCCGGGCATCACCGAGCGCCAGGGCCGGTATCTGGCCGAGGTCGCGGCGGCGCTCGACGGGCGTCGCGGACTGCGTGGTCGAGCCGCCCGCGCGCAATCGCGACGACATCGAGCGCGTCATGCACACGTACGAGTCCCAGGGCCTCGACGGCGTCCTGATCGTGATGCTGACCTACGGGCCCGGCCAGCGCGTCGCCCGCGCGCTCGGCCAGTCGCGGCTCCCGCTGTGCCTGGCCAACGTGCAGCCCGAGCCGCAGGTCACCGCCGCGTGGGACATGGCGGACATGACCTACAACCAGGGCGTCCACGGCGCCCAGGACACGGCGAACGCGATGGTGCGGGCCGGTGTGACGTTCGACGTGGTGACCGAGGACTGGAAGAGCGACGGCCTTCCGCGAGCGCATCGGCCGCTGGGCGCGCGCGGCGGCCGCGGTGACGGCGTGGAAGCGGCTGAAGGTCGCGCAGGTCGGCTACGCGATGAACGACATGGGCGACATCCGCTTCGACGAAGGCGCGCTGCTGCGCGGGCTCGGTCCCAACGTGCGGGTGATCGCCCCCGGGGTGCTGCATCGCGCGACGCTCGCGGTCAGCACGGCGGAGGTGGCCGAGCTGCGCGCCTTCGAGGACGAGCGCTTCGACGTGGATCCGCGGCTCTCGGACGCCGAGCGCGAGGACCACGCGCGCATGCAGGTGGCGCTCGAGCGTCTCCTGGAGGAGCACGGGTGCGAGGCCTTCTCGACGCACTTCGACGCGATCGGGGAGGACGGGCGATTCGCGCGCCTCCCGTTCGCCGCGGCCTCGAGCCTGATGGCGAAGGGCTACGGCTTCGCCGGGGAGGGCGACATGCTGACGCCGCGCTCGTCCGCGCCGGGCACGTCCTGATCGGCGACGCGCACTTCACCGAGATGTACGCGATGGACTTCCCGACGGATTCGGTGCTGATGAGCCACATGGGGGAGGGCAACTGGCGGATCGCGCGCGCCGATCGCCCGGTGCGGCTGATCAAGCGGCCGCTCGGGATCGGCGGGCTCGACGACCCGCCCACGTTCCTGTTCGAGTACCAGCCCGGCCCGGCGATGCTGGCGACGCTCGTGTCGCTCGGCGGCGAGTCGTTCCGGCTCGTGGTCTGCGAGGGCGAGAACCTCGACGGCCCGGACCTGCCCGACCTCGAGATGCCCTGGGGCCGCTTCCGGCCGGACGTGGGCGTGCGTGCCTGCCTTGACAACTGGCTGCGGCTCGGGCGGCCCGCACCACCAGGTGATGAACCTCGGACGGCACGCCGACGACTGGCGCGCGTTCTGCGAGCAGGCCGGGCGTCGAGTTCGCCTCGATAACTAGGCGGCGCGGTGCTCGAGCGCAGGACCAGCTCGGGCATCACGAGCGCGGGCGACCCGGGGGCCTCGCCGGACTCCATGCTCTCCAGCAGCAGGCGCAGGCTCCTGCGGCCGATCTCGGCGAAGTCCTGGCGGATCGTGGTCAGCGGCGGGGTGTAGTACTGCGCCTCGGGGATGTCGTCGAACCCGACCACGCTGACCTGGCGCGGGATCTCGAGGCCCGCCTCGTGCAGCGCCCGCAGCACGCCGAGCGCCATCTGGTCGTTGGCGACGAAGATCGCGCTCACGCCGCCCTCCCGCACCAGGCGCCGGCCCAGGTCGTAGCCCGAGCGCGCGCTCCAGTCGCCGACCAGGACCGGCGGCACCTCGGCGCCGGCGGCCTCCAGCGTGGCCCGCCAGCCGTCGATCCGCTGGGCGGCCTCGAGGAAGTCGGGACGGCCCGCGATGTGGACGACGGTCGGGTGGCCGAGGTCGAGCAGGTGCTGCGTGGCGAACGTCGCGCCGGCGATCTGATCCACGGCGACGACCGGCAGGGTGTCCGCCGGTCCCGCCTCGACCACGACGAGCGGGGCGTCGCGCGGCAGCGCGACCAGCGCCTCGCGCGACCCCTCCAGCGGAGCGATGACGAGGACGCCGTCGACGCCCTGCATGCGCAGGCGCTCGACCGCGCTCAGCACCGAGGCGCGGTCGAGCGCCTCGAGGCTCACGATGGTGATGAAGTAGCCGGCGTCGTGCGCGGCCCGCTCGATCGCGTACAGCGTCGAGGCGGGCCCGAACAGCGTCGTGTCGAAGCTCACCACGCCGAGCGTGCGCGAGCGCCCGGTGACGAGCGCGCGCGCCGCGGAGTTCGGGTGGTAGTCGAGCTCCTGCATCGCGAGCAGGACGCGCTCGCGCGTCTCGGCGCGCACCTGCGGGCTGCCGTTGAGCACCCGCGAGACGGTCTGATGGGAGACGCCTGCGAGCTTGGCCACGTCGGTCATCACGGCCGGGCGACGGCGGCCCTCAGCCCTGCCGCTGGTCTCGCCGGTCGCGCTCACGCGCTGAGCGTATCCGAGCGGAGCCGATTTCGTTAGCGATCACATTCGCCTTGACAGTCCCAATGTGAGCGATAACAATGCCGCCCGACGGCCCAACTGAGGAGGAGGGACAATGTCGGAACTCGATCCTGTCAACGACGCCCTGGAGCGTCTCGAATGGCAGGACGCACGTGAGGACGCGCCGGAGCGCTCGCCGCTCGCTGCGTTCTCGCGGCGCGCAGCGCTGACCGGCGGCGCGGCCGGCCTGGTCAGCACGATGATCGCCGCGTGCGGCGGCGACGGCAACAAGCCGGCCTCGAGCAAGGCACAGAGCGGCAGCCCCGCCAGCGGCATCTTCGACAGCTCGGGGAAGCTCAAGTTCGTGCTGGTCAACCACGTGACCACCAACCCGTTCTTCGTGCCGACCCGCTACGGCGCCGAGGACGCCTGCAAGCTGTTGGGCTGCAGCTACCAGTTCACCGGCTCCAAGAACTCCAACGTCAACGAGATGGTCAACGCGTTCAACACCGCCGTCACCGGCGGCGCCGACGGCATCGCGGTCTGCCTCGTCGACAAGAAGGCGTTCAACCAGCCCATCGAGGCGGCGCTGAAGGCCAAGATCCCGGTCCTCGCCTACAACGCGGACGAGCAGAGCAACGCGCGGCTGGCCTACATCGGCCAGGACCTGTTCGTCTCCGGCGTCGAGATGGGCAAGCGGATCCAGGGTCTCGTCCCGTCCGGCGACGTCGCGCTGTTCATCGCCACGCCGGGGCAGTCCAACATCCAGCCGCGGATCGACGGCGCGCTCAGCGTCCTCAGGAAGGTCTCGGGCATCAAGACGCACGTCATCACGACGGGCGCGGAGCTGCCGGCGGAGCTGTCGGTGATCAACGCCTACGCCCAGAGCCACCCCGAGACCAAGGGCTACTTCGCGGTCGACGCCGGGAGCACCCAGGGCCTGGCCCAGACGATCCAGAAGCAGAAGCTGCGCGACAAGGGCGTCAAGGGCGGCGGCTACGACCTGACACCGGTCACGCAGAACCTGCTGGCCGGCGATCAGATCGACTTCACGATCGATCAGCAGCCCTACCTGCAGGGCTTCTTCCCGATCATGGAGCTGTACCTCGCCAAGGCGTCGGAGACGCTGTCGGGCGTCGCCGACGTCAACACCGGGCTGAAGTTCCTCGACAAGACGACGGTGGCTCCGTACAACGACACCAAGAGCCGGTACGAGGGCACGTCGAGTTCCCCCGGGGTCGCAAAGGCCTAGGGCCGACCGGCCGTGAGCACCAGCAGTACCACCGACCCGGCGCCTCCGGCGCCGGCCGGACCGCAGCCGACCGAGTCCCGGGCCAAACGGCCCGGGGCCCGCGAGCTGCTGGTGCGGTTCCTGACGCTGCGCGAGGGCAGCATCATCGTCGTCACGCTGCTGGCGATCCTCTACTTCTCGCTGGCGAACGAGAACTTCTTCACGCACGCGAACTTCATCAACATCCTCCCGTACTTCGCGCCGTTCGCGATCCTCGCGGCGGGCGAGGTGCTGCTGATGGTGGCGGGCGAGATCGATCTCTCGATCGGGTCGGTCTACCTGTTCGCGCCGTTCATGTTCTACCAATTCAACGAGGCCGGGCTGCCGCTCGTCGCCTGCCTGATCCTGTGTCTCCTGTGCGCCGCCGTGGTCGGTGTGATCAACGGCATCTTCGTCGAGATCATCGGGGTGTCGTCGTTCATCACGACGCTCGGGATGCTGCTCGGGCTGGGCGGCCTGACGCTGATCATCTCCGACGCCCAGCCGGTCGCGATGCCGGGCGCCGAGGTGACCACGCGCACCGTCGACGTCACCCACATCGTCAACGGGCAGGAGATCGTCCTGCCCGAGAAGGTCAACGAGGTCGGGACGTTCGCGAAGATCTTCGGCGCCGGCGCCTACTCCGAGCTGATCTGGGCGCTCGTGATCATCCTCGGCACGCAGGTCCTGCTGACGCTGACGCGCTGGGGGACGTACACGATCGCGGTCGGCGGCAACCGCCTCGGCGCGCGGGAGGCCGGCATCAACGTCCGCCTGACCGTGATCCGCAACTTCATCGTCTGCAGCGTCTTCGCCGGCCTGGTGGGCGTGCTCGAGGCGACCCGCGCCGGTTCTGTCACGCCGGATACCGCCGGCGCGTCGGAGTCGATGTTCCGCGCCGTGTCGGCGGCGGTGATCGGCGGCACGCTGCTGATCGGCGGCGTGGGCACGGCGATCGGGGCGCTGTTCGGCGCCCTGTTCCTGGGCGTCCTGCGCGACGGGCTGACCCTCGAGGGCGTCAACGCCGACTACCTCGACTTCATCCTCGGCATCGCGATCCTCGGCGCCATGGTGATCAACATCTACGTCGGGCGGGTCAGGAAGGGGAGCGGCGTTGCCTGAGGACGTCCTGCAGGTCGAGAACGTCGCCAAGCGCTTCGGCCCGGTCACGGCGCTGCGCGACGTCAACCTGCACCTGGGCAAGGGCGAGGTGCTCGGGCTGCTGGGCGACAACGGCGCCGGCAAGTCGACCCTGATCAAGATCATCTCGGGCTTCCACAAGCCCGACGAGGGCCGGATCCTGATCCGCGGCGAGGAGACGGAGCTCAAGTCGGTCGATCACGCGCGGTCGCTCGGGATCGACTGCGTCTACCAGGACCTCGCGCTCGTCAACGAGCTGTCGGTGACCTCGAACATGTTCCTGCGCCGCGAGCAGGTCCACAAGCCGCTGCCGTTCCTGAAGCGGCGGGAGATGGCGCGCGAGACGCGCAAGGCGCTCGACCAGATCGGCGTCAACATCCCGCGCATCGACGTGCCGGTCGCGCGGCTGTCGGGCGGCCAGCGCCAGGCGATCGCGGTCGCCCGCACCGTCACCTCGGACGCCGACATCATCCTGCTCGACGAGCCGCTGGCCGCGATGGGCGCCAAGGAGGGCGCGATGATCCTCGACCTCGTGGCGCGCCTGCGGGCGGAGGGGCGCGTGTCGATCATCATGATCGCCCACAACTACGTGCACGTCCTCGAGGCCTGCGACCGGGTCAACCTGATCCAGGACGGCGCGATCACGTTCGACAAGCCGACCGCCGACACGTCGGTCGAGGAGCTCAACGAGATCGTGGTCGAGGAGTACCGCCGTGCCCGGGTCGCCGCCGTAGGTCAGGACGACGCGGCCGGTCGGTGACTGGCGCGCAGCGTGATCGTCCGCGCCCGGTCGGCGTGCGTGTCCCCTCGACGGGCTCGCAGTTCCTCCTTGAACGCGACGGCCAGCGGGCGGTCGTGACCGAGGTCGGCGCCACGCTGCGGTCCTGGCGGGTGGACGAGCGCGAGCAGCTCGACAGCTTCGAGGTCGACGAGGTCCGCGACGGCTTCCACGGCAAGGTGCTGCTGCCCTGGCCCAACCGGATCCGCGACTCGCGCTACGTCTTCGGCGGCACCGAGCACCGCGTCGCGATCTCCGAGCCGGAGCTGGGCAACGCGCTGCACGGGCTGGTCCTGTGGGCCAACTGGCACCCGCTGCGCCACTCGAGCGACGAGCTCGCGCTCGGCTACATGCTGCACCCGCAGCCCGGCTACCCGTTCACGCTCGAGCTCGAGGTCGCCTACCGGCTGACCGACGACGGGCTCGCCGTCACCCTGAAGGCGACCAACCGCGGCGACACGCCGGCGCCCTTCGGGGCCGGCTTCCATCCCTACCTCGTGCGGACTCGGCGACGCGCGGCTCGAGCTCCCCGCGCGCACGCGCGTGCCCGTGGACGAGCGGATGCTGCCGGCGGGCGCCCCGGTCCCCGTCGAGGGCACCGAGTACGACTTCCGCCGCCTCCGCCCGCTGGGCGAGCTCGCGCTCGACACCTGCTTCGGGGATCTGGAGCGCGGCGCCGACGGGCTCGCCCGCGCGACGCTCGCGGGCGGGCGCGCGGTCAGCCTCTGGATGGACGAGCGCTTCCGCTTCATCCACGTCCACACGACGCGCACCGGCATCGCGCTGGAGCCGATGACGTGCGCGCCGGACGCGTTCAACTCGGGCGACGGTCTCCTGACGCTTGCGCCAGGAGCCTCGTTCGCCGGCCGCTGGGGCCTCAACACACAACGGGAGGTGCAGTGATGCGCAGGTCAAGCAGAGCCACGAACCGCGTCGTGGGAGCGGCGATCGCAGTGGTTGCGCTGGCGGTCGCGGGCCCGGGGAGCGCGGTGGCGAAGCCGCGCCACGGCCACGGCCACGGCCACGGCCACCACGGAGGGAGCCTGTCGATCAAGAAGGAGGCGTTCGGCGCGGTCGAAGGCACCGCGGTCGATCGCTACACGCTCGCCAACCGGTCGATGTCGGTGTCGATCCTCACCTACGGCGGCATCATCCAGGAACTCTGGGCGCCCGATCGCCGGGGCCGGCTCGCGAACATCACGCTCGGCTACAAGGACCTCGAGGGGTACCTGCTGCGGCGCGGCACTCCGCCAGGCCCGCCGAACCCCTCGTACTTCGGCGGCATCATCGGCCGCTACGGCAACCGGATCGCCAACGGCGAGTTCTCGCTCGACGGCGCTGAGTACACGCTGGACATCAACAACGACCCCAACAGCCTCCACGGCGGTGACCAGGGCTTCGACCGCTTCGTCTGGGACGCCGCGCCGTTCAAGGAGCGCGGGAGGGTCGGCCTCACGTTGACCCGGACGAGCGTGGAGGGCGAGGGCTGCGCGAACCCGCCCGCCGACTGCACGGGCTACCCCGGCAACCTCGACGTCGAGGTCGTCTACTCGCTCGACAAGCGCAACAACCTGCGCATCGACTACTCGGCGACCACGGACGCGCCGACGGTCGTGAACCTCACCAACCACGCCTACTGGAACCTCGAGGGCGAAGGCACGAGCACGATCTACGACCACCGCCTGAGGCTCAACGCCGACGGGTTCACGCCGGTCGACGCGACGCTGATCCCGACCGGCGAGATCGCGCCGGTGGAGGGCACGCCGTTCGACTTCCGGTGGCCGCACGCGATCGGCGAGCGGATCCGCGAGGACAACGAGCAGCTGCGGTTCGGCCAGGGCTATGACCACAACTGGGTGCTCAACCGCCGCGGCGGCGGGATGGTCGAGGCCGCCCGGCTCCGCGACCCGGACAGCGGCCGCGTCCTGACCATGTCGACGACGGAGCCCGGGATCCAGTTCTACTCGGGCAACTTCCTCGACGGCACGCTCTACGGCACGAGCGGCCGCGCGTACCGGCAGGGCGACGGGCTGGCGCTGGAGACCCAGCACTTCCCCGACTCGCCCAACCAGCCCGGCTTCCCGTCCACGCGACTGGATCCCGGACAGACGTACGAGACGTCGACGAACCTCGCGTTCTCGGCGTCCCGCGGCCACTAGCCACAGGGGTGCGTCCCGCCGCCCGCCCCGGGCGGGCGGCGGGATCGTCATCATCGACGCCGTGGACACGCTGCGCATCGACGGGATCGAGCTGCCCCTGACCCGGCTGGCGCTGGGGACGTTCGGCTTCTCCCCGGACACGCGCGAGCGCGACTACGCGGTGCTCGACGCCTGGGTCGAGGCGGGCGGGACGGTGATCGACACCGCGCTCGTCTACGAGGGCGGCGGCGCCGAGGAGGTCCTCGGGCAGTGGTTCCGCGACCGCCCCGGCGTGCGCGAGCGGGTCGTGCTCGTCACCAAGGGCGCGCATCCGGAGGGCGACCGTCGCGCGGGTCACGCCGGCCGACATCGCGAGCGACCTGAGCGACAGCATGGGGCGCCTCGGCGGCCCGGTCGACCTCTACCTGCTGCACCGCGACGACCCGGCCGCCGATGTGGGCGCGCTGGTCGACGCGCTGGACGCGCACCGGCGCGCCGGCGACATCCGCGCCTTCGGGGTCTCCAACTGGACGCTCCCGCGGATCGACGAGGCCAACGCGTACGCCGCCGCCCGCGGCGTCGACGGGCATCTGCTGCAACAGCCCGCACCTGTCGCTCGCGGTCCAGAACGAGCCGCCGTGGCCGGGCTGCATGTCCGCGACCGACGCCGAGTCGCGGGCGTGGCACACGCGCACGGGGATGCCGCTGCTCGCGTGGTCCGCGCAGGCCGGCGGCTACTTCGCCGGCGCCGACTCGGCCGTGTACGACAACGCGGACAACCGCGAGCGCCGCGCCCGCGCCGAGCAACTCGGCCGCCGCACCGGCCACTCGGCCCACGCGGTGGCGCTCGCGTGGGTGCTGGCCCAGCCGTTCCCGGCGATCGCGGCGATCGGCCCGCACAGCGTCGAGCATCTCGACACGAGCCTGGAGGCGCTCGACGTCGAGCTGAGCGCGGAGGACGCGCGCTGGCTCAATCTCGAGGTCAGCGCGGGAGCGTGAAGCGGAAGGCGCTGCCGCCGCCGGCGGGCGCCTCGGCCCAGATGCGCCCGCCGTGGGCCTCGACGATGCGGCGGCACACGGCGAGCCCGATCCCCACGCCGTCGGTCTGGTCGTTGGCGCGGGCGAACATGTCGAAGATCCCCCGCGCCTTCTCCGGGTCGACGCCGAGGCCGTTGTCCCGCATCGTCACGACCCATTCATGGCTGTCGCGGAGCGCCGTGAGCTCGACCTTCAGGGGCGCCTCGCTGCGGTACTTCACGGCGTTGCCGAGGAGGTTCTGCAGCACCCGCCGGAGCTGCCGCGGGTCGGCCTCGACCTCGGGCAGGTCGCCGACCTCGAGCGTCGCGCCGGCGGCGTCCAGGCTCGCCCGCAGGTCCTCGGTGACCTCGGCGATGAGCTGGGCGAGCGCGACCCGCTGCGTGCTCAGCTCGCCGGCCCGCGCGTAGATCAGGACGCCGTCGATGAGGTCGCGTGCGCGCTCGGCGCTCAGCCGCAGTTGTCGCAGCACGTCGGCCGGAGGCGGCTCCTGGGCCCGCCGCTCGAGCAGCCCGACGAGCAGCGCGATGCCGGCGATCGGCTCGTTGAGGTCGTGCGCCACCACGTCGGCGAAGCTGCGCAGCTCGGTCTCCATGCGCCGCTGCGACGTCACGTCGGTGAGGAAGTTGATCAGCCCGTCGCCGAGCCTGGCCGTGCGCTGCACGAAGGTCCCGAGCATGTAGCCCTCGCCGAACGGCGTGTCGTAGGTCACCTCCTGGAACCACGGCTCACCGGACTCGCACACGCGCACGTACTCGTCGAAGGCACGGCTGCCGCGCATCGGCGGCAGCGCCTCCAGCAGCGTGTAGCGATCCCGCGTCGAGGCCGGCAGCCGGAAGGCCCGCAGGATCGACAGGTTGCCGTAGCCGAAGCTGAAGTCGACGATCTGCCCGTCTTCGTCCCGCACGGCCCACAGGACGCCGACCGCGTCGGGGAAGCTGTCGAAGAGCGCGCGGAAGCCCGCCGCGCCCGGCGCCCCGAGGAGCTCCACGAGCTTGAGGTCCTCGCCCCAGGGCTCGACGGGGTCCGGTTCGGCCACGCTCGCAGGATAAGGGGGATCGCCGGCGAGGTAAGGAGGCACGCCCGCGAGGTCGCTCCATTCGCCCGATGTCGATCGGCCCGCCCCGAGCCAGCATGGGTCGCACATGGTGTTCGACGGATGGAGCTGGTGCGCATGGTGATGACAGGTTCGGCCCAGATCGACGCCGAGCGGGCGTTCGCCCGGTTGCGCCGCTCGCGTCGGCTCGCGGCGCTCGCGCGCCGGCTGCGCCGCAAGCCGGCCGGATGCGAGGCGCTGCCGGTCTACGACGAGCGGGCGCTGTACCGCGCGCGGGCGCAGCGCGGGCTCGGGCTCCGCACGATCCCGCTGGAGGCGATCCGCGGCACGCTCGAGCCGAGCCGGGCGACGCTGTTCGACCGCTGCTTCCGGCCGGCCCCGATCACGCGCCGCCGCTGGGAGCGGCTGTGGGTCGCCGAGCAGCGCGGCGCGCCGCTGCCGCCGATCTCGGTCGTCGCGATCGGCGAGGTCTACGCGATCCGCGACGGCCACCACCGCGTCTCGGTGGCGCGGGCGCGCGGCGCCGTGACGATCGACGCATCGGTCGACACCGTCTGATCCAACCGTCGATACTGAACGTCAATGAGCTCGACGTTCGGGATCATCGGCAGCGGCTGGCGCTCGGAGTTCTTCCTCCGTCTCGCGCGCGCGGCGCCCGATCGCCTGCGCGTCGCCGGCGTCGTCACCCGCTCGGCCGAGCGCGGGGAGGCGATCACCGCCGAGTGGGGCGTGCCGACGTTCCGCTCGGCCGCCGAGCTCGTGCGCGCGGAGTCGCCCGAGTTCGTCATCGCCTCGGTGCCGTGGGCGGTGATGCCGGACGCCATCCGGGAGCTCGTCGGCCTCGGCGCCCACGTCCTCTCCGAGACCCCGCCCGCGCCGGACCTGCCGGGCCTGCGGGCGCTGTGGGACGACGTCGGCGGCAGCGGCCGCGTCCAGGTCGCCGAGCAGTACCTGCTGATGCCTGGGCACGCGGCGCGGCTGGCGATCGTCCAGGAGGGGATCGTCGGCGAGCCGACGTCCGTGCAGGTCTCCTCGACGCACCTCTACCACGCGGTCTCGATGATCCGCGGGCTGCTCGGCCTCGGCTTCGAGCCCGCCGTCGTCTCGGCCCGGGCCTTCACCGCCCCGCTGGTCGACCCGCTCACGTTCGACGGCTGGACCGGCGACGGCACGCCGAAGGAGGCTGCGACCACGCTCGCCACCCTGGATTTCGGCGGTCGCATGGGGCTCTACGACTTCACCGACAACCAGTGGTGGAACCCGCTGCGCACCCGCCGCATCGTCGTCCGCGGGTCCAATGGCGAGCTCGTCGACAACCATGTCGTCCGCCTCGTCGATCCCACCGCGCCGGTCGAGTCCCAGCTCGTGTCCCGCCGGACCGGCATCGACCTCAACCTCGAGGGGTCCGACCTCGACCACATCAGCTTCGACGGGCGGGTGGTCTACCGCAACCCGTTCGTGGGGACGCGGCTGTCGGAGGACGACATCGGCGTCGCCTCGCTGCTGGAGCGGACCGGCGCCTGGGCGCGCGACGAGGGCCCCGAGCCGTACCCGCTGGCCGAGGGCCTGCAGGACCACCTCATCAGCGTCGCGATCGGGGAGTCGCTGGCGACAGGGCGTGACGTGACGACGACGACCGAGGCCTGGGCCGCAGCAGCAGGGCGCTAGTAACGGCGAGCGCGGCCATGATGCCGGCGCCGACGAGCTCGACGGTGGTGAACGCGAGGGTGAACGCGTCGCGCGCGGAATCCGCGAGCTCGCCCGCCCAATGCTCCCCCGCGCCGGTGGCGTGGCGATAGATCGCGCCGCCGAGGCTGCCGAGGAAGGCGATGCCGAGCGCGCCGCCGAGGTTCGCGGTGGTCCCGAGCAGCCCGGAGGCGGCGCCCGACCGCGCCGGCGGCGCCGACGCGACCGTCATCTCGGCGGCCAGCTGGTAGACGGGGGAGAGCCCGAGCGAGAAGACCACGGACCCGACCACCACGAAGGCGAGGCCGGACTCCGGCCCGACCTGCGTCAGAAGCCCGAAGCCGACGGCCGTGACCGCGAGGCTTCCGCTCATCAGCCAGACCGGCCGGGCCCGGTTCGCGGCCAGCGGGATCAGCCACGGAGCCGGCCAGATACCCCAGCGCCGACGGGATCGTCCACAGGCCGGCTTCGAGTGGCGACAGCCCGAGCACGAGCTGGAGGTACTGGGCGATGAAGAACTGCGTGCCGTAGAGGACGAAGAAGGCGAGCGCGTTCGCCCCGAGCGGCAGCGAGAACTCCCGGCGCCGGAACAGCGCAAGGTCGATCCACGGGTTCTCCCGCCCGCGCTGACGGCGCAGGAAGGCGGTGGCGAGGCCGATCCCGAGGGCGAGCGCGACGGCCGCGGCGGGATCCACGCCGCTCTGGGCGGCACGCTTGAGCCCGTAGACCGCGCTCAGCACGCCGGCCAGCGAGAGTGCCGCGCTGGCTGCGTCGACGCGCGGCGCCGGGTGCTCTCGAAACTCCGGCAGCAGCGCGCGGCCGAGCGCCAGCAGCACCGCGATCAGCGGCACCGCGAAGAGAAACACGGAGCCCCACCAGAAGTGGCGCAGGAGGATGCCGGCAACGAGGGGCGCGAGCACGCCGCCGAGCGCGAAGCTCGCCGTCCAGACCCCGAGCGCGGTCGTGCGCTGGCGCGGGTCGGGGAACATGACGCGGATCAGGGCGAGGGTCGAGGGCATCAGCGTGGCGCCTGCCAGACCCAGGAGCACCCGGGCGGCGATCAGCATCTCCGCGCTGGTGGAGAACGCGGCCAGCAGCGAGGCGAGGCCGAACGCGGCCGCGCCGATGAGCAGGAGGCGGCGGCGGCCGATGCGGTCGCCGAGCGCGCCCATCGTCATCAGCGAGCCGGCGACCAGGAACCCGTAGCTGTCGACGATCCACAGCAGCTGGGCGTTCGTCGGCCGCAGGTCCGCCGACAGCTGCGGGATCGCGAGGTTGAGGACGTGAACGTCCATCGAGACCAGCAGGCACGGGACCGCCAGCAGGGCGAGGCCGGCCCACTCCCGGGCGCCGGCTCGTTTCGGTAACGCTTGAAGTTGGCTCATGCCGTTACAGGGTCTCCGCGTCCCTGAAACGCGAAACATGGTGTTAATGCGTTACGCTGAGGGAATGGCGATCGAGGTTCAGCCGCTGCCCCTGTCCGCTGCTGGTCGACCTCGTCAACGGGTGGGGGACCGTCCCGCGGGCGAAGGCCGACGCGCGCGACCGCCCGCCGCTCTCCGCGTTCAGCGAGCGCTACGCCGGCCCGCAGGCAGGGCTCACCGACGCCGCCCTCGAGCGGGTCGCCGACGCGCTCTACCCCGTCTTCGCCGCCGGCGGCTCCGCCGAGCGCGCTCGTCTCGTGACCGACCTGATGACGACCGCCCGGATCCAACCCGCGCTCGGCGTCGCCGACGGCCGCATCCGGCCGAGCTGGCTCGTCGCCCGGAAGCGCGACGCGCTGCCGGCCGCGGCCGCCGTCGCGCTCCACGCCCAGCTCGTCGAGCACGCTCCGGAGCGCCTGGGGACGTGCGCCTCGACCAGCTGCGGCGACGCCTTCGCGGACGCGTCACCGGGCGCGCAGCGCCGCTTCTGCTCGGTCACGTGCCAGAACCGCGAGCGCGTCGCGGCGTTCCGCCGCCGCAAGGCCGCCGGCCGGCCCTGATTCCCGCGCGCCCGTGCGCGGTAGGAGGGCGGTATGCGACTCCACCGCCTGCGCGCCCTGCTCGGCGCCCTCCTCGCCTTTGCCCTGCTGGCCGCCCCCGCGGCCGCCCGCCCCGCCGCCGCCGACCTCGCGCCGCCGCCCGCGGCCGACGGCGCGCGGATCGCGTCCGCCTTCGCGAAGCTCACGCGCAACACCACCTGGCAGCTCGTGCGCAAGGTGCCGCTCAAGTTCGACGCCCATCACCCGGAGGGCATCGCCCGCGTCGGCGGCCACTTCGTCCTCTCGGCGGTCGAGGTGACCGAGCCGACGCAGCCCTACCAGCCGCCGGGCACGCTCATCGGCGGCACCGACCGCACGCCCGGCAAGGGCATCGGCCACCTGATCGCCTTCGACCGCGAAGGCAACCGGCTCGACGACGTGCGGCTCGACGACGGCGCGAACATCTACCACCCGGGCGGGCTCGACTACGACGGCCGCCGGCTGTGGGTGGCGGTGGCGGAGTACCGGCCCAACAAGCCCTCGATCATCTACCGCGTCGACCCGCGCAGCCTGCGCGCCCGGGCGGCCTTCCGCACGCGCGATCACATCGGCGGGATCGTGCACGACACGCGCCGCAACCGGGTGCTCGGGCTCAACTGGGGCTCGCGCACGGCCTATGAGTGGCGCGTCACCAAGCGCGGGGCGAAGCTCACCGACACGACCGTCAACCCGAGCCACTTCGTCGACTACCAGGACTGCAAGTACCTCGGCCGGCCGCGCGGCTTCCGCCACCCGGCGATGCTGTGCAGCGGGATCGCCGGGCTCGAGCACCCCGGGGCCGACGGGCAGCCGGTCAAGTACGACCTCGGCGGCCTCGCGCTCGTCGACGTGACCACCATGCGGCCCATCAACGAGGTGCCGTTCCAGGAGTACACGGACCAGGGCCAGGTCGGGACGCGCAACGCCATCGACGTGCAGATCGTCGGCGGGCGCCTGCGCCTCTACCTGGTCGCCGACGACGACGACTCCGACCTCCTGGTCTACGAGGCCCGCTGATCACGGCGCCGGCGCGGCGGCGGGCGCCGCCGCGGCCGGCGCCGGGTTCGTCACGCGTGGGTGGACCGGTTCCCAGACGTAGTCCCAGCTCACGAGCTTGGAGGGATCGACCTTCGGGTTCCCCTGGCCGCAGGTCGTCGAGCAGCCCGCGCGGTTGCCGTTGCCGACCTGGGTGATCGCGCCCGGCCCGCCCCGGTCGACCTCCTCCATCCAGGCGAGCGGCCACTTCGGGTCCTCCGGGTTGAAGAGGGTCTTGTAGCCCTTGATCAGTGTCGCGGCGTGCGCGCGGGCGCCCTCCTCACCGCCGACCTCGGGATCCCCCGGGAAGGCCGACCCGCACAGCCGCACCATGATCCCGAAGGTGGCGTAGTTCACGGTTCCGGCGAGCCAGCAGCCGTTGCCGATCTGCACCGTGTTCGAGCACGTCCTGGGGTCCTCATGGCCCTTGTGCTTCCACTCGGCCCCTGGCGGTGCGGTCGACGACGGGGTGGCGCACGGCGGGCACACGGGCGGGCGGCGCAGCCAGCCTGCGAGCCCGGAGAACAAGCCGTAGGTGTCCCAGCCGTTGAGGTCGGCCGCGGCCTTGCCTCCCGCCTTCGCCGACGCCAGGTCGAGCGGGTTGAAGATCCGGACGCACGCCCGCTTCTTGTCGGCCTTCGACCAGCCCTCGAAGTCCTGCTCGATCTTCGTGAGCGTGGCCTTCACCTGCTTCGTCACGTCCGGGCCGCAGACGCCGATCGGCTTCCCCGGGTCCTGCTCGACGGAGGGGTTGTCGGGCGCGGTCGCGGCGTCCGCCTCGCCCGTGCTCGCGTCCGGCGTCCCGCCGTCCGACGGGTTGGGGGTGGGGGTGGGCCGCCACGGCCAGTCCCAGCGCGCGACCTGGCGCTCGGCCCTGCGCGCCATCACGGCGGAGCGCAGGCGCGCCCCCGCCTCGTCCTCCTCACCGCGGCAGCGCTCGCAATGACACGACGCGCCGCAGCGCTGGATCGCCCTGGCCGTGCCCGGCCGCGCGAGCATGCGGCCGACCGCGGCGTTCCCGGCGGCCCGCTGGAGCGCGAGCACGCGGTCCGGGAGCGCGACGGCCGTCGCGGGCGCCGCGACCTCCGCCCGGCTGTCAACTGCCGCGTCCGCGACCGGTTCGCGCACCGATAGACCCACGCCCGCAGTAGACCAACGTGCGTCCCCGAACGCAAGCGTGGTGAATCCACGCGCCGTGCGTCCAGGCGTACGGCTACCGGGGCGGGCAGGGGATCTCGGCCCGGACGGTGGTGCCCTGGCCGGCCGGGCTCGAGACGTGCACGGTCCCGCCGAGCGCGTTGACGCGATCGGCGAGGCCACGGAGCCCGGAGCCACGTGCCGGGTCGGCGCCGCCGACGCCGTCGTCGGCGACCTCCACGATCAGGCGGTCGTGCTCGCGCCGGACCGCAACCGTGGCTTCGCTCGCGCCCGCGTACTTGGCGACGTTGGTCAGCGTCTCGCAGACCAGGTAGTAGGCGGCGATCTCGACCGGTGCGCCCGGGCGCTGGTCGACGTCGACGGTGACGGCGACCGGCAGTGGCGCGCGGCCCGCGACGGAGGCCAGCGCGTCATCGAGCCCGCGGTCGATGACGGCGGGGTGCAGGCCCGCCGCGAGCTCGCGCAGCTCCTGCAGCGACGCGGCCAGCTGCTGCTGCGCCGCGTCGAGCAACCGCGCCTGGTCGGAGTCGGGGGCGAGGTCCATCGCGAGGAGGCGGAGCTGGATCGCGAGGGAGACGAGCTGCTGCTGGGCGCCGTCGTGGAGGTCGCGCTCGAGCCGGCGGCGCTCCGCGTCGCTGGCGCTGACGACGCGCGCGCCGGACCGCGCCTCGAGCGCGACCGCGGCCGGCTCGACGGTGGGAGCGTGGTCGGCGTAGCCGGCGGCTTCGAGCAGCATGCCTACGGGATCTCCACCGGGCTGACCCGGGTCGCGGAGGCGCGCTCGGCGAGGTAGAACGGCAGCAGCTCGAGCGCCTGCTGCTCGCTCGCCGCCTCCACGACCCACCAGATCTCGTGCCCGCCGAACTCGCACGAGGCCAGCGTCGGCTGGCGGCGCAGCGCGCTCTGCCGGCCCTTGAAGGCGGCGAACGTCACGCCGCACTCCTGCGGCTCGTGCCGGTGGTGGAGGAGGTAGCGGAACATGCGCCAAGACTGCCGCCCGCCCGACCCCCTGACATCGGGGGGACACCCTTATCTTTCACGTGATGGCCGTTGCCGAGCACTTCGTCGGGCGCGGGGCGGAGCTCAGGTCGTTCGACCGGGTCATCGGGGAGATCGAGGCCGGCCATTCGGTCGCGACCGAGCTGGTGGGCGAGCCCGGCATCGGCAAGACGCGCCTGCTGGCCGAGCTCGCCGCGCGCGCGGACGCGCGCGGGCATCTCGTCCTGTCGGGATCCGCGTCGGAGTTGGAGCGAGACCTGCCGTTCTGGGTCTTCGTCGACGCGCTCGACGAGTACCTCCAAGGCCTCGAGCCGTGGCGGCTCGACGCGCTCGAGGACGGCGTGCGGGCCGAGCTGGCGACGGTGTTCCCCTCGCTCTCCTCGCTGGCCGCGGGACGGGAGGTGGCGCCGCAGCACGAGCGCTACCGCAGCCATCGCGCCGTGCGCGCGCTGCTGGAGCTGCTGGCGGTCGGCCAGCCGGTCGTGCTGATGCTGGATGACCTTCACTGGTGCGATCCGGCGTCGATCGAGCTGCTCGGCGCGCTGCTGCATCGCCCGCCGGCCGCGCCGGTGCTGCTCGCGCTCGCCGCCCGCCCGCGTCAGATCGACGAGCGCCTCGCCGCCGCGCTCGATCGCGGGCATCGGACCGAGACCCTCGTCCGGCTCGAGCTGAACGCCCTCACGAGCGGCGAGGCCGGCGAGCTGCTCGGGGAGGCGATCGGGGGCGACGACGCGGTCGTCCTGTACGAGGAGAGCGGCGGCAACCCGTTCTATCTGGAGCAGCTCGCCCGCACCCGCAAGCCGGGGGCGGCTGCGATGCCCGCCGGCCCCGACCTCGCCATCGGCGGCGTCGAGGTCCCGGCGACCGTGGTCGCCGCGCTGGCCGAGGAGCTGGGTCTGCTGCCGGAGGGGGCGCGCCGCGTGCTCGAGGGCGCTGCCGTGGCCGGTGACCCGTTCGACCCCGATCTTGCCGGCGCCGCGGCCGGCGTCGGGGCGGCGGCCGCCATCGCGGCGTTCGATGATCTGCTCGCGCTCGACCTGATCCGCCCCACCGACGTCCCGCGGCGGTTCCGCTTCCGCCACCCCCTGGTCCGCCGGGCGGTCTATGAGGCCGCACCCGGCGGCTGGCGGATCGGCGCCCACGAGCGGACCGCGGTGGCGCTCGCGGAACGCGGCGCGCCGGCGGCGGCGCGCGCGCACCATGTCGAGATCGCGGCGCGCGACGGCGACCGCGACGCGGTGGCCGTCCTGCGTGAGGCGGGCGAGGCTGCCGCCGCGCGGGCGCCCGCGAGCGCCGCGCACTGGTTCGCCGCCGCGCTGCGCCTACTGCCGCCGACAGCGCCCGCCCAGGAGCGGGTGGAGCTCCTGCTCGCCCACTCGGGAGCGCTCGCGGCCACCGGGCGGTTCGCGGACAGCCACGCCAGCCTGCTCGAGGGCCTGCGGATCGTGCCGGAGGACGCCGACGCGGCGCTGCACGTCCGGCTCGTCTCGGCCTGCGCCGAAGTCGAGCACCTGCTCGGCCGCCACAAGCAGGCCCGGGCCCATCTGGAGAGCGCGCTCGCCGAGCTGAGCGATCCCGGCTCGGCCGAGGCGGTCGCGCTCATGATCGAGCTCGCGGTGGACGCCCTCTACCGGGGGGAGTACGACGCGATGCGCGACTGGGCGGCGCGTGCGGCGGGGGCGGCGACGCCGCTGGGCGACCGGTCGCTCGTCGCCGCGGCGCTCGGAGCGCGGGCGGTCGCGGGTGCGCTCTCGGGCGTCATCCCCGAGGCGCGGGCCCATCGTGAGGAGGCGGCCGCGCTGATCGACGAGCTCGGCGACGACGAGCTGGCCCGGCGGCTCGACGCGCTCGTCCACCTGGCGACCGCGGAGATGTACCTCGACCGGTTCGACGCGTCGGCACGCCACGCCGAGCGGGCGCTGGACATCGGCCGGAGCACGGGCCAGGGGGATCTCTTCCCGCTCATCTACCCGATGCTGGGCACGGCGTTGTGGATGCAGGGCCGCATGGCGGAGTCCGCGGACGTGTTCGACGGTGCGATCGAGGCGGCCCGGATGGTGGAGAACCTGCAGGGCGTCGCCTGGAACCTCTTCAACCGGACGTTCACGGCGATCGCGGCCGGGGACGCTCAGGTCGCGCTCGCCACCGCGGAGCAGAGCGTCGAGATCGCCAAGGACCTCGACGAGGGCATGCTCTCCGGCCACGCGGCCTGGGCGCTGGCCGGCGCGCTGTCCGAGGCGGGCCGGCCCGAGCAGGCGGCCGACCTGCTCGTCGCGGAGGTCGGGGGCGAGGAGCTGCGGCTGATCCCGGGCGGCTGGCGCGCGGTCGCGCTCGACCTGCTCACGCGCTGCCAGCTCGCCGCCGGCCGCCGCCCCGAGGCCGAGCGCGCGGCCGCCGCGACGGCCGCCTGCGCCCAGGAGATCGGGCTGCCGATGGCCACCGCGATGTCCGCGCTCGCCGCTGCGGCCGTGGCGCTCGACGCCGGCGAGGCGGCGCGCGCCGCCGACTCGGCGCTCGAGGGCGCGGCGGTGCTGGAGACGGTCGGGGCGGCCTACTACGCGGCGACGGCGCGCGCGCTCGCCGGGCGCGCGCTCGCCCAGGCCGCCGAGCGGGAGCGGGCCGCGGCCGAGCTCACCCGCGCGGCCGCGGCGTTCGACTCCTTCGGCGCTCCGAGGCACAGGGCTGCGGTCGAGCAGGAGCTGCGGAGGCTCGGCCACAAGATCCACCGGCGCACGCGCAAGGGCAAGGCGGACGCGACCGGGGTCGGATCCCTCACGGCACGCGAGCTGGAGATCGCGCGGCTTGTCGTCGACCGGCGGACCAACCCGGAGATCGCCGCGGCGCTGTTTCTCAGCCCGAAGACCGTCGAGGCGCACCTGCGCAACGTGTTCCACAAGCTCGACGTGTCCTCGCGCGTGGAGGTCGCACGCGCCGTCGAGGACGCCGACGCCGTCTAGTTCTGCACGCCGCCCGCGCTCAAGCCGCTCTGCCAGTAGCGCTGGAGCAGCACGAACGCGAGGATCATGGGCGCGATCGCGAGCAGCGAGCCGACGATGATGCCGGTGTTGCCGAGCTGGCGGATGCCGACGGTCAGCGGGTACCACTTCGGCTCGGAGAGCATGATCAGCGGCAGGAAGTAGTTGTTCCAGGTCGCCACGAACGCGAAGATCATCACCGTCACGAACCCGGGCGCGAGCAGCCGCAGGGCGATCGAGCGGAAGATCCGCAGCTCGCTCGCGCCGTCGAGGCGGGCGGCCTCGATCAGCTCGGAGGGGACCGCGGCCTCCGCGTAGATCCGCATGAGGTAGACGCCGAACGGGCTGACGCAGGACGGCAGGATGATCGACAGCGGGTTGTTGGTCAGCCCGACCTTGCTGAACAGGAGGAAGGTCGGGACCGCGAGCGCGGTGGTCGGCACCATCACCGAGCCGAGCACGAACCAGAACAGCGGCTCGCGCCCGCGGAACTGGAACTTCGCGAAGCCGTAGCCGGCGCCGGTGGCGAGCAGCGCGGCCGCGATGGCGCTCGTGACCGAGTACAGCACCGAGTTGCGGACCCAGACGAGGTACGTCCCGCCGTCGAGCGTGCGCACGGCGAACAGGTCCTTGATGTTCTGGATCAGGTTGAAGTCCTGGGCGAACCACAGCCCGAACGAGCTGAAGAGGTCGCTCGGGGACTTCGACGAGGCGACGAACAGCCAGAACAGCGGCATCAGGAAGTACGCGAAGAACGCGAGCATGAACAGCTCCGACGCGAACGACCGGCGCGGCCGGCGCCCGCTCCGCCGGAGCGTGTCGGCCGACCGGCCGAGGATCACCCGCCGCTCGCCGGGTGCTGCGAACTCCCGCTCGTCCACGACGGCATCATGCCGCGCCGCGGGGTCAGGCGGCGAGGCCGAGGACGAGCAGCCCTGTGAAGATCGCCAGCAGGCCGACCGCCTGCCGCCGCCCGAGCTGCTCGTGGAGGAGCACGACGCCCGCGGCGACGGCCAGCAGCGGGTAGATCGACGACGCGGCGGCGGTGATCGAGACCGAGCCGACCTCGGCGCCGCGGTTGAACGCCATCGAGCCCAGCGCCGCCAGCAGCCCGGGCACGGCCATCGCGAGCAGCACGTCGCGGCGCGCGATTCGGCGCCACGGCCACTGCCCGGAGCGGGAGACGATCGCCACCATCAGCACGACCCCGGCCACGCGGGTGACGTAGAGCGGCAGGAACCAGCCGGCCTCCTCGGCGAGGTCCCCGAGCACGAAGTTGTGGATGCCGAGCCCGAGCGTCGCGCCGAGGGCGAACGGGACGCCGCCGCGGCCGCTGCGGCCCTCGCCGGGGTCGCCACGGCTGCCCGCGGTCCCCAGCAGCACGCCGCCGACCAGCAGCGCGCAGCCCGCGAGCTCAGGCGCCCCGAGCGACTCCCCGAGCAGCAGCAGCGCGAGCGCGAGCGTCACCACGGCCCACGCGCTCACCACCGGGCTGACGATCGACAGCGGCCCGAGCTCGAGCGCGCGGAACAGGCAGGCGAAGGTCGCGACGGCCAGCGGCCCCAGCGCGAGACAGGCGACCAGCTCGCCCGTGGTCAGCCCGTCGCCAGGGGCGATCGGCAGCAGCAGCGTCATCCCGAGGACGGCGCCGAAGTGCGCCGCGAGCAGCACCGGGAACGAGCCGCCTCGCCGCCCCAGGACGGTCGCGGTGTAGTCGGCCACGCCCCAGCACACCGCGGCGGCGAGCCCGAAGAGCACCGAGGCCGTGAGTCAGCCCTCCAGCTCGGCCACGAGCGCGCGCCACGCCGTCACCGTGTTGAACTGACTGCCGAGGTCGGGGAGCTCGGCGAGATCCTCGTCGCTCAGCTCGGGCGGCTCCGCCCCGAGCCGGGCCAGCTCGACGGTGACGGTGAGCAGCACGTGCAGGTCGGCGGCGATCACGGTCGCCTCCTCGACGGTGCGCGCGGCGGCGGTGATGCCGTGCCCGGCCAGGATGCACACCGAGCGCCCGTCCATGGCCGCGACCATCTCGGCGGCGAGCTCGGGGCGGGTGATGAGGATCGGCCGCTTGTAGACGGGCACCCCGGCGCGGGCGAGCCGCATCGCGGGGATGTTGTAGGCGCCGAACACGGGCCGGATCGGCAGGCCCGCGAGCCCGGCCAGCGAGCGCGGCCGGGGGATGGGCGTGCACGACGGCGCCGACCTCGGGGCGGTCGCGCATCAGCTCGGTGTGGATCGGCAGCTCGTTGGGGGCCCGCCAGCCGTCGGGGACGTCGACGGGCGCGCCGTCGAGCGTGACCCGCCAGACGTCGGACGCCGCGGTGAACGCCAGCCCGCGCTCCTCCGGGCCGCGGCAGCGGATCACCAGCTCGTCCTCGGCGACGCGCGCGGAAACATGGCCGAGGATGCCGTCGACCAGCCCGCGGCGGGCGAGGATCCGGCAGGCGGTCGCGACGTCCGCGCGCAGCTCGGGGCTGTCCATCAGGTCACTCGGGCTCGGCCTCGGGGCCGAACGGGGTGCGGAGGAACTCCGAGAACGTCTCGGGCGGCTGCCACGTGAGGCTCTCCAGCTGCACCGGGTCGAGCCGGATGCCGCGCCCCAGGCGGTCCGCCACGATCTCGAGCCGGGTGCCGTTGCGGCCGTAGACGACGCGCACGCGGACCGCCGCGTACTCGTTGGCGATCTCGATCGGCTCCGTGGCCGGGGCGTCCTCCCAGGGGTCGTCGTCGGTCACAGGAAGATCGCGAGGTTCTGGGTGTGCAGGACCGACTCGTCGACGAGGATGTCGCGGCGGGCGAGCAGGAGCCGGCCGCCGGCCTCGCGGAGCACGTCGGTGCGGCCCATCGAGAGGAGGTCGGACGGCTGCACGTCGCCGCGGCTGCGGAACAGCAGCACGCTCGAAGTGGCCACGACCTCGCCCGGCCCGTCGCCGACCCACGCGCGCACGTTGGACACGTGGCGGCGGGTGCGCGAGGGCGGGTCCTCGGCCCACGCATGCTCGGTGCTGAAGCGGCTGACGCGCTTCTCCAGCGAGTAGCGGTCCTCGTCGAAGTGGGAGAGATGCGTGAGCGTGCTGTCGGCGAGGCTGTGGGCGCTCGTGACGCGCACCGGCATGCGGTAGACGATGTCGTCGGTGAGCGTGGCCAGCCACTCGTCGTGGCGGCGCTGGTCGAGCAGCTCGGCCTCGGCGTAGAGGAAGTCCGCCACGCGGTGGTGCAGCGTGCCGCCGAGCGGGACCTGTTCGCGGGTGTCTTGCATCAGTCGAGCGTGGCCGCGCGGCCGTTGCCGCCCCCGTCGACCTCGAGCAGGTCGGCCCACAGGTTCAGCAGCGAGCGCTGGTTGTACTCGCCGAAGCCGACGTAGGCGCGCCCCGGCGCCGGCCACGAGGCGAGCGGCGGGACGACCGTGGTGTCGTCGCGCAGCAGCCCCATGCGGCTGTGCAGGTTCAGGCGCTCGGCCATCTGGCCCTTCGCCATCTGCGTGATCGACGTCCAGTTCTCGACGTCGTCCTGCTCGAACATCCCGGACGAGCCGAAGCACATGAGGTACGCCTTGCGCGAGGCCTCCTTGTACCAGTCGGGCGCGTTGCGATCGACGGCGAACCACGAGAAGACCTCGGTCTCGACGGCGCTGATCGGCTGCCACAGGCGGACCGAGATGAACGGCACCACGAGCCCCTCGGCGTTGATCACCGGCCAGTTGTGCACGAAGCTCAGGTTCGGCAGCACCGTGGTGGCCGAGGGCATGAAGCCCGCCTGCTCCACCAGCGCGTGCTGCTGCGGCGACCACGTCGCCCGCATCGTCTCGATCATCTCGTCGGGGTAGCCGACGTAGGCGAGGTTCTCCCGGAAGTCCGCGCCGTGGAGCTTGTAGGTCGTGCCGCCCCCGCGGCCCGCGAACCACAGCGCGCCCTCCTTGCGCTTGTGCGCCTTCGGCTCGCCGAACAGCCCGATCTCCACCACGCTCGCGTGCGTGTGGGGCGTGTGGTAGGTGTCGCCCGAGAAGTTCTCCGCCCCGATCTTCCAGTTCGACTTGACCACGAAGCGCTGCGGGCCCGACAGCTCCGGCCCCTCGGGGCTCTGGCGCATGTAGTAGTCGAGGAAGAAGCGGACGTCGCCGAGGTAGTCCTCGAGGTCCTCCGCGCCCGCGTCGAGCGTGGCGAAGATCATGCCCGCGTAGACGCCGACGCGCGGCGCCGGCAGCAGCGTCCGCCCGGCGCGGCGCAGGCCCGCCTCGCCGCCGTAGGCGTCCTTGTGGAACGGCACGCCGACCAGCTCGCCGGTGTTCTTGTACGTCCACGCGTGGTACGGGCAGCGGAAGTGCGACGTGTTGCCCACCTCGGCGCGGCACACCTGCATCCCGCGGTGCAGGCACATGTTGAAGAGGACGTGGATCTCGCCGCGCTCGTCGCGGGTGACGATGAACGAGTCGTCGACGATCCGGCGCACGACGTAGTCGCCCGGCGCCGCGATCTCCGACTCGTGGGCCATGAACACCCACGCCTTGCCGAACACGCGCCGGCGCTCGAGCTCGAACAGCTCGGGGTCGCTGTAGATCGTCGCGGGCAGCATGCCCCGGCGGACGTCGGAGATGACCTCGGCCAGGTTCACCGGTGCACTCCCTTCATGCTGTCGAGGTACGAGTCGAGCGTGATGCCGAACATGCCGAACCGCTGCAGCTGGTAGAGCAGGAAGTCGTGGGCGCCCAGCCGCGAGAGGCGCCCGACGTCCCCGGCCAGCAGCGCCACGCGCTCGTCGCCGGTCAGCGGCGGCTCGAACGTCGCCGTGACCCGGGCCGGGTCCGCGCTCAGCTCGGCGCGGAACGCGGGGTCGTGCACGACGAGCCGGCACAGCTTGTTGACGGCGTAGACGCTCATCAGTCGACGTCCACCGGCCACGCGCCGTAGGCATGGCCCATCGCCGGCTGGAGCTCGATGAAGGACGGCTCGCGGGCGCCGGTCGCGCCGAGCATCGCGATCCAGTCGAGCACCTCGGCGGCGGCGTTGCCGGCCGCGGCGATCTGCGCCGGCGTGCTCTCGCGGATCAGGCCCTCGACGTCGCCGTCGCCGAGCAGGTCGGTCGCCCGCGCCGCCCAGTCGGGATCGGGGACGCCCCAGATGTCGGTGTCGCTCGAGCGCGGGCCGCCCACCTCGAGCGAGAAGCTGCCGCTGGCCAGCACGCCGACGCGCAGGTCGCCGTCGCGCTCGATCGCCGTCCGCACGGCGCGGCCGAGGGCGAACGCGCGCTGCGCGCTCGGCTGCGGCGCGACGAAGCTGTTGATGAACACGGGCACGATCGGCGGCGGCTCGTCGAACAGGAAGTGCAGCGGCACGGCGAACGTGTGGTCGAGCTCGAACTCCTCGCACAGCGTGAGGTCGAAGCCCTGGGCGATCGCGGTCTCGAAGATCCCCCACGCGAGCTCCCGGTGGACCGGGATCGCGGCCGGCGGCAGGTCCGGGATCGAGTCGTTGGGCCCCGCGGTCTCCTCCGCCACGCCGACCGCGAAGGTCGGGAAGCAGTCGAGGAAGAACGTGTTGAAGTGGTCGGAGCTGAAGACCACCAGCGCATCGAGCCGCGCGTCGGCGATGCGGCCCGCGACCGCGTCGTAGAGCTCGGCGACCTCCCGCCACGGCCCGCGCTCGTGCTTCACGAGCGCGGGGAAGGCGGGGGTGTGCGGGACGCCGAAGCCGGCGACGACGGTGCTCATCTCAGGTCGAGAGCAGCTCGATGCGGTTGCCGTCGGGGTCCGTCCCGTAGACCACGACCCAGCCTGCGCACGGCCCCTCGTCGATGTGCATGGGCTCGCTGAAGAACTCCATGCCGCGCTCCTTCAGCGCCGTGTAGGCCGCCCCGACGTCGTCGTAGATCAGCCCGAGGTGCCCGGCGCCGAGCTGGTAGACGGGCGCCAGCGGGAGCATGTCCGGCGAGCGGTAGGAGATCAGCTCGAGGCTCGAGTTGCCGAAGTCCAGGTAGGCGAGCTGGAAGTCCACCTCGTCCTTGTCGGCGCCCTGCATGCGCGCGGGGACGTCGCCCGCCACGTCCGCCCGCACGCCCAGCTTGGCGCCGAACATGTCCACGTAGAAGGCGATCGAGCGCTCGATGTCGCTGACGATGAAGCCGGAGTGGTCGAGGGCCTTCGGAACGACGGGTCCGTCAGGCATGGCTCGTACCTCCTGTTGTCGGATGGATGTGCGTCACTTCGCGGCCGGCGGGGTGAGGTCGGCGGGCAGCCCTTCGTGGCTGTCCTGGATCACGTCGACGATCGCGGTGCGCCCGCTGGCGAACGCGCGCTCCAGCGCGGGGGCGAGCTGCTCGTCGCGCTCGACCCGCTCGCCGTGCGCGCCCAGCAGCTCCGCGAACTTCGCGAAGTCGGGGTTGTCGTAGAAGACGCCGAGGTAGCGCCCGCCGTGCGCCGAGCGCTGGCGGTCGCGGGTGTTGCCGAACGCGAAGTTGTTGGAGATCACGAAGACGACGGGCAGCTGCTCGCGCACCGCGGTCTCGACCTCCTGGGCGACCATCCAGAAGCTGCCGTCGCCGCACACCGCCATCACCCGCGCATCCGGTCGCGCGACCTGGACGCCGAGCGCGGCGGGGACGCCCCAGCCCATCGCCCCGCCGGCGGCGGCGTAGTAGGAGCCGGGGCGGTCGAGCGTGACGTGGCGGCTCAGCCACGGCCCGAACGAGTGGGTGTCCTGGACGATCACCATGGCCGGGTCGGCGCGCAGCGCGTCGTCGATCGCGCGCACGGCGGCCGCGCTCGCCACCCCGGCGCCGGCCGCGGGCTGGTCGGGCACGACGCTCTGCGCCTCGAACTCCGCGTGCAGCTCGGCGAGCCGGCCGGCGCGGGCCGCGCGCGACGCGGCCACCGCCGCGCTGCCGGCCGCCTCGGCGGCGAGCACGTCCGCGACCGCCCACGCGTCCGCCACGATCCCGATGTCGACGGGCTGGACGGCGCCGATCTGGGTGGCGTCGACGTCGACCTGGATCACCTTCGCGGTCGCGGGCACGAGCGAGTAGCGGCTGGTCGAGAACTCGGAGAAGCGGCACCCGAGCGCCACCACCAGGTCGGCCTCCGCGACCGCGCGCAGCGCGCTCGCGTGCGCGCCGTACCCGAGCGTGCCCGCGAACGCGGGGTGGCGGTTCGGGAACGCGTTCTTGCGCATCCAGGTCGTGACCACGGGCACCGCGAACGCCTCGGCGGCGGCGATCAGCCCGTCGCTGAAGCGCGTGCGCAGCATCCCGCCGCCGGCCACGATCACGGGCCGCTCCGCGTCGACGAGCGCGCCGATCACGTCGTCGAGATCGGCGGGCGGGGGAGTGCGGGCGGTGGCGGAGGCGACGGGCTCGGCCGTCACCGTCGCCTGCAGCACGTTCAGCGGCAGCGACAGCAGGACCGGGCGCGGGCGGCCCGCCTGCGCCGTGCGCGCGGCGCGCTGGGTCAGCTCCGCGATCCGCTGCGGGTCGCTGACCTCGAGCGCCCACTTGGTGATCGGGCGGAAGAAGCTGACGAGGTCGATCTCCTCGAACGCCTCGCGGTGGGCGATCGCATCCGAGACCTGCCCGACCACGGCCAGCAGCGGGATCGACTCGGCATAGGCGTTGTGGACGCCGATCGCCAGGTTCGCCGCGCCGGGCCCGCGCGAGGCGAGCGCCACCGCGAGCCGCTCGGACGCCCGCCAGTACCCGTCCGCCATGTGCGCCGCCGCCTGCTCGTGGCGCACCGACCGATAGGTGATGCCCTGTCGAGTGCCGAGGCTGTCGATCAGCTCCATGATCGTCGTGCCCGGCAGCCCGAACACGTCGGTCACGCCCTCGGCCACGAGCGCCTCGACCGTGAGCTCCGCGCCGTTCATGCGCGCCGCGCGTCAGTCGAGGAGGACATGCACGGCCTTCGTCTCCGTGAAGCTGAGCAGCTCGTCCAGGCATTCCTCGCGCCCGACGCCCGAGGCCTTGGTGCCGCCGAACGGCACGCCCCAGAAGTGGCGCGACGAGCCGTTGATCCACAGGTAGCCGGCCTCGAGGTCGCGCACCAGGCGATGGGCGAGCGCGAGGTCGCGCGTCCACACGCTGCCGGTCAGGCCGTAGGCGACGTCGTTGGCGAGCCGCACCGCCTCGTCCGTCTCGCTGAAGGTCATGACCGACAGCACGGGCCCGAAGATCTCCTCGCGCGCGATCGTCATCTCCGGGCGGACGCCGGCGAAGACGGTCGGCTCGTAGTACCAGCCGCCGCCGCGGCCCTCCGGGCGGCGGCCGCCCGTGACGAGCCGCGCGCCCTCGTCGACGCCGAGGCCGACGTAGCGCTCGACGCGCGCGAGCTGGGCCGCCGAGACCAGCGGGCCGACCTGGGTCGCCGGGTCGAGCGCCGGGCCGATGCGCAGGCCCTCGACGATCGCGGTGACCCGCTCCACGAGCTCCGCCTCGATCGACTCATGGGCGAGCACGCGCGAGTTCGACCCGCACGACTGGCCCTGCGAGCCGATGAAGTTCATCCCCGCGACGACCCCGGCGGCCGCCTTCTCGAGGTCCGCGTCCGGGAGCACGATCATCGCGTTCTTGCCGCCGAGCTCGAGCGTCACGGTCTTCACGCCGGCGGCCGCGGCGTCCGCCTGGATCGCGCGGCCGACGCGCTCGGAGCCGATGAAGGCGAGGCGCCTGACGTCCGGGTGCGCGCTCAGCGCGCGGCCCACCCCGGGGCCGTCGCCGGTGACCACGTTGAGCACGCCCGCGGGCAGCAGGTCGTTGAAGAGCTCGGCCATCCGCAGCGCCGACAGCGGCGTCTGGTCGGCGGGCTTGAGGACGACCGCGTTCCCGGCCATGAGCGGCGCCGCGATCTTGCCGGCGGCGAAGAAGATCGGGTGGTTGAACGGGATGATCCGCCCCACGACGCCGAACGGCTCGCGCACCGTGTAGTGCAGGTGCTCGGCCGACACCGGCAGCGTCTCGCCGCCCAGCTCGAGCGCCCAGTCCGCGAACAGGTCGAGCAGGTCCGCGCCCCAGAGGACGTCGTTGTGCATGTTGGTGATCGGGAAGCCGCCGTCGGCGGCGTCGAGGAACGCGAGCTCCTGCTGGTTCGCGCGCAGCACCGTCGCCAGCTCGCGCAGGACGCGCGCCCGCTCGCGCGGCGGCGTCGCGCGCCACGCCGGGACCGCGGCCTTCGCGGCGGCCACCGCCGCGTCGACGTCGGCCGCCGCGCCGTCCGGCACCGAGGCGAGCCGCTCACCCGTCGAGGGGTCGAGCGTCTCGTACGAGGCGGCGGCGGGCGCGAAGGCGCCCCCGATCAGCATCCGCCACTCGCGGTCGGCCGCGGCCGCATCGGCGGCGAGGGGAGGCGGGGTGGAGCTCATGAAGCCAGCGCCAGCGTATGTCTCGCCTAACGGCCCAACAAATACGGATGTGCGCAGCGACCCATGCTCATCCGGCTATGTCGCGACCTGTTCGATAGCCAACGCCGCGGGCACGTCCTCGCCCGCCGGCTGGCCGGGCAGGAAGGCGGCGATCGCCGCCCCGAGGAGCGCGAGCCCGCCCGCGACCCAGAACGCCCGCTGGTAGCCCGCGGCCAGCGCGATCGTCCCGAGCAGCGCGACGCCGAGCGCCCCGCCGACCTGGCGCGAGACGGTGACCAGCCCCGAGGCGATGCCGGTGTCGCCCGCGGGCGCCCCGTGCACGCCGGCGAGCGTCAGCGGCACGAGCGAGGCGCCGAGCCCGAGCCCCAGCACGATCGACGGGATCAGGATGTCGCCGAGGAAGCTGCCGTGCGAGTCCAGCGTGGTCAGCAGCCCGAACCCGACGGCCGCCGTGGCGAAGCTGCCGATGATCGTCGCGCGCGCGCCGAACCGGCGCGCCAGCGGACCGCCCTGGCTCGCGCCGGCCGACATCAGCAGGAGGAGCGGAAGGAAGGCGGCGCCGGTCTCGACCGGCGTCCACCCGAGCACGTCCTGCATGTACAGCGCGAGCAGGAACCACATGCCGAACCGCACGGCGCCGAACAGCAGGATCGCGGCGTTCGCGGTCACCAGCTCGCGCGAGCGGAACAGCGCCGGCGGCAGCAGCGGCCGGGGATGGCGGCGCTCGGCGACGAGGAACGCGGCGAGCAGGACGGCCGCGAGCGCGAGCGTGGCCACGGTCTCCGCGGCGGCCCAGCCGACCGTCTCGGTCCGGACGATCCCGGACACGAGCGCCACGAGGCCGGCCGTGGCGAGGATCGCGCCGCCGAGGTCGAGGTCCCGCCACGCGAGGGCCGGCATGGCCGGATCGGGCGGCAGCACCCGCCGCCCGAGCAGCGCGATCGCGACGCCGACCGGCACGTTGATGAAGAAGATCGCCTGCCAGCCCAGCGTCTCGGTCAGCGCGCCGCCGAGCAGGAACCCGATCGAGCCCGCCACCCCGCCGACGGCGCCCCAGAAGCCGACCGCCCGGTTGCGCTGCCGCTCGTCGTCGAAGACGGTGGTCAGGAGCGCGAGCGTGGCCGGCAGCAGGATCGCGCCGCCGACCCCCTGCGCCGCGCGCGCGGTCACGAGCCAGGCGTCGCCGGTCGCCGCTCCGCAGGCGAGCGACGCGACGGTGAAGATCACGACCCCGGCGAGGAAGATCCGCCGGCGGCCGATCAGGTCGCCCGCGCGCCCGGCCAGCAGCAGCGTCCCGGCCAGCACGACCGTGTACGCGTTGACGACCCATTGCATCCCGGCGGCCGACATGTGCAGGTCGGCGCGGATCGAGGGCAGCGCGATCCAGATGATCGAGACGTCGAGGATGACCATGAACTGCGCGCCGCTGAGCAGCGCCGTGAGGATCACGGCGCGACGGGGCGTCATCCGAGCCGCGCGCCGCCGTCGGCGTGCAGGACCGTCGCGTTGATCGACGCGTTGGTCATCGCCAGCAGCGCGATGTCCGCGACGTCGCCGACCGCGCCGATGCGCCCGGTCAGCGCGCGCTGCTCGAAGCCGCTGAACACGCCCGCGCGCGCCTCCGGCTCCATCGAGTCCCAGACGTCCGAGCCGACGACGCCGGGGGAGATCGCGTTCACGCGCACGGGCGCGAGCTCGACGGCGAGCGCCTGGGCGAGATGCGCGAGGCCGCCGTTGACCAGCGCCTGCACCGTTCCGCCCGGCGAGGGGCGCCAGCCGAGGAAGCCGGAGAAGAACGTGAAGGAGCCGTCGGCGCTCACCCGCGACCCGCCGTGCTTGGCGAGCAGGAGCGGAGCCACGAGCTTCGTGCTCAGCGCCGCGATGACGTCGTCGTGGGCCAGCTCGGACACCGCCCCGCCGGCCGGCCGGTTCGCGCTGCTCACGAGATGGTCGAAGCGGCCGACGGACTCCATCAGCGCGGCGACGTCGGCCTCCCGGGTGACGTCGGCGGCGTGGGCCGACACCTCGCCCCCGAGCTCCTGCGCCGCGCGCTCGAGCCGCTCCGCGCCGCGGCCCGCCAGCACGACGCGCGCGCCCAGCCCCACGGACTTCTCCGCGATCGCGCGGCCGATCCCCGACCCGCCGCCCACCACCACGACCGTCCGCCCGCTCAGGTCCATCGTCACTCCCATCCGTAGATCGCCAGCGTCGAGGCGCCCGCTCGCAGCCGGTCCATGGTCTGCGCCTCCTGCTCCGCCCGGGCGTCCGCCGCGCCGGCGACGGCGCCCAGCTCCTCCGCGCGGACGACCACGACGCCGTCGGCGTCCCCGGCGACGATGTCGCCGGGGCGCACCTCGGCGTCGCCGATCCGCAGCGGCACCGCGAGCGCGCCGTCACCGTCCGGGTCCTTCGTGGTGCCGCCGATGCAGACGCCGGCGGAGAAGACCGGGAAGCCCTGCTCGGCCAGCGCCGTGCTGTCGCGGACGCCGCCCGTGATGACGAGGCCCGCGAGGCCGCGGGCGCGCGCGGCGACGCTGAGGACCTCGCCCCAGTAGCCGGCCTCGGTCATGCCGCGCACGTCGACCACGAGCACATCGCCCGGCGCGGCCGCGTAGAGCCGCGGTGGATCCAGAGGTTGTCCCCGGGCGGGCAGTCGACCGTGAAAGCCGGCCCGCACAGGCGCGCGGACGGGTGCACCGGCTTGACCGACGACGGGAGGGCCCCGCGCCGCCCCTGGGCCTCGTGGATCGTGGCCGTGTCGTGCGCGGCGAGGCGCGCCGCGCTCATGCCGGCTCGCCCTCGGGGGTCTGGAGCCGGTGGTAGCCGGCCGCCGCGCGTGCGTCCTTCAGCGAGCTGCCGGCCTCGACCGCCGCCCGGATCGCCGCCTCCGCGCCGGCGATCTCCCGTGCGGCGGCGATCACCGCGCCCGCCTGCCCGGCCGGCACCACGACCACCCCGTCGCTGTCGCCGCGCAGCAGGTCGCCCGGCTCGACCCGGACGCCGCCGATCGAGACCGGCACCTGCACGGCCTCCATCTGCACGCGGTCCTTGCCGGTCCGCATCCAGTGGCCGCGGCTGAAGATCGGATAGCGGAGCTCCAGGGCGCAGTCGATGTCCCGGCAGACGCCGTCGATGACCGTGCCGCCCAGCGACCGGGCGTGGGCCGTGGCCGTCATCAGCTCGCCCCACACCGTGGCGTCGAGGCGGCCGTGGTTGGCGAGTACGGCGACGTCGCCCGGGCCGAGCCGGTCGATGAAGTCGCCGACCGTGCCGCCGGCCGGCCCGACGGGCCCGTACTGGACGGTCCAGGCCCGGCCCGTGAGCTGGAAGCCCCGGTCGAGCGGCCGGATCCCCGCGCACTGCCCGTTGATCGCGAGCCGGTCGAGGGCGTCGCTGACGCTGCCGGCCGGGAGCGCCGCGAGCGCCTGCGCCTCGGCGTCGCCGCTCACGGCTCCACCGCCGCCGTACGCCCCGCGACCCGGTAGAGGACGTGCACCCCGGCCACGAACACCGCGCCGGAGGCCGCGAGCACCCAGAGCACGATCGAGTAGCTGCCCGCGGCGTCGCGCAGGGCGCCGAGGATGACCGGCGAGATCGCCGCGAGCGTGTAGCCGGCGCCCAGCATCGCGGCCGCGATGACGCCGACCTGCGACGGGTCGTCGGCGAAGTCGATCGGCAGCAACATGACGAGCACGAACAGCCCGCCGTTGGCCAGCCCGACCGGCACGACCGCGGCCCACGCCAGCGCGGGGATCCCGGCCAGGACGGCGAAGCCGATCGCGTACATCGAGCCGACGAACAGCAGCGACCCCCGGCGGGTGCGGAACCGGTTGACCCCCAGCGGCATCAGCAGCGCGCCGGCCAGCGACAGCAGGTTGAGCACGGCGACGAGCGCCCCCGCCTCGGCCTCGCTCCAGCCGCGCTCGACGTAGGCGTCCGCCAGCCACGAGACCGCGCCGTAGTAGCAGATGGCCATCGAGGTGAAGAGCACGATCAGGAGCCACAGCCGGCGGTCGCCGCGCAGGCGCCGCGGCGGCGTGCTCGGCGCGCGCGCCGGCAGCCCCGCGTTGCGCGCGGCCCACAGCCAGGCGCCGATCAGCAGGACGGTCACCCCCGACACCACCGCCATCGACGGGCGCCAGCCGCCGAGGGCCTGGGCGAGCGGCACGGTCGCGGCCGAGCTGGCGGCCGCGCCGAGGTTGATCCCCGTGATGTAGAGGGCGGTGGCCATCGTCCGCCCGCCGCGCCGCATCTCCGCCACCACGACGGGCATCGCCGAGCCCATGGCGCCCATGCCGAGGCCGACCACGAAGGTGAACAGCACGATCACCGGGAACGAGTCGACCGCCACCCGCGCGAGGCCGCCGAAGGCGATCAGCGCGATGCAGACGGCGATCGCCCGGGTCACCCCCCAGCGGTTGATGAACTTGGGGCCGAGCGGCGCGAAGATGCCCATGCAGAGCACGGGGATCGTGCCCAGGAGCCCGACCGTCGCGTGCGAGACGCCGAGGTCCTCCTGGATGCGGCCGAGCAGCGGCCCGATCCCGACGAGCTGCGGCCGCGTCGCGGCGGCGGCCAGCAGCAGCCCCGCGAGCAGCAGCGCCGGCCGCGGCGCCGCGATCTTCGTCGCGGTCATGGGTGGTTGCGCGGGGGGCCCTGCGCCTGGACCGCGGCGACGTCCGCGGCCGCAGACGGCACGACCGCGCCGTCGCTCGAGTGCGCGGACGGCACGTGCCCGACCGCGACCTCGTTCGCGAGCAGGTCCGCGACCCGCTCGGGGGAGTACCCGCACACGCGCGCGAGGACCTCGCCGGTGTCCTCGCCCAGGAACGGCGCCCGCCGCACCGGCTTGGGCTCGTCGCCGACGCGCAGCGGCGTCGCGATCTGCCGGACCGTCCCGAGGATCGGGTGGGGGAACTCGACGACGCTGTCGCGCGCGAGCACCTGCGGGTCCTCGAGCGCGGCCGCCACGTCGTTGACCGGCGAGACCGGGACGCCGGCGCTGCTCAGCGTGTCGACCCAGTCCTCGGTCGTGCGCTCGATGAAGGCGGAGTCGAGGATCTCGAGCAGGTCGCTGCGGTTCTCGCCGCGGTCCGCGAAGGTGGCGAACAGCGGGTCGCCGGCGAGCTCCGGCATCCCGATGCCCTCGCACAGCCGCAGCCAGAACTTCTCCTTCGCGCAGGCGACCACGACCCAGCCGTCGGCGGTGCGGAAGTTCTGGAACGGCACCAGCGACGGATGCGCGGAGTTGTTCCAGCGCGGCGGCGTGTAGCCGCGGGTCGCGGTCCACGTCCCGACGTACATCAGCTCCGCGAGCGCCGTCTCGAACAGCGAGATGTCGCAGTCGCAGCCGACGCCGTCGCGGCGCGCCATGTGCAGGCCGGCCATCGTCGCGATCGCCGCCACGTAGCCGCCGGAGAGGTCGACCAGCGACAGGCCGCTCTTCGTCGGCGGCGAGTCGGGCGCGCCGGTCAGCGACATCCAGCCGGCGAGGCCCTGCACGAGGTAGTCGTAGGCGGCCTCGCCCGCGCGCGGGCCCGTCATCCCGAAGCCCGAGAGCGAGCAGCAGACGATCCTGGGGTTGACGTCGCGCAGGCCCTCGTAGGTCAGGCCGAGGCGGGCCGGGAGGTCGCCGCGCAGGTTCGAGCAGACGGCGTCGGAGTTGCGGACGAGGTCGTGGAAGACCTCCTTGCCCGCCGGCGTGCGCAGGTCGAGCGAGACGCTCTTCTTGTTGCGGTTGAAGGTCTCGAAGAAGAGCGAGTCCGAGCCCTCCTGGAACGGGGGCACGTAGCGCGACACGTCGCCGCCGCGGTCGGTCCTCGATCTTGATCACCTCGGCGCCGAGGTCGGCCATCTGCAGCGTGGCCCACGGCCCGGCTCCGAACTGCTCGATCGAGATGACCCGCACGTCGGCGAGCGGCAGCGTCATTTCCTGAGCTTGCCCTTGGCGTGCGGCCACACCCGCTCGTAGTAGGGCCGCAGGTAGGTCAGGTGCTCGTGCATGAGATCCCCGGCCGCGTCGCCGTCGCCGCGGTCGATGGCCTCCGCGATCTCGACGTGGTGCGCGTTGATCGCGCGGTGGAACTCCTCGCCCAGGGCCGAGCGCGCGAGGTTCGTCTGCAGGACCGAGAAGACGGGCTGCGCGGCGATCATGATCAGCGTGTTGCCGGCCGCCTCCACGATCGCCGAGTGGAAGCCCTTGTTGTACTTGAACTGCTCCTCGGTATCGAGGTCGTTGGAGAGCTCCGGGATCGACTGGTGGATGTGCTTGAGCGACTTGTGGTCCTGGCGCTCGGCGGCCCGCCGCGCGGCCGGCACCTCGAGCAGCTCGCGGGCCTCCAGGAACTCCTCCAGGGTCACGTCGTGCGCGCTGGTCAGCACGCCGATGCTCGAGTGCAGGAACTCGAAGATGTGGGTGACCGACGGCAGGGTCACGAACGAGCCGCCGCTGGCGCCCTTCTCGGTCCGGATCAGGTTCTGCGCCGCGAGCAGCCGCAGCGCCTCGCGCACCGTGGTGCGGCTGACGCCGCATTGGCGCGCCAGCTCGGCCTCGCTCGGCAGGCGGTCGCCGCGGCTGAGGACGCCGCTGACGATCAGGTGCTGGATCTGGTCCGCCACCTGTTCGTAGGCCTTCCTCACGCGGCGGACCGGCAGGCCGCCGGTGCCGTCCGCGTCATCGAGCGACTCACCAATGAGCACCTCTGGCGCGGACCGCTTCGGGGCCCCATCGCCTACAGGCTGCAATTGAGCCATATCTTTTCTCCCCGGGGTCACGACATGTTGGGGTAACGCTGCGCCAGCCCGATGTTGCCTGAGCGCGACACAGCCGAGATGCGCTTGGCCTCCGGCGTCTTGCGGAGTGTCATGTCGAGGTCGACCTGACCGGAGCTGCGGGCCACATAGTTGTAGCCGTCATTGGCATAGTCGTACGGAACGGTGAGGTATGTCCCTCCAGTGGTGCTTCGTGTCGTGAGTGAATCGGCGATCGCGGCGAGCGACGCGTGGATCTCCCCCGAGGTGGACTCGAGCGTCACTTTCGGGGAGTGGATCGAGAAGGCATTGACGTCGCCCGTGGTGCTGCGCAGGTCGATCGTGGGCGCGTGCAGCTTGTCGACGGTGACCGCGCCGCGCTCGATCGCGGCGCGGACCGCCGCGTTCCGCGGGAGGCGGACGGTGATGCGGGGGGTGCCGCAGCCGCCGGGCCGCTTGCAGCGCACCCGCACCGTCGCGGCGACGGTCACCTGGATCTCGTCCGAGCCCTTGATGGTGATCGACGGCTTGCCCGTCGCGGGGAGGATGGTGAGGCGCGCGGAGGCGAGCTCGACGTCGAGCGCGCGCGCCTGCGCGCCCAGGGTCTGCGTCCGCTTGGCCGGCTTGGGATCGCTGGTCGCGTTGAA
Source organism: uncultured Solirubrobacterales bacterium (assembly GCA_963787335.1). Taxonomy (GTDB): domain Bacteria; phylum Actinomycetota; class Thermoleophilia; order Solirubrobacterales; family Solirubrobacteraceae; genus DASQFQ01. The sequence goes on from CAWBCU010000034.1 coordinate 43,121, forward strand.
CGCGATCAGCGCGAGCACGACGCTCACCCCGACGAGCCCGAAGCCGAGGCGGCGTTGGCCGGTGGGACTGCGCACGAGCGTGCTCACCCGAGCACCTGCGGGTTGACCGCGAAGCGCGGGACCTCGCCCGAGAAGCCGGCCCACAGGTTCTCCGCGCCGGTCCGCGCGATCGCCTCGAACGTCTCCTCCACCCACGCCGAGGCGTGCGGCGTCGCGATCACGTTCCGGTGGCCGAAGACGGGATGGTCGACCGGCGGGGGCTCGCTCGTGTAGGCGTCCATGGCCACCCCGCCGAGCGTGCCCGAGAGCAGGGCGGCATGGACGGCGTCGAGGTCGATCAGCGCGCCGCGGGCCGAGTTGACCAGCACGGTGCCGGGCTTCACGAGCGCGAGCGCCTCCCCGTCGATCAGGCCGCGGGTCTCGGGCGTCACGACGCAGTGCAGGGTGATGACGTCGGACTCGCGCAGCAGCTCGTCGAGCCCGACCAGCTCGATGCCCTCCGGCGCCTCCTTGACGTAGGGATCGTGGGCGAGCAGCCGGCAGTCCCAGCCCTGCAGGCGCTGCGCGACGCTGCGCCCGATCCGCCCCAGCCCGACGATCCCGACGGTGCTGTTGCGGATGAAGCGCCCCCACGCCTCGGCCGTGCGCCAGCCCCCTTGGCGGATGCGGTCGGTCGTGTAGAAGAGCAGCTGCTTGCGCAGCGCGAGCATCGCGGCGACCGTGTACTCGGCCACGGCCTCCCAGTTCTCCGGGATCGGCGTGTTGGTGACGAGGACGCCGTGGTACGTCGCGGCCTCCATGTCGATCGAGTCCACCCCGATCCCGTACTTGGAGAGGTACGCGAAGTCGGGCAGCGACTCGATGACGCGCGCGGTGATCGGGTGCGTGCTCGCGCCCATGAGCGCGGTGAAGCCGCGCGCGCGCTCGATCAGCTCGTCCTCGCTGAGGAAGTCCTCGCCCCAGGTCGGGCAGCCCCGCTCCACGCGCACGCCGCGCTCCTCGAGCCAGACGAGCGACTGCCCGCTCGGATCGAGGAGCTCGTGGGCGAAGACCGATGGCTCGGCCTTCCCCGCGCGCGCACGCAGCGCGCGCTGTCCCGGCGTGCCCGCGACTGTCAAGCGTCCAGCCTCGACCGCGGCGCCGGGTTGTCGGCGAGCGAGCCGCGCGCGTAGGCGTCCGCGCCCTGGATTGCGCTGGCCAGCATGCCCGTAGAGACGGGGAACGGCAGCTGGTGGATGCCCTCGCCCTCCACGCAGGTCCGCTCGGCGATGCGCCGCAGCTCGTCCTCGGTCAGCCCGCCCGGGTCCACGCCCAGCTGGGCCAGCGTGACCGGCAGACCGAGCACCTTCGAGATCTCGATGAACTCGTCGAGCTCGCGGTCGGGCCGGCGCTCGAGCACCATCTGGGCCAGCACGCCGAAGTTGACCTTCTCGCCGTGCATCGCGCTGTCGGTCGAGCGCACCATGGTGAGCCCGTTGTGGATCGCATGGGCGCCGGAGAACCCACCGCTCTCGAAGCCGAGCCCGCTGTGGAGCGTGTTGACCTCGACCACCAGCTCGACGGCCTCGGTGACCGCGTGCGCCTCGGCGGCCCGCAGGGCGCTGAGCCCGTGGTCGCGCACGACGTCCCACGCGAGCTTGCCGAGCGCGAGGGCGGCTGCCGAGGGGCGGCCGCCGGAGCAGTTCAGCGTCCCCGACGAGGCCGCCGCGGCGGACTCGAAGCGGGTGGAGACGGCGTCGGCCATCCCGGCCGCGAGGAAGCGCGGGCCGGCGTTGACCGCGACCTCGGTGTCGACGAGCACCAGGTCCGGGCTCTTCTCGAGGAACAGGTACTCGACCAGCTCGCCGTTCGGCTCGTAGACGACCGACAGCGAGCTGCACGGCGCGTCGGTCGACGCGAGCGTCGGGGCGATGATCCACGGCGTTCCCGCGCGGTGCCCGATCGCCTTGGCGGTGTCGACCACCTTGCCGCCGCCGAGGCCGATCACGAGGTCGGCGCCGGCCGCCTCGACCGCGGCGACCCCTCCTTCGATGTCGGCGGCCGTCGACTCGCCGCTGAAGAAGAACGGCGTGAACTCGACGCCGCCCGGGTCCGCGACGGCGGCCTCGCCGACGCGGCGCCAGGTGCCCTCGCTCGTCGCCACGACCGCCTTGGTCCCATAGCGCGCCGCGTACTCCGGCAGCTTGCGCAGCACGCCGGGGCCCTGGACGTAGCGCGAGGGGGAGATGAAGACGATCGGCTCGCGCCACGCCCCGTCCCAGCCGGGGACGCCGGGCGCCGCGCTCTGCTCCTGGAGCTCAAGCGACATTGAGCACACCTCCGTTGACGTGGTAGTCCGAGCCGGTGACCTGGCTCGCGAGGTCGGAGGCGAGGAAGAAGACCGCGTTGGCAACGTCCGTCGGCTGCCCCATCTTGCCGAGCGGCAGCTTGCGCACCTCCTTGGCGAAGTGGACGATCGCGTCCTCCTTCTCCATCCCGTACTCGGCCGCGATCGACTCGGCGAAGCCGCCGGGCCGGTCCCACAGCGGCGTCCGCGTCGGGCCCGGGGAGACCGCGTTGGAGCGGATGCCCTTGGGCCCGAACTCGACCGAGATCGCCTTCGAGAGCGACAGGATGCTTGCCTTCGAGACGGCATAGTCGACGAAGAACGGGTCGGGCGCCCGGCCGACGTCGCTGGCGATGCTGACGATCGCCCCCCGCCCCTGCTCCACCATGTGGGGGATCGCGGCGCGCGCGCAGCGCACCATCGCGAAGAAGTTGATCGACAGGACCTGGTTCCAATCCTCGTCCGAGGTCGACAGGAACGACTCGCGCCAGGGCGCGATGCCGACGTTGTTGACGAGCACGTCGACGCCGCCCCGCGCGTCGGCCGCGGTCTGCACGAGCTGCTCGCAGCCGGCGGCCGTGCTGAGGTCGCATTCGACGCCCGTGATGTTCTCCTGTGACGCGAGGTCGGCCAGCATGCCCGCGTCGCGGTCGCCCGCGAACACGTGCGCGCCCTCGCCCGCGAACAGCAGGGAGATCGCCTCGCCGATGCCCGAGGCGCCGCCCGTGACGACGACGCTGCGGCCGGCCAGCCCGTGGTCCTGCCAGCTCATGCCCGCACCTCCCGCCGCTTCGCCCGGAACGTCTCGAGCCGCCTGCGGCCCGTCGTGGTCATGCGGTCCTCGGTCCAGATGTCGTCCGCCTTGATCTCGACGGAGACCTTGGTGACGCCCGGCACCTTGCGCACCGCCTCGTCGAGCATGCGGTTGATCTCGAAGAACAGCATGCAGGTGGGGTCGTCGAGGAAGAGCAGGATGTGCACCTTGCCCTCGTCCTCGATCGTCACCCGCTCGACCATGCCGAGCTCGATCAGGCTCAGGCGCGTGCCGTTGAAGACGCTGCACGGGTCGAGCACCGTGTCGATCGCGGCCATGACGTCCGCGTGGCCGACCTGGGTCATGCCGCCACCTGCTCGCGCAGCGCCAGCGCCGTCGACCACGGGGCGGCGAGCGTGTCCGGGCGCTGCCGCGCCCACGCGTCGCCCGCGATCTCCTTGCGCAGCTCGCGCGAGTCGATCCCGTGCAGGCGCAAGAAGTTCTCGCCGAGGATCTTGCGCTTGATGTCCATCGTAAGCGCCGGCGAGTGGTAGCGATCGAGAATGTCCTTCTCGATCTCCATGTTGTAGATCGCCTCGATCGTCGCCCGCGCGTGCACCAGGGTGCAGCCGGTGGCCAGCACGATGCGGTCCTCGCCGCCGGCGGCGAGCAGGATCGCGAGCGCCTCCTGGAAGCGCCGCGGCTGCGTCACCGCGAGGCTCGCCGTGACCTCGAGGTTGGCCCAGAAGTTCTCGTGCCGCATCATGAACGCGGTCTCCTCGAGGAATGCGAAGCCCGAGTGCACGACCTCGAACGCGATGTCGGGGAACATGCCGACCGCGCCCTCGACGTCGCCGGGGTGGAACGGCGCCGCGGACATCGGGCCGAACGGCAGCGCCTTGTGGACGGCGACCGACTTGACGCCGAGCTCGACCGCGCGCTCGATCAGCGGGAAGCCGAACTGCGGGTCGTCGAGGCGGTGCTCGATCGTGCGGCCGCGGTAGAACTGCGCCGGGTAGAGCTTGATCCCGCGGATGTCGTGGTCGGCGACCATCCGCTCCATGTCCTCGACCGCCTCCTGCGTGGCCAGCGGGTTCACCGGCCCGTAGAGGATCACGCGGTTGGGGTGCTTGTCGCGCAGCGGCAGCCCCTTCTCGAAGGCGATGTGCCCGTCGAAGAAGTAGTCCCAGATCGGCGTGCCGTGGTAGCAGGCGAAGTCGATCGGGGTCTCGTTGATGAGGATCGCTTCGAGCTCCTCGGGCTGCCAGTCGGTGACGTAGTCCTCGAACGGCAGGCGGTACTCGTCGTCGTTGGAGAGCAGCGTGTGGAACCCGTGGCCGGCGGTCTGGAAGATGCCGGGCTCCCCGATGCGCTGGTTCTCGAGGGTCCAGTTGTAACAGTGGACGGTGGCGTCCACGATGAGCATGTCGTCGATCAAGTTGTGCCTTTCTTCGTGCCCGGGGCCTAGAGGGCGCCGAGCGCCGCTTCCGCGATTTCGTGGTCCTGCGAGTGGTGGCCGCCCGAGATGCCGAGGCCGCCGATGAGCTCACCGTTGTCGGTGATGGGCACGCCGCCGGGGAAGACGATCACGTCCTCCTGATGGGTGATCCCGTGGAGCAGCGGCTTGTCGTCGGCGACCATGTTCCACCAGTCGGCGGTGGAGATCCCGAAGGAGATCGCCGTCCACGCCTTCTGCTGGGCGATGCGCACCGGCAGCAGCGCGGCGCCGTCGGCGCGCGCGAACGCCTTCAGCGTCCCGTCGGCGTCGACCACGGCGACCGCGGCCGGGATGCCCATCTCCGCCGCCTTCTCCTGCGCCGCCGCGATCAGCCGCTGGGCGGCCGCCAGTGAGATGTGGTGTCGGGTGATCGTGTTCGATTCGGTGTCGGTGCTCATTGCGTCTCCTGCTCGCTGGGTCAGAGTGCGCGCCCGAGCTCCTCGGCGCTGTAGATGGCCATGCCGACGTCGCGCGGGGCGACGCAGTCACCCGCGCGGTGCACGTGCTCGGACTGCGCGCGCAGCGCGAGGTAGAGCCCGTCGTCGGCCTGCCAGCCGAGCGCGGCGACGACGTCGGAGACGCCCTCGAGCGTGCGCTCGGCGCCGGTGTAGGCGTGCTCGATGACGACCGCGTCGTCGTCGACGCGCGCGACCCCGTGGTAGGGGATGACCTGCGCGCCCGCGGCCGCGAGGCGCGCCAGCTGCGGCGGCTCGTTGGCCAGGCCGATCCCCATCGCGGGGCGGTCGCCGGGCGTGACGATCGTGACCTTGCGGCCGCTGTCGGCGATCAGCTCCGCCGCCGAGGCCGCGGACTGGTCGAGCTGGGCGTCCCACACGACGACGTGGTCGCCGAGGGTCTCGGGCGCCTCGACCGCCTCCATCAGCGAGCGCACGCGCCCCGCGGGCGCGTCGAGCTCCGCCGCGACCGCGAGCGAGCCCGTCGCGACGACGACCTCGTCGAAGGTGGCGGGGCCGTCGCCCAGGTCGAGGGTGATGCCGTCATCGCCGACCGTGATCGCGCCGGCGTCGATCTCCACGCCGAGGCGCACGTCGACCTCCAGCTGCTCGAGCTGGCCGGCGATCCAGTCGGTCGACTCGCCGAACTCCCGGCGCGCCTCGAGCTTGCGGATCAGGCGCACCTTGCCGCCCAGCTCGTCGCCGCGGTCGGCGATCGTCACGGCGTGCCCGCGGCGGACGGCGATCTGGCCGCCTTCATCCCCGCGGGACCCCCGCCGATCACGAGCACACGGCGAAGTGAGGCGGCCGGGAGGAGGGTTCCGGTGCCCCACTCGGCCTCGCGCCCGGCGGACGGGTTGAGGATGCACGTGATCGGCATCCCCGCCCACAGTCGGTTGACGCAGCCCTGGTTGCAGCCGATGCACGGCCGGATCTGGCGCGGCTCGCCGCGCGCGACCTTGGCGACCCACTCGGGGTCGGTGATCAGCGCGCGCGCCATCCCGACGAGGTCCGCCTGGCCGTCGCGCAGCGCCTGCTCGGCCATCTCGGGCGTCTTGATGCGGCCGAAGGCGATCGTCGGGATCCGCTCGCCGCCCGCGCCTGGCCGCCGAGCTCGATGGAGTAGCCCTGCGGCACCGCCATCGTCGGGTTCATCATCGGCAGGCTGCCGGTGGCGCCGCGGTCGGAGTTGATGTAGTCGACCGTGCCCAGGTCCCGATCTGGCGCGCGAACTCGACGCCCTCCTCGGGGCCGTATCCGCCGTCGAGCGCCTCGTCGAGGCACAGCCGCACCCCGATCACGAAGTCGCTGCCGACCCGCTCGCGCATCGCGTCGACCGTCTCGCGCAGAAAGCGGAGGCGGTTCTCCGCGGCAGCCGCCGTACTGGTCCTCGCGCACGTTGAAGAGGGGGGAGAGGAACTGGCGGTGCAGCCCGTCGTGGGCGGCCTTGATCTCGACGCCGTCGAACCCGCCCTCCTTGTGGGTGCCGGCCGACAGCGCGAAGTAGCGCAGGATGTCGTCGATCTCGGCCTGCGAGAGCGGCTTCGGGATCAGGCCGACCATGTGGTCGGCGACCGCCGACGGGCCGCGCACGTGGTGCCAGTCGAGCAGCTGCACGCCGTTCTGCTGGTTGCCGTCGTCGGTGAGCTGGCCGATGATGAACGAGCCGTGCTGGTGCACCGCGTCGGTCATGCGCGTGTAGCCGGCGACCGCGCGCTCGTCGTAGGCGTTGATGCGCCCGCCCCACTGGACGGCGGGATGCGCGGTCTCGGAGCCGGTGATGATCAGCGCGACGCCGTGGCGCGCGCGCTCGGCGTAGTAGTTGACGTGGCGCTCGGTGGGCAGCCCGTCGTCGTCGGCGTAGCGCGTCAGGTGGGGCAGCCAGACGACGCGGTTCTTGAGCGCCAGCGGCCCGAGCTGGAACGGCGAGAGCAGCTGCTCGAACTCGCGCGAGTCCCCGCGCGCGGGTGTCTCGATCGTCACGCTCACAGCGCCCTCCCCAGCTCCTTGGTGGTGTAGATGGCCATTCCGACGTCGCGCGGCGCGACGCAGTCGCCGACGCGGTGCACGCGCGCGGGCGCGCCGTTCTCGGGGGCGGGGCCGAAGGGCGCCGCGTAGCCCGTCGAGACCACGACCGTGTCGGCCGTGAGCGCCAGCTCCGAGCCCTCGAGAACGGCGCTCGAAGGCACGACGCCGCCCTCGATCCGCGCGAGTGCGTGCGCCGGGATCATGTCGACGCCGCGGTCGAACAGGTTCGGCATCTGGATCTGGCGGTCGGGCGGTCCGATGCCAGCCAGCGACTGCAGCATCGGCGTGACGATCGTGACCGCGCGCCCCATGTCGGAGAGCACCTGCGCCGTCGAGACGGTGGCGAAGTTGCCGGTGTTGTCGACGATCACCACGCGCGCGCCGATGTCGGCCGTGCCGGCGAGCGCGTCGTTGACGTGGACGACGTTGGACGCGTCGATCCCGGGGAGCTCCGCATCACGCGCACGGCGCCTGTGGCGAGCACGACCAGGTCGGCCGTCAGCGGCTCGTCGGCGCCGTCATCGCCGACGTGGCGAGCGGTGATCTCGACCGGGTCGTTGGACTCCGCGGCGGCGAGAGCGGCGGCATTCACCTCGCGGCCGAGCCGGATGTCGACGCCGAGCTCGCGGATCTCGTGCTCCAGCCAGCGCGTGGAGTCGAGGAAGTCGCGCCGCGTCGGCGCCATCGCCAGCACGTTGACCGCGCCGCCGAGCTCGTCGGCGCGCTCGAACAGCGTCACCTGGTGCCCGCGGCGCGCGGCGATCTCTGCCGTCTTCATGCCCGCGGGGCCGCCGCCGATGACGGCGACGCGCGCCGGGGTGGCGGCCGGCTCGAGCGTGCCGGCGCCGAAGCGCGCCTCGCGCCCGGCCGCCGGGTTGAGGATGCAGGTGATCTCCTGGCCGAGCCAGAGCCGGTCGAGGCAGCCCTGGTTGCAGCCGATGCAGCGGCGGATGCTGTCGGTGCGCCCGGCCTGCGACTTTTTCACCGACTCGGGGTCGGTGATCAGCGCGCGCGCGACCCCGACGAGGTCGGCCTCGCCGCGCTCCAGGATCTCGTTGGCCATCTCCGGCGTGCGGATTCCGGCCGTAGGCGATCAGCGGGACGTCGATGACCTGGTGCGCCTGCTCGATCGCGTAGCGGGCGAAGCCCGGGGGCGTCGACATCGGCGGGTTGCAGAACCGCAGCGCGGTGTGCACCCCGAGGTCGGAGGTCACGTAGTCGACGACGCCCCACGAAGTGATGTCCGCGATCAGCTGCAGACCCTCCGCGAGGTCGTAGCCGCCGGGGGCGAACTCGTCGAACGGGAAGCGCACGCCGATGATGTGGTCGGGCCCGGCCTCGGTGCGCATCGCCTCCATCACCTCGCGCACGTAGCGCTCGCGCCGCGCGCGGTCGCCGCCGTACTCGTCGTCGCGCTGGTTGTAGAGCGGCGAGAGCATCTGGCGCAGCAGCCCGTCGTGGGCGACCTTCAGCTCGGTGCCGTCGTAGCCGCCGTCGACCTGGTTGCGGATGCAGGCGACCCAGGCGTCGCGCGAGAACGCGAAGTCCTCGGGCTCCATCACCTTCGGGTCTGGCTCACGGCCCAGTCGGCGACCGCTGAGGGGGCGTACTCGCAGGCCGAGTCCATCGTCGCGTCGCAGATGTTCTGGTTGCCGTCGTCGACGAGCTGGCCGATGAGGACGGTCCCGTGCTCGTGGACGGCGTCCGAGAGCCAGCGGTAGCCCTCGACGCTCTCCGCCTCGAAGGCGTTCACGCGCAGGCCGTTCTGGTAGCGCGGGTTGACCGTCTCGCAGCCCATGATGATCATCCCGACGCCGGCCTGCGCGCGCTCGACGTAGTAGCGGACGTGGCGGTCGCTGATGCGGTTGTTGTGGCTGTAGCCGGTGAGGTGCGGCAGCCACACGACGCGGTCTTGAGCGTCCGCCCCTTCAGCTCGAACGGCTCGAACAGATGATCGAGTGCCATGTCAGGCGCCGCCCTTCGTGTCGGCGGGGGCCTTCGCGGCGGGCGGCGGCACGGCCACGGTCTCGTCGTCGACGTGCTCGGCCATTCGGGCCCGCGCCGCGATCCGCAGGCCGGCGACGTTGACCACGATCGCGATCAGGAGGATCAGGCCGCGCATGAACGGCTTGAGGTGGATGTCGATGTCGGTCTGGTCGAGGCCGTTGTCGAGGACCGCGAAGACCAGGACGCCGACCAGCGTGGCCCGGATGCCCCCGACGCCGCCGAACAGGGACACGCCGCCGACGACCGTCGCGGCGATCACGGGCAGCAGGTAGTCGTTGCTGCCCGCGGGCTGCGCGGAGCCGAGGCGCCCGACCGCCAGCAGCCCGGCCACGCCGGCCAGGAAGCCGGAGATCATGAACACGCTGATGATCACCCGGTGCGTGTTGACGCCGGCCAGCTCGGCCGCCCGCCGGTTGGACCCGGTCATGTAGATGTAGCGGCCGAAGCGCGTCCGCGAGAGGACGATGTGGGCTATCAGCATGATCACCGCCGCGGCGATGGCGATCACGGGTATCGGACCCACCACCTCGCCGCCGAGGGTGTTCACGACCGGCGCCGCGTCGTAGACGATCTCGCCCTGCGCCCAGTAGAACGCCCAGCCGTTACACAGCAGCAGCAGGCCGAGCGTGGCGATGAAGCTGGGGACCCCGACCTTCGCCGTCATCAGGCCGGCGAGCAGCCCGAGCGACGTCGCGAGCAGGAGCGCCGCGAAGATCGAGAGGAACTGGCTGCCCTTGCCGAAGGTCGCGTCGCCGAAGAACCAGGTCGGGAACTCGTGGCCGGTGTAGAAGAGCGACCCGGCGATCCCGGCGAGGACCGCGATGGCGGCGAACGCGAGGTCGATCTCGCCGAGCAGCAGGACGAACGTCAGCCCGGTGCCCATGACGGCGATCACGCCGCTCTGGGCGAGGATGTTCGTCATGTTGTCCTTGCTCAGGAAGTCCGAGCCTGCCGCGAGCGAGAAGACGATGAAGAGGATGATCAGGGCGCCGATCGGCCCCAGCGTCAGGTTGTTGGCGGCGACCCAGTCGCGGACGCTCGAATCCGATCGGCTTCTTCTTGACCTCGACGCGCCCGGCCTCGGGGCTCGGTCCGACGGCGGTGACGTCGCTCACGATGCCTTCTCCATCAATAGCTCCTCGGTCACGGTGACTCCCGCCAGGTCGGCGACGACCTCGCCGCGCTTGGCGACGACGATCCGGTGTGCGATCGCCAGGACGGTCTCGGTCTCGCTCGACACGACGATCACCCCGGTTCCCTCGGCCGCGAGCTCGCGGACCATGTCGAACACCGCGGCCTTCGCCGCGATGTCCATCCCGCGAGTGGGCTCCACCAGCACGAGCACCTCGGGCCGCTGCCCGATCAGCCAGCGCGCGAACAGCACCTTCTGCTGATTGCCGCCCGAGAGCAGCCCGACGGGCTTGCGGGCCGCCGCGCCGGCGATCTTCAGGCGCTCGATCATCGCCGTGGTGAGCTTGTCCTCGTTGCTGGGCCGCAGCCACCACCCGTTGAGCTTGTGCAGGCGCGCCAGCGTCATATTGGTGGTGACCGGCTGCTCGAGCGCGAGGCCGTCGCGGCGGTCGAGGGGGATGAAGCCCACCCCGCGGTCGCGCGCCGACGTGGGGCTGGCGACGACGGCGGTGTCGTCGCGCAGCGTGACCTTGCCCGCGGCCGGCCGGCCGAGCCCGAACAGCAGGTCCGCGACCTCGACGTGGCCCGCCCCGATGTGGCCGTAGAGCGCGAGGATCTCACCTTCACGCACCTCGAAGGACAGGTCCTGGACGGCCGGGGGCAGCCCCAGACGCTCGGCACGCAGCAGGACCGGCCGGGCCGACGGCGGCGGCAGGACGGCCTCCTCGTCGTAGGACGCCGTCAGCTCCTCGTGGTGGCGCCCGACGATCTGCCGCACGAGGTCCTCGCGCGTGACCTCGCTGGTCGCGGTCGTGCCGACGAGGCGGCCGTCGCGCAGGACGGTGACCCGGTCGCTGTGCTCCAACACGTCCTCGAGCGTGTGCGTCACCAGCACGAAGCCGACGCCGCGCTCGGTCATCTTGCGCACGAACCGGAACAGGAGGGGCTTCTCGACGCCGCTGAGGGCGGAGGTGGGCTCGTCGAGGATCACGACGCGCGCGCCCGAGAAGAGGGCGCGGGCGATCTCGACCATCTGCTGCTGGCCGACCGGCAGCTGCTCGATGTGCGCGGTCGGGTCGAGGTCGATCCCGAGCTCGGCCAGGTGCTCGGCGGCCTTGCGCTTCATCTCGCTCCAGCGCACCCAGCGCCCGGTCCCGCTGCGCCCCAAGAGGTTCTCGGCGACGGTCAGGACCGGGAACAGCGACAGCTCCTGGTAGACGACGGCGATGCCGGCGTCGATCCCATCCGCCGGTGTCGGGAACTCGACCGACTCGCCGTTGAGCAGGATCTCGCCGGCCGACGGCTGCTCCGCGCCGGCCATGCACTTCATGAGCGTGCTCTTCCCGGCTCCGTTGCCGCCGAGCAGCCCGTGCACCTCGCCCGCGCGGACGTCGAAGTCGACGCCGTGCAGCACGCGGGTCGAGTCGTACTCCTTCTCGATCCCGCGCATGACAACGACCGGCTCCGGCACGGTGCCCGCGGGCGGCGTGCCGGAGGTGACGCCGGGTGAGTGTGCTCCTGCCATGGGCTCGACGTCAACCGGTCGCCTAGATCAGGTACAGGTTGTCCTGCTGGAGCCACTTGACGGTGTCCGCGTTGTCCTTCGTGACCAGCGGGCCGTCGAGCTTGATCTCGCGCGGCGCGTCCTTGATCGCGCCCATCTTCATCGCTCGCCCGATGAACAGCGGGAAGACGTGCACGCGCTGGGACGAGTGCCGGTAGGAGGCGACGAACGCACCGCTCTTGATCGCGTCGATCGCCGGCGGCATGGCGTCGGTGCCACCGATCTTGGTCTTGCCGTCGCGGTTGACGCCCTGGAGCACCTTCAGCGCGGCGAACGCCATGTCGTCGGACATGAAGTAGCCGACATCGATCTTCGGGAAGCGGCTCACGTAGGCCTCCCACAGCGTCTGTGACTTCGTCGGGTCCCAGTTCCCGAAGTCGTCGGCCACGACCTTGAAGCCGGGGTAGTTCTTCATGGCCTCCTTGAAGCCCTTGCCGCGCTCGGGCACCTGCACCGCGGCGGCGGCGCCGCGCGTGATGATCACGTTGCCCTCGGCCTCGGCGCCGCCGGCGGCCTCGAACAGCGCGGTGCCGACGGTCTCGCCCATCTCGAACGAGCTCTGGTGCAGCCAGCTCGTCACGCCGATCTCCTTGCCTGGCCGGGCGGCCTGGCCGGGGCCCTCGAACACGAGCGCGCCCTTCTCGATCATCGCCTTCACCGGCCGGTCGATCGTGCCCGGGGCGAGGGCGTCGATGTGGACGATGTCCCACTTCTTCGTGGCGGCGTTCTCGATCGACGCGCGCTGCTTGGTCGGGTCGAGCTCGCCGTCGGCGTACTCGTACTTCGCGCCGAGCATCTCCGAGTAGAACTTCTGCTGCCGCATGCCCTGGGCGTACCAGCTCGGGACGAGGCCGCAGTTGCTCGCGAACATCGCGAGCTTGACGCCCTTGCGGGTGTCCTGGCTGGTCTCGTTCGCCGCGTCCTGCGCGTCGTTGCTGCTGCCGCCACAGGCCTGGAGCACCGCGGCGAACGGCGCGAGGGTCAGGCTGGCGATCCCGACGCGCTTCGTGATCTGGCGGCGGGTGAGCCCCTTCGCCTCCTGCTTCTTGAAGTACTGGTCGACCTCGTACTGGTGCTCCTGGAACTCGGGGCTCAAATCACCAGAACGCGCTGCCTTCGGCTCGTCTTCGTTGCCGGCGTGGGACATGGCGGGCTCCTTGCCTCCGTGCGAACGCGGGACGCGGTCGCCGTTCATTGGGGGACAGCTCTTTCGGTATTCGGGACTGGGCTGCTGCTCGGCCGGTTCGTGCATTCCGGCAACGCCAGGGCATGTCGGTGCGCCTCGTAGACCACGGCCAGGGCTTCGCGCGGCGCGGACGCGTCCCCGATCACGAGCGTGTCGCTGTCGATCGCCGTCGCCATCGTCTGGCCGGTGGCCACATAGGGCCCTGCGCGAACCACGGTCCCGATCGGGCCTAGGTCGTGCTCGCGCTTGGAGAACGAGTGCAGCGCGACGAGGTTTCCGTTCTCGACGCGGGCCGGTGAGAGCAGGGTGTGGATCGGGATCGCCGCGGCGTCGAGCCGGCGGAAGACGCCCATCAGGCTGACGTAGGCGACGCGGCGCCCGATCGACGCGCGGCGGGTGAGGATGCGCACGTCGCGGCCCTCGTGGGCGAGCTCCTCGGCGGCCGCGTACACCGGCTCGGCCTCGATCTCGTCGACGATGAAGACCGGGTCGGCGAGCTCGTGGCGCCGCTCGACCGCCTCCTCGAGGGAGATCGCGGGCACGCCGTCGAGCGGCGCCACCGTCGGCACCGCCCCGGTGGCGATGACCACGAGGTCGACGTCGTCGGCGTCGGGGAGCGAGGGCTCGTCGACGATGAAGTTCGTGCCCGCTGCGCGCGCGGCGTCGGTCATCCAGGTCGCGGCGCGCTCGTAGTCGTAGAGGCCGTGGATCTCGGCCATGCGGCGGAAGCGCCCGCCGGTGTTGGTGTCGGCCTCGCGGATCTCCACCGCGTGACCGCGGCCGGCGGCGATGCGCGCGTACTCGAGCCCAGCGGGGCCCGCGCCGAGCACCGTGATCCGGAGCGGCTCGTCGACCGTCTCGCCGGAGGTCAGCCCGGGCAGCTCCGCCTCGCGCGCCGTCTCGGGCGCGTAGATGCAGTGGGCCGGCCGGCCGGTGTGGATGTGCTCCCAGCAGACGTTGCAGTAGATGCAGGGGCGCGGCTGCTCGCCCGCGCGCACCTTGTTGACGATCGCGGGGTCGGCCAGCAGCGCGCGGCCCATGCCGATGAGCTCGGCCGTGCCCTCGTCGATCAGGCGCGACGCGGTCTCGACGTCCGGGACCTTGCACAGGCCCATGACCGAGGTGCGCCCCGCCACCGCCTCGTGGATCCCGCGCGTGAGGTCCTCGAAGGGGACGTCGGGGTAGCGCAGGTCCGGCACGTGGCGCTCGAGGCTCGGGCCGAAGTTCGCCTGGCTGACTGCGATGTACTCGAGCCCGATCTGGTCGAGCAGGTGGTCGACGATCCGCTTGCTCTCGTCGAGGTCGAGGCCGCCCTCGACCCACTCGTGGGTCGTGAGCTTGAGGCCGATCGCGAACTCCGGGCCGCACGCGCCGCGGATCGCGCGGGTGACCTCGACGATGAAGCGCGAGCGGTTCTCGATGCTGCCGCCCCAGCGGTCGTCGCGCAGGTTGCTCGAGGGGGAGAGGAACTGCGTGATCAGGTAGCCGTGCGCACCGTGCAGCTCGACGCCGTCGAAGCCGGCCTCCTGGAGGTTGACCGCGCTGATGCGGAAGCCCTCGACGAGCTCGAGGATCTCGGCGTCGGTCATCACGTGCGGTGTCGCGCCGCTGTAGGCGTCGCGCTCGCCCGAGGGCGCCCACGGCTGCTCGCTCGGGTTCCACAGCGCCTGGCGGCCGACGTGCCAGAGCTGGCCGATGATGAGGCGGTCGTGGCGGTGGATCGCGTCCGCGAGCCGCCGCAGCCCGGGGATCAGGCTGGGGTCATAGATGGCCGGGAGGGTGGGGTTGGGGAGCGACGTCGGATGGACCGACATCCCCTCGGTGATGATGATCGCGGTGCCGCCCGCGGCGCGCGCCTCGTAGAAGGCGATCTGCTCGTCGGTGATCGCGTCGTTGCGACCGAGGTTGTTGACCGTCGCGACGAGGGCCAGGCGGTTGTCCGCATGCAGCGCGCCGAGGCGCCACGGGGTCAGAGCGCTCGGCGCTCCGGCCGAGGGCTCGTGCTCGATCACAGACAGCTTCTCTCCTCCTCCTCATGCGGCAATCCGAATGTCAGACATTCGCCGCGACTCGCAAGCTAGCCCTCGTCTCCGGCGACGTCAATCGAGTAGAACCCCCCCGACTGGGTGTTCTGTGATCGGCGCCCGCGGTTCCGCTTGGCAGTGCCCCCGCGGCGACCGTACGATCGCCGGGAATCAAATGTCGGTCATTTCAATTACGACGCTCGTCCCGAGCAGCCAGGAGAAGACATGAGCGAGTGGCGCGGGCGCTTCTACGAGGACTTCGAGGTGGGCGACGTCTACCGCAGCCGGATCGGCCGCACGGTCACGCAGACCGACAACGTCTGGTTCACCTGCCTGACCATGAACACGAACCAGGTCCACTTCAACGCCGCGTTCGCGGAGCGCACCGAGTTCGGCCGGCCGCTCGTCAACAGCTGCCTGACGCTCTCGATCGTGACCGGCCTGACCGTGCCGGACACGAGCGAGAACGCGCAGGCCAACCTCTCCTGGACCGACATCGAGATGCCTGCGCCCGTGTTCGAGGGCGACACGCTGTGGGCGGAGTCGGAGATCCTCGAGCTGCGCGAGTCCAAGTCGCGCCCGAACGTCGGCATCGTCTCCGTGCGCTCGCGCGGCATCAACCAGGACGGCACCGTCGTGATGCGCTTCCGCCGCACCTTCATGGTCTACAAGCGCGACGCCGCCGAGGCCGCGAGCTCGTTCCCCGAGACAGTCGGGGCGTGGTCGTGAGGGGCTTCGACATCACCGACCTCGTCGAGCTCGACGACGACCAGCGCGCCGTCATCGCGATGGTCCGCGACTTCGTCGCCCGCGACGTCATGCCGACCGCCTCCGACCTCGAGCACGCCGACGAGTACCCCACCGAGCTGGTCGCGAAGATGAAGGAGCTGGGGCTGTTCGGGGTCGCGATCCCCGAGGAGTACGGCGGCGCCGGGATGAACGTGACCAGCTACGCGCTGATCCAGGTGGAGCTGTCGCGCGGCTGGATGTCGCTGTCGGGCGTGCTCAACACGCACTCGATCTCGGCCTGGATGATCAAGACATTCGGGACCGAGGAGCAGAAGCAGCGCTACCTCCCGCGGATGGCCACCGGCGAGCTGCACTGCGGCTACTCGATGACCGAGCCGCACGCGGGCTCCGACGTCCAGGCGATCCGCACCCGCGCGGTCCGCGACGGCGACGACTACCTCATCACCGGCGAGAAGATGTGGGCCACCAACGGGCTCGAGTCGAGCCTGATCATGCTGCTCGCCAAGACCGATCCGGACGCGGAGCCGCGGCACCGGGGGATGACGGCGTTCATCGTCGAGAAGGAGCCGGGGGTGGCGCAGCAGCCCGGCCTCACCGTCCCGCCCAAGCTGCGCAAGCTCGGCTACAAGGGCGTTGAGTCGACCGAGCTCGTCTTCGACGGCTACCGCGTCCCGGCCGACAGCGTGCTCGGCGGGGAGGAGGGCCAGGGCTTCAAGCACTTCATGGGCGGCATCGAGCTCGGGCGCGTCAACGTCGCCGCGCGCGCCATCGGGATCGCCACCGCCGCGCTCGAGGAGGCGACGCGGTACGCCCGCGACCGCGAGGCGTTCGGCAAGCCGATCGCCAAGCACCAGCTGATCCAGCAGAAGCTCGCGCAGATGGCCACCAAGCTGCAGGCGTCACGGCTGCTGATGCTGCACGCGTGCGCCGCCAAGGACGCCGGCAAGCGCGCGGACCTGGAGGCCGGGATGGCGAAGCTGTTCGCGACCGAGACGGCGGCCTGGGTCGCGCTCGAGTCGATGCGCGTGCACGGCGGCTACGGCTACTCGCAGGAGTACCTCGTCGAGCGGCTGTACCGCGACGCGCCGCTCCTGATCCTCGGCGAGGGGACGAACGAGATCCAGCAGCTCGTGATCGCCCAGCGCCTCATGGAGCTCGTCGGTTGAGAGCGCTGACCATATGACAGACATTTCGCCAAAGCCTTGCTGGGCGTCAAGAAACTTAATTTCTCGCATTTGTCTGACTGATGTATGGTCGCGGAATTCTGGAGGCTGTTCGTCACCTTCAGCCTGTCCCTGAGCCACCGGTCGCCAGTCCAGCGGCCGGCTCGCGACGCGTGCTCGTGGTCGATTCCGACCCGATCGCGTGCGCCGGCTGGCGGGCGGTCCTGGAGGCACAACCCTGGGTGTCGCACTGCGAGGCGATCATGGGTCTCGACGGCTGCGTGGAGCACGCGGCCGCGCTCGAGCCGGACGTCGCGCTGGTCGGGCTCGTGCTCGACCACGGGCGTCATGGAATCGACGTCTGCCGCGAGCTGCGGCTGGCGCAGCCGGTCGTGCGCGTGATCGTCGTCTGCGACGCCGACTCGGTCCCGGTGCGCGCCGTCCGCGCGGCCGGCGCGAGCGGGCTGATGCATCGCTCGTGGCCGGTCGAGACGCAGGTCGGCGTCGTCCAGCGCGTCGCGGACGGCGAGGTCGTGCTCGCCGGGGCGGCCGTCAGGTCCGCCGGCCTCGCACGCCTGTCACGGCGCGAGCTGTCCGTGCTGCGGATGCTCGCCGACGGCGCCAGCAACCCGGAGATCGCCGCCGCGCTCCATCTCTCGCAGCACACGGTCAAGGAGTACACGCAGGCCGTCTTCCGCAAGCTCGGCGTGCGCAATCGCGTCGAGGCGGCGATGGCGGCCGCACGGCTCGGATACGCGGACTGACACCACCGACGGAGGAGGACGCAGGATGCCCCACATCGAACTGCCCGAGGCGCCCGGGATCATCGCCGGCATGATGTACCGGCCGGAGACGGCCGAGCCGCTCAACCTGCTCGCCGAGGTCCTGCTGCGGGGCGAGAGCACCCTCAGCCGCGGCGACCGCGAGACGATCGCCGCCTACGTCTCGAACCTCAACGACTGCCTCTTCTGCCAGCGCTCCCACAGCGCGTTCGCCGCGGCGCAGCTCGACGGCGGCCTGCCGCTCGTGGAGCAGGTCAAGGCCGACCCCGACAGCGCGCCCATCAGCGGCAAGCTGCGCGCGCTGCTGCGGATCGCCGCGCAGGTCCAGCAGT
This sequence comes from uncultured Solirubrobacterales bacterium, assembly GCA_963787335.1. Taxonomy (GTDB): domain Bacteria; phylum Actinomycetota; class Thermoleophilia; order Solirubrobacterales; family Solirubrobacteraceae; genus DASQFQ01. The sequence goes on from CAWBCU010000034.1 coordinate 61,121, forward strand.
CCGGGCGCGCGGTCACCGGCGCGACCGTGGCGGCCGCCCGCGACGAGGGCGCCACCGACGTCGAGATCCACGACACCGTGCTGATCGCGGCCGCGTTCTGCATGTTCAACCGCTACGTCGACGGCCTCGGCACGCTCGCGCCGGTCGACCCCGCGGCGTACGAGGCGATGGCGGGCACGATCGTCGAGAACGGCTACGTCAACTCGATCCCGGCGGGTGCGCCGGCGGCATGACCGCAAGCGCAGTCGTGGAGCGGCGGCCGCCGGGTCTGACGATCCGCGGTCGCCGCTACCCGATTGTCCTGCCCAAGCTCCGGGATCCCGCGGCTGCAGTTGGCCGGCGTCATCTGGACGCTCCAGATCCTCGGCCAGACCTCGTTCGGCTTCCGCGTCTCGATCGCCCAGATCTTCATCGCCGTGGGCACCTGCGCGGTGCTCGAGATCGGCATCACGATGAAGCGCGCGCACGCGATCGTCTGGCCCGCGAGCGCGATCCTGACCGGCAACGGCATCTCGTTCATCCTGCGCGTCCCGGGCACCGAGCACGGCGACTGGTGGAGCCTGCACGGCTGGTACATCTTCGCCGGCGTCGCGGCCGTCGGGCTGCTGTCCAAGTACGTGATCAAGTGGCGCGGGGGGCACATCTTCAACCCCTCGAACTTCAGCCTCGTGCTCGCCTTCGTGATCCTCGGCAGCTCGCGCGCCGAGCCGCTCGACCTCTGGTGGGGGCCGCTGTCGGTCGCGCTCGTGTTCGCGCTCCTGCTGATCATCGTCAACGGCGTGATCATCCTCCGCCGCGTCAACCAGTTGCCGGTGGCGATCGGCTTCTGGGTCACGTTCGCGATCGCGCTGATCCCGGTCACGCTGTCGGGGCACGGGATGATGGCCGCGTGGCAGGCGACCCCGGTCGAGGGCTTCCAGTTCTGGTGGATCCTGGTCACCTCCCCGGAGATCCTGCTGTTCCTGTTCTTCATGATCTCCGACCCGAAGACGACGCCGTCCGGGCGCAACGCCAAGTACGCGTTCGGGGCCTGCGTCGGCCTGCTGGCGGTGCTCATGCTCGCGCCGGCCGACACCGAGTTCTGGACCAAGGTGGCGATCCTCGGGGCGCTGTTCCTCACGTGCGCGGTGCGGCCCTTCCTCGTGAAGCTGGTCCCGGAGGAGCTGCCCTCGTTCCGGCGCCCGCGGCTCGCGTTCGCGTGGGGCGCCCCCGCCACCGCCGTGCTGGCCGCGGTGCTGATCGTGATCGCCGCACCGGTGCCCTCCGGCTTCGCCGACAAGCCCAAGCTGAAGGAGTCGGCCGCGTGGCCCGCCGCGCCGGCGTCGCTCCCGCCCTACGAGATCGTGCCGTCGAAGGCGGTGACGACGCGGATCGAGCCCGCCGAGGCGCGGCAGATGGCGAGCGACACCGTCGTCGCGCTGCGGCTGCAGACCGAGGGCCTGCAGCGGCGCGACGTGGACCACCTGGCGATCGGGACCGGCGCGCTGTGGCTGTCGAAGCTCGAGGAGCGGGTGGAGAAGGCGGCGGGCGGCAAGCCGATGGTCGTCCTGCTGTTCCAGGTCGACCGCATCAGCCTCACCCATGCGCGGCGCCTGGGGCAGGTCACGCCCGCGCTGCTCGCGACCATCCGTGGCACCGTCGTCCGCGCCACCTACGCGGGCACGCCGGCGCGCGAGACGAGCCGGTCGGCGCCCGGTCCGCACCGCGACCACCTACGAGATCGCGAAGGCGCGCACCCACTACCAGCTCGTGTCCGACGAAGTCCCGCCCGGCTGGAAGCCGTGAGCGCCCCGTCCCCGTCAACCGCCTAGGAGCACCATGCCGAACATCGGCCCCATGGAACTCGTCGTCGTCCTCGTCGTCGCCCTGCTCATCCTCGGTCCGAAGCGCCTGCCGAGCGCGGGCCGCAGCCTCGGCCGCGGGCTGCGCGAGTTCAAGGACTCGGTCGCCGGCATCACGCCGAAGGAGCAGGACGAGCCGCAGCCCGTCGTCGAGGAGCGCGCGGCGGCGTAATTGGTGGCAATCGTTTGCGCAGCTCGATAGGTTGACGCTTCCGATGGATCGCACCGAGCTCGTCGACGTCGCGCTTGGCCACGCCCCGGCCGACGTGATCGTCGCGGGCGGCCGGCTCGTCAACGTCGGCAGCGGCGAGATCTACGCCGCGGACGTCGCGATCAAGGGCGACCGCGTCGCCGCGTTCGGCGACGTCGACTACACCGCCGGGCCGGACACGCGGACGATCGATGCGGGCGGCCGCTACCTCTGCCCCGGGCTGGTCGAGGCCCATCTGCACTCGTACCACAGCTACCTCGGTGTCCCGGAGTTCGCCGAGGGGCTGCTGCGCCACGGGGTGACCGCGTACGCGGACGCCTTCTACGGCCAGGGCATCGTGGGCGGGGCCGAGGCGGTGCGCTTCTACAAGGACGCGATGTCCTCGATGCCGGTGCGGCTGCTGTTCCTCGTCCCCGCGCTGGCCTACCTCCAGAACCGCGACATGGGGCTCACGCCGGCCCCCGGCATCACCGCCGACGAGATGCTCGACATGCTCGACTGGCCGGGTTGCTACGGCGTCGAGGAGCCGACCGCGCCGCCGATCATCGGCAAGTCGCCCGAGTGGGTCGAGCTGTGCCGGCGCACGCTCGAGAAGCGGCTCGTGATGACCGGGCACGCGGCCGGGCTCGACCAGCGCACGCTGCAGGCCTACGCGGCGATGGGCGTGACCACCGACCACGAGGCCGTCACCGTCGACGAGGCGGTCGACCGCGCGCGCAACGGCTTCTCCCTCTTCATGCGCATGGCGTCCTCGGCCTTCCACCAGCTCGAGCTCCAGCGCGCGCTGACCGAGCGCGGCATCGACCCGCAGCAGTTCGGCTTCTGCGCCGACGAGGCGTCGCCGGTGAAGCTGACCGAGATCGGCACGATCGCGCACAACCTGCGGACGGCGATCGCCGGCGGCGTCCCGCCCGTGCGGGCGATCCAGATGGCGACGCTGCACAACGCGCGCGCCTTCTTCGCCCAGCACGACATCGGCCAGATCGCGCCCGGGCGCTACGCCGACATCCTGCTCGTCGACGACCTGGAGGCGTTCTCGATCCACCAGGTGATCGTGGGCGGGAAGACCTACGTCGAGGACGGGCGACTCGTCGAGGAGCTGCCGGCGGTGGAGTACCCCGCGTACCTCTACGACACCGTCAAGCTCCCGGCGCCGGTCACCGCGGCCGACTTCGCCACGCGCGCCGATCCGGCGGCTGAGTCGGTGGAGGCGCGCGTGATCGGCATCACCGACGGCGAGTTCGCGACCGTCGAGCAGCGCGCCCGGCTGGCCGTGGTCGACGGCGCCGTGCAGCCCGACGTGGAGGCCGACGTCCTGCCGATCGCGATGGTCGACCGCTTCCTCAAGGGCGGCGCGGGCGTCGGCACCGGCTTCGCGCACGGGTTCCAGCTCGAGCGCGGCGCGATGGCGAGCACCGTCAACGCCGTGTCCCAGAACATCGTCGTCGTCGGCACCAACTTCGAGGACATGGCCTTCGCCAGCAACCGCCTGGCGGAGATCGGCGGCGGCTTCATCGTCGTCGAGGACGGGGAGGTGAAGGCGCTCGTCGAGCTGCCGCTGCAGGGGCTCATGAACGACGAGCCGCTGGATGTCGTGATGCCGAAGTTCGACCGCGCCTACGCCGCGGTGCGCGAGCTGGGGTCGCCGCTGAGCAGCCCGTTCGTGTCGCTCGAGTTCACCTTCGCCTGCCCGGGGATCCCCGACCTCAAGCTGTCCGACGAGGGCCTGATGCGCGTCTCGCCACCGGAGCGGCTCGAGGTCGTCATCGGCTGAGGCGGTACAGGCGCGCGGCGTTCTCCTGCGTGACCTTGCGGAACGCCTCGGAGGACGCGCCGAGCGCCGCCTCCACCGAGCCGACGGGGTCGGCCGGCGCCATGTCGAAGGGCAGGTCGGTCCCGAGCGCGACGTTGTCGGCGCCGACCCGCGAGACCAGGTAGGCGAGCGCCTCCGCGTCGTGGGTGATCGCGTCGACGGTGATCTGGCCGAAGTAGGCCCACGGGTCCGCGGGCGACTCGGCGAGCTCCGGCCGCACCGTGCGCGCGTGGCGCAGGCGCCCGGCCTGGTAGGGGAGGAAGCCGCCCGCGTGCAGCGCGACGATGCGCAGGTCGGGGTGGCGGTCGAGCACCCCCGCGGCGATCAGCCGCGCGATCGCGAGCGTGGTCTCGAGCGGCAGGCCGACGACGTTGCTCAGGTAGTAGGGCGCGAGCGCGGGGTGGCGGTCGTAGGTGAAGTCGGGGTGGACCTCGACCGGCAGGCGGGCGCGCTCGGCGGCGGTCCAGAAGACGTCGAACTCCGGCTCGTCGAGCCGCCGGCCGGCGATCGAGGTGCCGACGTGGAGCCCGACGGCGCCGTCGGCGGCCGCCCGCTCCAGCATCTCCGCGGCGAGCCGCGGGTCCTGGAGCGGGACGTGCGCCATCCACCACAGCCGCCCGCCGGAGGCCGCCGCCATCGCGGAGAGCCCGCGGTTGACCGCCTCGCAGATGCGCGGCCGCCGGCTTGGCGTCGAGCTCGTAGTAGAAGAGCGGCGGGATCCCCGAGACGATCGCGGCGTCGATCCGCAGCGCGTCGAGCTGGGCGAGCTTGGCGTCGAGGTCCACGAACTCCGGCCGCACGACGAAGTCGACGTGGTTGCCGCCGTGCCAGCGCATCCCGTCCATCTCGACGCGGTAGACGGGGTCGCGCGCGAACAGGTCGAGCGCCTCGCGCGGGAGCGCGTGGTGATGGAGGTCGACGATCATGCCGCCCACGCCAGCGCGCCCCGCCCGAGCAGCGAGCCGGCGCGCAGCTCGTCGTGCAGGGCGTCGACCTCGTCGGGCCCGGCGACCTTGCTCACGACCGGCGTGACGCGGCCGTCGGCGACGAGCCGCGCCGCCTCCGCCAGCTCCGAGCGCCGGGCGTAGCGCGAGGCGAGGATGCTGCGCTCGCCGAACACCAGCGGGCGCGGCGCGACCTCGAAGCTGCGGCCGGGGAAGGTCGTGAGCAGGACGAGCCGCCCGCCCGGGCCGAGCGCGCGCAGGCCCCAGGCGAGGCTCTGGTCCGTCCCCAGCAGGTCGACGACGACGTCCACGTTCTCCTCCCAGCCCGCGGGCAGCGCGACCGCGCCGAAGTCGCTCGAGTCGACCGCCGCCACGCCCAGCTCGTCGGCGAGGTGGGCGAGCTTGGCGGGCGCCACGTCGAGGCCCGCGACCGCGGCGCCGCGCAGGCGCGCGACCTGGACCATGTGCACGCCGACGCCGCCGCCGGCCGCGATCACCGCGACGCGCTCGCCCTCGCCGATACCGGCGCGCGCGGCGACGTGCACCGGGGTGGCGATCGCGTCCGGGATCGCCGTCGCCGCCGTCGCGGCGATCCCGGGCGGCAGCGGGATGGCGTTGAAGGCGGGCAGCACGGCCCGCGCCGCGTAGCCGCCGTCGCGGTGCACGCCGACGTGCCCGGCCAGGTTCAGGCACATCGACTCGTCGCCCGCGGCGCAGCGCGCGCAGACGCCGCACGAGAGGTAGAAGTACGCCATCACGCGGCGCCCGACGAGCTCTTGGCCGGCGTCGTCGCCGGCCTCCGTGACCGTCCCGACGAGCTCGTGCCCCGGCACGCGCGGCAGGTCCTCCGCGCGGTCGCCGAGGTCGCCGCGGATGCAGTTGAGGACGGTCAGGCCGACGCCGCACGCCTCGACGTCGACGAGCACCTCGCCCGGGCCGGGGGAGGGGTCCGGGCGCTCGCCGTCGAGCAGCGGCCCGTCCCACGCCTCGATCCAGCGGGCGCGCATCAGTTCAGCCGCACCGGGCCGTCGCCGGGCTCGTACCAGTCCATCTCCTGCTGCTCGAGCGGCACCCACACGCTCTTGACGGCCGTGAACTCCTCGACGGCCGCCCAGCCGTTCTCGCGCCCGTAGCCCGACAGCTTGAAGCCGCCCCAGGGCGAGGCGGGGTCGATGCGGTGGTAGTCGTTGACCCAGGTGATGCCGGCCTCCAGCCGCTCCGCCATGCGGTGCGCGCGGCTGACGTCGCGCGTCCAGACGCCGGCGCCGAGCGCGAACGGGATGTTGTTGGCGATCTCCACCGCCTCGTCCTCGTCCGCGAACGGGGTGACGGTCGCCACCGGGCCGAACAGCTCGTCGCGGGCGGCGCTGATCGTGGGGTCGGGCGCCCACAGCACGGTCGGCGTCACGTAGCCGGCGGGGGAGAGGTGCTCCGGCAGCGGCGGCGGGGACGAGCCGCCCGCGAGCAGACCGGCGCCGTCGGCCTGCGCGGCGTCGATCGCCAGCCGGATCCGGTGCGCGGAGGCGGGGGTGATCACCGGCCCCATCTGCGTCTCGGACAGCAGCGGGTCGCCGAGCCGGATCGCGGCGGCCGCCGCGGCCAGGCGGCGGGCGAACTCCTCGGCCAGGTCGCGCTGGACGAGGATCCGCGCGCCCGAGACGCAGGACTGGCCCTGGGCGATGAACGCCGCGAAGGCGGCGCCGCGCAGGGCGCGCTCGACGTCGGCGTCGCCGAAGACGATGTTCGCGGCCTTGCCGCCGAGCTCGAAGCCGGTCCGCTTGAGCGTCGCGGCGGCCGCCTGCGCGACGGCGATCCCGGTGGGCGTCGAGCCCGTGACGTCGATGCGGTCGACGCCCGGGTGCGTGCTCAGCGCCGCGCCCGCCGCGGGCCCGCCGGTGACGATGTTGAGCACCCCGTCGGGCAGCCCGGCCGCCTGCGCGATCCGGCCCAGCTCGAGCACCGAGAGCGGGGCGAGCTCGGAGGGCTTGAGCACGACGGTGTTGCCGAACGCGAGCGCGGGCGCGAGCTTCTTGGTCGCGATCAGCATGGGGTGGTTCCAGGGCGTGATCGCGCCGCAGACCCCGACCGGCACGCGCCGCGTGTAGTTGAGGTACGGCCCTTCGACCGGGATGGTGGCGCCCTCGACCTTGTCCGCCATGCCGCCGAAGTAGCGGTACCAGCGCGCGACGATCGCGGCCTGCGAGCCGGTCTCGCGGTGCGGCCGCCCGTTGTCCGAGGACTCGATCTGCGAGATGCGCAGCTGGTCGGCCTCGAGCGCGTCGGCCAGCGCGGTGAGGATGCGCCCGCGGCGCGACGGCGCCATCCCCGCCCACGCGGGCAGCGCCTCGCGCGCGGCGGCGACGGCACGGTCGACGTCCGCGGCGCCGCCGTCGGGCAGCTGCGCGATCACCCCGCCGGTGGCGGGATCGCGGTCCTCGAGCCGCGCCCCGGACGCGGCGGGCAGCTCGGCGCCGCCGATCAGGAGCGCCGGCTCGCGCAGGTCCGCGCGCACCTGCTCGCGCAGGCCGGTCAGAGCATCACCCGCCCGCCGGCGACGTCGATCGTCACGCCGGTCATCCAGCCGGCGGAGTCGGACGCGAGGTAGAGCGCCGCGGCGGCGGAGTCCTCCGGCACGCCCATCCGGCCGAGCGGCGACAGCCCGCGCGCGTACTCGATCGCGGCCTCGTCCATGATCCCCTCGATGCGCTCCGAGAGCGTGGTCGCGGGGGCGATCGCGTTCAGCCGCACGCCGTGCGGCCCGAGCTCGATCGCCGCGTGGCGGATGTACATCAGGACCGCGGCCTTGGACGCCGCGTACGACGCGGTGACGAGCTTGTCGAGGAAGCGCCCCGACACCGACGACATCGCCACGATCGCGCCGGCCTTGCGCTCCATCATCCCCGGCACGAACTCCTTCACGGCCAGGAAGGTGGAGGTCAGGTTGTCGTCGATCACGGTGCGGAACTCGTCCTCCTCGATCTCCCACACGGGCGTGAAGTGCGAGAAGCCGCCGGCGAACGCCATCAGCACGTCGACCGGCCCGAGCTCGGCCTCGGTGCGCTCGCGGATCGCGCCCAGGCCGGCGGACGTCGCGCAGTCGGCGCTGATCCCGATCGCCTCGCCGCCCGCGTCGCGCACGGCCGCGACGCTGGCGTCGATCGCCTCCTGCCCGCGCGCCACCACCGCGACGCGCGCGCCGTTCTCGCCCAGCATCCTCGCCGTCGCCGCGCCGATCCCCTTCGACCCGCCGGTGACGACCGCCACCTTGCCGCGGAGGTCGCCGAAGATCGGCGTCGGCGCGCCCACTTAGGCCAGCGCCTCGTCGTAGAACGGGTGCTTGGTGAACATGACCGGCCCGTCCTTGGTGACGAGCAGGTTCTCCTCCAGCCGGACGGTCTGCTCGAGGCCGGGGTGGCCGGCGAACGTCTCGGCGGCGAAGTACATGTTCTCCTCGAGCACGACGGGATACTCGAGCGAGTACGCGCGCGAGATCCACATGCCCTCGTACAGCGAGAGCCCGATCGAGTGCGCGAACTGCTGGAGCGTGACGGTGCCGAACTCGTCGTCGGCGTAGGTCGGCAGCTGCGCGGCGACGTCGGCGGTCGTGTTGCCCGCCTTCATCTGCTCGATCGCGGCGTACATCGACTCGTAGCACTCCTTGTAGAGGTCCTTCTCCTTGGGAGTGAGCGGCGAGTCGACCTTGAAGCAGCGCACGAAGTCGACGAAGTAGCCGCCCGGGCCGACCGCGTTCTGGTCGATGATCACGAGGTCGCCCTGGCGGATCACCTTGTCGGTGTGCCAGCGCCGGTACGGGCTGGTGTTGCCGCCGGAGGCGACGATGATGTCGTAGACGAAGTCGAAGCCCTGCTCGTAGAGGTACTCGTTCACCTTCGCGGTGATGTAGCTCTCCTTCACGCCGGGCTTGAGCCACTCGTTCTCGATCTTCCAGAACGACGTGTCGCCGATCGCGCTGGAGATCTTCAGGCACTCCAGCTCGTCGGGCGTCTTCACCACGCGGGCGCCGGACATCACCGGCCACGCGCTGACGATGTTCAGGTCGAGCTTCTGGAAGGCGGCGTAGGCGCTCGGGTCATAGACGTCGAGGCCGATCGTCTCCTTCTCGACGCCGTTCTCCTTCAGCACGTCGAGGACCGACTGGGCCATCTTGTCGGCCATCATCGCCTCGGCCGTCTCCGCCCACTTCCACGTGATCGCCGGGCGGATGTTGCCCTTCAGCCACGGCGCGTCGATCTTCGCGCACTCCAGATCGGAGCCGGCGGTCTCGAACAGCACCGGGTCCCCGCCGCGGGGGAGCACGCAGTAGCGGATGTAGATGTTGTTCTTCCAGTTGCCCTGGAAGACGCTCGTGATGTAGCGGACGTTCTCGCCCACGAAGCAGACCAGCGCGCCGAGGTCGTGCTCCTCCATCTTCTGGCGCGCGCGCGCGAGGCGGTCCGTGCGCAGCCGGTCGAAGTCGACGCGCTGCTGCCAGTCGCTCGAGGTCGTGCTGTAGACGCGCCGCGGATCGTGCTCGTGCGGCTTCTCGAGGAACGAGAGGTCCATCCCCTTCCCGGTCGGCGTGAGCTGGTGATCGGGATCGCCATACGGGGTCATCGGTCCGTCATCTCCTGTGTCATCGCTGCGATTCGCAGCCGGTGGCTGTCCTGGGCCCCGTCGGAATGCATGAACGACATGCAGTCCCGGAGGAACTTGTTCACGTCACAGTCGCGGTACATGATCGAAAGCCCGCCGAAGATCTCCGCGGCGGAGACGCACGTGCGCATCGCGACCTCCGCGGCGTGCACCTTCGCCGCGCTGCCCATCCGGTAGTCGTAGTCGGGGTCGTTCTCGACGCCCCACGCGGCGCGCCAGATGAGGCTGCGCGCGCCCTCGAGCTCGCAGTACATCTCGGCGAGCCGGCAGCGGACGTTGTTGTGCTCGAACAGCGGCACGCCGCCCTGGATGCGCGTCATCGCGTGGTCGAGCGCCAGCTCGTAGGCGGCGCGGGCGCTGCCCAGCGTGGTGGCGCCGGCGGTGATCGCGCTCTCCTTCAGGATCAGGCGCGAGCCGGCGTAGCCGCTGTGCGCCTCGCCCAGCAGCCGGTCGGGCGGCAGCACGACCTCGTCGAAGCGCAGGCGGCCGTTGTTGTTGCCGCGCTGGGACATCTTCTCGTGCGTGTGGATGACGTCGAAGCCGGGGTCGTCGGCGAAGAGCAGGAACGCGCTCGTGCCCCTCGCGGCGGGCAGGTCGGGGTCGGTGCAGGCGAAGACGCAGAAGACGCCGGCGTCGGGGGCGTTGGAGATGTAGTGCTTGAGCCCGTTGAGCACCCAGCTCCCGTCCGGGCGCTGCTCGGCGCGCGTGCGGAAGCGGAAGTCCGGCCCGTCGATGATGTAGTCCGAGCTCGTCTCGGGCTCGGTGAAGCAGATGCTCAGCACGCACCGCGGGTCGTTCACGAAGCGGTCGAGGAACTGCTCCCGCGACGCGCCCGACGACAGCTCGTAGAGGATCCGCTGGACCTTGTAGCACTGGTCCAGCAGCACCGCGAAGCCCATGTCGCCGTAGGCGAGCTCCTCGACGACGACCGCGAGCTCGAGCGCGCTGGCGCCCCAGCCGCCGGCCTCGCGCGGCAGCCCCATCGTGCGCCAGCCGCGCGACGACGCCTCCTCGAGCAGGTCCCACGCGACGCGGTCCTTCGGGACCGGCTCCCACTCGAGCTCCCGCGCGCGCGGGCGCAGCCGCTCGACCGCGAACACCCGGATCTCCTCGCGCAGCGCCTGGAGCTCGGGCGGCAGCCCGAAGTAGGGGGTGCTCATGCGCCCACCCGCACGACGATGCGGCCGTCGACGCTGCCCGCGGCGAGCGCGCCGAACGCGTCGTTGACCTCGTCGAAGCCGACGACCATGCCGATCTGCGGGACCACTTCGCCGCGCTCCACCGCGCCGAGCGCGGCGCGCGAGGACTCGAACGAGCCGAGCCGCGAGCCGACGATCTCGATCTCGTCGAGGACCAGCCGCAGGGAGTCGACGCCGTACTCGACGCCGGGCGCGTAGCCGTTGCAGACCACGCGGCCGCCGGGCCGCAGCGCGTTCGCCGCCACCTCGAAGCCCTCGCGGCGGCCGGAGCACTCGAGCGCGAGGTCGAAGCCGCCCTCGCTCCACTCCCGCAGCCGCCCGGCCTCGGCCGGGTCGAGCGCGAGCTCCGCGCCGAGCTCGAGCGCGCGCTCGCGGCGGCTGGGCGACACGTCAACGACGGCCACGCGCGCGCTGCGCATGCGGGCGATCTGCACGGCGTGGATGCCGAGCCCGCCGGCGCCCACGATCAGCACGAGCGAGTCGGGCCCGATCGTCGCCTGCCGGTGCAGGGCGCTCCACGGCGCCGCGACCGCATCCATCGCCACCGCGGCGTCCTCGTCGGAAACGTGGTCGGCGACCGGGATGAGGTTCTTGCGCTTGACCGCGAGGTAGGTGGCGAGCCCGCCGTCGCGCTCGGTTCCGATCCGCACCGCGGAGCGGCAGGCGGTCGGGTGCCCGACGAGGCAGAGGCGGCAGCGGCCGCAGGACTCGTAGACGTAACACGCGGCGCGCCGCCCGTCGAGGCCCGGCCCGCCGCCGTGGACGACCCGGCCGCAGACCTCGTGGCCGGGGATGACCGGGAGCGCCGCGAGGTGGGACGAGCCCGCCGGAGAGCAGCTTCAGGTCGGTGGCGCAGAGGCCGACGGCGCCCACCCGCAGGAGCGCCTCGCCGTCGGCGAGCACGGGATCGGGCACCGACGCGAGGTCGAGGGGCTCTCCGTACTCCCGCAGGACGGCCGCGCGCATAGCCCGAGACTAATCATCTGTGCAACCGTTTGCAAGAACTTGCCGATCCCGGCGGTAAGATCGCCCGGCCGTGGCCCCGCCGCCCCCCAAGCCGCCTCAGCCGGTGGCCCTGCGCGACGTGGCGGAGCTGGCGCAGGTGCACACCTCGACGGCGTCGCGGGCGCTCGACCCCGCGCAGGCCGGGCGCATCAGCGCCGCCACGGTCAAGCGCGTGCGGGCGGCGGCGCTGAAGCTCGGCTACACGCCCGACCTCGTGGCCGCGGGCCTCAAGCGCGGCCGCACCCAGAGCGTCGGCGTCGCCGTGGCCGACTTCGACAACCCCTACAACGGGCTCCTGATCCGCGGCCTCTCGCGCGTGCTCGAGGCGCAGGGGTTCGTCGCGGTGGTCGCGGAGTCCGCGGAGCAGCGCACGCGCCTGGCCGCCGTCCTCGACCACTTCACCGCGCGGCGCGTGGACGCCGTGGTGAGCACCGCCGCCCACCTCGGCGACGCCGACCTGTTCGCGCCGCTGATCGCGCGCCGGATCCCGGTCGTGCTCGGGGTGCGCGGCCTGCCCGGCTCGGGCTTCGCGACCGTCCTCCACGACGACTTCCGCGGCGGCGAGCTGGCCGGCGCTCACCTGCGCGAGCTCGGGCACACCGTGGTGGCGCGGCTGCGCGGCGCGCCGGACATCGACTCGTTCATCCGCCGCGACGCCGGCTTCAACGCCGGCATCGCGGGGCGCCGAGGACCTCGTCGACGTGACCATCGACGATTGCGCGAGCATCCCCAACGTCGACGAGGGCCGGCGGCTGATGGAGGCGACGCTCGCGCAGTCCACGCGGCCGACCGCGGTCTTCGCCCACAACGACGTGATGGCGGTCGGCGCGCTCCAGGCAATCGAGGAGGCGGGCCTGCGCTGCCCGCGCGACATCTCCCTCGTCGGCTACAACGACGTGCCGCTCAGCAGCCATCTCTCGCCTCCGCTCACGACCGTGCGCCTGCCGAGCGAGCTGCTCGGGCGTCGCCTCGGCGAGACGCTGCTGGCCCGGATCGAGGACCCGAGCCTGCCGGGGGAGGAGCTCCGGCTCCCGGCCGAGCTCCTGATCCGCCGCTCGACCGCTAGAGCAGGAGCCGCTCGTCGAACCCGGTCCGGGTGAGCGCGCGGCCGCCCTCGGGCTCGACCACGATCGTGTCCTCGAGCCGCACGCCGGCGCCGCCGCTCACCCCGGGGATCCAGATCAGCGGCTCGAGCGCGAACGTCATCCCGACCTCGAGCGGCGCGCTCTCGGCGCCGGGCAGGTCCTCGCCGACGTAGGGCGGCTCGTTGGCGCCCATGCCGACGCCGTGGCCGATGAAGAGCGTGATGAAGTTGTCGCCGAAGCCGTGCCGCTCGCCGACCGCGCGGATCGCCTCGCCGACGTCGCTGTTCGTGGCGCCGGCGCGGCACGCGGCGGTGCCGGCCATCAGCGACTCGTGGACGGCCGTGAAGACCTGCTGCTGCGGCTTGCTCGGCCGGCCGCAGATGATGGTCCGGCCGATGTCGCTGAAGTAGCCGTTGGCCATCGCGCCGATGTCGATGAAGACGAGGTCGCCCTCGCGGATGATCTTGTCGGTGGCGAGCCGGTTCGGCGGCGCCATGTGCTCGCCGGACGCCACGAACGGCGTGGTCACGTGCGCCATCTCGCCGCCCAGCCGGTAGAGCGTGTGCATCGCCTCGGCGACGACGTCGGTCTCGCGGACGCCGGGGCGGACGGCGGCGATCGCGGACTCGGTCACGGCCTCGCCGATCGCGCTCGCCTCCTCCATCAGCGCGATCTCCTCGGCGAACTTCACCCGCCGCGCCTCCTGCATCAGCGTGTCGCCGTCCGCGAGCCGCACGCTCGGGAGGTGCTCGGCGAACTGCTCGACCTGGATGTAGGAGCACTCGTCGATCCCGATGGCGGCGTCGGCGAGCCCGCGGTCCTGCAGCAGCGGCGCGAGCGTGTGCTCGAAGAAGCCGCGGATCAGCCCGCGCGCCTCGAGGATCGGGATCGGGTGGAACTCCTCGATCCACGTCATCGCGTTCTGCGCGCGCTGGAGGTCGCCGCCGGAGATGAACATCACGGGCGGGTGGTCGGGCCGCAGCAGGCAGCCGTTCAGCAGCGCCGTCTTGCCCGCGATCAGCTGCGCCCGCATGCCGGTGAGGTAGCGGACGTTTTCGTCCTTCCAGACGATCAGCGCGTCGAGGTCGGAGTCGCGCAGCAGCGCCTGCGCGCGCTCGACGCGCGCCTCGCGCAGCGCGCCGATGTCCAGGCGCGACTCGAAGTCGACCGCGAACTGGCCGTGCCCGAAGCGGCCGAGGTCTCCGCGGACGCGGCCGCGGGATGCAGTGGCGGGTTGGTCGTTCATGGCCACACCCTACGCGAGTTCGGCAAACGTTTGCGCAATCGCATCGGCTCGTGGGATGATGTAGCGGCGATGGCAGCGACAGCGGAGACCGATCGGGAGCAGATCCGGCGCGGCGTGCGTGACCTGTGCGAGGGCTTCCCCGACCAGTACTGGCGCGAGCTCGACCAGCAGCGCGCGTACCCCGACGCGTTCGTGCGCGCGCTCACGGAGGCCGGCTACCTGGCCCCGCTGATCCCGACGCAGTACGGCGGGATCGGGCCTGGACGTGGCGACGACCTCCGTGATCCTCGAGGAGATCAACCGCTCCGGCGGCAACGCGCAGCCGGCGCACGCGCAGGTCTACACGATGGGCGTGCTGCTCCGGCACGGCTCCGAGCAGCAGAAGCAGGCCTATCTGCCGGGGATCGCGGACGGCTCGATCCGCCTCCAGGCCTTCGCGGTCACCGAGCCCGAGGCGGGCGTCGACACGACCTCGCTGCGGACCGAGGCGGTGCGGGACGGCGACGACTACGTCGATCAGCGGCCGCAAGATCTACATCTCGCGCGTCCAGCACTCCGACCTCATGGTCCTGCTGGCGAGGACGACGCCGCGCGACCAGGTGGCGCGCAAGTCCGAGGGCCTGTCGGTGTTCCTGGTCGACCTCGGGGCCGCGATCGGCAACGGGCTGACCGTGAACCCCGGCGCGTGATGATGAACAACGAGACGAACGAGCTGGTCTTCGACGGGCTGCGCGTCCCGGCGGAGAACCTGATCGGAGAGGAGGGGAAGGGCTTCCGCCACATCCTCGACGGCATGAACGCCGAGCGGATCCTGATCGCCGCCGAGTGCGTCGGCAACGGCCGCTGGTTCATCGACCGCGCCACCGACCGCGCGCGCGACCGGGAGGTCTTCGGCCGCCCGATCGGCCAGAACCAGGGCATCCAGTTCCCGCTCGCCCGCGCGCACGTCCGCATCGAGGCCGCCGACCTCATGCGCTTCCGGGCGGCCGAGCTGCTTCGACCGCGGCGAGCCCTGCGGCGCGGAGGCGAACATGGCCCTGCTGCTGGCCGCCGACGCCGCCTGGGAAGCGGCCAACGCGACCGTCCAGACCTTCGGCGGCTACGCCTTCGACGCCGAGTACGACGTCGAGCGCAAGTTCCGGGAGACGCGCCTGTTCCAGGTCGCGCCGATCTCCACGAACCTCATCCTCTCCTACGTCAGCGAGCACGTGCTCGGGCTCCCGCGCTCGTTCTGAGCCGGCCGGTGGACGCGACCGCCCGCCGCTGAGATGATCGGCGCGTGGGCAGCGAATCGACCGCGGAGGTAGCCGCCGAGCCGGAACGACGGTCTGACGACGCGGTCATGGCGCCGCCGGCGGCCGCGAACCTGACGGGACCGCTCACGGTGAGCCGGGTGATCGCGCTGCAGCGCGCGGTCGGGAACGCGGCCGTCGGCCGCCTGATGGCCGCGCGCCAGCCCACGCCCGCTCCGGCGGCAGCGCCGGCAGCCGCGCCGCCGGTCGTGGCGCCGTTCGGGTGGACCGACGCGGCGCTGGGCCAGCACGTCGACACGGGCACCACCGAGCAGCTCGCCGCGTATCTCGCCGGCATGTCGCAGAGCCAGCGGGACACCGCGATCGCCGAGCTGCAGGGCGCGCGCCACTTCTACCGCGGCGGGATCCCCGGCGCCGCCGACGACCCCACGCGGCTGGCGATGGCGCAACGCGCGCAGCGCGCCGACGTCGCGCTGCAGGGCGAGTACCGGACGATCGCCCAGGGCCAGGTCACCACCGGCCCGGACGCGCCGGCGGGCGGCTGGCCGGCCGGCTCGCGCCCCGCCGACCTGATGGCCGGGACCCACACCCCGACCACGGCCGAGCGCGACGCGCTCCGCGACGCGATGGCGCCCGCCCGGCGGCGCACGTCGACCGGGCAGCTTGCAGACTTCCACTCGGTGATCCCCGGCCAGTTCGACGCATACGAGCAGCGCGTCTACAGGGCGCTCCACGCGACCATCGACCGCCTCTACGGCCAGCTGGTGGTCAACAAGGGGCGGCGGGAGCACCGGGACGACACCCTCGTCAACCCGTTCGAGCGCTACGAGGAGATCGCCGACATCGCCAAGCGCGAGACGGACGCGGTGTTCGGCAAGTACACGACGGGACCGGCGTTCCGCCACCGCAACGGCCGCCACCTCGGCAACCTGCGCGACCGCTTCGAGGAGGAGGTGCGCGACCAGGGCCGGCTCGGCCCGCGCGGCCGCCGGCGCCAGGCCCAGCAGCTGATCGAGTACTTCATCCAGTCGGGCTACGGCGGGATCGGCCGCATCAACACCGAGCACGACGCGGTCCCGGAGCGCACGACGGTCTCACCGGGCGAGACGCGCTCGGAGGCCGAGATCCTGCGCGGCGCCGTGGTGACGATCGCCGAGGCGCGCGAGACCCAGCTGCTGGAGATCGACCGCGGCTGGGAGGGCACCGCCGGCGGCGGGATCGTGTCGCTGCAGCGCTGGCGCGTCGCCGACGCGGCGGGCGACCCGGCCGGCCACGGGCAGCGCCATCACTTCTGGGAGGTGTTCCAGACGATGATCCACGAGTACCTGCACACGCTCACGCACGAGCGGTACTACGCCTACGCGCGCACGCTCCCCGGCGGCGACGCGGGCGTGCAATACAACACCCTGGTCGAGGGCATGACCTCCGCGATGACCGAGATCGTGTGGGCCAACGTCGCGTCGCGCGTCGGCGAGCAGGCGCTCTCCGAGGAGGTCGAGGGCCCGTCGCTGTGGGTCGACGAGGCGACCTCGAAGGCCGCCTGCCCGGTGATCCCGGCCCGCTACCCGTCCTACCACCAGGCGATGGAGCTGATCACGATCGTCGGCCCGCGCAACGTGTTCGCCGCCTACCTGCTGGGCGAGGTCGACATGATCCGCGCGTCGCCGGTGGCCACGCCGTGAGCGGCGCGTCGGACGCGATCGCCCGGCTGCGCGACGGCGACCTGACCTCGTGGCACGGGCCTGCCGGCGGGGACGCAGCCGGCGGACCTCGAGCCGGCGGTCGACGCGCCCGGCGACGCGCCCGCGATGGCCGGGATCGGGCTGCGCAAGGCGCTGGTGCGGTACGGCGCGCTGGCGGGGACCGACGTCGAGGCGGAGGTCTGGGTGTCGCCCGAGTCGTCCGAGGTGTGGCTCGTGGCGATCGGCGACCCGCCGTTCGCCGGCACCCCCGCGCAGGTCCTGCAGCAGCTCGGCGAGCCGGCGCTGCGGCTGGACAGCGCGCTCGGCACGGTCGCGCTGGCGGGGAGCGAGTGGGTGTATGCCGACCGCGGCCTCACGGTGTTCGCCGACGAGGAGGACGAGCGGGTCTGGCGGGTGGCGCTGTTCACGCCGTGCCCGCCCGGAGGACTACGAGGAGCGCTACCGGGTGTTCCTCGCGCAGCGGCGGCGCTAGCGGTAGCCGAGCGAGTCGAGGTCGTCGGCCAGCTCGCCGACGCGGCGCGTCGGGACGCGCCGCTCCCAGCGGGACGTGCCGAGCGGCTTCGCGGCCTCCTCCGTCGCGGCCGTGAAGCGGCGGTCGTCCTCGGCGACGGCGCGCTCGAGCTGGGCGCGCAGCCCCGGGCTCGCGCCCGCGATCACGCGCTCGAGGCGATTGCGGACGGAGAGGTCGTTCGTGTACTCGTAGATCGAGTCGTCGTACCCGCGCTCGACGGCCGTCACGAAGCGGCTCCACTCCTGGAGCAGCGTGCCGAGCGTGTCCCCGGCGAGCAGCCGGGCGAGCTCTTCGCGTTGCTCCGGGTCGAGGTCGAGGCCTGCGGTCATCCGTTGGCGAGCTGCTTCAGCCAGTAGTCGATGCCTTCCTGGGGCTTGAAGTATGTCCGCAGGACGCCGTCGGGCTTCAGCACCGCGAACTCGTTGCGCGCGGTGTCGTAGAAGAGCTTGTCGCCGTTGGCGCGGGTGAAGGTGTTGATCCCGCTCCGGCTGGTCAGGTCACGGGCCCCCTTGAGGTACTCGACCGGCGTGCGGTAGCCGAACTCGGCGGCGTGCTTCTCGAAGTGGGGGAGCCAGCGGCCGGGCTGGAAGCGGGGCAGGGCCTTCGCGGTCTCGGCCGCGCCCTCGACGCCCTTGAGCAGGCCGGAGCTCGCCAGCTGGGCGCGCAGGCTCGGCGACAGCTTCGCCAGCGCGTTCTTCAGCGCGGTGCTCGCGCTCTTGCCGCCGGCGCCGAGGATCTTGGCCAGGCCCTTCACGAGGCCGCCGCCGACGCCGTTCTCCATCAGCGGGTAGATCTTCAGCTTCCCGTCTTCGTACCCGACCATGGCGCCGGGCGGGACCAGCACGAGCTCGCCGTTCTCGTCGAGGACGATGCTCTCGGCCGCGTCGCCGAGGAGGAAGCCCTTCCAGCCGCCGGGGTTGATCTCGTCGAGGATCGACTCCACGAGGTCGTTCCAGTCGTCCTCGCTGATCCCGAGCCGCTCCCACGGCTTGAAGGCGTTCTCCTCCGTGAGCGCCTCGATGCCCTGGTTCGGATCGGTGCCGTGCTCGAACTCCTCCGTGTCGGACATGCCGTCGCCGTCGGAGTCCTCCTCGCCGGGGTCGGTGCCCAGCGCCTCTTCCTCCTCGTTGGTGAGGCCGTCGCCGTCGTCGTCGGCGGTCGGATCGACGATGGGCTCGCGCTGGTCGTCTCCGTACGAGGTCGTCCTCGCCCCGTTGCCGTCGGCGATCGCATCGACGTTGCCCGTCATCCGGTCGGCGATCTGGCCCGGGATCCCGGACGCGAGCAGCGCGCCGATGATCACGGCGACGAGCAGCAGCGCGCCCATGTACTCGGCCGAGCTCTGGCCGCGCGTGCCGCGCAGCCGCGCCAGCAGCCGCGCGACGGCCGGGAGCGCCCAGGCGCCCGCGAGGGCGCCGGCGGCGATCATGACCAGCTCCAGGAGCGCCCGCCCGGGGTCGACCGACCCCGCGATCGAGAGCACGAGGCTGAGGACGGCGCACGCCGCCGCGGGGCCGACGGCCCCGACGACGACGATCTCCCGGCGGCCCGTGACGCCCGCCATCGCGGCCTGCCAGGCGCCGGCGGCCCCGCCGAGCGCGGCCGCCGCGAAGACGATCAGCGACCCGGCGCCGACCTGCGCCACATCGGTGGTGAGGGGGTCGAGCAGCTCGAACAGGCCGCGCACGAACAGGAGCAGCGCCAGCAGCGCGAACGCCGCGCCCGCGCCGGTCGCCCGCAGCACGGGCCGCAGGCCCGCTGATCGCACCATTTCCATGGTCGGCGACGCTAACGAGCGGTCTGGTGGCCCGCGAGAGGCCGGGGTCCCAACTTCGGCTTGGGTCGTCCTACGTGCCGATCTCCTCCGGGGCCGGTAGTACCATTCACATTTGAGGGCAATGCCTCGTGGGGCCGGCCCGGCGTGGGGGCGGACAGCACGATCTGACTTCGGTTGATCCAGCTAACCCCGGAGGCAGCCGTGACTCGCGAAGACCTCATCGCTCTGGCCTCACCGCCCTGCCACAACTGCGGCGAGCCCGTGCAGCGCGTCGAGATGCCGTGGCACCTCGACGAAGACGACACCTGGCGGCCCGGGCCGTACTTCATGGTCTGCGCCGTCGGGCACCGCGTGCTGGTGGAGCCGCTGGACTGACGGAGCAAGCAAGCGCTCGCTTGGGCTGCGAGACTCACGCTCGTGGCGACCGGCCGGACGAAGAAGCGGCGCGCGCGGGCCCCGACGCTCGATCACAACGCCGAGCTGTGGGCGCACATCGAGCCGGAGTCCTCGCGCCTGCTGCTGCTGTCGGCGCTCGACGCGTTCCTCGCCCGCGGCTATCACGCCGCGACCACGCGCGAGATCGGCGAGCGGGCCGGGATGAGCCCGGCCGCGGTCTACGTCCACTGGAGCGCGAAGCACGACCTGCTCTTCGAGATCAGCCGGATCGGGCACCAGGCCGTCCTCGACGAGGTCGAGCAGTCGCTCGAGCAGGCCTCCGGAGATCCCGTCGAGCGGGTCGGCGCCTTCGTGTCGGCGTTCGCCTCCTGGCACGCGGAGAACCATGCGCTGGCGCGCGTCATCCAGTACGAGTTCAAGAAGCTGCCGCGGCCCCAGTTCCGCAAGATCGTGGAGATCCGGGCTCGCTTCGGGGAGCTGATGCGGAAGGAGCTGGAGGGCGGTGTCGACGCGGGCGTCTTCGAGGTCGCGGACCTCGAGGGCACGACGCTGGCGGTGCTCTCGCTGTGCATCGACCTCGCGCGCTGGTACGAGCCGGCGCCCGCGCACAGCTCCGCGGCGGAGGTCGGCGAGCTCTACGCCGGGCTCGTGATCAGGATGCTCCGACCGCGCTAAGCAAGCGCTTGGTTTGCCGCTGGCGCCCGCAGGGCACGCGGTTGACATGGAGATCTCATGCGCATTCCCCACCGCGGTCGACTCGCCCGAGCACGTCGCGCTCGCCGAGCAGCTCGGCTACGAGCGCGCCTGGCTGTACGACACGCCGCAGCAGAGCACCGACGTCTGGATGACGCTCGCGCTGGCGGCCGAGCGGACCGAGCGCATCGGGTTGGGTCCGGGTGTCCTCGTGCCCTCCCTGCGCCATCCGATGGCCAACGCCGCGGCCACCGCCACGCTTGAAGCGCTCGCCCCCGGCCGCGTCGCGGTGGCGTTCGGGACCGGCTTCACCGGCCGCCGGGCCATGGGCTACCGCGCCATCCCCTGGGCCTTCATGGACGCCTACATCCGCGCCTACCGCGGCCTGCTGCGCGGCGAGACGATCGAGTGGGAGGGCGCGCGCATGCGGATGCTGCACCCGCCCGGCCACGGCGCGCCGCGACCGATCGACGTGCCGATCATCATCGGCGCGCTCGGCCCCAAGGGCGCCGCCGTCGCGCGCGAGCTGGGCGACGGGCTGTACGTGACGCTCGCGCTCCCCGAGTTCGCCAAGGAGTTCTCGTGGGTGTCCTACCTGTTCTGGGGCACGGTCCGCGACGACGGCGAGGAGCTGGACTCGGACCGCGTGCGCGCGGCCGGGGGGCCGGGGTGGGCGCTCGCCTACCACGGCGCCTACGAGTTCGAGACCCCGCTCGAGGACCTGCCCGGCGGGGCGGAGTGGAAGGCGGTGGTCGAGCAGACCGCGCCGGAGGAGCGCCACCTCGCCGTGCACAGCCAGCACTGCGTCGGCCTCAACGAGGCCGACCAGGCGGCCTGGGACGCGGGCGGCCATCAGATGCTCGACGACGTGACGGTCAGCGGGACGGCCGATCAGGTGCGCGAGCGGCTCGCCGGCCTCGCCGAGCACGGCGTGACGGAGATCGTGTTCCAGCCCTGCGGGCCCGACATCCGTCGCGAGCTCGAGGTCTTCATGGACACCGCCCGGTCGGCGGTGGCGGCATGACGAGCGCGCGCACGCTCACGCCCCTCGTCGAAGGCGGCAACTACTTCGAGTGCCCGCGCTGGCACGACGGCCGCTGGTGGGTCTCGGACTTCTACCGCCACGCGGTCTTCGCCTACGACAGCGACGGCCGCGAGGAGCGGATCGTCGAGGTCGAGGGCCAGCCCTCCGGCCTGGGGTGGATGCCCGACGGCGACCTGCTGGTCGTGTCGATGAAGGACCGCCGCGTGCTGCGGCGCGCGGCCGACGGCAGCGTGAGCGAGCACGCCGACCTCTCGGCGCTCACGAGCGGGCACCTCAACGACATGATCGTCGACGACAAGGGCGTCGCCTACGCCGGCAACTTCGGCTTCGACCTCATGGGCGGCGGCCATCCGGCGACGGCCGGGATCGCGCGCATCGATCCCGACGGCAGCACGAGCAGCGCGGCCGAGGACCTGTGGTTCCCCAACGGCATGGTGATCACCGACGACGGCACGCTGATCGTCGCCGAGACCTTCGGCGCCCGCTTCACGGCCTTCACCATCCAGCCCGACGGCACGCTGGCCGATCGGCGCGTCTGGGCCCAGGTCGAGCCGACGCCCGAGCCCGGGGACACGGAGACGATGCTCGGCGCCATCACGTTCGCGCCCGACGGCTGCGCGCTCGACGCCGAGGAGCACGTGTGGGCGGCCAACGCGCTCGGCGGCGTGCTCTGCCGCGTCGCCCCGGGCGGCGAGATCGTGGAGGAGATCGCGATGCCGGACGGCCTCGGCGTCTTCGCGTGCGGGCTCGGCGGCGAGGCCGGGCGCACGCTGATCGCCTGCGCCGCGCCCGACTTCCACGAGGAGGCGCGGACGGCGGCGCGCGAGGCGGTGCTGCTCACGACCACCGTCGACGTCCCGAGCGCCGGCCTGCCGTGATCGATTCGCCCGTCAGGCGCTGAACCGCAGCCATGCGTTCCGTCAGCGTGCCGCGATGGCGGAGACGCCGGCGTCGATGAAGGCGACGGCGTCGTCGAGGAGGCGGTCGATCTCGGCGGCGGTGAGCCCGCGGCCGTCCTGCTCCATGTGGGCGGCCGCGGCCTCCTCGACGGTGGCGAGCGCGGCGATCAGCGACGCGGCCGCGAGGCGGGCGGCGAGGCGCGTGCCCGGGCCGAGCTCGGCCTCGAGCGCGGTCGGCGATGACGGCCTCGATGTCGCGGTCGAGCTGCAGCCGCCGGGCGCCGACGGCGGGCACCTCGCGGCCGAGGCGCAGCTGGAGCATCAGCTCGGGCTCGAGCCAGCCGCCAGCTCGCCGAGCCATGCGCGCACGGCCGCGACGGTCGCCTCGCCGGCGGGACGCTCGCGCGAGCCGCTCCCGCGAGCGCGTCGACGGCCGCCGCGGCGTCGCCGAAGACGATCTCCTCCTTGGTCGGGAAGTAGCTGAAGACCGTCGCCCGCGAGACGCCGGCCGCCTCGGCGATCGCGTCGACCGTGGTGGCCGCGAAGCCGTGCTCGGCGAACAGCCGCATGCCCGCCTCGTGGATCGCGAGGCGCGTCGCGAGCTTCTTGCGCTCCCGCAGACCGGCCATGACCGGAAATCGTAACACTGGGTCTAAATTTAGACTGCAGTTGATTTTTAGACTGAGTCTAGTATATGGTCCCCGGCCATGACCACTCTCCTCTCCCACATCGCATCCCTCGTCGGCCGCCGCCCGCGTGCCGCCACCCTCCTCGTCCTGCTCGCCGTGACCGCCGCTGATCGGCGGCGCGGTCGCCGCCGGCGGCAGCTTCAAGGACGACTTCACCGTCCCGGGGATCGAGTCCCAGCAGGCCCAGGACCTCCTCGAGCAGCGCTTCGCGGCGCAGTCGGGCACGCAGGCCGTCGTCGTCTTCAGCGCGGCGACGGCGCGCTCGAGCGACCGGCGCCCAAGCGCGACATCCGCGCCGCGCTCGCCAAGATCGCCCGACAGCCGCACGTCGCCGCGCGTCGAGGATCCCTTCAACGCGGCCGGCAGGCTGTCCGACGACGGCCGCACCGCGTTCGCCACGGTCAGCTATGACCAGACCGCGACCGATCTCGACGCGGCGGCGCGCGACCGGCTCGAGGACGCCACCTCCGGACTCGATGCGAGCCGGCGTCGACGTCGCCATGTCCGGCGAGCCGATCGACGGAGCCGCCACCGGCGGGTTCCCGATCGGCGAGGTGATCGGCCTCGCGATCGCCGTCCTGCTGCTGGTCGCCGTGCTGCGCAACCTGCGCGCCGCGCGCAACGCGCTCGGCGCGGCGTTCGCCGGCATCGGGCTCGGCTTCGGCGCGCTGATGTGGGCCGCCGCCGCGACCGACGTGCCCGGGCTCGCGCCGACGCTCGGCGGCATGCTCGGGCTCGGCGCCGGCATCGACTACGCGCTGCTGCTCGCCGCCCGCCAGCAGGAGGAGCTGCGCGCCGGTCACAGCCCGCTCGAGGCCGCTCGACGCGCCAACGCGACCGCCGGGCATTCCGCGCTCACCGCGGCCGGGCATCGTGCTCGTCTCGATCTCCGGGCTGCTGGTCACCGGCATCCCGTTCGTCGGGCCGCGCCGGCGTGGCCGCCGGGCTCGTCGTGCTCGCCTGCGCGATCGTCTGCGTCGTCCTGCTGCCCGCCCGCTTCGCGCGGGCCGGCCGCAAGCTGCTGCCGCGGCGCGAGCGCCGGCAGGACGGACCCGTCGCGCCGCACCCGCGCCCGCGCCGCGCGCGCCCTGGGCGACGAAGCGACCGGTGCTCGCGCTCGCGGCCGCGGGCGCCGTGACCGTCGCGCTGGCCGCGCCCGCGGCCGGCCTCCAGCTCGGCCAGCCCGACGACCGCAACCTGACGACGGACACCACGCAGCGCCAGGCCTACGACCGGCTCGCGGAGGGCTTCGGCCCCGGCGTCAACGGCCCGCTCGTCGTCGCCGTCTCGCTGCCCGACGGCACGACGGAGCAAGCGCGCTCGACGCGGCTCACCGAGCGGCTCGCGGCCGACCGCGAGGTCGCCGACGTCGCCGCGCCGGTCGCTCAACCGGGCGCGCGACACCGCCGTGATCACGGTGACGCCGCTCCACGGGCCGCAGGACGAGCGCACCCGCGCGCTCGTGGACCGCTGCGCGCGACCGCCATCCCCGCCGCGCTGAGCGGCACGGGCGCCAGCGCCTACGTCGGCGGCCGCACCGCCCGCTACGGCGACGAGGCGGAGAAGATCGCCTCGCGCATCCCGCTGTTCGCCGCCGCGGTCGTCGGGCTGTCGCTGCTGCTCCTGCTCGCCGCGTTCCGCTCGTGGCGGATCTCGGTGCTCTCGGCCGCGTTCAACCTGGCCTCGATCGCGGCCGCCTACGGCGTCGTCGCGCTCGCGTTCCAGACCGAGGCCGGCGCCGGGCTGCTCGGCGTCGAGCAGCAGCCCGTCGTGCCCGTACGTGCCGCTGTTCATGTTCGCGATCCTGTTCGGGCTCTCGACGGACTACAACGTGTTCCTGCTCTCGCGCGTCCGCGAGGAATGGGACCGCCACGCCGACCACCGCGCCGCGATCGCAGCCGCCTCGGCGAGCACGCGCAAGATCATCATCGCCGCCGGCGGCATCATGATCGCGGTCTTCCTGGGCTTCGCGACCGACCCCGACCCGGTGATCAAGATGACGGGCGTCGGGCTCGCCACCGCGGTGCTCGTCGACGTCACGCTCGTCCGGCTGTTCATGGCGCCGGCCGCGCTCACGCTGCTCGGCGACCGCCTGTGGCCGGGTCGCGACCGCCGGTCGTCACGGGTGGGCGCCCCGGCTCAGCACCAGGCCTGACCGCGACCCTGCTCGTCATCACGGCGTGTCCACCGCGAACGGACGGTGAACGCCGTGGTGGCGAGCAGGATGCCGACGAGCCCGATGCGCGTGGCCGTCTCGCCGGCGCCCGTGAAGGATTCAGCGAACGCGTAGCCGAGCACGGTGAAGGTGACGGTCCACACGAGCGCGCTGGCGACGCTGTAGGGGAGCAGCCGGCGCGGCCTGAGGCCGGAGCTGCCGGCCACGAACGGCATCGTGGCCCGCAGGAAGCCGGTGAAGCGGCCGAGGAACAGCGCCTTGCCGCCGTGGCGGGCGAAGAAGGCGTCCACGCGCGCGAGCCGGGCCGCGCCGAGCCCCACGCGGGCGCCGTGGCGCTCGAGGAACGGACGCCCCAGGCGACGGCCGATCAGCAGGCTCGACGAGGTCTCCCGCCACCGCCGCCGTGCACACCAGGGCGATCATGGCGAGCAGGGAGGCGTCGCCGCGCTCGGCGGCGACCCCGCCGAGCATCAGCGCCAGCTCGCCGTGGATCACGAAGCCGAGGAGCACGGTGGTCTCGAGGAACACCAGCGCCGCCACGGCGAGATAGATCCAGCCGCCCAGGGAGCGCGTCGCGTCCGCCAGCGCGCCGGCCAGGTCCGGGACAGCGAGCGCGCCGACCGCGACCGCGCCCGCAAGCGCGATGCCGGCGGTCGCCGCGCAGGTCACGGCGATGCGGTGAGAAAGACCCGTCGGTGGCACCGGTGCCGGAGGACGGTCCCAGAACCCGAGACGCG
>CAWBCU010000035.1:0-121395 GCA_963787335.1 uncultured Solirubrobacterales bacterium
GATCCTGCTCGACTTCGTCGACCGCATGGGCGAGGTGCGGGCGGGCGGCGATCCCGGCGGCGACGACAGGCGGGGGCAACGGCGGCGGGCTCGGCGGGCTGATCCTGCTCGGCGGGCTCGCCTCGGCGGCGGCGGGCTGGTGCTCCGCGCACACGCGCCGGCGCCGCCGCGAGGAGGCGGCCGAGCTCGAGGAGGTGCGGGACACCGTGCGCGCCGACGTCGTCCAGCTCGGCGAGGAGATCCGCGCGCTCGACCTCGACATCCAGATGCCCGGCGTCAGCGAGGAGGCCAGGGCGACTACGAGCAGGCCCTGGGCGCCTACGAGCGCGCCTCCGCCGCGGTCGACCGCGCGCGCCGCCCCGAGGACCTCGAGCCGGTCGGCCAGGCGGCCGAGGAGGGCCGCTTCGCGATGGCCTCCGCGCGCGCCCAGCTGGAGGGCCGCGAGCCGCCCGAGCGCACGCCGCCGTGCTTCTTCGACCCGCGCCACGGCCCCTCGTCTCGCGAGGTGGAGTGGTCGCCGCCGTGGGGCGAGCCGCGGGCGGTCCCGGCCTGCGAGGCCGACGCCCAGCGCGTCGAGCGCGGCGAGGACCCCGATCCGCGCGAGGTCACCGTCGGCGGCCAGCAACGTGCCCTATTGGAACGCCGGGCCCGCCTACGCGCCCTACATGGGCGGGTTCTTCGGCGGCGGGCTGCTGCCCGGCATCTTCCTCGGCTCGCTGCTCGGCGGCGGGATGTTCGGCGGCGGCTACGGCGGCTGGGGCGGCGAGTACGGCGGCGAGGGCGGCACGTTCGACGGCGGCGGCGGCGACTTCGGCGGTGGCGACTTCGGCGGCGGCGGCGACTTCGGCGGCGGAGGCGGAGACTTCGGCGGCGGCGACTTCTAAGCGGCCCCTCGGGCCTCGCGGCTAGGCTCCCGTCGATGGCCAGCACCGAACGCTCCGTCGAGATCCCGCGCCCGCCCGCGGAGGTCTTCCGTGGCTGTTCGAGGAGGACAAGGTGCCGCAGTGGACGACCGGCCTCGAGCACTACGAGCGCCTGGACTCCGGCCCGCTCGGCCGGGGCGCGCGCTTCCAGCAGAAGCTCGAGGTCTCCGGCCAGCGCTTCACGGTCGAGATGGAGGTCTTCGAGTACGACCCACCCCGAGCGCGGCCTCCTCGTTCGAGATCCGCGGCGTCGACGTGGTCACGCGCTACGCGCTCGCCGACAGCGGCGGCGCGACGCAGCTCACCCAGAGCGTCGAGGCGTGCGGCGGCGGCATCAAGGGGCGGATCTTCATCCCGATGATCCAGCCGCACCTCGAGCGCAAGCTCGAGGCCG
Source organism: uncultured Solirubrobacterales bacterium (assembly GCA_963787335.1). Lineage (GTDB taxonomy): Bacteria > Actinomycetota > Thermoleophilia > Solirubrobacterales > Solirubrobacteraceae > DASQFQ01. The sequence continues at coordinate 1,318 of CAWBCU010000035.1, forward strand.
ACCTCGCCGCGCTCAAGCAGCGGCTGCAGGAAAGCTAGAGGCCCCGCCGTGCGGGGCCTCTAGATGTATCTCGGCATAGGCCGCCTCCTGTCGTGGGACGGTCTCGGCAGCACTGGCGTGGGAGCCGTTCCGGCAGTCGCGGGCTGCCAGTCCACACGCCGACGCCTTCCCGCTCCGCGCTCTGAGGAGAGCCCTCGGCTCGGCTGAGTGCTGCCACGGAACGGCGCGAAGGACCGTACCGCTGTCGGCCGCATCCGTCCAGCGGCCGTTACACCGCATCGACACGGGGCGGTGAACGTTGTTCCATTGGTGCGCGCCCTCCTCCTCGCAGCCCTGACCCTGCTCGTCGCCGCGCCGCGGCCGGCGCCGCGCCGCCCTGGTCGGCGCCGCGCGACGCGAGCCCGCCCGCGGCCTTCCTGACGGCGCCGGGCCTCGTGGCCGGGCCCGGCGGCGACGCGCTGCTGAGCTGGAACACCGGCGAGCCCGCCCGCGGCCACCTCTCGACGCTGCGCGCCGACGGGACGATCGTGCGGCACGGGACCCTCGGCGGGGAGGTCGTGGCGAGGCCGCTGCTCCGCGGGGGCAATCGCACCGTGGTGCTCGCCCGCACGCGCCGCGTGACCAAGCGCTTCCGCACGCTCGACCAGCTGACCGCGCGGTTCGGCACGACGACGAGCCCGCGCGGCCGCGTCCGCCGCGTCGGCGCCGCCCACGAGGTGTTCGGCGAAGACCAGGGCCCCGGCGATCGCCGTCCACGGCGACGAGGTGGCGGTCGCGTGGGTCGAGAAGGTCGGCCTGGAGCGCCACCGCTACCGGATCGCGTTCTCGCGCGGCGGCCGCGCGTTCGGCAAGCCGCGGACGCTCGCCACCACCGAGCTGCCGACGCGCGACTCGGAGAGCATCGCGCTGGCCTACGGGGGCCGGGGCGACCTGATCGTCGCCTACTCCGCCGGGCCGCGCCGTCCGGTGGTGGTCGAGCGCACGCGCCGGCGCAGCGGCCGCTTCGGCGGCGCGCACGTCCTCGGCGAGCGCCGGCCGCTCACCACCCTCGTCGCCGACTCGAATCGCCACGGGGCGGTCCTCGTCGCCTGGGGCAGCCAGGACTCAGGCGAGGAGGCGAGCCGGCCGTGGGTCGTGCGCGCCGTGAAGCGCCCGGGCCTGAGCTTCGGCCCCGCGGTCGTCCTCGACGCGGGCGGCACGCGCGACTTCGCGCCCCGGATGCTCGCGGCGAACGTGAGCAACGATGGCGGCTATACCGTCGCGTGGAACAACGTGGCCGGCCCTGCGGGCGCGCAGACCTTCCCGCTCCGCGTCGTGACCGCGCCGGTCACGCGCTGGGGCCCCGCGACGGAGATCACCCCGGACGGCGTGCTCGGGGGGCTCGCCGTCGACCACGGCAACGCGCTGCTCAGCTGGACCGACGACCATGACGTCTTCGCCGCGCGGCGGACCGGGAGCTTCGGCAGCTTCGGCCCGCCCGAGCTCGTCTCGACCACCGCGCTCGACGACCGCGAGCCCGCCGTCCCCGCCTTCACCGGCCGCCGGCCGACCGTGCTGTGGCCCGTCCGGCGCAGCGCGACGGACACCCGGCTGGCGCTCAGCAGCCGCTAGTCCAGGTACTCGTAGGCCGGGATCGTCAGGAACTCCGGGAACTCGTCCGAGAGCGACACGCGCTCGAAGATCTCGCGCGTCTCGTCCGGGCGGCCCTTCTCCCACGTCTCGTCGCCGACCTCGTCGTGGATCTTCTGGGTCTCCTCGTCGAGGATCCGGCGCACGTCGTCGCGGGTGAACTTGCCGTGGCGCACCCACTGCCAGATCTGCGAGCGCGAGATCTCGGCCGTCGCGGCGTCCTCCATCATGTTGTTGATCCCGGCGGCGCCGCGGCCGCCGAGCCAGAACGAGACGTACTGGAAGCCGACGGAGACGTCGTTGCGCAGGCCCTCCTCGGTGATGTCGCCGGGGGTCGAGCCCGCGTCGAGCAGGTCGGCGGCGCTCACGTCGACGTCGGGGCGCTGCTTGTCGATCTGGTTGGGCTTGTCGCCGAGGACCGTGTCGAACGCCTCCAGCGCGACGTCGACGACGTCCGGGTGCGCGACCCAGGTGCCGTCGAAGCCCGCCTTGGCCTCGCGCTCCTTGTCCTCGCGCACGGCGTCGGTGGCGCGCTTGTTGGCCTCCTCGTCCTTGCGCGACGGGATCAGCGCCGCCATGCCGCCCATCGCGAAGGCGCCGCGGGCGTGGCAGGTCTTGACCAGCAGCTCCGAGTAGGCCTTCATGAACGGGACCGTCATCTTCACGTCGTTGCGGTCGGGCAGCACGAAGTCCTCGCGGTCCCGGAAGCACTTGATCATCGAGAAGATGTAGTCCCAGCGCCCGGCGTTGAGGCCGTAGGAGTGCTCGCGCAGCTCGTAGAGGATCTCGTCCATCTGGAACGCGGCGGGCAGCGTCTCGATCAGCACCGTCGCGCGGATCGTGCCCTTCGCGACCCCGGCGTGGTCCTCGGCGAAGTCGAACACCTCGTTCCACAGCCGCGCCTCGAGATGGTGCTCCATCTTGGGCAGGTAGAGGTAGACCCGCGAGCCGGCGTCGAGCAGCCGCTGGGCGTTGTGGAAGAAGTAGAGGCCGAAGTCGAGCAGGCCGCCGGAGACCTCGGTGCCCTCGACCTTGACGTGCTTGTCGTTGAGGTGCCAGCCGCGCGGGCGCAGCAGCAGCGTCGCGGTCTCCTCGTCGAGCTCGTAGTGCTTGCCGTCGGAGGCGTCGTAGGTGATCGTGCGGTCGATCGCGTCGATCAGGTTGATGTGGCCGAGGACGACGTTCTCCCACGTCGGCGCGGTCGAGTCCTCGAAGTCGGCCATGAAGCCCTTGGCGCCCGAGTTGAGCGCGTTGATGACGAGCTTGCGGTCGGCCGGGCCGGTGATCTCGACGCGGCGGTCGAGGTAGTCGTCGGCGGGGGGCGCGACCTGCCAGTCGCCCTCGCGGATCTCGCGCGTCTCCTCGAGGAAGTCGAGCGTGCCGCCGGCCTGGAGCTCCTTGGCGCGCTCGCGGCGGGCGGCCAGCAGCTCCTGGCGGCGCGGCTCGAAGCGGCCGTGCAGCTCGGCGACGAAGTCGAGCGCCTCGGAGGACAGGATGTCGTTGGCGCGCTCCTCGCTGGAGGGCGCGGGGGCGGCGTCGATTCGGGAAGCGGTGCTCATCGGATCTCCTCGGGTCGCAGGTTGCGCTGCGAGGCGTCCAGCAGCGTCATCGGGTGGTAGATCGGAACCTCACGATCGAGATACCCGGCGATCTGGAGGGCGCACCCGGGATTGGCGGCGGCGATCGCGTCAGGTTCGGTCGCGGCGAGGTTGTCGGCCTTGCGCTGCCCGAGCTTGGCGGCCGCCTCGGGCTGCACGAGGTTGTAGATGCCGGCCGAGCCGCAGCAGATCTGCCACTCGTCGGGCTCGGCGAGCTCGAGGTCGGGGATCGAGCGCAGCAGCTCGCGCGGCTCGTCGCGGACGCCCTGGGCGTGGGCGAGGTGGCAGGCGTCGTGGTAGGCGACCTTCAGCGCCAGCGGGTGGCGCACGACGCGCGGCTCGTGGCCGGCCAGCAGCTCGGAGACGTCCTTGACCTTGGCGCTGAACGCCTCGGCGCGCTCGGCCCACTCGGGGTCGTCGGCCAGCAGGTGCGCGTAGTCCTTCATGCCCGACCCGCAGCCCGCGACGTTGACGCCGATCGCGTCGAAGTCCTCGTAGGCGGCGATCGTCTCGCGCGCGAGCACCAGCGCCTCCTCCTCGAGGCCCGCGTGCATCATCAGCGAGCCGCAGCAGCGCGGCTGGCGGGGCGCGTGGACCTCGAAGCCCTCGGCGGCGAGCACGCGCACGGTGGCGGCGTTGACGTCGCCGAAGAAGACGCGCTGGACACAGCCCTGCATCAGCGCGATCCGGCCGCGCGACTCCCCGCGCGCCGGGGTCAGCTCCGGCAGCTGCCGGACGGCGGCGTCCGGCGACACGTCGGGGGCGAGCCGCAGCAGCGACTGGAGCTTGGGGATCGGCAGCTTGGCGAGGACGTCGTTGATGCCCGTCCTCTGCTGGAACGCGAGCACCGGCGCGAGCGCCCGCAGGCGGCCCGGGTGGGTGAACATCTCGAAGATCGCCCGCCGGTACGCGCGCTCGCGCAGCGGCCGGTCGGCGTGCCGCTCGATCTGCGGCCGCGTCTGCTCGATCAGCTTGTCGTACTGGACCCCGGACGGGCAGGCGGTCACGCACGCCATGCAGCCGAGGCAGCGGTCGAAGTGCGTGACCATCTCGCCGGAGACCTCTTCGCCCTCGTCGTGGCCGACGCGCATCAGCACGATGCGGCCGCGCGGGGAGTCCATCTCCTCCTCGAAGACGAGGTAGCTCGGGCACGTCGGCAGGCAGAAGCCGCAGTGCACGCAGTCCTTGATCAGCTCGGGGTCGGGCGGGCGGTTCTCGTCCCAGGCGCCGTCGAGCAGGTCGATCAGGGCCATTTCAGATGCCTCCTACGAACGTGCCGGGACGGAAGATGCGCTTGCTGTCGAAGCGCTCCTTGAGGCGCTTCATCACCACGAGGGAGCCGGGGTCGAGCGGGCCCCAGGGGTCGAGCTCGCGCCGCAGCTCGGCCGGGCCGTCCTGCACCACGACGGCGCGCGGATCGAGCGCGTCGCGGATGCCGCCGACGCGCTCGCACGAGGTCGCCGGGGTCGAGCGTGATCCACGACAGGCCGTGCGCGGCGCGCGAGACGAGCGCCCCGCCGGCTTCCTCGGTCGCGCGGATGGCGGGGGCGAGGTCGGTCATGCGCGCGGACACCTTCAGCGAGGCCCCCTCGGGACGGCGCTGGGCGGCGCGCAGGGCGGCCCACAGGTCCGCGTCGTCCTCGACCGTCTGCACGCCGTCGAGCCCGGCGTCGCGCATCCGCTTGACCGTCGACTCCGCCTGGTCGCCCGCGGTCGCGCCGCCGAAGCGGGCGAGCAGGCGCCCGGAGCCGTCCTGCCAGGCGGCGTCGAGCGAGTCGGCCTCGAGCGGCAGGCGCGCCAGCTGGATCGCGGCCTGCGAGAGCACCTCGGGATCGTCGGTCGCGCCCACAGCGGTGGCGTTCCCGGACGCCTTGGGATGCAGTCGCACCGTCACGGTGACGATCAGCCCGAGCGTCCCGTAGGAGCCGGTGAACAGCTTGGCGAGGTCGTAGCCCGCGACGTTCTTGATCACCTTGCTGCCGGCCTTGGCCAGCGAGCCGTCCGAGAGCGCGAGCGAGATCCCGAGGATCAGGTCGCGCACGCCGCCGTAGCGGTGGCGCAGCGGGCCGGAGTCGCCCGTCGCGACCATGCCGCCGACGGTCGTCGCGTCGTCCGCGCCGAGCGGCGGGTCGAGCGCGAGCATCTGGCCCTCCGCCGCGAACGCGGCCTGCGCCTCGGCCAGCGGCACGCCGGCCTGCAGCACCGCCGTCAGATCGCCGACGTTGTGCTCGAGGATCTTCGCCATCCCGCCGGTCTCGAGCTCGACCGCCACGGGCTCGCCGATCCCGCCCCAGTCCTTGGTGCCGCCGCCGCGCACGCGCACGGCCTTGCCCGCCTCGCCCAGCGAGCGCAGCAGCTTGGCGGCCTCCTCCGGCGAGCCGGGCCGCTCGGTGGTCACTTCTGCCGTCGCCACGCCTCTAGAACCTCTCGGCGAGCCCGGCGGCTTCCAGCGGGTGGATCCGGTACGGCCCGGGCACCTCGCCGCACAGCCGCGGCGTCGGCATCACCTTGCCGGGGTTGGCGAGCCCGGCGGGGTCGAACGCGCAGCGCAGCATCTGGAACGCGGCCAGGTCGGGCTCGTCGAACATCTTCGTCATGTGCTTCTTCTTGTCGACGCCCACGCCGTGCTCGCCGGTGATCGAGCCGCCGGCCTCGAGGCAGGCGTCGAGGATCAGCCCCGACAGCTCCTCGGCGCGCTCGGCCTCGCCCTCGACGCGGCCGTCGTAACAGACGAGCGGGTGGAGGTTGCCGTCGCCGGCGTGGAAGACGTTGGCGACGCGCATCCCGTACTCCTCGGAGAGCTCGTCGAGGCGCTCGAGCACGTCGGGGAGCTTGGTGCGCGGGATCACGCCGTCCTGGACGAAGTAGTTGGGGGAGAGCCGGCCCATGGCGGGGAACGCGGCCTTGCGCGTCTTCCAGAACAGCTGGCGCTCGGCCTCGTCCTTGGCGACGCGGACGTCGTCGGAGCCGCACTTCTCGCAGATCGCCACGACCTCGTCGAAGCGCGCCTCGCACTCGCGCTCGGCGCCGTCGAGCTCGATCAGCAGCGCCGCGCCGCGGCCCTCGGGGTAGCCCGCGTGGGCCATCGCCTCGGAGGCCTCGATGGCGAGCGTGTCCATCATCTCGATCGCGCCCGGCACGATCCCGGCCTGCACGATCTCCGAGACCACCTCGCCGGCCTGGCGCGTGGTGTCGAAGAAGGAGACGAGCGTGCGCGTCGTCTCCGGCGCCGGCATGACGCGCAGCCACGCCTTGGTCGCGATCCCGAGCGTGCCCTCGGAGCCGACGAACGCGCCCAGCAGGTCGTAGCCGGCCGGGTCGAGCTCCTTGCCGCCGAGCTGGATCATCTCGCCGTCGGGCAGCACGAGCTCGAGCCCGCAGACGTAGTTCGTGGTGAAGCCGTACTTGAAGCAGTGCGCCCCGCCGGAGTTCTCGGCCAGGTTGCCGCCGATCGAGCACACGATCTGGCTCGACGGGTCGGGCGGGTAGAAGAAGTCCGGCGCGACCGCGGCGGTGACGGCGAGGTTGGTGACGCCCGGCTCGACGCAGACGCGCTGGTTCTCGAGGTCGACGTCGAGCACGCGCTTGAGCCGCGAGAGCACGATCAGGATGCCGTCGGAGATCGGCAGCGCGCCGCCCGACAGGCCCGAGCCGGCGCCGCGCGCGACCCACGGCACGTCGGCCTGGGCGCACGCGCGCACGACCGCCTGGACCTCCTCGGCGCTCCCGGGCAGCACCGCCGCGCCCGGGATCACGTGGTACTGGAGCAGGCCGTCGGACTCGTAGGTCCGCAGCTGGTGCTCCTGCGTGTAGACCCACTTGTCCCCGACGACGGCGCGCAGCTCGTCGACGAGCGGCGTGAGGTCGCGCGGGGGCGCTTCGGCGAGCGCGGCGGGCTCACCGGTGTGGGACATCTCCGGCAGCGCTGCTCACTTCCTCCGACCACCATCCAATCCAGGACCGCTGTCGACTGCAGGTACACGATCACGCACATGATCAACACCAACAGGATGCTCCATCCGAACACCTTTCGGAAGAGCTCGCCCTCACGGCCGTGCAGTCCGACCGCGGCGGCGCCGATCGCGAGGTTCTGCGGCGAGATCATCTTGCCGAGCACGCCGCCCGAGGAGTTCGCCGCGGCGAGCAGCGTCGGGGAGTAGCCGGCCTTCTCGGCCGCCGCCACCTGGAGGGTCCCGAACAGCGAGTTCGACGAGGTGTCCGAGCCCGTCACCGCGACGCCCAGCCAGCCGATGATCGAAGACAGGAACGGCAACAGCCCGGACGCGCCGGCGATCCACTGGCCCAGCGTGATGGTCTGGCCGGAGAGGTTCATCACGTAGGCGAGCGCGAGCACCGACGCGACGGTGAGCGTCGCCCACTTGAGCTCGTCCAGCGTGCGCACGAGCGTGCGCACCGCCCGGCCCGGGCTGAAGCGCAGCACGAGCATCGTGAGCAGGCCCGAGACGAGCAGCAGCGTGCCCGCCGCGCTGGCCCAGTTGAACTTGAAGGTCGCCGAGGACACGGCTTCGCCGTCCGGCGTATTGACGTTCAGGCCCGGCCAGTCGAACTCCTTGGTGCGCGCGTCGAGGAAGTCCTTGATCGGGCCCAGCTGCGCGAGCGCGAAGACCGCGATGATGATCAGGTAGGGAGCGAAGGCGACGAGGATCTCCTTGGTGGAGTCGTGGCCGTCGCCCTCCTTGCGCTTGACCTCGCGCTCATGCGTGGCGTCGGAGACCGCGGCGCCGGCGATCGCGGGCTGCGCGCCGCCGCCCTGGACCTCGCCGCGCAGCGGCTCGGAGGGCTTCCAGACCTGCAGCAGGAGCACGATCGAGCCGGTGGCGATCAGCGAGGCGACGATGTCGGTCAGCTCGACGGAGACGTAGTTCGAGCACAGGAACTGGGCGATGGCGAAGGTGAAGCCGCCGACCACCGCCGCGGGCCACGCCTGGCGCACGCCGCGGCCGCCGTCGACCATGCCGACGAGGATGAGCGGCACGATCAGGGCGAGGATCGGCGTCTGGCGGCCGACCATGGCGCCGAGGTCCTCCTTGGGCAGGCCGGTGATCTCGGACAGCGTCACGATCGGGATCGCGATCGCGCCGAAGGCGACGGGCGCGGTGTTCGCCACGAGCGCGACGGCGGCGGCCTTGATCGGGTCGAAGCCGACGGCGATCAGCATCACCGCGGTGATCGCGACGGGGGTGCCGAAGCCGGCGAGCGCCTCGAGCAGCGCGCCGAAGCAGAAGGCGATGATCACGGCCTGGATCCGCTGATCGTCCGAGACCCGGTTGAACGCCCGGCGGAGCACGGCGAAGTGCCCCGTCTCCACGGTCATGTTGTAGATCCACAGCGCCATGAAGACGATGTACATGATCGGGAAGATCCCGAAGACCGCGCCCTCCGCGCCGCTGTCGAGCGCCTGGCCGACCGGCATCCCGTAGACCGCGACCGCGACCACGAGCGCGGCCGCCAGCGAGATGAGCGCGGCCAGGTGCGCCTTCATCTTGAGCCCGCCGAGCAGGACGAAGAGCACGATGATCGGGATCGCCGCGAAGATCGAGCTGAGCCCGAGCGAATCGCCGACCGGATCGAACACCTGCGTGTACATGCCTCACCCTCCCGTTGCGGGTCTCCTCAACTGCGCCCGTACCCAGAGCCGTGCTGCACTACGCTCCGGCCGGTGCGGGCTGCGCTCTTCGTCACGTGCTTCAACGACACGCTGTTTCCGGGCACGGGCCGGGCGGTCGTCGAGCTGCTGGAGCGGCTGGGGGTCGAGGTCGCCTTCCCCGAGGAGCAGACGTGCTGCGGTCAGATGCATGTCAACTCCGGCTACGCGGAGCAGGGCACGGCGCTGGCCCGGCGCTTCGAGCGCGTGTTCGGGGACGCGGAGCACATCGTCTCGCCCTCGGCCTCGTGCGTGGGGATGGTGCGCGAGCACTGCCCGGCCGTCGCGGATCGCGTCTACGAGCTGACCGAGTTCCTCACCGACGTGCTCGAGGTCGAGGACGTCGGGGCCTCCTTCCCGCACCGCGTCGCCTACCACCCGACCTGCCACTCGCTGCGGCTGCTGAAGGTCGGCGACCGCCCGCTGCGGCTGCTGCGCGCGGTCCAGGGCATCGACCTCGTCGAGATCGACCAGGCCCAGGAGTGCTGCGGCTTCGGCGGGACGTTCGCGGTCAAGAACGCCGACACCTCGATGGCGATGCTCTCCGACAAGCTGCGCCACCTGCTCGACACCGGCGCCGAGGTCTGCACGTCGGCCGACAACTCGTGCCTGATGCACATCGGCGGCGCGCTGCGGCGCCAGCGCACGGGGGTGCGCGCGGTGCACCTGGCCGAGATCCTGGCGGCGCGCGAATGAAGGGCTTTCCCGCCGCCGCCCGCAGGACCCTGCGCGACTCGCAGCTGCGCCGCAACCTCGGCAAGGCGACGACGACGATCCGCGCGAAGCGGCTCAACACGATCGCCGAGCTCGACGACTGGGAGGCGCTGCGCGAGGCCGGCAGCGCGATCAAGGCGCGCGCGATGGCGACGCTCCCGGAGCAGCTCGAGCGGCTCGAGGCGGCGGTCACCGCCGCGGGCGGCACCGTGCACTGGGCGCGCGACGGCGCCGAGGCGAACGCGATCGTCGCCGCGGTGGCGAAGGCCCACGGCGCCGACGAGGTGATCAAGGTCAAGTCGCTCGCCACCGACGAGATCGGGCTCAACGAGGCGCTGGCGGAGCAGCGGCATCTCGGCGATCGAGACCGACCTCGCCGAGCTGATCGTCCAGCTCGACCCGAACGACAAGCAGTCGCACATCCTCGTCCCGGCGATCCACAAGAACCGCGCCGAGATCCGGGCGCTGTTCGAGCGCACGATCGCCAAGGGGCAGGACCTCGGGCTGGGAGGCGACCGCGATCGCCGAGGCCGCGCGCCGGCACCTGCGCGCCAAGTTCCTCTCCGTCCCGGTGGCGGTCAGCGGCGCCAACTTCGGCATCGCCGAGACCGGCACGATCTGCGTCGTCGAGTCCGAGGGCAACGGGCGCATGTGCACGACGCTGCCCGAGGTGCTCGTGACGGTGATGGGGATCGAGAAGGTGCTGCCGGAGTGGCAGGACCTCGAGGTCTTCCTGCAGCTGCTGCCGCGCTCCTCGACCGCCGAGCGGATGAACCCCTACACGTCGCTGTGGACCGGGGTGCGCGACGGCGACGGGCCGCGCGAGTTCCACCTGATCCTGCTCGACAACGGGCGCACCGACGTGCTGCGCGACGAGGTCGGCCGCCAGGCGCTGCACTGCATCCGCTGCTCGGCCTGCCTGAACGTGTGCCCCGTCTACTCGCGCACCGGCGGCCAGGCCTACGAGTCGGTCTATCCCGGCCCGATCGGGGCGATCCTCACGCCGCAGCTCAAGGGGCTGGACCAGGCGCCGACGCTGCCGTGGGCCTCGAGCCTGTGCGGCGCCTGTTACGAGGCGTGCCCGGTCAAGATCGACATCCCCTCGGTGCTGATCCACCTGCGCGCCCGCGTCGTGGCCGAGGAGCAGTCGCGCTGGGAGCCCGAGCGGCTGGCGATGGACGCGGTCGGCGGCGTGTTCGGCTCGCGCAAGCGCTACGAGGCGGCGCAGCGGCTGTCGAAGCTCGGCCGCGGGCCGCTGTCGAAGCTGCCGGTGCCGGGCTGGACCGCGATGCGCGAGCTGCCCGAGGTGCCGCCCCAGACCTTCCGCGAGTGGTGGCGTGAGCGAAGCGCGGGCTGAGGTCCTCGGCCGCATCCGCTCGGCGCTCGGCGCCGCGCCGGTGGTGCCCGACGTGCCGCGCTCCTACCACCCGGCGGGCGCGGCCGAGGTGGACCTCGACCTGTTCTGCGAGCGGGTGGCCGACTACCGCGCCGAGGTGCACCGCGTCGCGCGCGACGGGCTCGCGGCCGCGCTGGGGGAGGCGTGTGAGCGGCTGGGGCTGCGCCGGGTGGGGACGACGCTCGAGGTGGACCTGGACGTCGAGCTCGTCGCCGACGACCCGCCGCTCTCGATCCCCGACCTCGACGGCCTCGACGGCGTGCTGACCGGCTGCGCGCTCGGGATCGCCGAGACGGGCACGCTGATCCTCGACGGCGCGGGCAGCTCGGGCCGCCGCGCGCTGACGCTCGTCCCCGACGTCCACCTGTGCGTGATCGCCGAGGATCAGGTGGTCGCGTCGGTGCCCGACGCGGTGGCGCGGCTCGCGGAGGCGGCGGCGCGACGGCCGGCCGATCACGCTGGTGTCCGGTCCGTCGGCGACGTCGGATATCGAGCTCGATCGAGTGGAGGGAGTGCATGGACCGCGGACGCTCGAGGTGTTCGTCGTAGCTGGGTGACCGCCAGGGCGGCGAGCATCACGATGAACGGGTCGATGCCGGTCCGGTAGCGCGGCGTCTCGACCACGAGGAAGACCACGCTGAGGTAGAGCAGCAGCGGGATCAGCCAGACCCACAACGGCGTGCGGCGCGCCGCCTTCGTGGTCGCGCCCGCGATGGCGAGCAGGGCGAAGATCCAGAAGCAGAAGACGCCCGCGTTGGCCCAGCCGGGGGAGACGCTGATCGTCCCGGCGGTGTGGCGCGACCAGTCCAGCCCGCCGAGCTCGAACGTGCGCAGCGTGGTCCACAGCGCGACCTTGCCCACGTACTCGGGGTGCTCGCGGATGAAGTCCTTCGAGCGCTCGCTGAGGATGTCCTCGACCTCGGGCTCGGGGATGAAGCGCGAGCCGCGCGTACAGCTCCCGGTAGGAGGGGACGTGGCCGATCGAGCGCCACGAGGCGGGGTTCTCCTTGTCCGCGCGCGCCTGCTCGTTGTAGGTGCCCGCGAGCGCCGAGCCGAGCTGGGTGGAGACCGGGATGAAGCGGTCGAAGACGACCGCGTTGCGGATCGTCCACGGCGAGACGGTCAGCAGTGCGAGCACGACCAGCACGGCCGGGGCGGCGAGCGCGCGGGGCGAGAAGCGCGGCTTGCCGGTCCAGACCGCGAGCCCGAGCGGCAGCAGCAGCACCAGCGCGTTCGCCCGCGTGAGGATGGTCAGGCCGGCCGAGCAGCCCGGCGAGCAGCACCCAGCGCCAGCGGTGGCTCGAGCGTCCGCGACTGGATCGCCGCGGCGAGCGCGCCGAGCAGCAGCGCGGCGAACAGCGGCTCGGACATCACCGCGGCGCCGACCACGATCAGCGGGATGTAGACGGCGGCGAGCCCCATCGCCGCCAGCGCGACCCTTCGGCCCCACAGCTGCGCCGCCACCACGCCGATCAGGCCGACGATCAGCGTGCTGATGAAGATGCCGAGGATCCTCGCGGCGCGGACCCGGTCGTGCTCGCTCGCGTCCTGGACGCCCGCGACCGTGTAGACGCCGGCGAGCAGCACGGGGTAGGCCGGCGGCCGGAACGCGGTCGGGCGCCCGCGCGAGGTCGGGTAGCCGTCGCCGCGCGCGATCGACTGCGCGGCGTTGTCGTAGTCGCGCGCGTCGTGGACCATCACGTAGTCCGGGGTGATCGCGACGTAGCCGATCCGCAGCGCCAGCGCGAGCAGGAGGATCAGCCAGACGGCCGCGGTGGAGGGAGTGGGCTTCTTCATGGGGTCAGTAGGCCGTGGTCCGAGCCCGGTGCCGCGGCCGAGCCTTATACCGCGGCAACGCTCCCCGGTTCCACAGCGCGTTGTCGACCGCCGTCGCCGTCGTGTCCCCGTGCGCGGCCACGAGCAACTCCACCGCGTGCAGCGCGCAGGCCCGGATCTCGACCTCCTCCGCCGAGCCGTGCTCGAGCAGCAGCCCGTCGTCGATCCGCCGCACGAGCCGCTCGTCGAACTCCAGGACGTTGTCGAGCCGCAGCACGTGGGGCACCAGATTGTCGGCGAACAGCGTGAGCCGTCCGATGTCCTCGGCCGGCGCGATGCCCGCGAGGTGGAGGTCGCCGGCCGCGATCTGCGCGCGCTTGTAGAACGGGACGACCTCGCCGTCGTGGCCCGAGACGTCGTGCCACGTCGGCCAGCGCGCGAGCGTCTCCGCCAGCCGCTCGGCCGAGCCCTCGGCGGAGCGGACGAGCCCGAGGAAGCGCCCGAAGTACTCGACGGTGACGCGGTCGCCCAGCTCGCGCAGCGCGACCGTGAAGAGCGCCATCAGCTCGTGCGTCGGGTCCTGGCCGAAGGTGGCGGCGACCTCGGGCGTCTCGATCGCGGTCAGCTCCGCCGCCGTCCACGGCCCGCGCGCCCGCAGGCCGGCCTCGACCGTGCGGAAGCCCGAGAGCCCGGCCGGCTTGCGCAGCGTCGGGAACCAGCCCGAGCCGAAGTTGATCGCGTTGAGCGTGAGCGAGAAGGCGGCGCGCTCCTCCAGCGACGCGCCGTCGAGGTCGGGGGCCGGCGGCGACTCCGACGGCAGCGTGCGCGCATAGGGCTCGATCGCCGCCTCGACGACCCGCACGTGCCGCGCGCGCGCCGCGACGCCCGCGCAGGCGGCGCGGATGTCGTCGACGAGCGGCATGGCGATGCGCGACTCTAGAGCGCATGCGTGTGCCGGACGGGCTGGGCTGGTGGAGGGCGGAGGACGGCGGGGCGGAGTGGCTGGCCGCGCTCCCCGGCCTCGCGGCGGAGTGCGCCGAGCAGTGGGACCTGCGGCTGGGCGACCCGTTCGAGCCGGCCACGATCTCGCTCGTCGTGCCGGCCGAGCGGCGCGACGGCACGCCCGCGGTGCTGAAGATCACCTTCCCCGAGTATGAGACCGAGCACGAGGCGGCCGCGCTCGCCCACTGGAACGGTGACGGCGCCGCGCGGCTGCTCGAGGCCGACGCGGAGCGCCGGGCGCTGCTGGCCGAGCGGCTCGCTCCGGCCCGCAAGCTGAACAGCCCTGCCCGACGAGGCGGTGGCGAACACGATCGCGGCCGGCGTGCTGCAGCGCCTGTGGTCGACGCCGCCCGCTCCGGATGCGCCGTTCATGCGCCTCGACGAGGTGGTGGAGCCGTGGGCCGCCGTGAACGCGCGCCGGCCGCCGACCCAGCCGCGGCTCGTCGACCTCGCCGCCGGCCTCGTCCGCGAGCTGCTGCCCGAGCCCCGGCGAGCCGGTGGTCCTGCACCAGGACTCCCACACCGGCAACATGCTGCTCGACGAGCAGCGCGGCTGGCTCGCGATCGACCCCAAGCCGCTGGTCGGCGAGCGCGCGTTCGACTGCGCGGCGCTCGTGCGCGACCGCCGCAAGGAGCTGATGGACGAGCCGCGCCCGCTCGCCCGCATCCGCCGCCGGCTCGACCAGCTCTCCGAGCAGCTCGAGCTCGACCGCGAGCGGATCCGCGGCTGGGCGGTCGTGCACGCCGTCGCGTGGGGCGGCGAGACCGGCCCGGGCTGGGATCCCGCGATGGTCGCCTGTGCGAACTGGCTCGCGGAGGCCTAGAGCCTAGGGCAGGGGCGCGCCGTGCATCGCCATGAACGCCTCGTTGGTGATGCCGCGGCCGGGCAGGCCGACGTCCGCCAGCAGGCGGCCGAGGTCGGGCGAGGAGGCGGTCGACTGCACCTTGCCGTCGCGGACGCGGTGCACCCAGTACATGCGCGAGTCGTCGATCGCCCCGCCCTGGCGCACCCGCAGGCGGCCGCGGACCGCGACGACCTCTCCGTGCGACCAGATGCCGAGCCGGATCGAGTCCACGTGCACGCCGCGGGCGATCGCCTTCTCCATGTACGCGCGGTAGTCGGCGGTGGAGCGGAAGACGCTCTGCTCGGCCGAGTGCGGGCGCCACTCGGCGTCCTCGGCCGCCCATTCGAAGATGCCGGTCAGGCCCTCGCGGTCGTAGGCGGCCCACATCCCGAGCACGACCGCCTCGTTCTCCGGGGAGCGCTCAGCTCCGTCAGGCAAGCGAGTCGGCCTGCTCGCCGAGCTGCTCCGCGGTGAAGCGCTGGATCTGCTCGAGCGAGATGTCGCGGCCGTCGCGGTGGGCGAGGTGCCAGTCGACGGTGGCGTCGATCGCGGCGGGCAGGTCCCAGGGCGGATGCCATCCGAGGCGGCTGCGCGCCCGCGAGCTGTCGACGCGCGGGACCGCCGACTCCAGCCGCGGCTGCGGCTCGCCGGCGGCGACGACGACCTCGCCCGGCCAGCGCGCGGCCAGGCGCTCGACCAGCCAGCCGACCGGGCGCGACTCCTCGAGGTCGGGGCCGAAGTTCCAGGCGGTGGCGGCGGTCGGGTCCTCCCACAGCTTCTCGGCGAGCAGGAGGTAGCCGTAGAGCGGGTTGAGGACGTGCTGCCACGGGCGGATCGCGTCGGGCGCGCGCACCTCCAGCGGGGTGCCGTCGAGGCAGGCGCGGATCAGGTCGGGGACGAGGCGCCCGTCGGTCCAGTCGCCGCCGCCGATCACGTTGCCCGCGCGGGCGCTCGCGACGGCGATGCCGCGGTCGGCGAGCAGCGAGTCGCGGAACGCGCTCGTCACGAGCTCCTGGCAGACCTTCGAGGTCGAGTAGGGGTCCGAGCCGCCGAGGCGGTCGTCCTCGCGGTAGCCCCATTCGGAGCCCTGGTTCAAGATAGACCTTGTCGGTGGTGACGCTGACGACGGCGCGCGTGTGGCCGGTCGCGCGGATCGCGTCCAGCACGTTGGCGGTGCCGATCGCGTTGACCGTGTAGGTCAGGACCGGGTCGTCGAGCCCGCCCTGCACGGTCGAGAGGCCCGCCATGTGGAAGACGACCTCGGGCCGGGCCGCGGTGAACGCGGCCAGCACCGCCGCGTGGTCGGCCACGGTGCCCTGGATCCAGCGGACCTCGGGATCGCTCGAGCGGCGGCGCGAGAAGCCCGTCACCTCGGCGCCGAGCGAGCGCAGCCACAGCGTCAGCCAGCGGCCCTTGAAGCCGCTGTGGCCGGTCACGAGCACGCGGCGGCCGGCCCAGAACGTGTCGGAGATCGCGCTCACCGGTCCCAGACCTTCCATGGGGCTTCCCCGGTCGCCCATAACCGGTTCAACTCTGCGAACTCGCGGTAGGTGTCCATGCCCATCCAGAAGTCCTCGTGACGGTAGACGGCGAGCTGGCCGTCGCGCGCCAGATCCTGCAGCGGGGCGTGCTCGAGGATCAGCCCGGGGTCGTCGGTCAGGTAGTCGAAGACCTCGCGCTGGAACACGAAGAAGCCGCCGCTGACGAAGCCCTCCGGCGTCGTCGGCTTCTCGTTGAACTCGGCCACCATCCCGTTCTCGACGCGCATCTCGCCGTAGCGGGAGCTGGGGTGGACGCCGGTGACGGTGCCGATGCGGTCGTGGGAGCGGTGGAAGGCGAGCAGCGCCTCGACGTCGACGCGGCCGATGCCGTCGCCGTAGGTGAACATGAAGGTGTCGGTGTCGATGTACTGCTGCACGCGCAGCAGGCGGGCGCCGGTGCCGGTCTCGAGCCCCGTCTCGGCGAGCGTGACCTCCCAGTCCTCCGCGACCGCGTGGTCGTGGAAGGTCGGCGGGTCCTCGCTGCCGATGTGGACGGTCAGGTCCGCGCCCTGCTCGTGGTAGCGGAGGAAGAACTCCTTGATCTGCCAGCTCTTGTAGCCGAGGCAGACGAGGAACCGGTGGGCGCCGTGGTGGCCGTAGAGCTTCATGATGTGCCACAGGATCGGGCGCTCGCCGATCTCGACCAGCGGCTTCGGCACGCGCTCGGTCTCCTCGCGCAGCCGCGTCCCCATCCCGCCCGCGAGGACGACGACGGGCATCTGCTCGATCGGGGTGTCGCGGGTGCTCATGTCCAGCGCAGATCCTCGTCGAGCCGGCCCGCGTCGAGCAGCTCGCGGATGCGCATGATGCGCTGGAAGCGGGAGGAGAGGAAGTCCTCGAGGGTCAGGCCGTGGGCCGCGTAGGCGCTCAGCAGCTCCTCGATCCCGCGCTGGACGGTCCACCGGGGCTGGAAGCCGGGGAGCCCGGCGCCGACCTTGGCGAACGACACGCGGTAGGTGCGCGTGTCCGGGCCGGCGCCGTCGGCCAGCGTGACGGTGGCGCCGGGCACGGTCTGCTCGATCATCGCGGCGACGTCGCGGATCTGGAGATTGTCCTCGTCGCGGCCGATGTTGAAGGCCTCGTTGTGGATCGCCTCGCGCGGCGCCTCGAGCGCGGCCAGGAAGCCGCGCGAGATGTCCTCGATATGGGCGAACGGGCGCCACGGCGAGCCGTCGCTCTGCATCCGCACCTCGCCGGTCGCGTAGGCGTAGGCGACGAGATTGTTGATCACGATGTCGCCGCGCAGGCGGGGGGAGACCCCGTAGGCGGTCGCGTTGCGCAGGTAGACGGGGCTGAAGTCGTCGTCGGCGAGCGGGGCGATGTCGCGCTCCGCCAGCACTTTGGAGCGGCCGTAGGGGGTGACGGGGTTGAAGTCGGAGCGCTCGTCGACGGCGGCCTCGCCCTCAGCGGCGCCGTAGGTGCTGCACGAGGACGAGTAGAGGAAGCGGGGGACGTGCGCCTGCTTGGCGGTCTCCGCGAGCCGCACGCTGGCGCGGTGGTTGATGTCGAAGGTGAGCTCGGGGTTGAGGTTGCCGACCGGGTCGTTGGAGATGGCGGCGAGGTGGATCACGGCGTCGAGGCCTTCGAGGTCCTGCGGCTCGACGTCGCGGAGATCCTTGGCGATGGTGGCGACGGGGGGCGCGTCGTGGCCGAGCGTGAAGCCGCGGAACAGGCCCGTGTCGAGGCCGACCACCTCGTGCCCCGCGGCGGTGAGCAGCGGGGTCATGACGCAGCCGATGTAGCCGTCGTGGCCGGTGACGAGAACCTTCATGGCCGCGGCATCGTAGGGACGCGGTCGACGATCAGCCGGGCGAGCGGCAGGCATGAGGTCGCCGCGGGGGAGGGTGCGTTGCGGACGTGGAGCGCGTTCTGGCTCTCGGACAGGACGAAGTCGTCGATCAGGCTGCCGTCGCGGCCGAGCGCCTGCGCGCGCACCCCGGACGGCCCGGGGAGGACGTCGTCCTCGCGCAGCTCGGGGATGTAGCGGGCGGCGTCGGCGACGAGGGCGCGGCGGCTGACCGCGTGGCGCAGCTCCTGCAGGCCGGTGCGCCACCAGCGCCGCGCCATCCGGTAGGTCCCGGGCCAGGCCAGGGTGTCGCGGAGGTCGTCGCGGCTGACGCGGCGCAGCGAGTAGGCGTCGCGGGCGCCGGCCAGCAGCGCGGTCGGGCCGACGAGCACCTCGTCGTCCGTCCCGCGCGTGAAGTGGACGCCGAGGAAGGGGAGGCTGGGGTCGGGCACCGGGTAGACGAGCGCCTGCACGAGGTCGCGGCGCTCGGGGCGCAGGCGCAGCCAGGCGCCGCGGAAGGGGACGATGCGCGGGTCCTGCTCGCCGCCGGCGGCGACGGCCAGCCGGTCCGACCAGGCGCCGGCGCAGAAGACGGCGAAGCGCGCCCGCGACTCGCCCTTGGAGTGGTTGAGCCGCACACCGCGGCCGCTCGGCTCCACCGCCTCGACCGCGCAGCCGGTGACGACCTCGCCACCCGCGGCGCGGACGTCGTCGGCGAAGGCGCCCGCGATCGCCTGGAAGTCCACCACCGCGGTCTGCGGAGAGTGCAGCGCCTCGACGCCGCGCACGTGCGGCTCGATCTCGGCGATCTCCTGCGCGGGGACACGCCGCAGGCCCTGGACGCCGTTGGCCGTCCCGCGCCGCTCCAGCTCGTCGAGCTTCGGCCGCTCCTGCTCCGAGACCGCGACGATCAGCTTGCCGTCGCGGCGGGCAGGGAGCCCGCGCTGCACGCAGTAGTCGAAGAGCTCGCGCGAGCCCTCGGTGCTGAGGCGGGCCTTGAGCGAGCCCGGCGCGTAGTAGATGCCGGCGTGCAGGACGCCGGAGTTGTGCCCGGTCTGGTGGAAGCCCGCGACCGCCTCGCGCTCGAGCACCGTGACCGTCCGGTCCGGCTCCCGCGCCAGCAGCTCGCGCGCCACCGCGAGGCCGATGATCCCGGCGCCCACGACGACGACATCGGGCTCTTCACGCGGCGCGGTCAAGGGGCTCGACTGTACTCGGGCGGACCCGACCTCCCCCCTCGATACCGTGGAGCGAGGTAATGCCCGAAGCCGCCCAGGACCCACGCATCGACGAGCTGCTGGCCGGCCTGAACCCCCCGCAGCGCGATGCCGTCGTGCACGGCGAGGGGCCGCTCCTCATCCTCGCGGGCGCCGGCTCGGGCAAGACCCGCGTCCTGACCCACCGCATCGCCTACCTGATGCGCACCGGCCAGGCGCGCGCGGACGAGATCCTCGCCATCACCTTCACCAACAAGGCCGCGCAGGAGATGCGCGAGCGCGTCGAGCTGCTCGTCGGCCGCGCCACCCGGGCGATGTGGGTCATGACCTTCCACTCCGCCTGCGCCCGCATGCTCCGCGCCGACGCCCACCGCCTCGGCTACACGCGCCAGTTCACGATCTACGACGCCGCCGACCAGCGCCGCCTGCTCAAGCGCTGCCTCGACGACCTCGACGTCGACTCCAAGCGCTTCACCCCGCGCGCGATGCAGTCCCAGATCTCCGACGCCAAGAACAAGCTCCGCTCGGCCGAGGACTACCGCCAGCTCGTCGGCTCCTACTTCGAGCAGACCGTCGCCGACGTCTACGAGCAGTACGAGCGCGAGCTCCACCGCATGAACGCGATGGACTTCGACGACCTGCTCGTCCGCTCGGTCAACCTCCTCGAGCTCTTCCAGGAGGTCCGCGACCGCTACGCCACCGCCTTCCGCTGGATCATGGTCGACGAGTACCAGGACACCAACCACGCCCAGTACCGCTGGCTCCAGCTCCTGGCCTCCGAGCACCGCAACCTCGCCGTCGTCGGCGACGACGATCAGTGCCTCGTCGAGGGGACGCCGATCACGATGGGCGATGGCTCGATCAAGCCGATCGAGGACGTCCAGCCCGGGGACGAGGTGCTCTCGAGCTACGGGGTCGGCGGGTTCCGACCCGCGCGGGTGACCGGTGTCTCCATCTCGAACCGGACGGATGGGCGTCCGGATCCGGACTGAGGGCGGCCGCGAACTGATCAGCACCCCCGAGCACACGCATTTCGCCGGCTACCGCAACGGTCTGACGCCTCCGTTGCACATGACCTACATGATGCGACGTCGCGACATGGGCTGCCGCGTAGGCACGAACACGGACCCACTTGAACTCCAAGGCCAAGTCCGTCGCCGGTGTCCAGACTCGGGCAATGACCGAGAAGGCAGACGCGGCGTGGGTCGTCTCGACGCATCAGACGTCCGCCGCCGCCCAGGTCGCCGAGACTGTGCTCGCCGCGCGCTATGGCCTTCCGACCGTGCCCTTTGTCGGCGGGGCGGGGTTCTCAGGTGGGTGGTGTGCTCGGGGATCAGCGACTGGTCGATCGAGATCTACGCGAGCGTGGACACGGAGGCAGGCGGTCTCAGGCTTCTCCACGACGAAGGACTGTGCGCCTGAGGATCCTCATCACATCTCTGCGCAGGGCTTTACGACGGCCGACGCGATCTCGTGGTCACGACCTGTGCGGCCGACTTCAGTGGTGGCGCGCTGCACCACACCGTGTCGATCGGAGGTAGGGATCGAGGAGGCCCGCGCAGCGCTTGAGACGCTTGGGCATGAACGGTACGGTCGCCGCGTGACAACAACCCCGGTTGGCGCAGCACGAGTGTATCTTCCGCGACTACGGCGCCGCCGTCGAGATGGCGGCGCGGATCCAGAGGGCATTGCGATGTCACGGTTCGGTACGTGGTCGACGACTGGGGCGCCCCGCGGCCGGCCAGACAACTCGCTTCCACTGATGCACGCTTCGGTCGGTTCGGCCGGGGATGGTCATGTTCACGGCAGATGGCGGCTACGACGTGGTCGAGAGCGCGGAGCAGGTGACGCTCGACACGCGAGTGTTCGACTTAGACGTCGAGAACACTCACAACTTCATCGCCGGCGGCCTGGTGACGCATAACAGCGTGTATGGCTTCAGGGGCGCCGACATCAAGAACATCCTCAATTTCCGCGACGACTTCATTGACGCCCACGTCGTCAAGCTCGAGCAGAACTACCGCTCGACGCAGACGATCCTCTCCGCCGCCAACGCGGTCGTGGCCAACAACCGCGGGCGGATGGACAAGGCGCTGTGGACGGAGATCGGGGAGGGGGACCCCGTCAAGGTGCGGGAGCTCTCCGACGAGCATGCGGAGGCCCGGTACGTCGCGGCCGAGATCGAGCGGATGGTCGACGAGGGCGTCTCGCGGGAGGAGATCGCGGTCTTCTACCGGACCAACGCGCAGTCGCGGGTGCTCGAGGACATGCTGGTGCGCGCGCAGATCGGCTACCAGGTCATCGGCGGGACGAAGTTCTATGAGCGGGCGGAGATCCGGGACGCGGTCGCCTACATCACCTTCCTCGCCAACCCGCAGGACGCGGGGGCGTTCACGCGGGTGGCGAACTCGCCCAAGCGCGGGCTCGGCCAGACCTCGCTCTCGCGGGTGCTCTCGCACGCGGACACGATGGGCGTGCCGGTGTGGGACGCGGCGGCGGAGCCCGAGAGCGTCCCCGGGCTCGGGACCGCGGCGCGCAAGGCGCTGGGGCGCTTCATGTCGACCATGGTGCGGCTGCGCGAGCGCGCCGAGGGCGATGCGCCGGTCGGCGACCTGCTGGACGAGCTGCTGCGCGAGACGGGCTACTACGACGCGCTCGAGGCCGAGCGGACGATCGAGGCGCAGGGGCGGCTGGAGAACCTCCAGGAGCTGGTGCGGGTGGCGCGGGAGTACGACGCGCTGGCGGAGCAGGGCTCGGTCGGGGAGTTCCTGCAGCAGATCGCGCTGATCGCCGACGTCGACTCGCTGCGCGACGACGAGGGCCTCGTGACGCTGATGACGCTGCACAACGCCAAGGGCCTCGAGTTCCCGATCGTGTTCATGATCGGGATGGAGGACGGCGTGTTCCCACACTCGCGCGCGCTCGACGAGGGCGGCCTGGAGGAGGAGCGGCGGCTCGCCTACGTCGGGCTGACCCGCGCGATGCGCGACCTCACGCTCACCTACGCCCGCCGCCGCAGCGCGTTCGGCGGCGCGAGCGGGCCCTCGATGCGATCGCGCTTCATCGACGAGGTCCCGCGCGAGCTGACCGACCAGGAGGACAAGAAGGCGGTCGGCGCCGGCTGGGCGCCCGGCCGCGTGGCCTCGTGGTCCAACGCGGCGGCGGCGACCGCCGAGGCGCGGCCGGACACGGCCGGCGCGGTCTTCCGCCTCGGCGACGACGTCATCCACGCCGCCTTCGGCGAGGGCGTGGTCACGGCCACCGAGCCGGGCGGGATCGTCGTCGTGCGCTTCGCGGGCGACGGCTCGGAGCGCAAGCTGATGGCGGACTACGCGCCGATCAGGAAACGCTAAGGGTCGGCGCCTACCCTCCGAGCATGGATCGCTCGGCCCGCAGGGGCATCTTCTTCACGCTGCTGGGCCTGTGCGTCCTCGGCGCGCTCGTCCTGATGGTGCCGGCGCTGCGCGAGGCGGTCGGGAACGTGCTGAGCGGCGACGCGGGCGAGTTGCGGCAGGAGCTGCGGGACCTCGGGCCTGCGGGTGCGCTCGTGCTGGTCGCGCTGATGCTCGTCCACGCGGTCGTCCCGTTCCCCTCGGAGCTCATCAATGCCGCGGCGGGGTTCGTGTACGGGTTCTGGATCGCGCTCCCGTTCGTGCTCGCCGGCTGGCTGCTGTCCGCGCTGGCGACCTACGCGATCGGCCGCCACGCGGCGCGGCCCGTGCTGCAGCGCTTCATCGGGGCGGAGCGGCTCGAGGAGGGCGCGCGGCTGGTCGAGCGCGGCGGGCGCACCGCGCTGCTCGCCGCCCGGCTGGTGCCGATCGTCCCCTACAGCGCCGTCGGCTATGTCGCCGGCGCCGCGCAGGTGCCGCTGTGGCGGTTCGCGTGGACGACCGTCGTCGGCTCGGTGCCGCTGTGCGCCGCGGTCGTCTACCTCGGGAACCGGCTCGACTCGCTCTCGCCGACCGACCCCGGGCTGCTCGTCGCGGTCGGCTCGTTCCTGCTCCTGCTGGTGGGAGGGCGCATGCTGACCCAGCGCGTGCGCAGGCGCGAGCCCGCATAGGCTCGGCGGCGTGCGCCGCCTGCTCTTCCTCGCTTCGGCGATCGTCTTCACCGACACGCTCTTCTACGCGGCGATCGTCCCGCTGCTGCCGACCTACGTCGACGACTTCGACCTCTCGAAGACCGGCGCGGGCGTGCTCGCGGCCGCCTATCCCGCGGGGACGTTCCTCGCGGCGCTGCCCGGCGGCTGGCTGGCGGCGCGGATCGGCGTCCGCCCCACTGTGATCGTCGGCCTGTCGACGCTGATCGCGTCCTCGCTCGCCTTCGCGTTCGCCCCGAGCATCCTCGTCCTCGACCTCGCGCGCTTCGTCCAGGGCCTCGGCGGGGCGGCCTCGTGGGCGGGCGCGATCGGATGGCTGATCGGCGCCTCGCCGCGCGAGCGCCGCGGCGAGCTGATCGGCTCCGCGATGGCGGCGGCGATCGTCGGCGCGCTGGGCGGCCCGGTGCTGGGCGGGGCGGCCGTGGCGCTCGGCCCGGAGGTCGTGTTCAGCGGCGTCGCGGCGGTGGCGGCCGGGCTGCTCGTGTGGGCGGCGCTGGAGCCGGAGCCGGCCGCGGGGCCGCGGACGTCGCTGCGGACGGTGTTCGCCTCGATGCGCGACCCGCGGATCTGGGTCGCGATGTGGCTGGTCGGGCTCGTCGGGCTGATGTTCGGCACGCTCGACGTGCTCGCGCCGCTGCGCCTCGACGTCCTCGGCGCGGGGGCGGCGACGATCGCGGGCACGTTCCTCGTCGCGGCGGGGCTCGAGGCGGCGCAGAGCCCGCTCACCGGGCGGTTCTCCGATCGGCACGGGCGCGTGCTGCCGATCCTGCTCGGCCTGGCGGCGGGCGGCGTCGGGGTGGCGCTGCTGCCGTGGCCGGACACCGTGTGGCTGCTGATCGTGGTGATCGTCCTCGCGGCGCCCTGCCTCGGCTCGCTGTGGTCGCCGTCGATGGCGATGCTGTCGGACGGCGCCGAGGCGCGCGGGGTCGACCAGGGGTACGCGGTCGCGCTCAGCAACCTGGCGTGGTCGTCCGGCCAGACCGCCGGCGCCGCGGGCGGCGCCCGGCTGGGGGAGGCGTACGGCGACGCGCTCCCCTACCTGACGCTGGCCGCCCTCAGCGCGCTGACGCTGTGCGCGCTCCTGCGGCCGGGTTACTCGTTGGCGCTGGCTGGGAAGTGAAGGGGCATGTCCACGACCCCTCCCCAGACCGAAAGCAAGCAACTCAGCGCCGCTTCACGACTGTTCATGCTGGCCGGGGGCCTGTTCGCGATCGGGCTGGTGATCGTCCTGCTGGTCGACGGCGGCACGCCCGAGGGCGTCGGCGTGGCGTTCATGTCGCTGGCGTCGGTCCCGCTGGTCGCCGGGCTTGCCCTCTCGGTGACGGCGTTCGTGTCGCGCCGCTCCCGCAAGGGCAAGCCGTTCGCGTAGGGCATCTACGCGCGGCGATCGCGGACGAAGCGGGGCTTCGGCCCGCCCTGCTCGACGAGCCGGCGGGTGAGGTTGACTGCGAGGAGTGCGTGAATTGGCATGGGTTCATGGTGGGCCCGCTCGTCCATTAGCGCAAGCAGGCTTTCGTAGGTATCGATAAGCTGGCCTTATGTATGACCTCCGGCGCCTGCGCTCGCTGTGCGCCATTGCCGACCACGGCTCCCTCACCGCCGCCGCCGACGCGCTGACCTTCACGCAGCCGGCCGTCTCGCAGCACCTCGCCGCGCTCGAGGCCGAGGTCGGCGCCCCGCTCGTCACCCGCTCCCGCGGCGGCGCCGAGCTGACCGACGCCGGGCGTCTGCTGGTGGAGCACGCCCGCGCCGCGCTCGACCGGCTCGTGCTCGCCGAGGTCCAGGTCTCGGACCTGGTCGCGCAGCAGCAGCGGCGCGTGCGGCTCGCGGGGCATTCCTCGTCGCTGACCCGGCTGATCCCGCTGGCGGTCGCGGATCTGCGCCGCCGGCTCCCCGACGCCGAGGTCACGATCCGCGAGGCCGGGCCGCCGAAGTCGCTCGCCGCTTTGCGCCGGGGCGACGTCGACCTCGCGGTGATGTTCCGGCGGGTGGGGACGGCAGGCCCCGCCGACGTCGAGGAGCGCCTGCTGCTGGAGGAATCGATGTACGCCGTCGTGCCGCGCACGCACGCGCTTGCCGGCGAGGCCGAGCTCGAGCTCGGCGCCCTGCGCGACGAGGCGTGGATCCAGGGCCCGAGCGCGACCTCGCCCGGGCTGATCCGCGAGCTCTGCCGCGAGGCCGGCTTCGAGCCGCGGATCGCCTTCGAGAGCGACGACCCGCTCGCCACCCGCGGCATCGTCGCCGCGGGCCTGGCGGTCAGCCTCGTCCCGTCGCTGACCAAGGACGACACCGCTCGCGACCGCAGCGTCCGCGTGCTGCCGCTGCGCGACCCGACGCGCCGGCGCGTCGTCGCCGCGACCATGGCCGGCGGCCGGACGACGCAGGCGACGCTGGAGATGGGCGAGTCGCTCGCCCGCGCCGGGGCCCGGATCAGCCGGACCAGCCACTAGCCTCCCGCGCATGGCGGCCCAGCTCATCGACGGCAAGGCGATCGCGCAGCTCGTGCGGGATGAGGTGAAGGAGAGCGTCGCCGAGTGGATCTCGAAGGGCAACCTCGCGCCCGGCCTCGCCACCGTGCTGGTCGGCAACGACCCCGGCTCGGCCGTCTACGTCGGCAACAAGCAGAAGGCGTCGGCCGAGGTCGGGATCGTCGGGCTCGACCACCGGCTTCCGCAGGACGCCTCCCACGAGGAGGTCGAGGCGCTGATCCGCCAGCTCGCCGCCGCCCAGCGCGTGTCCGGCATCCTGCTGCAGCTGCCGACGCCGCGGCAGGTCGACGGCCAGGCGCTGACCGCGCTGATCCCGCCGGGCAAGGACGTCGACGGCCTGACGCCGATGTCGGCGGGGTTGCTGGCCCAGGGCCGGCCGGGGCTGCGGCCGTGCACCCCGTCGGGCGTGATGGAGATGCTGCTCCGCCACGAGGTGCCGCTGCAGGGCGCCGAGGCGGTCGTGATCGGGCGCTCCGACCTCGTCGGCCGCCCGCTCGCGGCGCTGCTGCTGGCCGCCAACGCCACCGTGACCGTCTGCCACTCGCGCACCCGCGACCTCGGCGAGGTCTGCCGCCGCGCCGACGTCCTCGTCGCCGCGGTCGGCCGCCCGCGCATGGTCCCGGGCGAGTGGGTCAAGCCGGGCGCGACGGTGATCGACGTCGGCATCAACCGCACCGACAGCGGCCTCGTCGGCGACGTCGACTTCGAGTCGGCCTCGGAGCGCGCCGGGCTGATCACGCCGGTCCCGGGCGGCGTCGGGCCGATGACGATCGCGATGCTGCTGAAGAACACGCTGCTGGCCGCCAGGGCCTCGGCGGCGTCGCGCCAGCAGGCGGGTGCGGCGTGGAACTGAGCCGCCTCCGCCAGGGCGACCTGGTCGCCGGCATCGGCGGCGTCGCGCTGCTCGTCGTCATGTTCCTCGACTGGTACTCGGCCGGCGGGAGCGCCACCTTCCAGGGCCAGGACATCGACATCTCGATCGGCTTCAACGCCTGGCAGGCGTTCAGCATCACCGACCTGATCCTCGCGCTCACGGCGCTCTCCGGGATCGCCGTCGCGGTCCTCACCGCGAGCCGCCGCAGCCCCGCCCTGCCGGTCGCCGCGAGCGTGATCACCTCGACCCTCGGCGCGCTGGCCACGCTGCTGGTCTTCTACCGGATCCTCAACCAGCCGGGCCCGAACGACCTCGTGGAGGTGAAGTTCGGCGCCTTCCTCGGCTTCCTGGCGACGCTGGCGGTCGCCGCCGGCGGCTACCTGTCGATGCGCGACGAGGAGGGGGAGGACGCCCCGATGCCGGTCGACGTGCGCCCGACGCCCGCGGCCCAGGGCCCGGCCGACCCCGCGCCACCGCCCGAGGCCGAGCCGCGCGCCTGAGTCGCCGACTCCTAGAATCGGCGCGATGCTGAGCCGAGACCAGGTCCTCCACGTCGCCCGCCTCGCCCGCCTCGAGCTGAACGAGGAGGAGCTCGAGGTGATGGCCGGCGAGCTCTCGGGCGTGCTCGGCCACATCGAGAAGATCTCCGAGCTGGGCGATCTCGAGGACGTCGAGCCCACCTCGCACGTCGTCGCGGTGGAGAACGCGCTGCGCGCCGACGAGCCGCGGCCGTCGCTGCCGCGCGAGGTCGCGCTGGCGAGCGCTCCCGACCCCGCTCAGGGCGGCTTCCGCGTCCCGAGCCCGGGCGCGTCGCCGGCATGAGCGACCTGCTCGATCTGACCGCGGCCGAGGCCGCCGAGGGCGTGCGCACCGGCGCCGTCGACCACGGCGAGCTGTGGACCGCCTACCGCGAGCGCGCGCTCGCCGACGAGCTCAACGCGTTCTCCTGGGTCTCCGGCGAGGTCACCCCGCCGGACGTCGATCGCAACGCCTCGCTCGGCGGCGTCCCCGTCGCGGTCAAGGACCTCTTCTGCACCGAGGGCATCCCGAGCCAGGCCGGCTCGAGGATCCTCGAGGGCTACCGGCCGCCCTACACCGCGACAGCGGTCGAGCGCCTCACCTCCGCGGGCGCGCCGCTGCTGGCCAAGACCCACCAGGACGAGTTCGCGATGGGCTCCTCGACCGAGAACTGCGCCTTCGGCCCGGTCCTCAACCCCTGGGACCGCTCGCGCGTGCCGGGCGGGTCGAGCGGCGGCTCGGCCGCCGCCGTCGCCTCCGGCGCGGCGCCGTGGGCGATCGGCACGGACACCGGCGGCTCGATCCGCCAGCCCGCCGCGCTGTGCGGGATCGTCGGCCTCAAGCCCACCTACGGGGCCGTCTCGCGCTACGGGATGATCGCCTTCGCCTCCTCGCTCGACCAGGCCGGCCCGTTCACGCGCGACGTCACCGACTGCGCGCTGCTGTTCGGCGCGATGGTCGGCCAGGACCCGTGCGACTCGACCTCGCTGCACTTCCCGGAGCCCGTCGGCGCGCCGACCGCGACCGACCTGCGCGGCATCCGCCTCGGCGTGCCCGAGGAGCTCTCCGGCGAGGGCATCGACGAGGGCGTGCTGAAGACGTTCCGCACCACGCTCGACCGCGCCCGCGACCTCGGTGCCGAGATCGTCGACATCACGCTCCCGCACGCGCCCCACGCGCTGGCCGCGTACTACCTGATCGCGCCCGCCGAGGCGTCGGCCAACCTGGCCCGCTTCGACGGCGTCCGCTACGGCCTGCGCGAGCCCGCCGACGACCTGCTGACGATGTACACGCGGACCCGCGCCAAGGGCTTCGGCGCCGAGGTCAAGCGCCGCATCATGCTCGGCACCTACGCGCTGTCCTCGGGCTACTACGACGCCTACTACGGCAAGGCCCAGAAGGTCCGCACCAAGATCGCCGAGGACTTCACCGCCGCCTGGCAGGTCCTGCGACTTCATGGTCTCCCCGACCAGCCCCGGCGCCGCCTTCGAGCTCGGCGCCAAGACCGACGACCCGTGGGCGATGTACCTCAACGACTACTGCACGGTCCCGGTCTCGCTGGCCGGCCTGCCCGCCATCTCGATCCCGAACGGGCTCGCCGACAAGCTCCCGACGGGCTTCCAGATCGCCGGCCCGGCGTTCAGCGAGAACCGCATCCTCGACGCGGCCCACGCGATCGAGCAGGCGATCGGCTTCGACGGCTCCAAGGCGCGCTCGTGACCGACTACGAGCCCGTGATCGGGCTGGAGATCCACGTCCAGCTCTCGACGCAGACGAAGATGTTCTGCTCCTGCGCGCTGTCCTTCGGCGAGGAGCCCAACACCCGCACCTGCCCGGTCTGCCTCGGCCTGCCCGGGGCGCTGCCGGTGCTCAACGCGCGCGCGGTGCACTACGGGATCGTGATGGGGCTGGCCTTCGACTGCGAGATCGCGCCGCGGTCGATCTTCCACCGCAAGAACTACTTCTATCCGGACAATCCCAAGGCGTACCAGATCTCCCAGTACGACATCCCGCTGTGCCTGGGCGGCCATCTGGGTGACGTGCGGCTGCACCGGATCCACCTCGAGGAGGACGCGGCCAAGCTCATCCACGTCGGCGAGTCCGGCCGCATCCACGGCTCCTCGTCCAGCATCGTCGACTTCAACCGCGGCGGCACGCCGCTGGCCGAGATCGTCAGCGAGCCCGACATCCGCTCGGCCGAGCAGGCGCGCGAGTGGCTGACGCTGCTGCGGGTGACGCTGCGCCAGCTCGGGGTCTCCGACGTGAACATGGAGGAGGGGTCGCTGCGCTGCGACGCCAACGTCTCCATCCGCCCGGTCGGCAGCGAGGAGCTCGGCACCAAGACCGAGCTCAAGAACATGAACTCCTTCCGCTTCGTGGCCCAGGGCATCAACGCCGAGATCGAACGCCAGACGGCGCTGCTGGAGGCGGGCGAGACGGTGAGCCAGGAGACGCTGCACTTCGACCCCGCCTCCGGCCGCCTGACGCCGCTGCGCTCGAAGGAGGAGGCGCACGACTACCGCTACTTCCCGGAGCCCGACCTCGTCCCGCTCGTGCCGACCGAGCAGATGATCCAGGAGGCGCGCGACGCGCTGCCGGAGCTGCCTGCGGAGCGCGCCGAGCGCTACCAGCGCGACTGGGGGCTGCCGGAGGAGACCGCGCGGCTGTTCGCCTTCCGGCCCGAGCTGGGGGACTACTTCGAGGCGGCGGCGAGCGCGGCCGACGACTCGGCGGTCGTCGCGACCTGGGTCAAGGACGAGCTGCTCTCGCGCCTGCCCGCCGAGTCCGACCCGGCCGCGTCGAACGTCCCGCCGACCATGCTCGCCAAGCTGGCCGGCCTCGTCGCGGACGGCGGCGTCACGCGCGGCGCCGGGCGCCAGGTGCTCGACCGCATGGTCGGGCACGGCGGCGACCCGGCCGAGATCGTCGAGGCCGAGGGGCTGGGCGCGATGGGCGACGACGGCGAGCTCGCCGCGATCGTCGCGCGCGTGATCGAGGAGCACCCCGATATCGCCGAGCGCGTGCGCGGTGGCAACCCGAAGGCGATCGGCGCGCTGGTCGGCCCGGTTATGAAGGAGACAAAGGGACGCGCCGACGGCGGGGAGGTCAACCGCCTGCTGCGTGAGCAACTCGGCGTCTGAGCGCCGGTCCCGCAGCGGGGCGAAAAACTGACCTGTCGCCGACGGGGATTCCGGTAGCGTCGCGCGCCGTGAGTTCTCAGGGACGCGACACGCTCGCCGGAGATCGGCTGCTCGACGTCCTCGACGGCGTCTCGGTGCTTATGTACGTGCAGGACCAGGACGGCCGGATCATGCACGCCAACCGCGCGGCCTGCGAGCTGGTCGGCAAGCCGCCGGAGGAGGTCGTCGGCCGGCTGCCGGAGCGAGCTGTTCGACCCCGCCACGGTGGAGCGCTGGGACGAGCAGAACCGCGAGATCCTCAAGACCGGCCGCCCGATCGACGTCGAGGACGGCTGGGGTGGCCGCACGCACCTGACGCACAAGACCCCGGTGTTCGACGCCGAGGGCAAGGCCGTCGGGGTGATCGGCATCTCGACCGACATCACCGACCGCAAGCGCGCCGAGGACGAGCTGCGCCGCCGCGAGCGCCAGCTCTCCGAAGCGCAGCAGATCGCCGGCGTCGGCAGCTGGCACTGGGACTCCGAGGTCGGCGTGCTGACCTGGTCGACCGAGCTCTGCCGCCTGTTCCGCATCGAGCCGGAGCAGGCGCCGACGGGCGAGGACGCGCTGCTGCTCGTCCACGAGGACGATCGCGAGCGTTTCCGGGAGGCGGGGCGGGCCGCGCTGACCGGCGGGAAGCCGCTCGAGCTCGACGCGCGGATCATCCGCGGCGACGGCGAGATCCGGGTGCTGCACTGCCGCGGCGGCGTCGCCACCGGCCCGGACGGCTCGATGAGCCGGATCGACGGCACCTGCGTCGACGTCACCGACCGCCGTCGCGCCGAGGACCGCCTGGCCGAGGCGCAGCGGTTCGCGCGCATCGGCTCGTTCGACTGGGACGTCGCCCGCGACGAGATCACCTGGTCGCCCGAGATGTACAGGATCTTCGGCGAGGACCCAGACAGCTTCGACCCCGACCCGGGGGATGTTCGCCCAGCGGATCGTCGCGGAGGACCTCGACGCGATCCTCGAGCAGGTGACGCGCGCGCGCCGCGAAGGCGGCGACTTCGACGCGTTCGCCCGCATCCGGCAGCCCGACGGGCAGCTGCGCGACGTGCACTTCCGCGGCTCGATGGTGACTTCGCCCGGGAGCGCGGGCGAGCACCTCCACGGCACCTGCCAGGACCTCACGGATGTGCGCCACGCCGAGGAGGCGCGCGCCGAGGCGGTCGAGCGCTTTCGTTCGGTGTTCGAGCGTGCTCCCGTCGGGATGGCCTTGGTGGCGCCCGACGGGCGCTTCACGCTCGCCAACGAGGCGATGGGCGAGTTCCTCGGCCGCCCCGGCGGAGCGCTGCTGGAGTGCACCGTGGGGGAGGTCACCCATCCCGACGACCGGCCCGTGACGGCCGAGGTGGTGCGGCGGATGGCGGCGGGAGAGCTGCCCGAGTGGAACACCGAGAAGCGCTATGTGCGCCCGAGCGGCGAGGTCCGCTGGGGCGCGCTGCGGGCGCTGCTTCTGCCCGCCGCCGGTGAGCCCCGCTGCCTGGCCCTCGTGCTCGACGTCACCGAGCAACGGCGGGAGCAGCGGCGACGCTCGGCCTCTTATGAGGCCGCGCGGATCATGGCCGGCGGCCCGCCGCTGGACGAGGCGCTGCCGGCGCTCGTGGAGACCGTCGTACGCGAGCTCGACTGGGAGGGCGGCAGCCTGTGGCTGCTCGACGAGGGCGGCGAGCTGCGCCGCGAGGCGGCGTGGCCGCCGGACGACGCCCCGGCGGATCCCCCGGAGCTCCCCGCCGAGCCCATGGCCTCGAGCTCCGGGATCGTCATCCCGGTCGTCAACGGCGCCGACACGCTCGGCGTCCTTGAGCTCGCGCTCGACGGGCCGGGGCGGCTCGGCGCCGAGCTCGCCGGGTTCGCGGCCGCGCTCGGCGTCCAGTTCGGAGAGTTCCTCGTCCGCAAGCGCGCCGAGGCGCTGCTGCTGCACCAGGCTCTCCACGACCCGCTCACCGGGCTGCCCAACCGGGTGCTGTTCTTCGATCGCCTCGACCACGCGATCCGGCGACTGCGGCGCGAGCACGCCCCGCTCGCCGTGCTCTTCCTCGACTTCGACGGCTTCAAGGCGGTCAACGATCGCTTCGGCCACGCCGGCGGCGACGAGGTGCTCAGGCGCGCCGCCGATCGCGTCTGCGCCGCGCTGCGCGCGGAGGACACCGTCGCGCGGTTCGGCGGCGACGAGCTCGTGGTGCTCTCCGAGCACGTGGCCGGCGCCGCCGGCGCCGCCCTGATCGCCGAGCGGATCCTCGAGCAGCTGCGCACGCCGATCGACGTCGACGGCGAGCAGCTGGTGCTGTCGGCGAGCATCGGCATCTGCGTTGCGCCGATCGAGGGGGCGACGCGCGACGAGCTGCTGCGCGCCGCCGACGCGGCGATGTACGAAGCCAAGGCCGGGGGCCCGGGCCGCTACGTCATCGCGGGGGACTGACGGCCCGTACCATTTGTGACGACCCCGACGGCCGAAGGGAACGCAGCCATGGCACGACTCATCCGCATGGACAGCACTGGCCACTCGACGCTCGCTGAATGGACAGCGGGGGACGCCGAGGCCGAGGAGCGAGCGGTCGCGGAGTTCCGCCGCCAGCTCGACACGGGCTACTACGCGATGGTCACCGAGGGAGAGGGCCACGCCCGCCAGGTCGCCGAGCTGCCGCTCGACGCCGAGCTCGTGATCCTGCGCCGCCCGATCGCGGGCGGGTGAGCGCCGCTCCGGCGCTGCCGGAGACCGCGGCCGTCCACTGGCGGCCGCGCGCCGACGCGCGCCGGCTGCGCTCGCGCGGGCGCACGTGGACGCTGACCACCGTCGCCCACACCGTGCCGTTCATCGCCACCTCGGGCGGAATGCTCCTGCTCGAGCCGCTGTCCTTCCCCGTCGGGCTCGCGCTGCTCGCCCACGCGTGGGCGATCCCGGAGCTCTACGCCCGCCGCGGCGCCAACGTCGTCCGGCCGCGCCCGCGCGGCGATGCGGGGGCCGAGCAGGTGGCGCTGGGGCTGCTCGGCGACCTCGTCGGCCACGACGCGCGCGAGCTGCACGCGCGCACCGGGCTGGTGCCGGAGCGCGGAGCGCTCGGCGTCTGGCTGGTGGGCGAGGCGGGTGCCGTGCTCGTGACCCACGGCGGCCGCCGGGTCTTCGCCTGGTGTGTGCAGGTGCCCGAGCCCGGGCTGCCCTCGGCCGACCGCATCGCCCACCTGCTGCTGGCGCTGCGCGCCGACGAGGAGGGATTCGCGACCGTGGCGAACCTCGCCTTCAGCGGGGCGCCCTGGCGGCTGCGGCGCCGGATCCCGCCGCGCACGCGGCCCGCGCTCGACGCCGGGGTGCGTATGGCCCGCGTGTCGAGGCGCGCGATGTGAACATGGGGTCAACGGTCCATGTCCAATCAGGGCATGTGGGCCGATCATGCTTCCCATGCCCTCCACATCCGCCCGCCGCCTCATCCTCGTGCCCACCGTCTCCTCTCCGCGCGCCAAGGCGCCCAGCCCCGGCGTCCGCCGCTTCCGCCTCGCCCAGCTGCGCCTCGAGGGCCGCGACGTCTCGCGCAGCGAGCGCTTCACGCACCTGAAGCGCAGCTACGACTGAACCCGCGGGCCGGGAGGGCCGCGGCGGTACGATCCGTCCGTGATCTACCTGGTCCTGTGCGCCTGGTTCGGGATCGCCGGGGCGGTCGTCGCCCGCATCAAAGGCATCTCGATGGTCCTCGGGTTCCTGATCTCGGCCGTGCTGCCGCTGCTGGGCCTGATCGCGCTGGTGCTCTACCGCTCCGATCGCGACGAGCTGCGGCGCCAGTGCCCCGGCTGCGGCAAGGTCGTGCCGCTGCACGACGCGCTCTGCACCCGCTGCGGGACCGAGCTGGAGTTCCCCGAGGTCGCCATCGCACCCGAATCGGCCGTGCGCTCTAGCTAGACTCGCGGTCATGATGCGAGCAGTCGATGCGGTGATGGAATGCCTGAAGGCGGAGGGCGTCGACGTCGTCTTCGGTTATCCGGGCGGCGCCAACCTCCCGACCTACGACGCCTTCGTGGACGCGGGGATCCGTCACGTACTCGTCCGCCACGAGGCCGGCGGCGGCCACGCCGCCGAGGGCTACGCCAAGGCCTCGGGCCGCGTCGGCGTCGTCTTCGCCACCTCCGGCCCGGGCGCGACGAACATCGTCACCCCGCTCACCGACGCGATGATGGACTCCGTCCCGCTCGTCGCCTTCACGGGCCAGGTGCGCACCGACCTGCTCGGCACCGACGGCTTCCAGGAGGCCGACACGTTCGGCATCACGATGCCGATCGTCAAGCACAGCTTCATGATCCAGCACCCGACGGAGATCCCGAGGGCGATCCACGAGGCCTTCCACATCGCCCGCACGGGGCGCCCGGGGCCGGTGCTGATCGACATGCCGACCGACCTCACGCGCGCGGAGATCGACTACCAGCCCGTCGGCGACGTGCGCCTGCCCGGCTACCAGCCGACCACCGAGGGCAACCAGAAGCAGATCCGGCTCGCGGCCAAGGCGCTGGCGAACTCGCGCCGTCCCGTGCTCTACGTCGGCGGCGGCGTCATCAACGCCAACGCGGCGGCGGAGCTGACCGAGCTGGCGCTGTCGGACCGGCTGCCGGTGACCTGCACGCTGATGGGCCTCGGCGCGTTCCCCGCGCCGCACCCGCAGTGGCTGGGGATGCTCGGCATGCACGGCACCCGCACGGCCAACTACGCGATGGACGAGGCCGACCTGATCGTCGGCATCGGCGCCCGCTTCGACGACCGCATCACCGGCAAGCTGTCGGAGTTCGCGCCGCGGGCCAAGTTCGTCCACATCGACGTCGACCCGGCCGAGATCTCCAAGAACGTGCCCGCGCACATCCCGATCGTCGGGGACGCGCGCAACATCCTGCCGCGGCTGACCGCCGAGTACCGCGCGTCGGGCGCCGACCCCGAGCGCCTCTCCGGCTGGTGGGAGCGCATCGAGGGCTGGCGCAAGCAGCACCCGCTGCGCTACGAGGACTCCTCGGACTCCGAGATCAAGCCGCAGTACCTGGTCCAGGCGCTCTACGAGGCCACGGGCGGCGACTGCATCCTCGCCTCCGACGTCGGCCAGCACCAGATGTGGGCGGCCCAGTACTTCGACTTCGCCAAGCCGCGGCGCTGGATCAACTCCGGCGGCCTCGGCACGATGGGCTTCGGCCTGCCGGCGGCGATGGGCGCCGCCGTCGCGATGCCCGACGTCCCGACCTGCCTGATCACCGGCGACGGCTCGATCCAGATGAACGCGCAGGAGCTCGCGACCTGCACCGAGAACGGCATCCCGGTGAAGATCTTCATCATGAACAACGGCTACCTGGGCATGGTCCGCCAGTGGCAGGAGCTGTTCTGGGACCGCCGCTACTCGCACGTCGACATGGGCTCGTGGCCGGACTTCGTCAAGCTCGCCGAGGCCTACGGGGCGACCGGCATCCGCCTGACCGAGAAGAAGACGCTGGTCGCGGACATGCGCAAGGCGATCGAGACCCCCGGCCCGGTCGTCGTCGACGTCCGCGTCACCCGCGAGGAGAACACGTACCCGATGATCGCGCCCGGCGCCGCCGCGCGCGAGATGGTCGGCTAGCGCCGTGGGCGAGCCGGGCACGAAGGAGCTGCTGACGCTCGCGGAGCTCGAGGCGTCCTCGGGCGTCCGCACGGGCCGCAAGCACACGCTCTCGATCATGGTCGAGAACAAGCCGGGCGTCCTGACCCGCATCGCGGGCCTGTTCGCCCGCCGCGGCTTCAACATCGACACGCTCGCGGTCGGGCCGACCGACGACCCGCGGCTG
This sequence comes from uncultured Solirubrobacterales bacterium, assembly GCA_963787335.1. Classification (GTDB taxonomy): domain Bacteria; phylum Actinomycetota; class Thermoleophilia; order Solirubrobacterales; family Solirubrobacteraceae; genus DASQFQ01. The sequence goes on from CAWBCU010000035.1 coordinate 37,437, forward strand.
TCGCGCATCACGCTCACGCTCGACGGGGCGATGCACCCGATCGACCAGGTCACCAAGCAGCTGCACAAGCTGATCAACGTGATCAAGATCCGCGACCTCGAGCCGGCCGACACCGTCGCCCGCGAGCTCGCGCTGTTCAAGGTCTCCGCCGACGGCGGCGCGCGCGGCGAGGTCATGCAGATCGTCGAGATCTTCCGCGGCAAGATCATCGACGTCACCCGCCGCTCGGTGATCATCGAGGTCACCGGCACGTGGGAGAAGATCGAGGCGTTCGAGCGCATGGTGCGGCCCTTCGGGATGGTCGAGATGGCCCGCACCGGCGAGATCGCCATCTCGCGCGGGCGCGGAGAGACCTGACGGACCTCTTCGTCCGCGAGCTTGGTGAGGGGCCGCCCGTCGTCCTGCTCCATCCCGGGGTGGGGCTCGACGGCAGCGTCTTCCTGCCGGGGGCCAAGCGGCTCGCCGCGACGCATTCGCTCTACCTCGTCGACCTGCCGGGCAACGGCCACTCGCCCGACGGCAACCGCAACGACTGGTCGCTCGCGGGCTTCGCGGAGGCGCTGGAGCGCTTCGTGCGCAAGCGCAAGCTCGAGGACTGGACGCTGCTGGGCCACTCGTTCGGCGGGTTCGTGGCGATGCAGTACCTCGTGGACTTCCCGGGGAGCGCGAGCGCGGGTGATCGCCTCGTGCACGGACGCGGACGAGGACCCTGCGCCCGATGCGCCCGATGACCCGTTCGCGGGGCTGCCCGGCGATGTGGCCGCCTCCGTCAAGGCCGCCTTCGACCGTGAGCACGACGTCGAGACGGTCGACGACTGCCGGCGGGTGTGGCTCGATCAGATGCCGTTCTTCGTCGGCGCGGCCGACCGCGTCGAGACGCTGCGGCGGGCCTTCAACGACGTGGCCTATCGCGTCGAGATCATGCGCGAGGATCGTGATTGGGGCGAGCTGCGCGCGCTCCCGGCCCTGCGCGACAGCCACATCCCCGTGCTCGCGATCGCCGGCGAGCACGATCGTGCGACCCCGCCGGCCGCCGCGCGCCGGATCGCCGAGGCCGCGCCGCGCGGGGAGCTGCTCGTGATCAAGGACACCGGGCACTTCCCCTTCGCGGAGGATCCCGAGGCCTATTGGGGTGGCATCCAGGAGTGGCTGGCGCGATGAGCACCCGGACCAGGTTCGCCCGCGAGCCGCTGGCGCTCGATGCCGCGGCGCTGGTGGAGCTCCGCAGCCGCTGCGAGCGCGCCGTCCGCCGCGCGCGCCGGAGCGGGGAGGAGGTGCTCCTGGGCCTGACCGTCGTGGTCGGCGCCACGGTCGACCCCAGCGCGGTCGCGTTCGCGTCGCGCCGCCCGGGTGAGGACTGGTTCTGCTTCGAGCAGCCCGACCGCGGCGGCGCCGCGCTCGCCTCGTTCGGCGCCGTGCGCCGGCTCGAGGCGTCGGGGCCCGGCCGCTTCGCCGAGGTCGCCGCGGCCTGGCGCGCGCTCGCGGGCCGCGCGGTGGCAGGCGCGCCCGACGGCCCGGCGGGCACCGGGCTGGTGGCGGTCGGCGGTTTCGCGTTCGCGCCCGAGGGCGGCGCGGCGCCGCACTGGGCGGGCTTCGGCGCGGGCGAGCTGGTCGTCCCCGAGGTCGCGCTGGCGCGTCGCGACGGCGAGGTCCGCCTCACGCTCGCGGCGCTGGCCGCCCCCGACGACGTGCCGGAGGAGCTGGCGGACCGCATCGCGGCGCGGGCGGCCGGGCTGCGCGAGCGGCCGCTGCCGATCCTCGACCCCGCGCCGGTCGGCCGCTTCCGGATCGCGAGCACCGCCCCGCCCGAGCACTACGAGGAGGCGGTCGCGCGCGCCGTCGAGCGCATCCGCGCGGGCGCGCTCGAGAAGATCGTGCTCGCCCGCGAGGTCGCCGTCCACGCGCCCGCCCCGCACGACGCGGCCGCGACCTTCGGGGTGCTGCGCGCCGCCTTCGGCTCCTGCTTCGTGTTCTGCGCCGGCCGCGGCGACCGCGCGTTCGTGGCGGCGTCGCCGGAGCTGCTGGTGCGGCGCGAGGGCCTGCGGACGTCCACCGTCGCGCTGGCCGGCTCGATCCGCCGCTCGGCCGACCCGGCCGTCGACGACCACCTCGGCGAGCAGCTGCTGGGCTCGGCCAAGGACCGCGAGGAGCAGGCGATCGTCGCCCGCCGGATCGCCCGCGCGCTGCGCCCGCATTCGGTCTGGGTCACGGCGCCCGAGGAGCCCGCGGTGGTCAAGGTCGCCAACATCCAGCACCTCGCGACCCCGATCCGCGCGCAGCTCACGCGCCCGGTCAGCGTCGTCGAGCTCGCCGGCCTGCTGCACCCGACCCCGGCGGTCGGCGGCGAGCCGCACGCCGCGGCCGCGCCGCTGATCCCCGCGCTCGAGGGCATCGACCGCGGCTGGTACGCCGGGCCGGTCGGCTGGACCGACGCCAACGAGGACGGCGAGTTCTGCGTCGCGCTGCGCTGCGCGCTGCTGCACGGGGCGGAGGCGCGGCTCTACGCCGGCGTCGGCGTCGTGCGCGACTCCGATCCCGCCGCCGAGCTCGCCGAGACCGAGGTCAAGCTCGGCGCGCTGCTGCCGGTTCTCTCCGGCTGAGCGTCATCAGGTAGTCGTAGGGCACGCGGGTGCCCCCGTCCGTCGCGTGGCGCTCGAACAGCGCGCGCAGCTCGTCCGCGAGCGCGGCGCCGCCGAGCGCGACGATCGGCCCGAACGTCGTCGTGTAGAGGTCGACGGCATGGTCGAGCGACTCGAAGCGCTCCGCGTAGGACGAAGGCTCGAAGGCGAGTGGCCGGCCGGGGAACAGGGAGCGGACGTGCGCCGGGTCGCCCCAGCCGAGCGGGCTCTCGGCGAACGGCGGCGGTGCCGGCAGGTGGGCGCCGAGCGTGCGGAAGAAGTCGCCGCCCGCACCGGAGTCGGTGAACGCGGTGATGCCGAGCCGCCCGCGCGGGCGCAGTACCCGCGTGATCTCGGCGGCCGCCACGGCGTGACGCGGGGCGAACATGCAGCCGAACGAGGACAGCACGGCGTCGAAGCTGTCGTCCGCGAACGGGAGTGCCTCGGCGTCGCCCTCGACCCACTCGATCTCGACGCCGGCCTCCGCCGCGCGCGTTGCGGGCGGCGGGGAAGTGCTCGGGCGTCAGGTCGACCCCGGTCACGCGGGCGCCGGCCAGCAGCGGCCGGGATGGCGACGTTGCCGGTGCCGCAGGCGACGTCGAGCACCGCGTCCGCCGGGCCGCACGTCGACGCGTTCGACCAGCTGCTCGCCGACCTCGGCCACGAGCGGGGCGAAGCCCGCGTAGTCGCCCGCCGCCCACATCGCGCGGGTGCCCTGCTTGAAGTCCGTCAGCGCGTCGATCATGCCCACCAGCCTCGCGGCGCGGGCGGCGCCGCGCGTCGCCTGTCCGGGCCATCTTCGGCCCGGGCGCCATGGCCGGTTCAGGGGATCTCGCGCACCATGATCAGGTTGGTGGCGCCCGGCGTGCCGGTCTGCCGCCCAGCGGTGAGCACCACGCGCGCGCCCGACGGCAGGCCGGCGTCGTCGCGGGCCGCGATCAGGGCGCCCTCGATCATCTCGTCGACCGACTCGGCGACGCCCATCGTGAAGCAGTAGACGCCCCAGTCGAGCGTGATCTGGTCGGCGACCCGGCGGTCGTGGGCGAGCGCGATGATCGGGAGCTTCGAGCGGTACTTCGCGCACGCCCGCGGCGCCCCGCCGCTCGCGGTCGGGACGACGAGCGCGACCGCGTCGATCTCCTGCGCGAGCTCGACGGCCGCGTGCATCACGGCCGCCGCCGGGGTCTCCGGCCGGAGGCTGCGGGCCCGGCCGTGGATCTCGGGGGCGTGCTCGGCCGCCTCGGCGATCTCCGCCATCGCCAGCACCGCCTCGACCGGGTAGCTGCCGACGCTCGTCTCGGCCGACAGCATCACGGCGGAGCTGCCGTCGATGACCGCGTTGGCCACGTCGGTCGCCTCCGCCCGCGTCGGCTCGGGCGCGTGGATCATCGACTCGAGCATCTGCGTCGCCGTGATCACCAGCTTGCCGGCCTGCGTGGCGCGCGCGATCGTGTCCTTCTGCATCAGCGGCACGTGCGCGACGCCGGCCTCGACGCCGTAGTCGCCGCGCGCGACCATGATGCCGTCGGAGACGGCGATGATCTCGTCGAGCCGCTCGTAGGCCTCGACCTTCTCGACCTTCGCCACGACCCGCGCCCGACAGGTCAGCGCGCCCATGTGCGCCCGCAGCTGCTCGATGTCCTCGGCCGTGCGGACGAACGAGAGCGCGACGAAGTCCGCGTCCAGCTCCGCTGCGAGCTCCAGGTCGGCGAGGTCCTTCTCGGTGATGGCGGGCAGCTCCGGGCGCGCGTAGGTGACGTTGACGCCCTTGCGCGCGGACAGCGGCCCCGGTGAGACCACGCGCGTGACGACCTCGCCGTTCGCCACGCCGTCGACCGCGAGGCGCGGCACGCCGTCGCCGATGACGACCTGCGAGCGCTCGGTGACCAGCGCGGCGAAGTGGGGGAAGTCGACGCGCACGCGATCGGGCGGCTCGGAGCCGCCGCTGCCGCAGAAGATGACCGCCTCGCCCGCCTCCAGGATGCGGGTCGCGGTGTCCGCGGACAGCCGCAGCTTCGGGCCCTGGAGGTCGAACAGCAGCCCGAGCGGCCGCCCGGATCGCTCGGCCGTCGCGCGCACCTCGGCGGCGCGGCGGCGCAGGTCGTCGTGCGTGCCGTGCGAGCAGTTCAGCCGCGCGCAGTCGACGCCGGCCGCCACCAGCCGGTCCAGCACGCCGGGCGGGTCGGTCGCGGGCCCGAGTGTGGCCACGATCTTCGTCCTTCGCCCGAACATCTGCGGAGTGTGGCACCCGGCTCACCGGAGTGCCCGGGCGAGCGCATCGAGGAGCAGGAAGATGGCCAGGCCGAGCGCGGCTGCGGCGAGGATGTACCACGGCCACGGGCCCATCACGTCGAGCAGCGAGCCGTGCACCGGCTTGCGGCGGAGGAACATGTAGTTGCCGCCGCTGGCCACGGTCGCGACCGCCGCGAGGCCCGCGAAGCCCGCGGTCAGCCCGTAGACCCGCCACACCGCGCCGGGGCGGGGCAGGCGGCGGCAGCCGAGCACGAGCAGGCAGGCGGCGAGCACCGCGCCCGCGTGGGTGACGAAGTAGGTGAAGTACAGGACGTCCGGGAACGGCTGGCCGAGGTCGGGGGTGACGAGCGCCTGCAGCGAGGCGCTGAAGGCCCAGAAGTAGAGGAGCTCGACGAGCACGGCGGCCTGCGGGCGCCAGAGCGCGGCGACGGCGACGAGGGTGACCGCGTCCGTGAGCTGGAACGGGAGGTTGACGCGCAGCGACCAGTCGCCGCGGAGGGCGTAGGTGAGCTGCTCGGCCACGAAGGCGGCGAGGATGCAGAACGCGAGGATCCGCGCGACCCGCTCGCCGTGGCAGCGGCGCGCGAGCAGGATCCCGCCGCCCGCCGTGACGGCGAGCGCCGCGAGGTGCTCGGGTGCCCAAAGCTCCACCGCGGCTAGAGCAGGCCGCGCCGGTGCGCGAGCGCGACGGCGGCGGCGCGCGAGGAGCAGCGCAGCTTGGCGTGGATGTTGGCGACGTGCCGGTGGACCGTGTGCTCGCTGAGCGTGAGGCGCTCGGCGATGGCGCGATCGCCGAGGCCCTCGGCGACGAGGCTGAGCACCTCGAGCTCGCGGCGGGTGAGCCGGCCCGGCCGGCGGCGCGTGTCGCCCTGAGCGCCGAGGGCCGCGCGTGCCGCGGCGGCCTCGTGCTCGGCGCCGAGCACCTCGACGGCTGCGCTCGCCGCGGCAAACTCCTGCTCGGCCGCCTCCGTGCGCCCGAGCGCGCGCAGGGACTCGCCGAGCCCGAGCCGGGCCCGGGCGGCCTCCAGCGGCGCGCCGGCCGCCGCGAACTGCTCGGCCGCGTCGTCGTAGCGATCGCGCGCGGTCGCGTGCTCACCCGCGGCGGCGGCGGCGACGCCCTCGGCGAAGCTCGCCGCGGCCAGCAGCGGCGCGGTGCCGATCGCGTCCGCGACCGCGCGCAGCTCCCGCGCGTGCCCGGCCGCGGCGGCGTGGTCGCCCGCCGCCACCTCCGCCCGCACCAGCGTCTCGAGCGGGCCGGCGCGCGCGGCCGGGTTGCCGGCGGGGATGCGGCGGAGCATCCGCTCGAGGCCCGCGCGAGCCAGGTCCGCCTCGCCGCGGGCGAGGCTTACCTCCGCGCGCCCGAGCTGGGCGAGCGGGTGGCGCTCGGCCTCGGCAAACAGCGCCAGCGCGTCGTCGTCGCGGCCCTGGCGGCGCCGCAGTTCGCCGAGGCGCACGACGGCGTCGGCGCGCCACGCGGGCCGCGCCGCCGTCAGCTGCTCGAGCGCGGCGACCAGCACCCGCTCCGCCTCGTCCCACTCGCCGCGCCAGGTGAGCACGGCGCCGTAGTGGGTCTGGCACACCCCCGTCACGAAGCGGATGTCGAGGCGGCGGCTGAACGCCTCGACCTCCCGGCACCACTGGGCGGCGCGCTCGAAGTCGCGCACCCGCTCGCAGGCGGCGATCAGGTAGCAGCAGGTCCAGCCTGCGGCGCGCAGGTCCTCGTACTCGCCCCCGAGCGCCGCGGCGGCGGCCTCGTCGAGGCGGCGCATGCCCGCGGCGACGGCGCCGTCCGCCACCAGCGCGGCGCCCTCGGTCGCGAGCGCGAACATCTCGAGGTCGACGGCGCCGAGCCGCCGGCCCAGTTCGCGCGCCTCACCCGCGAGCCGCTGCGCCAGCGCCGTGTCGCCCTCGCCGAGCGCGGCGTGCGCCTCGAAGACGGCGAGCCAGCCGTGCTCGGGGACCGGCTCGAGGTCCTCCAGCAGCCGCGCGGCCCGCTGCGTCCAGCCACCGGCGACGGCGTGCTCGCCGCGGAACTCGAGGTAGTCGTCGCCGAGCCAGAGTGCGAGCCGCGCCGCGCCGCGCAGGTCGCCGGCCTCGCGGTAGCGGCGGTACGCGCGCTCGCGCAGGTCGAAGCAGGCCTCGACGTCGTCAAGCCACCAGGCGGCCCAGCTGAGCCCCTCGAGCGCCTCGCCCGACTCGTCGCCGGCGAAGCACGCGCGCGCCTCCTCCCACGCTCCCTTGGCGAGGGCGGCCCGGCCGGCGCTGAGCGCCTCCGGCGAGTGGGCTCCGGCCACAGGCCGACTCTAAGTGACCTACAGCGCGCGGGCCAGCGCGGTGGTGCACGCCGCCGCGGCGATGACCGCGAGCAGCGGCGCGCGCAGGAGCAGGGCGACGGCCGCGGCGGTGAGCCCGGCGGCGCGCTCGTCGAGCACCAGCGCGCTCTTCGTCGCGAAGACCTGCGTGGCCACGAGCGCGGCCAGCAGGGCGGGCGGCAGCAGCTCGATCGCGCCCAGCACCCGCCCTTGCAGCGGGCGGCCGCCGAGCACGGCCGGCACGATGCCGCGCAGCACGATCGTCGCCGCGCCGATCAGCGCGACCAGCATCCAGGGGTCAGACACGCCGGCGAGCGCCAGCCAGGCAGACGCCGGCGGCCGCGATGATCGGCACGCCGGGTGGGGTGAAGGACACGAGCGCGAGCGCCACCGCCGCGCCGGCGATCGCGGCGAGCCAGGCCGCCCGCGTGCGCAGCTGCAGGGTGAGCAGCGCGAGGAAGACGGAGAAGAACGCGGCGTCGAGGCCGAAGCGGCGGGGATCGTCGATCAGGCCGGCGCCCGCGAGGCCGAGCGCGGTCCCGCCGACCCAGGCGGCGTACAGCGCGAGGCCTGCGCCGATGAGCAGCCGCCGGTCCCAGCGGCCGGGCTCGACCTGGCCGACCGCCCACGACTCGTCGGAGATGAGCTGTGCGGTCACGAAGCGCCGCAGCCGGCCGCCGCGCAGGGCGGGGGCGACCGAGATCGCCCATCAGCAGCGCGCGCGTGTTCAGCAGCACCGCGGCGGTCACGGCGGCCGCCACGCCGCTGCCCGCGCCGAGCAGCGAGGCGGCGGCGAACTGGGCCGAGCCGGCGAAGGTGGTGGCGGACATGAGCAGCGCGGGCAGCGTGCCGAAGCCGGCGGAGGTGGCGAGGACGCCGAAGGTCAGGCCGTCGAACAGGCTCGCGATGGCGAGCGGCGCCACGCGCCGGGCACCGTCCGCATAGGTCGGGGTGTTCTGCACCATCAAAACTATTTTGCCCGTAAGAATGTACCGGTAAACGCCGATAGGGGGTACACTCGACCTCGTGGCGGAACGCGACCCCGCGCCGGGCCCGCTGGCGACGCTCCAGGCGTTCGTCAACACCCTCGACCGCGAGGGTCCCGAGCTGCTGCCGGACGCCGACGCGCTGCGAGCGTGGCTCGCCGACGCGGCGCTGCTCGACGGCGACGCCGCGGTCGGCGCCGCGGACCACACGCGCGCGATCGCGCTGCGCGAGGCCCTGCGCGACATGCTCTCCGGCGACGATGCGGCGGTCGAGCGCATCAACGAGGCCGGCGAGCGCGCCGGGCTGCACCCCGTGCTGCGGCGCGGGCGGCGGCTCAGCGCTCGAGCCCACCGCCGGCGGTGTCGACGGCGCGCTCGGCCGCCTGGTGGCGATCGTCCACGGTGCGGTCGCCGATGGCAGCTGGGCGCACCTCAAGGCGTGCGAGCGCGACAGCTGCCGCTGGGCGTTCTACGACCACTCCAAGAACCACTCCGGCCGCTGGTGCGACATGGAGGTCTGCGGCGCGCGGGAGAAGAGCGCGCGCGCCTACCGCCGCCGGCGCGCCAGGGACAGCGCGAAGCGCTCCTGAGCGTCGGTCAGCCATTCGACGAGCTCAAGGCCGGCGGCCGCGAGGTCGGCGGCGACGCGCTCCGGCGTGAACTTGGCGGAGATCTCCGTGCGCAGCTCTTCGCCGCGGGCGAACGAGACGTCGAGGTCGATGGCCGGGATGTGGACGGTGTGTGCGCGGCGGGCGCGCAGCCGCATCTCGATCCACTCGTGCGCCGGGTCGAAGAACGCCACGTGGTCGAACAGCTCGGGGTTGAATTCGGCCCCCAGCTCGCGGTTGAGGACGAGCAGCACGTTGCGGTTGAACTCGGCCGTCACGCCGGCGCTGTCGTCGTAGGCCGCTTCCAGCACGCGCGGGTCCTTGACGAGGTCGGTGCCGAGGAGCAGGAAGCCGTCGTCGTCCAGCCGCTCCGCGAGCGAGCGCAGGAAGCGTCGCCGGCTGCCGGGCGGGAAGTTGCCGATCGTGCCGCCGAGGAAGGCGACGATGCGGCGGCAACCGGGCTGCGCGGGCGGGATCTCGTCGAGGTGGCGCTCGAAGTCGCCGGCCACGCCGTGGACCTCGAGCCCGGGGTACTCGGCGGCCAGCGCGTCCGCGACGTCGCGGACGAGCTGCTCGTCGACGTCGAACGGCACGTAGCGCCGCAGCGTGCCGGCGCGCGCCATCGCGTCGAGCAGCACGCGTGTCTTGGTGGCCGTGCCCGCGCCGAGCTCGACGAGCTCGCCGGCGCGCGTCGCGGCCACGATCGCGTCGGCCTCGGCCTTGAGGATCTCCCGCTCGGCGCGCGTCGGGTAGTACTCCGGGAGCTCGGTGATGCGGTCGAACAGCTCCGAGCCGCGGCGTCGTAGAAGTACTTGGGCGCCAGCTCCTTGGCCGGGCGCGTGAGGCCGTCGAGCACGTCCTCGGCCAGCGTCCGCGGCGTGTCGCCGTCGAGGTGGCTGTCGACGACGCTGCTACGAGGCGTCCCAGGCCAGCCGCACGCCGGAGAAGATCTGGCGCCGCTGCGGCAGGTCCCAGTTGCGGAAGGTCGTCGTCGCGACGTTCGAGCGCGTCGCCCACGAGCCGCCGCGCAGGACGCGGTAGTCCTCGCCGAAGAACACCTCGGAGTACTCGGGGTAGGGGTGCGCGGTGAAGCCGGGATAGCCGCGGAAGTGGGTCGAGGTCCATTCCCACGTGTCGCCGAGCATCCCGAGCGCGCCGCTGGGCGCGGCGCCGGCGGGCAGCGAGCCGGCCGGCTGCGGGCCGAGGCCGGTCTGGTCGAGGTTGGCGCGGCCGTCGCCGGGGAGGGCGGGGCGCTCGCCCCACGGATAGGGGAGGGAGATGCCTCGCTCCTGGTCCCAGGCCGCCGCCTTCTCCCACTCCGGCTCGGTCGGCAACCGAGCTCCGAGGGATCTGGCGAGGGCGTCCGCCTCGAACCAGGAGACGTGGACCACCGGCTCGTCGGGGTGCAGCGGCGCCCAACCGTCCACGCGCCACTGCCGCCACCCGTCGGGCCCGGCGGCCCAGCCGCCTGGGTGGGTGATGTCGTAGTCCTCCTTCCACGACCAGCCCTCGTCGGACCACCACTCGCGGCGCTGGTAGCCGCCGCCCTCGTGGAAGGTCAGGAAGGTCGCGTTGGTGACCGGCGTGCGGCCGATCAGGAAGGGGCGCATGTCCACGACGTGGCGCGGGCGCTCGTTGTCGTAGCCGAAGCGATCGTTCGGGGCGCCGAGCAGGAACGGGCCGCCGGAGATCTCGATCGGCTCGAGCCCGGTGTGGCTCGCCCGCGCGAGGGCCGGGACCACGCGGTCGAGGCCGGGCGGGGTCGTGAGCTGCGCGAGCTCGATTGCCTGCAGCATCGTCTCGTTGTGCTGCTGCTCGTGCTGGAGGACCATCTCGTGGACCTCCGCGGGGCCGGTGCGGTCGAGCACCTCGAGCGCGCGCTCGCGGACCTCCGCGAGGTAGGTCAGCGCCTCGCCGCGGTCGAGCAGGGCGAGGTCGCCGCGGACGGCGCGCGGCGTCTCGAACGCGTCGTACATCGCGGCCAGCTCGGGGTGCAGCAGCGGCTCGCCGCCGTGGCGGTGGACGAGCCACAGGTCCTCGTAGGCGGCGATGTGGCCGAGATCCCACACCAATGGGCTCATGAGCGCGGAGTGCGCGGTCTCGACGTCCGCGTCGGACAGCGGGGCGACGAGGTTGAGCGTGCGCTCGCGCGCCTCTTCGAGGGCGCCGGGAGTGAGCGTGGCGACGGTCATGGGGCTCCTGTCCCCGAAGGCTAGTGAGGCGTTACGCCCGGCGCGCCTTCCGCCACACGCCGATGACCTCGCGGACCGTCGCCGTGCGGTAGGAGATGCGCGAGTCGAGCGGGCGCAGGCAGAGCTCGAAGCGGCCGGTGCCGGTCTGCTCCAGCTCGGTCACGAGCGCGTGGAAGCGGCGGCCCTTCTTGTCGACGAGCACGATGTCGCCGGCGCCGATGCTCTTCGAGGTCGCGCGCCGCTCTGGCGCGCTCTCCTGCTCCGCGGCGGTTTCGACGTCCACGTCGATCAGGCTCTCCTGCATGCCCGGGACGCTAGGCGCCGGTGCGGACGGACCCGGCCACGGCCGCCCACACCCGCCGGTGCAGCTCCACGTTCTCGGCGCGCTCGGTGCGCACCTCGAGGATCGTGGCGGTCTGCGAGGCGAGCGCGCCGTCGAGCGCCTCGCGCAGCTCCCGCGGGTCCTCGACGCGGACGTGGCCGAGCCCGTAGAGCGCGGCGGCGTGCGTGAAGTCGAGCCCGTGGGGCGTGGCGACGTGCTCCACGAAGTCGGCGCCCTCGCGCTCGACCGGGAGGAAGTGGAAGATGCCGCCGCCGTCGTTGTTGAGCAGGACGATCACGAGCGGCAGACCGAGCCGGCGGGCGGCGAGCAGGCCGCCGATGTCGTGGGCGAGCGCGACGTCGCCGATCAGCAGCACGGTCGGCCCGCCGGCGGCCGCGACCCCGAAGGCGGTGGAGACGGTCCCGTCGATCCCGTTGGCGCCGCGGTTGGAGAGGACGCGCGGCGGCGCGTCGCGGGCGGGGAAGAAGGTCTCGACGTCGCGCACCGGCATCGAGGAGGCGACGACCAGCGTCGCGTCGCCCGGCAGCCGGACGCCCAGCTCGGCGGCCACGCGCGGCTCGGAGAGGTCCCCCAGCGTCTGGGCGATCGCGTCGGCGGCGCGGTGGTCGGCGGTGCGCCAGAGGTCGAGCCACTCGCGGTTCTTGCGCGGCTTCTTCGGCGCCAGCGCCCGCGGGTCCGCGGTCACGATCGTGCCGACGCGGCCCGCCGGGTCCTGCCACGCGGATTCGGCGTCGAAGGCGATCTGGAGCGCGTCGAGGCCGTGCAGCCACTGACGCAGCGGCTTCGAGGTGGGGAGGTCGCCGAAGCGCAGGACGAGGTCGGGGGCGTTGGCGGCGGCGAAGCCCGGGTCGCGCAGGAGCGCGTCGTAGTGGGCGATCGCGGCCCGGCCGCAGCGCGCCCCCGACAGCGGCTCGGCCAGCAGCGGCAGCGCGAGCTGGTCCGCGAGCGTCGCCAGCGCCTTCCCCAGGCCGGGATCGCGCTCGCTGCGGCCCGCGACCATCACGGCGCGCGGGTGGGCGTCGAGCGTGGTCCGCAGCCCTTCGATCAGCGCCTCGCCCGCGACCGGCTGCGAGCGCGGGCGCGTGACCCACGGCCGCCCGCCGGCCCGGCCCGCCGCCGCCCGGCTCCTCGGCGGGGAGCGGCTCGTCGAGCACGAGCGGCTCGCGCAGCGAGAAGTTGAGGTGCACCGGCCCGGGGCGGCCTTCGAGCGCGGTCCAGTAGGCGCGGCAGGCGAGCTGGCGCAGCCAGCGCATGCGCTCCGGGGTGGCCGGCTGGTCGTCGACCTCGAAGAACCACTTGGCCGCGCCGCCGTAGAGCTTGACCTGGTCGATCGTCTGGCCGGCGCCGATCTCGCGCAGCTCGGGCGGGCGGTCGGCGGTCAGCACGAGCAGCGGGACGCGCGCCTCGTGGGCCTCGTGGACGGCGGGCGCGTAGTTGGCGGCGGCCGTGCCCGACGTGCAGGCGAGCGCGACCGGGCGGCCGGTCGCCTTCGCCAGCCCGAGCGCGAAGAAGCTGCCGCAGCGCTCGTCGATGTGGGAGGTCGCGCGGATGCGCGGCGCGCGGGCGAGCGTGAGCACGAGCGGCGTCGAGCGGGAGCCCGGGGAGGTGCACGCATGCTCGAGCCCGCAGCGTGCGAGCTCGTCGGCGAAGGCGCGCAGGCCGAGGTAGGCGTCCGTGGCTGGCATGGTCTAGGAGGTCATGGCCGCCGACCTCCTCCTGCTCCACGGCTTCACGCAGACCGGCGCGAGCTGGGACGGGGTGAGGCGGGCGCTGGGCGCACGCTACCGCGCACTCGCCCCGGACCTGGGGGCGGGGCCGTGGGAGGCCGAGCTCGACCGGCTCGAGGCGCTCGCCCCGGCGGCGTTCGTGCTCGCGGGCTACTCGATGGGCGGCCGGCTCGCGCTCGCGCTCGCGCTGCGGCACCCGGAGCGGGTGCGCTCGGCTGGTCCTGGTCTCCGCCTCGCCCGGGCTCGCGGACGACGAGGAGCGGGCGGCGCGGCGCGCGGCCGATGACGCGCTCGCGCACCGGATCGAGGCGATCGGCGTCGAGGCGTTCGCGCGCGAGTGGGCCGCGCAGCCGCTGTTCGCGGGCCAGTCGGACGCGGTCGCCGCGCTCGCGCACGCGGACCGGCTGCGGCGCTCGGCGGCCGAGCACGCGGCGCAGCTGCGCGGGCTCGGGACCGGGGTGATGCCGCCGCAGTGGGATCGGCTGGGTGAGCTGACGATGCCGATGACGCTCGTGGTCGGGGCGCGCGACGCGAAGTTCCTCGCGATCGCGGAGCGAATGGCGGAGCGGCTGCCGGACGCCGAGGTCGTCGTGGTGGCGGGCGCCGGCCACGCCGTCGCGCTGGAGGATCCACCGGCGGTCGCGGAGGCGATCGTCGGCACGCACCCGGCGGTGCCCTGAATCGTTGGCGCTCGCCCGCGGCGGGAGTAGCCTCGGCGCCATGTTCCGCACCACCCGCACTGCGCGGCGTGGACGCGCCGCCCTCACCTGGATGGGGGAGTGGCGGCTGCCGGGGCCCGAGCGCCACGCGGCCCGCGCCGAGCGGGCGACGCTGCGGAGGATGCGGCTCGAGCGCGACAACACGCTCCACACGCCGTGGGCGCGCGCGGCGGCGCTCGAGGCCGAGCGGCGGCGCTGGAACGTGTACGGCATGTAGACGGCAAGCTGGCACGATTCGCAGGGTGCCCTGGACGCTGACCGGCGACGTCGAGGAATACGCCGAGCGCGCCTCCGGCCTGCTCACGAGCAGCCCGGCGGAGCACACGATCCCGCTCACCGTGCTGCAGACCGTCCGGGCCGGGCGCCGCTTCTCGGCAGAGCCGATGCTGTTCGGGTGGTACGAGGACAGCGGCGAGGTGAGCGGCGCGGTGTTCCGCACGCCGCCGTTCGAGCTGCTGCTCGCCGCCGTTCCGGAAGAGGCGACCGCCGGGCTGGTCGCCGCGCTGCTGGCAGCGGGAGCCGAGATACCGGGGGTGAACGGGGACGTCAGGGACGTCGAGCGCTTCGCCTCGGCGTGGACGGCGGCGACGGGCCAGTTCGGCACCACCACGATCGCGCTCGACCTCTACGAGCTCGGCACGCTCCAGCACCCGGAGACGCCGCCCGCGGGGCGCGCCCGCGCGGCGGAGGACGCGGACCTGGACGTCGCGGTGCGGTTCTACACGGGCTTCCAGGAGGAGACGCCGACGCCCTCGACCGAGGTCCTGCCGCTGGTGCGCGAGCGGATGGACGACCGGCGGCTGTGGCTGTGGGAGGACGAAGCCGGCCTCCCGGTCTCGCTCGCCGCCCGTACCCCGGCGGTGGCCGGGGTCGCGCGGATCGCGCCCGTCTACACCCCGCGCGAGCATCGCCGGCGCGGCTACGCGAGCGCGGTCACGGCCGCCTGCACCGCCGACGCCCTCGCCCGCGACGCCGAGCGCGTCGTCCTCTACACCGACCTCGCGGACCCCTCGGCCAACGCGATGTACCAGCGGATCGGGTTCCGGCCGATCGGCGGGCGCCGCGTCGTCCAGTTCGCGACGCTCTAGTCGAGCCGCTTCCGGAAGCCGCCGGCGCCCTCGACCTCGGCCCCGAGCGCGCGCACCCGGCGGGCGAGCTCGGCGTCGGAGGTGACGACGCGCATGTCCTCGCCGCCGCGCTCCTCGAGCAGCTCGACGATCGCGTCGTCGGCCGCGTCGCGGCCGCGGCGGCGGGCGACGAGCACCTCGACGCGCTCGGCCGGGGGCGGCTCGCCGGCGTCGAGCACGACCGTCACCTCGTCGCCGGTGCGCTCCGCGAGCCCGTCGAGCGAGGCCACGAGCCGCCGCGCCGCGCCCGCGCGGTCGCGCCACCACCCGTCCGGGCGCGAGCCGATGACGTTGGAGGCGTCGACGACCCAGCGCGGGCTCATCCGACCTCCTCGTGGTAGCGGCGGAAGCCGCGGCGCTCGTAGGAGGGCAGCGCCGCGGGGGAGTCGAGCGAGCAGGTGTGGAGCCACACCCGCCGCGCGCCGCGCTCCCACGCGTCGGCGACCACAGCGGCGAGCAGCGCGCCGCCGAGGCCGCGCCCGGGGAACCCCGGCAGGAGGCCGAAGGAGGCGACCTCGACCTCGTCGCCGTCACGCCAGACCTCCGCGTAGCCGATCGGCTCGCCGTCGAGCCGCCCGACCCAGGTCTCGACCATGTGGCGCCCGAGGTGCGCGCGCCAGCGCTGCTCGTCCCAGCCGAGGCGGTCGGTCCACTGCCACGGGCCGCCGACCGCCTCGTACATGCGCGCGCTCAGCTCCGGGTCCGGAGGATCGATCCGCTCCACGCTCAGGCCCGCCACAGGCGTGGCGGGGCGCAGCTGCGACGCGTCCGTCATCTCGAGGTACCACGTCGTGACGCCCGGGCGCGCGGTCATGCGAACCCCAGACCCGGCTCGCGGGGCACGCGGATCGCGCCGCGGACGGCGCGCAGGCGCTCGCCGGGCTCGGCGAAGAGGTCGAGCGTGGCCAGGCCGTGGGCCGGCAGCGGCCCGCCCGCGGTCAGCCCGGCGGCGGCGTGGACCGCCGCCGCGATCCCGATCGGGCCGTCGAACGTCGACGCGAGGTAGACCGCGGAGCCGGCGATGCGCGCCTCGGCCGCGTCGCGCAGGACGCCGGTGATGCCGCCGCAGCGCGCGATCTTCAGGCACACCGCGTCGGTCGCGCCCGAGCCCGCGGCGCCCTCCTCGGCCGCGGTCTCGTCCATCGCGAGCGGCACGTCGACCTCGGCGCGGACCGCCCGCAGCGGCTCGACGCCGTGGACCGGCTCCTCCGCCAGCTCGATGCCGACCGGGGCGAGCGAGCTGAGGGCGGCGATCGCCTCGTCCATGCCCCAGGCGCCGTTGGCGTCGACGCGGATCGCCACGCGCGGCCCGACCGCGGCGCGCACGGCGGCGAGCCGGCCGGCGTCGTCGCCGATCCCGACCTTGACCTTGATCGTGTCGAAGTCCGCGGCCGCGGCGGCCGCGGCGGCCGCCGCGGCCCCCGCGCGGTCCTCGGCCCCGATCGTGGCGTTGACCGGGATCGAGCGCGCCGCCTCGACCGAGATCAGCTGCGCCACCGGGCGGCCGGTTCGCCGCCCGGCCAGGTCCCACAGCGCGAGGTCGACGGCGGCGAGCGCCTGCGGGAGGTCGCGCTCGGCGCGGCAGGCCTCCAGCGCATCCGCCTCGTCGCAGCCGGCAAGCACCTCGGCGTAGGCGTCGAGCGCGGCGCGCACGAGCGCCAGCGCGACGCCGTCATACGGTTCCAGCGGCGCGGCCTCCCCGAGCCCCACGAGCCCGTCGTCCGCCTCGAGCCGGACGTGGAGCAGCTCCCGCTCCTCCAACGCACCCCAGGCCGCCCGCACCGGCTCCCGGAAGCGCAGCGTGCACGGCTCCACGGAAAGCCTCACGGGCGCCGCCCGGTTTCCGCCGCGAGCAGGGTGACGCGCCGCGGCATCAGCTCGCGAGGATGCCCGCCGAGAGCAGGAGGCAGAACGCGAGCTGGAGCTTGCCCGTCCCGCCGAGCGCGCCGTTCAGAGCCGGGCCGTCCGTGCGCGTCCGGACGGTGCGGATCACGGGCACGGCCAGCGGCACGGCCAGCACCGACAGCAGCAGCCACGGCGACAGCGACCCGAGCAGCCACGGCAGCTGCGCCGTCACGAACGCGCCCGCCACCATCACGACGTAGAGCACGCGCGTGCGCTCGCGACCCATCCGCACCGCCAGCGTGCGCTTGCCCGCGCGCCGGTCGGTCTCGAGGTCGCGCACGTTGTTGACGACGAGGATCGCCGAGGCGAGCAGGCCGACCGGCACGGCGAGCACCAGCGCCTCCCATTCGAGCTGCTCGACCTGCGCGTAGTAGGAGCCCGCGACCGCGACGACGCCGAAGAACAGGAACACGAACACCTCGCCCAGCCCCTCGTAGCCGTACGGGCGGGGTCCGCCGGTATACAGGACCCCGGCGAGGATCGAGGCGGCGCCGACCAGCAGCAGCGCCCAGCCCGCGGTCGCGATCAGGTAGGTGCCCGCGAGCACGGCGAGCCCGAACGCCACGTAGGTCGCGACCAGCACCTGGCGCGGCGGCACCAGCCCGCCGGCGGTGACGCGCACGGGCCCGAGCCGGTCCTCGGTGTCGGCGCCGCGCCGCGCGTCCGAGTAGTCGTTGGAGAGGTTCGTGCCGACCTGGATGAAGAGCGCGCCGAGCAGCGCGGCCAGGAAGGTCAGCGGCTTGAAGGTGTCCTCGGTCGCCGCCAGCGCGGTGCCGACCAGCACGGGGGCGACCGCGGCGGGCAGCGTCCGCGGACGCGCCGCCATCAACCAGATGCGTGCGGTGCTCGCTCCCGTCACGGGCGGCGCGGGAACGCCGAGAAGTCCGGGGTGCGCTTCTCCTTGTAGGCGTCGCGCCCCTCCTGCGCCTCCTCGCTGCCGTAGAACAGGAGGTTGGCGTCGTGGGCGAGCTGCTGGATGCCGCTCCAGCCGTCCTCGGACGCGTGGAAGCTCGCCTTGATCAGCCGCAGCGCGAAGGGCGAGAGCGCGAGCATCTCGCGGCACCACTGCACCGTCTCCTCCTCGAGCCGGTCGAGCGGCACGACGGTGTTCACGAGCCCCATGTCGAGCGCCTGCTGCGCGTCGTACTGGCGGCACAGGAACCAGATCTCCTTCGCCTTCTTCGGCCCCACCAGGCTGGCCAGCAGCCCGGCGCCGAAGCCGCCGTCGAAGGAGCCCACGCGCGGCCCGACCTGGCCGAAGCGCGCGTTGTCGGCGGCGATCGTGAGGTCGCAGACGAGGTGCAGCACGTGGCCGCCGCCGATCGCGTAGCCGGCCACCATCGCCACCACCGGCTTCGGCAGCCGGCGGATCTGCACGTGCAGGTCGGTGACGTGGAAGCGGCCGACCGTCGCGCCGCCCTCGACGTAGCCGGTGTCACCGCGCACGCGCTGGTCGCCGCCGGAGCAGAAGGCGTCGGGGCCCTCGCCGGTGAGGACGACCACGCCGACCTCGCCGTCCTCGCGCGCCTTCTCCAGGGCGTCGGAGACCTCGATCAGCGTCTCGGGGCGGAACGCGTTGCGCACCTCGGGGCGGTTGATGGTGATCTTCGCGATCCCCTCGGCCACCTCGTAGCGGATGTCTGTGTACTCCCCGGCCGGGGTCCATTCGACGGGCACGGGCCTGACATTAGCCTGGGTGCTGTGGAAATCGGTCCCTGGCTCGCCCGCGCCGCCGCGCGCCGTCCCGACGGGGTCGCCCTGGAGACGCCCGAGGAGCGGCTCACCTACCACGAGCTGGTGCTGGCCGCGACGCGCGCGGCGGCGCGGCTCGTGCTGCGCGGCGTGCGGCCCGGCGACCGCGTCGGGATCGCGCTGCCGCCGGGCCGCGCGTTCGTGGCCACGCTCCACGGCTGCCTGCTCCTGCGCGCGCCCGCCATGCCGATCGACCTGCGGCTGTCCGAGCGCGAGCGCACCGATCTGGCGCGCGGCGCCGAGGTGCTCGTCACGCAGCCGCTGGTGGACGAGGGCGGCGCGCCGTTCAACCTCGTCGACCCCGGCGAGGACGAGGTCGCGCTGGTCGTCCACACCTCCGGGACGACGCGGGCGCCGCGGCCGGTCGAGCTGACCTTCGGCCACCTGGCCGCGCACGTGCGCGCCGCCGGCGCGGTGCTCGGCTCCGACCCCGACGAGCGCTGGCTCGTCCCGATGCCGCTGTCGCACGTCGGCGGGCTGATGGTGCTCGTCCGCAGCGCCGCGGCGGCGGGAACGGTCGTGCTCGAGCCGCCGCCGTTCGACGCCGACCGCGTCGCCCGGCTCCTGCGCGAGGGCGACATCACGCTCGTCTCGCTCGTGCCGACGATGCTGGCCCGCATCCTCGACGCCGGCGGCACGCCCGGCCCGCGGCTGCGGCGGGTGCTGCTCGGCGGCGGGCCCGTCCCGGCCGGCCTGCTGCGCCGCGCGGTCGCGGCGGGCTGGCCCGTCTCCCAGACCTACGGGCTCACCGAGGCCGGCTCGACCGTCACCCTCGCCGAGCCGGGCGACCTCGAGACCGCGGGCCGGCCGCTGCCCGGGCTCGGGGTCAGCATCGCCGACGACGGCGAGATCTTCGTCAACGGCCCGACCGTCGTGGGGGAGTGGGACACGCTGCGCACCGGCGACCTCGGGCGCCTGGACGACGAGGGCCGCCTGACGGTGGTCGGCCGCAAGAGCGACACGATCGTCTCGGGCGGGGAGAACATCGCGCCGGCCGAGGTCGAGGCGGTGCTCGAGGAGCATCCGCAGGTGGCCGAGGCCGGCGTCTTCGCCCGCGCGCACCCGCAGTGGGGCGAGTCGGTGACCGCGCGGATCGTGCCGCGCGAGCCCGCGCCGACCGCCGCCGAGCTGCGCGCGTACTGCGCCGAGCGGCTGGCGGGCTACAAGGTCCCGAAGGCGTTCGAGATGGCGGCGCAGCTCCCGCGCACCGCCTCTGGCAAGCTGCTGCGGCGAGAGCTGACATGACCGAACCCGACGAATACCGCAAAGAGAGCCGCGCCCGCTGGGGTCTGCAGGCGCGCGGCTGGGGCGCCCAGGCCGAGCGCATCGCCGCCGCGACGATGCCGGTGTCGGTCTGGATGGTCGACGCGCTCGACCTCCAGCCCGGCCACGAGGTGCTCGAGCTGGCGGCGGCCGCGGGCGAGGTCGGCTTCCTCGCCGCCGAGCAGATCCAGCCCGGCGGCACGCTCATCTCCTCCGACTTCGTGCCCGAGATGATCACGATCGCGCAGGCGCGCGCAGAGCGGCTCGGGATCACCAACGTCCGCTTCCGCCAGATCGACGCCGAGTCGATCGAC
Source organism: uncultured Solirubrobacterales bacterium (assembly GCA_963787335.1). Taxonomy (GTDB): domain Bacteria; phylum Actinomycetota; class Thermoleophilia; order Solirubrobacterales; family Solirubrobacteraceae; genus DASQFQ01. The sequence continues at coordinate 57,556 of CAWBCU010000035.1, forward strand.
CAGCCGGCCGCCTCGCTCGACGGCGTGCTGTGCCGCTGGGGCTACATGCTGTTCGCCGACGGCGAGGCGGCGCTGCGCGAGACCCGGCGCATCCTGCGCCCCGGCGCGCGCGTGGCGCTGGCCGCGTGGACGGGTCCGGGCGAGAACCCGTGGGCGTCGCTCCCGGTGGGCGAGCTGGTGGCGCGCGGCCACATGGAGCGGCCCGCCCCCGACGCCCCGGGGCAGTTCGCGTGGGCGCGCAACGGGATCATCGAGGAGCGCCTGAACGGCGCCGGCTTCGGCGAGCACGAGGTCGACGTCGTCGACTTCATCCAGGCCTTCGCCTCCTTCGACGACTGGATCGCCGATGCAGCGCGAGCTCGCGAGCCGCTTCCGCGAGACGCTCGACGGGCTCGACGCCGCCGAGCGCGACGACGTCCTGGCGAGCGTGCGCGAGAAGGCGCTCCCGTTCGTGCAGGAGGACGGCTCGCTCGCGCTGCCCGCGCGGACGTGGGTCGCGGCCGCCAGCGCGTAGCGCTTCAGTAGCCTGCCCGCCGTGCTTTACGACGACGACGCAGATCTCTCCCTCCTCGACGGCAAGACCGTCGCGATCCTGGGCTACGGCTCCCAGGGACACGCGCATTCGCTCAACCTCAAGGACTCGGGGGTCGACGTCGTGGTCGGCCTGCGCGACGGCTCGGCCTCGGTCGAGAAGGCGCGCAGCGCCGGGCTCGAGGTGACCGGCCTCGCCGACGCCGCCTCGCGCGGCGACATCGTGATGGTGCTGCTGCCCGACGAGAAGCACGGCGAGGTCTGGAAGAGCGAGATCGCCGACGGCGTCGCGCCCGGCAACCTGCTGCTGTTCGGGCACGGCTTCTCGATCCACTTCAATGAGATCGACCCGCCCGCCGAGGTCGACGTCGGGCTCGTCGCGCCGAAGGGCCCCGGCCACCTCGTGCGCCGCCAGTACGTCGAGGCGCGCGGCGTCCCCGGCCTGATCGCGATCCAGCAGGACGCGACCGGCAACGCCAAGGCGCTGACGCTCGCCTACGCCCGCGGCATCGGCTGCACGCGCGCCGGCGTGATCGAGACGACCTTCAAGGACGAGACCGAGACGGACCTGTTCGGCGAGCAGGCCGTGCTCTGCGGCGGCGTGTCCGAGCTCGTCAAGGCGGGCTACGAGACGCTCGTCGAGGCCGGCTACGACCCGAAGCTCGCCTACTTCGAGTGCCTGCACGAGCTCAAGCTGATCGTCGACCTGATGTACGAGAAGGGCATCACCGGGATGCGCTACTCGATCTCCAACACCGCCGAGTACGGCGACCTGACGCGCGGCAAGCGCATCATCGGCACCGAGACCCGCCAGGCGATGAAGGACATCCTCGGCGAGATCCAGTCGGGCGAGTTCGCCCGCGAGTGGATCGCGGAGAACCGGGCGGGCCAGGAGAACTTCCAGCGCATGCGCAAGGAGGAGGCCGATCACCAGGTCGAGCGCGAGGGCAAGGAGCTGCGCTCGCACATGGACTGGATCGAGACCGACTTCTAGGCCGGGCAGGCGCCGGAGCCGAACGAGACGACGCGGCGCACCGGGGCGGGTGCGCCGTCGATCCACGCCTCGAGCGTCACGCAGCGCGGGCCGTCGAGGACGAAGCCGCCCTGGTACTGGGTGTACGGCGCGGTGCAGCCGCGGAGGCGCACGGCGGCGGTGCCGTCGGCGACCCGGTAGCCGTGGTCCGCGTGGCGGAAGGCGCGGTGGTCGAAGAGCAAGCCGACGTGGGCGCGGTCCCGCGGCGCGACGGCCAGCGTGACGTCGGCGCCCGCCCGCACCGTGGCGGCCGTCTCGAAGCCCGGGTAGCGGTGGTCGGAGGCGGTCCGCAGCGCCGCGCGCAGCAGGCGGCGGGAGCCGCGCTCGAGGCGGGTGAGGTCGTGGCGGGGGAGCGCGCGCAGGTCGTTGAGGAGGCCGGTGCGGATCGAGGCGATGTAGCGGCTGGGATAGCGCGCGAAGTCCGCGACCCCGTAGAGCGCGAGCGGCCCGGCCAGCAGGCTCTCGCGCTCGTAGTGCGGGGGCAGCCCGCCGGATACGCCGCTCGGGCACGGCGCGACGTAGGCGGGCGGCGGGGCGGGTGTGCCCGCGATCAGGGCCGCCGCGGCGACGCTGGCGAACCACAGGCTCACGGCGGACAGCACCAGCCGCTGAGCTGCGGGTAGCCGGGCGAGCCGATCCGCCGCGTCACGCCCGGCGCGGCGAGCACGCGGCGCGCGCCGCTCGCGCCCGGGCGCAGGAAGACCCACTGGTCGGCCTGCGGCCACGCCACCAGCAGCCAGCGGCCGGAGGGCGAGAAGCGCAGCCGGGAGAAGCGCCCGTCGGCGCGGAACAGCACGCGGTCGCGCGCGCCCGGTCCCATCAGCGCCACCTCGCTCGACGCGCCGCTGCGCCGCGCCACCGCCACGAGCGAGCCGGTGCGGGCGGGCACGAACGTCGTCGCGGTCCGGCGGCCGGGCATCCAGATCCGGCCGGTACGGCGCCCGCTCGCGTCGTAGATCGCGAGGGAGCGGTGGAGGTTGACGATCAGCCGGCGGCCGTCGGCCGACCACGCGATCTCGTGCGGGACGTGGGGGAGGCGGATGCGGGCGAGCCGGGCGCCGCCGTCCACGTCCACGATGTCGACGTGCGCGCCCGACACGGAGGCGAGCACGTGGGCGGGGCCGGGCCTCCACGCCATCGGCCGGAACGTGCCGGGATCGAGCACGCGGTCGCCGGTGCCGTCGCCGGCGACCACCCGCAGGTCCTGGCCCGAGCGGTAGGCGACCCGGAAGCCGCTCGGCGACCACAGCGCGTTCGTGACCGGCCGCGGCGCGAGCAGCGACCAGCGCACGTTCCCGCGGCGATCGACCGCGGCGAGCCGGCGTTCGCGCCAGACGACCGCGAAGCGCCCGTGCGGCGACCACGACGCGCCCGTCCACGCCCCGAGCCGCCGGCGCTTGCCGTTCGCCTCGACGATCCACGCCGTGCCGCCGGAGGTGACGAGCAGCCGCCCGCCGGAGGGGAGCCGGTCGGCGGCGGGCATGCCGCCGGCGGGCGTATGCGGCCGCAGGCCGACGGCGGTGCGGACCCAGTCGGCGACCGCGTCACCCGGCGGGCTGAGCGCCGCGATCAGCGCGACCGCCGCCGCCGCGAGCGCGGCGACGAGCCGGCCACGCGGCCGCCGCACCAGCGGCACCGGCCGCTGCTCGAACTCCGCGGCGATCCGCAGCCGCGCCCGCTCCCGCGCCGCGTCCTCGCCGGGCGCCGGGCGCTGCATCAGCTCGTCGAGGCGCTCAGGCGTCATCGAGCTCCTCCCCGAGACGGTCGAGCGCTCGCCGCAACCGCGAGTTGACCGTGCCGCGCGGCAGGTCGAGCATCCGCGCGATCTCGCCCGGCGTGTAGCCGAGCCCGTGGCGCAGGACGACGACCGCCCGCTGGTCGACCGGCAGCGCGCGCAGGGCGGTCACGATCTCCTCCGACCACCCCTCCTCCGGCGGCGCGGCCGGCGCCACCGTCTCCGAGGGCACCGCCTGCAGGCGCCGGGCGCGCGCCCAGTCGATCGCGCGGTTGATCACGATCCGGGTCAGCCACGGCCCGAACGGGCGGCGGCGGTCGAAGCGGTCGAGCGCCCGCAGCGCCGCGATGAACGCCTCCTGCGCGATGTCCTCCGCCGCCGCGGCGTCGTGGACCACGAGCCAGGCGGCGCGGTAGGCGCGCGGCCAGTGCAGCGCGAACAGCGCCTCGAAGTCCTCCGCCGACCCCCGCTGGGCGCCCTTCACCAACCGCCGCTCCGGCGCGGAGGGCGGCCCGTCGACCCGCTCCCGGCTGAGCGTCGGCTCGGGAGGCCGGAAGGCCGGGACCGCCATGGACACCATGTTCCTCCTACGAGTTCCAGGGCGCGAGAGGTCCCGCTGCCACAATCGGGCCATGGCTCCCGACCACCTCCCCGGCGGCTGGCTGCCCCCGCAGGCCCCGGGCGCCCCGGAGCCGCGCGAGCCGGAGCCGTCCCAGCGCCCGACCTTCGTCCGCGGGCCCGCCGAGACCGGCACGAACGGGCTCGCGATCGCCGCGATCGTGTCCGGGATCGCGAGCATCGCGCTGCTGGTGCTGTCGCTCGGGCTGGCGTTCCCGTTCTCGCTGCCGCTCGGCGTCACCGGGTGGATCTGCGCCGTCCGGGCGCGCGTCGACGTCCGCGCCGGGCAGCGCAAGGCCGGCCTCGTGCTGGCGATCGCGGCGGTGGCGCTGAGCGCGCTCGCGGCGCTGGTCTGGATCGTGCTGATCTCCGCCGGCTACACGGTTGATGAACTTCAGCGGAGCCTCGAGAACGAGCTTGAACGACAGCGACGGGCGTCCGGCTAACCTCTTCGCGCGTGACCCCGAACCCTTTCGTCAAGCAGTACCTGATGACCGCCGGGCCGACGCCCGTTCCGCCTGCCGTGTCGCAGGCGATGGCCGCGCCGATGCTCTACCACCGCGCCCCGGCGTTCGTCGAGCTCTATGAGCGGGTGCTGGCGAAGCTGCCCTACGTCTTCCAGACCGAGAACCCCGTGCTGGCCTTCGCCGCCAGCGGGTCGGGCGGCATGGAGTCCGCGGCCGCCAACCTCGTGCGCCCCGGCGCCCCGGTGCTCGCCTGCGCCGCGGGCAAGTTCGGCGAGCGCTGGATCGAGCTGACCGAGGCCTTCGGCGGCGAGACGGTCCGCTACGAGCCGGGCTGGGGCGAGCGCCTGGACCCCGCGGAGATCGACCGCCTGCTGACGCGAGAACGACGGCATCGAGGTCGTCTTCGCCACGCTCAGCGAGACCTCGACCGGCATCGTCCACGACGTCGCCGCGATCGCCGAGGTCGCCCGCGCCCACGACGCGATCCTCGCCGTCGACGCCGTCTCCGGCCTCGGCGCGGCCGAGCTGCGCCAGGACGAGTGGGGCATCGACGTCGTCGTCGCCGGCTCCCAGAAGGCGCTGATGTGCCCGCCCGGGCTCGGCTTCGCCTCGGTCTCCGAGCGCGCGCTCGAGTACGCCGCCAGCAGGGTGGGTGGGGCCCAATTCCGCTACTACTTCGACTGGGGCAAGAACGCCAAGGCCCAGGCCAAGGGCAACAGCGCCTTCACGCCCGCCGTGCCGCTCTTCATCGGCCTCGACATCGCGCTCGACATGATCCGCGAGGAGGGCATCGAGGACGTGCTCGCCCGCCACGCGCTGCTGGCCCGCGCCACCCGCGCCGGCGCCGCCGCGATCGGCCTCGACATCTACGGCGACGCCGACGAGCGCTCGACCGTGGTGACCGCCGTGGAGCTGCCGGACTCGATCGACGGCGCCAAGCTCCCCGGCGCCCTGCGCAAGCTCGGCATCACCGCCAACGGCGGCCAGGAGCAGCTCAAGGGCCGCATCCTGCGGATCGCCCACTGCGGCTACTTCGGCGCCTTCGACATCCTGACCTCGCTGTCGGGCCTCGAGATGGCCCTCTCCCAGCTCGGCTACGACGTCGACCACGGGGCCGGCGTCGGCGCCGCCCAGCGGGTCTTCGTCGAGGCCGGCGTCGTCGCGGCGCCCTCCGGCTAGTGCTCGAGCAGCAGTACAAGGTCCTCGTCAAGGAGAAGATCGCCGACTCCGGCGTGAACATGCTGCGCGAGCGCTTTGCGGTCGACGTCGGCATCGACTGGACCGACGAGCAACTCGCGGAGCGCATCGGCGACTACCACGGGATCCTGATCCGCTCGGCGACGCAGCTGACCGCGGACCTGATCGGCCGCGCCGACAACCTGCGCGTGATCGGGCGCGCCGGCATCGGCGTCGACAACGTCGACGTGGAGGCCGCCACCAAGCGCGGCATCATCGTCGCCAACGCGCCCCAGTCCAACATCGTCGCCGCCGCCGAGCACACCGTCGCGCTGATGCTCTCGCTGGCGCGCAACATCCCGCAGGCCCACGCCAGCCTCACCTCGCACAAGTGGGAGCGCTCGAAGTTCGGCGGCGTCGAGGTCTACGAGAAGACGCTCGGCGTGCTCGGCTTCGGCCGCATCGGCCAGCTCGTCGCCGCCCGCGCGCAGAGCTTCGGCATGCGCGTGCTCGCCTACGACCCGTTCGTCTCCGCCGAACGCTTCCGCGAGCTCGGGGCCGAGAAGGCCGAGACGAGCGCCGACGTCTACCGCGAGGCCGACTTCATCACCATCCACCTGCCCAAGACGCCCGAGACGCGCGGCTGGCTCGACGCCGAGGCGTTCGCCCAGATGAAGGACGGCGTCCGCATCATCAACTGCGCCCGCGGCGAGCTGCTGGTCGACGAGGCGCTCAAGGACGCGCTCGACTCCGGCAAGGTCGCCGGCGCCGCGCTCGACGTCTTCCCGGCCGAGCCGATCACCGACTACCCGCTGTTCGACGGCTACGACAACGTCGTCGTCACCCCGCACCTCGGCGCCTCGACCACCGAGGCCCAGGACCGCGCCGGCGTCCAGACCGCCGAGCAGGTGGTCGCCGCGCTCACCGGCGGCGTCGTCTCGACCGCCGTGAACATCCCCGCGGTGTCGGCCGACGACATGGAGGTGCTCGGGCCCTACCTGCCGCTCGTGCAGCGCCTCGGCCGCCTCGCCACCGCGCTCGCCGACGGCGACATCGCCCGCGTCGAGTGCGAGTACCTCGGCCACCTGGCGGGGCGCGACACGCGCCTGCTCACGCTGGCGACGCTCAACGGCGTGCTCGCGGGCCACACCGAGGAGGAGGTCAACCTCGTCAACGCGCCCTCGCTGGCCGCGGAGCGCGGGATCGAGGTCGCCGAGACGAAGGAGCTCGTGGCGCGCGACTTCACCGACCTCGTCCGCATCACGGTCGGCGGCTCCCGCGTGGTCGGCACGACGCTCGGCCAGCTCCACCGCCCGCACCTGCTCGAGGCCTGGGGCCAGCGCTTCAACCTCCAGCTCGACGACGCGCACTTCGCGCTCTTCCGCTACTCCGACCTGCCCGGCATGGTCGGCCGCGTCGGCACCGCCTTCGGCGAGCACGGGATCAACATCTCCCAGGCCGCCGTCGGGCGCACGCCGCCCGGCGAGGACGGCCACCGCGACACCGTCGCCGTGATGGCGGTCACCGCGGACGCGCCGGTGCCGCAGGCGCTGGTCGATCAGATCGCGGCGACGGACGGCTTCATCGCCGGCCGCGCCGTTTCCCTCTCAGTCGTCCTTCGGGGGCGGCGCGAACACGATCCGCTTGAGCTCGCCGACGGTGCGCCCGCCGAGGCGCAGCGACGTCACGAAGCCCTCCTGGCCCATCTCGCCGGCGTCGAGGGCGGTCCGCAGCGCGTCGAGCGTGCCGCGGTCCTCCTCGGCCACGTTGGCCTTGCCGGTCTCGACCAGGATCAGGTGGCGCGGGCGGCGATGGGGGAGCGCGGCGCGGACGTAGCGCTCGCGCTCGATCGCGTCGAGGCTCTCCAACGCGATCACGACCGTCTGGCCCGAGGCGAGCCGCTTGGCGGCGGTGGCGTCGAGCAGCGCGCGCGCCTTCTCGTCGACCTCGCCCTCGGGCACGCGGCCCTCGAGCATTCCGCGCAGCTTGGCCAGCGACAGCAGGATGCTGGAGTCCTCGAGCACGCGGGCGGCCAGCGCCTCGACGTTCGGGGCGTCCGCGCCCACGAGCAGCAGCAGGCTGCCCGGCGCGTAGCGCAGCCGGTCGCTGGGGGCCAGGACGCGGCCGCGCACGCTCACGTCGGCCAGGCGCGGCGGGCGCTCCGGCTCGCCCGGGCGGCGCGGGCGCTCGGACGACCAGCCACCTCGCTCGTTCTCGGGGATCTTGACGCTGCGGGGAGGAGTCGGCATCCCTTCACCTTGGCAGACGCGGCCGCAGGCTCGCCCCGTGGCAGGCCCGTACTAGCGCACGATGTGCAGCCCGAGCTTCGCCGGCAGCGCGGCGAGGGCCTCGGTGACCGGGTCGGAGCGGCCTCCGGCCTCGGCGGCGGACTCGCTGCGGGCGAGCGCCGCGCGCAGCAGCGTCGCGCCCGCGACCCGCAGCGGCTCGGGCGGCACGACGCTTCGGGGGCGGGTCGATCCAGGCCCAGCGGGCGGCGGCGTCGCGGCGCCCCAGCGCGAGCGAGGCGAGCGAGCGAGCGGCCAGGTGCGAGGGCCCGACGCCGTTGCCGGTGTAGCCGAACGCCGCCCACACGCGGCCGCCCGAGAGCGTGACGATCGCGGGCAGGTGCGTGGGGGAGACGTCGATCGGCCCGCCCCAGGCGTGGTCGATCCGCCGGCCCTTGAGCGCCGGGAACATGCGGTGCAGGCTCTGCTCGGTCTGCGCCACGACCTCCGGGTCGACGTCCATGCGGCCGTGCGTGCGCGCGCCCGCGGCCATCCGCCCGCCGCCCCAGCCGTAGAGGATGCGCCCGTCCTGCGTGGTGCGGAAGTAGTGCAGCAGCGCGCGCCCGTCGGTGATCGCCTCGCCGCCGGTCCAGCCGAGGGCCTCGATCACGTCCGGGACCGGCTCGGTCAGCACGATGTGGCTCGAGGACACGGTGAGGCGGTTGCGCAGCCGGTGGATCTGCCCGGAGGCGGCGTTGACGGCGACGACCCCCGCGCCCGCGCGGACGCGCCCGCCCGGGGTCTCGGCCACGACGGCGCCGGGCGCGTCGGGATGCCCGCGGTCGGAGCGCAGCGCCTTCACCGGCGAGCCCTCGAAGATCCGGACGCCGCGCCCCAGCAGGCGCTCGCGCAGCCCGAACGCCAGCCGCGCCGGGTGCACCGTCGCGCCGGCGCGGGTCGCGACGCCGCCGCGGAAGACGGGCGAGTCGCAGACCGCGCGCGTCTCGGCCTGCGTCAGGGCCACGACGTCGTCGCCGGTGATCGCGCCCGCGCTCGCGCCGTCCTGGCGCGGGGCGCAGGAGACCACGAGGTGGGGCGCCTCGCGGTGCCAGGCGTCGACCTCCTGGGCCTTGCACCACGCCCCGATCGCGTCCACCGACTCCACCGACGCCTCGCACAATTCGCGCGCCCGCGCGTCGCCGTACTGCTCGCGCAGCAGCGGCAGGTACAGCCACAGCGAGGAGAGGAAGCCGCCGTTGCGCCCGCTCGGGCCCATCCCGCAGCGCTCGGCCTCGAGCACGACCACGCGCGCGTTCGGCTCGGCCTCCGCGATCTCCCACGCCGTCCACAGCCCGGTGTAGCCGCCGCCGACGATCACGACGTCGGCGTCGACGTCGCCGCTCAGGGCCGGCACCGGCGCGGGCGCGCCCGCCTCCGCGATCCACCAACCGTGCGCGTCGTGCACCATCACGCCACCGCCGCCTCGACCGCCGCGCGCTCGATGTCGCGCAGCCCCTCCGGCACGTCGCAGCCCACCGGGTCGCCCGCGATGCTGGCGGGCCGGCCCGCCAGCGCCTCGAGGATCGCCAGGTTGGCGGCCGGGAGGTGGCGCAGCGAGTAGCCGCCCTCGAGGTAGGCGATCAGGCGCCCGCCGCAGCACTCCTCCGCCAGCGCCACCGCGCGCTCGGTCCACTCCCGGAAGCCCGGCACGGTCACCGCCATGCGCCCGAGCGGGTCGCTGGCCGCCGCGTCCTGGCCCGCCCCGATCAGCAGCAGGTCGGGCCCGAAGGCGCGGATCGCCGGCTCGACGACGCGCTCGAAGGCGAGCGCGTAGCCCGCGTCGCCGGTGCCCGCGGGCAGCGGGACGTTGACGTTCGCCTCGTCGGAGGTGTCGACCCCGCCGGTGTCGTACGGATAGAGCCGGTCCTGGTGCAGCGAGATCGTCAGCACCGTCCCATCGTCGCGGAAGATCGCCTCGGTGCCGTTGCCGTGATGGACATCCCAGTCGAGGATGGCGACGCGCGCCGCGCCGCGCGCGAGCTGCGCCCAGCGCGCCGCCACCGCGGTCGCGTTGAAGAGGCAGAAGCCCATCGAGCGGCCCGCCTCGGCGTGGTGCCCCGGCGGCCGGGCGAGCACGAACGCGTTGTCGATGTCGCCGGCCACCACGGCCGTGATCGCCTCCAGCATCCCGCCGACCGCGAGCAGGGCGGAGGTGCCGCTGCCCGGCCCGATCCATGCCTCGTGATCGAGCTGGGTCAGCGCCCGCGGCTCGGACAGCACCCGCTCGACGTGGCTGGCGTCGTGGACGAGCTCGAGCGCCGTCCGCGGCGCGCTGCGCGCCGGCAGCCGGACGACGTGGCGCAGGATGCCGGAGCCCTCGAGCGCGCGGAACGTCTCCGCCAGCCGCTCCGGCCGCTCGAACGGCGGCACCGCGAGCCACGACGGCCCGCTCGGCGGGTTGCGGTGGCCGAAGCAGCGCTCGTCGTAGACGAGGCCGGTGCGGCGGCTAGCCACGAGCCGGGACGAGCGCCGCCGACTCCTGCTCGTCGACCATGTCGCGGCGCATCTCGCGCGCCGCCAGCCGCCGTTGCAGCATCACGTTGAGCGCCATCAGGATCAGCACCACCAGCAGCAGGCCGGTGGCCAGGACGTTGACCTCCGGCGGCACGCCCTGCCGGGTCGCGCCGAAGATGAAGAGCGGGAACGTCTGGGTCTGGCCGGCGTTGAAGCTCGTGATCACGTAGTCGTCGATCGAGATCGCGGCGGCCAGCAGGGCGGCCGCCGCGACGCCCGGGGCGATCATCGGCAGCGTGATCTTGCGGAACGTCACCCACTCGGTCGCCCCGAGGTCCATCGCCGCCTCCTCGATGTGGCGGTCCATGCCCTCCAATCGCGCCTTCACGGTCACCACCACGTAGGAGATCGTGAACATCGTGTGGGCGATCACGATCGTCGCGAAGCCGGTGTTGACCGCCATCGTCAGGAACAGCGCCAGCAGCGCGGCACCGAGCACGACCTCCGGGGTCGCGAGCGGGAGGAAGACGAGCAGGTCGACGACGCCTCGGCCACGGAAGCCGTAGCGCACGAGCGCCAGCGCCATGAACGTGCCGAGGGCGACCGCGAGCAGCGTGGCGCAGAGCGCGATCAGCAGCGAGTTCTTGAGCGCGATCGCGAGGTCGGGATTGGCGAAGGGGTCCTTCCAGTGGTCGAGCGTGAAGCCCTGCCACGTGAAGTTGAAGCGGCCCTTGTTGTCGTTGAACGAGAACAGGACGACGATGAAGATCGGGATGAAGAGGTAGAGCAGCGCGAGCCCCGACCACACGGCGAGCCCCCACGACCGGACCTTGTCGCCCCGCGAGGCCACCTAGAACGCCGCCTCGGTGAGGTTGCTGGTCCCCAGCACCCTGGAGTAGATGAAGATCCCGATCAGGATGAAGGTCATGAGGATGAACGAGAGCGCGGCCGCGGTGGGGTAGTCGAGGATCGTGATGAACTTCGCCTGGATCACGTTGCCGATCATGTATTGGCGCGGCGTGCCGAGCAGGGCGGCGTTGATGAAGTCGCCCGTGGCCGGGATGAAGGTCAGCAGCGAGCCGGCGAAGATGCCGGGCAGCGCGAGCGGCAGCGTGATGCGGCGGAACGCCGTCACGCGGCTCGCGTAGAGGTCGGTCGCCGCCTCGATCAGCCGCCGGTCGATCTTCTCCAGCGACACGTAGAGCGGCAGGATCATGAACGGGAGGAAGTTGTAGGTGATGCCCGCGATCACGGCCGTGCGCGAGGCCAGCAGCCGCCCGTCGTCGCCCACCAGCCCGACCTCGCGCATGCGCTCGACCACCCACCCGCTGTCGGACAGGATCAGCTGCCAGGCCACCGTCCGCAGCACGTAGGACGTGAAGAACGGCAGGATGATCAGCAGCAGGATCAGGTTCTTGTAGCGGCCGGCCTTGTACGCCGTGAAGTAGGCGAGCGGGAAGCCGATGATCAGGCACAGCACGGTCGCCGTCGCCGCGTAGCCGATCGAGCGGATGAACTGGACGTGGTAGTCCTTGATCGCCTCCGTGTAGGTGCTGAAGGCCCAGTCGAACACGTAGCCGGTCTCGGCGTCGCCCGACTGCAGCGACACGTTGATCTGGTTCACCAGCGGGAGGCCGAAGAACACGATCAGCCACAGCAGCCCTGGCCCGAGGAAGAGCCAGGGCAGCAGCTGACGGCGCCGCCGCAGCGACAGCCGGAGCATCAGCCCACCGCGTCCATCGCTAGGCGCCCGTCACCTTCGCCATGGCCTCCTGCATCGTCTGCTCGTCCTTCGGGGAGAGCGCGGGGTACGGGTGCAGCTTGGCCGCGATCTCGTCCGGCGGGAAGATCAGCGGGTTCTCCGCGAGCTTCGGATCCTTCTTCTCGAGGATCTCCTTGACGCCCTTGACCGGCGAGATGTAGTTCACGTAGGCGGCGATCGTGGCGGCCACCTCGGGGTCGTAGACGTAGTTCATCATCGTCTCGGCCGCGTAGGCGTGCTCGACGCCCTTGGGCATCATCATGTTGTCCGTGAAGAGCGGGCAGCCCTCCTCGGCGTAGGTGAAGCGCAGGTCGGGGTTGTCGGACTGCAGCTGCACCATGTCGCCCGAGTAGGCGAGCGCGACCCAGATGTCGCCCTTCGCCAGCGGCTGCGTGTAGTCGTTGCCGGTGAACTTGCGGAACTGACCCTGCTGGTTGGCCTTGTCGATCTTCTCGATCGCGCCGAGCAGCTGGTCGAGCGAGGCCTTCGAGGCGTCGACGCCCTCGCCCAGCAGCACGGCCGAGGCGGAGTCGTAGGGCTCGGAGAGCATCGTGACCTTGCCCTTGAACTTCGGGTCGAAGAGGTCGTTGATGCTCTTCAGCTCACGCCCGGTCTTCTTGATGTTGTACCCGAGGCTCGTCGCGCCGGACTGCCACGGCAGCGTGTACTCGCGCTTGGGGTCGTAGTTGATCGTCTTGAGGTTGTCGACGAGGTTGGAGAAGTTCGGGACGTTCTTCTTGTCGATCGGCTCCGAGTAGTTCAGGCGCACCCAACGGGCCGCCATGTAGTCGGTGAGCGTGACGATGTCGCGCCCGATCGGCTTCTTGGACTGGAGCTGCTGGCGGACCTTCCCGAAGAACTCGAAGTTGTCGTTGATCTCCTCGACGTACTTGCACTTGCCGCCGAACTCCTTGTTGAAGTCCTTGATGACCTTCTTGTCGATGTAGAGCGGCCAGTTGGCGAAGGTCCAGTCGCCGATCTCGGTCTTCGGGTGGTTGACGGACGCGGCCGCCGGCTTGTCGCCCGCGGCCTTCTCCGCCTCGCCCTGGACGCCGCCGCAGGCGGCGAGCACGCTCGCGAGCCCCGTCAGCGCGAGGCCGGAGCTGCCGGCGCGGCCGAGGAAGCCCCGCCGCGACAGGCGCTCGGACTCGAAGAACTCCTCGAGCGCGCGCTCGATTCGCGGGTCACTCATGTGGCTGGCTCCTTAGCGACGACGAAGGTGTGATGAGGGTTCCAGGTAAGGCGGACCTCGCGGCCCGGCCCGAAGGTGTCCGGCTCGGAGCCGTCGGTGTTCTGGGCGAAGACGGTGAGCTCCTCGCCGCCGGCGGCCCTGACCAGGTACTGGATCGAGACGCCGAGGAAGGCGGCCACCACGACGGTGCCGCGGAGCGAGTTCTCCTCGCCGTCGGGCGCGGCGCCGTTGGCGGGCGCGCGCAGCGTGATCTTCTCGGGCCGGACGCCGACGCGGATCGAGTCGGTGTCGTGCGGGCCGACGCGGTCGGAGGGGACGTGCAGGCGCGCGCCGTCGTGCGTCTCGACCGCGGAGAGGGAGCCCTGGCTGGCGCCGAGCTTGCCGTCGATCAGGTTCGACACGCCGAGGAAGTTCGCCACGAACTCCGTGCGGGGGCGCTCGTAGAGGTCGGCGGCGCCGCCGGCCTGCTCGATCTTGCCGTCGTGCATGACCGCGATCGTGTCGGCCATCGTCATGGCCTCCTCCTGGTCGTGCGTGACGTGCACGAAGGTGATGCCGACGTCCTGCTGGATGCGCTTGAGCTCGATCTGGAGCTGCTTGCGCAGGCGCAGGTCGAGCGCGCCGAGCGGCTCGTCGAGCAGCAGGGCGCGCGGGCGGTTGACGAGCGCCCGGGCGAGCGCGACGCGCTGCTGCTGTCCGCCGGAGAGCTGCCCGGGCTTGCGCTTGCCGAGGTGGCCGAGCTGCACCAGCTCGAGCGCCTCGCCGGTTCGCGTGCGGACCTCGCCCTTGTCGACCTTGCTCCGCTCGAGCCCGAACGCCACGTTCTTCTCGACGCTCAGATGGGGGAAGAGCGCGTAGGACTGGAAGACGGTGTTGACGTCCCGCTTGTAGGGCGGGCGCTCCGTGACGTCGTCGCCGCCGAGGAAGACGCGCCCGTCGGTGGGCTCCTCGAAGCCGCCGATCATCCGCAGCGTGGTGGTCTTCCCGCACCCGGACGGGCCGAGCAAGGCGTAGAACGCGCCGCGCGGCATCTCGAGATCGAGTGCGTCGACCGCCGTCATGTCGCCGAAGCGCTTCGTGACCCGCTCGAGGCGGATGTCGGGCTCCCCTGAGTCCACTGAGCACGCGACCCTACAGAACGCACAGTCTCGTAGTCCAACATGGACAACCGTCCTGCTCTCCCTATAGGTTCGCCGCCATGGCGACTCGAGTGGTTGAGAGCAAGGGCTTGAAGGCAGACGCGCTGGGGTTTGTCTCCAGCGTCGTGATCGGGGTCGCGTCGACCGCTCCGGGCTATTCGCTCGCCGCCGTGCTGGCCCTGGTGGTCGCCGCCGTCGGGGTGCAGGCGCCCGCGATCCTGATCCTGGCGTTCCTGCCGATGCTCTTCATCGCCGCGTCCTACTACTACATGAACCGCGCCGACCCGGACTGCGGGACGACCTTCTCGTGGGTCACGCGGGCCATGGGCCCGTGGGCGGGCTGGATCGGCGGCTGGGCGATCATCGTGGCCGACATCATCGTGATGGCGAACCTGGCCCAGATCGCCGGTCTCTACGGGTTCCTGCTCGTCGGCTGGGAGAGCGCGGCGGAATCGACGTTCGCGGTGACGTTCGTGGGCATCATCTGGATCGTCGTGATGACCGCGATCTGCGTGATCGGCATCGAGCTGTCGGCGCGCACCCAGGTCGGCCTGCTGGGCGCCGAGGTCATCACGCTCGCGCTGTTCGCGTTCGTCGCGCTCTACAAGGTCTACGCCGGCGACGCGCTCGAGGGCTCGATCAACCCGGAGCTGAGTTGGTTCAACCCGTTCGCGATCAGCTCGACGGACGGCCTGGTGGCGGGCCTGCTGGTGGCGGTGTTCATCTACTGGGGCTGGGACAGCACGGTCTGCGTCAACGAGGAGACGACCGACTCCGGGACGACGCCCGGCAAGGCCGCGATCGCCAGCACGGTGATCCTGGTGGGCATCTACGTGCTCGTCGCCACCGCGGCCGTCGCGTTCGCCGGCGCGGAGGCGATCGCCACCGACGAGTCCGGCGACACGCTCGGGCTGCTGGGCGCCGAGGTGCTGGGTACGCCCTTGGACAAGATCGTCGTCATCGCCGTGCTCACGTCGGCCGCCGCCTCGACGCAGACGACGATCCTGCCGACCGCGCGCACGTCGCTGTCGATGGCGCGGGCGAAGGCGATGCCCGAGAGCCTCGGGGTCATCCACCCGCGCTACCTGACGCCGCACGTCTCGACGATCCTGATGGGCACCTTCTCGATCCTGTGGTACGTCGGGCTGACCCTGATCAGCGAGAACATCCTCTACGACTCGATCGCGGCGCTCGGCCTGATGATCGCCTTCTACTACGGGATCACCGGCTTCGCGTGCACGTTGTACTACCGCCGCGAGCTGGTCAAGAGCGCCAAGAACTTCGTCCTCGTCGGCGTGGCGCCCGATGCTCGGCGGGTTGATCCTCATCTACGTCCTCATCAAGTCGATGCATCGACCTCTCCAAGCCCGAGAACTCCGAGTCGGGCGACTCCTGGTTCGGCATCGGCCCGCCGCTCGTCATCGGCCTCGGCCTGATGCTGTTCGGCGTCGTGCTGATGCTCATCTGGTACTCCGCCGGGCACCGCGAGTTCTTCCAGCGCAAGCTCGAGGTGGCGGACCCGGGCTCGCTCGAGAAGCCGCCGCCGACCCCGGCCGAGACCGCGGGCGTGGCCTGATGCCCGGTCCGCTGCTCGTCGGCTACGACGGGACCCCGGGCGCGCAGGCGGCCGCCGCCGAGGCGCTGTCGCTCGCGTCCGACCTCGGCGCCGAGGTCATCTTCGTCTTCGCCTACTGGTCCAACCCGGCGGGCGGGGACGTCGCCGACATGCTGACCGCGCTGCGCGAGCTGGGGGAGGGCCACCTGCGCGACGCGCAGGCGCTGGCCGAGGCCGCCGGCGTCACCAGCAGCGGCGAGCTGGCCAACGCGGTGCCGAGCGTCGGGCTCGTCGAGCTCGCCGACCGGCACGACGCGCGCATGATCGTCGCCGGCTCCTACGGCGAAGCGCCGCTCAAGGGCGCGCTGATCGGCTCCACGGCGCACAAGCTGGTGCACCTCTCCGAGCGCCCGGTGCTCGTCGTCCGCGCCCGCTAGGCGGGCGCCGCGCTCGCTACGCGCGGCCGTCAACGACCGCCGCCCCGCCACCGCCACCAGCAGCCCCAGCCCCGCCGCCGCCGGCGCACACGCCAGCGCCGTCGCGACGCCCACCGCGTCGATGACCACGCCCGCGAGCCACGCGCCGACCGAGGAGCCGCCCACGTAGGCCACGATCTGCCACGCGTAGGCCTCGGTCACCGCGCCCTCCGGCGCCAGCTCCCCGACGAACGAGTAACAGACCGCCGTCGAGGGCGCGAGGCCGAGGCCCGCGACGACGAGCAGCACCGCGAAGACGGGCAGCGAGCCCGCGAGCGGGAGCGGCGCGAGCCCCAGCGCCATGATCGACGAGACGAAGAAGAAGCGCCGGAGCGTCCCGCTGCGCCACCGGCGCGCGCCGTACCAGAGCCCGCCGAGGAGGGAGCCCAGGGCCCACAGCGCGAACAGCCAGCCGGAGTCGCTGCGCGACCCGTACTCCTCGGCGAAGGCCGGGATGCAGATCTCGAGCACCCCGAGCGAGACCGCCGTGATCATGAGCGAGGCCACGAGCGTGCGCAGGCCCGGGCTCGACAGCGCGCCCACCCAGGAGGCCCCGGGCTCGCGCGGCGCCGGCCGCCAGCGCCGGGAGGAGGGCGACGCGGCGACGCCGAGCGCGCCCGCGGTCTGCATCGCCGCGGCGGTCAGCACCGCGGTCGCGGGTGAGAGCAGCGTGGCGATCGCGGCGGCCAGCAGCGGCCCGCTGATGAACACGAGCTCGAGCTGGAGCGCGTCGAACGCGAAGGCCGTGTCGAGCCGCTCGCGCCCCACGAGCCCGGGCAGCAGCGTGCGCAGCGACGCGGAGACGGGCGGGATCGTGGCCCCGCCGGCGACCGCGAGCAGCGCGAGCAGCACGGTGCCGCCGCCGGAGAGCGCCGCGACCACGAGCGCGATCTCCGCCACCGCGGCGAGCACGGCGGTCGGGATGAGCACGCGGGTCTGCCCGACGCGATCGATCAGCCGGCCGTAGAGCGGGGCGGACACGCCGGCCGACAGCCCCGACGCCGCCAGCACGATGCCCGACCTCGGCGTAGTCGAAGCCCTCCGACCGCAGCAGCAGGATCAGCGCGAGCGAGAAGACCGCGTACGGCATCCGCGCCAGGAACGCCCACAGCAGCAGCGGGGTGACCCCCGGGGTGCGGAGCAGCTCGAGATAGCGGCGCAGGCCCATCGCCGCGGGAGCGTACGGACCGCCATCTAGCCTGAAGGCTCCCGTGCGCGAAGCCGATCCCGTCCACAACGTCGAGCTCCGCGTCGACCGCTACGGCCACGAGTCCGTGGTCTTCGCCTTCCCCTATCGCCGCGAGGTGGTCGACGAGGTGCGGGCGATCCCCGGCCGCCGCTTCGACTGGGAGGCGAAGGAGTGGTGGGCGCTCCAGGCCGACCAGACCGCGCCCTACGTGAAGGGCGTGATCGAGCGCCACCCGTGGCTCAAGGTCGCGCCCGACGTCGAGCGCTGGCTCGCGCAGGCCACCGACGGCTGGGTCGGCCGCGTCGGCGCGGGCAAGCGGCTGGGCACGGGGCGCTTCATCCTCGAGACGATCGCCGGCGAGCTCGACGACGACCTGGCGCCGCTGGCCGAGAGCGCCGGCGGGCGGCTGTGGCTGCCGTTCACGGCCGAGGTCGCGATCGCGCTCGGCGAGCTGCCGGGCTCGCGCTTCGACGAGCGCGCGCTGCGCTGCGCGCACCGCCTCAGGGTCGGGCTCGAGCCCGCGCCCGCGACGCTGTCGCTGATCGACAGCGTGGGGGAGCCGCGCTTCAAGCTCGACGTCAACTGGGACCCGGAGACGATCCCCGCCTTCCTCGCGCTGCCCGCCTGCGAGGCGCACGGTCGCTCGCTGCCGGTCGACCCCTACCTGCTCGAGCCGCTCGAGCACTACCTGCGCACCTTCAAGGTCGAGGTCGCGCCGAACGCCGCCGACGTGCTCGAGCGCCTGCGGCTGGAGCACGACGTCGCGATCGAGGACGTCCGCCGCTCGCGCGCCCACGACGGGCCGGCGCTGGAGATCGAGTCCGTCCTGGGCGGGGAGCTGCGCCCGTTCCAGCGCGCGGGGATCGCCTACGCGCTCAAGGCGCGCCGCACCTTCCTCGCCGACGAGCAGGGGCTCGGCAAGACCGTCCAGGCGCTGGGCGCGATCGAGGCCGACGACGCCTACCCCGCCGTCGTCATCTGCCCGGCCTCGCTGAAGCTCAACTGGCTGCGCGAGACCGAGCACTGGCTCCCGCACCGCTCCGTGAAGGTGGTGTCGGGCACGGGCACCACGCCGCCGCTGGCCGAGATCACGATCCTCAACTACGAGATCGTGGTCGCGCACCGCGCCCGGCTGGCGCTCGCCAAGCCGCGCGCGCTCGTGCTCGACGAGTCCCACTACGTCAAGAACCCGCGCGCCAAGCGCACGCGCGCGGTGCGGCGGCTGGCCGAGGGGCTGCCGGAGGGCGCGCTGCGGCTCGCGCTCACCGGCACGCCGGTCATGAACCACCCCGACGAGCTGATCGCCCAGCTGCGCGTGCTCGGCCGGCTCGGCGAGTTCGGCTCCGGCGCCCGCTTCTCCCGCCGCTTCCAGGGCAACGGGGCGGAGGAGCGCATCCACTGGCACCTGCGGCGCTCGTGCTTCGTGCGCCGCCTGAAGGCCGACGTGCTCCCGCAGCTGCCGCGCAAGCGCCAGGTCGTGGTGCCGGTCGCGCTCGGCAACGAGCGCGAGTACCGGCTGGCCGAGAAGGACGTGATCGCCTGGCTGCGCGAGCAGCCGCTCGACCTGTCCGAGCTCGACCGCCGCGTGGCCGCCGCGCTGCGGGCCGAGCGGCTGGCGCAGCTCAACGCGCTCAAGCGGCTGGCCGCGCGCGGCAAGCTCGGCGCGGCGCTGGCCTGGATCGAGGACTTCCTCGCCTCCGACGAGCCGCTCGTCGTGTTCGCCGGCCACCGCGAGGTCCAGGACCTGCTGGTCGAGCGCTTCCCGGACGCCGCGCACCTGCTCGGCCGCGACTCCGCCCAGGCCCGCGAGGCCGCCGTGCAGGCGTTCCAGGACCCCGACGGCCCGCAGCTGATCCTGTGCTCCACGCGCGTCGGCGCGCAGGGGATCACGCTCACGCGCGCCTCCAACGTCGCCTTCCTCGACCTCGAGTGGACGCCCGCGATCCACGACCAGGCCGAGGACCGCTGCCACCGCATCGGCCAGGAGGACGCGGTGACGGCCTGGTACCTGCTGGCCGCCGAGACGATCGACGAGACGATGATCGAGCTGATCGCGCGCAAGCGCGGGATCGTCGGCGCGGTCACCGACGGCCGCCGCGACGAGTCCGAGGCGCTCGTCCAGGCCGTCGTGCGCGAGCTGCGCGACACCAAGCCGCGACGGAGGTTGCGCTCCGTGGCGTAGCCGGTACGGTCGGTGCGTGTCGGAGAACGCATCCCCGGTCGGGGAGCGCGTGTGTGCCGCAGAGGTCATCGCGGCCCTGTCACTGGCCACGGACCTCGCCACCGGGCTCCCGCTCGAGCACGGGCTCGAGAGCACGCTGGTGGGGATGCGGCTGGCCGAGCGGCTCGGCGCCGACGCCGAAACCGAGCGGCAGACCTACTACGCGTGCCTGCTGTTCCACGTCGGCTGCACCGCGGACGCGCACGTCGCGGCCGACCTCTTCGGCGAGTCGGGGGTGCTGGAGCACCTGGGGCCCGCCATGTTCGGGTCGCAGCGGCAGGCCGCGCTCGCCACGCTGCGGGCCCTGGTGCCGCCGGAGGGGCCGGCGCGGGCGGCACTGGGGGTCGCCCGCAAGCTGCCGCGCGCGGTCGGGGCCTACCGGCGCCACGTCGAGGCGGCGTGCGAGGTGGCCACGATGCTGACCGACCGGCTCGGCCTGGCGCCCGCCGTCCAGGGGCTGTTCGCCGGCTTCAGCGAGCGCTGGGACGGCAAGGGCGCGCTCGGCCTCGCGCGCGGCGAGGAGATCCCGCTCGCCGTGCGGATCGCCCACGTCGCCCGCGACGCGACCGTCCAGCGCATGATCGCCGGCCCTGACGTCGCGGCGAAGGTCGTGCGCAGCCGGGCCGGCCACGCCTTCGATCCTCGGGTCGCCGGTTGCCTCGCCGACGGGATCGACGAGATGTTCGCGGGGACGGCCGATGGCTCGGCGTGGGAGCGCGTGCTCGCGGCCGAGCCCGCGCCGGGCCTGCGCCTCGAGGGCGAGGCGATCGACCGCGCGCTGTCGGCGATGGGCGACTTCGCCGACCTCGCCTCGCCGTACCTGGCCGGCCACTCGGCGGGGGTCGCGCAGGTCGCGGGCGCGGCCGCCGCGCGCCGGGGCTTGGACCCGCGGGCGCTGCGCCGCGCGGCGTTCGTCCACGACCTCGGGCGGGTCGCGATCCCGCTGCGGATCTGGCACAAGCCGGGCCCGCTGGCGCCGGCACGAGTGGGAGCGCGTGCGCCTGCACGCCTACCACTCCGAGCGCGTGCTGGCTCGTTCCCCGTTCCTCTCCGCGCTCGCGTCCGTCGCCACCGCCCACCACGAGCGCCTCGACGGCTCCGGGTATCACCGCGGGGCCGCCGCCGGCGCGCTGTCGCTGCCGGCCCGTGTCCTCGCCGCCGCCGACGCCTACTGCGCCATGACCGAGCCGCGAGCGCATCGCGGCGCGCGGTCACCCGCCGAGGCGGCTGAGACGCTGGGGCGCGAGGCGAGCGCCGGACGGCTCGACGTCACCGCGGTCGCTGCGGTGCTCGAGGCGGCGGGCAGTCCGGTGCCGCGAATGGATCGGCCGGCCGGGCTGACGGAGCGCGAGGCGGAGGTCGTCGGGCTGCTCGCGCGCGGGCTGCAGACCAAGCAGGTCGCGCGGGCGCTCGGGATCTCGGCCAAGACGGCCGACCGCCACATCCAGAACGCCTACGCCAAGATCGGGGTCTCCACGCGGGCGGCGGCGGCGCTGTTCGCCATGGAGCACGGGCTCGCGGCGTGGGGAGAACTCCCGATTGGCGGCCCGTCCGGCGGCGCGTAGCGTCGCTCCCGAACGCAGCCGAGCCGAGAGGAGCCGTCACATGAGCACCCAGGCGCTGGAGGAGCATCGCCGGACCATGCGCGAGATCGCCGAGGCGGTCGCGCCCGGTTGGGAGCGGCGGCGGGAGTACATCGAGACGAACGCGACGCCGGTCCGCGAGTGGCTGCTGCGAGCGCTCGCGCCGCAGCCGGGCCAGACCCTGCTCGAGCTCGGCGCCGGCGCGGGCGACACCGGCTTCGACGCGGCGGCGCTGATCGGCGCCGACGGGCGGCTGATCAGCAGCGACATGTCAGCCGCGATGCTCGAGGTCGCGCGTCGACGCGGGGCCGAGCGCGGGGTGCGGAACGTCGACTACCGGCTCCTCGACATGGAGCGGATCGAGCTCGGCGACGACAGCGTCGACGGCGTGCTCTGCCGCTACGCCTACATGCTGGTCGCAGACCCGGCGGCGGCGTTCGCGGAGACGCGGCGCGTCCTGCGCCCCGGCGGCCTGGTCGCTCTCGCCGTGTGGGGCGGCCTCGACCGCAACCCGTTCTTCGCCGCCCTCGTCACCGCGCTGGTCCGCGCGGGCCACATCCCGCCGCCTGACCCGACCGCCCCCGGGCCCTTCAGCCTGGGCGACGCCGAGCAGGTGCGCGAACTGCTCGAGGGAGCCGGCTTCGCCGACGTGCGCGTCGAGGACGTCACGAGCCGCTTCAGCTTCCCCGACGTGGACGAGTACCTCGCGATCCACGCCGATGCCTCGGGCCCGCTGGCGCTCGTGCTCCAGGGCCTCTCCGCGCGCGAGCGCGCCGCGGTCGCCGAGTCGGTCGGCGCCGCCCTGGCGCCCGTTCCGCGCCGGCGCGGGCTACGAGGTCCCGGGTGTCTCGGTCGTCGCGGTGGCGGCCTAGTCGAGCGCCGCGAGATGCTGCAGCCCGTTGATGCCGGGCGTGAAGAAGTACTCGCCGCCGCGCACCGTGACGACGCGCGACAGCGGGCCCACGAAGCAGGGCGGGCGGGGTGCCGGGGACCGTCATCTTGCGCGGCGGCGGGCCGTCGTGGCGGCCCATCAGCACGTCCTCGTCGTCGCCCAGGTGCAGCCCGTTGCCGTCGTTGAACCACTGCGCCTGCACGAACTCGAACTGGCGCGTGATGCTCGCCTGCAGGCACATGAAGACGACGCCGCGGTCCTGGCCGTCGTCCTCGGCGCCCGGCGGCAGCGGGTCGCCGTAGGGGATCCCGCGCCGGATCAGGCGGTGGCGGTTGACGAGCTTGCCCTCGAACGGCAGGCCGTGGCGCGGGTTGGCGCGGCGGATGTGGCTGCCGGCGGGGCAGCGCAGCCCGTCCTGGTCGTCGCGGTAGGAGAAGGCGTTGTTGCGCGCGGCGTCGCCGACGACGGCGGGGTCGGGGCGGTCGGGGGAGAGGTCGAGCGGGGTGCCGTCGCGCCAGCGCCCGACGAGCTTGGCCGCCAGCATCTCCTCGCCGCCCGGGTAGTGCTGCGCCGCGTCGGCGAGCGTGCGGCGGAAGGTCGCCACGTGCTGGCGGAGCTTGCGGTAGACGAGGTAGGAGCCGTTGGCGGTCAGCTGGTCGGGCGCCGCGGCGGCGGGGATCGCGTCCTCCTCGTCGTGGTAGCCGAGGATGAACTCGCCGGCCCGGATCGGCCGCCAGCCGCCGTTCTTCAGCGGCGCGCCCTGGCCGGGGAGCGGGTCGACGCCGCTGCCCTCGATCGACGGCTGGGCGAAGCCGTCGGCGTAGCCGAAGTGCTCGACCCCGCCGGGCAGGGCCGAGCCGGCCTGGTAGCCGACCACGGTGATCCCGCCGTGGCGCTCGATCGCCTCGCGCAGCATCGCGTCGCGCGCGGCCAGCGCGGCCGGGTCCTGCGCGCTGATCATCACCAGCACGTGGATCTGGTTGCGGCCGAACGGCTCCTCCCAGTGCTCCGGGGCGCTCTCGCCGACGTCGCCGAGGATGTCGCTGCGCGCCGCCATCCCGACCGCGAACTCCTCCGGGAAGCCGGCCAGCGACGTGCCGGGGACGCCGATCGCCACGAGCCCCGAATAGCTGAAGGCGATGTTGATCCCCGACTCGGGCTTCGTCTCCCACGGGTCGGCGGTGAGCACGTCCGGGGTCGTCTCGGCCAGCAGCGCCCGGGCGCGCGGGGCGTCGTCGATGCGCAGGAACAGGTAGCCGGCGGAGGGGAGCCGGTAGCCGCGGACCACGAAGCCCTGGATCGAGTCGAGCTGGAGCGCGTCGCTCATGCGCGGGAACTCCGCCTGGAAGCGCGCTTGGAGCTCGGCGGGCGGCAGGCCCTGCGCCGCCATCGCGAACTCGATCAGCTGCGTGCGCCGCGCGAGGTCGGAGCGGACCTGGGCGACCGTCCGGTCGCCGTAGGCGCCGAAGAACAGCGCGCTCTCGACCTGGTGGTTGCGGAAGTAGGCGGCGAAGGCGGGGGCGTCCGCACGCCCCGGGTAGCCGGCACAGTGGCCCCAGACGGCGTCGGCGTCCTCGCCGAGGTCGTTGCGCATCGCCTCCAGGTAGTCGTCGAGCGCGCCGTCGAAGTTGCTCGTGAACAGCAGCCGCGAGGCCTTCAGGGAGTCGCGGCGCTGCCTGCCGCCCTCATAGACGACGTCCTCGATGATCACCCAGCGCGCGAAGTGGGTGGCCGCGAGCCGCGCCAGCGGGCTCGCGTCCTCGGGGCCGAAGGTGTCGAGGTGCGCGGCGAGGGCGCTGACCTCGTCGTCGAGGATCGGGGTCAGCACCGTCAACCCGTAGGCCTGACCCGAGCGGTTGCGCTTCTCGTGCTTCACAGGTCGCGCTGGACGTCGGTGAGCATGGAGCGGTAGGCGGCCGCGAAGGCGTCGGGGTCGAGGCCGGCGGAGCGCTGCTGGAAGTCGTCGAGCGCCTTCGCCACCCGCTGGGCGGAGATGATCTCGGTCGTCGTGGCCTTGGGGTACGCCGACCAGTAGTGGTTGGCGACGTACTCGTTCTTGCGGATGTAGGCCTTGAACGGCTCGACGGGGATCGGGCCCGGGAAGCCGTAGGAGGTGCCCCAGATCCCCTTCATGCGCCTCGGGACGACCTCGGAGAAGGCGTCGATGTACTGGTCCCAGGTGCCGTTGAAGTTGCTCTCGAAGAACAGGTAGGTGTGGCCGAGCCGCTCACCGCTGCGGCCGTCGGGGAAGCGCCGGATCACCGCCCAGCGCGCGTAGTGGATGAACGAGAGCTGCTGGAGCTTCTCGAGCGTGGACGTGACGTGGCGGCCGATGAAGAAGACGAGCGCGAGCAGGAAGCGCCCGCCGTGCCGCACCGGCGTCACCACGGTGATCGCGGTCGCCTTGCCCTCGACGTTCGCCATGGCCTACGGGTTCGCCCGCGAGTAGGCGTCGAGGTTCGAGCGCGCCTGCTTCTGCACCCCGCGGCTCAGCAGCGGCGTCAGGCCGAGCACCGCGCCCTTGGTCCCGAGCGCCTGGGCGCCCCAGCGGCGCAGCGGGAAGCTGTCGATCTGCTCGGCGATCAGCCCGTCCCGGAACGTGTAGCGGGCGTCGATCTCGTTCAGGACCTTGCGGCCCGTGTCGGTGAACGTGTAGGTCGCCGACCAGTGCGCCCAGCCGGTGGCGCCGTCGGCGGCGACGCCGTGGTCCCCGAGCGTGACGGCGAGGTCGGCCGAGCGCGAGGCCAGCATCCGCCACATGTCCTTGACCGCCCCGCCTTCGAGGCGGCCGAAGGCCGGGTCCTCGAACACCGCGTCGCCGGTGTAGCACGCGGCGGCGCCCTCGCCGTCGTGGCGGTCGAGCGCGGCGTAGAGCGCCTGGATCGTGGCCTCGGACACCGGTTCAGCTCCCCTCGAAGGTCAGCACGAGCGACTGCGGGAACGGACCGTCCTTGACCAGCTTCCCCTCGTCACCGGCGGCCCGGGCGAGCCCCGGCCGGCGCAGCACGGCCTTGGCGATCAGCGGGATCTGCATCGCGTTGGCGAAGCGCCCGAAGCACTGGTGCAGCCCGACGCCGAAGTGCAGGTAGTGGTGGGCCGGGCGGCCGATCCGGAACTCGTCGGGGTCGTCGACCACGTCGTCGTCGAGCATCGCCGACTGGGTGGCGGCGAAGGTCAGCGTCCCCGCGGGGATCCTCGTCGCGTGCATCGAGCCCTCGGCGACCTCGAAGTCCGTGCGCGTGCGGCGGAACAGCCCGGGACCCTGGGGCGCGAGCCGCATCGCCTCGAACATGTACGCCCGCACGGCGTCGTCGTCGTCGGCCCGCGCGGCGGCCTGGGCGCCGGCCAGCGCCTCGGGCCGCTCGAGCAGCGCGTCGATCGCGAACGTCGTGGCGGTCGCGATCGTCGGGACGAAGCCGCACACGAGCCCGATCACGTTGACGCGGATCTCCTCGTCGCTGAACGCCGTCGGCTCCGTCGCCTGCATCGCCAGCAGCCGCCCCACGACGTCGGTCGGCGGCGCTCCGTTCATTCCCGCCCTGCGCGCCGCGATCGCCTCGTCGAGGTAGGCGGCAAGCGCCTTCGACGCCGTCTCGGCCTCAGCGGAGATCCTGGGGTCGTTCTTCACGTTCACGAAGATGTCCTCGAAGATCGCCAGCGTCCACGCCATCAGCGTGTCCTCGTCGGGGCCCGGCGTGCCGAACCAGCGGCCGAACAGCCGCGCGGGGACGCGCTTGGAGAGGTCGGCGACGTCGATCCGGTGGGTGGGGGCTGATTCGGCCACCAGCGCCTCGGCCGTCTCGTTCACGAACCCGGCCAGCGCGGGCACGTCGGAGCGCGGCGCCGCGAGCCGCAGGATCGAGACGTCGCGCTCGTACCGCGGCGAGTCGTCGGTGCCGAGGATGAAGTCGCCGGCGAGGCGGACCATCTTCTCCCGGTAGGGCTGGACCGAGAACGCCTCGTCGTGGCCGAGCACCTCGGTGACGTCGTGGTAGCGCGTGACGATCGCGAGGTTGTGGCGCAGCAGCACGGGCTTGACGGTGCGGAGCAGCTTGAACAGCCGCTCCGGGTGCTCGCGCACATGCGCCTCCAGCAGCTTGACCGCCCGGTTCCTGAGCTCCTGGACGTCCTCCTGGACCTCGTCGGCCAGCTCGTCCAGCTCATCCAGGAACGACATTGGCCGACCATAATCAAGATCTCGACCGCTGTGGCATTGATTCGCGGGTGTGTACCGCCGCCCGGTCGGGCAGAGTTCGCCCAATGGCCGACGACGAGTCCGAATTCGAGATCCTCTCCGACGGCGGGCCGCCCGACGAGCACGACCTGGAGATTCTCGAGACCCTCGAGGAGCACGGGGCGGACCTCGCCGAGCCGCGCGAGATCCGCGTCAACCTCTCCTTCCCGAGCGAGCGCGAGGCGGAGGCCGCCGGCTCCGAGCTCGAGGAGGCCGGCTACGAGGTCGTCGGCTTCGAGGCGACGGGGGAGGAGGAGCCGTGGGCGATCCGCGCCTCCCGCGACCTGCGCGTCGACCGCGACAACGTCACCGGCTTCCGCAGCCACTTCCACGACCTCGCCGAGCGCCACGGCGGCGAGTTCGACGGCTGGGAGGCTTCCGAGGACTAGGCGCGCCAGCGCCGGCCGATCTCGCGCAGCATCGGCGGGTAGACGATGCGGTGCCGGAACGGCGCAATCGCGGCCATGTAGGCGCTGCCGAAGCGTCCGTTCGGCTGCACGTAGACGGCCATCTCGCCGCGGTAGCCGCCCGCGCCGTCGGGGACCCAACCGATGTGCATGACGCCGCGCATGGTGCGGTTGGCGATCTCCGCCGCCCACTCGTCGCCCGTCAGGTAGAGCGAGGTGAAGGGGAGCGCGTCGAAGCTCGGCCCGGACGGGCCGTCGCGCAGATCCGCCGGTAGCCGGTCGCGCAGCGTCGGCGCGCGCGGGGCATCCCAGCCGAGCAGTGCCCCGATCTTCCACCGGAGCGCGAAGAGCGTGCGGACGGCGGGCGAGGAGAAGCGGGACGGGTCGCCCGCGGCGAACTGCTGAGCCAGCCGGGGGAAGTCCCCCGGGCCGCCCGGGGTCGGCAGCGCCCACACGTCCTCGAGGCGGAAGTCGGGGATGATCTCGTGGATCCGCCAGGGCCGGGCGGTGTGGGTGGTCTCAGGGAGTCTCATCGTCGGCCGAGGCGGACGCCGAACGGGATCGTGAGCCGGTAGAAGGGCCGCAGCAGGCGCGGCGGCATGTAGGCATGGCGCTCCTCCTCCCAGACGCGCGCTCGCGGATGGGGTTTGATGAACGGCCCGTGCAGCACGACGCGGCTGACCGGATGCGCGGCGTGGATCTCGGTCGGCGCGCCGCTGTGAAGCTCGATGCGGCAGAGGTGCTTGGTGCTGATGTAGCCGTACTGGCGGGGGCTGACGAGCCGCGCCGGCGCGCCGTGGTCGGAATCGAGCGGGCGGCCGTCGAGCTGCTCGGCGATCAACGCGTCGTCGGCGAGCGCGTCCTCGAGGGCGACGACCGAGCGGTGGCCGTCGAGACCGGCGAAGCCGAGGTGCGTGATCGTCGTGTCCGGGTCGAGCGCGGGCTCGATGATCGCGCGGAAGAACGCCTGGAACGCGACGCCCTCCCAGCGCAGGCCGGTGGCCGACCACCCGGCGACGCAGTGGAAGTCGGCGGTGAGCTCGCGGCGCGGGAGCGTCGCCAGCCTCGCCAGCGGCAGCGCGAACGGCTCGACTCCGGCGCCGTCGATCTTGATCACGGGGTCGGCGGGGACCGCGGGCGCGGGTCGGCCGAGGTGCGTCCCGAAGCGCGGGAAGCCCTCCCTCTCTCGTTGGCCTGGGGGAAGCGTCACGATCCATACGGTACCGTATAGAACGTGGCTCCCGTTCGCACGCCCCGCGCCAGGTGGATCGACGAGGGGCTGCGCGCGCTCGCCGCGGGCGGCCCGGACGCCGTCCGGATCGAGCCGCTCTCGAAGGCGATCGGCGTCACCAAGGGCGGCTTCTACTGGCACTTCGCCGACCGCAAGGCGCTGCTCGAGGAGATGCTCGATACGTGGGAGCAGACGAGCATCGATGAGGTCATCGAGCGCGTCGAGGCCGAGGGCGGGGACGCGAGGGCCGGGCTGCGGCGGCTGTTCACGCTCGCCGGGGCCGGCGACGAGCTGCTGACGACCGACCTCGCGATCCGCGACTGGTCGCGCCGCGACGCTCGGGTCGCCGAGCGCCTCCGCCGCGTCGACAACCGGCGGATGGACTACCTACGCTCGCTGTTCCGCGGCTTCTGCGCCGACGAGGACGAGGTCGAGGCCCGCTCCATGATCGCGTTCTCGCTGTGGATCGGGAACCGCTTCATGGCCGCCGACCACGGCGCGCGCAGCCGCCGGGACGTGCTGAGGCTGGTCCTGAGGCGGCTCGAGGCCTAGATCACGTTCAGCAGCAGCAGGAGGACGAGCGTGATGGCGGCCGAGATGAGCAGCGAGCCGAAGCAGCCGAGGCGGTTGGAGAAGAAGAGGAACATCGGCCCGGCCTGCCCGTTTCCCCGATCGCGCAACCGCTGGTACGCTGGCCCTCGCATGTCATTCCGGCTGCACCTCCTCCTTCTCCTCCTCCCCCCTCGGGGGGAATAGCGCGTGGCGGCCGCGTAGCCGCAAACCCAACGGAGACCTAGGAGCAGCCCAACAGGAGGAATGACATGAGCGACGACCGCGTTTTCATCTTCGACACCACCCTGCGAGACGGCGAGCAGTCGCCCGGGATCTCGCTGAACACCACCGAGAAGCTCGAGATCGCGCACCAGCTCGCGCGGCTGGGAGTGGACATCATCGAGGCCGGCTTCCCGATCGCCTCGCCGGGCGACTTCGAGGCGGTGCAGGCGATCGCCCGCCAGGTCGAGGGCCCGGTGATCGCCGGCCTCGCCCGCGTTCATGTCGGCGACATCGACGCCGCCTACGGGGCGGTACGCGACGCCGCGCGACCTCGGATCCACACCTTCGTGTCGACGTCGGACATCCACATCGAGCACCAGCTGGCCTCGACCCGCGAGGACGTCAAGGGCCAGGCGCGCGCCGCCGTCGCCCACGCCCGCGCGCTGGTCGACGACGTCGAGTTCTCCCCGATGGACGCCACGCGCTCCGATGTCGATTACACGGCCGAGGTCGTGCAGATCGCGATCGACGAGGGCGCCACGACGATCAACATCCCCGACACCGTCGGCTACACGATGCCGGAGGAGTACATCGCGTTCCTGACCCGGCTCTATGACCTGGTGCCGGACCTGCGCGACGTCGTGCTGTCGGTGCACTGCCACAACGACCTCGGCCTCGCGGTCGCCAACTCGTTCGCGGGGCTGCAGGCCGGCGCGCGCCAGGTCGAGTGCGCGATCAACGGCATCGGCGAGCGCGCGGGCAACGCGGCGCTCGAGGAGATCGTGATGCTGCTGCACACGCGGGCCGCCGACGTCGGCTACACCACCGGCGTCAACACGCGCGAGATCGCGCGCACCAGCCGCCTCGTCTCACGCCTCACCGGCTACACGGTGCAGCCGAACAAGGCGATCGTGGGCCGCAACGCGTTCGCCCACGAGTCGGGCATCCACCAGGACGGCGTGCTCAAGGAGCGCTCGACCTACGAGATCATGGACGCGACCACCGTCGGGCTCGACGCGAACTCGATCGTGCTCGGCAAGCACTCCGGCCGCCACGCGCTCAAGAGCGCGCTGGAGGAGCTCGGGTTCGAGGTCTCCGGCCAGACGCTGAACACCGCGTTCAAGCGCTTCAAGGACATCGCGGACAAGAAGAAGCAGGTCACCGCGCTCGACCTCGAGGCGCTCGTGACCGACGAGCTGCGCGACCAGATGCGCTCCTACACGCTCGAGTGGTTCGACGTGGAGGCCTCCTCCCGCCGCCCGCCGCACGCGACCGTGGAGCTGCGGACGCCCGACGACGAGCTGGTGCAGGGCAACTTCACCGGCGACGGCCCGGTCGACGCGATCTTCCGCGCGATCAACGCCGCCGCGA
This sequence comes from uncultured Solirubrobacterales bacterium, assembly GCA_963787335.1. Lineage (GTDB taxonomy): Bacteria > Actinomycetota > Thermoleophilia > Solirubrobacterales > Solirubrobacteraceae > DASQFQ01. The sequence continues at coordinate 87,881 of CAWBCU010000035.1, forward strand.
AGCGCGAGGCGAAGCTCCGCGAGTTCCACATCGGCTCGGTCACCGGCGGCCAGGACGCGCTCGGCGAGGCGAGCGTCGTGCTCGAGCTCGCGGGCCAGTCCGCGGCCGGCCAGGGCGTCTCGACGGACATCATCGAGGCGGCCGCGCTCGCCTACGTGCGCGCGCTCTCCAACGCCGAGCGGCGGGTGCTCGCCGCGGCCGAGGCGCCGCCCGCCGAGGCGGCCGAGGCCGAGCTCACGCCGACCCCGTAGGTCAGCGCTTCCGCGTCACCCAGATCTCCTCCGACGGCCACGACCGCGCCCACTCGAGCGTCACGTGTGGGAAGCGCGCCGGGGCGTCGGGGGCGGGCTGGAGCTCGTGCAGCGCCTCGATCTCGAAGCCGGTCTCGCGCAGCAGCCTGATCATCTCGCCGTGCGGGAGGTGGAACTCGACGGAGGGACCGTCGGCGTCGTTCCACTCGACGCGGTGGAGGCCGAACTGTGGCCGGGCGAGGCGGTCGGTCGCGAACTCGGCATCCGGCGCGGAGCAGAGCGTCATCAACGGCGAGCTGGTGAGGAACACGAGCCGGCCGCGCGGGCGCAGCAGCCGCGCGGCCTCGCTGATCCAGCGCGCCGGCTCGCACCACAGGCTCGCGCCGTACTCCGACAGCGCGAGGTCGAAGCTCGCGTCGGGCAGCGGGACGTTCTCGGCGTCGGCCTCGATCAGCGGGAACTCGATGCCGTGCTCGGCCTGCATCGCGCGCGCCGTCGCGAGCTGTGCGGTCGACTGGTCGATGCCGACCGGTCGCGCGCCGCGGCGGGCGAGCCAGGCCGAGAAGTAGGCGGTCCCGCAGCCGAGCTCGATCGTGTCGAGCCCGTCGAGGTCGGGCAGCGCGCCGATCTCGGCCTCCGGGACGCGCCACATGCCCCAGCAGGGATCCGGGCTCGCCCAGTCGACCCTGGCCGGCTCGACCCACTCGCCGGCCGTCCGGTCCCACAGCGCCTTGTTGACCTCCTGGTGGCTCACGCCGCCAGCGCCCTGCCCTGGGCGTAGCCGGCGGCCAGCACCTGCGCCACGCGGCCGCGGTCCATCAGGTTCACGCCCATCGCCTCTGCGGAGCGGGCGTCGGGGCCGATCGTGCGCACCGTCGCCCCGCGCGCCCGCAGCGCGAGCGTCTCCGCGGCCGCCGCCGAGCGCGAGAACGTGCGCAGCGCGCGGCCGCGGCCGTGGGGGAGCGACGCGGTCGGGTTCAGGCACAGCACCTCGCTGCCGCGGCGTGCCGGCGCCGCGTCGAGGTTCGTCGGGCTCCACACGCCGCCGTCGACGTACTCGCGGTCGCCGATCTGCACCGGCGCGAAGATGCCGGGCACCGAGCACGACGCGAGCACCGCCTGCCCGACGGTCGCGGTTGGCGCATCGGGGGCGCCGAAGACCACGCGGCGTCCGCTGCGCCGGTCCACCGCGACGATCCGCAGCCGCCCGTCGAAGCGCGCGCCCTCCGCGTCGACCAGGCGGCCGAGCCCGGGCATCGAGCGCTTCGTGCCGGGCACGGCCTTGAGCGCGGCGGCACGGACGACGGCGCCGCCGGGGGTGGCCGTGGCCAGCGCGATCGGGGCGAGCGGGACGGCGGCCGCGGCGGTGAGCCTGCCGAGGGTGGGGAAGCGACTGCGTTTCTCGTTGCTCTCGGCCGCCTCGGCCCAGTCCTTGGCGACGCGCGCCTCGGCGCCTGAGTCGGGCGCGCGGCCGGCGACGAGGAACGACGCGACGATCGAGCCCGCGGACGTGCCGACGAAGTACTCGCACTCGCGGAAGTCGATGCCGGCGGCCGTTCCGGCGCCGTCGAGGAGGCTGCGCATCCAGGCCTCGCCGAGGGTGCCGCCGCCGGCCAGGACGAGGACGTCGGGGCGCGCGATGGGCATGAGGGGAGGGTACGAGGGCCGCACGCTGCCGTCCGTATGCGATAACGTACGCTCGTATGGAGGTAGGCACACCGGTTGGACCGCGCGTCCGCGCCCTGCGGGAGTCGATGGACCTCTCGTTGCGCGACCTCGCCGAGCGCTCGGGCGTCTCCGCCCCGATGCTCTCGCAGGTCGAGCGCGGCGAGACCAGCCCGACGCTGACGATCGCGGGCCGCATCGCCGCCGGGCTCGAGCTCCGGCTCTCCCAGCTCCTGCGCCTCGACGAGGGCGGCACGGTCAGCGTCGTGCGGCCGAACGAGCGCCGCAGCGGCGGCGCCGACGGCCACCGCTGGGAGATCCTCACCCCGCCGCTCCCCGGCCAGCGCGCCGAGGTCTCCTGCCACACCGTGCAGCCCGGCGCCCGCACCGGCGGCCCCGGCGACCCGCCGATGCACGAGCCCGGCGCGCGCGAGACGAGCCTCGTCCAGCGCGGGCGCGTGACCTTCGTCTGCGACGGCACGCGCCGCGAGCTGCAAGCGGGCGACTGCGTCACCTTCGACGCCGATCTTTCCCATCACTTCGAGAATCCAGGAGAGGAGGAAGCGGTCCTGCTCGCCGTCGTGTCGGCAGGGCTGCGCCGCTCATGAGCCAGACGCTCTTCGATCGCATCTGGGCCCTGCACGAGGTCTCCGATGGTCTGCTCTACATCGACCTGCACCTCGTCCACGAGGTCACGAGCCCGCAGGCCTTCGACGGGCTGCGGCTCGAGGGCCGGCCCGTCCGCCGTCCCGACCGGACGCTCGCCACCGCCGACCACAACGTCCCGACCGACGGCACACCGGTCGCGGCCCGGATCCGCGACGAGCTGAGCCGCGTGCAGGTGGAGACGCTCGAGCGCAACTGCGAGGAGTTCGGCATCCCGCTGTACTCGATGGGCTCGGACCGCCAGGGCATCGTCCATGTGATCGGGCCCGAGCTCGGCGTCACGCAGCCGGGCATGACGATCGTCTGCGGCGACTCCCACACCGCCACCCACGGCGCCTTCGGCGCGCTCGCCTTCGGGATCGGCACGAGCGAGGTCGAGCACGTGCTCGCCACGCAGTGCCTCGCCCAGGGCAAGCCCAAGTCGATGCGCATCCGCTACGAGGGCGAGCCGGGCTTCGGCGTCACCGCCAAGGACCTGATCCTCGGCACGATCGGGCAGATGGGCACCGACGGCGCTGCCGGCCACGTCGTCGAGTACTCCGGCCCCGCGATCGAGGCGCTCTCGATGGAGGGCCGCATGACGATCTGCAACATGACGATCGAGGGCGGCGGTCGCGCCGGGATGATCGCCCCGGACGACACGACCTTCGAGTACCTCGAGGGCCGCCCGGGCGCACCGCAGGACTTCGACGCCGCCGTCGAGCGCTGGCGCGAGCTGCGCACCGACGACGACGCGACCTTCGACCGCGACATCACCGTCGACGCGGGGGCGCTGTCGCCGCTCGTGACCTGGGGGACGAACCCGGCCATGGTCGTGCCGGTCACCGACGCGGTGCCCGACCCGCAGTCCGACGGCGACGAGCGCGCGCTCAAGTACATGGGCCTCGAGGCCGGGACGCGGATGGAGGACATCCACCTCGACCGCGTCTTCATCGGCTCGTGCACGAACTCGCGCATCGGCGACCTGCGCGCCGCCGCCGCGCTCGTGGAGGGCCGCAAGGTCGCCTCCAGCGTCAACGCCATGGTCGTCCCGGGCTCCCAGCCCGTCGCACTCCAGGCCGAGGCGGAGGGGCTCGACGACGTCTTCCGCGCCGCCGGCTTCGACTGGCGCTCGGCCGGCTGCTCGATGTGCCTGGGGATGAACCCCGACATCCTCCAGCCGGGCGAGCGCTGCGCCTCGACCTCGAACCGCAACTTCGAAGGCCGCCAGGGCCGCGGCGGGCGCACGCACCTCGTCTCGCCGCAGATGGCCGCCGCCGCCGCCATCGAAGGCCATTTCGTCGACATCAGGGAGTGGAGCTGATGGAGCCCGTCAAGGTCATCTCCGGCGCCGTGTCCGTGCTCGACCGCGCGGACGTGGACACCGACCAGATCATCCCCAAGCAGTTCCTCAAGCGGGTCCAGCGGACCGGCTTCGGCGAGTTCCTCTTCTACGACTGGGCGAAGGAGGACGGCTGGGACCTGCCGCCCAACCCGATCCTCGCCGCCGGGCCGAACTTCGGCTGCGGCTCGAGCCGCGAGCACGCCCCGTGGGCGCTGGAGGACTACGGGTTCAAGGCCGTCGTCTCAGCCTCGTTCGCGGACATCTTCTTCTCCAACTGCACCAAGTGCGGCCTGCTGCCGGTGGCGATTCCCGAGGAGGAGGTCAAGGCGCTGATGCAGGCGGGCGAGGCCGAGATCGACCTCGAGGCGCTCGAGGTCCGCTTCGACGGCCGCGCCGTCCCGTTCGAGATCGGCGCCGAGACGCGCCGGCGCCTGCTCGCGGGCCTCGACGACATCGCGATCGCGCTCGAGCACGACGACGAGATCAGCGCCTACGAGGCCGAGCGCGAGCGCTCCGGACCCGTGACGACGGCGCTGTAGCCGCCCCGGCATGATGCGCGCGTGCCACGCGTCCGCATCTCCGCCGCCGAGGCGCGGCGCGTCGCGCTCGCCGCCCAGGGCTTCGCCGAGCCCCGGCGGCACGACGGCCGCGCGATCCGGCGGCTGTTCGACCGCGTCGGCCTGATCCAGATCGACTCGGTCAACGTCCTCTCGCGCGCGCACTACCTACCCGGGTTCGCGCGGCTCGGCGCCTATGACCGTGACGCGCTCGACCGCGCCGCGCACTACGCGCCGCGGCGGCTGTTCGAGTACTGGGGCCACGAGGCGAGCCTGCTGCCCGTCGAGTTGCACCCGCTGCTGCGCTGGCGCATGGCGCGCGCCCGCGACGAGGCGTGGGGCGGGATACGGCGGGTCGCGGAGGAGCGGCCCGAGCTGATCGGCGAGGTGCTCGAGCAGGTGCGCGAGCAGGGCCCGCTCGCCGCCCGCGACCTCGCCGAGGAGCGCCCGCGGCCCTCGGGGCCGTGGTGGGACTGGTCGGAGTCCAAGAAGGCGATCGAGCTGCTGTTCTGGAGCGGCGAGGTCACCTCGGCGCGGCGGCGCAACTTCGAGCGCATGTACGACCTGCCCGAGCGCGTGCTCCCGAAGGCGGTGCTGGACGCGCCGACCCCGAGCGAGGAGGACGCCCAGCGCGAGCTGATCCGGCTCGCCGCGATCGCGATGGGCGTGGCCGCCGAGCCGGAGCTGCGCGACTACTTCCGGCTCCCGGTCGCCGGCTTCCGCGCGCGCCTCGCCGAGCTGGTGGAGGCCAAGGAGCTGCTGCCGATCGAGGTCGAGGGCTGGGACCGGCCGGCCTACCTGCACCGCGACGCCCGCATCCCCAGGCGCGTCGACGCCCGCGCGCTGCTCGGCCCGTTCGACAACCTGCTGTGGGAGCGCAGCCGCGTCGAGCGGCTGTTCGACTTCCGCTTCCGCCTCGAGATCTACGTCCCGAAGCCCAAGCGCGTCTATGGCTACTACGTGCTGCCGTTCCTGCTCGGGGACCGGATCGCCGCGCGTGTCGATCTCAAGGCCGACCGCCAGGCCGGCCTCCTGCGCGCCCACGCGGTGCACCTCGAGCCCGCCGCGCCGCTCGCGACGGCCGATGCGCTGCGCGAGGAGCTCGAGCTGCTCGCGGGCTGGCTCGGCCTCGACGGGGTCTACTTGGCGTAGCGCTCGACGAGCGCGCCGAGCCCTGCGGTCAGCCCGCGCAGCTTGTCGGGCATGGCCGGGTCGTCGGCGGTGACGGTCGTGCCGTCGTAGGTCACGCGGTAGCCGAACGTGTCGGGCACGGGCGTCTTGCTGGTGGAGTCTGCGGGCAGCGAGGTCAGGTCCGCCTTGGCGAGCTCGCGCTGGAGGTCGGCGAGCTCGGCGTCGCTGAGCTGGATCGACTTCGTCGCGGTCTGGACCGTGAGCTTCGCCTTGCCGTCGGGCTCCACGACCAGGCGGTCGCGGCGCCCGGCGACGCCGCCGCCGCGCTCGTAGGTCACCGGCCCGGCCAGCGTCGCGCTCTTCTCGGCGCCGCCATCGGAGCCGCCGTCGTCGCCGCAGCCGGCGAGCAGCACCAGCGCGATCCCCGCGAGGAGCAGCGTCCGCATCAGCATCCCTCCACCTCCGGAGCTTCCCACGTCCCGTCGAGGCCGACGGCCGCGAAGGACTCGTTGGTCTTGCGGTACTCCGGGCTGTCCGTGCCCCAGAGCCTGCCGGCGACCTCGAGCGAGGCGGTGCGGAAGTCCTCGAAGTTGGAGTCGGGCCCGAGCTCCTCGGTCAGCGCGCGGTAGACGATCGCCTCGGCGGCGTCGCGACCGATCGCCTTGACCATCAGGTAGTAGGCGTGGTTCGGGATCCCGCTGTTGTAGTGCACGCCGCCGTGGTCGTTGAAGGGGTTGCCGTCGTTCGGCATGTCGTTGAAGTCGTCGACGTGGGCGGGCTGCGGCGGGTCGCCGTCCTCCGGGTGCTCCATGTCGCGGATCGCGCCGCCGGGCAGGTCCTCGCCGATCTCCCAGTCGTCGTCGTCGACGTTGGAGGCGAAGATGTCCGACATCGACTCGTTGAGCGCGCCGGACTGGCACTGGTACTCGAGGCCGGCGGTCATCTCCGTCACCGCGTGCGTGAGCTCGTGCGCGGTGATGTCGAGGCTCGACGCGTAGCCGTCGCCGAACACCATCTGGGTCCCGTTCCAGTAGGCGTTCCGCATCGGCGTGCCCGGCGTCTCGCAGAAGTTGATCGACGCGATCAGGTCGCCGCCGGCGTCGTCGTAGGAGTCGCGGCCGAACGTGTCGGAGTAGTAGTCGAAGACCTCGCCGAGGTTGTCGTAGACCTGGTTGGCCTCCTCGTCGCCGCCGGCGGGGTCGTCGCCCTCGTCGCGGACGAGGTCGCCCGGGAGGTTGTTGTCGCACTCCGCGTCGTGGACCTCGCGGTCGGGCTCGCCGGGCTCGGAGTCGTCGGCGTCCGCGGACTGCGGCACGCCGGGCTCGCCGCACCCCGCGGAGCCGGTGATCTTGCAGACCGCGCGCTCGACCTCGACCGCGATCGAGGTGTGCACCTGCGTCCCGAGCAGCGCGGCGATCACGACCGCGACCAGCAGCAGCCCGCCCATGTACTCGGCGGCGACCTGGCCGGCGGAGCTCGAGAGGCGGGTGCGCAACATGCACCGGACTCTCGCGGCACGCCGCCGCCGCGGCCAGAGCCGCACGGCCCAACTTGAGTCCCGCGCTAGGTCCCGATGCGGCGTGGGCCGGGGCCCGTGCGAGGCAGGCTCGCGATGAACGGGTCGCGCGTGCCGTGCTCGGGCCGCTGGACGATCTCGGTGACGGTCGGAAGCGTCATGGTGGGAGAGACGCCGCCGGGCGCTGGGTATTCCATCGGGCCGTAGACTGGGCGCGCCCGTGAACGAGGGCGGCCCTCTGGATCAGACGTTGGGGAGCGGGGACTCGGTCCCCACGCTGTTCGCGGGTCGCTACCGGGTCCTGCGACCGCTGGGGCGCGGTGCCTCCAAGGAGGTGTACCTCGCCCACGACGAGCGGCTCGACCGCCAGGTCGCGCTCGCGCTGCTCACGCGCGGGGCGGGCGCCGAGCGCGTGCGCCGCGAGATGCAGGTGACGGGCCGCCTCGGGGAGCATCCGCACGTCGTCACCGTCCACGACGCCGGCGAGCACGACGGGCTCACCTATCTCGTCCTGCGCGCGGTCGAGGGCGGCTCGCTGGCGGCGCAGGGGCGGCTGCCGCTCGCGGACGTCATCCGCATCGGGCGCGAGGTGGCGGACGCGCTCGCCCACGCGCATGGGCACGGCGTCGTCCATCGCGACGTCAAGCCGGACAACGTCTGGCTCGACGGGGCGGGGCACGCGGTGCTCGGCGACTTCGGGGTCGCGCTCGACGGCGGCGACGCGGCCTTCGTGACCGCGGATCGCGCGGTGGTCGGGACGCTGGCCTACCTGTCGCCGGAGCAGGCCCGCGGCGACCCCGCGACCCCGGCGAGCGACCTCTACGGCCTCGGGGCAACGCTGTACGAGCTCGCCTGCGGCCGGCCGCCGTTCACGGGTGAGACCGCCGAGGCGCTGATCGCCCAGCACCTGCACGCGCTGCCGGCGCCGCCGTCGGCGCACGAGCCCACCGCCGCGCCGCTCGACGGGCTGCTGCTGCGGCTGCTCGCCAAGGACCCGGCGCAGCGCCCGGCGTCCGCGGAGAGCGTGCGCGACGAGCTCACCGCGCTGGCGGGCGGCGACGCGCCGCTCGCGGACCGCGGGCTCGTCGGCCGCGGGCCGGCGATGAGCGCGCTGCGCGCGGCCTGCGACGAGGCGCTGGCCGGCGGGCTCCGTGTCGTCGGGCTGGCGGGCGAGCCGGGGATCGGCAAGACCCGCTGCGCGGACGAGCTGGCCGCCTACGCGCGCGGCCACGGCTTCCTCGTGGCCTGGGGAGCGTGCGAGGAGGACGAGGGCGCTCCGGCCTACTGGCCGTGGCGTCGCGTCCTGCGGGAGCTGGGCGAGGACCTCGCCGCACCCGCCGCCGGCCCCGACGCGGACGAGGCGCGCTTCGCGCTGTGGGAGGGCGTCGCGCAGCGGCTGGCCGAGCGGGCGGGCCAGCGCCCGCTGGCGATCGTGCTCGAGGACGTGCACTGGGCCGATCCGTCCTCGCTCGGGCTGCTCGCGCACCTGACCCGCGCCCTGCGCAACGCCCGGGTGCTCGTGCTGCTCACGCACCGGCCGGCGGATGAGCCGCTGCAGGAGGCGCTGGGGCGGCTCGCCGGCTTCAGCGACCTCGAGCTCGACGGGCTCGACGCCGGCGAGGTCGCGCAGCTCGCGGAGGCGATGAGCGGACGGGCGGTGCCGGAGGCGGAGGCGCGGTCGCTGCAGGAGCGCACGCGCGGCAACCCGCTCTATGTGTCCGAGCTCGTGCGCGCGCTGGCGGCCGACGGCACTGCGGTCCCGAGCGGCCTGCGCACGATCATCGCGCGCCGCGCGGCGACGCTGCCGCCGCACACCCGGGACACGCTCGAGCTGGCTGCCGTCGCCGGCACGGAGTTCTCGCTCCCGGTCGTCGGCCGGGTGGCGGGGCTGGAGCGGGCCGAGCTGCTCGCCGCCCTCGAGCCGGCGCTCCGCGACGGCCTGCTCACGCAGGCGGGCGCCCGCTGCCGGTTCTCCCACGCGGTCACGCGCGAGGTCGTCTACGAGGCCCAGCCGAGCGCGCGGCGCGCGGAGCGCCACGCGCGGATGGCGGACGTGCTCGAGGCGCGGCTGGAGCGCGAGCCCGACCAGCCCGTCGCCGAGATCGCCCACCACGCGGTGATGGCCGGCCGTGGCGGTCTCGACGCGGCTCCGGCGCTGCGCTGGTCGCGCGAGGCCGCCCGCGAGGCGCGCGCGGTGCTCGCCTACACCGAGGCGGTCTTCCACCTCGACCGCGCGCTCGAGGCGCTCGAGCTGGGGGAGCTCGGGACGGCCGGCGAGCGGCTGGCGCTGCTGCTCCGCGCCGCGGCCACCAACGCCGAGGCGGGCGCGCTCGGCGCCGCCCAGGAGCGCTACGAGCAGGCGGCGGCGCTCGCCCGCCGGCTCGGCGACGCGGACGCCTTCGCCCAGGCCGCGCTCGGCTACGCGGAGTTCCAGCACTACGGCGAGGTCGACGCGGCGGCGCTGGCGCTGCTGGAGGAGGCCCGCGAACGGCTCGACGCGGGTGCGAGCGTCCTGCGCGCCCAGGTGCTCGGGCGGCTGGCCGTGCGGCTCGACCCGACGACCGAGCAGCCGCGGCGCGAGGCCCTGCTCGACGAGGCGATCGGTATGGCCCGGGCGGTCGGCGACCCCGCCGCCCTGGCCCGCCTGCTGGCGCTGTCACCGCTCGTGAACTGGCGCCCGCAGAGCAGCGCGCGCCGCCACGCCGACGCCGCCGAGGTGCTGGCCCTCGCCGCCGCCGGCGGCGACCGCGAGGCGGCGCTGTGGGCCCACATCGTGCTCCACACCGAGCGCTTCGCCGACGGCGACATCGCGGGCGCGGATGCCGAGCTGGCGGACTACGACCGGCTGGCCGGCGAGCTGCGCCAGCGCTACTACCGGTGGTACGGCAAGGTGCTCCACGCGACCCGCGCGATCTTCGACGGCCGCCTCGAAGCCGGGCGGGCGCTGGCCGCCGAGGCGGTGGCCGACAACCGGGAGCACGAGCAGGACTCCGAGCAGGAATGGGTCGTCCAGCAGCTGCTGCTGGCCCGGATCGAGGGGCGCCCGGAGGACGTGCCGCTCGACGCCCTGCGCGAGTTCGCCGCGCGCTACGCCGCCCTGCCCGTGTGGCGTGCCCTGCTCGCAACCGGGGAGTGGGTGGCCGGGAACCGCGAGGCCGCGCGGGCGGCGCTCGACGACTGCGCTCCGCGCGGCCCCGCTGCGCTGCCCGCCGACGTCGACCTGCCGTGCACGCTGGCGCTGCTCGCCGACGTCAGCGCGTCGCTCGGCGAGCTGCGGCACGCGGTGGAGCTGCGGGCGTGCCTCGAGCCGTACGCGGCGCGCAACGTCCTGACCGATCGCAGCTGGGCGGCGTGGGGGGCGGCCGCGCGGCCGCTCGGCCGGCTCGCGGCGGCGCTCGGCGACGCCGGCGCCGCGGCCGCCCACTTCGAGCACGCCGTCGCGCTGCACCGCAGGTGGGGCTCGCGCCCGTGGCTGGCGATCACGATCCGCGACGACGCGGCCGCGCCCGCCGCGCTCGCGGAGGAGGGCGAGGCGCTCGCCCGCAGGCTCGGGCTTCAGCCGCCGAGCAGCACGAAACCCGCCCAGTGAAACGGGTGTGAGAAGTCGGCGGGCACGTCGCCGGGCTCGCCCGGGTCGGGGCGGCCGGCGGCGACCGCGGCGGCGCGCAGGGCCGCGATCTCGGGCACGGCGGTGGCGGACGTGAGGCCCCTGACGTGCCGCTGCGCGGCCGCGAGCGCCTCCTGCGGGGTGCGCCCGTCGCGCAGCGCCCCGTAGAACGCCCGCATCAGCAACGCGGTCGACAGCTCGGCGACCTTCCACAGGCTCGCGACCACCGCGCGCGCTCCGGCGGCGAGCGTCAGCCACGCGAGCCCGACGACCTCATCGCCCGGCGTGACCGGCGTCCCGGCGCTGTCGCAGCTGCTGAAGACCACGAGATCGGCGTCGAGCGGGAGCCCGAGCAGCTCCCACACGTCGAGCGTGTCGCCCTCCGCGAGCACGACGCAGGCGAGCAGCGGGGCGTCGTCGAGGATCCCGTGGGTGGCGAAGTGGACCACGCGGGCGCTCGCGAGCCCGTCGCGCACGGCCTGCTCGCGCGCCGCGCTGCCCAGCAGCGGGGCCGGGGAGCCGGGGAACCAGGCGGCCGCCTCGGCCGCCTGCGCTCCCGACCAGGGCAACGCGCCGAACCCGCCCGTCGCCGTCGCCTCGCCCGGGCGCCGGCGCGACATGTTGGTCGGGTCGCCGATTGCGAGCAGCGGCCCGCCGCGCGACGGCGCGGCCCGCGGCAGGAAGCGCAGTGCGCTGGCCGAGGGCAGGACGGAGACGGTCTTCGCCTCGAGCAGCGGGGCGCCCCGCCAGTGCAGCGCGGGGAGCGGCGCGAGGTGGCCCCACCGGTGCGGGACGAGGACCACGTGCTCGGCCGCGGCGATGGCGTCGTCGAACGGCGCGAGGAGCAGGTCGCCCAGCTGCTGCGCGAAGCGCTCCCACAGCGGACTGCGGCCCTGGCAGGCGGTCCAGAGCTTGTGCTGGAGCTCGTCGACGGCGCCGCCGTCCGTCGGGATGAGCCGGGCGGTCACCGGGCCGTCCGGGGTGACGGCCCAGCCGAGCACCGCGCCGCGCACCAGCAGGTGCTCGATCAGGACCGCGCCCTCGGGCAGCGCGTCACGCACCTCCTCGGCGCCCAGGGGCGCCACCGGCGGGGCGACGGCGTCCAGCCAGCGCGGGTTCTCGGCCGCCAGCTTCGCCTCGAGCGCCGCGAGCGCCGCCTCGGCGCCCGCGAGCTCCGGCGACGGCTCACCGTTCCCGCGGGCGGCCTGCCAGGTGAGGACCTCGATGCGGCCGGTCAGCTCGCGCCACTCGCGCAGCGCGTCCGCCTGGCCAGGCGCGGCCAGCGCAGCGCTGCCGGCCATCCGCGCGAGCAGCCCGCGTGCACGGCCGCGCTCGGCGATCGCGAGCGCGGCGGCTGCCGGCTCAGGGCCCGTCGGGCCGGTCAACGCGGCCCGCGCGGCGTCCCCGTACAGCGTCGCCTCCGCCTGGATGTCGCCGAACCGGCCGCGGTCGTCACGGGTCAGCCGCGCGCGCCGGGCCTCGAGCCGCGTGAGCGCGCCGTCGTAGAGCTCGCGCGCGCGCTCGAGCTCGCCGAGGCCCTCGGCGGTGCGGGCCAGATCGCCCAGCAGCCGCCACGGCCGCGAGTCCTGCGCCCACCAGTCCGGCCGGCCCGCGAGCTGTTCGAGCCTGGCGTGGTGGCGGCGCGCCTCGGGCCAGTCCTCGAGCCCGATCATGAGCACCGAGTCCGCGGCGAGCTCGCCGGGATCCGGTGGTACCCGCTCCGGCGGTGGGCGGTCGTGGAAGGCCTGCACCGCCGCGGCCCGGTCGCCCACCATCAGCAGCAGGATCGCCTCGAGCCGGCCGCGAACCTCGTCGGGCGCCGCCGCGGCGGCGTCCAGCGCGACCCGGCGCAGCCGCGCGAACTCGCGCGGGTTCTTCTGCCGCACCGCGAGCCCGCGATAGGCGGGCACCATGACCGCGTCCCACCGGAGGTCGTTCGCCGTCTCGCGCGCCAGCTCCGCGTACCCCTGCATGATCGAGTCGCGCATGTCCGCGGGCAGGTCCGCCACCGAGCCCTCGCCGCGGGCGATCGCCTCGTAGCGGGCGCGCGCCCGCTCGAGCGCGGGCCCGAGCCCTTCGACGAGGTCCGCGTCGCGCGCGGGATGCGCCAGCAGGCGGACGAGGCCCACCAGCTCGCCCTCGCGCAGCCCCAGCTCCTCCGACCACTCTGGGTGCTGCGCCTGGAGGTCCGGCAGCCCGCGCCATGCGGCACCGACCGCGACGAGCGCCGCCTCCCAGTTGCCGCTTGCGTCGTGCGCGAGCGCCCGGTCCCCGAGGGTCTGGTGGGAGAGGTCGGGCGCCCCGAGCGCCGTGAACAGCGCGTCGGCCAGGCGGTGGCAGGCGAGCGCGCGACCGGGATCCGCGTCGCGGCGCAGCCAGCGCCAGCCGACGAGGCTGAACATCCGGCCGATGCCGAGCGCCCAGCCGAACGCGCCCGAACCACGGCCCCAGGCGCCGATCTGCTCCGCGACGTCGCCGCGCTCGGGCAGCGCGCCGGCGTGGATGCCCGCGAGCGCCGCGTGCGCAGCGGCGAGGTGGGCGTTGGCGATGTCGCCGGCGCGCGCGAAGGCGGCCCGCGCGCGCTCGGCTCGCGCCAGCGCCGCGGCCGGATCGTCGTGGAGCGCCGCGACGGCGGCGCGGTGCAGGTCGACCATGGCGAGCCCGCGCGGTGCCCCGGCCGCCCGGAAGGCGTCCTCGGCGCGCTGGTACGCGGCGGCGCTTGCGGCCGCGTCGGGCACCGGTGCGAGCGTGCGGTCCCACCGCTCCACCTGCTCGCTGGTGCTCGTGCCGCGGTTCTCCGACAGCGCGAAGCCGAACGTCAGCGGGCTGCCCGCCGACACGGCCAGCCGGGAGGCCTCCGCGAGCTGGCAGCTCGCGGCGCCGGCGTTGTCCCCGGCGGCCGCGTAGGCGGCGACCGCGGCGGCGAGGTGCTGCTGCGCGAGCTCGGGCGAGCCCGCGATCCAGGCGACCTCGGCGGCGGCGCGGCGCGCGTACGGCCTGCGATCCCAGACCCCCTCGAGCGTCCCCAGTGCGTCGGCGAGGAAGACCTCGATGCTCTCGGGCGCAACCGCGACGGAGTTCTGGAGCGAGCTGCGCAGGGCCGGCACCCGCGTCAGGACGTACAGCTCCGCCTCGACCGGATCGCCGCTGCGCGGCTCGATCCAGAGGTCGGACAGCTCGACCTCGCGGCTGTATCCGTCGGGCAGCCTGCGCTCCGCGCCGGCGGCGAAGCGCCGGAGGGCGGTGCCCAGCGGGTGGCCGGGCACGGCCGCCAGTGCCTCCTCGAGGAATGCGGTCGCCGCGGCCGGCTCGGAACGCAGGGCGGCGACGATGCCCGCCCAGGTCGCCGCGTCGGCGCGCGCCGCCGGGTCCGCGCCGGCCCGCGCCGCGTCGAGCGCGGCCGCGGCGGCCGTGGCGGCCGCCGCGTAGTCGCCCTTCAGCTCGTCGACGTCGACCGAGTCGCCGAGGGCGTCGGTGACGGCCTTCGCGGGCACGTCATCCCCAGCGGCGCGAGAGCGTGTCCTCGAGCTCGTTGAGCAGCTCGTTCGCGCGATCGACGAACGCCGGCCAGTCCTGCGACTGCCACACGTAGTTGCCGATCGCGACCACCGCGAGGCGGGCGGGCTCCTTGCAACCGGCCGCGCGCGCCTCTTCGACGACCGCGTTGAGCCGGTCGATCGCGTCCTGCTCCTCGAGCAGCTCCTGGTCGTCCCACGGGGGCACCTGGCTCTCGAAGCCCCGCTCGCTGTCCGTGCTCATCACGCCTCCTCGGCGTTCGTTGATAAGTGGTGCGTATCAGTTGCTCGGCGCGACGGAAAGGGGCTCATCCCTCTTCCTCCTCGGGCGCGGCCTCTTCCTCGGGCTCCTCGCCCTCCTCGGGCTCGGGCGCGACGGGGGCGGGCGCGACGGGGGCGGGCGCGGGGGTGACGACCGGCGGCGCGGCGCCGTCGCCGTCGGAGCCGCCGCCGCGCTCGGTGCGGACGGGGGACCTGCGGCGCGGACTCGGAGCCGGGCCAGGAGACGCCGGACGCGGCGCCGGCGGGTCGGTCGCGACCGCCACGTCCGGGCTCGGCGCGGTGCGGTGCTCTGCGGCCGGAGCGTCGTCGCGCCGCTTCGGGCGGCGTCGCCGCGCCGGGGCCTTCGCGAGCGCCGGAGGCGCGCTGGAGGCCGCGAGCGCCGGGATCGGCGGAACGTCGACCACGGCGATGGTTGCGACCTCGGTCGGTGCAGCCTTCGGCGCGTCGCCACCGTGGCCGAGCGCGAACGGCGACCCCGAAGGCGAGCGCGACCGCCCCGGCCGCCGCCGGCGCCCGCAGGCGCCGGCGGCGGGATGAGGAGCCCTGCATCAGCCCGCCACGCAGAGGGCGTAGACGGTCGCCGTCAGGTCGTGCGCACTCCCCGTGTTGCCGAGGCGCACCGACCAGCTGCGCGGCGTGTCCGGAAACGACGAGTACGTGACCAGCCACGACACGAGGCTGTTCGTCACGCCACCGCCGCCGCCGACGACGAGCTCGTCGGGATTGCATGAGGCCGAGCCGTCGGTCCCCGTCGACCCCCGCGGAACATTCAGGGACACGGCAACGCGCCGCACGCCATTGAAGCCCCGCGGGCCTTGATCGCCGCGGTCGCCCTTGTCGCCCTTGTCGCCCTTCTCGCCCTGGAGTCCGATCCCGGTGAAGCCCTGCTCACCCTGCTCGCCCTTCTCACCCTTGTCGCCCTTCGCGCCATCGGCGCCGGTGTCGCCCTTGTCGCCCTTCGCGCCGGGAGCTCCGGTGTCGCCCTTCTCGCCCTTCGCGCCGGGAGCTCCGGTGTCGCCCTTGTCGCCCTTATCGCCCTTCTCACCCTTCGCGGCGGCGCTGCCGTCCTTGCCGTCCCGGCCGTCACGCCCGGCCTCACCCTTCGCGCCGGTCGCGCCCTTGAGGCCCTGCGGACCCGAGGGCCCCTGCGGCCCGCTCGCGCCGGGCGTGCCGGCGATGCTGCCCTTGAAGTCCCGCGCCGAGAGCGAGTAGTCCTTCACGTGCTTCCCGGTGATCGTGCTGCGGGCGATGTTCTTGCCCGTGATGAGCTTCGCCGCCGTCGCCGTGCCGGACACGGCGAGGAACAAAGCGAGGAACGCGACGGCCATGGTGCTGGACGGCCGGCGCTTGAGGATGGAACGCAAAACAACCTCCTGGATCGTCGATTACCTGATGCGTTGACGATCGGGGCGCGCGGGCTCCGCTCCCAGCGCCCAACGGGGTGATCCATCTCACCCTTAGAGTGCACCCACGATGGAGCTGCCCGACGCGCTGCATCGCGCCTCGCCCGTCGAGCTGAAGGCTCGGATCGAGGCGGAGCGCCTCGGCCGGCCGTTCCTGCTGCTCGCCGACGGCGACGGCGCACAGCGGATCGTCGAGCTCCCGCAGCAGGAGGCGCGGCTGACCCTCGGCCGGAGCGCGGC
Organism: uncultured Solirubrobacterales bacterium; assembly: GCA_963787335.1. GTDB lineage: Bacteria > Actinomycetota > Thermoleophilia > Solirubrobacterales > Solirubrobacteraceae > DASQFQ01. The sequence continues at coordinate 104,038 of CAWBCU010000035.1, forward strand.
GTGCGACGTCGCGCTGCCGTGGGACCGCGAGGCCTCGCGCGTCCATGCGCTGCTCGAGCGCCTGCACGACGAGTGGAGCGCGGTCGACGACGGTGGCTCGCGCAACGGCTCGTTCGTCAACGGCGAGCGCGTGAGCGGGCGCCGCCGGCTGCGCGACGGCGACGTGCTGCGCGTCGGGCGCACGCTGATCGTGTTCCGCGCGCCGTCCGGGGGCGACTCGGTCCAGACGCTCCCCGCCGGCGACGAGCAGATCCCGGACCTGACCCCGGCCCAGCGCCGGGTGCTCGTCGAGGTCTGCCGTCCGTTCGCCGCCTCGAGCTACGCGGCGCCCGCCTCGACCCGCCAGATCGCCGCGGCGCTCGTGATCAGCACCGACACGGTGAAGACGCACCTGCGCGCGATCTTCGACGCGTTCGGCGTCGAGGCGCTGCCGCAGAACCAGAAGCGCGCCGAGCTGGCGCGCCGCGCGCTCGAGCTCGGCGTCGTCAGTCGCGCTGAGCTCGGCTGAACCGCCTACCCTCCCGCGATGCCCACGATCGTGACCCTCCCCGGCGACGGGATCGGCCCCGAGGTGCTCGCCTCGGCGCTCGAGGCCCTCGCCGCCGTCGCCGACGACCTCGAGTTCGAGGAGCACCCGTTCGGCGGCGCCTCGATCGACGCCCACGGCACCGCGCTGACCGACGAGACGCTCGCCGCCTGCAAAGCCGGCCGACGCCGTCCTGCTCGCCGCCGTCGGCGGCCCCAAGTGGGACTCCACCGACCCGAGCGCACCGCGCCCCGAGCAGGGGCTCCTCGGGCTCCGCCAGGCGCTCGGCCTGTACGCGAACCTGCGCCCCGTCCGCCCGTTCTCGGCCCTGCTCGACGCCAGCCCGCTCAAGCGCGAGCTGATCGAGGGCACCGACATGCTCGTCGTCCGCGAGCTCACCGGCGGGATCTACTTCGGCGCGAAGACCCGCACCGACCGACCCGCCTCCGACCTCTGCGAGTACATCGACCGCAGAGATCGAGCGAATCACCCGCACCGCCTTCAAGGCCGCGCGCACGCGCGTCACGAGCGTGGACAAGATGAACGTGCTGGAGACGAGCCGGCTGTGGCGCGAGGTCGTCAAGCGCGTCCACAGCGAGGAGTTCCCGAACGTCGAGCTCGAGCACCAGCTGGTCGACTCGGCCGCGATGAAGCTCGTCGTGGCCCCGCGCCACTTCGACGTGATCCTCACCGAGAACATGTTCGGCGACATCCTCAGCGACGAGGCCGCGATGCTCACCGGCTCGCTCGGGATGCTCCCCAGCGCGAGCGTCGGCGGCGATGGCCCGGGCCTGTTCGAGCCCGTCCACGGCTCCGCTCCGGACATCGCCGGGACCGGCAGGGCCAACCCGCTGGCGATGATCCTGTCGGCGGCGTTGATGCTGCGCCACGGATTCGGCCGGGAGGACGCCGCATCTGCCCTAGAATCGGCAGTCGACAAGGCCCTTGACCGCGGATTGAGAACCGCCGACCTGGGTGGAGACGCGACGACCGCCGAGGCCACCTCCGCGGTCCTGAAGGAGATCTGAGTGAACCAAGCGGACCTCATCTGGATGAATGGCGAGCTGGTGCCTTTCGAGGACGCGAAGGTGCACGTACTCACGCACGCGCTGCACTACGGCACCGGCGTCTTCGAGGGCGTGCGCGCCTACGAGACCCCGCGCGGCACCGCGATCTTCCGCCACTCGGATCACATCGACCGGCTCTTCAACTCGGCCCGGATGTACTACATGGACATCCCGTACTCCAAGGAGGAGATCCGCGCCGCGACGCACGACGTGATCGCTCGCTCGGGCCTGAAGTCCTGCTACATCCGCCCGCTCGTCTACCGCGGCGCCGGCCCGATGGGCCTGTACCCGCTCGACTGCCCGGTCGACGTCTGCATCGCGGTCTGGGAGTGGGGTGCCTACCTCGGCGACGAGGGCAAGCAGAACGGCGTGCGCGCGAAGGTCTCCTCGTGGCGCAAGATCCCGCACGACGCCCAGATCCCGGTCGCGAAGGCCACCGGCCAGTACCTCAACTCCGTGCTCGCCAAGATCGAGTCCGAGAAGGCCGGCTACGAGGAGGGCATCCTGCTCGACTCGCACGGCAACGTCTGCGAGGGCACGGGCGAGAACCTGTTCGTGATCCGCGACGGCGTGATCGCCACCCCCGGCTACGAGGCCTCGATCCTGGGCGGCATCAACCGCCTGAGCGCGATCCAGATCGCCAAGGACCTGGGCTACGAGGTCGTCGAGCGCAACATCGCGCGCGGCGAGCTCTACATCGCCGACGAGATCTTCATGACGGGCACCGCCGCCGAGCTGACCCCGATCCGCGAGGTCGACGACCACGCGGTCGGCACGGGTGAGCCGGGGGAGATCACGCGCGTCGTGCAGCGCGAGTTCGAGGACGCGCTGCACGGGCGCTCCGAGCGCTACGCCGAGTGGCTCGACGTGGTGCCGGCGCCCGCGCCCGCGCCGTGACGTGAGCTCGCTCGTCGTCTACGACACCACCCTCCGCGACGGGATGCAGGGGGAGGGGATGTCGCTGTCCGTGGACGAGAAGCTGCGCGTCGCCCACCTGCTCGACGACCTCGGCGTGCACATGATCGAGGCCGGGTTCCCGGCCTCGAACCCCAAGGAGGCGGAGCTGTTCGCGCTGCTCGAGCGCGAAGGGCTGCGCGGCCAGGTCGCGGCCTTCGGGATGACCCGCCGGCGCGACACCGCCGCCTCGGAGGACCTGGGGCTGCGCGGGCTGGCCGAGTCCTTCGCGCCCGTCTGCACGCTCGTCGGCAAGACCTGGGGGCTGCACCTCGAGAAGGTCGTGCGCGTCGACCGCGACGAGAACCTGCGGATGATCGAGGACTCGGTCGCCTTCCTGGTGGGGGAGGGCAAGACCGTCGTCTACGACGCCGAGCACTTCTTCGACGGCTGGAGCGACGACGAGGCCTACGCGCTGCGCTGCGTGCGGGCGGCCGCGGAGGCGGGCGCCGCCTTCGTGACGCTGTGCGACACCAACGGCGCCAAGCTCCCGCACGAGATCGAGGCCGCCACCGCGAAGGTCGTCGCCGCGCTGGGCACCGAGGTCGGGATCCACTGCCACGACGACTCCGGGGTCGGCGTCGCCAACTCGCTCGCCGGGGTGCGCGCGGGCGCGACGATGGTGCAGGGCACCATGAACGGCTACGGCGAGCGCTGCGGCAACGCCAACCTCGTCTCGATCGTCCCGAACCTCCAGCTCAAGATGGGCTACGAGTGCCTGCCGTCGCTGACGGGTCTGACCGAGGCGGCGCACTTCCTCGACGAGCTCCTCAACTTCGTGCCCGACCCCGACCAGCCCTACGTGGGCAAGAACGCGTTCGCGCACAAGGGCGGCATGCACGTCGCCGGCGTCAACGCCGACCCCGCCACCTTCGAGCACATCGACCCGGCCGCCGTCGGCAACTCGCGCGAGATGCTCATCTCCGAGCTCTCGGGCCGCGGCACGGTGCTCTCGCGCGCCGAGCAGACCGGGGTCGAGCTCGACGACGCGGCCGCCTCGCGCGTGGTCGAGCGCGTCAAGGAGCTCGAGCACCAGGGCTTCCAGTTCGAGGCCGCCGACGGCTCCTTCGACCTGCTGATCCGGCGCGAGACGGGCGAATACCAGCCGCTGTTCCAGCTCGAATCGTGGCGCGTCATGGCCGAGAAGCGCGAGGACGGCAAGGTTCAGACCGAGGCAACGATCAAGATCTGGGTGGATGGCGAACGCTACGTCCGCACGGCGGAGGGGAACGGGCCGGTCAACGCGCTCGACACCGCGCTGCGCGAGGCGATCTCGGAGACCTATCCGCACCTGCGCGACATCAAGCTCGTCAACTACAAGGTCCGCATCCTGGACGAGTGGAAGGCGACCGGTGCGGTGACGCGCGTGCTGCTCGACGCGTCCGACGGCCACGACAGCTGGGGTGCCATCGGCGTCCATGAGAACGTGATCGAGGCCAGCTGGGACGCGCTCGTGGACTCGCTCGAGGCCGGCATGCTGCCCGGCCGCGAGGGCCACCGCCGCGGGAGCGCGGAGCGCCGCCCGGCGTGACGATCATCGACGAGATCCCGCTCGCCCGGCCGGTCCTGGGCGAGGCCGAGGAGCAGGCCGTGCTCGAGGTGCTGCGCTCGGGCCAGCTCTCGCTCGGCCCACGCGTGCCCGCCTTCGAGCAGGCGTTCGCCGCCCGTATCGGCGGCGTCCACGCCAGCGCGGTGTCGTCCGGCACCGCCGGCCTGCACCTCGCGCTGCGCGCCGTCGGGGTGGAGGCGGGGGACGAGGTCGTGACCTCGCCGTTCTCGTTCGTGGCCTCCGCCAACGCGGTGCTCTACGAGCACGCGCGCCCCGTCTTCGCCGACATCGACCCGGTGACGCTCAACCTCGACCCGGCCGCCGCGGCGGCGGCGATCACCGAGCGCACGCGCGCGCTGCTGCCGGTCCACATCTTCGGCTACCCCGCCGACCTGCCGGCGCTGGAGTCGCACGGGCTGCCGATCGTCGAGGACGCCTGCGAGGCGCTCGGGGCCGTGCACCACGACGGCGTGGCGGTCGGCGCGCGCGGCAACCTCGCCGCCTTCGGCTTCTACGCCAACAAGCAGCTCACGACCGGCGAGGGCGGGATGCTCGTCATGGGCTCAGACGAGCACAAGGTGCGCGTCGACTCCGAGCGCAACCAGGGCCGCGCGCCCGACATGGGCTGGCTCGACCACGACCGCCTCGGCTTCAACTACCGCCTCTCCGATCTCGCCTGCGCGATCGGCCTCGCCCAGCTCGACCGGCTCGACGACATGCTGGCCGCCCGCGCCCAGGTCGCGGGCTGGTACCGGGCGGCGCTGGCCGGCCTGGCGACCGAGCGCGGGCTCGTGCTGCCCTGCGAGGACTCCGGCGGCGACCGCCGCGGCTGGTTCGTGTTCGTCGTCCAGCTTCCGCTCGGCGTCGACCGGGACGCCACGGTCACGGCCTTGCGCGAGGTCGGCGTGCAGAGCAAGCCGTACCTGCCCGCCATCCACCTGATGTCGTTCTACCGCGAGCTCTACGGGCACCGGCCCGGCGAGTTCCCGATCGCCGAGGAGGTCGCGGAGCGCTCGATCGCGCTGCCGTTCTTCCCCGAGCTCTCCGAGTCCCAGGTCACCCGCGTGGTCGAGGCGCTCGAGCGCGTCCTCGCCTAGAGCGGCTTGAAGAACCCGATGAACCCGGCGCCGCCGATCGCGCGCTCGGCCCGCTCGTCATGGGCGCGGCGGATGTCGCGCTGCGCGAAGCCGCTGGCCTCGTAGAGGCTGCGGGCGGCGGCGTTCTCGAGCCCGGTGTCGAGCGAGATGCCGCTCGCGCCCCGGGCGCGCGCCATCGCCTCGGCGTCGGCGAGCAGGGCGCGCGCGACGCCCTGGCGCCGCGCGTCGGCGGCGACGGCCAGCGCGTCGACGTACCACGAGCCGGGCGCCGGGGTCGGCGACATGCCGGACGCCGCGTTGAGGTGGCGCAGCAGCCGGCGCCAGCGCCAGGGCGGGATCCGCCACGCGGTCAGCCGCAGGAAGCGCTGGGCCAGGCCCTCGCCCTCGCCCGACGGGAAGCCCACGATGACGCCGACGACGCGACCCTCGGCCTCGGCGACGCGCGCCAGCGAGACGCTCGCCGGGTGGCCGGGCTTGGGGTGCACGCGCCGCAGCAGCCTCCGCGCGGTCGCCTCGCTGCCCGCGTAGGCGTCGTAGTAGCGCTGGGCCGAGAGGTAGAGCAGGTCGTCGGCCCGGTCCTCGAGTGCGGCGGGGCGCACGGTCACCTTCATGCCGCCATCATGCCCGGGCATGTCGCGCTTCTCCGAGCCGCCCGATCCCGTCTTCCAGCGGCTCGACTCCTCGATCGGCTACGACTGGCGCCTCGGGCCCTACGACGTCGCCCAGTCGCGCGCCCACGCCACGATGCTCGCGGCGGCCGGCATCATCGCCGACGAAGAGCGCGACGAGCTCCTGCGCGGGCTCGAGCAGGTCGCCCGCGAGCTCGAGGACGGCAGCTTCCCGTTCGAGCCCGACGACGTCGACATCCACATGGCGGTCGAGCGGCGGCTGACCGCGATCGTCGGCCCGGTCGGCGGCAAGCTGCACACCGCGCGGTCGCGCAACGACCAGGTCGCCACCGACCTGGCGATGTTCACGCGCGCGCACGCGCTCGGGGCGCTCGACGGCCTGCGTGCGCTCCAGGCCACGCTCGTCGACCTCGCCGAGCGCCACCTCGACTGGGCGATGCCCGGCTACACCCACCTCCAGCGGGCCCAGCCGGTCTACCTCTCCCATCACCTGCTCGCCTACTTCTGGATGTTCCGGCGCGACGCCCGGCGCTTCCAGTTCGTGCTCTCCTCGACCGAGGAGCTGCCGCTCGGCGCGGGCGCGCTGGCGGGCGTGAACTTCGACACCGACCGCGGGCTGCTCGCCTCCGAGCTCGGCTTCGCCTCGGTCGCGCCGAACTCGATCGACGCCGTGTCGAACCGCGACTTCGTGCTCGACTACCTGTCCGCCGCGGCCACCTGCTCGACCCACCTCTCGCGCCTGGGGGCCGAGATCGTGCTGTGGTCGAGCGACGAGTTCGGCTTCTGCGAGGTCTCGGACGCGTGGGCCTCGGGCTCCTCGATCATGCCGCAGAAGAAGAACCCCGACGCGGCGGAGCTGCTGCGCGCCAAGGCGCCGCGCGTCGCCGCGCACCTGGTCGGGCTCCACGGGGTCATGCACGGCCTGCCGCTGACCTACAACAAGGACCTGCAGGAGGACAAGGAGCACCTCTTCGACGCGGTCGACACGCTCGACCTCACGCTCGCGGCCGCCCGCGGGATGCTCTCGGGGATCGCCTTCCGGCGCGAGCGCCTGGCCGCCGCGGCCGCCGACGAGCTGATCGCGGCCACCGACATCGCCGACCTGCTCGTGCGCCGCGGCGTGCCGTTCCGGCAGTCGCACGGGATCGTGGCGGGGATCGTGCGCGAGACGCTCGCGGCGGGCCGCTCCCTGTCCGACCTGACCCGCGAGGAGCTCGCGCGCCACTCGCCCGCGCTCGACGACGAGTTCTACACGCTGCTCGAGCAGCGCTCGTGGCTCGAGTCGAAGGTGTCCGAGGGCGGCACCTCGCTGCCGCGCGTGCGCGAGCAGCTCGCCCACGCGCGCGCCTCGCTCGACGCCCAGCCCGGGTGAGCGCGCTCACCGCGGACTTCTACGCGCGGCCCGTGCTCGAGGTCGCGAAGGCGCTCGTCGGCTGCGTCGTGCGCCACGACGGCTGTGCCGGCGCGATCGTCGAGACCGAGGCCTACCACGAGTCCGAGCCCGCCTGCCACGCCCACGTCGGGCTGACCGCGCGCACGCACATCCTGTTCGGGCCGCCGGCGCGCGCCTACGTCTACCGCTCCTACGGCATCCACGCGCTGCTCAACGCGGTGACCGAGGCCGAGGGGGTCGGCGCGGCGGTGCTGATCCGCGCGCTCGAGCCGCTCGAGGGTCTGGACGCCATGCGGGCGCGCCGCGGGCTCGAGCGCCGCGAGGATCTCTGCTCGGGGCCCGGCAAGCTCACGCAGGCGCTCGGGATCGACCTCGACCTCAACGGCTCCGACCTCGTGGACGGCCCGATCACGCTCGAGCCGCCGCCGGCGGACTGGCCGCCGATCGAGCTGATCGCGGGCCCGCGGATCGGCATCACCAAGGCGGCGGAGCTGCCGTGGCGCTTCTGCGCGGCGGGCTTCCGCTCGGTCTCCAAGCCGTGGCCCCCGGGGCTGCGCGACACGGTCGCGCCGCGCGCGCTCGGCTAGGGGTCCGAACGACGTCAACGGCGGCTGGGTGGAAGGGGGTGCGGAGCGTCGTTCGGGCACGAATGTCATCTCGAGCACCGTATGGGGGGTCGAGGTGACATTCGTGAGCGCCGCGGCCGCTGGCACCCCCTCCCACCCAGCCGCCGTTGACGTTCGTCCGCGCTCGCGCAGCCGCCTAGCCCTGGCCGTTCGGCGGAGCGGTCCCGCCCGAGGGCGCCGTCTCGCCGTCGTCAGGCGTGGTCGGCGTCGTGGGCTGCTCGGCGGGCGGGATGTCCTCCTGCTGCTCGGGCTCGGGCTCGGGGTTCGTGGGCGTCTGCTCGGTCTCGCCCCCGCCGTTGCCGGTGTCGGGGGCGGTGTCGCTCGGGGCGGGCGCGACCGGGGCGGGCGTGGCCACAGCGCCGGGCACGGGCGTGGCGCTCGCGGCGGCGTCCGCCGCCTCCTTGGCGTCCTTGACCTCCTTCGGCGGGTCGATCTTCATGACGGACTCCATGAACGTCTTGAAGATCCCGGCCGGGAACGTGCCGCCGGCGACGGCGTCGCCCTGGAACTCGGTCTCCATCGGCACGAGCTTGTTGGGGTAGCCGACCCACACGGCGACGGTGTAGTCGCGCGTCCAGCCCACGAACCAGGCGTCGCCGTAGTTCTCCGTCGTGCCGGTCTTGCCCGCGACCGGGACGATGCCCAGCGACGCCCGCTTGCCGGTGCCGCTCTTGACGACGCCCTGCAGCAGCGTCGTGACCGTGTTGGCGACGCCCTCGTCGAGCACCCGCTTCGTGCGGATCCGGTTGCGCGCCGGCCTGCCGTTGGGGAGCTTGACGGGCTCGAGCTTGCCGTCCTCGCGGCGGCCGATCGTGCGGATCCCGACCGGGCCGGGGACCGGCTGGCCCTTGCCCATCGCGCCCGGGCTCATCGACCCGTAGACGAACTTGCCCTGGCGCGCGAAGGTCTGGTACGCGTGCGCCATGTCGAGCGGCGTCACGCCCTGCTTGAGGCCGCCGAGCGTGATCGCCCAGTTGCGCGAGACGGGCGTGCGGATGCCCATGCGGCGGGCCAGCTTCGCGATCCGCCTCGTCCCGACCTTGATGCCGACCTCGGCGAAGACGGAGTTGTCGGAGGTCGTCGTCGCGGCGGCAAGCGAGGTCGCGCCGGCGTAGGCGTTGCTGTAGTTCTCCACCGTGAACTTCTCGCTGCTGCCGGGGACGTCGAAGACCTTCTTGCGCGAGGACCACACCGAGCCGGGGGAGATCCCGCGCTTGAGCGCCTCGGCCAGGACGAACGGCTTGAAGGCGGAGCCGGGCTGGCGCTGGCCCTGGGTGGCGAGGTTGAAGGGCGTCGTGTTGTAGTTGTCGCCGCCGACCATCGCGCGGACCTCGCCGCTGTGGTTGTCGATCGCCACCAGCGAGGCGCGCGGCCCGGCCTGGTTGGGCAGCCAGGCGGTGATCGCCGTCGTCGGCCGCATTCTGGAAGCGCGCGTCGATCGTGGTCTGCACGGTCAGGCCGCCCTCGAACGCCTGGCGGGCGCCGGTCTGGCCGCCGCCGAGCTTGTCGACCACCTGCTGCTTGATCCAGGAGGTGAAGTAGGGGTACTTCGTGTCCTCGCGCGGGGGCTGGACGTCGCGCCGGGTCGGCACGGGCTCGGCGACCGCCGCGTCGTGCTGCTCCTTGGCGATCAGCCTCTGGGTGAGCATCCGGTTCAGCACGAGGTCGCGGCGCAGCTTGGCCGCAGCCGGGTGGGCGACCGGGTCATAGGCGCTCGGGGACGCGACGACGGCGGCGATCATCGCGGCCTCGTCCACCTCGAGCTGGGCCGCGCACGGGCGCCTGCGGTCCTTCTCGCAGCCCGGGTGCTGGCGGCCGAAGTAGGTGCGGGCGGCGGACTCGATCCCGTAGGCGCCGTTGCCGAAGTAGATCGTGTTGAGGTAGTTGCGCAGGATCTTGCCCTTGGTCCAGCGGCGCGTGATGTGGTAGGCCATCGCGGCCTCGCGCAGCTTCACGAACAGCGTCCGGCGGTCCTGCGCCGCGAGCGAGTTCTTGACGAACTGCTGGGCGATCGTCGAGCCGCCCTGGACGGCCTTCTGGGCCACCACGTCCTGGTAGAGCGCGCGGCCGATGCCGCGGAGGTCGACGCCGTCGTTCGTGTAGAAGCGCTTGTCCTCGATCGCGATGATCGCGTGCTTCATGACCGGCGCGATCTGCGTCTCCTTGACCAGGATGCGGTTCGTGTTGCCGGTCAGGAGGCCGAGGCGCTCGCCGCGGCGGTCGACGATCACCGAGTTCTGCGTGGCGGGCTCCTCGAGCGCCGGCAGGTCGGAGGCGACGGCCATCATCATCCCGAACACGGTCGAGACGACGGCCAGCAGCCCGAGGCCGGCGAGCAGCGCGAGCACGCGCAGCTTGCGGATCCGCACCGGGACCTTCGGCGGCTCGTCGTCTCCCGTCGCGTACTCGGGATGCAGTGGGACCACCGTCGGCGGTTCGTCTTCTGCGACGACGGCCGGGTGGCTGGGGCGGTCGGAATCCATAGGCGGGCCGTCCCGGGACCGCGAGTTCCCCTCTCACGGCATGAGCTGCGGCCGGGCGGCCACTCTAGCATTGGGCCGGATGCCAGAAACCGCCCCGGACGCCGCTCGGACGGCCGCCCATCTCGCCCGCAACGCGGTCGACTGCCTGCCCGACGGAGCCCTCGAGCGACGGCTCGCCGAAGGCCGTCCGCTGCGGGTCAAGCTCGGGCTCGACCCGACCGCCGCCGACGTCCACCTCGGCCACACCGTCGTGCTGCAGAAGCTGCGCGAGTTCCAGGACGCGGGCCACACCGTCGTGCTGATCATCGGCGACTACACGGCCCGCGTGGGCGACCCGAGCGGCCGCTCGGCGACGCGGCCGGTGCTGACCGGCGAGGAGATCGACGCGAACGCGCGCACGTACGTGAACCAGGCCGGGAAGGTGCTCCTCACCGACGCCCAGCTCGAGATCCGCCACAACGGCGAGTGGCTGGACATGACGATGGAGTCGCTGTTCGGGCTCGTCCGCCACGTCACCGTCGCGCAGCTGCTCGAGCGCGACGACTTCGCCAAGCGCTTCGCCGCCCACCAGCCGATCTCGCTGCTCGAGCTGCTCTACCCGGTGCTCCAGGGCTACGACTCCGTGGCGGTCGACGCCGACGTCGAGCTCGGCGGCACCGACCAGACCTTCAACCTGCTGATGGGCCGGGCGATCCAGTCCGCCTACGGCAAGCCGCAGCAGGTCGTGCTGACCACGCCGCTGCTGGTCGGGACCGACGGCGTCGAGAAGATGTCCAAGTCGCTGGGCAACCACATCGGCGTGACCGACCCGCCGGCCGAGATGTACGGCAAGACGCTCTCGATCCCCGACGCCGCGATGCCGAGCTGGTACGACCTCCTGCTCGGCACCACGCCGCCGGAGGGCGTGTCGCCGCGCGATGCGAAGCGCGCCCTCGCGCGCGCGCTCGTGACGCGCTTCTACGACGAGGCCGCCGCGGCGGAGGCCGAGGCCGCCTTCGACCGCGTCCACATCGCGCGCGACGTGCCCGAGGACATGCCCACGGCGCTGCTCCGGCCCGCGGACGGCGTCGTCCACCTCCCCGAGGTCCTGGCCGAGCACTTCGGCATGTCGCGCTCGGAGGCCCGGCGCAACATCGGCCAGGGCGGCGTGCGGCTCGACGGGGAGCCGGTGGCGGAGATCGACCTGCCCGTCGACGGGCTCGACGGCCGGGTGCTGCAGGTCGGCAAGCGCCGCTTCCTGCGGCTGCGGCTCGGCTGATGGCCGTCCACAGCGCGCTGCTGCGGCTGCAGACCGCGGGGGAGGGCGAGATCGTCGACCTCTCCGCGGGGCTCGAGAGCGCGCTGCGCTCCGCGGCGGTGTCGGACGGCGTGGTCACGGTGTTCGTGACCGGATCGACGGCCGCCATCACGACGATGGAGTACGAGCCGGGCGGGGTGCAGGACCTGCAGGAGGCGATGGAGCGGCTCGTCCCGCGGCGCCGGCCCGAGGGCGGCGACTACGCCCACAACCGGCTCAACCACGACGACAACGCCCATGCCCACCTGCGCGCGTCGCTGCTGGGGCCGTCGCTCAGCATCCCGCTCGTGCGCGGGAGCCTCGTGCTGGGCACCTGGCAGCAGGTCGTCCTGATCGACTTCGACGACCGGCCGCGCGAGCGGTCGGTGCACGTCCAGATCACGGCCTGAAGCCGGATCCGGCGTCGTCGGTGCGCCGTGCTAGGTTCTGCGGCGCAGGGGAAGGACCACGCGTCGCGCTCTTCCGGGAGCGCCAGAGGCGCGCTATACTCCGCTGCCCGCTCCGGGAGCCGAAAGGCTGCCCGGCAAGCTTTGAGGAGGAGACCCCTCCACGCAAGGCGCGACGGTCTTTGAAAACTCAACAGCATGCGCACCTGACGGCAGGGTTTACGCCCAACCGTCTGTGTGCGTCCAGGTTCGACCTGCCGACCAGTGAGACGATTCGTCGTTCTCGAGGCCGGCAGCCTGAGAAATAAGCAGTACAGCAGTACCCCGTCAACGCGCCCGGGCCGGCTCTATGTGTACGAGCAGCCCCTTGTGTGGCGCATTGACAGCTCTACGTGAGTAAGCAGTTCTTCACGGAGAGTTTGATCCTGGCTCAGGACGAACGCTGGCGGCGTGCTTAACACATGCAAGTGGAGCGACGAACCGGGGCTTGCCCCGGGGCAGAGCCGCGAACGGGTGAGTAACACGTGGGTAACCCACCTCGATGATTGGGACAACCCGGGGAAACTCGGGCTAATACCAAATGTGCTCGTAGACCATGAGGTCCATGAGTAAAGATAGCTTCGGCCTTCGCATCGAGACGGGCCCGCGGCCCATTAGCTTGTTGGTGAGGTAACGGCTCACCAAGGCGACGATGGGTAGCTGGTCTGAGAGGACGATCAGCCACACTGGGACTGAGACACGGCCCAGACTCCTACGGGAGGCAGCAGTGGGGAATCTTGCGCAATGCGCGAAAGCGTGACGCAGCAACGCCGCGTGGAGGAAGACGGTCTTCGGATTGTAAACTCCTTTCAGTTGGGACGAAGCTCAACGGGTTAATAGCCCGGTGGAGTGACGGTACCTTCAGAAGAAGCCCCGGCTAACTACGTGCCAGCAGCCGCGGTAATACGTAGGGGGCTAGCGTTGTCCGGAATCATTGGGCGTAAAGCGCGTGTAGGCGGTCCGGTAAGTCCGCTGTGAAAGTCGGGGGCTCAACCCTCGAATGCCGGTGGATACTGTCGGGCTAGAGTGCGGAAGAGGCGAGTGGAATTCCTGGTGTAGCGGTGAAATGCGCAGATATCAGGAGGAACACCAATTGCGAAGGCAGCTCGCTGGGACGTTACTGACGCTGAGACGCGAAAGCGTGGGGAGCAAACAGGATTAGATACCCTGGTAGTCCACGCTGTAAACGATGGGCACTAGGTGTGGGGGGTGTCGACTCCCTCCGTGCCGAAGCTAACGCATTAAGTGCCCCGCCTGGGGAGTACGGCCGCAAGGCTAAAACTCAAAGGAATTGACGGGGACCCGCACAAGCAGCGGAGCATGTGGTTTAATTCGACGCAACGCGAAGAACCTTACCTGGGCTTGACATGTTCCTGACCGCTCTGGAAACAGGGCTTCCCTTCGGGGCAGGATCACAGGTGGTGCATGGCTGTCGTCAGCTCGTGTCGTGAGATGTTGGGTTAAGTCCCGCAACGAGCGCAACCCCCGTCGCATGTTGCCAGCATTAAGTTGGGGACTCATGTGAGACTGCCGGTGACAAACCGGAGGAAGGTGGGGACGACGTCAAGTCATCATGCCCCTTATGTCCAGGGCTACACACGTGCTACATTGGCGCGTACAGAGGGCTGCGATACCGCGAGGTGGAGCGAATCCCTCAAAGCGCGTCTCGGTTCGGATTGCAGGCTGAAACCCGCCTGCATGAAGGTGGAGTTGCTAGTAATCGCGGATCAGCATTGCCGCGGTGAATACGTTCCCGGGTCTTGTACACACCGCCCGTCACACCACGGAAGCAAGCAACACCCGAAGCCTGTGGCCTAACCCGCAAGGGAGGGAGCAGTCGAAGGTGGGGCTCGTGACTGGGGTGAAGTCGTAACAAGGTAGCCGTACCGGAAGGTGCGGCTGGATCACCTCCTTTCTAGGGAGCTCCAGGACTGGAGCGGTCGGTTCATCCAGGTCTGCATACCGCAGGCTTCGAGATGGTGCCGGCTCCTAGAACGTCGACCGGACCTGGCCAGTGGCATCCCCTCGGGGAGGCCTGCATGCTGTTGAGTTTTGAGAGACCGGCGGCCAGTCCGGCCGGCGCCTTCTTTTCGGTCCTTGAAAACTGCACAGCAATGCCAACATCAGCGTCCGCTCTCGAGCGGGCGCGATACGGGTATCACCGGGCCCAACCAGATCCGCTTGCGGAGCTGGAGAAGGCCTGATCACCGTCAAGATAAGAAGGGCACATGGTGGATGCCTAGGCACCAGGAGTCGAAGAAGGGCGTGAACGGCTGCGATAAGCCGCGGGGAGGCGCTGAATAGCCTGCGATCCGCGGATGCCCGAATGGGGAAACCCAGCGCTGGTAATGCGGCGTTACCACATGCTGAATACATAGGCATGTAGGGGACAAGCCGGGGAACTGAAACATCTCAGTACCCGGAGGAAAGGAAATCAACCGAGACTCCCCGAGTAGTGGCGAGCGAAAGGGGATCCAGCCCAAACCACGTGCGTGTAAGCGGCTACGCGTTGCGCACGAGGGGTTGTAGGGCGCCGGCCCGGGATGTAGCTGTCCCGGCGGGAGTTACCAAGTCATGAGCTAGTCGAAGCGCGTGGAACCGCGCACCATAGAGGGCAACCGTCCCGTAGACGAAAGCCCATGACCTCCCGAAGGCGTTCCTGAGTAGGACCGCTCCCGTGAAACGCGGTCTGAATCTGGGGGGACCACCCTCCAAGGCTAAGTACTCCCTGGTGACCGATAGCGGACTAGTACCGTGAGGGAAAGGTGAAAAGTACCCCGGAAGGGGAGTGAAATAGTACCTGAAACCGCGTGCCTACAAGCGGTGGGAGCAGACTTGTTCTGTGACCGCGTGCTTTTTGCATAACGAGCCGGCGAGTTACTCGTCTGCGGGAAGGTTAAGCGATGAGCGGAGCCGTAGCGAAAGCGAGTCCGAATAGGGCGATTTAGTCGTAGGCGGTAGACCCGAAACTGAGCGAGCTACCCATGGGCAGGTTGAAGCGGGGGTAAGACCCCGTGGAGGACCGAACGGACCTAGGTTGAAAACTGGGCCGATGACCTGTGGGTCGGAGTGAAAGGCTAATCAAGCTCAGAGATATCTGGTTCTCTCCGAAATATATTTAGGTATAGCCTCGGATCAATTCCGTTGCGGCCGTAGAGCACTGTTTGGACTAGGGGCCCTACCAGGTTACCGAATTCAAGGCAAACTCCGAAGACCGTTCCGGTTACTCCGGGAGTCAGTTGCTGGGGGATAAACTTCAGCGTCAAAAGGGAAACAGCCCAGACCGCCAGCTAAGGTCCCTAAGTACTAGCTAAGTGGCAAACGATGTCCGAGTGCACAGACAACCAGGAGGTTGGCTTAGAGGCAGCCATCCTTGAAATAGTGCGTAACAGCTCACTGGTCAAGTGTTCGGGCGCGGATAATGTAACGGGGCTCAAGCTAGTCACCGAAGCTGCGGGTGCGATCTTTGCATCGCGCGGTAGGAGAGCGTTCCCATGTCCAGTGAAGCGGCGGCGGAAGCCAGCCGTGGAGGCTTGGAAGTGAGAATGCCGGCATGAGTAACGAAAGAGGGGTGAGAATCCCCTCCGCCGATTGCCCAAGGATTCCTGAGTAAAGTTCGTCTGCTCAGGGTTAGTCGGGACCTAAGGCGAGGCCGAAAGGCGTAGTCGATGGCCAACAGGTTGATATTCCTGTACCACGTCGCAGTCAATTGACCGATGGGGGGACGAGGAAGGCTAAGGGAAGCCCAGGCGATGGTCGTCCTGGGGTAAGCATGTAGGGGTGGCCTCTGGCAAATCCGGGGCCGCATAACCTGAAGTGCGATGCCAGCTGGCTATAAGCCGGCGAGTCCCTAACGCCATGCCTCCGAGAAAAGCCTCTAGGGAGATTGCGCGTGCCCGTACCAAAACCGACACAGGTGGGCAAGTAGAGAATACTAAGGTGATCGAGATAACCCTCGTTAAGGAACTCGGCAAAATCGCTCCGTAACTTCGGGATAAGGAGCGCCCCAGTAGAGTGAAACCCCTTGCGGGTGAAGCCCGAGAGGGCCGCAGTGAATAGGTTCAACCGACTGTTTACCAAAAACACAGGTCTCTGCTAAGTCGTAAGACGACGTATAGGGGCGACGCCTGCCCGGTGCCGGAAGGTTACGTGGAGGTGTTAGGGCTAGACCCGAAGCACGAAACTAAGCCCCGGTAAACGGCGGCGGTAACTATAACCGTCCTAAGGTAGCGAAATTCCTTGTCGGGTAAGTTCCGACCTGCACGAATGGCGTAACGAGTTGAACGCTGTCTCAACGAGGGGCTCGGTGAAATTGCAGTCTCGGTGAAGATGCCGAGTACCCGCGGCAAGACGGAAAGACCCCGTGAACCTTTACTACAACCTGGTATTGGAGTCCGGTGCGTCTCGCTCAGGATAGGTGGGAGGCTAGGAAGCATCGACTGCGGTCGGTGTGGAGCCGCCCTTGAGATACCACCCTTGACGTAGTGGGCTTCTAACATCGTTCCCTGAATCGGGGCGGTGAACAGTGCCAGGCGGGTAGTTTCACTGGGGCGGTCGCCTCCCAAAATGTAACGGAGGCGCACAAAGGTTCCCTCAGCACGGTTGGAAATCGTGCGTAGAGTGTAAAGGCAACAAGGGAGCTTGACTGCGAGACAGACGTGTCGAGCAGGTGCGAAAGCAGGTCTTAGTGATCCGGCGGTAGCAAGTGGAAGTGCCGTCGCTCAACGGATAAAAGGTACTCCGGGGATAACAGGCTTATCGAGTCCAAGAGTCCACATCGACGACTCGGTTTGGCACCTCGATGTCGGCTGGTCGCATCCTGGGGCTGTAGTAGGTCCCAAGGGTTGGGCTGTTCGCCCATTAAAAAGCGGCACGCGAGCTGGGTTCAGAACGTCGTGAGACAGTTCGGTCCCTATCTGCCGTGGGCGTTGGAGAGTTGAGAGGATTCATCCCTAGTACGAGAGGACCGGGATGAACGCACCTCTCGTGTATCTGTTGTCCTGCCAAGGGCATCGCAGGTTAGCTACGTGCGGATCGGATAACCGCTGAAGGCATCTAAGCGGGAAGCCGGCCTCAGATGAGCTCTCCCATCCCCCTGAGGGAATAAGACCCCTGGTAGACCACCAGGTTGATAGGCCGGATCTGTAAACACAGCAATGTGTGTAGGAGACCGGTACTAATGGGTCGAGGGCTTGACGGATATTTTTGATCTGTGATACCCGGGTGTTGGCATGCTGTGTAGTTTTGAGGGACCGAAGAGACCGGTCTCGAACAATTTCCGGTGGCTTCGCGTGGGGGAAACACCTCTTCCC
>CAWBCU010000036.1:0-124003 GCA_963787335.1 uncultured Solirubrobacterales bacterium
CGTCCGACGCGCCCGGCCGCTCGACCGTCAGCTCATAGTGCGGCGCGACGCCGTCGACCCCGAGCAGGACGTGCTCGATCTCCGACGGGTAGACGTTGACGCCGCGCAGGATCAGCATGTCGTCGCGGCGGCCGTGGACAGGGCCCATGCGGGCGAGCGTGCGCCCGCACGCGCACGGCGTCGGATCGATCGCGGCGATGTCGGCCGTGCGGTAGCGCAGCAGCGGCAGCGCCTCCTTGGTCAGCGTCGTGATCACGAGCTCGCCCGGCTCGCCCGCGGCGACCGGCTCCGCGCTGTCGGGGTCGAGCACCTCGACGAGGAAGTGGTCCTCGTTGAGGTGCGATCCCGCGCCCTCCTCGCACTCCATCGCCACGCCCGGGCCGATGATCTCCGACAGCCCGTAGCAGTTGCGCGCGCGCAGCCCGAGCCGCCGCTCGAGCTCCGCGCGCATCGCCTCCGACCACGGCTCGGCGCCGAACAGCCCGACCTCGAGCGACAGCTCGTCCGGCCCGATCCCCTCCTCCTCCAGCGCCTCGGCGATCGTGACCGCGTAGGAGGGCGTCGCGCACAGCACCTGCGCCTGGAGGTCGCACAGCAGCATCACCTGGCGCTTCGTCTGACCGACCGACACCGGGAGGATCGTCGCGCCGAGGCGCTCGGCGCCGTGGTGGAAGCCGAGGCCGCCGGTGAAGAGCCCGTAGCCGTTGGCGTTGTGGACGAGCATCCCCGGGCGCACGCCGGCCATCGCCATCGAGCGCGCCATCACCTCGCCCCAGACGTCGAGGTCGCCGGCCGTGTAGCCGACGACGGTCGGCTTGCCGCCGGTGCCGCTCGACGCGTGGATGCGCACGAGCCGCTCGCGCGGCACCGCCAGCAGCCCGAACGGGTAGTGCTCGCGCAGGTCGGCCTTCTCGGTGAACGGCAGCGCGGCGAGGTCGCCGAGCGAGCCGACGGCGCCCGCCGACTCGATCCCCGCGCCCCGCAACCGTCCGGCCAGCGGCGCCGCGCCGCCCAGCACGCGCTCCACCGTCTCGCGCAGGCGCCGCAGCTGCAGCGCGCGCAGCTGCTCGCGCGGCCACCGCTCGACGCCGCTCACAGCGTGCGTTCCTTCGCGTTCCAGTTGCGCTCGAGGTTCTCCACCAGCGCGGGGCTCAGGTGGCAGACGGCCTGCTCGCGGCAGTAGGTCGCCATGTAGGCCCGGAACGTCTCGAGCGGCTCCTGCCCGACGCGCATCGCCCGCCGGTTCGCGGCGGCGTTCACCAGCCCCGAGCTGGTGAGCGCGTCGACGCGGGCAGAGATCGCCGCGTCGACCTCGGACGCCTCGACCGTCTCGTCGACCAGCAGGTCGCCCTCCGGCGTCCCCGCCACGAACTCGCGCCCGGACAGGATCGCCTGGCGCGCCAGCCGCTCGCCGACCGCGCGCGGCAGGCGCAGGTTGCTGGCGCCGGGGATGATCCCCTCCTTGCGCGCGGGGAGGAAGAGCCGCGCGCCGCGCTCGGCGATCACGTGGTCGACCACGTGCAGGAGCTGGCAGGCGCCGCCGATCGCGTAGGTCTCGACCGCCGCGATCCACAGCTTCTCCGTCGTCTGCTCGGGCTCATCCGGCCGGTGCACCTCGCTGCTCAGCCCGCGCAGCAGCTTGTTGACGTAGCCGAGGTCGCGCACGATGTAGAAGAGGTAGGAGACGCGCCCGCGGTAGAGGTGGGTGAGGTTGATCCCGGCGCCGAAGATGCGCCGCCCGGCGTAGCGCGGGTGCTCGACGACGCCGCCGCGGAACACGCCGACCTCGATCTCCGGGTCGAGCAGCGCGAGGTCGACCGCGACCTCGGTCGCGGCCAGCGTCGTGTCGTCCTCGGCGTTGAGATGGCGCGGGTTGCGCAGCTCGAGCACGCCCGCTCGCCCCTCGCGGCGCAGGTGCGCAGGGCCGAGGTCGGCGACGCCGGTGGCGCGGAAGTCGTCGAGGCGCTCGAGCGCCGCGGCGGTCGGGCGCAGCATCGACCACACGAGGTGCGCGCCCGCGGCCGGCGCGGCGAGCACGTACGAGAGCAGCAGCCCTTGAGCATGCTCGAGCCCCTGCTTGTCGGCCAGCGCCCGCGTCGTGCTCGGCCTCCAGCGCCGCGCCCGCCGGCACCAGCCCGGGCACGCGCTCGGCCGCGCGGGCGAGCAGCTCCTCCAGCCGCAGCGGGCGGCTGCGGCCGTCGCTCAGCTCGAGGTGGAGCGCGTCGGCGTGGGCGCGCAGGAAGCGCTCGCGCGCCCCGTCGGGATCCTCGCCGCCGCTCTCGAGGTACGCCGAGAGAGCGGCCGCATCGCGGTCGAGGACCGCGCTCATGCCACCCCGGCCGGCTCCCGCTCCTCGCGCGTGAAGCGGTGCTTCCGCCCGTCGGCCTGCGGGAACGCCCGCGCCTCGAACTCGTCATAGGGCATGCCGGTCGAGCCTACGCGCCCGCGCCCCAGCCTCGTGCCGACGTAGGCGAACAGGAAGCCCGCCGGGACGGAGACGAGGGCCGGGATCGCCAGCGGCCAGATCGCGTCGTCCTTGCCCATCACGTCGGGCCCGAGGAACACGAGGACGAGCGCCACCGTGAGGCCGCCCACCATCGCGCTGACCGCGCCGACCTGGTTGAAGCCGCGCCAGTAGATCGTCAGCAGCAGCGTCGGCATGGTCGTGCTCGCCGCGATCGCGAAGGCGATGTTGGCGACGTTCGCGATGTTGAGGTCCTTGGCCCCGAACGACGAGCAGGATCGCGATCACGGCCGCGCCCGCGCCGGCCGCGCGGCCGACGAACAGCTGCCCGCGCTCCTCGACGTTCCCGCGCTTGAACACGCTCGTGTAGAGGTCGTGCGCGACCGCGCCGGAGATCGCGATCGCCATGCCCGCGAGCACCGCGAGGATGGTCGCGATGGTCACGCCCGCGACGAGCGCGTAGAGCAGGTCGCCGCCGACCTCCTGGGCGAGCATCGGCCCGGCGGAGTTGCCGGCCGGGTTGGCCGCCACGATCGCCTTCTCGCCGATCTCGTTCAGCGCGGCGTAGCCGAAGATCGGCAGCATCAGGAAGAAGACCGAGAAGATCGAGATCGCGACGGCGGCGGAGTTGCGGGCGGCCTTCGCGTCGCGCACGGTCAGGAAGCGCAGCATCACGTGCGGCAGGCCCATGATGCCGAGCACGAGGCCGATGTTGAGCGACAGCCAGTTGAGCGATTCCGTCGTGTCGGAGCGGTCGGGCTCGACGATCTTGGAGCCGAAGCTGTCGGTCGCGTCGAGCATCGGGCCGATCGGGTTCCAGCCCGTGCGCGAGATCACCGCGACGAAGACGGCGAGCACCATGACCGCGAGCAGGCTGGTCTTGAAGATCTGGATGTAGGTCGTCGCGACCATGCCGCCCAGCACCGTGTAGAGCGTCATCAGCAGGCCGAGCACGAGCACCGCGACGGTGAAGTTCACATCGAGCAGCGCGCCCGCGATCAGGCCCGCGCCGATGAACTGCACGGTCATGTAGATGACGGTCATGATCACCGTCGCGACCGCGATCGAGGCGCGCAGCCCGCGCCCCTCGAAGCGGACCGAGACGACGTCGGCGAGCGTGTAGCGCCCGAGGTTGCGCAGCGGCTCCGCCACCAGCAGCAGCACGAGCACGTAGGCGATCGGGAGGCCGACCGCGAGGTAGAAGCCGTTGAAGCCGGTCAGCGCGATCGCGCCGGTGATCCCCAGGAACGACGCGGCGGAGATCTGGTCCCCCGCCAGCGCCAGCCCGTTGGCGAAGCCGCCGATGCGGCGGCCGGCGACGTAGTGGTCGCCCGTGTCCTTGTTGCGCCTCACCGCATAGCCCGTGAGCACGAGCGTCGCGAGCACGAGCGCGAGGACGACGATCAGCGGCAGCGTCTGCACGGCGAGCGGGAACACGGCTAGCCCTTCTCGCGGGCGTTCGCGGCCGCCGTGTGGGTCAGGGCGACGGCGAGCCCGAACATGATCACGAGGAAGCCGGTGAAGTAGGCGACGCTGACCCCGCCGACGGTGCCGTCGAGCACCGGTGTGAGGGTGGCGAGCAGCGGATAGAGGAGGAAGACCCCGAACACGAGACCCCCCTTCAGCAGCGCGTTGCGCTTGGCCGGGAGCATGACGGCGGGGTACCCGGGGGACAAAATGTAAAACGATTACGACGCCCGGCGTCACGACGAGGAGGATGGCCATGCCCGAAGCTGCGCAGACCGAGTTCTGGCGCGATCTCAAGCCGATCAAGCAGGTGTTCCGCAAGCACGCGCTGCAGGAGATGTTCACCCCGGACATCGCGACCGACGACGAGCGCTACTACGTGCCGCTGAGCGAGACGGTGGGCTCGCGCCCGGTCTGGATCTCGGTGTCGCAGAACAGCTGGTGCGACGTGCTGATGGCCAAGAGCGCCGGGCTCGTCAACCGCCACTACCACCCGCACGAGGTCTTCGCCTACACGATCTCCGGCAAGTGGGGCTACCTGGAGCACGACTGGACCGCGACCGCCGGCGACTTCGTCTACGAGACGCCGGGCGAGGCGCACACGCTCGTCGCCTACGAGTCCGACGAGCCGATGAAGGTGCACTTCAAGGTCAAGGGCCCGCTGATCTGGCTCGACGAGGAGGGCGAGGCGGTTGACTTCTTCGACGTCCACGACTACATCGACCTCTGCAAGGAGCACTACGAGAAGGCCGGCCTCGGCGCCGACCTGATCGACTCGCTCCTACGCTGACATCGGACTGCACACGGAGGGGGACCAGATGACCACGGTGGATCTCGAGCAGCAGCGGCTGCTGATCGGCGGCGAATGGGTGGAGGCGTCGGGGGGCGGCACGTTCGAGCGCACCGACCCCTTCACGGGTGACGCGGTGACGGTCGCCGCGGCGGCCGGGCCGCGAGGACGCGCGGCGCGCGGTCGAGGCGGCGCGCGACGCGTTCCCGGAGTGGTCGGGCACCTCGCCGGGCGAGCGCCGCAAGCTGCTCAGCCGCGCCGCCGACCTGCTGATGGAGGCCGCGCCCGACATCGCCGCGACCATGACCGAGGAGGTCGGCGGGACGTTCGGGTGGGGGATGTTCAACTGCGACCTCGCGTCGCGGATGCTGCGCGAGGCCGCGGCGCAGACCTACTCGGTGGTCGGCGAGGTCATCCCCTCCGACGTCCCGGGCTCGCTCGCCATGGGCGTCCGCCAGCCCGCCGGCGTCGTGGTCGGCATGACGCCGTGGAACGCGCCGGTGATCCTCGGCACGCGCGCGATCGCGACCCCGCTGGCCTACGGCAACACGGTCGTGCTGAAGGCGTCCGAGCAGTGCCCGCGCACCCACGCCGCGATCGCCCGGGCGCTGGTCGACGCCGGGCTGCCCGCGGGCGCCGTGAACCTGATCATCCATTCCGCCGAGGACGCGCCCGACGTGGTCGACGAGCTGATCGCGCATCCGGCGGTGCGGCGGGTCAACTTCACCGGCTCCTCGAAGGTCGGCCGGATCGTCGGGATCAAGTGCGCGGAGAACTTCAAGCGCTGCCTGCTCGAGCTGGGCGGCAAGGCGCCGCTGGTCGTGCTCGGCGACGCCGACCTCGACGAGGCCGCCAACGCGGCGAGCTTCGGCGCGTTCATGAACTCGGGGCAGATCTGCATGTCGACCGAGCGCATCGTCGCCGACCGCTCCGTGGCCGGCGAGCTCGGGTCCAAGCTGGCCGACCGCGCCGGCAGGCTCGTCACGGGAGACCCGCGCGACCAGGGCACGATGATCGGCCCGGTCGTCAACGACGGCGCGCGCGAGCGCATCATGGAGCTGATCGAGGACGCCCGCGCCAAGGGCGCCGAGGTGCTCTCCGGCGGCGAGGCCGACGGCAACCTGATCACGCCGACGGTGCTCGCCGGCGTGACGCCGGAGATGCGCATCTACGGCGAGGAGTCCTTCGGCCCGGTCGTCTCGATCGTGCCCGTGGACGGCCCCGAGGAGGCGGTTCGGGTCGCCAACGACACCGAGTACGGCCTCTCCGCCGCCGTGTTCGGCGCCGACGTCGACGCCGCGATGGCGGTTGCGCGCCAGATCGAGAGCGGCATCTGCCACGTCAACTCCTCCACCGTGCACGACGAGCCGCAGATGCCCTTCGGCGGCGTCAAGGCCAGCGGTTGGGGGCGTTTCGGGGGCCGCGCGGCGCTCGAGGAGTTCACCGAGCTGCGCTGGATGACCGTCCAAGAAGGGGTTCGCCACTACCCGATCTGAGGGTAATATCGGCGCGCGGTGAGTGAGGAGGAGCGCGAAAAGATCGCCCGGCTGCAGCGCGAGATCGCGGAGCTCAACGCGCGCGTCGAGTTGCGGGAGGGGCGCATCACGCAGTTGGTCGGCGAGGCACTCGACCGGGACGGCGAGCTCCGCGACCTGCAGGCGATGCGCGACGTCCTGGCGCCGGCTGAGCATCCCGCCGCGCCCGGGCCTCGACTTCGAGTGCGCGTTCGCGCCGTCGACCGACGGCGTCGCCGGCGACTTCTACCTGGTCGCGCCGGGCCCCGACGAGGACTCGACGGTGCTCGCTGTGGGCGACGTCTCGGGGAAGGGGATCGACGCGGCACGGCGGGCGACCTTCGTCCGCACGTCGCTGGCGACGTTCGCGGGCTTCGTCGACGATCCGCGCCAGCTGCTCGAGTTCGCCAACCAGGTGCTGGTGGAGCGCATCGGCATCTCCTCGAGCCTTCGTGACCGCGCTGGTGGCGGTCGTGCACCCCCACGAGCGGCGGGTGGCGTGGGCGTCGGCCGGCCACCCGCCGCCGCTGCGGCTCGACACCGGGGAGACGCTCAACGGCACCCGCTCGTCACCGCCGCTCGGCGTCGCCACCACGCTGAACGGCGACGTGGGCAGGGCGGAGCTCGACCCCGGGGCCGGGCTGCTGCTCTACACCGACGGCGTCACCGAGGCGCACCGGCCGCGGCGCGAGCTCTTCGGCGAGGAGCGCCTCACCGCGGTGCTGCGGGAGATGGCCGGCTCGGACCCCGCAGCGGTGGTCCGGCGGCTGATGTCCGACCTCAACGCGCACGTATGCGACGAGATGGGTGACGACCTGTGTATCGTCGCCGCTCGGGTGCAACCCACTTGACCGACACATTCGAGGCGCCCGAGTTCGCGATCCGCGCGGATCGCGACGGGCCGGTCGCAACGATCGCGGTCAAGGGCGAGCTCGACGTCGCCACCGCACCCGACCTGATCGCGGCGATCGCCGCGCTCGAGCCCGGCTACGAGGAGCTCGTCGTCGACCTGTCCGAATGCTCGTTCTTCGCCTCGAGCGGCATCTCCGTCCTGCTCGACGAGAACGCGCGCGCCACGGCCGAAGGCTTCCGGTTCGTGGTCGTCAAGGCTCCCCCGGAGGTCCAGCGCATCTTCGACCTCACGAGCCTGGACGAGATGATCACGTTCCGAGAAGGCTGATCGCGAACCAGACCTGCGTGCTGCCGCGGCGGATGCCCCAGTCGGTGACGAGGGCGTTGACGATCGCCAGCCCGCGCCCGCCGTCCTGGGTGTCGCCGAAGGCGCGCAGCTCGTAGGGGAACCCGGAGCCGCGGTCGGAGACGAAGCCGCGGATCTCGTGATCGTTGTGCGTGACCTCGACCCGGATGACGCCGCGACCGTGCTCGACGGCGTTCGTCACCAGCTCGGAGACCACGAGCTCGAGGTCCGCGAAGGTGGAACGGCGCAGCCCGCCGGCGAACTTCTCCCGCAGTGCCACGCGGGCAGCCCCGCCGGCGGTCGGCACGGGCGACAGCGTCAATGAGAGCTCGGTCGTCATAGGGGGCTGTGCGGGTCCTGCCACAGCCACCCCAGATCCATCTCACCGGTCTCGGCACCCGCCGACTCCAGCGTCGTGGAGAGCGGTTGCGGCCGACCTTCGCGTGATAAAGGCTGAGTTGACCTGTCCTGAGCGTACCCGGTTCAGGCGATCACCGGTTCCGCCGCGGTCCGCGACGTGACCGGCCGCAGGAGCGAGACGAACGCGCCGACCAGCGACGTCGCGGCCAGCACCCACAACGCGGTGTGCATGTTGTGGATGAACGGCTCGAGGCGCGCGTCGGAGAGCCCGGTGGTGACGCCGGAGAAGATCGCGCAGCAGCAGGTCCTTGGGGACCGCGGCGGTGATGATCGCCATCACGAACGCGATCGAGAGGACGGCGCCGGTGTTCTGCAGCATCATCCGCGCGCCGGCCGCGACGCCGCGGCGGTAGGCGGGGACGGCGCCCATCATCGCGGCGGTGTTGGGTGAGTTGAACATGCCGGAGCCGATGCCCACGAGCGCGAGCCAGAGCGTGCTCTGCCAGTAGGGGGTGTGGACCTCGAGCGTGGTCATGGCGGCCAGCGCCGCCGGCGCTGACGAGCATCCCGAGCGCCGACAGCGTGCGCGAGCCGTACCGGTCGGCCCAGGCGCCGGCGAGGGGGAGGCGACGAGCATGCCGAGCGCCATCGGAGCGAGCTTGATGCCCGCGGTGATCGGGTCGTCGCCCTGCGCGCCCTGGAAGTAGAAGACGAACACGAACAGCAGCGCGAAGCGCGACAGGCCGTTGATGAACGCGGCGCCGCTGGCGGCGGCGAAGAGGCGGTTGCGGAAGATCTCGAGGTCGAGCATCGGCGCGCGGCCGCGGCGCTCGATCTCCACCCACAGCGGCAGCAGGATCGACGCCGGCGACCAGGCCCGACGATCACGACCGGGTCGTCCCAGCCGTTGATGCCGCCGCGCGACACGCCGAGGACGAGCCCGGTCAGCCCGGCGACGAAGATGACGGTCCCGAGCAGGTCGAGGCCGCGGTTGGAGTCGGGCTTGGCCAGCTCGTTGAGGACGAGACCGCCCCACAGCGCGCCGGCGAGCCCGAGCGGCACGTTGAACCAGAACACCCACTGCCAGCCGATCGAGACGAGCGCGCCGCCGAGCACCGGCCCGAGGACGAGGCCGACGGCGGCGACCATCGTGTTGGTCCCCATCGCCAGCCCGAGCTGCTCGCGCCGGCGCTCGTGGCTAGGCGCGCAGCGCGCTGCGCTGGCGGCCGTCGGCGTCGAAGTTCTCCGGCGCCAGCCACGCCTCGAAGGCCGCCCGCGCGGCCGGCCACTCGGAGTCGAGCAGGGAGTACCAGGCGGTGTCGCGGTTGCGCCCCTTGACGATCATGTGCTGGCGGAAGACGCCCTCGTAGGTGAAGCCGAAGCGCTCGGCGGCCCGGCGGGAGCGCGCGTTGGCGGCGTCGCACTTCCACTCCAGCCGGCGGTTGCCGAGGTCGTCGAAGGCGTGGCGCGCGAGCAGGTAGATCGTCTCGGTCGCGCCTGGCGTCCGCTGCAGCGGCGCGCCGAACCAGATGTGGCCGATCTCGATGCAGCCGTGCTCGGGGGCGATGCGCAGGTAGGAGACGACGCCGCTCGCGCGTCCCGTCGCGGTGTCGATGATCGCGAGGAAGAGCGGATCGGTCGAGTCGGCGCGCTCGGCCAGGTACGCCCGCAGCTCCCCGACGTCGGCGAACGGGCCGTACGGGAGGTAGTCCCAGAGCTTCGGGTCGCCCGCGGCGGCTGCGAGCAGGTCGTCGGCGTGGCGCTCGGGGTCGAGCGGCTCGAGGCGCACGCGCGTGCCGGCCAGCGGGCGGTGCGCCGGCGCCCCCGTCGCCGCGTGCAGGCTCACTCCTTCGGCGGCAGGTCGCCCGCCGCGGCCGCTTCCAGCGTCGCGTCGACGGTCTTGCCGTACACCTCGATCGCCACCTTCAGATCGGCCTCGGGCGTGTCCTCCTCCGCCGTGTGCGAGACCGGCGGCGACGACTTCGAGAACACCATCACGGTCGGCATCAGCCGCGCCATCTCGGCCGCGTCGTGCAGCGGGCCCGAGGGGATCGCCGTGTCCGTGCCGAGCGCCTCCTTGGCGAAGCCGATCAGCCGCTCGTCGAACGGGATCGGCGGGATCGACCACAGGTGCTTGACCTCGACCGTGCAGCCGAACTCCTCGGCCGCGCGCTCGCACGCCTCGTCGGCCTCCGCGAGCATCGCCGCCAGCTCGTCCGCGTCGAGGTGGCGCTGGTCGAGCAGCAGCTCGGTGCGGCCCGCGACCGCGGTCACCACGCCCGGCTCGCTGCTCGCGCCGCCGGTGGTGCAGTAGCCGCCCTCGTGGGCGAGCCCGATCTCGCGGATGTCGAGCGCGGCGCGTGCCGCGGCCAGGAACGAGTCCTGCCGCATGTCCATCGGCGTCGCGCCGGCGTGCGAGGCCCGGCCGCTGAACACCGCGGCACGGCGCTCGACGCCGACCGTGCCGAGCACGGCCGCCGCGGACTCGTCGCGGCTCTCGAGAACGGGGCCCTGCTCGATGTGCAGCTCGAGGTACGCCCGCGCGCCCTGCAGCTGCGAGCCCGACTCGTGGACCTTCGAGAGGTCGACGTCGTATTCGCCGACGACGTCCTCGAGCCGCTTGCCCTCGCGGTCCTTGAGGTCGCGGACCTCGTCGATCTCGAGCGTCCCCGCGCAGGCGGAGGAGCCGAACAGGCTGCGCCCGAAGCGCGCGCCCTCCTCGTCGGCCCAGTCGACGAAGCGCAGGCCGACGGGCGGCGTCTCGCCGGCGTGCGCGCGCAGCGTCTCCAGCGCGGCGAACAGCCCGAGCGCCCCGTCGAGCCAGCCGCCGGCCGGGACCGAGTCGACGTGCGAGCCCACGATCACGAAGCCCTCCTCCTCGCCGGGAAGGTCGGCCCAGACGTTCCCCGCCGCGTCGGTGGTGATCTCGACCGGCAGCTCCTCGAGCTTCGAGCGCACGAGCTCGCGCGCCTTGACCCACTCGTCGGTCCAGCACACGCGGCGGGCGCCGTCCGGCCCGCCGGTCAGCTCGGCCAGCTCCTTGAGGTCCGCGATGACGCGGTCGGCGTCCATCACGCGACCGCGGCCGTCGCGGCGAGCGAGCGCGGGACGTAGCGGCCGTGGCCCGGCGCGGTCAGGATCTCGCCGCGGTCGTAGACCATGGTGCCGCGGCAGAACGTGTGGCGGACGCTGCCCGACGAGGTCTGGCCCTCGAACAGGTCGTAGTCGACGTTCATGTGCGAGGTCGCGGTCGAGAACTGGAACGGCGTCGACGGGTCGAACACCACGAGGTCCGCGTCCATCCCCGGCGCGATCGTGCCCTTGCGCGCGAGCCCGAAGCGCCGCGCGATCGCGGTCGAGGTGAGGTCGACGAGCTCCGACGGCGTGATGCGCCCGCCGGCGACGCCGAGGTCCCACAGCTTCACGAGCCGGTGCTGGATCATCGCCAGGCCGTTGGGGATCTTCGAGAAGTCGTCGCGGCCGAGCGCCTTCTGCTCGCTGTTGAACGGGCAGTGGTCGGTCGACACGCTCTCGAGCACGCCGCGCCGCAGCGCCGTCCACAGCAGCTCCTGGTTGTGGGCCTCGCGCAGCGGCGGGGAGCAGACGTAGCGGGCGCCCTCGAAGTCGGGGCGCGCGAGGTCGTCGACCGTGTTGGTCAGGTACTGCAGGCACGTCTCGCCGGAGACCGCGACGCCGCGTGCCTGCCCGGCGGCGATCTCGTCGGCGGCCAGCCCGCAGGTCACGTGGACGATGAACACGCTCGCGTTCGCCAGCTCCGCGAGCCGGACCGAGCGATGCGTCGCCTCGGCCTCGAGGATCTCGGGGCGCGTGCGCGCGTGGTGGATCGGGTCGGTCTGGCCGGCCGCCAGCGCCCGCTCGACGAGCACGTCGATCGCCCAGCCGTTCTCGCAGTGCACCATCGTCAGCGCGTCGAGGTCGCGCGTGGTCTCCAGCACGCGGAAGAAGAGGTCGTCGGTGACCATCAGCACGCCCTTGTAGGCGAGGAAGACCTTGAAGCTCGCGACGCCCTGCTCGACCATCGACGGCATGTCGGCGAACGTGCCCTCGTCCGCCTCCGTGATCGCCACGTGGAAGCCGTAGTCGACGTGCGCGGCGCCGGCCGCGCGCTCCTGCCACTCGTCGAAGGAGGACTGCAGCCCGCCGCCCTCCTGCTGGATCACGAAGTCCACGATGCAGGTCGTGCCGCCGGCGGCGGCCGCGCGCGTGCCCGTGTCGTAGTCGTCGATCGAGCGCGTGCCGCCGAACGGCATCGCCATGTGCGTGTGGTTGTCGATCAGGCCCGGCAGCACGTAGCAGCCGGTCGCGTCGACGACCTCCGCGTCGACCTCGCCGACGTCACCGACGGCGACGATCTCCTCGCCGTCGACGAGCACGTCGGCGACCGATGCGTGGGTGGCGGACACGACCGTGCCGCCGCGGACGAGCGTTCTCATGCAGCACCTCCAGTGGCTCCCGCGAAGCGCGGGATGATCTCACGGCCGTAGGTCTCCAGCGTCGCCTCCTGGCCCTCGGTCATCAGGTAGACGTTGAACTGGTCGACGCCGATCGACTCCAGCTCCTGGAGCTTCGCGGTCGCCTGCTCGGGGGTGCCGAGGACGCAGAAGCGGTCGCAGATCTCGTCGCTCACGAACGCGCCGTGCTTCGCGCCCGTGCGGGAGTGCTCGCCGTAGTCGTAGTTGGTCTCCGACGGGACGTAGTCGGTCAGCGCCCGCGGCACGGTGGAGCCGTCGGCGCCGTAGCGGGCGATCAGGTCCTTGACGTGGTTGGAGACCATGGCCGGGAACCAGCGCACCTGCTCGCGCGCGGCGGCCAGGTCGTCGGAGATGTGGCTCGGCGCGCACACGATGCACTTGAGCGCCGCGGGGTCGCGCCCCGCCTCCTCGGCCGCCTTGCGCGCCGTCCCCATCGTCCACTGGATGATGTCCGGGTCGGCGAGCTGGATGATCACGCCGTCGCCTTGGCGGCCGGCGATGGCGAGCACCTTCGGCCCGTAGCCGGCGACGTGCATCTCGATCTCGGGCAGTTCCTTCCGCGCCCACGCGAGCTCGATCTCGGTGTCGTTCCACGCGACCTTCTCGCCGTTCATGAACGGCTTGATCATCTTCAGGGTCTCCTCGAAGCGCGCGACCGGCACGGGCTTCTGGCCGATGTAGCGGCGCGCCGAGTCGCCGCGGCCGATGCCCATGATCATGCGGCCCTCGGAGATGTCGTGCAGGGTCGCGTAGCCGCTCGCGACCACGCTCGGCTCGCGCGTGCCGGGGTTCGTGACCATGTGGCCGAGCTTGATCGTCTCCGTGGCCTGCGCGGCGAGCGCGAGCGTCGGGAACGAGTCCTGCCACAGCACGTGCGAGTCGTAGGTCCAGCCGTACTCGAAGCCGTGTTGCTCGGCGAGCTGCAGCAGCTCGATGAAGCGCTGGTAGGGAGGGTCCGGGAGAACGGTGACGCCGAAGCTCAAGGTCATGGCCGAATCACACCACGGACGCGCCTCCGTCCGTCGAGTGACGCACCGCGAGCACCGGCGCGACGACGTCGCGCAGCGTCGCCTGCGGGCCCTCGGCGCTGATCGCCTGGAGCAGGAAGGCGGTGGCCGTCCTCGCCACCCGGTCGACGTCCCACACCGTCGAGGTCAGCGGAGGCGAGAGCAGTTGCGAGATCGGGTGGTCGCCGAAGCCCGCGACCGCGACGTCGCCGGGGATCGAGAGCCCGAGCTCCGTGCACGCGGCGTAGACGCCGTAGGCGATCGAGTCGGACATGCAGAGGATCGCGGTCGGGCGGTCCGGGCCGGCGAGCAGCTCGACCGCGAGCGGGCGCGAGCCGTTGAGCGAGTAGGCGCAGGGCACGACGTCGCACTCGATCCCGAGCGCCGCCGCCGTGCCGGCCACCGCGCGCTCGGCCTGGCGGTCGGGCGAGGTCTCGACGGCCCACGAGAGCACCGTGACGCGCGTGTGGCCGAGGTCGCTGAGGTGCTGGAGGCTCTGCTGCACGCCGCGCTCGTTGTCGAACACCACCTCGCCCGCCGGCTCGACCCCGGGGAGGGCGTCGCCGATCGTGACCGTCGCAACCTGGCGCGCGATCGCTGCCCAGCCGCCGCTGGCCGGCCCGATCGGCACGACCACGAGCCCGTCGACGCGCTGGCCGACGAGCCGCTCGGCCAGCTCGAGCTCGCGCGCGGGCTCGCCGTCGGCGTCGGCCACGAGCGTGCTGCGGCCGGAGCCGTAGAGCTGGCGCTGGACGGCGCGCACGAGCTCCTGGTTCCAGAAGTCGCTGAGGCTGCCGACGAGCAGGCCGACCACCGCGGTGGCGCCGCCCGCCAGGGCGCGGGCGATCGGGTCGGCCTCGTAGCCGAGCTCGGCGGCGGCCTCGCGCACCCGCCGCTCCGTCTCGGCCGAGACCTGCAGCCCGCGCAGCGCGTAGCTCACGGCGGCCGGCGAGAGGCCGGTGTACTCGGCCAGCTCGCGGATCGTCGTGCGGCTCTCGCGGCGCCTCTCCATCCGTCGAGGGTACTCGTCTCTTGACACATAGGGGACACTTTGTGAACCGGTTCAGTGAACCGCTTCACCCAGCCCCGCCTTGGGCCCCGCGACCGACATCCACCAGCACCTCTGGCCCGAGCCGCTCCTGCGCGCTCTGGGGCAGCGCAGCGAGCCCCCGATGCTCGTGCGCGGAGCCGAGGGCTGGAGGCTGCGCCTGGCCGGCGAGCCGGAGGGGCGCGTCGACCTCGCCGGGCACGACCCGGTCGCGCGCGCGGCGCTCGCGCAGGCGGACGGCCTCGCGCGTGTGGTGATCGCCCCCTCGACGCCGCTGGGCATCGAGGCGCTGCCCGCCGGCGAGGCCGAGCCGTTGCTCGCGGCCTACCACGAGGGCGTGACCGCGCTGGGCGGGCCATTTCTCGCCTGGGCCTCGGTCAGCCTCGCCGAGCCCGATCCAACGTCGCTGGCCGGGCTGCTCGACCAGGGGTTCGCCGGGGCGTGCGTAGCCGCCGACGCGCTCGCTGGCCCGGCCGGCTACGACCGCCTCGGCCCGGTGCTCGAGACGCTGGAGCGCGCCGGCGCCCCGCTGCTGATCCACCCCGGGCCGGTGGGGGCGCCGCCGCCGTCCGCCCCGACCTGGTGGCCGGCGCTGAACGACTACGTCTCGACGATGCAGGCGGCGTGGTACGCGTTCGCCCTCTGGGGCCGGCCCGCGCACCCCCGCCTGCGCGTCTGCTTCGCGATGCTCGCCGGCCTCGCGCCGCTGCACCGCGAGCGGCTGCTCGCGCGCGGCGGCGACAGCGCCCGCGACCCCGGTGTCTTCCTCGACGTCTCGTCCTACGGGGAGCGCGCGATCGACGCGGTCCTGCGCGAGATCGGCGTCGACCAGCTCGTCTACGGCTCCGACCGCCCGGTCGTCGCCCCCCATGCCCTCCCGCTCGGAGACGCGGTGCTCGTCGCGCTCCGCGAGCGCAACCCCTCGCGCCTGCTCGGCGCCAAGACCATGGAGATGGCCGTATGAACCGTGACCTCGACCGCCGCGAGCTGACCGACCTCGTCGCCGGCATCGCCGCCGACCCCGAGCAGTGGCGGGGGCTGGTGCGCTACGGCAGCACGTCGGAGCGCCACTTCGAGCAGCTCTGGCGCGACGGCCACGTCGACGTCTGGGTGATCACGTGGACCAACGGCAACGACACCGGCTTCCACGACCACGACCTCTCGCGCGGCGCGGTCGCGGTCGTCGAGGGCGAGGTCACGGAGGAGCGCCTCGTGGTCGGCGGCCCGCCGCTGCGGCTCCGCCACGCCGCCGGCACCACGTTCGACTTCGACGCCTCCCACGTCCATCGCATGTGCCTCGACGACGGCGGCCCGGCCGTCTCGATCCACGCCTACTCGCCGCCGCTGTGGCGGATGGGCACCTACACCGTCGCGCCCGACGGGACGCTGCGCCGCGAGTCGGTCTCCTACGCCGAGGAGCTGCGCCCGGTCGACGCCGCCGCGGCCTAGCGGCGCTTATTGCCCGGGTGGCCCTCGGAGAAGCCTCCGAACACCGCCCGATCGACGTTCTCCGCGACCGAGACGTCCGGTGCCCGGGCCTTCCGGCCCTCGTGCATGCGCTCGGGGGTGTCGCCCGGTCCTGCAGAGCGCCTGAGCAGCCGTCGTACCCAGCCGGGCAGGCGAAGCTCGCCGCCCCATGGTTCGAGTTCTCGTGACATGGGGCGATGCTCCCGCCGCCGGCCGCGGGCGGACACCACCCCTAGGGGTCGCGCTTCACACCTCCGCTTGCCGGGAGCCGCGCCCGGGAGTAGAACACGCATGTGGACGACGCCGCCATCGGGTCGGTCTTCGCGGGTCACCGCCTCGAAGAGGTAGCGGGCAAAGGCGGCATGGGTGTCGTCTACCGGGCGACCGACCTCGCGCTCGACCGGCACGTCGCCGTCAAGCTGATCGCGCCCGCGCTGGCCGGCGACCCGGCGTTCCGCCGCCGCTTCGTCTCGGAGTCGAAGGTCGCCGCGTCGCTCGACCACCCGAACGTCATCCCGATCCACCACGCGGGCGAGCAGGACGGGGTGCTGTTCCAGGTCATGCGCTACGTCGAGGGCGAGGACCTGCGCGCGATGCTGCGCCGCGAGGGCCGGCTCGAGCCCGAGCGCGCGGCGCCGATCGTCGCCGCGGTGGCCGCCGCGCTCGACGCGGCGCACGCGCGCGGCCTCGTGCATCGCGACGTCAAGCCCGCCAACGTCCTGCTCGACGCCAAGCGCCACGTCTACCTGACCGACTTCGGGCTCAGCGTCCGGCTCGGCGGCATCGACGACAGCCGCCCCGGCCGCCTGCTGGGCACCGTGCACTACATCTCGCCCGAGCAGATCCGCGGGGAGGAGATCGGCGTGCGCACCGACGTCTATGCGCTCGGCGCGATGCTCTTCCACATGCTCACGGGCGGGGTGCCGTTCCCCGCCGACACGGACGAGGCGCGGCTATGGGCCCACCTGTCCGAGCCGCCGCCCGCGCCCAGCCGCGCCGGCGGCGGCATCCCGGCCGCCTACGACAGCGTGATCGCGCGCGCGATGGCCAAGGACCCCGCCCACCGCTACGCGAGCGCCGGCGAGCTCAGCCGCGCCGCGCTCGCCGCGGTCGGCGAGCCGCCGGCGCCGCCGCCCGCCGCGCCCGCCGACGACCGGCGCGCGCTGGCCAAGCGCGCGCTCGCCGACCCGTTCAGCCTCGCCGCCGCGGGGGCGATCGTGCTCGCCGGGGTGATCCTCGGCGGCCTCGCCCTGGCCCTGCCGCTGGCGCTGGTCGTCTACCTCGCGGGCGTCGCGCGCGCCTACCTCGACGACGACATCCGCGAGGCCGTGCGCGCGCAGGTCGAGCCGGCGCGCGCGCCCCCGCCGGCGAGCGGGCTGGCGGAGGAGATCCAGCTGCTCCTCCGGCAGGCGGCGCAGACCCGAGCACGGGTCCACGACGCGATCGAGGAGGCGGACCTGCCCTACACGGAGGTCACCACCGAGGTCGACCGGCTGGTGGCGACCATGCACGACGCCGCCGCGCGCGCCCAGCGGCTGCACGAAGGGCTGCGCGACGCCCCGCCGGACGAGGTCGCGGCCCGGCTCGAGCGGGTCAAGGCGGAAGGCGACCCGGCCAAGGCCGACCTCGTCACCGCGCTCGGCGACCAGCTCGCGGTGCAGCGGCGGATGGAGGCGCAGCTCGGCCACTTCTACGCCGAGATGGACCGGATGCTGATCGAGCTCGACACGGTGCGCGGCAACCTCGTCAACGTCTCGGCGTCCAGCGGGCGCGACAACCAGGCGCAGGTGGCCGGCGAGGTGCGCGAGCTGCGCGACGACATGGGCGCGGTCGCGGCCGGCATCGACCAGGGCTCGGTGACGGTGGTGAAGGTGCCGCGGTGACGCGCGCGGCCGAGCTG
Organism: uncultured Solirubrobacterales bacterium; assembly: GCA_963787335.1. Classification (GTDB taxonomy): domain Bacteria; phylum Actinomycetota; class Thermoleophilia; order Solirubrobacterales; family Solirubrobacteraceae; genus DASQFQ01. The sequence goes on from CAWBCU010000036.1 coordinate 17,709, forward strand.
AAGGCGCAACTCGAGCTCGAGCGCCGCGGCGAGCCGTTCCTGCTCTACCGCGCCGGCGACGGCGAGCAGCGCCTGCTCGTGCTCGACCCCGCGGCCTCGCCGGTCACGATCGGCCGCCGCGAGGAGGCCGCGGTCGCGCTGGCGTGGGACTCGGAGGTGTCGCGCCTGCACTCCACCATCGAGCGCATCGGGGCGGACTGGGTGCTGATCGACGACGGCCTGTCGCGCAACGGCTCGTTCGTCAACGGCGCGCGCATGCTCGGCCGCCACCGGCTCGAGGACGGCGACCGCCTCTGCTTCGGCGAGACCGTGGTCCTCTACCGCGACCCGGGCGACGGCCACTCCTACTCGACGGCGCCGCTGCCCGCGAGCGCGCTCACGATGCCGCTGACGCCGACCCAGCGCAAGGTGCTGATCGCGCTCTGCCGCCCGGTCAACGCGTCGGCGTTCGCGACGCCCGCGACGAACCGCGAGATCGCGGAGGAGATCTTCCTCAGCGTCGACGCGGTCAAGGCCCAGCTGCGGGTGCTGTTCGACCGCTTCGGGCTCGGCGACCTGCCGCAGAACCAGAAGCGCGCGCGGCTCGCCGCCTCGACGCTGGTCGGCGGGCTGCTCTCACCGCGCGACTTCTGAGCTCACACGTACTCGCTGCGGCGCAGCAGCATCGCGACGAGCATGAGCGGGAACATCGCCATGTGCTGGATCATCATCGCCGTGTGCTCGTCCTCGACGACCCCGGCCCAGAGCAGGCCGATGGCGGCGAAGGTGGGCACGAACATCGCCGCGCTCATCTCGAACGCGGGCTGCCAGCCGTGGCCGCGGTAGCGCATCCAGGCGACCATCGGCACCGTCATCGTGACGGCCATGTTGAGCAGCTCGAGCGCGGGGGAGTGGATGAGCGTGGAGAGAGGCAGGCCGAACACGAGCATGCCGAGCAGCATCGCCACGACCATCTCGAGGTAGTGGCGGGCGAAGTGGAGAGTGGGTGAGTTGAACCTGGTGGCTTGCATGGGCAGCAAGGTACATACCCCCCTGGGGTATAAATATGTGGCTATCCACACTCTTCAGCGAAGTGCGCCGAGCACGCTGGCGCGCAGCGCCGGCTCCACCTGATCCGCGGCGATGCGGCCCGCGGAGAGCTCGCCGCTCGCGGTGTGGATGAGCGCGAGCAGCGTCGCCAGGTGCCAGGTGGCCGGCACGTCCGCGCGGAAGGCGCCGTCGCGCTGGCCGCGCTCGATCAGCGGGACGAGGATGGCGAGGACCGGCGCGTGCAGGGCGTGGAGGTCGGCGTGCGCGAGGCGGGTGTTGATCTCGACCAGCGCGTGGAAGCGCCCGAGCGCGCCCCACGCCGCGGCGATCACCCGCTCGAGCGCCTCGGCGGGCGCCCCGCGCGCCGGCTCGGCCGACTCGATCGCCGCGCTCACCTCCGCGAGCCCGCGCTCGGTGATCGCGGCGATCAGCGCCTCGCGGGTGGGGAAGTGCACGTAGATCGTGGCCCGCACCACGCCCGCCCGGCGAGCGATCGCGGCCATGCTGGCCTCGGGATCGCTCGCCAGCGCGTCGATCGCGGCGTCCAGGATGCGGGCGATGCTGCGCTGGGCGTCGGCGCGCTGGGGCGGGCGGGCGGGTGGCATCAGTGGACGGACACGGGCGGGGCGAGCCGGAGCTTCGGCAGGAAGCTCGTGGCCGAGGGCAGGATCGCAAGCGCGAGCAGGCTCGCGACGGCGGCCAGCGCGCTCGCGGCGAGGAACGCGTCCCCGATGCCGCTCCGACGAGGCTCGGCCCGGCCGCGATCGTGGTGAGCACGGCGACGCCCAGCGACCCGCCGATCTCGTGGCCCGTCGTGTTGAGCCCGGAGAGCATCCCGGTCTCGTCCGGCTGCGCGCCCGTGAGCACGGAGACCGCGACGGCGACGACCGCGACGCCCAGCCCGAGGCCGGCGACGAGCAGGCCGGGGAGCAGGTCGGCCGCGTAGCTGCCGCCGGCGTCGGCGCCGGTCAGGAGCAGCGTCCCGCCCGCCACCACGGCCATGGCGCCGGCGAGCGGGCCCCGCACGCCGGCGTGGCCGATGACGTGGGTGCCGAGGTGGACGCCGATCCCCATCACGAGGGCCATCGGCAGGAAGGCGAGCCCGCTCTCGAGCGGGCCGGTCCCGAGCACGCTCTGCAGGTAGATCGAGCTCAGCAGGAAGGTGCCGAACATGACGGCCGAGACGATCAGCATCAGCAGCGTGCCGCCGCCGATGCCCCGGTCGGCGAGGCGCTGGACGCGCAGCAGCGGCTCCTCGGTGCGGAGCTCGAGCACCGCGAAGGCGGCGAGCCCGGCCAGGGCCGCGGCGCCGAGCCCGAGCGTCTGCGCCGACAGCCAGCCCGCGGTGTCGGCCTGCGAGGCCGCGAACACGAGCGCGCCGAGGCTGAGCGTCGCCACCAGGGCACCGCGGAGATCGAGGCCGCGCCAGCGGGGCGCGGCGCCGTCGGCGGGCACGATCCGCAGCGCGCCGGCGGCGAGCGCGAGCCCGACGGGGACGTTGATGAGGAAGATCAGCCGCCAGTCGACCAGCTCGGTGAGCGTGCCGCCGAGCAGCACGCCGACCGCCGCGCCGGCGCCGCCGACCGCGCCCCAGGCGCCGAGCGCCTTCGCCCGCTCGCCGCCGCCGGTGAAGGCGGCCATGATGATCGCGAGCGCGGCCGGGGAGAGCATGGCGGCGCCGAGGCCCTGGCCGGCGCGGGCGGCGAACAGCGTGGCGCCGCCGCCGGCGAGCGCAGAGGCGAGCGAGGCCAGCGTGAACACGCTCAGCCCGGTCAGGAACACCCGCCGGCGCCCGAGCAGGTCGGCGGCGCGGCCGCCGAGCAGCAGCAGGCTGCCGAAGATCAGGGAGTAGCTGGTGATCGCCCAGCCGATGTCACCGCCGCGGATGTCGAGGTCGCGTGCCATGTCGGGCAGCGCGACGTTCACGGCCGAGATGTCGAGGATCACCATCAGCTGGGCGATGCAGAGGAGCGCGAGGAGGGACCGGCGGGACATGGGGAGGACTCCGATTTCAGACAACAGTGTCTGAGTTAGTAAATCAGACAGCATTGTCTGATGTCAAGGCGACTCATCGTTCTCTAACCGCCGCGTCCGTACCGTGATGGCCATGAAGCTCGTTGCCGCGCTGCTCGCGCTCGTCGTCATCGCCGGGGCCGGCGGGCTGCTTGTGAGCGCGCTCGGCGAGGACGACCTGCCCGAGGTCGTGACGCGGAGCGAGCGGCCGGCGGGGCCGGAGGACGACCGCGACGACACGCAGCTCTCCGCCCAGGAGGAGCGGCGCGCGAGCGCGGCGGCGCTGAAGGTCACGGGCGGCGGGACCGTCGCCGAGCTCGATCGCTCCGACGACCGCGGCGAGGCCTACGAGGTCGAGGTGCTGAAGGACGGCCGCGAGCACGACGTCGCGCTCGACGCGGAGTTCCGGCCCGTCCCCAACGCGCGCTACGGCGACTGACCGTGCGCGTGCTGGTCGTCGAGGACGAGGAGAAGCTCGCGGCGCTGATCGCGCGGTCGCTGCGCGAGGCCGGGCTCGCGGTCGACGTCACCCACCGCGGGGAGGATGCGCTGTGGATGGCGGCCGCGACCCCCTACGACGGCATCGTGCTCGACGTCGGGCTGCCCGGCATCGACGGCTTCGAGGTCTGCCGGCGCCTGCGCGCGGACGGCGTGTGGTCGCCGGTGCTGATGCTCACCGCGCGCGATGCCGTGCCCGACCGCGTGGCCGGGCTCGACGGCGGCGCCGACGACTACATGACCAAGCCGTTCGCCCACGCCGAGGTGCTGGCCCGGCTGCGGGCGCTGGTGCGGCGCGGCGCCGCCGAGCGGCCGGCGGTGCTCGAGGTCGGCGGCCTGCGGCTCGACCCCGGCGCGCGCCGCGTCGAGCGCGACGGCACGGAGATCACGCTGTCGGCCACGGAGTTCTCGATGCTGGAGACGTTCATGCGCGAGCCCGGCGTCGCGCTGTCGCGCCTGCACCTGCTCGAGCACGTGTGGGACGGCGCGTACGAGAACAAGTCCAACGTCGTCGACGTCTACGTCCGCTACCTGCGCGAGAAGATCGACCTGCCGTTCGGCACCGACTCGATCGAGGCGATCCGCGGCGTGGGCTATCGCCTGCGGGTACCAGAGGTGAAGTGACGAGCCGCATCCCGGTCCGCATCCGGCTGGTGATCGCGTTCGCGGCGGTGATGGCGGTCGTCCTGACCGCGACGGGGATGTTCGTCTACCTGCGCGTCGCCGACGAGCTCGGCGACACGGTCGACCGCGAGCTGGGCGCCCGCCTCGCGAGCGTCGTGACGATCGTGCGCGACGACGGCGACGACCTCGGCGACCCCGACGACGACCCGCTCCAGGCGGTCGACCAGGGGGGTCCCGTGCAGGTCCTCGACAGCGCCGGGAAGGTCGCCGGGACGACCGAGCCCGCGCTCGGATCGAACCCGGTGCTGCCGCCGGCCCAGGTGCGCGCGCTGCGCGCCGGCAAGACGGTCGACGTGTCCGTCGTGGCCCTGGACGAGGACCTGCGGCTCGCCGGCGCGCCGGCCGAGGACGACGGCGAGGACTACACCGTGATCGTCGGCGCCGTCGCTCGAGCAGCGCCAGGCGGCGCTCGCCGACCTCAGCCGCGTGCTGCTGCTCGGCGGCCCGATCGCGCTCCTGCTCGCGTCGCTCGCGGGCTACGGCGTGGCCGCCGGGCGCGCTGCGGCCGGTCGAGCACATGCGGCGCCGGGCGGCGGAGCTGTTCGCGTCCGGCGAGGCGGGCCGGCGGCTGCCGGTGCCGCCCGCGCGCGACGAGATCTCCAACCTCGGCACGACCCTGAACGAGATGCTCGCCCGCATCGACCGCGCGTTCGAGCGCGAGCGGGCCTTCACCTCCGACGCCAGCCACGAGCTGCGCACGCCGCTGAGCATCCTCAAGGCCGAGGTCGACCTCGCGCTCGAGCACGGGCGCTCACGGGAGGAGCTGGTGGCCGCGCTGGAGTCGGTGTCCGAGGAGACCGACCGCCTCAGCCGGCTCGCCGAGGACCTGCTGGTGCTCGCGCGCGCCGACGAGGGGCGGCTGCCGCTGTCGGTCGAGCCGCTGGAGCTGGGCGCGCTCGCGCAGCGCGTCGGCGGGCGCTTCGCCGCGCGCGCGGCGGCCGAGGGCCGCGATCTCAGCATCGCCGGGAACGCGGTCCGCGTGAGCGCGGACCCGCTGCGCCTCGACCAGGCGCTCACCAACCTGATCGACAACGCGCTCCGCTACGGCGCGGGCGACGTCGGCGTGCACGCGTCGCGCCGCGACGGGCGCGCCGAGCTGCACGTGACCGACGACGGTGCGGGCCTGCCGCCGGAGCTCGGGGACCGCGCCTTCGACCGCTTCGCCCGCGCGGACGGCGGGAGCACCCGCGCCGGCGCCGGGCTCGGCCTCTCGATCGTCGCCGCGATCGCCCAGGCGCACGGCGGCAGCGTCCACGCCGAGAACCGTCCCGAGGGCGGCGCCGACGTCTGGATCTCGCTGCCCGCCGCCGACTAACTGTCCTCTAATCGGGCCGCGTGAAGCTGTTCTCCAGATGGTCAACCACCACCACGGAGGTGCTTCATGAGAACCCGACTGATCGTTGCCGGCCTCGTCGCCGTCCTCGTCGCCGTCGCCGCGGTTGCCGCGGTCGCCGCGCCGGGTAAGCCTGCCGCCAAGAGCGTGAACGCGCTGGCTACGCAGGAGTGCAAGCAGGATCGCAAGGAGGACCGCGCCGAGTTCCGCCGCGACTACGGCGGCACCAACGCCGCGGCGCTGCGCCGCTGCGTGGCCGAGGAGAAGCGCGAGGCGCGCGCCGACTGCGAGGAGGACCGCCGCGAGGATCGCGCCGAGTTCCGCGCCGAGTACGGCGGCACCGGCAAGGCCGCGTTCACCCGCTGCGTGAAGGACGAGCTGCGCTGATGACAGCGTCCATCGGCGACTGGGCCGGCGACCTCATCCAGGAACTGGGGTACGCCGGCCTGGTCGTGCTGATGGCCGTGGAGCACATCTTCCCGCCGATCCCCTCGGAGCTGGTGCTGCCGCTGGCCGGCTTCGAGGTGGGCCGCGGGAACCTCAGCCTGGTCGGCGCGCTGGCCGCGTCGACGGCCGGCTCCCTGATCGGCGCGACGCTCCTGTACCTGCTCGCGCGCAAGGGCGGCCGGCCGCTCGTGCTGAAGCTGCGGCGCGTGCTGCGCGTCGGCGAGGAGGACCTCGACCGCGCCGAGCAGCGCTTCCGCCGCCACAGCGCCTGGATGGTCGTGCTGGGCCGGATGGTCCCGGGCCTGCGCAGCCTCGTCTCGCTGCCGCCCGGGCTGCTGAAGATGCCGTTCGGCCGCTACCTCGCGCTCACCCTCACCGGCTCGCTGGTGTGGAACACCGCGCTGATCGTCGCCGGCCAGCAGCTCGGCAGCCGCTGGGAGCAGGTGGGCGGCGTCGTCGGCCCGATCGCGCAGTGGGTGGTCGTCGCGATCATCCCGCTGACGGTCGCCGCGCTCGTGGTGCGTATCTCAGCGCGGCGCCGCCTCTCTTAACGCCATGCCCCTGAACGCCTACGGAGTCCTGATCGCCACGCCGGTCGAGCGCCGCCGCGAGAGCTCGACGGACAGCCCGCACTTCCAGATCCACGCCCGCGACGCCGACGGCGTGGATTACCGGATCGCCGTCAACGTCCAGTCCCAGCAGGCGCCCTCCGAGCTCCTCTACCTGGTCGACGACGACGTCCGGCATCCGGTCACGGCGGCGCTGGCGGGTCTCGCGCCGGGCTGGAACGCGCTGCCGTCGCGACCGGGTGAGGCGAGCCTCGACTTCGTGCGCGGGAACCTCTTCGACCCGGCGCAGATGCGTCCGCTCCCGCCCGACGTGTCGGGCCCGGACAACGACCTCGCCGACCTGCTCGACCACTACGTGAGCGGGCGACGCGGCGCGCAGGCGCTCTACGCGTTCGGGCAGCGCTGGGGCCCCGAGCCGGGGAAGGCCGACAAGACGTTCGGCTTCCGCCCCGGCAACGGCGTCCACGACATCCACATGAACCAGGGCAACAGCCCTCGCTTCCAAGGGGACGACGGGGTCTGGCAGGACGGCGCGCTGCTGTTCCACTTCCCCGCCGACGACCGCTGGGTCGGCATCTTCCTCGCCTTCCAGAGCCAGGCGTGGCACACCGACGACACGACGGGCCACACCATCGGCGGCGCTCCGCAGGAACCGCAGGCCGCGGCGCCCGTGCGGATCGTCGCGGCGCTCGTCAACCCGGCCGGGCCCGCGCCCGAGCGCGAGACGGTGCTGCTCCTCAACGCGTCGCCGAGCCCGGTCGACCTGACCGGCTGGCGGATCGCCGACCGGCTCAAGCACACTGCCCCGTGCCGGCCGGGCCGCTCGCGCCCGGCGCCACGCTCGAGGTCGTCATGAGCGAGCCGGTGCAGCTCGGCAACCAGGGCGGGACGATCACGCTGCTCGACACCGCCGGCCTGAAGGTCTCCGGCGTGTCCTACACGGGCGCCGAGGAGGGCTGGACCGTCGTCTTCTAGGCGATCGAGAGCGCGGCGGCGCCGGCGAAGGCGACCGCGATCCCGCGCAGCTGCGGTCGCTCGATCCGCTCGTTCAGGTAGCGGTGGGCGAGCGCGATCGTGACGACCGGGTAGAGCGAGCTGAGCACGGCGACGACGCTGAGCAGGCCCTTGGTCGACGCGAGCGCGAACATCGCGTCGGCGCCGAGGATCAGCGCGCCGATCAGCATCAGCACGGGGACGTCGGCGCGCTTGACGCCGACGGCGGGGCGGGTGGCGAGGAACACGCTCGCGAAGACGACCACGGTCGTGAGCCGGGCCACGAGCAGCGCCCAGGTCACGCCGCCCTCGACGGCGGTGTCCATGACCGCGAAGTAGCCGCCGAACCCGAGCGCGGTCAGGAGCCCGAAGACGACGCTCGGGCCGACGTCGCGCGCCTCGCCCCGGTCGGGCGAGACGAGCGAGATCATCGTCACGCCCGCGACGGCGAGCAGGATCCCGCCGCCCTGGACCGGCGTCGGCAGCTCGCCGAGCGCGAGGCCCGCGACCACCGGGACGACCGGCGCCGTGGCGGCGACGGGGGCGACGACGCTCATCGACCCGACCGCGAGCCCGCGGTACATCGCCGCGACGCCGACCGCCTCCAGGAGCCCGCCGGCCACGGCGTAGAGGAGGAAGTCACCGCTCGGCGGGGCGGGCGCGAGCACGACCACGGCCACGACGAGGACGACGAGCGTGGTCGCCTGCGAGATGAGCAGGACCGAGAGCTGCGGCAGCGACCGGCTCTTGACGCCGCCGAGGAAGTCGGAGAGGCCGTAGAGGAGGCTCGCCGCCAGCGCCAGGGGGATCGCGATCATGCCTCCACGGTAGATACCCCTAGGGGGTACGACGGTACGGCTGTCCACAGTCCTCGCGGCCGCGCCGGCTGCCAGCATCCAGGGCATGGAAGACGGTGCGATCGACGTCTCCGGGCTGGTCAAGACGTTCGGTGGCGTTCCGCGCGCTCGACGGCCTCGAGCTGCAGGTCGCGACCGGCGAGGTCCATGGCTTCCTGGGGCCGAACGGGGCAGGCAAGTCGACGACGATCCGCGTCCTGCTCGGCCTGCTGCGCGCCGACTCCGGCGACGCGCGGCTGCTCGGCGGCGACCCGTGGCACGACGCCGTCGCGCTGCACCGCCGGCTCGCGTACGTCCCCGGCGACGTGAACCTGTGGCCGACGCTCTCCGGCGGCGAGGCGATCGACCTGCTCGGCACGCTGCGCGGCGGGCTCGACCCGGCCAAGCGGGCGGAGCTGCTCGAGCGCTTCGAGCTCGACCCGACCAAGAAGGGCCGCGCCTACTCGAAGGGCAACCGCCAGAAGGTGGCGCTCGTCGCCGCGCTCGCCTCCGACGCCGAGCTGCTCGTGCTCGACGAGCCGACCTCGGGGCTCGACCCGCTCAAGGAGGCCGTGTTCCAGGCCTGCATCGAGGAGACGCGCGAGCACGGGCGGACCGTGCTGCTCTCCAGCCACATCCTGGCCGAGGTCGAGGCGCTGTGCGACCGCGTGACGATCATCCGCGCGGGCAAGACGGTCGAGACCGGGACGCTGTCGGAGCTGCGCCACCTGACGCGCACCTCGATCAGCGTCGAGACCGAGCAGGAGCCGGGCGACCTGAGCGGGCTCCCGGGCCTCCACGACCTCCACGTCGAGGACCACCGCGCCCGCTTCGACGTCGACACGGTCCACCTCGACGAGACGATCCGGCGGCTCGCCGCCTACGGCGTGCGCAGCCTGACGGCCACGCCGCCGACGCTCGAGGAGCTGTTCCTGCGCCACTACGGCGACGAGATCGAATGAGCGAGCTGGCCGGGGTCGGGACGCTGCTGCGGTTCGCCCTCCGCCGCGAGCGGGTGCGGATCCCGGTCTACCTGCTGCTGTTCACGATCCTCGTCGCCGACACCGCGGCGCAGAGCGAGAGCCAGTTCTCGACCGCGGCGGCGCGCGCGGACTACGTGGCGACCGTGACCGGCAACCCGGGCCTGATCGCGATGGTCGGCCCGCCCTACGACCTCACGACCGTGGGCGGCGACGTCGCCTGGCAGCTCGGCGGCTTCGGCGCCGCGTTCGTGGCGCTGATGAGCATGTTCTTCGTCGGGCGCCACACGCGCGGGGAGGAGCAGAGCGGCCGCAGCGAGCTGATCGGGGCGGCGCCGGTCGGGCGCTACGCGCCGCTGACCGCGGCGCTGATCGTCGTGACCGCCGCGCAGGTCCTGCTCGGCGTCCTCGTCGCGCTCACGATGCTCGGCTTCGACCAGCCGACGGCCGGCTCGCTCGCGCTCGGCGCCTCGCTCACCGGCGTCGGGCTCGTGTTCGCGGGCGTCGCGGCGGTCGCGGTGCAGATCAGCCAGACGACCTCGGCCGCCTCCGGGATGGTCGGCGCGGCGATCGGCGGCGCCTACCTGCTGCGCGCCGCGGGCGACGTCGGCGACGGGACGCTGTCGTGGCTGTCGCCGATCGGCTGGGGGCAGGCGATGCGCCCGTACGCGGGCGAGCGCTGGTGGCCGCTGGCGCTCTCGCTCGTCGCGGCGTCGGCGCTGGTCGGCGGCGCGTTCGCGCTGCGCGCGCGGCGCGACGAGGGCGCCGGGATCGTCGAGCCGCGGCCCGGGCCGGCGACCGCGTCGCCGCGGCTGACGAGCCCGTTCGGCCTCGCGCTGCGCCTCCAGCGCGGCGCGCTGCTCGGGTGGAGCGCCGGCCTGTTCTTCAGCGGGCTCTCGATCGGCCTCACCGGGCGGGACGCGAAGAGCCTGATCGGCGACAGCGACCAGCTGGGCACGATCCTCGGCTCCTCGCAGGCCGACATCGTCGACCAGTACTTCGCGGTGTCGATGCTGGCGATGGCGCTGATCGGCGCCGGCTTCGGGATCCAGTCGGCGCTGCGGATGCGCGGCGAGGAGACCGCGGGCCACCTCGAGTCGCTGCTCGCCACCGCGCTCTCGCGCGGCCGCTGGACGGCCGCCTACGTCGCCGTCGCGATGGGCGGCTCGGTGATCGTGCTGGGGGCGAACGGGCTCGGCGCGGGCCTGGCCGACGCGATCAACAGCGACGACGCCGGGCAGCTCCCGCGATTGCTCGCCGCCGGCCTCGCGCCGGTCCCCGCCGTGTGGGTCGTCGTCGGGGCGGCGGTCGCGCTGTTCGGGCTCGCGCCGCGCGCGGCCGTGGCCGCCTGGGGCGTGCTCGGCGCGTGCGTGCTGCTGACCGTGCTGGGGCCGCTGCTGAGCCTGCCCGGCTGGGTGCTCGACCTCTCCCCGTTCGAGCACGTCCCGCAGCTCCCGGGCGGCGACTTCAGCGCCGCGCCGCTGATCTGGCTGAGCCTCGTCGCGGCGGCGCTGACCGCGCTCGGCATGGTCGCGTTCAGGCGCCGCGACCTCGCGGCCTAGGCTCAGGGGGTGTCAACCGTCCACTCGGCCGGGGCTCCGCTCGGGCCGGGGACCCTTCGGCTCGTCATCGTGCTGGGGTCGATGAACGCGATCGGCCCGCTGTCGATCGACATGTACCTGCCGGCGTTCCCCGAGATCGCGCGCGAGCTGGACACGAGCGCGTCGTCGGTCCAGCTCACCTTGACGGCGTGCGTCGCGGGCCTCGCGCTCGGCCAGCTCCTGCTCGGGCCGCTGAGCGACCGCTACGGCCGGCGGATCCCGGTGATCGCGGCGATGCTGACCTACGCGGTCGCGTCGCTGCTGTGCGCGCTGGCGACCAGCGTCGGCATGCTGATCGCGCTGCGCTTCATCCAGGGGCTGGCGGGCGCCGGCGGGATCGTGATCTCGCGCGCCGTCGTGCGCGACCTGCACTCCGGCGCCCGCGCGGTGCGGCTGTTCTCGTCGCTGATGCTGGTCACCGGGCTGGCGCCGATCCTCGCGCCGCTGGTGGGCGGGCAGCTGCTCGCGATCAGCTCGTGGGAGGGGATCTTCATCTCGCTCTCGATCCTGTCGGCGCTGATCGCGATGCTCGCGGCGCTGGGGCTGAAGGAGACGCTGCCGCCCGAACGCCGCGTTCCGAGTGGCCTGCGGCGTACCTTGCAGACGATGGCGGGGCTGCTCAAGGACCGGTCGTTCGTCGGCAACGCGCTCGCAGGCGGGCCTGACCTTCGGCGCGCTGTTCGCCTACATCTCCGGCTCGCCGTTCGTGCTCCAGGGCATCTACGGGCTCTCACCGCAGGTCTACAGCCTGGCCTTCGCGATGAACGGGCTGGGGCTGGTCGCCGCCAGCCAGGTCAACGCGCGGATCGTCGAGCGCGTCGGGCCGACGCGGCTGCTGCGCCGCGCGCTCCTCTCCGTCGCCGCGGCCGCCTTCGCGCTGCTGGTCGTCGTCTCCGTCGGCGGCCTCCCCGTGTGGGCCGTGCTCGTCCCGATGTTCGCGATCGTCTCGAGCATCCCGTTCGTGCTGCCCAACTCGACGGCGCTCGCGCTCGCCAACCACGCGGCCGTGGCGGGCACCGCGTCGGCGCTGCTCGGCCTGATCCAGTTCATGGTCGGCGCGTTCGCCGCGCCGCTCGTCGGGGTGGCCGGGCCCGACACGGCGGTGCCGATGGGCGTGATCATGGTGACGCTCGCGCTCGGCGGGATCGCCGCCCAGCGCTTCGCGGGGCGGCGCCAGCGGTGGAGCCGCGCGCGATGACGCTCGTCACGATCTCGGCCGCCTACGGAGCCGGCGGCAGCGTCATCGCCCCGGCGCTCGCCGAGCGGCTGGGGGTGCCCTTCCTCGGCCGCCCGCCCGCGCCCGACGTCGTCGACCCGGGCGCGGAGGCCCGCGCGTGCGACGAGTCGGGCGGCTCCGGCCCGGGCCGCCTGCTGTCGCGCTTCGCCTCGCTCGCGGTCTCCTGGGGGACGCCGGCCGGGATGACGCTCGACGAGCTGCTGCCCGACCAGGCCCTGCGGCTGGAGATCGAGCAGGAGATCCACGACCTCGCCGCCAAGGGCGCCGGCGTGATCCTCGGCCGCGGCGCGGCGGTGATCCTGCACGACGACGAGCGCGCGCTGCACGTCCTGCTCGACGGGCCGCGCGAGGCGCGCGTGCGCCAGGTGATGGAGATCGAGGGCATCGACCACGACCTGGCCGAGCACCGGCTCACCCGCGTCGACCGCTTCCGCCGCGCCTACATCGACACGCTCTACGGCGTCGACCTGCGCGAGACCGGCATCTGCCACCTCGTGCTCGACTCGACCGCGATCCCGCTCGACGACTGCGTCGAGCTGATCGCCGCCGCCGCGAAGGCCCGCGCTAGCCGTCGGCGGTGATCTTCTCGCTGAGGTCGGCGAGGGCGATGCCGGCGCCGACGTTGGCGACCTGGCAGGTGCCGGCCGCGTCGTGACCGCCGCCGCCGTGGGCGAGCATCAGCTCGCCGACGTTGGTGCGCGACGAGCGGTTGATGATCGACTTGCCGACCGCGAACACGGTGTTCTGCTGCTTGAGGCCCCAGAGCACGTGGATCGAGATGTTCGTGTCGGGATACAGCGCGTAGATCATGAAGCGGTTGGTGGGGTGGATGACCTCCTCCTCACGCAGGTCGAGCATGACGAGGTTGCCCTCGACCTCGGCGCAGCGGCGGATCTGCTCGACCGCGCGCTCGCTGTGCTCGTTGTAGAGCTGCACGCGCTCCGCGACGTCCGGGGTCGCGAGGATCTCCTCGACGCTCAGCCGCGTGCAGTCGTCGATCAGCTGCATCATCAGCTGGTAGTTGGAGATGCGGAACTCGCGGAAGCGGCCGAGGCCGGTGCGCGGGTCCATCAGGAACGACATCAGGATCCAGCCCTGCGGATCGAGGATCTCGTCCTCGGAGAACTGGGCCGCGTCGGCCTTGTCGACCGCGTCCATCATCTCGTCCGAGATCGTCGGGAAGCGCTCTGCGCCGCCGTAGTAGTCGTAGACCACGCGCGCGGCGCTCATCGCGTCCGGGCGGATGATGTGGTTCTCCGGCGAGTCCGCGACACGGATCGCCTCGGAGGCATGATGGTCGAACGCGAGCCCGACGCCGGGCACGTAGGGGAGGTTCGTGGTGATGTCGCCGGGGCCGACCTCGATCTTGCCGTCCTGCATGTCCTTGGGATGGACGAAGAGGATGTCGTCGAGCAGGCCGAGCTCCTTCAGGAGCGCGGCGCAGACGAGGCCGTCGAAGTCGGAGCGGGTGACGAGGCGGTGCCGTGCGGCGGGAGGTGTGTCAATAGCCATGTGGTCCTATCGGCACCACAGGGCAGGTAGTGAGCCTGGCGCGTCAGCCCCGGCCGATGTACGGCATCTTCGTGGCCATGATCGTCATGAACTCGACGTTCGCGTCGAGCGGCAATCCGGCCATGTAGACGACCGCGGCGGCGGTGTGGGCGACGTCCATGACGGGCTCGGCCGCGACCGTGCCGTTCGCCTGCAGGACGCCCTTCTGCATCGCCGCGGCCATCTCCGTCGCGGCGTTGCCGACGTCGATCTGCCCGCACGCGATGTCGTGGGCGCGGCCCTCGAGCGAGATCGCGCGCGTGAGCCCGGTGATCGCGTGCTTGGTGGCGGTGTAGGCGATCGCGTGCGGCCGCGGCACGTGGGCGGAGATCGAGCCGTTGTTGATGATCCGCCCGCCGCGCGGGTCCTGCGCCTTCATCACCCGGTAGGCGGCCTGCGCGCACAGGAACGCCCCGGTGAGGTTCGTGTCCACGACGGCCTTCCAGTCCTCGACGGCGAGGTCCTCGAGCGGCCCCGGGGTCCCGAACGTCCCCGCGTTGTTGAACAGGAGATCGAGCCGGTCGAGCCCGGCGAACAGCGCCTCGACCGACGCGGGGTCGCTCACGTCGGCGGGCACGACCGTCGCGCGCTCGTCGTCCCCGCGCGTCTCCTCCAGCGCCTCGCGCCGGCGCCCGGCCAGCACGACGCGGTAGCCCGCCTCGAGCAGCCCGTGGGCGACGTGCCGGCCGATCCCGGATCCGGCGCCGGTGACGAGCGCGACCCGCTCCATCAGGACTGCGAGGCGGCGCCGGCCGGCACGGTCCCCGTGCCGCGCTCGGCCCGGGTCTTGAGCCAGTACGCGATCAGCACGATGATGAGCGAGATGAAGCTCGGGATGAGCTGCGAGCGGACGTCCTCGACCAGCGCCATCGAGGCGATCACCGTGACCATCGCGGCGATCGCGAAGTAGGTCAGGTACGGGAACAGCCACATCTTCACCTTCAGGCGCTCGGGCGCCTCGCGCTCGAGCTGCCGCCGCATCTTCAGCTGCGAGCAGGCGATCAGCACGTAGACGAACAGCGCGATCGCGCCGGACGAGTTGACGAGGAACAGGAACACCGTGTCGGGCGAGAGGTAGGCCAGCCCGGTCGAGAGGAAGCCGATCGAAGAGGTGAGCAGGATCGCCTTCACCGGCACCCCGCGGCGGTTGACGTCGAGCAGGCCCTTGGGCGCGTCGCCGCGGCGGGCGAGCGCGAACAGCATGCGCGAGCCGGTGTACATGCCGGAGTTCAGGCAGGAGAGGACGGCGGTGACGATGACCGCGTTCATGACGTCGGCCGCACCGGGGATGCCGATGATCTCGAGCGACGCGATGAACGGCGACTCGCCCGGCTTCGCGTCGTTCCAGGGCAGGATGCAGACGATCAGGAAGATCGCGGCGACGTAGAAGGTCAGGATCCGCATCACGACCTGGTTGACCGCCTTGGTCACGTTCTCCTCCGGCTCCTCGGACTCCGCGGCCGCGATCGTGACGATCTCCGCGCCCACGAAGGCGAAGATCACGACCACCACGCCGGAGAAGACCGTGACGATGCCCTCGGGCGCGAAGCCCTCGTTGCTCGTGAGGTTGGAGAGGCCGGGAGAGTCCCCGGAGCCGAGGCCGAAGAGGAAGCCGGCGGCGATCACGATGAAGGCGACGATCGCGACGACCTTGATGCCGGCGAACCAGAACTCGAACTCGCCGAAGGACTTCACCGACGTGAGGTTGATCCCGGTCAGCAGGGCCATCAGCAGCAGGGCCATGAGCCAGACGGGCGCGTCGATCCAGCGCTGCAGGATCTCCGCGCCGGCAACGGCCTCGATGGCGAGCACGATCGACCAGAAGTACCAGTACAGCCAGCCGACGCTGAAGCCGGCCCAGCCGCCCAGCGACCGCCGCGCGTACTCGGCGAACGAGCCGACCTGCGGGTTGGCGACCGCCATCTCCCCGAGCATCCGCATGACGAGCACGATCAGGAAGCCCGCCGCCAGGTACGACAGCACCGCGGCCGGGCCCGTGGTGTTGATGACCGCGCTCGAGCCCACGAACAGGCCGGCGCCGATGACCCCGCCGAGCGAGATCATCGTCATGTGCCGCGACTTCAGTGACTTCTGGAGATCCGGGGACTCGTTGTCGGCCATGCGGGACCAGCTACCCGCACACCGCGCGGATTAGCCCGCGGCCGCGGTTTCGAGCGCCACCTGCCGGCACAGCGCCGCGAAGGTCTCGAGCAGCGGCGGGCAGTGACGCTCGTTCCAGGCCAGGACCAGCTCACGGGCCGCCCGCCGCGCACGTTCGCAGAGTGGGCGCGCGCGCACGCTGCGGAGCTTCGGCCGATCTGGTAACAACCCGCCCGTATCCGCGGCGAGTCCCCGCTGCGGCCGGAGAGGAGAGAACCATGTCGGTCGCCCGTCGTGCCGCCCTCGGTGCGGTCCTGTGTCTGCTGGTCCTGGCGCCGGCGGCGCTCGCCCACGGTCGCTCCGCCGCGCACCACAGCCTGCGCGCCCCGGTGACCGACGAGAACTTCTACTTCGTCATGGCCGACCGCTTCCAGAACGGCAGCGCCGCCAACGACCACGGCGGCCTGCCGCCCGGGAAGACCGAGGGGCAGTCGGGCTTCGACCCGACCGGCAAGGCCTGGTACCACGGCGGCGACCTCCAGGGGCTCCAGAGCCGGCTCGGCTACATCAAGAGCCTCGGCACGACGGCGATCTGGCTCACGCCGAGCTTCAAGAACAAGGCCGTGCAGGACAACAACGGGTTCCCGTCCGCCGGCTACCACGGCTACTGGATCACCGACTTCACCCAGATCGACCCGCACCTCGGCACCAACGACGACCTCGCCACGCTGATCCGCCGCGCGCACGGCATGGGCATGAAGGTCTACTTCGACATCATCTCCAACCACACCGCCGACGTCATCCGCTACGCGGAGGGCGCCGCCCCGGTCTACAAGTCGAAGGACGAGTCGCCGTTCCGCACCGCCGCGGGCACGCCGTTCGACGACCGCGACTACGCGGGCGGGAGCACGTTCCCGGCCCTGGCCCCGACGGGCAGCCCTCGTGCGCGTCACCCGGTCCCGCGATCAGCTTCCCGTACCGCCCGTGCGTGCCGGACGCCGAGCGCGACGTCAAGGTGCCCGCCTGGCTCAACGACGTCGACCTCTACCACAACCGCGGCAACACGACCTTCGCCGGCGAGAACTCGCAGTACGGCGACTTCTTCGGGCTCGACGACCTCTTCACCGAGGACCCCCGCGTCGTCAACGGCATGATCGACATCTACAAGACGTGGATCCGCGACTTCCGCATCGACGGCTTCCGGATGGACACGATGAAGCACGTCGACGACGCGTTCTGGCAGAAGTTCGCGCCGGCGATCGAGCGCTACGCGAAGTCGCAGGGCGTACCCGACTTCTACATGTTCGGCGAGGTCGCCGAGGACACGAGCCGGCCGATCACCTCGCACTACATGACCCACGACGACGTGCAGGGCGTGCTCGACTTCCCGTTCCAGACCGCCGCGACGCGCTTCGCCGCGAACTCCGCGCCGACCTCCGAGCTCGGCGCCTTCTTCCGCGACGACGACTGGTACACCGACGGCGACTCCAACGTCTACAACCTGCCGACCTTCCTCGGGAACCACGACAAGGGGCGGATCGGCATGTTCATCCGCAACGCGAACCCGGGGGCGGCCGAGGCCGAGCTGCTGCAGCGCGACCGGCTCGCGCACGCGCTCATGTACTTCTCGCGCGGCAACCCGGTCGTCTACTACGGCGACGAGCAGGGCTTCACCGGCAACGGCGGCGACCAGGACGCGCGGCAGGACATGTTCCCCTCGCAGTCGCCCCAGTACAACAACCAGACCGACGACGGCGTCACCGGTGACGACGGCGCCGGGAAGAACGACAACATCGGCTCCGACGCGACGCCGATGGACGACAACTTCGACCCGTCGCATCCGCTCTACCGCGAGCTGAAGCGGCTCGCGGCGGTCACCCGCCGCCACCCGACGCTGCGCGACGGCGCGCAGCAGGACCGGGTCTCCGCGGACGGCCCGGGCGTCTACGCGTTCTCGCGCATCGACCGCTCGCGCCGGCGCGAGTACGTCGTCGCGCTCAACAACGCCGAGGCGCCCGCGTCGGCGTCGATCCCGACCTACGTGCGCAAGGGCAAGTGGGAGAAGGTCTACGGCGACGGCCCCGGCCGGCTGCGGTCCGGCCGCGACCGGGACCTGGACGTCACGGTCGGGCCGCTGTCGGCGGTCGTCTACCGGGCGGTGAAGCGCATCCCGCGCAGCCGCCGCGCGCCCTCGGTCGCGCTCGACGTGCCCGCGACGGGCCGCGACCGGCTCGAGGTCGGCGCGGACCTCGGGCGCGACACGTTCTCCGAGGTGACGTTCCTGGCCAAGGTCGGCGGCGGGCGCTGGAAGGACGTCGGCACGGACGACAACGCGCCGTACCGGGTCTTCCACGACGTGTCGGACATCGCGCCCGGGACGCGCGTGCAGTACCGCGCGGTCGTGCTCGACAACGCGCACCACACGCGCTCGAGCGCGGTCCGCTCGACGAGGATCGCCCCGCCGGCGATCGCGCTCGAGGCGCCGGCCGAGGGCGCGCGCGTCCGCGGCACGGTGGAGGTGCGCGCGAGCGCGACGCCGGACCACGCCGACCACGTCGTGAAGTTCCAGCGCTCCGTCGACGGCGGCGCGTTCACGGACATCGGCACGGACAGCTCGTCGCCCGTCTACACGGTCTTCGACGACACGTCGAGCCTGGGGGACGGGGCGCGCGTGACCTACCGCGCGGTCCTGACCTACGCGCCGGGGCGCACGGTGACGAGCGAGCCGCGCACGGTGACGATCGTGCAGGCGCAGGTGACGACCGCGACCGTTCACTACCACCGCCCGGCGGGCGACTACGCCGACTGGGGCCTGCACCTGTGGGGTGACGCGATCGCCGACTCGGTGACGGCATCGGTGGCGTGGGACAAGCCGTTCCAGCGGACCGGGACCGACGCGTTCGGCGCGGTCTACGAGATCCCGCTCAAGGACGACACCAAGCCGGTCAACTTCATCATGCACCGGCCGAGCGGGGATTCGGTGCCCTCGACGCGCGAGCCGGGCGGCGACCGCTCGTTCGTCCCGCTGGAGCACCCGGAGATCTGGCTGGAGCAGGGCGACCCGGCGGTGTACTTCTCGCCCCCGACGGGGTAGGGGCTGGTTGGGAACAAACCAGGGGAGGTAGCAGTGGGAGGCAGGAAGAAGGCGACGATCGCGGCCGCCGTGACCGGATGGCCGCGCTGTCGATCGTGCCGACATGGACCGAGCGGCGCGGAAGGGCCATCACGGCGGGGGCAGGCGCACGCGCCGCGCGCAACGTGATCGTGCTGCAGGGTGAGGCATGGCGACCGCGCAGCGGGATCTGATCCGGCTGGTCACGGTCGGCAACAAGGAGGGCCAGGACCTCGTGATGAACCGGCTCCAGCACACGGGGCTCGTGCACACGGACCCGGCCGACCGGAGGAGGCGGTGACGGACTCCGCGGCGGCGGCGACCGCGTTCTCGACCGGCTACAAGAGCTTCAACGGCGCCATCGGCGTCGACGCGCAGGGCCGCTCGCGGCCACGCTGCTCGAGGACGCGCGGCGCGCGGCAAGGCGACCGGCCTGGTCACGACCTCGCAGGTCACGGACGCGACGCCCGCGGCCTACGGCGCGCACGTCAGCGACCGCGCGCAGCAGAGCGAGATCGCGCGCCAGTACCTGGAGGGCGCTCCAAGCCCGACGTGATCCTCGGCGGCGGTGAGGACTTCTGGTACCCGCCGGGCAACCCCGGCGCCAGCCGGACAACCCGCCGACCGACCCGACCGAGCAGAGCAAGGGCGATCGCGGCAACCTCGTGGAGAAGGCCGAGTCCCTCGGCTACAGTACGTCTCCACGCGCGACGGGCTGCGCGAGGCGCGCGGGCGCAAGCTGCTCGGGCTGTTCGCCAACGAGGAGATGTTCGAGCACCGCGAGGAGGGCGACGGCGACCTCTACGACCCGCTCGTGCCGCTGCCCGAGATGGCGACCAAGGCGCTCGACGTCCTCTCCAAGGACCGCGACGGCCTGTTCGTGCTGATCGAGGAAGAGGGCATCGACGAGATGGCCCACGAGAACAACGCCGGGCTGATGATCAAGCCGGCGCGGCGCTCGACAAGACGGTCGCGGCTCGCCGTCGAGTTCGCGCGGCGCCACCCCGGCACGCTGATCGTGGTGCAGGGCGACCACGAGACCGGCGGCCTCACGATCGAGAACCCCGACGAGGAGGACGAGTCCGGCGAGGAGCTCTCGCGCGAGGACGGCCCGTTCACCGTGAAGGGGACCGACCTCGAGGTGTTCGCCGACTGGACCACCGGCCAGCACACCGGCGCCGACACGCCGATCACGGCGAGCGGCCCGGGGTCGGAGCGCTTCGACGGCGTCATCGACAACACCGACGTCCACGACGCGATCGAGGACGCGATGCGGCGGCGGCGCTAGCTAGGAGCCTCGGTCACGCCGCACCAGTCGGCGATGAAGACGGCGATCGCCTGGGCGGTCGCCGTCACCGAGGGCAGGTGCACGCGCTCGTCGACGCCGTGCTCGTTCTCCGCGACCGGCCCGAAGCAGACCGCGGGCGTTTCACCGTAGAGGTGGAACGTCCGCGCGTCGGTCGTCGCGGTGGACGAGTACAGCGGCGGCGTCTGCCCGGTCGCGCGCGTGCAGGCGCCGGCGAGGGCGGTGATGAGCGGCGCGTCCCGCGCCAGCTCGTAGCCCTCGCACTGGAAGCCCTCGTAGAGCACCTCGACGCGATGGCGCGCGAGCTCGGGGCGCTGCGCGACCGCCGCCACGGTCTGCTCGACGCGCGTCTTCAGGTCCGCGATCGTCTCGCCGGGATAGGTCGCGAGCCGGCAGTGCGTCACGCACTCGCCGGCCATCGTGGACGGCCAGTCACCGCCGCGGATCATCCCGACGTTGAGGTTGATCGGGTGGGGGTGGTCGGCGAACAGCGGCGGGGGCGCGACGTTGAGCTCCGCCTCGAGGCCGCGCAGCGCCTCGATCACCGCATAGGAGGCCGCGATCGCGTCGGCGCCGTCGGCGTCCGCGAGGCCGGCGTGCGCGGGCGCGCCCAACACGCGGACCTGGAACCACAGCACGCCGACCTGGGCGGTCCAGATCGCGTGCTTCGTCGGCTCGGTGAGGATCGCGGCGTCGGCCGTGTGCCCGGCCAGCACGCAGGCGAGCGCGCCGTTGCCGGTGCACTCCTCCTCGACCACCGACTGGAGCTGCACCCGCCCGCGCGGGGCGAGGCCCAGGCGCTGCAGGCCGCGCACCGCGCCCACCATCGCCGCCAGCCCCGCCTTCATGTCGCCGGCGCCGCGCCCGTACATCCACTCCCCCTCGACGCGCGCGTCGTAGGGGTCGCCGCGCCACAGCGCGACGGGCTCCGGGCTGACCACGTCGATGTGCCCGTTGAGGATCAGCGAGCGGCCGTCGGCGGCCCCGGCCGGCTGCCAGTCGGCGACCACGTTGACCTTCTCCGCGACGTCCCAGCCGAACGGCGCGCCGGCGGGATGGCGCTCGAGCGCGGCGGCGTCGAGCGGCACGTCCAACGGCTCGAGGCCGAGGTCGATGAAGGCCCGGCGCATGACCTCCTGGCCGGGCGCCTCCTCGCCGAGCGGCGTGGGCGCGGTGACGAGCGCGCTCAGCAGCCCGGTCATCGCGGGCGCCTCGGCGGCGACCGCGGCGAGGATCTCGGCGTCCACGTCGCGACCCTACCCCGTAGGATCGCGAGCTGATCGTGATCGACCCGCAGAAGCGCTGGCTGCAATACGGCGAGAAGCCCGACTACGCGGGGCTGCTGACGTTCGCCGGCGTGCCCTACACGGAGGAGGCCGCAGAGCTCGCGGGCTTCGACGTCGCGGTCGTCGGCGCGCCGATGGACGACCTCGTCTCCGACCGCCCCGGCGCGCGCCTCGCCCCGCGCGCGATCCGCGCCGCGAGCTCCCCGCCCGGGCCGCACCTGGAGGTCAAGCTCGACGCCTTCGCGGAGCTGCGGGTGGTCGACTACGGCGACGCGCCCGTGATCCCGGCCGACGCGGTGACCTCGCACGCCGCGATCGAGGCGACGGTCGGCGAGGTGCTCGCCGCCGGTGTGATGCCGGTCGTGCTCGGCGGCGACCACTCGATCACCGAGCCGTCGGTGCGCGCGTGCGCCGCCGCCCACGGGCCGGTCGGGATCGTCCACTTCGACACCCACACGGACACCGGCGAGGAGGTCTTCGGCGTCGAGTTCTCGCACGGCACCTTCATGCGCCGCATCATCGACGCGGGCCACGTCGACGGCAGCCGCTACGCCCAGATCGGCCTGCGCGGCTACTGGCCCGGCGAGGCGGAGTTCGCGTGGCAGGCCGAGCGCGGGATCACGAGCCTGTTCATGCACGACGTCCGCGACCTCGGCATCCGCGAGGTGATGCGGCGCGCGATCGCGGCGGTCGGGCCGGGGCCGACCTACCTGACCGTCGACGTCGACGTGCTCGACCCCGCCTTCGTCCCCGGCACCGGCACGCCCGAGCCCGGCGGCATGACCGCCGTCGACCTGCTGCTCGCGGTCCGCACCGTCGCGGCCGAGCTCGACCTGATCGGCGTCGACGTCGTCGAGGTCATCCCGACGAGCATCGGCACCGACGACTACTCGGCGCTGGTGGCCGACCGCGTCATCCGCGAGGCCCTGACCGGGATCGCGCTGCGCCGCCGACGCTAGGCGGCCTGCGCCTCCTCCGCCAGCTCGGCGGCTCGGCCGCGGGGCACCAGCACGACCGGGACGGGGGAGTGCTGGATGATCTTGGTCGCGCGTGAGCCCAGGAAGACCCGCGCGATCGGCCCGACGGAGCTGGAGCCGACCACGAGCACGTCACCCGACGCCCACTCGATGTCGTCGATCGCCTCGCCCCAGCTCTCGCCGCGCCCGACAGCGGTCTCGAGGTCCTTCGGCACGGCCGCGAGGTCGGCGACCTTCTCGAGCGCCGCGCGGGCGGCCGCCTCGATCTCCTCGCTCCACTGCCTGGTGATGGCCTGATCGGCCGAGCTGCCGACGCCGGAGGTATAGGGCGGCCGCGCCCGCACGGCGAAGGAGGCGATGCGCAGCGAGGCGCCCACCTGTGCCGCGACGGCGGCGGCGGCGACGACGAGGTCGTCCGCGCCTTCGGGCCCGCTGAACGCGGCCGTCACCCGGTCGACCTGGGAGCCGGCCTCGCAGCGATGGCCGCGGGGCGTCAGGGCGACGGGCAGGGGCGAGCTGTGCAGCAGACGACCGCTGACGCTGCCGAGCGACACGTGCCCGAAGGCGCCGGCGGAGGACGACCCGACGATGATCATCCTGGCGCCATGCCGCTCGGCCGCCTCGACCAGCCCGGCCGGGGCGGAACGGGCATGGTGGATCACCAGCCGCGCCGTGATGTCCTGGTCCAGTCGTTCGCGCGCCCGGTCCAGCACCTCGGTCGCCGTGCTCTGGAGATAGGCCTGGTACTCGGCGTCCACCTTCGCCGGGCCGGGCGGCCACGACTCCGGGATGACCGAGCACAGCAGGAGCTCGTCGCCCCCTGAGCGGGCCAGCATGCCGGCCAGGTGCAGGACCGCCTTGCCCGGGCCGTCCGGCGCGATGCCCACGAGCATGGTCATGGCGTGCCCTCGCTCGCCGCTTCGTCAAGCCCGAGGCGGGCATGGCTGCGGCCGTAGAAGAAGTACCAGAGCAGCGCCACGCCGGCCCAGACGAAGAAGACGAAGATCGTCACGGCACGGAGGTCCTGGATGATCCAGATGCACCCGGCGATCGAGAGGATCGGCGTGACGGGATAGCCCGGCACCTTGAAGCCGCGCGGCAGGTCGGGGGATCTGCGCCGGAGCACGATCACCCCGATCGAGACGATGAGGAACGCCACGAGGGTGCCGATGCTGGTCATCTCGGCCAGGAAGTCGATCGGCAGCAGCCCGGCGAGCAGCCCGATCACGAGCGCGGCGACGATCGTGGCCGGGACGGGCGTGCGCGTGCGCGGGTTCACCCGGTGGAACAGCGGCGGGATCATCCCGTCGCGGCCCATCGCGAACAGGATCCGGGTCTGCCCGTAGATCGTCACGAGCGTGACGCTGAAGATCGAGATCACCGCTCCGGCGGCCAGGATGGTGGCGGGGGTGGTCGAGCCGGTCACCTTCTCGAGGATCGCGGAGAGGCCGGCGTCCTGACCCTCGAAGTCGGCGACCGGTTGCGCGGCGACGGCCACGACGGCGACGGCGATGTAGACCGTGGTCACCGTCACCAGCGCGATGATGATCGCCAGCGGCATCGTCCGCCGCGGGTTCTTCACCTCCTCGCCGGCGGTCGAGACGGCGTCCAGCCCGATGTAGGAGAAGAAGATCAGGCCGGCCGCCGAGGTGATGCCGGTGACGCCGAAGGGGGCGAAGTCCGACAGGTTGTCGGAATCCCAGCCCTGCAGCCCCAGCACGACGAACAGCGCGAGCACGCCGAGCTTGATCAGGACCATCGCCGCGTTGACCTTCGCCGACTCGCTGGCGCCGCGGATGAGCAGCAGCGAGCACAGGACGATCAGGATCACGGCGGGCAGGTTGAGCACGCCACCCTGCTCGGGCGCGTCCGCCAGCGCGTCGGGGATCCTGAAGCCGAAGAGGTTGTCGAACAGCTCGTTGAGGTACTGCGACCAGCCGACGGCGACGGCGGCGGAGGAGACGCCGTACTCGAGCAGCAGACACGCGGCGACGACCATCGCGATGCCCTCGCCCAGCGTGGCGTAGGCGTAGGAGTAGGAGGAGCCGGACACCGGGACGGCGCTCGCCAGCTCGGCGTAGCAGATGGCGGTCAGGCCGGCGACGACCCCGGCCATGACGAAGGACAGGATGACCGCGGGCCCACCGACCGGGACCGCGACCGTGAGCACGATGAAGATGCCGGTGCCGATCGTGGCACCGATGCCGAACATGGAGAGCTGGAACAGCCCGATGGTCCGTTCGAGCTCGCCCTCTCCGCTGTCGGTCCCGGTCTCCGCCGTCATCGCGGTGACGGACTTGCGCCGCAGAAACTGCTCCCGCAGTGTTGCCATCGCTCCTCGATTCACTCGATGTCGCGGGCGAGCAGATCCGCCCAGGTCTCACGACGCACCACGAGCCGGGCGGCGCCGGCGCCGGCGAAGACGACCGGGAGCCGGCGCGTCCCGTTGTAGTTGTTGGCCATCGTGAAGCAGTACGCGCCCGTCGCCGGGACGGCGAGCAGGTCGCCGACGCGCGGGTCCGCGAGCCGGACGCCGTCGACCAGCACGTCGCCGCTCTCGCAGTGGCGGCCGACGACGGTGACCTCGTCGCGGCCGGTGGCGTCGAAGCGGTCCGCGACGGCGGCCTCGAAGCGCTGGCCGAACAGCGCCACCTCGAGGTTGTCGCCCATTCCGCCGTCGACGGCGACGAAGGTGATCTCGCCGCGCTTGACGGTGACGACGCGATAGAGCGTCGCGGCGGCGGACGCGACCATGCTGCGGCCGGGCTCGAGGATCAGCTCCGCGCCGGCGGGCAGGTGCTCGCGCGCGGCGCCGACCAGCGCGTCGAGATAGTCGCCGACCGCGGGCGGCCGGTCGTCGTAGGTGTAGCGCGCGCCGAGCCCGCCACCGAGGTCGTAGACGGGGAACTCGCCGAGCGCGGCGACCGGCGCCACCGACTGCACGAACGGGTCGAGGTCGAGGATCTGCGAGCCGACGTGGACGTGCAGCCCCTGCATGCGCAGCCGCGGGCTGCGCTCGATCCGCCGGATCAGCTCGGCGGCGGCGGCCGGGGCGAGCCCGAACTTCGAGCCCGCGTGGCCGGTGAGCACGTGCGCGTGGGTGTCGGCGGTGACGCCCGGGATCACGCGCACGAGAACGTCGTGCTCGCGCCCGGACGCCTCGAGCCGGTCGACGTCGTCGCCGTTGTCGACGACGACGAGGCCGATGCCGTGCTCGGCGGCCATCGCGATCTCGTCGTCGCCCTTGGCGTTGCCGTGCAGGACCAGCAGCGCCGGGTCCGCGCCCGGCCGCGAGCGCGGTCACGATCTCGCCGCCGCCGGCGACGTCGAGCCCCAGCCCCTCCTCGACCATCACGCGCTGGACGGCGGTGCACGGGAACGCCTTGGAGGCGAACACCACGCGCGAGCGCGGCCAGCGGGCGGCCAGCCCGTCGGCGTACTCGCGCGCCCGCGCGCGCAGCGCCGGCTCCGACACGACCAGCACGGGCGTGTCGAACTCGCCGGCGAGCGCGTCGGCGCGGCAGCCCTCGATCGTGAGCATCCCGTCGGGGTCGAGCGCGCTGCCGGGCGGGAACAGCCCGAGCAACGCGTCGGCACCAGCGACGGTCATGGCGCCACGATATTCCTCTGTGGACAGGCAGGCGGTCACGGGCGATGATGCCGCGATGGCCGAGACCTTGCGCGGGATCTCCGAGATCCGCGCGTTCTTCCGCACCAACCAGACGCCGATCTACTTCGTCTCGCCGACGGCGTTCAACCTGCTCGGCATCGACCGCTGGCTGCGGAACTTCTTCTACGTCAACTACTTCGACTCGTTCGAGGGCAACCACCCGCGCGTGTTCGTCCCGCAGGACCGCCCGTACGTCGAGTTCGGGTCGATGGAGGACGTCTGCAACTACCTGCTCGAGCACGAGGAGGTGCGCGCGCGGGTCGAGCGCAACGGGCCCGGCGGCAAGGCCGTGTTCGTCATGTTCGACGACGAGACCGAGGCGGCCGCCGCGGCCGCGGGGCTGGAGATCGCCCACCCGTCGGCCGAGCTGCGCCATCGCCTGGACTCGAAGATCGTCACGACCCAGCTCGGCAACGAGGCGGGCGTGCCGAGCGCGCCGAACACGCTCGGGCGCGCCACCACGTACGAGGAGCTGATGGCGCTGGCCGACTCCGCCGGCCTCGGCGACGACCTCGTCGTGCAGACGCCGTACGGGGACTCCGGCAAGACCACCTTCTTCATCCGCGGGGAGCGTGACTGGGATCGGAACGCGGAGGACATGGCCACGCAGGAGCTCAAGGTCATGAAGCGGATCAACAACCGCGCCGCCGCGGTCGAGGCCGTGCTCACGCGCCACGGCACGATCGTCGGCCCGCTGATGACCGACCTCACCGGCTACCCGGAGCTGACCCCGCACAAGGGCGGCTGGTGCGGCAACGACATCTTCCCCGAGGCGCTGTCGCAGGAGCACCGCGAGCGCGCGCGGGTGCTGACCCAGAAGCTCGGCGACCGGCTCGCGCGCGAGGGCTACCGCGGCTTCCTGGAGATCGACTACCTCGCCGACGTCGACTCGGGCGAGCTCTACCTGGGCGAGATCAACCCGCGCATCAGCGGCGTGACCTCGATGACGAACGTGACCGCCGGCGCCTACGCCGACGCGCCGCTGTTCCTCTTCCACCTGCTCGAGTACCTCGACGTCGACTACGAGATCGACGTCGACGACATCAACCGCCGCTGGGCCGAGGCCTCGAGCGTCGACGTCTGGAGCCAGCTCATCCTCAAGCAGAACCGCGAGGGCGTGGAGCTGGTGACCGAGGCGCCCAAGACCGGCATCTGGCGGCTCGACGACGCCGGCCGCATCAGCTTCGGCCGCTGGGCCAACGACTGGCACAGCCTCCACGACGAGGCGGAGGCGTTCTACCTGCGCGTGCTGGCGCCCGGCGACTACCGCTACCCGGGGGCGGACCTCGGCGTGCTCGTCGCGCGCTCGCGGATGCAGACGGAGGACAACCGGCTGACCGACCGCGCGCTCGCGTGGATCGACGGCATCCACGCGCAGTTCGCCGGCACCGCGGTGCACGACGAGCCGGTGGCGCCGGCCGGCGCGATGGCGTTCAAGACGGCGTGAACGTCTCCGTGTGGCGCGTCTCGGCGAAGGCGCCGAGCGACTGCTCCCAGGTGAAGCCCGGCCAGCGGTACTCGGCCCGGCCCTCGGCCGGGTAGTAGGCGGCGGTGTAGATCGTCCCGAAGCCCTGGCCGTACTCGGTGTTGTGCAGCGGCGGCTCGAGGAACGAGGCGACGAAGCGCTCGCGGCTGATCTCCGGGTCGGCGAGCAGGTCGAGCACGCACTGCTCGCGCTCGACGGTGCGGATCGCGCGCGCGTACTCGGGCCAGTCGACCTTGCCCTGGTGGTTGGTGGTGGCGGCGATGTCGCGGAACTCGGGCGTGCGGCCGGGGCCGACGTAGGCGGTCAGGTAGGCGCCGGAGCGGTCGAGCAGGGTGAGGTTCTGGGCGGCGTGCACGGGGATCGAGGCGAGCGCCTCGCGCGCCTCCGCGACGTCGGTGCAGACCTCGAGCAGGTAGCGCACCACGATCGGGATGCCGAAGCCGTCGCCGACGTCCCGGCGCCCGCCGAAGGTGAGCGAGACGGCGAGGCCGGCGTCGTTGACCCCGTCGAGCAGGCCCCACAGGCAGTCGCTCATCCCCAGCACCCGGCGGCCGGTCCATTCGGTCAGGTACACGAGCCCCTCGAGGCGCGCGACCGGGTAGTCGTAGTTGCGCACGAGCACCGGCTCGTCGCGGGTCCAGGCGCCCTGCGAGCAGCCGACGACGAAGCCCGGCGGCCGGTAGAGCGAGAGCAGCCGCGCCGCCATCTCGTCGCCGCCGGCGAGCCCGACGAGCCGCTCGTAGGTCGGCACGAGCTCCGGCATGTGGCGGGTGAGCGCGCGCCGGCAGGTGTCGAGGTCGGGCCGGTCGGCGCCGCCGTCCTTGAGGTACCAGGCGCGGTAGGCCGGCCACATCGTGTTGAAGCGCGCCTGCCACTTGGGGCCGGGCGTGAGCTCCTCGACCGCCTCGAACTCGAGCTGCTCCGCGCCCGCGGGCGGCGCGGTGGCGGGCGCCGTGCGCGTGTGCGCGGGGAGCAGCTCGAGCTCCTCCCACACCGGCTTCCAGTAGCGGTCGATCGCCGCCACGGCCTCGGGCGGGAGGCCGAGCGACTTCACCCAGTCGGGCAGGTTCTCGAGGTCGGGCTCCTCCACGCTCAGCAGTGTGCCGCGTTCGGCGCCACGTCGAGCCCCGGGTTGCGGTCGAAGAAGCCGGTCGGCTTGAGCCAGAAGGAGACGGTGTCCACCGACATCACCGGCCACTCCTCCGGGCGCGTGATGTGGTGGATCCCGAACACGTACCAGAGCACGATGTCGGTGTCCTCGATCGAGCGGTCCTGTGCGGTCCACACCGGCAGCCCGCGGTCCTCCTCGCTCTGGACGACGAACTCGCCGCAGGGCCAGCGCTCGTCCTCGTGGAACGGGGTCACCCACAGCGTGTGGGCGATCGCCTGCGCGCGCTTGAGCACGGGCGAGTCCGGGTGCATCATCGGCGGGATCGCGCCGCCCGGGACGAGCTTGTAGCCGACGGGCGTGCCGAGCGAGTTGGTCACGTTCTCGTTGACGACCTTCCACGCGCGCTGGCTCTGCCAGTCGTAGTCCTGCTTGCCCTCCTGCTCGGTCCGCAGCGGCGTGTTGCGCTGGACGAGCGCGAGGCCGTGCGGGTTGTCGGGCCCGACGGGGAGCGCCTCGGACTCGGTGGCGTAGACGGTGTTGGCCTCGCCGTCGACGTCGAGGTCGAGGCGGGCGACGAGGAAGTGCTGGTGGAAGGGCGCGTAGGTGCGCTCGTCGACGAGCGTGCCGTAGGGCGGCTGCTCGCCGGGGGCGAAGTGCGTCGTGACCATGATCCCGGTCGCCCGCACCTCGCACTCGATGTTGCCGTCCTGGTAGAAGCGCCAGTAGACGAGGTACTCGTAGTTCGCGACGGTGACGTGGAAGGAGAGGACGAGCCGGCGCGAGCGGCGCACCTCGGCGCCGACCTGCGCGTCGACGTGCTTCCAGAGGACCGCGTCGTCCTCCTCGTGGATGCAGATCGCGTTGGGGATCGCGTACGGCTCGCCGCTGGTGTCGTGCATGACCGCGTCGAGGTAGGCGATCTCCCCGAGGCAGTCGCAGCCGAGGGTGAGCGAGGTCGTCATGAACCCGAGCCCCCACTCGCCGATGTCGAAGGCGGTGCGGCGGTAGTGGTCGGTCGTCGGGTCGCGATAGGGGACGACCATCTCCGCGAACGAGAGCCGGTGGGCGACCGAGCGGCCGTCGTAGCCGACCGTGTGCAGGACCATCCCCTCGCGGTGGTTGAAGCCGACGCGCAGCGACCACTTCTGCCACTGCAGCGCGTTGCCGTCGAGGGTGAAGGAGACGCCCTCGGGCTGGACGACCTCGAGCGGCTTGAGGTCCTCGCGGAGCTGTTGGCCGGGCACGAGGTGGGGGACGTACTCGCCCATCGTGTCGGGCTCCTCGACGCTCCCGTCGTCCTCGACCTCGAGCAGCTCCATGCGGTTGAGGTCGACGACGAAGTGCAGCCCGGTGACGGGGTTGGCGTACGGGCTCGAGCCCTCGCTGCTGCGGTACCAGACGTCGGCCCAGCCGACGCGGCCGCCGCGGTGGGCCTCGGGGACGAGGTGCGCGCCGTAGGCCCAGGTGTCGATCAGGACGCGGTCCAGCTCCGTGATCCCGCGGCGGGCCAGCGCCTCGATCACGCGCGGGTCGCGCCGCAGCGTCGCGTCGCACTCGTGGAACTCGTCGACGGTCATGTTCGGCTGCCCGTCGGGCTGGTGCTCCCAGGCGGCGACGCGCTCCTCGCCGAGCGCGACGCGCGCCTTGTAGACCTCGCCGTCCTCGCGGTTCCAGCAGATCACGACCGCCTCGCGGCTGATCGGGTCGCCGGCGCTGAAGTTGCGGACGGTGTCCTTTGAGGGCTCGCGCAGCTCGATCGAGGCGAAGCGCCAGCGCTCGCCGACGCCCTGCTCGCGGCGGAGGATCGCCGCGGCCTGGCTGATCTCCTCCGCCGAAAGCGGGTCGAGCGGGTGCGGCGTTCCGGGCATCGTGATCGGCATGTCGCTATCGCGCTGCGCGAAGCAACGGCGAACGTCAACTGCGGCTGGGTAGGAGTCGGGAGCGAACCGCCGCGAGGCGCACGAATGTCATCTCGATCGCGCCTACCTGGGTGATCGAGGTGACATTCGTCGGCCGCCGCGGGCGCTTCGCACCCACTCCTACCCAGCCGCTGTTGACGTTCGTCGGCGCCGCGGCCTAGACGGCCACGACCTCCCGCGCCGCGCTGCGCGTGCGGGCGACGGCCACACCGGTGAGGAGCTCGCGGACGATGCGGTCGGCCACGAGCGCGGTGATGTCGCGCGAGCCGATGCGGTCGGGCAGGACCTCGACGACGTCGGCGCCGACGAGGTCGACGTGCGTCCCGATCTCGCGCGCCGCCCACAGGAGGTCGGCCGACGTCATCCCGCCGGGCTCGGGCGTGCCGGTGCCCGGCGCGTAGGCCGGGTCGAGCACGTCGACGTCGATCGACACGAACACCGGGCCGTCGCCGATCGTGGCCAGCGTGTCGGCCACGACCGCGCGGATGCCGCGGTCGCGCACGTCGTGCATGAAGTGCGAGGTGATGCCGTGCTGCTCCTGCCAGGCGAACGCGTCCTCGCCCGGCCAGTAGCCGCGCAGCCCGATCTGGACGTAGCGCTGCGGGTCGACGTGGCCGGCCTCGACGAGCCGGTACATCGGGCTGCCGTGCGAGAGCTCGACGCCGAAGCACTCGCGCCCGGTGTCCGTGTGCGCGTCGAAGTGGATCAGCCCGACCGGGCCGTGGACGGCCGCGCAGGCGCGGATGTCCGGCTCCGCGATCGAGTGGTCGCCGCCGAGCACGACCGGCACCGCGCCCGCCGCGAGCACGGCCGCGACCGTCTCCTCGATCGCCTGGTGCGAGCGCACCGGGTCGGCGGGGAGGATGGGGGCGTCGCCGAAGTCGACGACCCGCAGGACCTCGCGCAGGGCGTCGACGCCGGCCTCGAGGTGGGGGCCGGCGGCGCAGCTCGCGCTGCGGATCGCCCGCGGCCCGAAGCGGGTCCCGGGCGCGTCGGAGGTCAGCTCGTCCATCGGCGCGCCGAGGATCGCCACGTCGACGCCCTCGAGCTCGGCGGCGTCCTCGGTGTAGGGCAGGCCGGCGAACGACATCAGGCCGACGTAGTCCGGCTTCTCGCCGTAGGCGGCCCAGCGGGTGAGTGGATCGATCATGCGAGATCTCCTTCTTCGATGTGCTCGGGCCAGATGGCGAGTGCTGCGAGGTAGACGGCGCCGGCGACCAGGCCGGAGCCGAAGAGGCTGAGGTCGACGCCGCCGGCGACGTTCGCGAGCGGGCCGACGTAGAGCTCGGTCTGGACGGCCAGCAGACCGAAGGCCGAGCCGGCCGCCCACGCGACCAGCGCGCGCAGGTTCCAGCCGCCGGTGAACCAGTAGCGGCCGCCGTGGCGGCCCTGGTTGAAGGCCTGGAGGTCGACCGGGTCGTAGCGCCCGCGGCGCGCGACGAGGAAGCCGATGAGGTTGACGATGACCCACGGCGCGGCGAGGCCGTTGAGCACCAGCGTCATCGCGGTGATCGAGTTCACGGCGTCGAGCGCGAAGGTGCCGGCGTAGAGCAGGACGATCGCCGCGACCGACGTGATCAGCGTGGTGTGGACGCGCTTCAGCCGCGGGACGAGCGCCTCGAGGTCGAGGCCGCTGGCGTAGAGGTTCAGCACGCCCTGCCCGACGCCGCCCGCGAGCCCGATCACGAGGATCGGCAGCACGTACCAGCCGGGTGCGCCGGCCACGAGGTCGGCGACGTAGGAGTCGCCGGGGTCGATGAACGTGACCGCGGTGAACGCGCCGAACAGCGTGGTGACGAGCAGGCCGAGGTAGATCCCGCCGCCCGCGGCGAGCAGCACGCGGCGGTCGCGGTAACGACGCGAGATCCGGCGCGTGTAGTCGCCGAGGGTGGGCGCGTAGGAGAGCGGGCCGGCGGCGGCGATGGTGACCGCGAGCATCCACGTCGACCAGAATCCGCCGAGCACGTAGTCGCCGCCGGCGTGGCCGGCGTCGAAGCCGCCGGCGAAGGCGGGAATGCCGAGCAGCAGCAGCACGCCGACGACCGGGACGACGATGCGCTGGAGCGCGACGACGGTGCCGTGCCCGTACAGCGCGACGACGGCGATCTCGATCGCGATCAGCGCGTAGCCGATGGCCAGGGCGCCGTCGCCGGTCGGGGTGCCGACGAGGCGGTGGGCGGCGCCGACGAGCGCGTCGCCCGACGTCCACACCGCGATGGCGGCGTAGGCGAGCGCGAAGGCGAGCGTCAGGCCCGAGCCGACGAGCCGGCCCGTGACGCCGAAGTGCGCGCCGCTGGAGACCGTGTTGTTCGTCCCCGTCCGCGGGCCGAGCAGCGCGAGCGGCGCGGTCACGAGCGTGCCGATCGCGAGCCCGATGGCGCTCGCGCTGACCGTGCTCCACCAGCTGAGCCCGAACGTGATCGGCAGCCAGCCGAAGACGATCACCGAGAAGGCGAGGTTGCCGCCGAGGAAGACCATCGCGAGGTTGGCCGGCGACGAGTCGCGCGCCGCCTCCGGGATGTAGTCGATCCCGGTCTCCTCGATCCGCCCGGCGCGATCGCGCTCGCGGGCCGTGCTCGGCAGCGCCGCGTCGCCGATCCAGTCTCCGACAGAAGCTGCCATGGCGGCTTCCTCCTCAGGGGTCGTTGCCTCGGTCGCGGAGGACCGTACCTTAGATTGAAAATTCAGTCAAGAAGGATCGATGACTAGGCTTGCGCCCCATGAGCGACCGCAGGAGCGCCCTTCTCGAGGCCGCGATCAAGGTGATCGCGCGCCGCGGCGTCCGGGGCCTGCGCGTGGAGCAGGTCGCGGCCGAGGCCGGCGTCGCCGTCTCGCTGATCTACTACTACTTCGACAATCGCAACGGGCTGGTGCGCGCGACGCTCGAGCACGCCAACGAGCGGGCCGCGACGGTGGCGGCGTCCGCGGATGGCGCGGCGCTGAGCGGCCGCCAGGCGGTCGAGCGCAGCCTGCTCGGCGAGCTCGGCGACGGCGACCATGTGCGCGACACGTCGGTGGTGTGGGGGGAGGTGCTGGCCTCGGCCGTGTTCGAGCCCGACCTGCGCGATCAGCAGCGCGAGGCGACCGAGACCTGGTCGGAGCTGATCGCGGCCGCGATCGCGGAGGGCATCGGCGACGGCTCGATCCCCGGCGATGTCGAAGTGCAGGCCTGCGCCGAGCGCCTGACCGCGCTCGTGGACGGGCTCAGCTCGCGCTGGCTCGCCGGCGTCACGACGCGCGAGCGCGCCCGTGAGCTGCTGGCGGCCGGCATCGAACGCGAGCTGGGCGCCTGACGGTTGTGATACTCAGGCCATGACCCGCCGGCGCGCCTGTCTCGTCGTTCCCGCGGCGCCCGCCGCGAAGCTCGCGAAGGGCGCGACGCTGGCGGCCGACGAGGTGGTGCTCGACCTCGAGGACGCGGTCGTCCCGGCCGTCAAGGACGAGGCGCGCGCCGCGGTCGTGGAGCGCGCTCGGCGGCGACTGGGCGGCGGAGTCGGTGGCGGTGCGCGTGAACGCGATCGGCACGCCGTGGTGCCACGCCGACCTGGTCGCGCTGGCCGCGAGCGGGCGCGAGGCGGTGACCGCGGTGCTCCCGAAGGTCGAGCACCCCCACGACCTCGCCTTCGCCGACCGGCTGCTCGCGGGCGCCGAGGCCGCGGCGGGCCGCACGACGCCGGTGCGGCTGGTCGCGCTGATCGAGACCGCGGCGGGCCTGGCGGCGGCGGCGGAGATCGCCCGCGCCTCGGAGCGGCTCGACGGGCTCGTGCTCGGCTACGCCGACCTCGCCGCCTCGCTCGGGCGGCCCTCGGCCGGCGCGGCGGAGACCTGGCGCTTCGCCCAGGAGAGCGTGCTCGTGGCGGCGCGCGCGGCGGGCATCCAGGCGATCGACGGCCCGCACCTCGGCACGCGCGACGACGACGCGTTCCGGGCGAGCGCGGCGCACGCGCGGGCGCTCGGCTACGACGGCAAGTGGGCGATCCACCCGGCCCAGCTCGACGCGCTGCGCGAGACGTTCACACCCACCGAGGAGGAGGTCGCGGACGCGCGCGCGGTGCTCGCCGCGCTCGAGCGCGCGGCCGCCGACGGGGCCGGCGCGGTCGCCGCCGACGGCCAGATGCTCGACGAGGCGCTCGGCGCTCTCGGCGCGGCGCGTGCTGGCGCGCGCGGGCGGCGAGCGATGAGCGCGGCGGTCGCCAGTTCGGCGCCGGCCGCTGCCTGCGGCTCGCGGAAATGCCTCGCGGTCGGCACGCCGACGGCGGCCGTCGGAGCCGGCGGATGACGCTGGCGGTTGACACTTCGCTCGCTCCGCCGTGGTTCGAGGACCTGCCGGTCGGCACTGTCTTCGGCGGGGCGCCGTCGCTGACGCTGACCGAGGGCCACGCCGCGCTGCACCAGGCGATCACGGGCGACCGCCTGCGCCTCGCGCTCGACCACACGCTCGGCGAGGCGACGGTCGGCGCGGGTTCGCCGGTCGCACACCCGGGCCTGGTGTGGGACACGGCGATCGGGCAGTCGACGGTCGCCACCGGCCGCGTGGTGGCGAACCTCTTCTACCGCGGGCTGCTGTTGCGGCGCGCGGTGCGGCTCGGCGACACGCTGCACACGACGACCGAGGTGGTCGCCCGGCGCGAGAACCGGGTCAAGGAGGGCCGGCGGCCGACCGGGCTCGCGCTGCTGCGGATCCGCACCGTCGACCAGGCCCGGCGGCCGGTGCTCGACTTCACGCGCTGCGCGATGCTGCCGCTGCGCGACGACCCGACCGGCGAGCCGGGGGACGAGGTCGGCGGCGCGGCGGACCTCGAGGCCGAGCCGCTCCTCGCCGCCGCCGGGGGGCTCGACCTCGCGGCCTACCGCGCCGCCGTGCCGGGCCCGCACTTCGACGCCGTGCCGGACGGCTGGGCGGTCGAGATCGAGGGCGGCGACGTCGTCGACTCGGCGCCCGCCCTTGCGCGGCTGACGCTGAACGCCGCGATGGCGCACCTCGATTCCGGCTCGACCGCCGACGGCCGCCGGCTCGTCTACGGCGGGCACGCGATCGGGCTCGCCGCCGGGCAGGCGGCGCGCGCGCTGCCGGCGCTGGTGACGATCCTCGGCTGGCACTCCTGCGAGCACACCGCACCGGTGTTCGAGGGCGACACGCTGCGCTCGCGGATCGCGCTCGAGCGGCGCGAGCCGCTCCCCGGCGGCGGCGGGCTGCTGCACCTGCGCTCGCGCGTCACCGCCGCCCGCGCGGACGGGGGCGAGGACGCCGAGGTGCTCGACTGGCGCTTCGTGGCGGTGCTGGCATGACCGCCCCACCGCTCGCCGACCTGCGGGTGATCGAGGGCTCGGCCTTCGTGGCCGCTCCACTCGGCGGCATGACGCTCGCCCAGCTCGGCGCCGACGTCATCCGCTTCGACCAGATCGGCGGCGGCATCGACTTCAACCGCTGGCCGCTCGCGCCGTCGGGCGGGTCGCTGTTCTGGGCCGGTCTGAACAAGGGCAAGCGCTCGATCCAGGTCGACCTGCGCTCACCCGAGGGGCGCGAGCTGATCGGGGCGCTGGTGGGCGCGCCCGGGCCGGGCGGCGGCATCCTGCTGACGAACTTCCCCGCCCGCGGGTGGCTCGCCTACGACGCGCTGCGCGAGCGCCGCGCCGACCTGATCATGTGCGCGCTGGCCGGCAACCCGGACGGCTCGTCCGAGGTCGACTACACCGTCAACCCGGCCACCGGCTTCCCGTGGGCGACCGGCCCGCGCGACCTCGCCGGCCCGCTCAACTCCGTGCTGCCGGCGTGGGACGTGACGATGGGCGGCCTCGCCGCCACCGGGATCCTCGCCGCCGAGCGCCAGCGCACGCGCACCGGCGAGGGCCAGCTGATCCGGCTCGCGCTCTCCGACGTCGCCTTCGCGATGGTCGGCAACCTCGGCCGCATCGCGGAGGTCCAGGTCGGCGGCCAGGACGCCGCGCGCGACGGCAACTACCTCTACGGCGCCTTCGGGCACGACTTCGGCACCAGCGACGGCCGCCGCGTGATGGTCGTCGCGCTCACCGGCCGCCAGTGGACCGCGCTGGTCGAGGTGACGGGGACGGCCGAGGCGTTCCGCAGCCTCGAGGGCGTCACCGGCCACGACGTCTCCTCCGAGGACGGCCGCTTCGGCGCGCGCGACCTGATCGCCGCGGTGCTGCGCCCGTGGTTCGAGGCGCGCTCGCTCGAGGAGATCCGCGCGGCCTTCGCGGGCACCGGCGTCTCCTGGGGGCCGTACCAGACCTTCCGCGAGCTGGTGGAGGAGGACCCGCGCGCGTCGGAGGCGAACCCGATGTTCTCGACGCTCGAGCAGCCCGGGATCGGCTCCTACCTCGTGCCCGCCTCGCCGCTGAACTTCAGCGCCGCGGGGCGCCTGCCCGCGCGCCGCGCGCCGCTGCTCGGCGAGCACACCGAGGAGATCCTCGCCGACGTGCTCGGGCTCAGCGAGGCCGAGATCGGCCGCCTGTTCGACAGCGAGACGGTGGCCGGCGCCGCCGTCCCCGCCTAGCCCTCCCTCCGGAAGGTCCGGTCGAACGCGATCGCGGACGGCGCGAAGTCGCTGCGGCGCACGAAGGCCAGCGCATCGCGCGCGCCCCACTCGCGGTCCATCCCGGCGTCCTCCCATTCGATCGAGAGCGGGCCGTCGTAGCCGGCCCGGTTGAGCGCGCGGAAGATCGCCTCGAAGTCGACGTCGCCGTGGCCGGGGGAGACGAAGTCCCAGCCGCGGCCGGGGGTGCCGAAGTCGACGTGGCCGCCGAGGATGGAGGAGCGTCCGTCGAGCCGGCGCTTGGAGTCTTTGACGTGGGCGTGGTGGATGCGGTCGCCGAATTCGTCGATGAAGGCGGCGGAGTCGAGGAATTGGTGTTCGAGGTGGCTGGGGTCGAAGTTGATCCCGAAGCCGGGGCGGTCGCCGATCGCGGCGAGTGTCTTGCGGGTGGTGAGGAAGTCGTAGGCGATCTCGGTGGGGTGGACCTCGAGCGCGAAGCGGACGCCCTCGGCCTCGAAGACGTCGATGATCGGGCCCCACAGCTCGGCGAACGTCGTCGTAGCCGCGTTCGATCTCGTCGAAGTCGTTGGGCGGGAAGGAGTAGAGGAGGTGCCAGATCGGCGAGCCGGTGAAGCCGGTGACGACGTCGACCCCGAGCTGCGCGGCCGCGCGGGCGGTGTCCTTCATCCGCTCGACCGCGCGCTCGCGCACCCCCGCGGGGTCGCCGTCGCCCCACACCTCGGGCGGCAGGACCGCACGGTGGCGGGCGTCGATCGGGTCGCAGACGGCCTGGCCGATGAGGTGGTTGCCGATCGCCCAGCAGCGCAGGCCGTGGCGCTCCAGCAGCGCCCGCCGCCCGGCGGCGTAGCCGGGGTCGCGCAGCGCCTCGACGACGTCGAAGTGGCCGCCCCAGCAGGACAGCTCGAGCCCGTCGAAGCCCCAGTCGCCGCAGCGGGCGGCGAGGTCCTCGAGCGGGAGGTCGGCCCACTGGCCGGTGAACAGGGTTACGGGTCGGGTCATCGTCTTTCTCCTCCGAGTAGCGTCCGGGCATGATCTCCGTTCAAGCGGCGACGCTGCTCGGCCCCCGGCAGCTCGAGGTCCGCTCCTATCCCTACCCCGACCAGATCGAGCCGGGCGCGGTGCTGCTGCGGATGCTCGCCTCGGGGATCTGCGGGACCGACAAGCACACCTACCGGGGTGAGACCGAGCAGTACGCGGGCACCGAGCACGCGCGCTCGACGCCCTACCCGATCATCCAGGGCCACGAGAACGTCGGCGTCGTGGCCGCGATCGGGGACGGCGGCGCGCGCGCCCGCGACGGCTCGCCGCTGGCGGTCGGCGACCGCGTCGTGCCGGCCCCCAACCGCGCCTGCGGGGAGTGCCGGATGTGCGCCCGCGGGTTCCCGTACTACCTCTGCCGCAACATCGAGAACTACGGCAACTCGCTGACCAGCGACGACGCGCCGCATCTGTTCGGCGGCTGGGCGGACTTCCTCTACCTCAAGCCGCGCACGGCGGTGTTCCGCGTGCCCGAGGGGCTGCCGGACGACGTGGCGGTGCTGACCGAGATCTTCGCGGTCACCCACAGCCTCGAGCGCGCGGCCCGGCTGCCGAGCCCGGCGGGCTTCCGGCCCGGCTCGTCCGTGGCCGTCATCGGCGTCGGCGCGCTCGGGCTGGCGCATGCGATCAAGGCGTCGCTCATGGGCGCGGGCCGGATCATCGCCGTCGACCCCTCGCGCCGCCGGCTCGACCTCGCGGCGCGGCTCGCGGGCGCCGAGCCCGCCGTCGCCGACGAGGTCCGCGACCTCACCGAGGGCGAGGGCGTCGACCTCGTCGTCAACGCCACCGGCTTCCCGGGCTCGTTCGCCCAGGCGGTGGAGATGGTGCGCGACGGCGGCCTCCTGATCGAGGTCGGCGCGTTCGTCGACATGGGGGAGGAGGCGTTCAACCCCGCCGTGCTGTGCGGGCGCAACCTCACGATGCTCGGGATCGGCGGCGAGGACCTGCTCGTCTACGAAGGGACGCTGGCGCTGATGGCCCGCCACAACGGCGCGATCCCGTTCGCCGAGATGGTCTCGCACCGCTTCGGGGTCGGCGACGCGCCGGAGGCGATGGAGACGGCGCTCGACGCCGAGCGCTCCGCGAAGGTGCTCATCACCGCGGCATGACGGACGGCCGCTTCGACATCCGCGGCCGTCGCGCGCTCGTCACCGGCTCGAGCCGCGGGATCGGCCTCGCGCTCGCGGGCGGGCTGGTGGAGGCGGGCTGCTCGGTCGCGCTGCACGCGCGCGACGAGCAGGCGCTGGAGCGGGCGGCCGCGAGCCTGGGCGGGGACGTGCATCACGTCGCCTTCGACGTCACCGACCGCGCGGCGGTCGACGCCGGCGTCGCCGCGGTCGAGGCCGAGATCGGGCCGCTCGACATCCTCGTCAACAACGCCGGCATGCAGCACCGCGCGCCGCTGCTCGAGTTCCCCGACGACGCGTGGCACCAGGTGATCGAGACGAACCTGACCAGCGCCTTCTACGTCGGCCGCGCCGTCGCCCGCGGGATGGTCGAGCGCGGCCGCGGCAAGATCGTCAACGTCGGCTCGCTGCAGTCCGAGCTGGCGCGCGCCGGCACCGGGCCGTACGCGGCCAGCAAGGGCGGGATCAAGATGCTCACGCGCGCGATGTGCGCCGAGTGGGCGCCCTGCCGGCGTGCAGGTCAACGCGATCGGCCCGGGCTACTTCGACACCGAGCTCACGAGCGCGCTGGTGCAGGACGAGGAGTTCACCGCGTGGCTGAAGCAGCGGACGCCGGCGGCGCGCTGGGGGCGGCCGGAGGAGCTCATCGGCACCGTGCTCTACCTCGCCTCGCCCGCCGCCGACTTCGTCAACGGCCAGATCCTCTACGTCGACGGCGGGATGTCGGCGGTGCTCTAGGTGTAGGACCTAGGGCCGCAGCTCGTCGTAGACCGCGTCGAGCCGGAGCGCGGGCGTGCCCAGCCCGTCGAGCCGCTCGAGCTGGTCGACGATCGCGTCCGAGCGCCATTCGACCGAGAGCATCTGCAGCGCGGTCACGATCAGCGTGCCGTGGTGGTCGAGGATGGCGCTGACGGTCTCGCACTGGCGGGCCATGGCCAGGTCCGCCGGCGGCGGCAGCTCGCGGCGCAGTTCGAAGAAGCGCGTCGCCATCGGCCCGCCGCGCGGCGCCAGGACGGAGAGCGGCCCGCGATCGCGGATCTCGGCGAGCAGCTCCGCGGCCTCGTCCTGCAGCAGGACGGCCTCGGCCACGATCCGCCGCAGCCGGGCGCGGGACGCGTCGCGCACGTCCTCGTCCGGCAGGATCGTGACGTTCGACACCGTGCGGCGCAGCGCCTCGCCCGGATCCTCGTGAGCCGGAGGGCGCCGGAACAGCCGCATGACGCCGGGCATCAGAAGACCGTGTAGCCCCCGTCGACGACGAGGACGGAGCCGGTCATGAAGCTCGACGCGTCGCTCGCGAGGTAGATCACCGAGGGGGCGATCTCCTCGGGCGTCGCGGCGCGCTGCATCGGCGCGTCCTCGATCCAGCGGGGGCGGTAGCGCGGGTCGTCGACCGGCGCCATCTCCGTCTTCACGTAGCCGGGCGCGAGCGCGTTCACGCGCACGCCGTGCGGCGCCCACTCGGCGGCGAGCGACTTCGTGAGCTGGTGCACCGCGGCCTTGGAGGCGTTGTAGGCCGGCTGCCACTGCGGCCGGTTGACGATCTCGGCGGAGATCGAGCCGACGTTGATGATCGTGCCGGTGCCGCGCTCGATCATCTGGGCCCCGACCACGCGGGAGCAGTGCCAGACGCCGTCGACGTTGACGTCCCAGACCGAGCGCCATTCCTCGTCGGGGACCTCGAGCGCGGGCCGGTGGTAACAGACGCCGGCGTTGTTGACGAGCACGTCGACCGGCCCGAGCGTCTCGGTGACGATCTCGAGCATGCCGCGCACGGACGCGGCGTCGCTCACGTCGGTCGTGACCGCGAGCGCGCCGAGACCCTCCGCGACGGTCGCGGAGAGCGCCTCGTCGCGGGCGGCGATCGCCACGCGCGCACCGGCCTCGCCGAGCGCGCGGGCGTAGGCCTCGCCGAGGCCGCGGTTGCCGCCGGTGACGACGGCGACCTTGTTGTCGAGCCGGAAGGAGTCCAGGACCGCCATGGCCCTGGAACTATCTCAGAGTCCGGGCGATGTGCAGCGCGGGTTCTCGCACACGTACGGACCGTCGGGCCCGCCGTGGAAGTGGACCTGCTCGGTGGTGTCCTCGCGCAGAACGCGAGAAAATGCAGCGATGATTCGAGCCATTTCGGGATCTTTCCTGGGGAGGTGGAGCAGGAGATTGTAACACGCTTGTAACACCCCCTGGAAGGGCCAAAACCTCAGCTGTAGAGCGAAGGACGGGCCTCCAGAGCCACGTCCGCGCGCTCGCCGGACGCGAGCGAGGCGAGGCACGCGTCGGCGACCGCGTTGGCCGCGTAGCCGTCCCAGGCGTCGGGCTGCCCGTCGGCGTGACCCGTGCCGACCGCGCGCACCCACGCCTCCAGCTCGCGCCGGTAGGCGACGGCGAAGCGGGCGCGGAAGTCCGGGTCGATCTGCTCGCCGAGGCGCAGCGTGCCGGTCTCGCCGACGAGCTCGCAGCGGATGTCGTAGCCGTAGCGCGCGTTGACGAACACCTCGACGTCGATCAGCACGCCGCTCGCTGTCTCCAGCAGCACGAGCTGCGGGTCGCGCAGGCCCGCCGGCCCCTGGCTGGTCGAGCGCGGCGCGCGCACGGTCGCGGCCACGATCTCCTCGCCGAGCAGCCAGCG
Source organism: uncultured Solirubrobacterales bacterium (assembly GCA_963787335.1). Lineage (GTDB taxonomy): Bacteria > Actinomycetota > Thermoleophilia > Solirubrobacterales > Solirubrobacteraceae > DASQFQ01. Next base: position 59,756 of record CAWBCU010000036.1, read on the forward strand.
CATGACGTCGATCTCGTGGACCGCCGAGCTCGTGATCAGCATCTCCGAGGTGTAGACGGCCGGGGCGACCGCGTTGCGGTGCGCGCAGTGGGCGAGCAGCACCGTGCCCACGCCGCCGCCGTCGAGGCTCGCCTTGATCTTCGCGTAGGCCGGGTCGTAGCGGCGCATGAAGCCGAGGCTGACGATGCGCCGGCCGGCCGCCACCTCGGCGTCGATCACGCGCAGGCAGGCGGCGGCGGTCGTGGCGAGCGGCTTCTCGCACAGGACCGGCTTGCCGGCCGCGATGCACGCGAGCACGAACTCCTCGTGCGTCGTGTCGAACGACGCGACCACGACCGCATCGACGCCGGGGTCGGCGATCAGCTCGTGCGGGTCGGCGATCGCCCGCCCGCCGCCGGCGCGCGCGGCCGCGTCGGCGCGCGCGGGATCCGCGTCCGAGACGGCGGCGATGTGCGCGCCCTCCACGGCCGTGGTGAGCGTCGCGACGTGCGCCGCGCCCATCATCCCCGCCCCGATGACGCCGACGCCGACGCTCATGTGACGTACGGCCGCTGTGTGCGCTTGTGCTGCTCGTACGTCGCGCGCGCGGCGCGGGTGGATTCCAGCCCGGCCACCTCGGCGACCGGGACGTCCCACCACGCCTCGGAGTCGGGCGCGCTCGACGAGCGGGTCGGTCTGGACCTCCACGACCGTGATGCGCTCCGAGGCCGCGGCCTCGCGCAGCGCCGCCTCGAACTCGTCGATCGTGGTCGCGCGGTGCACGTCGGCGCCGAGGCCCGCCGCGACCGCCGCCAGGTCGACGGGGAGGACCTCGCCGTCGCGGTCGCGGTAGCTGGTGCCGAAGCGCTGCGAGCCGAGCGACTCCGACAGCGCGCCGATCGAGGCGAAGCCGTGGTTCTGGACGAGCACGATCGTGAGCTTGATCTGCTCCTGCACCGCCGTGACGATCTCCTGGGCCATCATCAGGAACGAGCCGTCGCCGACCAGCACGTAGACCTCGCGGTCGGGCGCGGCGAGCTTGACGCCGAGGCCGCCGGCGATCTCGTAGCCCATGGTCGAGAAGCCGTACTCGACGTGGTACCCCTTCGGGTCGCGCGTGCGCCAGAGCTTGTGGAGGTCGCCGGGCATGCTGCCCGCGGCGCACACCACGACGTCGCGCGGGCCGCTGACGCGGTTGACGACGCCGAGCACCTCGCTCTGCGCCGGCAGCGGGCCGTGGCCGAGCGTGTACGCGGCCTCGACCGTCGCGTCCCACCCCGCGGCGAGGCTCTGCGCGCGCTCCGTGTGGGCGGGGTCGGCACTCCAGTCCTCCAGCATGCCGCGCAGCCCCTCCAGGCCCACGCGCGCGTCGGCCAGCAGCGGCACGCCCGCGTGCTTGGCGGCGTCGACCGGCGCGACGTTGAGGTTGACGAAGCGCACGTCCGGGTCGGCGAAGACGCTGCGCGACGCGGTGGTGAAGTCGCTCCAGCGCGTGCCGACGCCGAGCACGACGTCGGCCTCGCGGGCGATCGCGTTGGCGGCCGTGGTGCCGGTGGCGCCGATCGCGCCGAGCGCCCGCGGGTGGTCGTAGGGCAGCGTGCCCTTGCCCGCCTGGGTCTCGGCCACCGGCACGCCGGTCGCCTCGGCGAGCGCGCGCAAGCGCGTCGGTCGCCTCGGCGTAGATCGTCCCGCCGCCGCAGACGATCAGCGGGCGCCGCGCCGAGCGCAGCAGCGCCGCCGCCTCGGCGAGCCGCTCGGGCTCGGCGGGCGTGCGGCGCACGTGCCAGACCCGGCGCGCGAAGAACGCCTCGGGCCAGTCGAAGGCCTCCGCCTGCACGTCCTGCGGCAGCGAGAGCGTCACCGTGCCGGTCTGGGCCGGGTCGGTCAGCACCCGCATCGCCGCCAGCGCGCTCGACAGCAGCTGCTCGGGCCGGTTGATGCGGTCCCAGAAGCGCGAGACCGGCTTGAAGCAGTCGTTGACGGAGACGTCGAGCGAGGTCGGGTCCTCGAGCTCCTGCAGCACCGGACTGGCGACGCGCGTGGCGAAGATGTCGCCGGCCAGCAGCAGCACCGGCAGCCGGTTGATGGTCGCGGCCGCCGCGCCCGTGACCATGTTGGTGGAGCCCGGGCCGACCGAGGCGGTGCAGGCGTAGGTCGACAGCCGGTTCTGCTGCCGCGCGTAGCCGGCCGCGGCGTGGACCATCGCCTGCTCGTTGCGCGCGAGCACGTAGGGCATCTCGTCGCGCTGCTCGAGCAGCGCCTGGCCGACGCCCGCCACGTTGCCGTGCCCGAAGATCCCGAAGCAGCCGGCGATCAGGCGCTGCTCGACGCCGTCGCGCTCCGAGTACTGGTTGACCAGGAAGCGCACCAGCGCCTGGGCGACCGTCAATCTCATGCGTCGGACCTCCCCGTCATCGGCAGCCGCGGGTCGACCTGGAGGCCGGCCCAGGTGTCCCGGATCCACGCGTGGGCCGGGTCGTCGGTGAAGCGCCACGCGCGCTCGCCGGGGCCCGCCATCACGTTGAGGTAGTAGAGGTCGTAGCCGGGCGCGGCCATCGAGGGCCCGTGGTACCCGCTCGGCAGCAGCACGTGGTCGCCGCTGCGGACCTCCTCGAGGATGTCGACGCCCGGGCCGTAGGCGCGCTGGTAGGCGAAGCCCCCGTCGGCGACCTCGAAGTAGTAGATCTCCTCGAGCGCGGTCTCGACGCCCGGGATCTCCTCGTCGTGCTTGTGCGGGGGATAGGAGGACCAGTTGCCGCCGGGGGTGATCACCTCGACCGCGATCAGGCGGTCGGCGGCGAACGCCTCGGGCGAGCAGAAGTTGTGGACCTCGCGGCTCATCTGGCCCGCCCCGCGCAGCTCGATCGCGATCTCGTCCGCGGCCACGCGGCGCGGCTCGAGCCGCTGCGGCGCGCGCGAGGAGGGGAGCGCGACGCGCCCGCCGCCCTCGGACGCGATCTCCACGTGCGACTCGCGCGGGGCGTAGACGAAGTCGGTCGGGCCGTCGAAGACGCCGGCGCGGCCGGTGAGCAGGAACGCCTCGCCGTCGACCGTCACGGAGCAGCCGCCCTCGAGCGGGAGCACGATCAGCTCGTCCTCGCGGGTCACGAGCGACTGCGCGGCGCCCGGCGCGAGCGACAGGACCCGCAGGCCGCAGAATCCCCAGCCCGCGCCTTCGGGTGTGATCTCAAGGTCGTACAAGGAGCTCCTCCACCTCGGACTCGTTTGGCATCGCGTCCGCGCACGCCAGCCGTGAGGCGACGAGCGCGCCGGCGGCGTTGCAGAAGCGCATCCTGCGCTCGAGGTCCCAGTCCGACAGCAGGCCGTGGCAGAGCGCGCCGCCGAACGCGTCGCCCGCCCCGAGCCCGTTGACGACCTCGACCGGCACGGGCGGGACCTCGACCGTCGTCGTGCCGTCGTCGGCGAGCACGCCCTTCGGCCCCTGCTTGACGATCGCCAGCTCGACGCCGCGGTCGCGCAGCGCCTGCGCCGCCTCGCGCGGCTCGCGCACGCCGACGGCGGTGTCGGTCTCGTCGAGGTTGCCGACCGCCACGGTCACGTGCTCGAGCGCGCGGCCGACCCACTCGCGGGCCTCCTCGCGCGAGGACCAGAACATCGGGCGGTAGTCGAGGTCGAGCACGGTGATGCCGGACTTCGCGCGCGCCTCCAGCGCGGCCAGCGTGGCGGCCCGGCTCGGCTCGTCGGACAGCCCGGTGACCGTGACCCAGAACACGCGCGCGGCGCGGATCGCGTCGTAGTCGAGCTCCTCGGCGCGGATCTCCATGTCGGGGGCCTTGGGCTCGCGGTAGAAGTAGAGCGGGAAGTCGTCGGGCGGGAAGATCTCGCAGAACGCGAGCGGCGTGTTGAGGCCCGGCACCGATGTGACGTAGCGGTCGTCGACGCCGAAGCCGCGCAGCGCGTCGTGGAGGAACTCGCCGAAGGGGTCCGCGCCCGTGCGCGTGATCAGGGCGACGTCGCGCCCGTACTGCGCGGCTGCCACCGCCACGTTGGACGGGCTGCCGCCGAGGTACTTGCCGAACGACTCGACCTCGCGCAGCGACACGCCGACCTGGAGCGGATAGACGTCGACGCTGATGCGGCCCATGGTGATGACGTCGAAGGCCACGCTCACCACCCCGCGTGCTCGCGGAGCCACTCGCGGTTGCCGACCTGCTCGGCGGCCGCGCCGGCGAAGGCCGCGACGTCGTCGAGCACGCGGTCCTGCTCGACCACGACCCAGCCGTCGTAGCCGCGCTCGGTCAGCGCGGCGCAGAAGCCGGCGAGGTCGACGTCGCCCGCCCCGAGCGCGCAGAAGAGCCCGCGCCGCCAGGCGGTCAGGGTGTCGGCGCGCTCCGCCTTGACGCCCGCGAGCACGTCGAGCCGCACGTCCTTGAGGTGGACCGCGGCGATCCGCTCGCTCCAGTCGGCCAGCGCGGCCACCGGGTCGCCGCCCGCGACCAGCAGGTGCCCCGAGTCCAGCAGCAGCGGCACGTCGGTGTCCGCGAGCAGGCGCTCGATCTCTCCGAGCCCCTCCACGTAGGTCGAGGTGTGGTGGTGGAAGACCGGCTCGTAGCCGCGGCGCCGCGCCTCGTCGGTCGCGCGCTCGACGTTGTCGGCCAGCACCTTCCAGCGCGCGTCGTCGAGCCCCAGCGAGGCGTCCTCGCCGCCGCGCCCCGGGTTCGCGATCCGCTCGGGGCCGCCCGCGTCGCACAGCACCGGCCGCGCGCCCTTCTCGCCCACGGCGTCGAAGAGGTCGAGCGTGTGCCGCAGCCCGGCCGTGTCCTCCGCGTAGCCGTCGTTCTCGGAGAAGCGCATCGGCACGAAGCCGCCCACCAGGTCGAGCCCGCCGGCGGCGAGCCGCTCGCGCAGCACGTCGCCCTCCCCGAGGTAGCCGGGCGGGCCGAGGTCGATGCCCGCGTAGCCCGCTGCGGCGACCGCCTCGAGCACCTCGACCGGCTCCGGGACCGCGAAGTCGGTGCCGACGGTCATCTCGAAGGCGCCGTAGGACAGCGGCGCGTTGGCGACCTGCGGCGTCACGCGGCTTCCTCCCAGGCGCCCGACGCGGCCGAGCGCTCGATCGCGTCGAGCACGCGCGCGCAGGCCAGCATCTCTTCCACCCCGGGCTCGCCCTGCTCCCCGTCGCGCACGGCGGCGAGGAAGGTGCGCGCCTCGAGCACGCGCAGGTCGTCGTAGCCCATCGGCACGCCGGCGCCGGGCTGGAAGGCGGCGAAGTCGGGGTGCTGCGCGCCGGCCAGGATCGTCGTGTAGCCCTCGTCGCCGTCCTCGGAGAGCCGGAAGCGCTCCAGCTCGTTCATCCGCTCGAGCTCCCAGGTCAGCGCGCCGCGCGTGCCGTGGATCTCGAAGCGCATCTGCGTGCGCGGGCCGACGACCACCCGGCTCGCCTCCAGCGAGCCGACCGTGCCGCCGCCGAACTCGAACAGCGCGCCCGCCCAGTCCTCGTTGTCGACGTCCACGAGGTCGTCGCTCTCCACGCGGCTGAAGTGCGTGCCCTCGCCCGTCGGCCGCGGCCGCTGCGCGATCTTCGTCGCGGTCCGCCCGCTGAGGCGGTCGATCGGGCCGACCAGGTAGTGCGTCATGTCGACCACGTGGGCCATCAGGTCGCCGAGCGCGCCCGAGCCGGCGGTCGCGCGGTCGAAGCGCCAGGAGGCGGCCGCGTCGGGGCGGTTGGCGTAGTCGGCCAGGAAGACACCGCGATAGTGGTTGACCTCGCCGATCTCGCCCGCCTCGATCAGCGCGCGGGCGTGCTGGACGGCGGGCGCGAAGCGGTAGCAGAAGCCGACGCCGGTGACGACGCCCGCGCGCCGCGCGGCCTCGGCCACCGCCGCGGTGTCCTCGACTCCGCGGCCGACCGGCTTCTCGACCCACACGTGCTTGCCGGCCTCCAGCGCGGCCACCGCCACCTCGCGGTGCATGACGTTCGGGAGCGTGACGTTGACGACCTCGATGCGCGGGTCGTCGATCACCGCGCGCCAGTCGCCGGTGGTCTCCTCGAAGCCGACGCGCTCGGCGTGCGCGCGCCGCGCCTGGCTCGTGTCGGCGGCCATCAGCAGTCGGGGACGCACCCCGAGGTCCGGGAAGTGCTCGAGCACGCGCCGGTACGACGACGCGTGCACGCGGCCCATCCAGCCCATGCCGATGACTCCGATGCCGACCTCCCGCTCCATCCCGCCTACAGACTCTCACCCGCCGCCGCGCGGCGGCAGCTCGCCCGACCCGCGCTCGATCAGCTGCGTCGGGACGACGACGTGGCGGCTCGGCCCGTCGTAGCCGTCGAGCCGCGAGAACACGAGCTCGGCGGCGGTGCGGCCGAGCGCCATCGGGTCCTGCGCCACCACGGTCAGACCCGGGTCGAGGGCGTCGGCGAGCAGGATGTCGTCGAAGCTGACCATCGCGACCTCGTGCTGGAGGCCGAGCGCGTGGACCGCCCGCACGGCCCCGACCGAGACGAGGTTCTGACTTGCGAACAACGCCGTGGGCGGGTTCCTGCCGCGCAGCAGCGCGCATGTGGTCTCATACGCGTCCACACCCCGAAAGCGCGGATGCCGGACCAGGTCGAGATCCTCAGTCAAGCCGTGTTGCGAGAGGGTCTCGCGGTAGCCCCGCAGCCTCTCGGCGGCGGTGAACACCTCGGGCCGGTCGCCCAGGAAGCCGATCCGGCGATGGCCCGCCGCGATCAGGTGGGCGACCGCGGTGCGCGCGCCGCCCGCGTGGTCGGAGACGACGGCGTCGGCGTCGAGGAAGTTGGGCGGGCGGTCGACGAAGGCCAGCGCCACGCCGGCGGCGCGCTCGCGCTGCAGGTAGGAGCTGTCCTCCACCGCGCTCGCCACGATCAGGCCGTCGACACCGCGCGAGCTGAACGCCTCGGCCAGCTCCCGCTCGCGCTCGGGCTCCTCGTCGGAGCTGCCCACGAGCGTGAGCACGCCGCGCTCCCGGGCCGCGTCCTCGACCCCGCGGTGGACGGCGCCGAAGAACGGATTGGACACGTCCTCGAAGATGAGTCCGATGCTTGCCGACTGCCGATCCGCGCGGCGCAGGGTGCTGGCCGTGAGGTTGTGCCGGTAGCCCAGCAGCTCGACGGCGTCGCGCACCCGGTCGACGAGATCGGCGCGGACGCCGTCCCCGCCGTTGACGACGCGCGAGACCGTGCTCAGGCTCACGCCGGCGACCGCCGCCACCTCGCGCATGGTCGGCCGGCGCCCAGGCCGGTGCTGCGTGGTCTCCACCCCCATGGCGGCGCATACTACGGGTCAAAGAAAACGATCGCAAGACTTGACGAAGGAATGCTCTAGCTATACGGTTTCCGCAGTTGAAAACGTTGTCTGGCGGTGAGGACGCCAGGCCACAAACGAGGAGGAGGGTCTGTATGAGGGAAGGTCGAACGCGCTTCGGACGCGGCTCGAGGGCCGCCGCCGCACTGGTGGCGGTCGCTGCACTCGGCGCCGGCGTCGTCGCCTGTGGGGACGACGAGAGCAGTGGCGGCGGTGGGGGCACCGCCAAGAAGGACGAGGAGGTCACGATCGGCCTCATCACCAAGACCGAGACGAACCCGTTCTTCGTGAAGATGAAGGAGGGCGCGCAGGCGCAGGCCAAGAAGGACAACGTCAAGCTGCTCACGGCGTCGGGCAAGGAGGACACCGACAACGCCAGCCAGGTCACGGCATTGGAGAACATGACGACGCAGGGCGCCAAGGTCATCCTCGACGTCCCGGCCGACTCGAAGGCGATCGTCCCGGCGATCAAGAAGGCGCGCGACGCAGGCGTGATCGTGATCGCGCTCGACACGCCGACGGAGCCGCAGGACGCCGTCGACGCGCTGTTCGCGACCGACAACCTCAAGGCCGGCGAGCTGATCGGCCAGTACGCGGCGGCGAAGGCCAAGGAGATGAAGATCACGCCGAAGATCGCCATGCTCGACCTCGCTCCCGGCATCTCCGTGGGGCAGCTCCGCCACGACGGCTTCCTGAAGGGCTTCGGGATCAAGGAGGGCGACCCGCAGATCGTCGGCGCCGCGCCCACCAAGGGCGATCAGGCCAAGGGCCAGGCGGCGATGGAGACGCTGCTGCAGAAGGACTCAGGGATCAACGTCATCTACTCGATCAACGAGCCCTCAGGGTTCGGTGGCGCGACCGCGCTCAAGGCGGCCGGCAAGGACCCGAAGGACTTCATCCTCGTGTCCGTCGACGGCGGCTGCCAGGCGATCAAGGAGGGCATCAAGCCGGGCATCATCGACGCGACCTCGCAGCAGTACCCGCTGAAGATGGCGGCGCTGGGCGTGGAGAAGGGCGCGGCGGCCGCGCGTGGTGGCGAGAAGCCCTCGGGCTACGTCGACACCGGCGTCGAGCTGATCACGGCGGACCCGGTCGACGGGGTCGAGTCCAAGGACGCGGCCTACGGCGAGGAGAACTGCTGGGGCTAGTGCGATCCGGCGGCCGGCCGCTCACGCGGCCGGCCGTCTTCGCGCGTCCTGACAGAGAGGACTCATACACATGACTCAGCCACAAGCACAGACCGCCGGGGCCGGCGGGGAATCCACGCCGCCCACCGGCGAGGGCGGTGGCGGCGGGAGGGCGACCCCGAAGGTCTCGGGGGATCGCGTCGCGCAGCTCGGTCCGCTGATCGCGCTGGTGCTCGCCTGCATCTTCTTCAGCACGCAGTCCGAGCAGTTCCTCGATCCGACGAACTTCTCGCTGATCATCCAGCAGGTGATGGTGGTCGGGACGCTGGCCATCGGCCAGACGCTGATCATCCTCACGGCGGGCATCGACCTTTCGTGCGGCACGGCGATGGCGCTCGGCTCGATCGTGATGACCAAGCTCGCCACCGACTCGGGCGTGCCGCCGCTGATCGCGATCCTGCTCGGCGTCGCAACCTGCGCGGCGATCGGGTTCGTCAACGGCGGGCTCGTCGTGGGCCTGAGCCTGCCGCCGTTCATCGTGACGCTCGGCACGTTCAGCATCTGCTCGGCACTCACGCACATCTACTCCAACGACGAGACGATCTCGAACCTCCCCGCGGCGATGACGAAGCTGGGCGAGTCGTTCAAGATCGGCGACACGGCGGTGACCTACGGATCGCTGGTGACGCTCGGGTTGTTCGCGTTCATCTGGTTCGTGCTGACCCAGACGACATGGGGGCGGCGCGTGTACGCGCTGGGCGACAACCCGGAGGCCACGCGCCTGATGGGCATCCCGGTGCGCAAGCAGCTGCTGATGGTCTACGTCGTCGCCGGCATCATCTACGGCATCGCGGCGCTGCTGCTGGTTGCGCGGACCGGCGTCGGCGATCCGAACGCGGGCATCACCGACAACCTCGACGCCATCACGGCGGTCGTCCTCGGCGGCACCAGCCTGTTCGGTGGTCGCGGCACGATCATCGGCACCCTGATCGGGGCGCTGATCATCGGCGTGGTGCGCAACGGCCTCGTCCTCATGGGCGTGGAATCGCAATACCAGATCCTCATCACCGGCATCCTGGTCATCGTCGCGGTGTCCGTCGACCAGATCGCGAGGGGGCGCGCATGAGCACGACGACCGAGAACCGCGAGCCGATCCTGTCGGCACGCGGGATCCACAAGAGCTACGGCAACGTGACCGCCATCGACGGCGCCGACTTCGACCTCTACCCCGGCGAGATCCTCGCCGTGATCGGGGACAACGGAGCCGGCAAGTCGAGCCTGATCAAGGTGCTCTCGGGCGCCACCATCCCCGATTCCGGGACGGTCAGCCTCGACGGCGAGGAGGTCAGCTTCAAGTCGCCGCTCGAGGCGCGGCGGGCCGGCATCGAGACGGTCTACCAGGACCTCGCCGTGGCGCCGGCGCTGGACATCGCGACCAACCTGTTCCTCGGTCGCGAGAAGAAGCGCGACGGCCCGCTGGGGAGCGTGTTCCGCATGCTCGACCACAAGGGCATGCAGGAGGAGGCCGACAAGCAGATGAAGAGCCTGCAGATCGGCATCCGCTCCATGAGCCAGGCCGTCGAGACGCTGTCAGGCGGCCAGCGCCAGGGCGTCGCGGTGGCGCGCGCCGCGGCGTGGGCGCGCAAGCTCGTGATCATGGACGAGCCCACCGCCGCGCTCGGCGTGAAGGAGTCGGCGCAGGTGCTGGAGCTGATCAAGCGCGTCCGCGACAACGGGCTGCCGGTGATCCTGATCAGCCACAACATGCCGCACGTGTTCGAGATCGCCGACCGCATCCACATCCACCGGCTCGGCAAGCGCGTGGCGATCGTGGACCCGAAGGAGACCTCGATGCACGACGTCGTGGGGATCATGACCGGGGCCGTGGTGCACGACATCGAGCACAAGGGGGACGTCGCCGGCGAGCACGACCCCACCACCGGGGAGCCGGGGGCCAAGCAGGCGGAGTGACGTGATGGAGCCTCGCCGCCGCCACAGCGGCGGCGGGGCTCACTCCGCCGGCGGCGGCTCGCGCTCCTCGATGGGGACGCCGAGCGCGTCGAGCACGCGCGGGACCATCGAGTAGAACGCGGCGGTGACCGTCAGCTCGACGCGCTGGCCGTTGTCGAAGTGGCGGGTGAGCTCCTCGGTGACCGCGGGCGGCACGTCGCCCGCGACGATCGCGTCGGTGAAGGCGAGCGCGGCGCGGTCGGCGTCGCTGAACGCCTCCGACGTGCGCCACATCTCGAGCTCGGCGACCTCGTAGTCGGTGGCGCCCGCCTCGCGCGCCATGCGGCGGTGCTGGTGCCACTCGTACGGCGAGTGATGCAATGTCGCGGTGCGCAGGATCATCAGCTCGCGCAGGCGGCGCTCGGTGGTCTCGTGCCCGCGCAGCGCCCACGCGAAGTTGATCCACGCCCGCAGCAGCTCCGGGGCGTGAGCGAGGCAGCGGTACAGGTTCAGCTGCTTGGCGCCGAGCGACTCGACGTTCTCGGCGATGTCGTCGGGCAGCGGCGCGAGCGGAATGGCGGGCACGTCTCGCTTGTTCCCGCGTTGCCGCTGAGGTACTCGACAACCCAGCCGCAGGTGTTTGCCGTTCTCCGCGGCGGGAAATACACGGACTAGTTCGTACATTAGTCCTGGGGAGGATGATGGTGATCGTCGGATTGATCGGCGCCGGGATCGGCAGCTCGCTGAGCCCGGCACTGCACGAGCGCGAGGCGTCACTGCTCGGCGTCGACTACGAGTACCGCCTGTTCGACCTCGAGGAGCTCGGGCGGCCCGCGTCGGACGTCGGCGCGCTCGTGGCCGAGGCGGCCCGCGACGGGTTCGGCGGCCTCAACATCACCCATCCCTGCAAGCAGCTCGTGGTGGCCGAGCTGGACGAGCTCTCACCCGAGGCCGAGGCACTCGGCGCGGTCAACACGGTCGTGCTGCGAAACGGCTGGCGGATCGGCCACAACACGGACGCCAGCGGCTTCCAGGAGGCTTTCGAGCGCCGCCTACCCGGCGCGCGCACGGACCGGGTCGTGCAGCTCGGGGCGGGCGGGGCCGGCGCGGCGGTCGCTCACGCGACCCTCGCGCTCGGCGCCGGGCAGCTGACGATCCTCGACGTCGAGCGCGACCGCGCCGCCGCGCTGGCCGAGACGCTCGGCGCCGCCGCGGCCGACATCGGGGCGCTCGGCGATCTGCTGGCGGAGGCGGACGGGCTGATCCACGCAACGCCCATGGGCATGGAGGCCCATCCCGGCACGGCGGTCCCCGCCGAGCTGCTCGATCCTCGGCTCTGGGTCGCCGAGGTCGTCTACATGCCGATCGAGACGCAGCTGCTCAAGGACGCGCGCGAGCGCGGCTGCCGGACGCTGGACGGCGCAGCCATGGTCGCGCTGCAGGCGGCGGGGTCGCTGGAGCTGTTCACCGGAGCGCGGCCGGACCGCGACCGGATGGTGGCGCACGTTGACGAACTGATCGCCGGCGCGAGCCAGGCGGCGTAGAGGAGGAGGAGCGAGCGATGGCAACAGGAACGAGGACCGCACCCACGGACGGAGCGCCGCCTGCGCGGCCCGATCGGGACCAGATCGTCGAGAAGGACCTGCCGGCGGCTGCGCCGCTGCGCAAGCTGATCGGCCCGAGCGTGATCCTCGTCGGCGTCGGGGTCGCCAGCGGCGAGTACATCCTCTTCCCCTACATCGCCGCGACGGCCGGCCTCGCGTTCCTGTGGGCCGCGGTCGTCGGCGTGGCGATGCAGTTCTTCATCAACATGGAGATCGAGCGCTACACGCTCGCCACCGGGCAGACCGCGATCACCGGCTTTCAGCGGCTGTGGAAGCCGTGGGGCCTGATCATCGTCGGGCTGGCGCTGCTCGCCACCGCATGGCCGGGCTGGGCGACCAGCGCGGCGACCGTCGCGACGTTCGCGTTCGGCGGCGGCGACCCGGTCGTCATCGCCGTCGTGATGCTGTTCGCGATCGGCGCCATCCTCACCGCGTCGCCCGTCGTCTACCAGACCGTCGAGCGGCTCGAGTTCATCAAGGTCGGCGCGATCCTCGTGTTCATCGTGGTCGCCCTGTTCGCCGCCATCAGCAGCACGGCTTACAGCGACACCACCGAGGTGGCCACGAAGTTCGGCGCGTTCCCGGCCGAGGTGGAGCTCGCGATCCTCGTCGGCGCGCTGGCGGCGGCCGGTGCCGGCGGTGCCAACAACCTCGTCCAGAGCAACTGGATCCGCGACAAGGGGTTCGGGATGGGGCGTTACGCGCCGCGCATCACCTCGCCGATCACCGGCGAGGAGGAGGCGGCACCGTCGGGCCAGGGCTACCGCTTCCCCGACGACGAGCAGAACCGCTCGCGCTGGCAGGTGTGGTGGAAGCGGGCGAACCTCGAGCAGTTCTTCTCGTTCGGGGTCATCGCCGCGGTGTCGATCATTGTCTTCTCGCTGGTCGCCTACGCGACCGTGTTCGGCAATCCCGACCTGCCCGAGGAGAGCGGTTTCGACTTCATCGCGCTCGAGGCCGACGTGCTGGACGAGCGGGTCGGCAACTGGTTCGGCACGATGTTCCTGGCCATCGGCGCGGTCAGCCTGTTCGCCGCCGCGCTCGGGATCATCGACTACGTCTCGCGTCTCGTCGCCGACGTCGTCCGGGTGAGCTACACGAGCGACAGCGCCCGCTGGACCGAGAGCCGGATCTACTTCACGGTCGTGTGGGCGATGATCATCTTCGGCACCACGATCCTCGCGGTCGGCTTCGACCAGCCGCTCGTCCTGGTGACGATCTCGACCGTGCTCGGGGGCGTGATCATGTTCATCTACTCGATCCTGCTCGTGTTCACCAACCGCCGCTACCTGCCCGAGAAGCAGAAGCTCGGTGGCTACCGGCTCGCGATCATCGGCGCCGCGATCCTGCTGCTCGGCGTCTGCTCGACGATCGTCGCCATCAACCAGTTCGGGAACCTGTTCTGAGGTGCGGCGGTCGATCGCGACGGTCTGTCTCAGTGGCACGCTCGATGACAAGCTCGCGGCGGCAGCCGCCGCGGGCTTCGACGCGGTCGAGCTGTTCGAGCCCGACCTGATCGCCGCGCCGGACTCGCCCGCGGAGGTGGCGAGGCGCTGTGAGGAGCTGGGGCTCGAGATCGCGCTCTACCAGCCGCTGCGCGACTTCGAGGCGGTGCCGCCGGAGCGCTTCGAGGCGAACCTCGCGCGAGCGGAGGCGAAGTTCGCGGTGATGGAGCAGCTCGGCGCCGACACGGTGCTGGTCTGCTCCAACGTCTCCGAGAACGCGATCGACGACGACGCGCTGGCGGCGGCGCAGCTGCGCGAGCTCGCCGAGCGGGCCGCCGCGCGCGGCATCCGGATCGCCTATGAGGCGCTCGCGTGGGGGCGCCACGTGCGCGACTACGACCACGCCTGGAGGATCGCCGAGGCCGGCGACCACCCCAACCTCGGCACCTGCCTCGACTCGTTCCACATCCTCTCGCGCGGCGCCGACCCCGCCGGGATCCGCGACATCCCGGGCGAGAAGATCTTCTTCCTCCAAGTCGCGGACGCGCCGCACCTCGTCATGGACGTCCTGCAGTGGAGCCGGCACTACCGCTGCTTCCCGGGGCAGGGCGGCTTCGACCTCCCCGGCTTCCTCGGCCACGTCCTCGCCGCCGGCTACGAGGGGCCACTCTCGCTCGAGGTCTTCAATGACGTCTTCCGCCAGGCCGACCCGGCGCGCATGGCGGTCGACGCGATGCGCTCGCTGCTCGTCCTCGAGGAGGCGGCGGAGGTCTCGGCGCTGCCCCCGGTGCCGGCCCTGCGCGGCTACGCGTTCGCCGAGCTCGCGGTTGCGCCGGAGGCCGCGCCGCGCGTCGAGCGGCTGCTGATCGCGATGGGCTTCCGGCACGCCGGCCAGCACCGCACGAAGGCCGTCCAGCTGTGGCGCCACGGCCACACCCGCATCCTCGTCAACCACGAGCACCCGGACGGTCCCGGCCCGCGCGTGGCGGCGATCGCGGTCGAGAGCGCGGACCCGATCGCCTCCGCCCGACGCGCCGAGCGGCTGCTTGCGCCGGTGCTGCCGCGCGACCGCGGGCCCGGCGAGGCCGACCTGTCGGCGATCGCCGCCCCCGACGGGACGTCGGTGTTCTTCTGCCGCACCGACGCCGGCGACGCCGAGAGCTGGGTGGCGGACTTCCTCACGGCCGGCCCGCCCGGGCCCGACGCCGGCTCCGAGCTCACCGGCATCGACCACGTCGCGCTGTCGCAGCCGTTCGACTACTTCGACGAGGCGGTGTTGTTCTATCGCTCCGTGCTCGGGCTCGAACTCGAGGTCGGCGCCGAGCTCGCCGCCCCCGACGGGCTCGTCCGCAGCCGCGCCGCGCGCAATGCCGAGGGCAGCGTCCGCTTCGCGCTGCGCGTGCCGGTGGTCGGCAACGGCGGCGCCGAGCAGCAGCACGTCGCCTTCGCGTGCCGCGACATCTACGCCACCGCCCGCGCGATGCGCGACCGCGGCGTCCCGTTGCTCGCCATCCCCGGCAACTACTACGAGGACCTGGCTGCCCGAACCGGGCTCGAATCCGGCATCATCGAGCCGATGCGCGAGCTCGGCATCCTCTACGACGCGACCGGGGGCGGCGAGCTCCTGCACTTCTATACCGCCATGACAGGCACGAGCCTGTTCCTCGAGGTGCTCGAGCGCCGCGGCGGCTACAACGGCTACGGCGCGCCGAACTCCCCGGTGATGATCGCCGCGCAGCGCCGCGAGCGCATCCGCCCGTGATCGACCTCGGGCCGGCGCGGATCGGCCTCGGGCTCGCGTCGCTCGGCCGGCCGGGCTACCTCAACGTCGGCCACGGCGACGATCTCGGGCAGGACCGCTCGGTCGCGGCGCTGCGGGCCCGCAGCTTCGAGGTGCTCGACGCGGCCTACGCGGCCGGCGTCCGCTACCTCGACGCGGCGCGCTCGTACGGCCGGGCCGAGGAGTTCCTTGGCGCGTGGTTGGACGATCGGGCTCCCGCCGACGTGACCGTGGGCTCGAAGTGGGGCTACGTCTACACCGCGGACTGGGAGGTCGCCGCCGACCCGCCCGAGGTCAAGCACCACGATGCCGACACGCTGCGCCGCCAGCTCGAGGAGACGCGCGCGCGGCTGGGGGACCACCTCGACCTGTACCAGATCCACTCCGCCACGCCGGACAGCGGCGTACTCGAGAACGACGAGGTGCTCGGCGAGCTGCGCGACCTGCGCGCGAGCGGGGTCGCGATCGGCGTGTCGGTCAGCGGCACCTCGCAGGCGGACACGATCGACCGCGCGGTCGAGCTCGGGATGTTCGACGCGATCCAGGCGACCTGGAACCTGCACGAGCGCGCGGCCGGCCCGGCGCTCGGGCCGCGCCCACGACGCGGGGCTGGGCGTGATCATCAAGGAGGCGCTGGCCAACGGCCGCCTCGGCCCGCGCGCGCCCGCCGCCGAGCTCGCGGCCGCCGCGAGCGCGCTCGGCTCGACGCCCGACGCCGTCGCGCTCGCGGCGGTGCTCGCGCAGCCGTTCGCCGACGTCGTGCTCAGCGGCGTCGCCACGCGCGACACGCTCGCCAGCAACCTCGCGGCGGCGGAGCTGGCGCTCTCCGACGAGGTCCTGGCGGCGCTGGCGCCGCTCGAGGAGGACAGCGAGGCGTACTGGAGCACGCGCTCCGCGCTGCCCTGGAATTGAGCTAGCGAGGCGCCAGGAGGAAGACGAGCACGCCCGCGTCCGGGCTGCGGTGGTGGTCGGCCAGCGTTGCCGTGACGGTGCGGCCGGTGAGCTCCTCGACCTGCTCCGCGGCCTTCGGCCCCATCGCGGCGTGCAGCACGTCTCTGACCTCCTGCACCGTGTCGTCCCGCTCCTGCTCGTGCAGCGTGCGCTCGAGCGGCGTCATCGTCTCCTCCAGCAGGCAGAGGATCACGTCCTCGTGGATGAACGTCCGCGCGCGCTTGGGACCACGGCCGACCGCCTCGCGGATCAGGGCCACCATGGCGTCGGAGATCGCCGATCCGACCCGCGCATCCGCGTCGGCACTGCGCGTCTGCGACTGAAAGCGCGACACGCAGGGGATGTTAAGTGCTGAGTGCGAAGTGCGGCGGTCCGGGACGGGCTGTCGGCGGCGCAGAACTTGAAACCGTGCCGAGCGCCGACTCGGCGGCCCTCAGGGGCAGCCGGGCGGTGCGGGTGTGTGGTGATCCGCAGGGAGGGCCACGTGCCCGCAACCACACACGCAGCACGCATGCGCGCAGCGACCGACGAGGAGCTGATGCGCCGGATCCAGGCGAACGACCCGCGGGCGTTCGGCACGCTCTATGACCGCCACTCCGCGCGGGCCTGGCAGGTCGCCCGCACGGTCTGCCACGACCCGAGCCGCGCCGAGGACGCCGTGCAGGAGGGCTTCCTGGCGGTTTGGCGCAGCCACGCCAGCTACCGCGGCGACCTGGGCTCGGTCCAGGGATGGGTGATGACGATCGTCCGCAACCGGGCGATCGACGTGGGCCGGCGAGAGTCGGCCGGCCACCGTCCGCAGCTTGGCGGCTGGGAGCCGTTCTTGGATGCGCCGGGCGACAGCTCGCCGTCCGACGAGGTGATCGCGCGTAGCGAGGCCGACGCGCTCCGCAGCGGGCTGGCACAGCTCCCGGACGCGCAGGCGCAGGTGATCACGCTCGCCTATTTCGGCCAGCTCAGCCACAGCGAGATCGCCGCCCGGCTGTCGCTCCCGCCGGGGACCGTCAAGGGCCGCATGCGCCTCGGGATGGAGAAGCTGCGCGGGCAGATCGCGGTGTAGGCCGCCTGGATCAGCTCGCGCGCTGCGGCTCCCGCGACAGGTCGGCGATCGGGTGCACGGTGCCCGAGACGTTGTGGATCGTGACGTCGCTCGGGCGGGTCAGCAGGTCGGTGACCGCGGAGACGTAGCGCCCGTAGGGGCCCGAGCCGAAGTGGGCGCGCAGCTCGCGGTCGCTGCGCCAGGCGCTCAGGAGCACCAGCTCGGACGCGTCGGCCGCGATCGTCAGGACGTCGAAGCCCAGGCAGCCCTCCTGCTTGACGGAGGCGTCCGCGAGCTCCTGCGCGGCCATCCGCAGCTCGGCGCTGCGCGCGGCGACGCCGTGGACGCGGGCGATGAGCAGATGCGAAGGATCGGGCATCTCCTTGAATCCTCGCAGCTTCGCGCGGTGCGGTTCACTGTCGGGGTGGCGACGACGGCAGGCACGACCTCGAGCGGGCGCACGGCGTGGGCGCGCAACCTCAAGGCCCCCGTCCGCGACTTCCTCAACACCGAGACCGCCGGCGCGGCGGCGCTGCTGATGGCGACGGTCGCCGCGCTCGTGTGGGCGAACTCGCCGTGGTCGGACTCCTACGAGTCGGTCTGGACGACGGAGCTGTCGATCCAGCTCGGCGGCTCGGGCATCTCGCACGACCTGCGCCTGTGGGTCAACGAGGGCCTGATGACCTTCTACTTCCTCGTCGTCGGCCTCGAGGCCAAGCGCGAGCTCGACCAGGGCCAGCTGCGCGAGCGCAGCAGGCTGGCGGTCCCCGTCTTCGCGGCGCTCGGCGGCATGGCGGTCCCCGTGGCGATCTACCTGGCGCTCAACGCGGGCACCGACAGCGCCCACGGCTGGGGCGCGGCGATGTCGACCGACACCGCGTTCGCGCTCGGCGTCGTCGCGCTGGTGGCCCCGCGCGGCACGCGCCTGCGCCTGCGGCTGCTGACGCTGGCGGTGGTCGACGACCTCGTGGCGCTGATCGTGATCGCGACGGTCTACGCGGAGGAGGTCGCCTTCGTCCCGCTGCTCGTGGCCGCCGCGCTGTTCGCGACGCTGTTCGCGCTCCGCTTCGCGCCGCCGATGTGGCGCGGGCGCATCGCCGTCGTCCTCGGCGTGGCGGTCTGGATCGCGCTGCTGGAGTCGGGGATCGACCCGGTGATCGCCGGCCTCGCCGTCGGCCTGATCACCAGCTCCTACCCGCCCGCGCGGGTCGACCTCGAGCGCGTGATCGAGCGCACGCGCTCGTTCCGGGAGCAGCCGACGCCCCAGCTCGCGCGCTCGGCGCAGCAGGCGATGGCGTCGGCGATCTCGCCCAACGAGCGCCTCCAGCACCGCCTGCACCCGTGGACCAGCTTCGTGATCGTGCCGCTGTTCGCGCTCGCCAACGCCGGCATCCACATCGACGGCTCACTGCTCGGCGACGCGCTGTCGTCTCCGATCACGCTCGGCATCTTCTTCGGCTACGTGCTCGGCAAGCCGCTCGGCATCGTCGGTGCCACTTGGCTCGCCTACCGCACGTCGCGCGGCCGCATGCCCCTGGCGCTGAGCTGGCCGGTCAACGCCGCGGGCGGGACCGTGGCCGGGATCGGGTTCACCGTCTCGCTGCTGATCGCGAGCATCGCCTTCGAGGGGCGCGACCTCGAGGAGGCGAAGGTCGGCGTGCTCGCGACGGTGGTGTTCTCGACGCTGATCGCGTGGGGCGCGTTCCGCCTGATCGCGCGCCTCCCGGCCCCGGTCCGCGCGCGCCAGATCTCGGGCACGGTGGAG
Organism: uncultured Solirubrobacterales bacterium; assembly: GCA_963787335.1. GTDB lineage: Bacteria > Actinomycetota > Thermoleophilia > Solirubrobacterales > Solirubrobacteraceae > DASQFQ01. The sequence continues at coordinate 78,685 of CAWBCU010000036.1, forward strand.
GAGCTCACCGACCTGTCCGACGACCCCGACCCCGCGCGCGACCACGTCCGCGGCTCTGCGGAGGCTCCGGTCACGCTGATCGAGTACGGCGACTACGAGTGCCCCTACTGCGGGCAGGCGGAGGAGGCCATCCGTGCGCTGCAGGAGGCCTTCGGCGACGACCTGCGCTACGTCTGGCGCCACCTGCCGCTCAACGACGTGCATCCGAACGCGCAGCTGGCGGCGGAGGCCGCCGAGGCGGCGTTCGCGCAGGGCGCGTTCTGGGAGATGCACGACCGGCTGCTGAGCCACCAGGACGAGCTGAGCCCGCAGGACCTGGGCCGCCACGCCGAGGCCCTCGGCCTCGACGGCGAGCGCTTCTGGGAGGAGCTGCAGCGGCACGAGTACGCCGAGCGGATCGCCGACGACGTGGCGAGCGCGGACTCCAGCGGCGTCGCCGGCACGCCGTCGTTCTTCATCAACGGACGGCGCCACGAGGGCGCCTACGACGTGCAGACCCTGACCGCGGCGGTGACGGCGGCCGCGAACCGCGCGCGCGCCCTCGCAGCAGCGGGCGCTCGACCAGGTGGAAGCTGAGCGCCGCGCACGCGATCACGATCGGGACGCTGATCGCCGCGATCTTCCAGAACGACCCGCCGGGGAAGCCCTCCATGTCCGGGCCGACGGTCACCCGCTGGATGATCGGGTAGTGCCAGAGGTAGATGCCGTAGGAGATCGCGCCGAGCCACGCCAGCCACGGGAGCGCGAGCAGCGCGGCGCGGCGCGCCGCCCGCGTCGTCGGCGAACATCGCGGGGGCGAGCAGCGCGACCGCGGTCAGGAGGCCGAGCGCGCGGACGGCCAGCGCCTCGCCCGCGGGTCCGTCGGTCCCGAGCAGGAAGGCCGGATCGGGCCCGCCGATCGCCGCGGAGGCGGCGAAGCACGCGAGGGCGATCGCCCACGCCACGCCCGGGTGCGCGGCCACGACCCGGACGGCCGCGGGCCGCTCGCGCCCGTCGGCCAGCGCGACGCTCGCCACCGCGAGCGCCATGCCCAGCGCGAAGCCGTCGAAGGTGCCGAGGATCGTCTGCGTCAGGTACGAGGCGCCGTCGCCGAGCTCGACCGCCGCCCGGAAGCCGAGCGAGGCGAGCCCGAGCGCGGCCAGGACCGCCAGCTCCGCGCGCACCCCGCGACGGCGGCCGCCGCGCCATACGCGCCCCAGCGCGACGGCGAGGAACGGCAGCGCGGCGTAGAACAGCAGCTCCGTGCAGAGGCTCCAGGCGGGCCCGATCCCCTTCAGGATCGTGTCGGCGGAGTAGATCTGGCCGAAGCCGTAGTAGACCCACCACTGATCGGTGAACACGCCGAGCAGACCGGGGTAGATCGCGAGCACGGTGAGCGCGAGCCAGTACGCGGGCACGATCCGCAGCGCGCGCCGGCGCGCGTAGTCGCCCAGCGGGCGCGGCGGCTCGCCGTCCCAGCGCGCGCGCACCATCGGGCGGTAGAGCACGAAGCCGGAGATCACGAAGAAGACCGTCACGCCGACCCCGAGGCGGCTCAGCAGCGCCCCGCTGACGCCGTGCTCGGTCGCGCGGGAGAAGAACGCCACGTGGTAGGCCACGATCGAGAGCGCCGCGATCGCCCGCATCGAGTCGAGCAGCGGGAAGCGCGGGTTCCCGGGTGGCGGCGTCAGGACGGGTGAGGCGGCCACCGCCGGGAGCGTACGGGTCGCGCCCCCGGCGGTCGCGGGATCAGGCGGTGGCCGGCACGCGCGCGGCGGACAGCAGGTGCTCCACGAACCAGTCGCGGGCGGCGCCCGAGGAGATCTCGAAGCCGCGCCCGACGTAGGCGTCGAAGTGCCCGCCCGGCACCAGGACGATCTTCTTCGGGTGCGATGCGGTCTCGAACGCCTCGCACGCGAGCTCGCCGGCGACGAGCCGGTCGTTCGGCGCGACCACCATCAGCAGCGGCGTCGGCGAGATGCGCTTGAGGTACTCGCCCGGCTCGTAGGCCTGGAACATCTCCAGGGTGCGCAGCGTCACCTCGTTGCTCCACGTGCTGCCCTCGTACGCGGTGAAGAACTCGTAGGAGTCCGCCGTCGGCAGCGCCGACTGCGCCAGCGGGTCGGCGTCGACGACCGGCAGCATCGCCGGCGCCTCGCCGCGCGCGCGGGCCAGGCGGTCGGCCGTCAGCGCCTCCCAGGTCGGCCCCCAGAAGTCGATCCGCACCAGCATCTCGAACGCGCGCCGCCCCGAGATCAGCGGGACCTGCCCGCAGACCGCCTTGACGCGCCGGTCGATCGCGGCGACGACGTAGGCGTGCGCGGCGGAGTAGCTCGAGCCCCACACGCCGATGCGATCCGCGTCGACGTCGGGGCGCAGCTGGGCGTACGTGATCGCGTGCTGGTAGTCGTGGATCTGCTCCCACGGGTCGATCTCTCCCGCGCGGCCTGCCCGGCGCGGTGCCCGACTCGCCGAGGCCGCGGTTGTCGTACACGACGCACGCGAGCCCGGCGTCGGTGAAGACCTCCGCGTAGTCGTCGAGGTGCATCTCCTTGATCGCCGAGAACCCATGCGACATGACGATGCACGGGACCTCGTCGCCCGCGTCGTCCGGCCGGTAGAACCACCCCCGCAGCGTCGCGCCCTCGGCGTCGAACTGGATGTCCTCGCGCATGCCCTTCCTCCATCGCTCGGCAGACGCCTGCGACGGTACTCCGCGAAGCGCTAGCCGTCGAGCACGTCGTGCGCGAAGCGCACGACCATCCCGCCGTCGCCGACCGCGCCGGCCACGCGGTTCGAGGCGCCCGCGCGCACGTCGCCGGCGGCGAACACGCCCGGGCGGACCGTCTCGAGCAGGTGCGGCTCGCGGTCCTTCAGCGGCCAGCCGAGGTGCCCCTCGCAGCTCGCCGCGGCGGTGCCGCACAGCAGGTAGCCCGCGGGGTCGACCGCGAGGATCCCGGTCGTCGACTCGGTACACGGCGCGGCGCCGATCATCACGAACACGGCGCTGACCGGCACCTGCCGGACGCTGCCGTCGCCGTTGCGCAGGCTCGCCGACTCGACGGTCGCGGTGCCGTGCACGGCGGTGACCTCGGTCTCGGTCAGCACCTCGATGTTCTTGGAGCGCTCGATGCGGTCGACGAGGTAGGAGGACATCGTCGACTTCAGCGCCTTGCCGCGGACGACGACGCGCACGCTGCGCGCCAGCCGGGCGAGATGGGCCGCCGCCTGGCCTGCGGAGTTGCCGCCGCCGACGACGATCACGTCCTCGTCGCGGCAGCGCTCGGCGTCGCTCGCCATCGCGGCGTGGTAGACGCCGGCGCCGCGGAAGCGGTCGATGCCCTCGGCCTGCAGCTCGCGCCAGCGCGCGCCGGTGGCCATCACGACGGAGCGGGCGAGCACGTGCTGGCCGTCGTCGAGGTCGACGCGCACGAGGCCCTCGGGCCCGTCGGCCAGCTCGACGGCGCTGTGGAAGCTCGACAGCACGGCGTCGAAGCGCCGCGCCTGCAGCGTCGCCGAGCGCGTGAGGTCGACCCCGGAGATGCCGGTCGGGAAGCCGAGGTAGTTCTCGATCCGGGTGCTGGTCCCGGCCTGCCCGCCGGGCGCCCAGGCCTCGGCCACGAACGTCCGCATGCCCTCCGACCCGCCGTAGACCGCGGCCGCGAGCCCGGCGGGGCCGGCGCCGAGCACGACGAGGTCGAAGCGCTCGCCGTCGACCTCGGCGCGCAGGCCGAGGTTGCGCGCGACCTGCGCGGCGGACGGGTTGCGCATCACGTTCCTGGCGTGGACGAGCACCGGGGTCTCGGAGCGCGGGATGCCGAGCCACTCGAGCATGGCCGCGCTCTCGTCGTCGGTGTCGGCGTCGTACCAGCGCACCGGCAGGAGGTTGCGCTCGAGCAGGTCGCGCACCTCGAACGCGCGCCGCGAGTCGCGCGACGCGATCAGCCGCATCACGCCGTGGCCGCTCTCCACGTGCCACGCGCGCCGCGCCAGCAGCGTGCGGAAGACGTGCTCGCCGAACTCCGGCCAGCGCGCGAGCATGTCGCGCAGCTGCCCGCGGTCGAACTTGATCACGTCGGTCGGCTCGACCGCCACGCAGGCGCTGATCGTCGGCTCGCCGGTGAACGCGGCGATGTCGCCGATGAAGGTGCGGCTGTCGGCCTCCGCGATGTGGATGTCCTTGCCCGGCTTGCGGGTGACGAACTCGACGCGCCCCTGGTCGATGACGTAGAACGGCGCGTCGCGCACGGCGTGCTCGTAGAGCACCTCGCCGGGCTGGAACGTGCGCGGCTCGCCCTGCTTGGCGAACCACGCCATCTTGCCGTCGGACAGCCGGGGGTAGAGGATCTCGTCGCCGAGGTCGGGGAAGTCCTCGCTGCGGATCACGGTCGTCGTCGTCGCCATGCCATACGAGGCTACCGGCACCTAGGGTTCCCGCCCATGGCATTCACCCTCAACGACGAGATCCGCCGCCTCCTCGACGGCCGCCACTTCGCGGTCATGGCGACGATCAACCCCAGCGGCGGGCCGCAGACCTCGGCCATGTGGCTCGGCCGCGACGGCGACGACGTCCTCTTCTCCACGCTCGCCGGGCGTCGCAAGCACCGCAACCTGCTGCGCGATCCGCGCATCAGCGTCACGATCCTCGACTCCGACGACCCCTACAACTACGTCGAGCTGCGCGGCACCTGCAGCTTCACCGAGGACGTCGGGCGGAAGTTCGACATCGGGCTGGCGCACGTGTACGACGGCAAGGACCCGGACCCCGACCCGCCGGGGGCCGTGCGCCTGATCGGCCGCATCGTGGTCGACAAGGCGACCGGCTACGCGGCCTGAGCGAACGTCAACGGCGCTTCGCACCCACCTCCTACCCAGCCGCAGTTGACCTTCGCGGCTCCGCGCGCGCCGCGTGGAACACGACCTCGAGGTCGACGACCGGCGCGGGCATCGGCGCGGTCAGCCGCTCGAAGTGCTCGCGCCGGCCGAGCGCGTCGAAGCCCGCGAGCACGCGCTGGTAGTAGCTGCTCGCGATCGCCGCGCGGCCCTCGCGCAGCCCGAGCGCGAGGCGCTCGCGGGCGGCTTCGAGGCCGACGTAGGCCCACACACGCCCGGGCAGGTCTGCGTCGACGTGCTCGGTGACGTCCACCCGCGCGTAGTTGCGCTCCCGCTCGTCGAGCCCGGGCAGCTCGTCGTCGGCGACGGGGAGCGCGACGCCGTTGACGGTGGCGCCCGCCTGCGGAGCGATGCTGAGGAAGGCGACCATCAGCGCCGGGCGCTCCCCCTGCGGCGTCACGAAGTGCTTGTAGCCGGGGAGGTCGACGGAGTTGTCCATCGCCACGTCCCATGAGCGCTGCCAGCCGCTGAGGTCGCACGGCCGCGCGTCGCCGGCGGGCAGCAGCGACCCGTAGCCGAACAGCCAGCTCACGCGGCGCGGACCGCGATGCCGGGGTAGTCGAGGACGAGCCCGGACGCGTCGTAGACCAGCTCGCACTCGAACTCGAAGGCGGGGGAGACGTAGTGGTAGCGCTGGCGTCCGTTCGTCGTCCTCGAGGCGGGTGTAGCGCTGCTCGAGGCGCTCCACGCCGAGGTCGAGCGCGCGGACGTAGGCCGCGGGCGCGTCGGCCGTCTCGCCGACCTCGAGCCCGAGGCGGTGGACGGGGAACGCGTTCGTGAGCGAGGACGACTCGAGGTCGACGTCGAGGCAGCCGTCGAGGTGACCCGCCGGCGCGTCGTCGACCCGCCAGCGCCCGGCCCCGTCCGCCTCCAGGCTCAGCTCGCGCAGGCCCGACGAAGCGCGGCCCCACACCCGCGCGCTGCGGGTCGCCCAGCCCGCGTCGAGGCTGATGTCGTAGCGGACCGCCCACGCCTTGCCTTCCTCCACCGCTGCGGTGTCGCCTTCCGAAGCGGCCGGCGCGGAGGAACACGACCTCGAAGCCCTCACGGGCGTCGAGGTGGCGCCAGGCAGCGCACCGGGGAAGATCCGCAAACTGCATGGCGCCACCCTAATCTGCCTACCCACCGACACAGTTGGGTGAGGCCTAAGATCCGTCAGTCGTTCATCGCGCTGTAGACGATCGCCGGACATGAAGATCGCGGAGATGAAGATCAGCGGCCACGACTCGCTGGCGATGGCGCCGAGATAGGCGAACATCAGCGCGCCGCTGCCGATCGCGCCGAAGATGAACACCGGCTTGCGCCCGACGCGGTCGGACAGGATCGCCCACGGCCGGCAGGGCGGCCAGCGCGATCACGTTGGTGACGATCGAGACCCACAGCATCGTCGTGCGGTCCAGCCCCTTGGTAGTCGACCGCGAAGTTGAGCGCGTAGACGGCGAAGATCGTGCTGACGGTCGACGCCATCGCCGCGAGCATCACGCGCACGACGTCGGCGCGGTGGTCGCTCCACAGCACGGCCAGCGGGATCTTGGGGATCTCGTCCTCGTCCTCCTGCGCTTGGAAGGCCGGGGTCTCCTCCAGCCGGCGCCGGATCAGCACGCCCGACGAGCGACGACGAAGGCGCTGAGCCAGAACGGGATGCGCCAGCCCCAGGTCAGGAGCTGCTCGTCGGGGAGGGTGCCGATCGGCAGGAAGACGGCGGTGGCGATGATAGAGGCCGGCCTGCGTGCCGCTGAGCGTGAAGCTCGTGAAGAACGCGCGCCGGTGCGTCGGGCGCGTGCTCGAGCGTGAGCGAGTTCGCGCTGGCCTGCTCGCCCGAGGCGGAGAAGCCCTGCATCAGGCGCAGGACCACGAGCAGCGCAGGCGCCCACAGCGCCGATCGAGTTGTAGGAGGGGAGGCAGCCGACGAGGAACGTCGACACGCCCATCATCGTCACGGTCAGGATCAGCACGCGCTTGCGGCCGAACTTGTCGCCGATGTGGCCCATGAAGAACGCGCCGACGGGCCGCGCCACGTAGCCCACGCCGTAGGTGGCGAACGACAGCAGCGTGCCGGTCGCAGGATCGGACTCCGGGAAGAACACCTTGCCGAAGACCAGCGCGGCGGCCGTCCCGTAGATGAAGAAGTCGTAGTACTCCAGGACGCTGCCGATCCAGCTCGCGAGCGCCGCCTTCTTCGGCGTCTCGCAGGTCCCTCGTCGTGGTTCATGGTGCTCACGGGTCTCCTCCCCTATCCGTTGACTTCAACTGCCACCGGCGCCCGCTGTGCGGACATGCGGACCGGTGAGTTCGCGGCGCCGTAGCCGTCGTAGGCGCCACGTCGCTGCACGACCTCGAAGAACAGGCCGCCCCCGACGATCGGGGTGTAGAAGTGCAGGAACTCGCCCCGCGCGTCCCGGTCGTAGAGGACGCTGAGGTCGCGCATCGCCTCGATCAGGCTCGGCTCGAGCTCGGAACAGGCGGCGAGGTCGTCGTAGTAGTTCGCCGGGATCGCGAGCGGCGTGACGCCGCGCTCGCGCATGCTCTCGGCGGTGGCGAGCACGTCGTCGCAGGCGAAGGCGACGTGCTGGAGCCCGGCCGGGTGCGGCTCGCCGGCCAGCAGCGGGACGTTGAGCGCGAGCCGCACGCTGCCGTCGTCGTTGGACACCGCACGGCTGCGGATGAGCCCGTCGGGCGCGGCCAGCTCGAGGCTCTCGCGCGGCTGGAGCGCGAGCACCGAGCGGTAGAACAGCACCGCCTCGTCGAAGTAGTCCGAACGGCTGCGACGAGCGCGACGTGGTCGATGCGCTCGAGCAGCCCGCGGTCGCGGCGCCGCCGGCCGGCGCGAGCGCCACGAAGTCGCGGAGCCAGCTCGCCGGCGCTGCTCGTCGGTGCGGCAGAAGAAGATCGAGGTGCCGTCGGGCGCGGCGATCGGCGGCGAGGTCGGCCTCGCCGGCGCCGCGGTCGCGGCGCGAGCACGGGCGCGAGCAGCGCCTCGGCGCGCTCGGCCGAGCGCGCCGGGTCGGCGCTCTCGACGGCGATCGCGGCGACGCCGTCGGCTCGCCGCCGCGCGCCGAACGTTGAGCAGCACGCGCGCGTCCGCCCTGCCGCCACAGCGTGCACGGGCTTGGTGCGGTGCTGGGACGGCCTGGGCGAAGCCGAGCGCGTGCAGCACGCGCTCGCGTCTCGCCGGCCGAGGCGGGCTCGACGCGCGAGCTCGGCGAACGCGTAGCCGCGCAGCGCGCGCGGGCGCGGGAAGCGGCGCGCCGGCGCCGACGCTCTCCTCGAGCACGAGCAGCGAGCGCATGGCGTCGACCGCCATACGCTCCGGGTCGGCCTGGCGGAAGACGTCGTTGAAGACCTCGAGCGAGAGCGGCCCGGCGTAGCCCGGCGTCGAGCACACGGCGCGGTGAAGCCGGCGAGGTCGAAGCCGCCCTGGCCCGGGAAGGAGCGGTAGTGGCGGCTCCACTGGAGCACGTCCATGACGAGGTGCGGGCGCGTCGGCGAGCTGGAGGAAGAAGCAGCTTGTCGGCCGGGGATCTCGCCGATCGTCGTCCAGGCTCGTGCCGCGCGAGAGGATGTGGAAGCGTGTCGAGGCAGACGCCGAGCGCGGGGTGGTCGGCCGCCTGCGACGAGCCGCCAGGCGTGGTCGTACTCGCTGACGTGGCGGCCCCAGGCGAGCGCCTCGTAGGCGACGCTGAACGCCGCGCGCCGCGGCCCGCTCGCCCAGCGCCGCGTAGCTGGGCCGCGGCGAGGGCGTCGTCGTCGATCGGCGTCGGGCGAGGCGTTCGAGCAGACGAGCATCAGTGTCGGCCCCGAGCTCGCTCCATCACGTCGAACTTCGCCTCCGCCCGGCGCAGGTTGCGCGCGAAGCTGCTCGGGCGCCACCGCCTCGAAGTCGCGGAACGGCTGGTAGAGGTCGATGGCCAGGCCGAGGCTCGTCGGCGCAGCCTCGCGCACCTCGGCGGGCGACAGCGGCGAGCCGATGAGGTCGTTCTCGAACACCTCGACGCCGTCGAAGCCGGCGCGCGCGGCGGCGTCGAGCTTCTCCTCGAGCGTGCCGCTGAGGCGAGACGGTGGCGATCGCCCTTACGCACGCCGCCACCTCGGCCGTCCCCGACCAGCGCGGCGAAGTGGCGCAGCATGCGCTCGCGGTCGGGCTCGCGCGCCGGTGAACAGCGCGAAGGAGACAGCGCCGCCTGGAAGACGGCCATGCCGCCGCCGTCGAGCGTGCGGCAGCCGAGCTGCCGGGCGCTGCGCGCAGCAGCTCGGTCTCGAGCGGGCGGTAGACGACGTCGGCGACCCACAGGCGACTCGCGCAGGAGGTCGCGGCGAGAAGGCGGCGCCGTGGATGGGCCGTCCATGCCGAACGGCGTGGCGTGGATGACGCCGTCGGCCGCCTCGCAGCTCGCGCGGCCAGGTCGTCGAGCGGCGACCGCGACCGGGCGCCGAAGTGCAGCCGAGCGCCGGCCAGCGCCTCGGCGCGCTCCGCGGTCGGCGTCGACGACGGCCAGCCGCTCGACGCCGAGCGACGATCGCCGCGTGCGCGACCGCGGTCCCCGCGCCGCCGGCGCCGACGAGCACGACGCGCTCGGTCGGCGACGTCGGGCAGCCCGCGCTCGAAGCTCTCCTGCGAACCCCGGCCAGTCGGTGTTGTGCCCGACCGCCGCCGCCGTCGTCGAACACGACCGTGTTGACCGCGCCGAGCGTCTCGGCCTCGGGCGAGAGCGCGTCGAGGTGCTCGACCACGAGCTGCTTGCAGGGGTGGGTGACGTTGAGGCCGCTGAAGCCGAGCGCGCTGGGCGGCGCGCACGAGCTCGCCGACGGCCTCGGGCGGCGACGCCGAGCTCGCCGAGGTCGATGCGCCGGTAGACGTAGCGGAGGCCGAGCTCGTCGGCCTCGCGCTCGTGCAGCGCGGGGCTCAGCGAGGGGCCGATCTCGGCCCCGATGAGCCCGACGACGTAGTCTGGTCCTGGAGCAGGTACTCCGCCGGACGTTAATGTACGAACTGGTACGTTAGTTATCCACGCCGCGCGCCGAGCGAAACCGCCTAATAGATGGCCGCACCGCAGGCACGCCAACGCGACGCGGAGCGCACGCGCAGCGAGATCCTCGAGGTGGCCACGCGCGAGTTCGCCGCCCACGGCCTCGCGGGCGCGCGCGTGGACGAGATCGCGGCGCGCACGCGCACGACGAAGCGGATGATCTACTACTACTTCGGGGGCAAGGAGCAGCTCTACATCGAGGTGCTCGAGGCCGCCTACGCGCGCATCCGCGCGGTCGAGCGCGAGGTCGACGTCGACCACCTCGACCCGCGCGAGGCGATCCGGCGCCTGGCCGAGCTGACCTTCGACCACCACGACTCGCACCCCGAGTTCATCCGGCTGGTCAGCATCGAGAACATCCACCACGCCGAGCACATGGCCAAGTCCAAGCGGCTCGCCAACCTGAACAACCCGGCGATCGCGCTGATCGAGACGATCCTCGAGCGCGGCCGCGAGGCGCAGGTCTTCCGCCGCGACATCGACCCGATCGACGTCCACATGCTGATCAGCTCGTTCTGCGTCTTCCGGGTCGCCAACCGCGACACGTTCCGGACGCTGTTCGACCGCGACCTGACCGATCCGGAGCGCCGCGACCACTATCGCCGCATGCTCGGCGACATGGTGGTGGACTACCTCAGCGCCACTGCCTGAGGAGGGAATCGTGTTCGAGGATCTGGAGGGGAAGGTCGCCGTCGTCACCGGGGGAGCCCGCGGGCTCGGCCTGTCGATGGCGGGGGCGCTCGCGCGCCACGGCGTGCGGGTCGGGCTGGTCGACCTGCTCGACGAGGTCGAGGCGAGCGCGGAGACGCTGCCCGGCGCGGTCGGCACCACGGCCGACGTGACCTCGGCGGACGACGTGGCGGCGGCCTTCGCATACGTGTCCGAGCGGCTCGGCAGCCCGAGCCTGCTCGTCAACGCCGCCGGCATCACGGTCTGGGAGGACAGCCTCGACGTCACGCCCGAGTCGTGGCGGCGCGTGATCGACATCAACCTCACCGGCACCTTCCTGTGCTGCCAGGCGCTCGGCCGCGCGTGCCGCGACGACGGGCACGGCGGCGCGATCGTCAACGTCTCCTCGATGTCGGGCCGGGTCGTCAACGTCCCGCAGCACCAGACCTCCTACAACACCTCGAAGGCGGGCGTCGACCAGCTCACGAAGTCGCTCGCGGTCGAGTGGGCCGAGCTGGGCGTGCGCGTCAACGCGCTGGCGCCGGGCTACTTCCTGTCCGACATGACGCGCCAGTTCACCGAGTCCAACCCGGAGCTGGCCGAGCGCTGGCGCGCGATGATCCCGGCCGGGCGAATGGGCGAGCCGCAGGACCTCCACGGGCTCGTGGTCTTCCTGTGCTCGGACGCCTCGTCCTACATCGTCGGCCAGAGCATCGTCATCGACGGCGCCTACACCGCGATCTGAGCCGGGTGGGTCGCTACCTCGCAGTCGACCTCGGGGCGACGAGCGGGCGTGTGACCGCCGGGCGGCTCGCGGACGGCCGGCTCGAGGTGCGTGAGGCGCATCGCTTCGCCAACCGCCCGTTCGAGGGCGACGATGGCCTGCGCTGGGACGTCGAGGCGCTGTTCGAGGAGACGCTGATCGGGCTCGCCGCGGGGAGCGGTGCGGACGGCGCGCTCGACGGGATCGCGACCAGCACCTGGGGCGTGGACTACGGCCTCGTCGATGACGACGGCCGGCTGCTCGAACCGCCGGGCCACTACCGCTCGGCGAGTCGCGCGGCGCGCGAGCACGTGCTCGCCGCCATCCCCGCCGCGGAGCTGTTCGCGCGCACCGGCGTGCTGCCGCAGCCGATCAACACCGTCTTCCGGCTCGGCGAGCGGCTCGCGCGCCTGCGCCTGCGCGACGGCACGACCGCGCTGCTGATGCCCGACCTGTGGACGTTCCGGCTGTGCGGCGAGCACGGCGCCGAGCGGACGATCGCGGGCACGACGGGGATGCTCAGCGCCCGCACCGGCGACTGGGACGACGAGCTGCTGGGGCGCGCCGGGATCGACCCGCTCGTGCTGCCCGCCGTGGTCGAGCCGGGGCAGCGCGCCGGGACGCTGCGGCCGGCGCTGCGCGACCGCCTCGGGTGCGCGGATGACGTGGCGGTGCTGCGCTCCGCCGGCCACGACACCGCCGCAGCGGTCGCGGCCGTGCCCGGCGACGGGCACGTCGCCTACGTCTCGTGCGGCACGTGGTCGCTGGCCGGGGTGGAGCACACTGCACCGGTACTGGACCCGGCGGCCATGGAGGCGGGGTTCACCAACGAGCTCGGGGTCGGCGGGCGCGTGCGCTTCCAGCGCAACCTCACCGGCCTGTGGCTGCTGGAGGAGGCGCTGCGCGCGCTCGGCGCGACCACTGCGGACGCGCTCGCCGCCGCGGAGCGCGAAGGCCCGGTGGCGTCGCGCATCGACGTCGGCGATCCCGCGTTCATCGCCACCGGCGACGTGCTCGCCCGCATCGCCGACGCGTGCCGCCGTGAGGACCAGGAGGTGCCGGAGACCCTGGGCCAGTTCACGCGCTGCATCCTCCAGAGCCTCGCGGCCGCCTACGGCGAGACGATCGCGCGCTGCGTCGAGCTGACCGGCCGCCCGGTCGACGTGGTGCACATGGTCGGGGGCGGCTCGCGCAACCGGCTGCTGTGCCGGCTGACGGCGGAGGCGTGCGAGCGCGACGTGGTGGCCGGGCCGGCCGAGGCGACGAGCTTCGGGAACCTGCTCGTCCAGGCGATGGCGACCGGGGAGATCGAGTCGCTCGACGAGCTGCGATCCGTCGTGCGGCGCAGCGCGGACGTCATCCGCTACGAGCCGGGAGCGGCGCGTGTCAGCTGAGCTCGAGGCGATCGTCGCCCTCTCGCGGGCGCTCGGGGATCCGGAGCTCGCGATCCTGGGCGAGGGCAACACCTCGCTGCGCAGCGGCGCGGGCTCGATGCTGGTCAAGGCGAGCGGGGCCTCACTGGCCACGGCGGCGGCGGCGGACTTCGTCGAAGTGGAGACGGCGCCGCTGCTCGCGCTGCTCGACGATCCCGCGGCGGGCGACGCCGCCGTGGCGGAGGCGTTCGCGGCGGTCGAGGCGCGCAGCGGGCGGCGTCCGTCGGTCGAGGCGATGCTCCACGCCGTCTGCCTCGAACGCGGCGGCGCGGCCGTCGTCGGCCACACCCATCCCGTGCCGGTGCTGGCGCTGCTGTGCTCGCCGCATGCGGAGGCGCTCGGCACCCACCTGCTCTTCCCCGACCAGATCGTGGTGCTGGGGCGACATCCCCTGTTCGTGCCCTACGTCGACCCCGGCCTCGCGCTCGCGCGCCGCGTGCGCGACGACGCTCGAGGCCCACGGCGAGCCGCCGAAGGTGATCTATCTCGGCAACCACGGCCTGTTCGCGCTCGGCCGCACGCCAGAGCACGTGCTGCAGATCACCGCGATGGCGGTCAAGGCGGCGCGGGTGCTGGCGGGCGCGCTCGCCGTGGGCGGGGCGACGCCGCTGACCGAGGCCGACGCGGACCGGATCGACTCGCGTCTCGACGAGCACTACCGGCGCGAACGACTGGAGAGACATGGCTGAGGGTCTGGACGGCAAGGTCGCGGTGGTCACCGGCGCGAGCACCGGCATCGGCCGCGCGGTGGCGCGGGAGCTGATCGGGCAGGGCGCGCGCGTCGTGATCGCCGCCCGCTCGCGCGAGCGCCTCGACGAGGCCGCGGCCGCGCTCGGCCCGGCCTGCGCCGCGGTGGTGGCGGACGTCACGCGCGCCGCCGACGTGCGTCGGCTCGTCGACGGCACGCTCGAGTCGCACGGTCGCATCGACATCCTCGTCGCCAACGCCGGCGTGTACGTCGGCGGCGACCTGTGGGAGAGCGACCCCGAGGCGCTCGATCGCCTGCTGACGACGAATGTCAACGGCGTCGTCCGCACCGTGCGGGAGGTTCTCCCGCATCTGCTCGAGCAAGGCGAAGGCGACATCCTGGTGACCAGCTCGGTCTCGGGGCATCAGGCCATCCACTGGGAGCCGGTGTACTCCGCCTCCAAGCACGCGCTCCAGGCCTTCGTCCACACGATGCGCCGGCAGCTGATCGGCACGGGGGTGCGCATGGGCGCGATCGCGCCGGGCATCGTGCTCAACGACCTGTGGGGCGTCTCCGATCCGGCCGAGATCGAGGCGCAAGGTCGCACGCGGGGAGGGGATCCGCTCGGAGGACGTGGCGGACGCGGTGGGCTACATGCTCACGCGCCCGCGCCACGTGACGATCCGCGACCTCGTGATCCTCCCGCGCGACCAGCCGATCTGAGCCGATGCCGCCCGACGCGATCGACTATCGGCTCTGGCGGCACACCCTCGACGACGGCGAGCAGACCACGCTGTACGCGGTGTGCCACCCGCGCCGGGCGACGCGCGTGCGCGTCGTGCACTTCGAGGGCGCACATCGCCTCGACCTGTGGTGCGCGATGAACGGGGCCAGCGAGGCGATCGTGGGCGGCTTCTTCGTGCGCGAGCCCTACCGGCCGCTGGGGGAGGTCTGGATCGGCGGCCGCGCCTCCGACCACGAGCCGGTGGCGGCGCCCTACGGGCAGCGCCGGGCGTGCGTGGCCGGCTTCGGCACCAGCGTGCGCTTCGGCGCGCGCGAGGCCATGCCGGCGAAGCCTGCGGGCGACATGCTGCAGGCCGGCCCGCTGCTGCTCGCCGACGGCGGGGTGGTGTTCGATCCCGACAGCGACCACGAGGGCTTCTCCGCCGGGGCGGGGCAGTTCGACTCCGACATCACCGACGGGCGGCATCCGCGCGCGGCGCTCGGGGTGTCGGGTGACGCGCTGATCGCCGTCGCGTGCGACGGGCGCCGCTCGGGCGTGGACGCCGGGCTCACGATGCTCGAGCTGGCGAGGGTCTTCGTCGACCTCGGCGCCGAGCACGCGATCAACCTCGACGGCGGCGGCTCGACCACGCTCGTGCACCGCGGCCACCTGCTCAACCGCCCCTACCCGTCGCAGAACCAGCCCGCGCCGGAGACGCGCAGCGTCGTCACCGCGCTCGTCTTCGAGCCGGCCTGATTGACAGCGGACCTTCCGCCCGGCGAGGATGGGCTCGTCCAACGGGGAGGGGTTCTTTCATGGGGTCGGTCGTGCGGGTGCTGCTGAGCGTCGTCGTACTCGGGCTGGCGCTGGCGCCGGCCGCCGCCGCGGACGGGCCCGGCGTGGGGACGCCGGCGGTCGTGACGCTCGGGGACTCGGCCATCTCGGGTGAGGCGGGGCGCTGGGCCGGCAACACCAACCAGTCCTCCTCGCGCGTCGACGCGCTCGGCTCGACCGCGTACTGGGACACGGCGAGCGGCGAGGCGATCAAGGGCTGCCACCGCTCGAAGGCCGCGCAGGCGCACATCGGCGACGGCGTGCTGAGCGCCAACCTCGCCTGCTCGGGCGCGAAGACGAGCACGGGCGGCACCGGCTCCGGCCAGGACTTCAAGCCCGGCATCGACTTCTATTCCGATTCCGCGGGCCGCAAGGGCCAGGCGCTGGCGCTCCAGGAGTACGCGCGCACTCACAACGTCAAGGCCGTCACCGTGATGATCGGGGCCAACAACTACGGCTTCGCCGCGATCCTCGAGCGCTGCGTGACGAACTGGATCACCTCGCCCTCGTGGTTCAAGAACTACTGCAGCGACGACTCTTCGATGACCGCGCGCTTCACCGCGGCGCGCCAGGCGACCGAGACCGCCAACGTGCGCGACGCGCTGCTGCGCGTGCGCACGGCGATGGGCAACGCCGGCTACAGCGATGCGCAGTACAAGATCATCGCCCAGACCTACTGGTCGCCGCTCCCGCGCGGCGCCGGCATGCGCTACCCGGAGAGCGGCTGGACGCGCCAGTCGATCGGCGGCTGCGGCGCCTGGAACCGCGACCTCAACTGGGCCAACGACACCGTCGTGCCGGCGCTCAACAACAGCCTCAAGAACGGCGCGACGCAAACGGGCCTGACCAACATCGTCGTGCTCGACCTCCAGGACTCGCTGGTCGGCCGGCGGCTGTGTGAGACCGGCGTCGGCGTGCTCGAGGAGGTCGGCGTCGCGAACTGGCAGAGCACGGGCGCGGTCGACAAGACCGAGTGGGTCGCGCAGATCCGGACCGTGACGACGATCGCCGGGCCCTACCAGCTGCAGGAGGACGGCCACGCGAGCTACTGGGGCCAGAAGGCGATGCGCAACTGCCTGCGGCTCGCCTACAACGGCGGGAGCGTCCGCGGCGGCAAGTGCGTCCGCGCGGCCAACGGCCTCGACTCCCACGGCGAGCCGAGGATGGGGCTGCAGTAACCGCTACGCCAGGCGCTCGAGCGCGCCGATCACGAGATCCCAGAAGCGCGGCGCGTCGAGCTCCAGCGCGACGCGCGCGTTGGGCGGCCGGCCGAGCCGGCCGTGGAGGTCGACGACGGTGGCGCCGCGCGTCCAGCGGCCCGCCGTCTCGACCGCGACGAAGCTGTCGACGCAGCGGATGAGCGCCGGGTCGATCAGGAGCGCGACCGTGCACGGGTCGTGGACCGGCGGGGCGAACTCGCCGTGGACGCGCTCGTAGCGGTCGCCGAAGAACGCCATCCAGCCCGCGACGGCGCGCGCCGGCTCGCCCGGCAGCGCGCGGATGCGCTCCAGCACCTCCCGCGTCGCCAGCGCCTGGTGGGTGAGGTTGAGGCCGATCATCGTCAGCGGGATGCCGCTCTCGAACACGATCGCGGCGGCCTCGGGGTCGACGAAGATGTTGAACTCGGCCAGCGGCGTCACGTTGCCGCGGCCGGTGCCGCCGCCCATCAGCACGATCTCGCGGATCCGCTCGTGCAGGTCGGGGCGCGCGGTGAGGAGCTGCGCGACGTTGGTGAGTGGCCCGGTGGGCACGAGCGTGACCGGCTCGGGCGCCGCCTCGAGCGTCGCGGCCATCAGCTCGAGCGCGCTGCGCGGGTCCAGCGGCGCCTCGCCGGTCGTGAGGTCGTAGCCGTCGAGGCCGGTGACGCCGTGGATGTCCGGCGCGGTCACGAGCTCGCCCTGCAGCGGGCCGGCCGCGCCCGCGGCGATCGGGACGCCCTCGAGGCCGGCGAGCGCCGCCACGCGGCGCGCGTTCAGCGTGGCCAGGTCGAGCGGGCAGTTGCCCGCGACGCTGGTGATCGCGAGCAGGTCGACGGCGTCGTTGCCCGCGGCGAGGAGGAGCGCGACGGCGTCGTCGTGGCCGGGGTCGCAGTCGAGCAGGATCGGCGTCGCCATCCTAGTCGATCACCTCGGTGGTGACCAGCCGCTGGGCGCGCTTCTCGGTCGTGGGGGTCGTGTTCTCGATCCGGTACATCTCGAGCGAGATCGTGTACAGGCGCTCGACCAGCTCGGTCTGCGCGAGGCTGGCCGTCTTGGCGGGCCACACGAGCTCCTGCAGCGCCTTGTAGGCGGCCGGGTCGGCGGCGTTGGCGGCCGTGATCTCTCCCTTGGCCTTGGCCTTGGCCTTGGCCTTCGCCTTCGGCTTGGCCTTGGGCTTCTTGCCCGGCGGTGCGGCCGCGGCCTCGGCCGCCGCGGCGTCGGCCGCGGCCTTGGCCGTCGCGTCGTCGGCGGCGTCCTGCGCGGCGACGAGCTTGTCGACCAGCTCGGCCGCCTTGGTGTCGGCGTCCTTGGGCGCGAGCGCGCGCCACACCACCGTGTTCACCCAGGCCGGCCGGTTGACGAGCAGGTTCGCCATCAGCGCCATCGCCTTCGTGCTCGTGCACACCGCGCCGACGGTGGTGGCCGTGGACGGCGCGCTGAGCTTGATCGTGCGGCCGCCCGACTTGATCGTCGGCCCGCTCTGCGAGAACCCCTTGTGCAGCAGCTTGTCGCCGTACGTCACCGGCCGCGCCACCTTGACGCGCAGGTCGTCGAGCCAGTCCTTCGCCGCCTTGAGCTGGTAGGCGCGCAGCTTGCCGCTGCCCATCGGGGTGGCGAGCGCGGTCTCGACCTCGCCGCCGGTCGCGTCCTTGCCGCCGATCCGGAGGTTGCCGCCGGAGATCGAGAGCCCGGCGTCGGTCGCCTGCTTCCAGCTGTCGATGTAGAAGCGGTCGGTGTCGGTGCGGTCCTTCTCGGCCTTCTTGCCGCTGGCGCCGGCGCGCGCCTGCAGGTCGACGTAGAACTGGCCCAGCGAGGAGTTCGTCTTCGCGGCGCTCTTCTTCTCGGCGCCCCACTGGAAGACGCCGAGGCTGGCCATCGTGTCCCACGACGGGCTCTTCGAGCGCCACGGCCCCTCGATGATCGAGACCATCGACATGATGTCGAGGTCGGCCTCGACGCCCGTGGCCAGGTCCGACGGGAGGTTCGCGATCT
This sequence comes from uncultured Solirubrobacterales bacterium, assembly GCA_963787335.1. Classification (GTDB taxonomy): domain Bacteria; phylum Actinomycetota; class Thermoleophilia; order Solirubrobacterales; family Solirubrobacteraceae; genus DASQFQ01. The sequence goes on from CAWBCU010000036.1 coordinate 96,886, forward strand.
CCTTGCGGATCTCGCCCTTGCGGGTCTCGAACTCCTTGCGGTCGTGGTTGGACTGGACCCACGTCGGCGTGATCGTCTTGCGGTCCTTGCTCGGGAAGTCGAGCAGGCGCCAGATCGTGGTCCGCGAGCCCTCGAGCGAGAGGCGCGTCCCGAGCTTCACCTTGTCCTTGACCGCGGCGGGCATGTCGGCGGGCGCGACCGGGTCGGCGCCGCGCATGACGACGCCGTCGAGTTTCGAGCCGGCCCACAGCGCCCCGAGCGACCTGCCCTTCTTCTTGCGCGTGAAGCGGGTGACGCCATCGATCTCCTCGAGCGTCACCTCCTCGAGGCGCACGACGGGGTTGACCGTGCCGTCCGGGGTCTCCAGCCGCCCGAGCCGGGCGTCCGCGGGCGCCTTCCCGCCCGGCGTCACGAACGCCTTGCCGTCGGCGTCGCGGAAGCCGATGACGGTCGCCCCGTCCTCGCTGCGGATCGTGCCGTCGGCGTCGACCGTGCAGGGCGTGCCGCTCGGCTTCTTCGGGGCCTTCGCCTTCGTCTTCGGCCCGCGCATGATCGCGGTCGTGGCGCGGTTCCCGGCCGTGCGCTGGAGGTCGAGCACCACGTCCTCGGGCTTCGACCGCGGGCGTGCCCGGATGAGCTTCGTGCTCGCCGGAACGTCCGTCTCGATGGGGTCTCTTACGCGCGGAACTTCTCGATCGCCTCCGCGACGCCTTCGGTCAGCGGCCGCGACACCGGCCCGCCGACGAGCTCGGTGAACGACGCCGAGTCGATCGAGGACGGGAACGGCAGCGGGTCCGCGTCGGCGGTGATCCGGCCCGCGGACTCGGGGGCCGCCTGCTCGATCGCCGCGATGATCTCCTCGACGCTCGCCACCGGCCCGTCGAGGTTGTGGACCGACGCGCCCTCGGCGTCCGCCTCGCTCGCGCGCACGAACGCCTCGCCGGCGTCGGCCGTGTACTGGAGCTGGAGCGAGCCGCCGAACGGGATGCGGAACTCCTCGCCCTTGGCCGCGGCGACCATCGCCGCGGTCGGCGCCGAGGTCAGCCCCTGGTCGCGGCCCGGCCCGTAGAGCGTGTGCGGCCGCAGGCCGACGGAGGAGACGCCGAAGTCGGAGTAGTAGCGCGCGGCGGTGCCCTCGTTGGCGAGCTTGAAGACGCCGTAGAGCGTGCTCGGGTAGCCGCCGTCGTCCGCGACCGCGGCGATCGACGACGCGTACACGACGGGCCGCATCCCGTCGCCCCGGCGGCGGGCCGCCTCGAGCACGTTGACCGTGCCGCTGACGTTGACGGCGGCGCCGGCGATCGGGTCCTTCTTGACGAACGGGACCTGGAGCGCGGCGAGGTGGATGACGCCGGTGACGTCGTGCTCCTCCATCACGCGCTCGATGTGGGCGAGGTCGGTGACGTCGCCGTCGATGCGCGGGAGCGCCTCGAGCTCCTCGTCGCTCAGCGCCAGCCGGAGGCGGTGATCGCTGCCTCCGAGGTCGTAGGTGACGACGGCTTCGCCGCGGTCGAGCAGCGAGCGAACGGTCCAGGCGCCGAGGGCGCCGAGGGCGCCGGTTACGAGGTAGCTCATGCGCGGCATGATGCCAACGGAGCGCGTTCGGTGGAGCGCCGGCGCGGCGGCTGCGAGAGGATGCGGTGCAATGTCCGATCCCGTCTCCATCCCACCCCTGCCCGCCCCGCTCGTGTGGGGCGTCGAGCCCGCGAGCTTCAGCCTCGACGACGGCCCGCTCCTCACGATCACCGCGCCCCCGCGCAGCGATCTCTTCGTCGACCCCGCGGGCAGCGACCCGCAGGACGCCGCGCCGCGCCTGCTCGGCCCGGTGGAGGGCGACTTCCAGCTCTCGGCGCGCGTCCGCAGCACGTTCGACGGCACCTTCGACGCCGGCGCGCTGCTGCTGTGGGCGGGCGAGCGGACGTGGGCGAAGCTGGCCTTCGAGGTGTCGCCGCAGGGCGAGACGATGGTCGTCTCGGTGATCACGGACGGCCGGACGTCCGACGACGCCAACGCGTTCGTGGTCGAGGACGAGGCGGTGTGGCTGCGGTTGTCGCGGCGCGGGGCGGCGTGTGCGCTGCACGCGCGGGTGGAGGGCGACGCGGGCTGGCGCTTCGTGCGCCACTTCGCGCTCGACGCGCCCGGCCGCCGTGCAGATGGGCTTCTCGGCGCAGTCGCCGCTGGGCGAGGGCGCGACGGCGCGCTTCGACGAGATCGGCTTCGCCCCGAGCGGCGTGGACGATCTGCGCTCGGGCGAGTGAGTCAGGCGAGCACGAACCAGACGGCCGCCATCGGCTCGTCCTCGTGCATGCGCCAGTCCGTCTCGCCCAGCAGCACCGCGATCTCGCTGCGGCAGCTCTCGTAGAAGCGCCAGCGGTCGGCGCGCCACGCCTCGACCGTGGTCGGCTCGCCCATCGCCGCGCTGGCGGACTCCGCGTCGACCTCCGAGAAGGCGAGCACGGTGACGCGGGTGACGCGGACGGTCGCCAGGCGATTGCCGTGGCGATCCTGCACCGGCAGCAGCGTGCCGATGCGGGGCAGGCCGCCCTCGAGATCCCACTCGCGCGCCAACGTCAGCGCCGCGCCGGCCGAGCCGTCGAGCACCCGGGCGAGCATGCGCTCGCCACGGCCGCCGTCGCCCTCGTGGCCGAACTCGAGGAACGGCTCGCGCGGCGTGCGCCACGGCATGACCGGGATCGTGAGCGCGAGCGTCGTCCCGACGCCCGCGGGGCTCTCGACGGTCAGGCTCCCGCTCAGCGCCTCGGCGCGCCCGCGCAGCCCGAGCAGCCCGGTGCCCGCGTCCGGGTCGGCGCCGCCCGTGCCGTCGTCGGCGACGGTGGCGCGCACGAGCCCGTCGGCGAGCGAGACGTCGACGCTCACCCTTGACGCGCCCGCGTGCTTCACCGCGTTGGAGAGCGCCTCGGCGACGACGTAGAAGATCGTCGCCTCGACCGCGTCGGGTAGCCGGCGATCCGGGAGCGACGTGACCTCGAGGGTCAGCGGCGACTGCATGCCCAGCGTGGTGAGCGCGGTCGGGAGCCCGCGGTCGAGCACGACCGGGTGCAGCCCCTGCGCGAGCGCCCGCAGCTCGTCACCGGCCTCCTTGACCTGCTCGCGCGCGAGCGCGAGCAGCCGCGCCGCCTCGGCGGGGTCGCCGCCGTCGAGCCGGCGGCGGGCGACGTCGAGGAACTGGCCGAGCGCGATCAGCCGCTGCTGCGCGCCGTCGTGCAGGTTGCGGCCGATCCGGCGGCGCTCCTCGTCGCCCGCCTCCAGCACCTTGGCGCGCGAGGCCCGCAGCGCGTTCTCGCGCTCGTGCAGCCGGTCCTCCTGCTTGCGGCGCTCGAGCTCGGCGCCGATGCGGGCGGCGAAGATCTGCAGCGCCGCCAGCTCGTCCGGGCTCGCCTCCAGCGACCGCTCGGTCGTCACCGCGAGGTAGCCGATCGGGGCGCCGTCGTTGCCGGGGCAGGTGACGGCGAGGTAGCCGTCGAGGCCGTGCTCGAGCAGGAACGCGTCGTCGGGGAACGCGGCCAGGACGCCCGACGCGTAGCTGACGACCGCGCGCTCGCGCAGCAGCAGGGAGGGCGTGCCCTCGAGCGCGTACTCCTCGCCGGCGGGCAGCGCGTCTGCCGGCCAGCAGGCGAGGGCGCGCGCGACCGGCCGCCGCTCGACGAGCTCCGAGATCCAGCAGACGCCGGCCCCGAACGTCTCGCCGACCGACTGCACCAGGCGCTGCAGGAATGCCTCTCCGACCAGGCCGGCGGTGCCCGCGGCGACCGTGCGCAGGAGGTCTTCGCGCGCGGCGCCAACCGTCTCGGACATCGCGGGCAAGTCTAGGAGCGTCAACCCACGCTGGCAGCCTCCGCGGCCTGCGGTAGAGCGGCTCGTCGCGCCGGATCAGGTCCGGATTGGTGCCCAGCGCCATGCAGAGCGCGAGCGTGAGGAGCTGGAGGCCGAGCGCACCGGCGAGGAGCGCCTCGGTTCGCGTGGTGACCTCGGTGCCCAACGTGACGGTCGGCATGCCGAGCACCGCGGCCGCCGCCGCGACGTTCTCGCTGCGGCGGTCCCTGGCCTCGGCGTGGTCCGGGTCGTAGCGCAGGAGGACGAGCCCGGTGTGCTCGTCGGCAGCCGGAAGGTGGCCGTGCAGGACCTTCTCGGCGCCGAGTGGCGTGGTCGGGACGAAGGTGGCCTCCTCGAGCTTCAGCGCCAGCTCCGACGCGGTGATCTCGTCGACGCCCGAGCCGACCACGAGCAGGCGGCGGCAGCCGGTGAGCGGGGAGACGTCGGGCGCGCCGGCTTGGAGTGCGGCCGCGATGAGGGAGTTCGCCCGTTCGGCGGTGAGGCCGGCGAACAGCGCATGGAGGAGCAGGGGGGACACGTAGGCGACCGTGTGGCACCAGGACGTGTCGTGCAGCGGCGTCGCGACGGCGTCGATGCCGGTGGGGACACGCTCGGGGTGGGCCGTGACGAGCACGGCCTCGGGGGCGGCCTGGGCGGCGGCGAGCGTCGAGGCGGTGCCGGCCTCGTGCGAGAACGCGACCACGAGCCCGCGGTCGGGCGGGGCGAGACGGGCCTCGAAGGCGTCGCGGACGTCGAGTCGCGCGTCGGGGAACGCCTCGCGCGTGATCGCATGCGCCGCCCGGGCGGCGTGCTCGCTGGTGCCGCAGCCGGTGAACAGGACCTGGTCCGCGTCCGCGATCCGCGCTCGCAACCGCTCAGGTTCGCCGCTGTCCGCGATCTGGCCGGGCAGGTCGACCTCGGCGCGGATCATCTCCTCCATCGCCCACGGGGGACCGCTGCGGAGTTCGGGCTCGTCGCTCATGTGTCACCTCGGTTGGTATCCGTGCAGCTAATATATCGGCTTCATGCTCGCACCGCTCCCCCGAGTCTCCCTCGCCACCCGCGCCTACGAGACGCTGCTCGACGCGATCGTCACCGGCTCGCTGCCGCCGGGCGAGCGCATCCGCGACGCCGAGCTGGCCGAGCAGCTGGAGACCAGCCGCATGCCCGTCCGCGAGGCGCTCAAGCGCCTGGAGGCCGAGGGGCTGGTCGAGACGGTGCCCAACCGCGAGACGCGCGTCGCCCCGATCCGCGCCGAGCGGGCCGCCCAGGCGTTCCCGGTCATCGCGGCGCTGCACGCGCTCGGCACACGGCTCGGCGTGCCCGCGCTGAGCGCCGCCGACGACGACCGCATGCGCGCGCTCGACCGCGACCGCACGCGGGCGCTCGAGCGAGGCGACGTGATCGCCGCGATCGACCTCGACGACGCCTTCCACGGCGTGCTGCTGGAGGCGGCGGGCAACGACGAGCTCGTGCGGGCGCTGGAGCGGCTGATGCCGCAGATCCGCCGGCTCGACGCACTGCACTTCAAGGCGCTCACCCGTCGCGACCCGTCGGCGGACCACGCGTCGATCCTCGACGCGTGCGTCCGTCGCGACGCCGACGAGGCCGCGCGGCTGGTCGAGGAGAATTTCCTCCGCCTCGGCACCCAGATGGCGACCATCCTCGGGCGGAGCGCCCTCGGCGGGGTCGGCCGCGCGGCCGACGGGGAGCCTGGCGATGCCTGATCTCTCCGTCACGGTTGACGAGCGCGTCTTCGCCGCGCACCCGGGCTACGTCGCCGCGGTCGTGGTCGCCGAGGGCCTGGGCAATGGGGCGAGCGACGACGACTCGTCGGCGCGGCTCGCGGAGGCCGAGGCGTCGCTGCTCGCGCGCGGGCTGGAGCGCGCCGCCGACGATCCTCATATCGCGGTCGAGCGGGAGCGCCGAAGACTCCAGCGGCACCAGCCGGTCCGCGCCCCTGAGCCGCTCGACGAGGTAGTCGGAGGGGAAGACGAGGTCGAACGGCGCGCTCGAGTCCATCAGTGCCTCGAGTGCCTCGTTCGACGCGATCGTCAGCGCGCGCATCGTCGTGCCCAGACGGCGGGCTGCCTCGTCGAGCGACTCGGGCGCCGGCATCCCCGGCCACGCGAGCACGCGCAGCGGGCGCGGCATCAGCGCAGCTCCGGCCAGTGCCGCCGCTGCACCTCGAGGATCTCGCGCAGGCGCTCGTCCCAGCCGTCCGGGACGGGCGCGTCCTCCGGCACGAAGAGGTCGTCCACGTCGACGTCGAAGCCGCCGAGGCCCGCGAGGATCGCGCGGTCGAGCGCCGGCAGGGTGCTGACGTTGTAGCCGCCCTCGTGGACGAGCACGAGCCCGATCCCGAGCCGCTTGGCGAGCGCGGCCGCCCGCTCCGCCATCGCGCGGAACCCGGCGGCCGACACCAGCTGCTCCGAGAGCGTGTCGGCGGCGTGGCCGTCCTGGCCGGCGGAGACGATCAGCAGCTGCGGGGCGAACGCCTCGATGACCGGCAGCGCAACCCGGTCGAGCACCTCGAGGTGCTCGCGGTCGCCCGACCCCGGGGGCAGCGGCAGGTTGACGGTGCCCCCCATCCCGTCGCCCGCGCCGACCTCGTCGAGCCATCCGGTGCCGGGATACAGCGGCCACTGGTGCAGCGACACGAACAGGACAGACGGATCCTCCCAGTGGATGTCCTGCGTGCCGTTGCCGTGGTGGACGTCCCAGTCGAGGATCGCGACGCGCTCGAACCCGTAGGTCGCCTGCGCGTAGCGCGCCGCGATCGAGACGTGGTTGAGCAGGCAGAACCCCATCGCCCGGTCGGGGCCGGTGTGGTGGCCGGGCGGCCGCGTCAGCGTGAACAGGCTGTCGGGGCGGTGGTAGGCCTCCATCGCGACGGCGTCGACCGCGCTCAGCACGCCGCCGGTCGCGAGCAGGCAGTGGTCGAAGCTCTCGGGCGCGATGCGGGTGTCGGTGTCGAGCCAGACCGGCGCGTCGGCGCCCGCCGCCCGCAACACCTCGCGGTCTCGTTTCAGGACGACTTCTCGCTCCCGGTCGCCGACTTCGACTACTTCCTCCAGGTGATGAACGCCGCGACCTCGACCGCGCTCGAGCTCGGCTACTCGCTGACCCTGCTCCCGACCGACGCGCGCAACACGCGGCTCGACCGCCTCCCGCTCGACGGCGCCGTCGTGATGGACCCGGTGCGCGCGGACCCGATCGTCGAGCCGCTGAGCGGCCGTGGCGTGCACGTGGTCACGACCGGCCGGGTGCCGGGCGGGCCGGAGTCGGCGTGCTGGGTCGACAACGACCACATCGCCGGCACGCGCGCGATGCTCGAGCACCTCGAGCAGGAGGGCGCGCGGCGGATCGCGCTGCTGACCGCGCCGGTGACGTCGTCGTACACGATCGACGCGCTCCAGGCCTACGAGGCCTACTGCGCCGAGCACGACGCGGAGCCGATCGTCGCGACGATCGCCGAGACGAGCGAGGGCGGCGGGTTCGCCGCCGCGAGCGAGCTGCTCGACGCGCCCGACCCGCCCGACGCGATCTACGCGACCCTCGACCGGCTCGCGCTCGGCGGCCTGCTCGCGGCGGAGGGCAAGGGCGTGCGGGTGCCCGAGGATCTGCGGATCGCGGGCTGCACCGACAGCGAGGCGAGCCGCGCGGCGCGGCCGGCGCTGACTGCCCTGAGCCTCAACCCGGAGCGCCTGGGGCGCGAGGCGATCGAGCTGCTGATCGAGCTGATCGAGCACGGCGTCCCCGAGGAGCCCCACCGGATCGTGCCATCGCTCGTGATCCCGCGCGGCTCGACGCGTACGATCGCGCCGTCCACGCTCCGAGTCGACTGAGTCAGCCGACCGCCGCGCGCAGCGCGGCGAGGTCCGGCGAGCCGAACACCACGCGGTTGCGCGTGGCGACGTAGACGAGGTCGAGGTCGACCCCGGCCTTGGCGATCCTGCGGGTCAGGTCCGCCAGCACGCCGGGGCGGTCCTCGACGTCGACCACGACGACCTCGCGCTCTCGCGTGATCGCGAGGTGGGAGATCGCCAGCGAGTGGCGGGCGGCCTCGGCGTGCGGGACGAGGACGTGCAGCTCGGCCCGCTCGCCCGCGCCGAGGCACGTGGCGGCGGCGATGTTGACGCCGGCGTCGCTGATCGCGGCCGCGACCTTCGCGAGCGCTCCGGGCGAGTTCTCGATGTCGATGACCAGATCGAAGGCCATGTCCGCGCCGAGGGTATCGTCGCGGGGCATGTCCACGACGGCCGTCCCGACGCCGGCGCCCGCACTGAGCGCGAAGGCGCTCGGCGTGCTCGCGGTCATCGGGATGGTCATCGCGTTCTCGCTCAGCTCGACGCTCGTCAAGCGCGCCGAGTCGCCCGGCGTGCTCGTCGCGTTCTGGCGCATGGTCACGGTCAGCGTGGTGTGGAACCTCGTGCTCCTGAGCAGCGGGCGGCGGATCACGCTGCGCAACGTGCGCCAGGTGCTGGTGCCGGGCGTCTTCTTCGGTCTGAACCTCGCGGTCTTCTTCGCGGGTGCGACGCACAACAGCGTCGCCAACGCCGCGCTGATCGGCTCGCTCGCGCCGTTCCTGATCGTGCCGGTGGGCGCGTGGCTGTTCAGCGAGTACATCGACCCGCGCGCGCTGGGGTTCGCGCTGCTCGCGTTCGGCGGCGTCCTGCTCGTGCTGCTCAACGCGCCGCCGGGCGGCGACGCGTCGCTGGAGGGGAACGTGTTCGGCGTGCTGGCGATGCTGCTGCTGGTGGCGTACGTCGCGGCGACCAAGCACTACCGCCAGGACATGGACGTCACCACCTTCATGGCCACGATCTGCCCGATCGCGGCCGTCGCGGTGCTGCCGCTGGCGGTCATCCACGGCGACGTGTTCGGCATGAGCGGGACGGGCTGGAAGTTCATGCTGATCCTCACCTTCACCAGCGGCGTCGCCGCCCAGGGGCTGATGGTGTTCGCCCAGAAGTCGATCCAGATCGGCACGATCGGGATCGCCCAGGTCGCGCAGCCCGCGCTCGCGGTCGTGTGGTCGTTCCTGCTGCTCGGCGAGGTCGTCAACCAGCGGCAGATGGCCGGCATCGCGATCGTGGTCAGCGGGCTGCTGGCGTTCGTCGCGCTGAACCAGCGGGGCGATCGGTCCGATCGCGCTCCGTGATGAAGTGCGAGGCGGCCGGCATGCGGCGGTCGGCGGCCGCGGACAGCTCCGCTGCCGTTCCCGCGTCGGCCGCGAGGCGGGCGAGCGCGTCGAGCGCGAAGACCTCGACCGGGGCGTCGCCGTCGCGGCGGGCGTCGTCGAGGAGCGTGGGCGAGCCGCGGCTCGTCGGCGTCGAGCGCCGCCAGCAGGCACTCGCCGAGCGCGGCCTGCTCGCCACCGCCGGCGTCACGGTGCCAGGCCGTCGCGGCCTCGAGCGCGGCCCGCGCCGCCGCGTCCGCCCGAGCGCGCGCAGGACGCGCCCGAGGTGCACGCGCGCGAGCGCGGCCATGCGCACGTCGCCGGTCGCCTCGGCCTTCTCGATCGCGAGCTCCAGCGTGGCTGCGCCGGCCTCGTAGTCGCCGGCCTGGCACTGCGCCCGTCCGAGGCTCGAGAGCTGGTAGGCCTCGGTCTGGAGGAAGCCGAGCCGCCCCGACGTCTCCGCGGCGCGGCCGAGGTGGAGCACGGCGTCGTCGAAGCGGTGCTCGAGCCGGGCCAGCTCGCCGAGCATCGCCTCGCCGCGCACGTGCAGCCACGGGTCGTCGACGCGCGCCAGCCAGTGCTCGACCTGGTCGCGCGCCGCGGCGGCGCGCGCGCGGTCGCCCGCCGAGATCGCGGCGCGGGCGGCGAACAGCCAGTTCGCGGCCTGGTCCCACGGCCGGTCCAGCTCCGCGTAGAGCGCATCGCTGCGCTCGGTCAACTCGAGCGCGTGCGCGAACTCGCCGTCGTGCGAGACCACGTAGGCGAGGTAGTAGTCGGCGCGCGCGCGAAGGTCGACGTCGTCGGCCAGCGCGCGCGCGGCGTCGACGTGCTCGCGCGCGAGCACGAGCTGGCCCGTCGACGCCTCGATCCAGCCCGCGAGCAGGAGGGCGCTCGCGCGGTCGCGCGCAGGAGCGGCGTCGCCGGCGGCGGCGAGCGCGGCCAGGATCCGCTGCGCGCCGCGGCTGTCGCCGAGGACGATCCAGGCCCAGCCGAACCCGTTGACGATCGCGAGCGCGAGCAGCGGGTCGTGCGCGGCGGCCCACCCCAGTGCGGCGTCGATGTTGGCGCGCTCGGCGCGGGCGAAGGCGAGGTGGTCGGCCTGGCGCGCGCTGCGCACGCCGCGGTGGAGGCCGCGGCGGCGGCGGCGAACCAGGCCGCGTGCGCGGTGAGCGCGGGCTGCGTCAGCGCTGCCTCGTCCATCGCCTCGAGCGCGAACGCGCGGATGCTGTCGAGCAGCCGGTAGCGCGCGTCCTCGTCGACGATCACCAGTGAGCGGCTTGCGAGCCGCCCGACGACGTCGATCGCGGCCGAGCCCGGCACGTCGAGCGCCTCGAGCACCGACTCGGCCGCGGGCAGCGGCGCGCCGCCGGCGAACGTGGCCAGCGCCCACAGGCCCCGCTGGTCGTCGGGGAACAGCAGCTCGTAGCTCCAGCCGATCGTCGCGCGCAGGGCACGGCGGCGCTCGGGCCGGCGGCTGGCCGGGTCGCTCAGCACGCTGAAGCGATCGTCGAGGCGGCGGGTGATCTCCTCGATCGAGAGCGTCTTGGTGCGCGCCGCGGCGAGCTCGATCGCCAGCGGCAGCCCGTCGAGCGAGCGGCACAGGTCGCGTACCGCGTCGCCCGCCTCGCCGCGGGCGGCGCGGCGGCTGAAGAGTTCCACCGCGCCGCCGAGCGCGAGCGGCGTCAGCTCGAAGACGCGCTCGCCCTCGACGTCGAGGGGGACCTGGCTCGTGCAGAGGATCCGCAGTGCCGGGGCGGCGTCGAGCAGCCGGACCGCGAGCGCCGCCGCCGCGTCGACGACGTGCTCGCAGTTGTCGAGGATCACCACCGCGCCGCCCTTGAGCCGCTCGATCAGCGCCGGTTCCCCGCCGGTCACATTGAGCGCGGCGATCAGCGTGTCGAGGACGTCGTCCGCCGTCGTCGCACCTTCGAGGCGCGCCAGCCAGACCTCGCCGGGCAGCGTCCGGCCGGTCGCGATCGCGACGGCGGTCTTCCCGATCCCGCCCGGCCCGACGATCTCGACCAGCCGCTCGGCCTCCAGCAGCTCCGCGAGCGCCGCGATCTCCGCCTCGCGCCCGACCAGCTCCGCCGACAGCGACGGCAGGTTCCCGGCTGCGCGTCCACGCAGCGCCGGGTCCTGGTTGAGGACCTGCTGCTCCAGCCGCTGCAGCCGCGGCCCGGGCGCGAGCCCGAGCTCGTCCGCCAGCCGGCCCCGCACGCGCTGGTAGGCCGCCAGCGCGTCGGCCTGGCGGCCCGCGCGGTAGAGCGCCGCGATCAGCAGCTCCCACAGGCCCTCCCGGTAGGGGTGCGCGGCCACGGCCGTCTCCAGCTCGCCGATCACGTCCTCCCCGAGCCGCGAGCGGGCCGCGAGCCGGGTCTCGACGAGCTGCGTGCGCGCCTCCTCGAGCCGCGTGCGGTGCGGCGCGGCCCAGTCGCCGGCCGCCGGGAGCAGCTCGCCCGGGTAGCGCTCCGCGCTCAGCTCCGCCGCGCCGCGAGCGTCGCCGGCGTCGAGCCGCTCGGCGGCGGTGGCGGCGTCGCGGAGCAGGCGGAACGCGTCGACCGCGCGCGGCTCGACCACGAGCCGGTAGCCGCCCTCGCCGCCGGCGACCGCCGCCGGGTCGCCGAGCGCCCGCCGCAGCCGTGCGACCTTCGACTGCAGCGTGTTGCGGTTCGTCGACGCCCCCGCCCACAGCTCGTCGAGCAGGCGGTCCGCGCCCACGGAGACCCCGGCCTCGAGCGCGAGGCGCACCAGCAGCTCCGCGGTCTTGCCGCCCGGAACCGGCACGGGCCGCCCGTCACGTCTGACCTCGACGGGGCCCAGCACCGAGATCTCCAACACGTCGGAGTCTATGGCCGGGTGTCAGCGAGGTGTCAGCGCCCATCTGGAGGGTGGGCGCATGCACTCCGAGCAGCTGATTCATCAACTCGTGGTCGGCGACGCCGCGGCGATCGCCGCGATCGTCGAGGCGGCGCGGACCAGCGACGAGCCGATGATCCTCGTCGCGGCCGCGCTGTTCGCTCCCGACGGCGCCGGGCTCATGGCCCGTGCCGGCGGCATGGCCGCAACGACCCGCGACCGCCAGCTCGTGGCGATCGCGACCGCGCACCTGCGCGGCGAGCGCGACCGCGTGGACGCCCTCGCCCGCGACCACCTCGTCGACCACCCCGACAACGTCCTCGTCGCCTGGATCGCCGGCGCGAGCAACTCGACCCAGGAGCCCTCATGAACACCAAGCTCACCGCAGCGCTGCTGATCCTCGCCGCCGTGCTGGCCAATCTGGCCTTCACCGCGCTGGGATCGATCTTCAACTACCCCGACGTCCTCGACGAGCCGGCGGGCCAGGTGCTGGCCGACTTCCGCGCCGACCAGGGCGCCATCAGCGCCTGGTTCGCGGTCCTGGCGCTCTCGGCCGCGCTGCTCGCACCGGTCGCGATCGGCGTCGGCCGCCTCTCTTCGCACCGGGCGATGCGGATCGCGGTGCCGGTCGGGATCGCGGCGGCGGTCGTGCAGGTCATCGGCCTCATGCGCTGGCCGCTGCTCGTGCCCGGCTACGCAGCCGACGGGAACACCGGCGCGTTCTCGACCGCGAGCGACATCCTCGGCACGGCGATCGGCGAGACGCTCGGCTACCTGCTGACCGCGGTGTGGACGGCGCTCGTCATCGTCGCGCTCGGTCGCCGCTACGCCGGGCGCTGGTTCGAGCTCCTCGGCGCGGCGTCCGCAGTGCTCGTCCTTGCCGGCGTCCTCTCGCCGCTCGGGCTCCCCGTGATCGACACCGCGAACTTCTTCGGCTACGTCCTCTGGAGCGTCTGGCTGATCGCCTTCGCGGTCGTGATGCTGGTGCACGAGCGGCGCGTGGTCGCCCCGGCCGTCGACGCGCCGCGCCGCGGTGACGTCATGACGACGTGGAAGGCAAGCGCGGTGCGCTGGCTCCCGACGTTCCTCGGCTACCCGCTCGGCGGCTTCACGGCCGAGCTGATCGCCGGCCCGGTCGACGACCTCGGCCGCGGCGCTGATCGCGGGCGCCGTCACCGGCGTCGTCCTCGGCGCCGTCCAGGCGTGGGGGATGGGGCCGAACGGGCCGCCGGCCGTGCGCTGGATCGCCGCCACCGGCGCAGGGCTGACCGTGGGGCTCGCGCTCGGGTCGGCCGCCGTGGACTACGGCACCGGCCTCGGCGACCTCGTGATCCAGGGCGCGCTCTGCGGCCTCGCCATCGGGATCGCCCAGGCGCTCACGCTGCGCGGGCGCGCCGCCTACCTGTGGGCGCCGGCGCTGAGCGCGCTGTGGGCGCTCGGCTGGGCGATCACGACCTCGATCGGCGTCGACGTGGACACCCAGTGGGCCGTCTTCGGCTCCAGCGGCGCGATCGTCGTCACCGGCGCGACGGCGGTGCTGCCAGTGCTGCTCGCCCGCCGCACGCTGCGGAGCGCGTCGTGAGCCCCCGCCGGCGCTGGGCGGCGCTGGGCGTGCTGTGCGCGAGCCTGCTCGTCATCGTCATCGACAACACGATCGTCAACGTCGCGCTCCCCACGCTCGTGCGCGACCTCGACGCGGACGTGGCGGAGCTGCAGTGGGTGGTGGACGCCTACACGCTCGTGTTCGCCGGGCTGCTGCTGCTCGCCGGCGCGCTCGGGGACCGCTACGGCCGCCGCCGCACGCTGCTGGGCGGGCTCGCGGTGTTCGGCGTTGCCTCGCTGGCCGCTGCCTACGCGGGCGGCGTCGACGGGCTGATCGCGGCCCGCGCGGTCATGGGCGCGGGCGCCGCGTTCATCATGCCCGCAACGCTCTCGCTGCTGGTCACCGTCTTCACCGACGCCCGCGAGCGCGCGCTGGCGATCGGCATTTGGGCCGGGACCGCGGGACTCGGCGTCGCGCTCGGCCCAGTCGTCGGCGGCGTGCTGCTCGACCACTTCTGGTGGGGGTCGATCTTCATCGTCAACGTCCCGCTCACCCTGCTCGCGGTCGTCGCGGGCGCGCGGCTCCTGCCCGACTCGAAGGACCCCGTCGCGCGGCAGATCGACTGGACCGGCGCGGCACTCTCCGGCGTCGGGCTCGTCGCCTTCGTGTGGGCGATCATCGAGGCGCCCTCGCAGGGCTGGGCGTCCGCGCCGGTGCTCGCCGCCGCCGCCCTGGCCGCGGCCGCGCTGGTCGCGTTCGTGGTCTGGCAGCGGCGCGCCGCGGAGCCGCTGCTCGACGTCAGCCTGTTCCGGGACGCGCGCTTCACCGCCGCGAGCATCACCGTCATGGTGCTGTTCTTCGCGCTCTTCGGGTTCCTGTTCCTGTCGACGCAGTACCTGCAGTTCGTGCTCGGCTTCTCGCCGTCGGCGGCCGGCGTGCGCGTGCTGCCCTACGCGGGCGCGATGATCGTCTTCGCCCCGCTGTCCGCGAAGCTCGTCGGCGCGCCTCGGCACCAAGCGCGTCGTCACCGCCGGGATGCTGCTGTTCTCGACCGGGCTCGCGGTCGCGGCGACGGTGACGACGGGCAGCGGCTACGGCCGGCTCGCCGTCGCCTTCCTGCTCATGGGCGCCGGCATGGGTCTCGCGGGCGCGCCCGCGACCGAGTCGATCATGGGCGCGCTGCCGCCCGAGCGGGCCAACATCGGGTCCGCGGTCAACGACACGACGCGCGAGCTCGGCGGCGCGCTGGGCGTCGCCATCGTGGGGAGCATCATGTCCTCGCTCTACGCGGGCGGGCTGCCCGCCGGCGCGCCCGCCGCCGCGCGTGAGTCGCTCGGCGCCGCCGTCCAGGTCGATGGGCTCGCGGACGCGGCGCGCGAGGCGTTCGTGCACGCGATGGCGCGGGCGTCGATCGTCGTCGCGGTCGTGGCCGCGCTCGGCGCCGTCATCGCCTGGCGCTTCCTGCCCGCCTCAGAGCTCCGGCACGTCGACGCGGTCGCGCTCGCCGATCTCGCGCAGGACGCGCGCGGGTGACCCGACGGCGACGACGCCGGCCGGCAGGTCGCGCGTGACGACGGCGCCCGCGCCCACCACGGTGTCGTCGCCGATCGTCACGCCGGGGCAGAGGATCGCGCCGCCGCCGAGCCAGACGTTGTCGCCGACGGTGATCGGCTCCGCCGACTCCCAGCCGAGGCGGCGCGGCTCCGGGTCGACGGGATGGGTCGCCGTGAGGAACTGCACGCAGGTGGCGACCTGGCACGCGGCGCCGATCGTGATCTCCACGACGTCGAGCATCACGCAGCCGAAGTTGACGAACGTCCCGGCGCCGATGCTGACCCGCGTGCCGTACTCGAGGTGGAACGGCGGCCGGATGTGCACGCCCTCGCCGACGCTCCCCAGCAGCTCGAGCAGGATCGCGTCGCGCTCGGCCTGCTCAGCGGGGGCGCTGTGGTTGAAGCGGTACAGCAGCTCCTGCGCGCGCGTGAAGTCGGCCACCATCTCCGCGTCGGCGCCGTTGTAGAGCTCGCCGCGGAGCATCCGGTCCTTCATCCGTCCCATGGGACGGAAACCTACGGCTTGACGACGTACTCGTGCCCGTCGTCGCGGATCACGATCCGCTCGCCCTCGGAGCGCACGTAGACGTCGTCCTCACCGGCGTAGTGCACGATGCGCTTGCCGCTGCGCCGGTCGTAGACGACGGCGCCGTCGCGCTCGCCGCCCGCGAAGGGGTGCACGTCCGGGTTCCAGGCGATCTGCGTCGCGGTGACCGCGACGGCGCGCGGCCCGAGCTTCCCGGTGCGGTACAGGCGGCCGTCGGCCGCGACCTTTCTCTCGAACCAGCCCCAGACGACGGGCACACGCGGTGGGAACCCCGTCGTCGCGTTCGCGGCGGTGATGGCGGGGCCGTCGGCCGGGACCGCTCTGCCGCTCCCGGTCTGCAGGTCCCCGAGCTGGTGGTCGACGAGCTTGCCGGTGCGCGGGTCGATGACGCGGAGGTGGTCGAGGACCGTGAGGTCCTCCGTGTCCCGGAGCTCCTGGAGGGGCAGCAGCGCACCGTCCGGCATGCCGAGCCAGCGCAGCGAGTCGTCCGGGGCACGGGCCACGACCAGCCCGTCCGCGGGGCGCTTCCACACCTGCGCGCCCGAGGTCACGTCGGTGGCGGTCAGGACGCCCGTCTCCGTCTGCCGGAGGAACAGGTTGCCGACCACGCCCAGCGCCTCGTCGCCGGCGACCCCGCGCGCGACGATCTTGCCGGTGGCCAGCTGCCGGACCTCGTAGCGCTCGCCCTCCGGCGGCGTGCGGACGATCACCGCGCTCGCGGGCCACAGCGAGCGATCCGCGTTGAGGGACTGGGCGACGGGGGGCGAGCCCAGCCAGTAGCTGGTGCGGTCGAGCCGCGCACTCCAGCGCAGCGAGCCGTCCGCGACCGAGCGCGCCTCCGCCACGCAGCGCGAGCCCTGGTTGCAGCGCGTCGTCGCGACGACGTCAGGGCCGGCGACCGCCGGGAGCACGGTGCTCGTGCCCGCCGGGGCGTCCCAGCGCTCGCGGCCGGTGGCGAGCTCGAGCGCCCGCAGCTTCCCGTCGCTGCCGACGACGAGGAGCGTCTTCCCGACCCGGTGGACGATCAGCCCCGAGCCGAGCCGGCCGTCGTCCGGGAGGTCGACCTTCCACTCACGCGCGCCCGTGCCGAGCTCGCGGCCGGTGAGCGTCCTGCCGTCGTTGCGCTCCGTGACCGCCAGGCCCGCCTCGGCAAGCACGACGCGCTCGCCCTTGGGGACCTCCCACGCGATTCCCTCGTCGTTGCGGCGGCCGTTGACGACGACCGGGATGAGCAGCAGCACCACCGCGCCCGCGATCCCGGCCAGCGCGAGCAGCGCCCGCCGCCGGGACGCCTGCCGCGCGGCCAGGAAGCCCGCGGCGACGAGGCAGGCCGCGCCGAGCAGCAGCGGGAGCCGGCCCGAGCCGGCGAGCGGCAGCACGATGCCGAGGACCAGGCCCGCGGTGAGAAGCGCTGGAGGCAACCCGCGCAGCGCGCGCTGCTGCCCGCGCGAGGCGACGTTCAGCCGCGCCCCTGCTCGCGCAGCTGCTCGGTGATCTTGCGCATCTCGGCCTCGATCGGGTCCTCGGCCGGCGCGGCCGCGACCTCGCGGGACGAGGACTTCTTCACGCCGCGGTCCTTCTTCGCGGACTTCAGCGTCCGGTTCGCCCACACCACGGCCGCGACGAGCGCGACGACGATGACGATCCACATGACCGCGTGGAAGAGCCCGACCACGACCCCGAGCGCGAGCCGCAGGGCGATCGCCGCCGCGATGACGATGACGAGGATGGCGAGGATGCGTCTGAGCATCACTCGATTGTCGCAGCCTCCGGATCCGGCAGGACGGCGAGCCGCTCGAGCACGCGGTCGGTCGCGTGCCCGTCCTCGAGGTGGCAGTAGCGCTCGCGGAAGCGCACGTAGCGGTCGGCGTAGCGCGCTCGCGTCCCCTCGCGGTCGCGCAGGACGCCGATCAGCTCCGCGGTCGTCTCGACCAGCGGCCCGGGTGCCTCGTCCTCGAGGTCGAAGTAGAAGCCGCGCAGGCGATGCTGGAAGTCGGCGAGGTCGTAGGTCAGGAACGCCAGCGGCCGGCCGGTCACCGCGAAGTCGAACATCGTCGAGGAGTAGTCGGTGACGAGGACGTCGGCGGCGAGGTAGAGCTCGCTGACGTCGGGGTGCAGGGAGACGTCGCGGACGGCCGGGTGGCCGGCGGGCGGGAGCGTCTCGGTGACCATGTAGTGCAGGCGCAGCAGCAGGACGTGGTCGGCCCCGAGCGCGGCGGCGAAGGCATCGGTGTCGAGGGCGAGCTCGAACGACCGCCCGGCGAACACCGCGTCGTCGCGGAAGGTCGGCGTGTAGAGGACGGCGGTCGTGCCGTCGGGGATCCCCAGCTGTTGGCGGACGCGCGTGCGCCGCTCCTCGCGGTCGGGGGCGTTGAGCACGTCGTTGCGGGGATAGCCGATCTCCAGCACCTCGCGGTCCCAGCGGAACGCCTGGCGCAGGCGCGGGGTGCTGGCCGCGTTCGGGGAGACGAGGACGTCCCAGCGGTCGACGTCGCGCTGGAGCCGGTCGAGCAGTCCCGGCGGGCTCCAGAGGATGTCCCAGTGGACCGTCTTGAGCGGCGAGCCGTGCCAGATCTGCAGATAGAAGGTCCCCGGGCCCTTGTCCCACTCGAAGTCCGTGTGGGTGTTCGCGACGACCACGTCGGCGGCCTCGAGCGCCGCGACCGCCTCCGGCGACCCGTAGGGCACCGTCTCCACCCCGGGCGGGAACGCGGCGGCGTGGCGGTCGGAGGCGAGCCAGACGTGGCGGTGGCCGGGCTCGTCGCGCAGCCGCTCGAAGACCGCCCGCGGGCTGTCGGAGAAGGCTCCCGCGAAGCTGTTGTAGACGAGGTCCACCCTCCCGATGTATAACCGGTCGAACCCCACGCAGGAGGTCCTTCCGAGATGCTCGTCTTCTACTCTGCCCGCCGCCTCAAGGCCGGCGCGTGGGACCAGTTCCGCCGCGCCTGGGATCCGGGCGACGACAAGCCGCCGGGCTTCCAGGGCGCCTACCACGCCCGCAACATCCGCGACGAGGACGAGATCGTCTCCTGGGGCCTGTTCGACATGACCGTCGACGAGTACCACCAGTGGCGCGGGGAGGCCGAGGCCGAGGAGAACCAGCGCGTCGATCGCCTGTCGGCGTTCGTGGAGAACATCCACGCCGAGGGCGTCTACGAGCTGATCGACACCCTCGAGGAGTGAGCTAGGCCGCGGGCTCGAACGGCAGCACGTCGGCCATCCCGATCGTGGTGAAGACGTGCTGGACGTGGCGCGGCCCGGGCACGATCCGCATCGCGATGCCCCGCGCCTCCAGGTCCGCCGCGAGCTGGATCACGACGCCGATGCCGACCGAGTCGATGAAGGTCAGGCCCGAGAGGTCGAGCGTCACCCGCCGGACGCCGGGCGTCTCCAGCGCCTGCTCCAGGGCGGGCTCGACCGAGAACGTGGTGGCCATGTCGAACTCACCCTCGATGGCGACGGTGAGCGCGCCGTCGTCGGAGAGCGTCACGGTGGGGGAGTGGCCGGGCATCGCTCCTCATGGGCTGCCCATTCGCCCGCGGGCCTACACGGCGAACGTTGTCCTCTGCGCTTAGGAACCGTTAGCCCGCTCACCTGAGGGTCTTAGACGGAAGTGGCTCACTGGGCCGTCACCTTTCACGAGTCCCAAGGAGACACCCACATGAAGCCACCCACCCGCCGTCGATTGTTGGCCGGCGCCGTCGTCGTCCTGGCGCTCGGGGCCGCCTCGCAGTCGCTCGCCCTCGCGTACGACCCCGCAGAGCCGGAGCCGTCGCAGAACCTGATCCTCGGCTCGGAGGACAGCGCTCAACCGGAGAACATGGAGCAGCTCCTGACCGCGGTGACGAAGGACGTCGACGCCTACTGGACCAAGACGTTCAAGGACTCCGGCCTGCCGGAGCCGCGGGTCAGCTACGCGTGGATCCCGGCCGGCCAGACCGCGGCCAGCGCCTGCGGTGACGAGAGCGGCACGCTCGGCGACTCCGCCGCGGCCTACTGCCCGGGCGACGACACGATCTACATCTCGCAGAAGTTCGCCACCGACATCTACAACGGCGCGCTCGACCAGGCGCTGCCCGGCAGCTCGCAGGGCTACGGCCGCACCGTCGGGGACTTCTCGGTCGCCTACATCGTCGCCCACGAGTACGGCCACCAGATCCAGGACGAGCTCGGCCTGTTCGAGAAGTACGGGCAGCAGGTCCCGACGATGGCGTTCGAGCTCCAGGCCGACTGCTACGCCGGTACCTGGGCCAAGAGCGCCAATGACGAGAACCGGCTCGAGGACGGCGACGTCCAGGAGGCCCTCGACGCCGCGCTCGCCGTCGGCGACTTCAACACCGGCGCCCCCGGGCACCACGGCACCCCCGAGCAGCGCGAAGAGGCCTGGAACACCGGCTTCGAGTCGGGCGACCCGTCCGCCTGCAACGACTACCTCAGCGCGTCCTAGGCCGGGTCGAGGAACGGCGGGATCATCGCGAGCAGCCACTCCGCGCGGTCGAGGAGGCCCGAGCCGGGCGGGATGAAATGGGAGGTGCCGGGGAGCACGGCGAGCTGGGACTCCGGCATCCCGGAGAGGTCGCCCATCACCCCGCCCCCGCGCAGCTTGAACATCTCGACGGCGTGCTCCAGACGCACGCCGTCGGAGTCGCCGAGCACGATCAGCGTGGGGGCGGCGATCGCGCGGATGTCGTCGTCCGGCCAGGCGAAGTCCGTCGTGTCGAGCGTCTTGAGCTTCTCGACCAGCGTCGGGAAGCCGCCCGGGTCCGGGGAGAGCCGCTGGTGCTCCGTCTCCATCGGGCTGCCGGCGAACATCTCGGGCGTGATCGAGGGGAACATCGCGATCGCCTCGGGCGGCATGGCGTCGTAGCGGTAGCCCGCGGAGGCGACGACGAGCCGCCGGACCAGGCCCGGGTGGCGGATGGCCAGCTGCAAAGCCGTGCCGCCGCCCATGCTGTAGCCGATGACGTCGGCCTGCTCGAAGCCGAGATGGCGGGCCAGCGCCGCCGTGTCGTCCGCCATCTGCTCGTAGGTGATCGGGCGGTCGGCGTCGGCGGTGCGGCCGTGCGCCTGCATCTCGGGCACGATCACCTGCCGCGTCGCGGCCAGCCCGACGGCGAGCGGCCCCATCATCTCGGCCGTCATGTACGCGCCGTGGAGCAGGATCAGCGGCGGGCCCTGGCCGTGGCTCTCGTAGTACATGTTGAGGCCATTGGCCGGCGCGTAGCCGGTCTGGACATCGCTGTCTGGCATCTCGTCTCCTCGGTTCGGGGTCCTCGGGTTCAAGCTAGCGGCGAGGGGGACCGATGACACCGGATGGGTCTCTCGGATCTCCTGCGCGATCCGGTCGCGGCGCTGTACCGGATGGCCGCCATCGTCGAGTCGTCCGAGGACCCGGTCATCGGGCTCGGGCTCGACGGGAAGATCACGGACTGGAACCCTGCGGCGGAGCGGCTCTACGGCTATTCAGCGGCCGAGGCGCTCGGGGAGTCGATCGCCATCTTGGTGCCGCCCGAGCGGCGCGGCGGGTCGGGCACCCTGCTCGAGACCGTGCGCGCCGGGGACACCGTCCGCCAGGTCGACACGCAGCGGATGGCCAAGGACGGGCGCCGGATCGACGTCTCGATCTCGATGTCGCCGATCCGCGACGACACGGGCAGGATCGTCGGAGCGGCCGCCTTCACGCGCGACATCAGCATGCGCATCGCGGCCGAGGACGAGATGCGCCGCAGCGAGGCGCAGCTCGCCGAGGCGCAGAAGATCGCGTCGCTCGGGAGCTGGGAGTGGGACGTCTCGTCCAACGTGGTGAGCTGGTCGCCGGAGCTCTACCGCATCCTCGACTACGACCCCGACCACGTCGCCGCCAGCTACGAGGCCTACTTCGCGGCCATCCATCCCTCCGATCGCGCGCGCATCCAGGCCGCGGGCGAGGAGACCATCGCGAGCGGGCCGCCGGTGGACCTCGAGTGCCGGGTGCTGCGGCCCGGCTGCGTCGAGCGGGTCATCCACGTCCGCGGGAGGATGCTGGAGAACGACGCCGGGCAGGCCGTCCGGATGGTCGGGACCGTGCAGGACATCACCGGGCTCGCGCACACCCGGCAGCGCCTCGAGCAGGCCAGCCGGCAGAACACGGCGCTGCTGAACTCTGCGGCCGACGGCATCTACGGGCTCGACCTGGAGGGGCGGGTCACCTTCGCCAACCCCGCCGCGACCGTGCTGACCGGCCATTCCCTCGAGGAGACGCTGGGCCGCCGCCATCACGAGCTCGTCCATCACAGCCGCGAGGACGGGACACCCAACCCGGCCGCGGACTGCCCGTGCACGGGCACGCTCGAGCAGGGCATCCCGCGCACCGTCTGCCACGAGGTCTTCTGGCGTCGCGACGGGGCGAGCTTCCCCGTCGAGTACACGACCACCCCGATCAGCGAGGGCGACACCGTCACGGGCGCGCTCGTGGTGTTCCGCGACATCACCGAGCGCCGGCGGATCGAGAACGAGCTCGGGCGGCTCAACTCGGTGCTGGCCGCGCAGGCGCGTCGCGATCCGCTCACCGGCCTCGGGAACCGGCTGCGGCTCGAGGAGGATCTCGTGTCCTACGACGCGCGGCGGGTCCGCTACGGCCATTCCTACTGCGTGCTGCTGTGCGACCTCGACCACTTCAAGACGCTCAACGACCGCCAGGGCCACCAGGCGGGCGACGACGTCCTGTGCGCGGTCGCCGCGGCGCTCGAGCGCGAGAGCCGCACCAGCGACGCCGTCTACCGCTTCGGCGGCGAGGAGCTGCTGGTGCTGCTGGCCGAGCAGTCGCTCGAAGGCGCGCTGATCGTCTGCGAGCGGATGCGCGAAGCGGTGCACGCGCTCGGGATCGCGCACGCCGAGAACGAGACCGGCGTCGTGACGATCAGCATCGGCGTGGCGGCCTGCCCCGACGGAGCTCGCACCGACCCGACGGACGCCATCCGGCGCGCCGACCGCGCGCTCTACGTCGCCAAGGCGCAGGGCCGCAACCTCGTGGTCGCCGACCGCTAGCCCGTAGGGTTCGCGGCCGTGTCGTCGCCTGCCCTCGCCACCACCGTCATCGGCAGCTATCCGCAGCCGGACTGGCTGATCGACCGCGAGAAGCTGCGCGGCTCGCTGCCGCCGCGCATCCGCGCGCGGGAGCTGTGGCGCGTCGCGGAGCCGTATCTCGCGCAGGCGCAGGACGACGCCACCGCGCTCGCGATCGCCGACCAGGAGCGCGCCGGGGTGGACATCGTCACCGACGGCGAGATCCGGCGCGAGAGCTACTCGAACCGCTTCGCGACCGCGCTCGAGGGCTTCGACATCGACAACCCCGCGATCGTCCCCGGCCGCGCCGGCGGGACCAACGCGGTGCCGCGGATCGTCGGCAGGGTCCGCCGCACGCGGCCGGTCGAGGTCGACGACCTGCGCTTCCTACGCAGCCGCACCGACGCCACGATCAAGATCACGCTGCCCGGCCCGTTCACGATGAGCCAGCAGGCCGTCAACGAGGCCTACGACGACGAGGCCGAGCTGGCGATGGACCTCGCCGTGGCGGTCAACGAGGAGGTCCGCGACCTGTTCGCGGCGGGCGCCGACATCGTCCAGATCGACGAGCCGTGGCTGCAGTCGCGGCCGGAGAAGGCGCGCGCGTTCGCGCTGCCCGCGATCGACCGCGCGCTCGCGGGCGCGACCGGGACGACCGCGCTGCACACCTGCTTCGGCTACGCCCACGTGGTGCACGACCGGCCGTCCGGCTACCCGTTCCTGGCCGAGCTCGCCGATTGCGCCGCCGACGTCCTGGCGGTCGAGGCGGCCCAGCCGAAGCTCGACCCGGCGGTGCTGGAGCCGATCGCCGGCAAGACCGTGATCGTCGGCGTGCTCGACCTCGCGCGCGAGGATGCGGAGACGCCTGCAGAGGTCGCCGCGCGCATCGAGGCGCTGCTCGAGGTGATCCCGGCGGAGCGCCTTCAGGTCGGCCCTGACTGCGGGATGAAGTACCTCTCCCGCGACCTCGCCTACGCGAAGCTGCGCGCCCTCGTCGAGGGCGCGCAGCTCGTGCGCGGCTGAAGGAGCCCGGTCGGCTTCAGCAGCCTCAGCATCCGGACGAGGGTCCAGCGCGGGTGGCCGGCGGGTCCTGTCAGGAAATGGAACCCGCCGTCGACTTTTCTCCGCGTGCGGGCGACACGTTGCGCTGTTGCCAGGGCCGAAAAGCTCGCCGGCCCGAAGCGCCCTTTCCTGCCACCCACCGGAGGAACGTTTACGGCGGGCAAGAGCAGGGGTGAGAATATATATATATTTTTTTTTTTTTTTTAAAAAAAAAAAAAAAAAAAAAAAAAGGGCCGAAAAGCTCGCCGGCCCGAAGCGCCCTTTCCTGCCACCCACCGGAGGAACGTTTACGGCCAGGCGGGGGGTGGTCGGGCGCGGCGCGAGTCAGTGCTCCGTCCACGCGAGGCTGTCGCGTAAAGGGTTGGCGGCTCGGGGTGCGGGTGGTGTCGGTGTGAGCGTCGGGCGGCCGGCGGCGAGCAGCCGGCCGAGCGCGGCCGGTGCTCAGGCTGGCGTCGGCGCCGGTCGTGTGCCGCCAGAGCTTGAGGAGGTTGTGGGTGGCGGTGATGAGCCGCCATTCCGTGCGGGCGGCGTGTCTGCCTCGTCGCTGGAAGCGATCGATGCGGCGGTTGAACTTCGTCTGGCCGAAGACGGGCTCGATCATCGGCTGGCGTTTGCCGTAGAGCTCGGCGCCGCGGTCGGTCGCGAGCCGCTCGCGCATCGCTGCGTAGGCGCCGCCTTCCCAGCCTGGTCGGGCGCCTTTGCGGCGGCTGGAGTCAGGTGGGATCAGCAGCTCGATCCCGCGCTCGGTGATCGCGTTCATCTGCTCGTGGTGCCAGTAGCCGGCGTCGGCGAGCACCACCTCCGGTTGCGTCGGTGACGCCGGCCGCCTCGAGCTCGCTGCGGGCGGCGTGGAGCATCGGTTCGAGATGCCCGAAGTCGGGTGAGGCGACCATCACTTCGGCGGCGATGACGACCTGGTCCTCGGTGGTGACGGCCTGGGCGTTGTAGCCCTGGATAAAGCCGCGCAGGCCCTTGACGACGCGCGAGTCGGGGTCGGTGAGATTGATCCGGCCCTCCGGGATCTCCGGCGGCTGGTAGGGCTTCGGTGTCGTGTTCGGTCCCAGCCGCCGGCCGTTTCGCATCACCCCGCGCGCCCGGTAGGCCTCATAGGCCGCGTTGGCCCGGCACTCGGTGAACAGCTGCTCGTCGAGGCGGCGCTTGGCCTCCTTCAATCGCGCGGGCCGTGAGCGCGGGACCGGGCGGGCCTCCTGCTCGCGCCGTCGGTCCAGCTCGCGCTGCGCCTCGCGCAGCCACTTGCGACGCCCCTGCGAGCTGGTCAGCTCGGGCGGCAGCTCGTCGCCGCGCGCCTCCCCGTAGGCCTCGTCCTCGGCGGCGTCGACCGCTTGGGCCTCCTCGAGGATCTCGCGCGCGATCTGCTCGTAATCGAGGTTCGCGTCGCGGCTGGCGTTCGCCAGCACCTTCGTGCCATCGATCGCGACCACCCCGACCCTCGCGAGACCAGCCTGCGCGCAGAGCCCGAGCACCGCGCCGAACAGGCCGGCCAACGCGTCCTCATGACGCTCGACGAAGCGCGCGATCGTCGCGTGATCAGGCCGCTGCTGCGCCGCGATCACCCGATAAGCAACATCCTCCTCGCAGCCGCGCTCGATCGCCCGCGAGGACCTGATCCCGCGCGCGTAGGCGTAAAGCAACAGCGCCACCATCATCGCCGGCTCATAGGCCGGCCGACCGTGCCCGTCGGCGCGATAGGCCGCGTAGAACGCGGCCAGATCCATCTCCTCGACGGCATCGATGACGAACCACGCGAGGTGACTCTCCGGCAGCCACTCACGGACATCCGGCGGCATCAGAAACGTCTGCTCGCGATCACACGCGATGAAGTTCTGCCCCATCCCGAATCGTCTTAAACCCGCCGGACAGCACCCCTTTACGCGACAGCCTCACGCGAATAGGAGCACTCGCCGCGAGTGGCCCGCGCCCACCGCAGCGCCTCGCGGTGGTGCCCAGGGTTGGCAGGCATTACGTCAGTCACTGCGGGGCGCCGGCACCTGGGCAGCGGGGGCCCTTCGCGCCGGATCATCGGTCCCCCTCATCGTCCGCGTCGCAGGCCCCCTGCGGCGGCGTCTCCGCAGCGTCGAGGAGCTAGCCGAAGTGAGCGGGCCTGTCGATCCGCTCGCTGCTCGTGCCCTTAGCTACGACGCCGCGTTCTGGCACAGCGGGACCACAGGGGTGGGTGCAGTGCTGGCGAGGGGCTGGGGGGAGAGTCGCATCCTTGGCCGCAGTGTTTGTCTCTTGCCGCTGCATGAGGTAGTGGTTCGGTCTTGCCTCGAAGTCGAGGATCAGTTTAATCGAATCGGGGGTCCTGAACAGCACCGTCGCGATGTCGGACGCCGACATGCTGTTGTTCCTCATACTCTGCGAGGGCGGGGGCCCGATTAGGTGATCACGTAGAGCTTGGCCTCTCAGCAATGTTCCACGCCGTTGATCACATAGTCGGTTCCGGTGTAGAGGAAAGCATCGGAGACATAGCCTCCGTTCGTCACCCGGTACCAAAGGTTTGTGGTGGATCCGTACAGACCGTTGATCCTGTCACCCAAAACCCAGCAGGTGAGGTAGTACACCCGTCCGACCACAAGAGATGGACCGAACAGTTGGCGGGGCGAGTACGAGCGGGTCCATACTCCAGGGACTCCACCGACGTACATGGCTTGACCGAGGCCATTCCGGGCTTTCTGAGAGCAGAACCGCTCAGGGAACGGGAACACGCATTCCGTGCCGCCCGAACAGAGTCATCTTTCAGCGCGCTTGATGGTCTTCTTCGCGAAAGCTCTTGATTTGCTCTGGCGGCACTCTGACCCAGCGCTTGCCGATGTTCTTCAAGAACGGCGGGATCCCTGCCGCGTGAGCTTGCACGCCCGGAGCGCCGCCCGGCCCGCTCCCCGCCGCAGATACCGCGCCGAGCGCTGGAAAAGCCCCGAAAACACAACCGCAGACACAGGCGAATACGGAGCTCGCAACGAGCCAGCGCACCATTGATTCACGCTCCCGGATAGTTGAGCAATGAGTACAACGATGGAGCCAGCGGTGCAACTTCAGCGTCGAGAATGGACGCAACTCATTGTCCGGGGACGTCGCCATGGAGTTCCCCCGGTCTCGTGGACACTTGATCGCTGGGCCGTCTGGCCTGGCAGTGAGGATCAGTGTTCATGCCTGCGCCGTATTCATTGGAGTTCCGCCGTGAGGCGGTCGAGCTGCTCAAGCGCAGCGGCAAGTCGGTGCCTGTGCTCGCTTCAGAGCTCGGTGTCTCGCCTCAGTCGCTGCGCAACTGGGCGCGCCAGATCGACATTGACGAGGGTCGCCGCGACGGCCTGAACAGCGACGAACGTGAGGAGCTGCGCCGGCTCCGTCGCGAGAATCGGATCCTCGCCGAAGAGCGCGAGATCCTGAAAAAAGCGGCGGCCTTCTTCGCCAAGGACAGCGGGACCCGGTGACGGTGTTCGGGTTCATCGCCGCGAAGCGGGCCGAGCATTCCGTCA
>CAWBCU010000037.1:0-49615 GCA_963787335.1 uncultured Solirubrobacterales bacterium
CGGCAGCACCTGGCCCTCGACCCGCTTGATCGACAGCGAGAGGCGGCGCCGCTCGGAGTCGATCTCGAGGATCTTGACCTTCACGTCGTCGCCCGGCTGGATGATCTCCCGCGGGTTCTCGACGTGGTGCTGGGCGAGCTCTGAGATGTGGACGAGCCCCTCGACGCCCTCGAGGATCTCGACGAAGGCGCCGAACGCGACGACCTTGGTGACCTTGCCCTCGAGCTCGTCACCGACGTTGTAGGTGTCGACGACCCGCTGCCACGGATCCTCCTGGGTCTGCTTGAGCCCCAGGGAGATGCGCTGGCGATCACGGTCTATATCGAGCACCTTCACCTGCACGGTGTCGCCGATCGAGAGGATCTCGCTCGGGTGGTTGACGTGCGACCACGAGAGCTCGGAGATGTGGATCAGGCCGTCGATGCCGTCGAGGTCGACGAACGCGCCGAAGTCGACGATGTTCGAGATCTGGCCCTCGATCACGAGCCCGGGCTGCAGGCGCTCGAGAATCGCCTGGCGCTGCTCCTTGCGCTCCTCCTCGAGGACCGCGCGGCGGCTCAGGACGACGTTGTTGCGCGAGCGGTTGAGCTCTATGACCTTCGTCTCGATGTTCTGGCCGAGGTACTCGTCCAGGTTCGGGACACGGCGGATGTCCACCAGCGAGGCGGGCAGGAAGCCGCGCACGCCGAGGTCGACGATGAGGCCGCCCTTGACGACCTCGATCACCGAGCCGGTGACGGGCTCGCCGGATTCCGCGGCGCCTTCGATGCGGCGCCAGGCGCGCTCGAAGCGAGCACGCTTCTTGGACAGGATCAGGCGGCCGTCCTGATCCTCCTTCGTGAGAACGAGAGCGTCGACCTCTTCTCCGAGCTCGACCTCCTCTGAAGGGTCGACGGACTTACGGATCGAGAGCTCGTTGTTGGGGATAACCCCTTCGCTCTTGTATCCGATATCGATGAGGACTTCGTCCTTGTCGATCCGAACGACCTTGCCGGTGACGACGTCGCCTTCTTCGAAGGGGACGATCGTCGCGTCGTAGTTGGGAAGGATCTGACCATCAACCTCGATCAGCATCCCGTTTGAGCCCTCGACGATCCTCAGATCGGTCGGGGCTTCTGGGGTCAAAGTGGCTTCCATGAACGGCGAGATACTGTAGCGAAGATGCCAGTACGAGCCACAAAGCGCGGGGCCGATCGGACCCCGCTGAGCGGGGATTTCGACGTCGTCGTCTGCGGCGCCTCGTTCGCCGGGCTCGCCGTGGCGCGCGAGCTGCGCGCGACCGACGCCCGCGTGCTCGTCCTCGACCGCTACGAGATCGGCGAGCGACAGACCTCCGCGTGCGCCGCTCCGACGGAGTGGCTGGTCAACCTCGGCCTCGAGTCCGCGATCCTCCAGACCTTCGACGCGCTCGTCTTCCACACGCCGACGATCACGGCCCGCTGGCCGCTGCCGTGGACGTTCTCCACGTTCGACTACCGGCTCGTGTGCGAGCTGCTGTGGGAGCAGCGCGGGCCCTACACCGAGTTCGAGACGGCCAAGGTCTCCGGGCCGCACCGGCGACGTCATCCACACCGACCGCGGCGACGTCTCGGCGGAGCTGATCGTCGACGCGCTGGGCTGGCGGCGGCTGCTGGACCCCGACCGCGAGGTCACCCCGCCCGAGGCGCTGATGTCGCGCGGGCTCGAGGTCCATCCGGCCGGCACGGGCGACGACCTCGAGGTCTGGATCCACAAGGGCTACATCGAGTCGGGCTACGGCTGGGCGTTCCCGGCCGGCGACGAGGTCCGCATCGGCGTCGGGTCCTTCGAGCCGCGCCACCACGTCAAGGACCCGACCGTCCGCCTGGCCGCCGACCTCGGCCTCCCGCCCGACGGCTACCAGGGCAACTGGATCCCGCACGCGATCCGCCCCGCCGCCGCCGACGGCGTCTTCTTCGTCGGCGACTCGGCCGGCCACTGCATCCCGCTGACCGCCGAGGGGATCCGCACGGCGCTCTACTTCGGGATCGCCGCGGGGCGGGAGATCCGGGCCGTGCTCGAGGGCGAGCAGTCGCGCGAGGAGGCGCTGGTCCGCTACGCCCACTTCTCCGCCGAGCGCGCCTGGAAGTTCGCGTGGATGAAGCGCTGGCAGGACACCGTGTGGCGCCTGCGCCCGCGTGCCCGCGACGCGCTCGTGCGCTCGATGACCCACCGCCGCGCCGCCGCCTGGGCCTTCGGGCACTACTGGCGCATCGCCCCGCCGGACTTCGCGCTGCCCGCGCCCGCGGCGGCGCTGCCGCGCGAGGACGCCGAGGAGATCGCGGCCTAGGCGAGGAAGTCGAGCAGCAGCTCGTTGAGCCGGTCGGGCTCGTCGATCTGCATCCAGTGGCTGGCGCCCTCGATCCGCTCGTAGCGCCACTCCGCCTCGACCGCCTCGCCCGAGCGCGCCAGCTGCGCCTCGGTCAGGTAGTCGTCACCGCTGCTCCAGATGCCGAGCGTCGGCACGGTCACGGCGGGGAACGCGGATCCCTCGCGCACCCTCGGAGCCACGTTGGCGCGGTACCAGTTGAGCGCCGCGGTGAGCGCGCCGGGCCGTTGCAGGTCGGCCAGGTAGCGCTCGACGTCGCCGTTGCCGCGCAGCCACTCGTGCATCAGCCGCCAGTCGTCGCGCTGCAGCATCTCCTCGGCGACGCCCTCGAACTGGAAGAGCAGCATGTACCAGGACTTCTCGCGCTGCTCGATCGTCGGCTCGGCGAACGTCTGCGGATGCCCGACCGAGAGCACGACGAGGCGCTCGACCCGCTCGGGCACGAAGGCCGCGAGCGCCCACGCGACGGCGGCGCCCCAGTCGTGGCCGACGACCTGGGCGCGCTCCACCTCCAGCGCGTCGAGCACGGCGAGCAGGTCGGCCACGCTGTGGCGGACGCCGTAGTCGGCGACCTCCTGCGGCCTGTCCGACTCGCCGAAGCCGCGCAGGTCGGGCGCGATGACCCGCTTGCCCGCGCCGACGAGCGCCGGCACCTGGTGCCGCCACAGGTGGTGCGAGTCGGGGAAGCCGTGGATGAGGAGGACGGGCGTGCCCTCACCCTCGTCCTGGACCGCCAGCGTGACGCCGTCGCCGTCGATCCGCCGCATCGTGCTCACGTCAGCTCGCGGCGCAGCCACGCGCCGGCCTCGTCGATCGCCTCGCGCGTCTTCGGGGTCGCCTGCATCCAGCGCCAGAAGCCGTGGATGACGCCCTCGTAGCGGCGGTGGGTGACGTCGACCCCCGCCTCGCGCAGCTTGCCCACCAACGCCTCGCCCTCGTCGCGCAGGACGTCGAACTCGGCGGTCAGCACGAACGCGGGCGGCACGCCGGCCAGGTCGTCGGCCCGCAGCGGCGAGGTGTCGGGCTGGAAGCCGTCGGCGCCGTCGAGGTAGAGGTTCCAGAAGCGCTTCAGGCCGGCGGCGGTGAGGCCGTAGCGCGTCTTGAAGTCGCGCATCGAGGGGGTGTTGAGGCCGGCGTCGGTGACCGGGTAGATCAGGAGCTGAACGCGGACCTGGTCGCGCAGCCGCCGCGCCACGCCGATCGCGAGGTTGCCGCCCGCGCTGTCGCCGCCCACCGCCAGCGGCTCGTCCGGGTAGCGCTCGGCGAGCGCCTTGGTCGCGGCGACGCAGTCCTCGAGCGCGGCGGGGAACGGGTTCTCGGGCGCGAGCCGGTAGCCGACGCTCCCCACGACCGCGCCGGACGCGTTGGCGAGCGCGCGGCAGGTGGTGTCGAAGGACTCGATCGAGCCGACGACCCAGCCGCCGCCGTGGAGGTAGGAGAGCACGCCGCCGGTGGGCTCGAGCGGCACGTAGATGCGCACGCGGATCGGCCCGCCGGCGCCGGCGATCTCGACGTCCTGGACCTCGCCGACCTCGTCGCCCGGCCCGGCGAGGAGCTTGGTCTCCTGCTCGTGGCCGGCACGCGCCTGCTCGACCGGCACCTCGTGCGCGGGCGGCCCTCCGGAGGCGAGGGCGTTGATCCCGTCGAGCACCTTCTGGATCCCGGCGTCCACGGGCGCCACCCTAGTGGCGCGACGCGCGTCGCGTCAGGCCGCGGGCGAGGGGGCCGGCGCGTCTTCCTGCGCGTGGATCCGGCGCTTGGCGTCGCGCAGGAACCCGCCGGAGCGGCCGGCGCGGACGGCGAGGATCTCGCCGAGGATCGAGAGCGCCGTCTCCTCCTGGCTCTCGGCGCCGATGTCGAGCCCGCAGGGCCCGGCGATGCGCGCGAGCGCCTCCTCCGGCACGCCGGCCTCGAGCAGGCGCGCGCGCCGCT
This sequence comes from uncultured Solirubrobacterales bacterium, assembly GCA_963787335.1. GTDB lineage: Bacteria > Actinomycetota > Thermoleophilia > Solirubrobacterales > Solirubrobacteraceae > DASQFQ01. The sequence goes on from CAWBCU010000037.1 coordinate 4,280, forward strand.
TCTCCTGGTTGCGGCGGGAGCCGAGCGCGCCGATGTAGAAGGCCTCGCTCGCGAGCGCGGCCTCCAGCGCGGGCTGGTCGAACTTCGCGTCGTGGGTGAGCACGACGATCGCGGTCTGGTGGTCGGGGGCGACGCGGGCGGTCGCCTTCAGCGGCCACTCGACGATCAGCTCGTCGGCGCTGGGGATGCGTCGGGTGGTTGCGAACGCGCGCCGCGCGTCGGCGACGATCGTCGTCCAGCCGAGGTGCTTGGCCGCGTGGCAGAGCGCCTCGGCGGTGTCGACCGCGCCGTGGATGAACAGCCGCGGCGGCGGCATGTAGACCTCGCCGAACACCTTCCGGTCGCCGAGGTCGAGCAGCGTGTTGCGCGCGCCGCGGATGACCTCGTCGGCCTGCTCCGCGAGCTCGGCGCCGGTCTCGCCCTCCTCGACGAGGAACTTCGCTCCCGCGTCCTCGCCCTCGACGACGGTGAACAGCACCGCGCGGCCGCCCCGTTCCTGGACGGCGGCCAGGCGGTCGAGCAGGTTCACTCCACTTTCTCCACGAACACGTCGATCTCGCCGCCGCAGGGCAGGCCGACGTTCCAGCCCTCGTCGTCGGAGATGCCGTAGGTCAGCAGCTTGGGCTTGCCGTTCGCGAAGACCTCCTCGGCCTCCTGGGCGATCGCCGATTCGACGCAGCCGCCGGAGACGGACCCGCACAACTCGCCGCTGCTCGAGACCGCGAAGGAGGAGCCGACGGGGCGCGGAGCCGAGCGGCGGGTGCCGATGACGGTGGCGACCACCACGTCCTCGCCCTCCTCACGCCAGCGGCGGATGTCGTCGAGCAGCTCCCTCATGGCTCCAGCCTAGTTTAGAACCCGCTCGCGCTGCCGGAGCCGGTTCGCGGATCGGCCGCGCCCGCGAGGTGGTCGTCCTCGACGGCGATCAGATGGGCGTGCCCGAAGTCGTCGCTCCAGGACGGCCGCGGGCGCAGGCGGTGGCCGCGCGCCGGCAGGCCGGCGAACCAGTCGGTGGGAGCGTGCGCCTCGACGGCGACCGCGTCGCCGTCGAGCGTCCAGCGCCCGCCCGCGAGCGCGTCCGCGGGGCTCTGCCCCGCCCGCAGCCGGCGCGCCAGCAGCTGCAGCAGGATCTGCGGCTGCGCCTGCCCGCCCATCGTGGCGAGCACGGTGTGCAGCGAGCCGTCGGGGCGGCAGACGATCAGCGGCGAGAGCGTGTGCGGCGGGCGCCGCCCGGGCCCGTACTCGGTGGGCGCGCCCTCCTGCAGCGAGAACGCCGCGCCGCGGTTGTGGAGCGCGATCCCCTCGACGAACAGCCCGCTCCCCCAGCCGTTGAAGTTCGACTGGATCAGCGCGACGCCCATGCCCTCCGGGTCGACGGCGGCGAGCCCGATCGTGCCGCCGTCGCCGCGCAGCCGCACGAGCTCCGAGGCGTGCTCGGGGTCGATGCTCGCGCGCTGCTCGGCCAGCCGCGGCGCGGCCAGCAGCGCGCGTCCGTCGGCGCCCTCGTGCAGGAGCGTGTCGCGGTCGCGGCGGGCGGCCTTGGCCGCCTCGATCAGCCCGTGCGCCCAGCGCGCGTCGCCCGGCTCGTAGAGCTCCAGCCCCTCCGCGATCCAGGCGGACGCGAGCGTCAGGTAGCCCTGCGAGTTCGGCGGCACGGTCCAGCCCTGCCGGCCCCAGACGCGCAGCCCGAGCGGCGCGACCCAGTCCGCGCCCGGCCGCTCCAGGTCGGCGGCGGCGAACTCGTCCCCGAGCGCGAGCAGCCCCGCGCCGAAGGGTCCCGCGTAGAACCCGTCGCGGCCGTGCTCCGCGACCGCCGCGAGCGCGGCCGCGATGCCGGGCCGCCGGACGACCGTGCCCGCCTCTGTCACCGCAAACGGGGCCGCTTCGTGCGCGGCCGCCCGCACCAGCCCCGGGCTCGCCGCGAACCCGTCGGCCGCCAGCCGCCGCGCCGGCTCGAGCACCTCGCTCAGCGCCAGCCGCCCGAAGCGCGCGTGCAGCGCGACCCACCCGTCCACGCAGCCCGGGACCGTGACGGCGCGCACGTCGCCGTGCAGCGGCACGCTCGTCTCCCCCTCCGCCCGCAGCCGGTCCGGGTCGGCGCCCGCGCCCGCGCGGCCGGAGGCGTTGAGCACCGCGGGCTCGTCCTCGCCCGGCACGTGGACGATCGCGAACAGGTCGCCCCCCGGCCCGCAGTGCTGCGGCCAGGTCACCGCCAGCACGGCGCTGGCGGCGATCGCGGCGTCGGCGGCGCTGCCGCCGGCGCGCAGCATCCCCACGCCCGCGGCGGTCGCGACGTGGTCGGCGCTCGAGACCATCGCGCTGCGGGCGTAGCGCGTCTCCGTCGGGGCGAGCATCGCCATAGGATCACGACATGGCCGACACGATGACCGCACCTGCGAACTTCATCGCCGGAGAGTGGCGCCCGAGCGCCGCCGGCGACACCTACGAGAAGCACAACCCGGCGCGACCGGACGAGGTCGTCGGCGAGTTCCCGAGCTCGACCCGCGAGGACGTCGAGGTCGCCGTCCAGGCCGCCGACGACGCCCGCAAGGGCTGGGCCGGCGCCCCGATCGCCAAGCGCGCCGCCGTCCTCACCGCGGCCGCCGCGCTGATCGACGAGCGCTCCGAGGCGATCGCGCAGGACATGACGCGCGAGATGGGCAAGCCGCTGCGCGAGGCGCGCATGGAGGCGGCGCGCGCCGCGCAGATCCTCCGCTACTACGCCGGGGAGGCGTTCCGCCCGGTCGGCGAGCGCTACGAGCAGGCGGTCACCGGCGGGGCCGTCTACACCGTGCACCGCCCGGTCGGGGTCGTCGGGCTGATCACGCCCTGGAACTTCCCCGCCGCGATCCCGGTCTGGAAGCTCGCCCCGGCGCTGATCTACGGCAACACGATCGTGCTCAAGCTCGCGCAGGACTCACCGCTCACCGGCCTGCACATCGCCCGCGCGCTCGACGACGCCGGCATCCCGAGCGGCGTACTCAACGTCGTCATCGGGCGCGGCGCGGACGTCGGCACCCCGCTCGTCGAGCACCCCGGCGTGCACGCGATCTCCTTCACCGGCTCGGTGCCCGTCGGCGAGGGCATCCGCGAGCAGGCCGGGCGCCTGGGCAAGCGCGCGCAACTCGAGCTCGGCGGCCACAACCCGCTGATCGTGATGGCCGACGCCGACCTCCCCCGCGCCGCCGAGGCCGCCTACGCGGGCGCGTTCTGGTCGGCCGGCCAGAAGTGCACGGCGACGCGCCGCATCTACGTGCAGGACGCCGTCTACGACGCCTTCCGCGAGACGTTCCTCGCGCGCGTCGAGTCCGGCAAGGTCGGCGACCCGGCCGACCCCGAGACCGAGGTCGGCCCGCTCGTCAACGAGAAGGCGATGGAGGACGTGCTGGGCGCGATCGAGCGCGGCCGCTCCGAGGGCGGAAGCGTGCTCGCCGGCGGCGGGCGCGGCGACGACGACGCCTACCTCGTCTCCCCCACGGTGTTCGAGGACGTCGCCGACGAGGCGAGCCTCTCCTGCGAGGAGGTGTTCGGCCCGGTCACCTCGCTCTATCGCTTCAGCGACCTCGACGACGCGATCGCGCGCGCCAACGCCGTCGAGTTCGGCCTCTCGGCCGGGATCTTCACCCGCGACCTCGGCGCCACCCAGCAATTCGTGGACGAGCTCGAGGCGGGCATCCTCCACGTCAACTCGCAGACCGCGGGCGCCGACGTCCACGTCCCTTCGGCGGCGTCAAGGGCTCGGGCTTCGGCCCGCACGAGCAGGGCCGCGCCGCGCGCGAGTTCTACACCGAGGTCGTGACGGTCTACCAGGACGCCTAGAGGCGCTCGGGCAGGTGGTGCCGCGGGAGCTCCACCGGCCCGGTCGTCCCGTCGCTGGGCACGACGACGTCGCCCGCGACCGCGTAGTCCTCGAACAGCAGCCGGAACGCCTCCACCGGCACGCGGCGGTCGATGTGGTCGTTGGGGTCCTGGAGGACGATCGTGCGGCCGTCCACGGCGATCGGCGCGAACGCGTGGTTGGACATGATCGGGCTGCCCTGCGCCGCCTGCTGGAACGCCGCCAGCTCGCGGGCGGACCCGCTGAACGCCGGCAGCGTCGAGCAGACCACCGGCCGGTGGCCGGCCAGCGCGGCGCCGATCTCCGCCAGGATCCCGTCGTGGGTGCGCTCGGCGACCGGAGTCCGGACCACCCCGACCCCGAGCAGGGCCGAGATGCCGCCGGCGCGCGCGGCGACGACGTCGCCCGACAGGCTCGCGTAGCCGCCGGAGATCATCGCGGCGTACGCCTTCTCGATCAGCGCCGGCCACAGCTCGCGCAAGCCGCTCGGCGCGGTGTCGCCGAGCGCCGCGAAGGCCGGGCGCCCACCGCTCGCCGGGAGGTTCGACGACACGGTCACCGTCCGCGGCGGCGCGGGCTGCCGGAAGAACCCGCCGCGCTCGTCGATGTAGAGCGAGACGTCGTAGCGGTCGCCCGGACGGGCGCTGATCGCCGCGCGGATGGCTTCCGGGCGGGCGCGCGCGACGGCCGCCATCGCCGCCGCCAGCCAGCAGTCGCCGATCGCGCCCTGCGTGACGTCGTTCGGATCGATGTCCGGCTCCGCGCTGCCCTCCGGGCTCGCGAACGCCGTGCCCGGGAAGGCCTCGTAGCCGTACGGCGCCGCCGGCTCGTGCACGGGCGCTTCCTGGCGGGCGAGCAGCCGTCCGACCGCCGCGTTGCCCGCGCTGCGCTGGACCGCGAGCAGCGCCGCGACGTCGGCTCGGGGCGGTGGCGGTGTGGCGGACGGCTGGGGTCGGCTCGGCAGGCTGCGCCGGGCGGCGCAGGCGCGTCAGAACCCTCGCCGCTCGCGCGCCGCGACGGCGCGCGGGTCGCGCTTCTCCGCGCGCCGCGTGGCCCACACCGCGTGGGCCGCCCAGAGCACGAACAGCACGACCATGACGACCGTGAGGCCGACCACCTCGCCGGGCGAGTAGGCGCCGAGCGCGAGCAGGAACACGAACAGCGCCACGAGGCTGATGAGGAGAATCCAGAAGCTCTCCTTCATGACCGCCCACATGGTCAGGACTCTACGAAATACCGCCCGGTCTCGCCACCGGAGAACCAGCGGCTGGTGACGGTCTTCTTGCGCGTGTAGAACTCGATCGCGTCGGGACCGTGGGCGTGCAGGTCGCCGAGGAAGGAGTCCTTCCAGCCCGAGAAGGGGAAGAACGCCACCGGGGCCGCGACGCCGACGTTGACGCCGATCATCCCGACCTGGACGTCGTGCCGGAAGCGCCGCACCGCCGCGCCGGACTCGGTGAAGATCGAGACGCCGTTGCCGTACGCGCTCGCGTTGACGGTGGCGATCGCGTCGTCGAGCGACTCCGCGTGCACCATCGCCAGCACCGGGCCGAACACCTCGTCGCGCCAGATCTCCATCTCCGGCGTGACACCGTCGACGATCGTGGGGCCGACGAACCCGTCCGGCGCCTCGCGCCCGTCGAGCACGATGTCCGCGCCGTCGGCCTCCGCGCGATCGACGTAGCCGCGCACGCGCTCGCACGCGGCGGGCGAGATCAGCGGGCCGACCTCGACGCCCTCGTCGAGCCCGTCGCCGACGCGCAGCTTCGCCGCCTCCTCGCGCAGCGCCTCGCGCAGGCGCGCATGGGCGTCACCGACGGCGACGACGACCGAGCCCGCCATGCAGCGCTGGCCGGCGGCGCCGAAGGCGGAGCCGAGCAGGCCGCTGACGGTCTTGTCGAGCACGGCGTCCGGCATCACGACCATGTGGTTCTTGGCCCCGCCGAGCGCCTGCACGCGCTTGCCGCTGGCCGCGGCGCGGGCGTAGACGATGCGGGCGACCTTGGCCGAGCCGACGAACGACACGGCGTCGATCCCGTCGTGATCGAGGATCCCCTCGACGATCTCCTTGCCGCCGTTGACGAGGTTGACCACGCCGTCGGGCAGGTCGAGCTCGTCGATCACCTCGAACACCATCGACTGCGTGAGCGGCACCTGCTCGGACGGCTTGAGCACGAACGTGTTGCCGCACGCGATCGCGAAGGGCAGGAACCAGAACGGCACCATCGCCGGGAAGTTGAACGGCACGATCGCGGCGCACACGCCCACGGGCTGGCGCACGGTCTCGGCGTCGACGTTGCGGGCGACGTCCTCGATGATCGAGCCCTGCATCGTCGTCGGCACGGCGCACGCCGCCTCGACCATCTCGATCATGCGGCCGACCTCGGCGCGGGCGTCGGGCAGCGTCTTGCCCATCTCCATCGTGACGGTGCGCGCGATCTCCTCCTTGCGCACGACGAGCTTCTCGCGCAGCGTGAACAGGCGGCGCGCACGCTCGGGGACGGAGACGGCGCGCCAGGTGGGCAGCGCCTCGCGCGCGGCCTTGACGGCGGCGTCGAGCTCGGCGGCGGTGGAGAGGGGCACGCGCGCCAGGACCTCGCCGGTGGCGGGGTTCATGACGTCGAGCAGGTCGGTGGTCGACGACGCGGTCCAGCGGCCGCCGACGTAGTTGTCCAGGACGCGCGTCGCGGTGTCGGTAGTGGCCATGCCTGGAGGCTACCCCCGGATGACGAGCAGCGTCCCGGCGGCGAGCAGCACGACGCCGATCACCTTCATCGCGCTGATCGGGTCCTTGTCCAGACCGAGCCAGCCGAACTGGTCGATGAGCACCGACATCGTCAGCTGGCCGGCGATCGACGCGGCGACGATCCCGCCGGCGCCGAGCGTGCGCACGGCCACGAGCGCCGTGGACACGAAGCAGGCGCCGAGCACGCCGCCGATGAGGTACTGGGGGCGAGGCGTGCGGACCTCGGCGATCTGGCCGAGGCCGCCGTGCGACAGCGCGGCGATCAGCCGCGAGGACGACCGCGCCGGTCGCGAACGAGATGAACGCCGCCTGGAACGTGCCGACGCTCTCGCCGAGGGTGGAGTTGATCGGCGTCTGCAGGGCGAGCATGCCCCCGGCCACGATGGTCAGGACGAGCGCGAGGTCGCGGTCCACTACTTCGCGTCGAGCCAGTTCGGGCCGACGCCGGACTCGACCGCCAGCGGCGGGTCCATCTCGGCCGCGCCGACCATCTCCCGGCGCACGATCTCGGTCGCCTGCTCGGCCTCCTCCGCGGGTCCCTCGAACAGCAGCTCGTCGTGGATCTGGAGGATGCAGCGCGTCTTCAGGTCCGCGGCGCGCAGCGCGTCGTGCGAGCGCACCATCGCCACCTTGATGATGTCGGCGGCGGTGCCCTGGATCACCGAGTTGACCGCGAGCCGCTCGCCCAGCTTGCGCGTCTGCCAGTTGCGCGCCCGGATCTCCGGGATCTGGCGGCGGCGGCCGAACAGCGTCGAGACGTAGCCGTGCTCCTCGGCCTGCTTGACCGCGTCGAGCATGAACTGCGCGACGGCGGGGAAGCGCTCGAGGTAGCGGTCGATGAACTCCTGCGCCTCCTCCTGCTCGATCTGGAGGCGGTCGGCGAGCCCGTAGGCGGAGAGCCCGTAGACGATCCCGTAGTTGACCATCTTCGCCTTCGAGCGCATGCCGACCGTGAGCTGGTCCGGGGCGGTGTCGAAGACGGCGGCGGCGGTCTCGGTGTGCACGTCCTCACCGCGCAGGAAGATGTCGCGCAGCACCTGCTCGTTGGCGATGTGGGCGAGCACGCGCAGCTCGACCTGCGAGTAGTCGACCGAGATCAGCACGTTGCCGGGCTCGGCGACGAAGCAGGCGCGGATCTCGCGGCCCGTCTCGGTGCGGACGGGGATGTTCTGGAGGTTCGGGTTGATGCTCGAGAGGCGGCCGGTGGCGGCCGTGACCTGGTTGAAGGTCGTGTGCAGCCGGCCGTCGTCGCCGATCCAGGCCGGCAGCGCGTCGAGGTAGGTCTGCGCGAGCTTCGAGAGCTCCCGGAAGCGCTCGATCTTGGGGATGATCTCGTGCTCGCCGCGGATCGCCTGCAGCACGCGGGCGTCGGTGGAGAACCCGGTCTTGCCGCGGCGCTTGCGGCTGAGGCCGAGCTTCTCGAACAGGATGTGGCCGAGCTGCTGGGGCGAGCCGATGACGAACTCCTCGCCCGCGAGCTCCCAGATCTCGCGCTCGAGCTGGGCGGCGTCGGCGCGGATGCGGGTGGCGGACTCCTCGAGCTTGACCGTGTCGAGCTTGATCCCCTGCTTCTCGCATTCGCGCAGGACGTGGACGAGCGGCAGCTCGATCTGCTCGAGCAGGTGCACGAGCCCGCGCTCGTTGATCTGCTCGGCCTGGCGCTCGGCGAGCGTGTGGACGAGCACGGCCAGCGCGGCCTGGTCGTCCTCGGCGTTGACCGCGAGCCCGCGCTCCTCGGCGAGCTCGTCGAGCGGGTAGCCGCGGCGGGCGGGATCGAGCAGGTAGGCGGCGACCTCGGTGTCGAAGACGAGGTTCGGCGGCACGTCGCCCAGCGCCTTGGCGTCGTGGGCGACGACGGGGCGGTGCTTGGCGGCGGCGACGAGCTCGGCCGGGTCGTCGACCTCGCCCGCGAGCGCGTGCGAGCCGCCCGCGTAGGCGCCGAAGCGCCAGCGCTCCTCGCGCGGGATCAGCTCGCCCTCGGCGATCTCGGGCGCGAGCGCGACGAGCGCGAGCGGGTCGCCGCCGAGCATGTCGACGTCGCTGGCCTTGCCGCGGCGCACCGGGATCGTCTTGGCGTCCTGCTGCTCGGGCCGCGGGATCGCCTCGATGTCGGCCTCCGCCAGCGCCTCCTCGAGGCGCCGGAGCGGGTCGCGCAGCTCCCACTCGCGGAAGATCTCGCGCAGGCCGGCGCGGTCGGGGCGGCGGGTGACCTCCGCCTCGAGGTCGAGCTCGATGGGGACGTCGTAGATCGTCGTGGCGAGCTGCTTGGAGAGCCGCGCGGCGTCGGCGAACTCGGTCAGGTTCTGCTTGCGCTTGGCGCCGGAGATCTGGTCGACGCTCGCGAGCACGGTCTCGAGGTCGCCGAAGCGCTGGAGCAGGTCCGACGCGGTCTTGTCCCCGATGCCCGGGACGCCGGGGATGTTGTCGCTCGTGTCGCCCTTGAGGCCGATGAAGTCGGGGATCAGCTCGGGCGGGATCCCGTAGCGCTCGATCACGCCCTCGCGGTCATACACCTTCGTGTCCGTGATGCCCCTGGAGGTGGTCATGATCCGCACCCCGTCGTCGACGAGCTGGTAGGCGTCGCGATCCCCGGTGACGACCATCACGGGGATCTGGCGCTCCTTCGCCTGCACGACCAGCGCGGCGATCACGTCGTCGGCCTCGAAGCCCTCGACCGAGATGTTCCGGTAGCCGAACGCCTCCACCAGCGGGCGCAGATGGGGCCATTGGAGGCTCAGCAGGTCGGGCTTGCTGGTGCGCTGGGCCTTGTAGTCGGCCGACATCTCCTTGCGGCCCGACAAGCCGGCGTCCCAGACCACGACGGTCGGCACCTCGCCGTAGTCGGTGAGGATCTTCACGAGCATCGAAGCGAAGCCGAAGATCGCGTTCGTGGGGCGCCCGTCCGAGGTCGCGATCGACTCCGGGAGCGCGAAGAACGCGCGGTAGGCGAGCGAGTTCCCGTCGATCAGGAACAGCTCACGCGGGGTATCTCCATTGCGGTCGGGCATCCCCCTGACACTCTATGTCGCGCACGCGGATACGTCGGCGCGACTTCGCCCCGGCACCCCTCGATAGGCTGGTTGACCGCGCATGGCCCCTGAGACCACCGAGCCCGAGCACAAGACGCCTCCGCCCGAGGCAACTGCCCCACCGGCACCGGCCGACGCGACTCCCGCCGAGCCGCCGTCCGCCCCGGAGCCAACGCCCTCGGAGAGCGCCCCCGAACTGGCCCCCGCCGCGTCCACCGACGCGCCACCGGAGGAAGCCCCGACCGCCGAGGCTCCGACGCCCGAGGCCGAAGCGGCACCGCCCGCCGAGGCTCCGACGCCCGAAGCCCCTGCCGCCGCCGAAGCACCCGCGGCCGAGGCCACCGTGCCGGCCGAAGCCGCTCCGCCGGAAGCCGCCGCACCCGCCGAGACTGCTCCGCCGGCCGCGGCCGCAACGCCCGAGGCCTCCGCTCCGGCCGAAGCTGCGCCGCCGGCCGAAGCCGCAACGCCCGAAGCCGCCGCACCGGCCGAAACTGCGCCGCCGCCGCGCCGCAACGCCCGAGGCCGCCGCACCGGCCGAAGCTGCGCCGCCGCGAAGCCGCCGCACCGGCCGAAGCTGCGCCGCCCGCCGCAGCCGCAACGCCCGAAGCCGCCGCACCGGCCGAAGCTGCTCCGCCCGCCGCAGCCGCGACGCCAGCCGCGCCGAAGCTGCGCCGCCCGCCGCAGCCGCAACGCCCGAAGCCTCCGCCCCGGCCGAAGCTGCTCCGCCCGCCGCAGCCGCAACGCCCGAAGCCGCCGCACCGGCCGAAGCTGCGTCGCCCGCCGCTGCCGCTGCGCCCCAGACTGCTCCGCCCGAGGGCGCGGCCGCTCCGGCCGCCGCCACTCCCGCCGGGGCTCCGCAGGGCCAGCCCGCGCAGGGCAAGCCCGGCCGTCCGCCGCGGCCCAAGCGGCGCCGGCCGTCCGCGGCCGAGCGGCATCGCAGGGCGTTCTATTCGCGGTTGACCGAGGTTCGGAAGGGCGACACCGCTCCGGTTCAGCCGAGCACGCCGGCCCCGACCCCTCCGCCCGAGGCCGCCGCTCCGCCGGCCGACGCGCCGCCGACCGACCCCGCCGCCGCGCCGCCCGCCGAGGGCGCGCCGCCCGAGGTCCAGGCGCCCGCGGCCGACGCGACCCCGACCCCCGCCGCTCCCACCCCGGCTCCCGAGCCCGAGCCCGTCAACGAGGCGACCCGCTCGGCTCGCGTGCAGGCCCGGCTCGTCGCCGCCGTCGAGCGCGTCGGTGGTGCGGAGGCCGTCCGTGAGGCGCTGTCTCCCCCGCGCCGCGAGGACGGGCAGACCATGAAGTGGTCGGCCGTGTGCTGCGAGAAGGCCGAGGGGCTGAAGCCCGGGGATCCCGTGTTCCAGGCCTGGGTCCGGCTGGCCGCCACGCCCGTGCGTGAGGTCAAGGCCGTCGCCTCGCCCCCGCGCGAGGATCGTCCCCGTCGCGGCGGCGGGCGCCGCAACGAAGGTGGCGGCCGTGGCCGCGGGCCGCGCGACGACCGCCCGGCCGGGCGCGAGGAGCTTGCCGCGCTGGGCCGCGACGGCGCGCTGCGCCGCCAGGTCCGCATCGTCGGCCTCGAGGACGACCAGAAGGACAAGAAGGCCCGCGACGAGCAGCGCCGGGCCGAGCGCGAAGCGAAGCGCAAGGCAGAGGCCGAGCGCCTCTCCCGCCTCGGTTACTGAGCCGCGGCGTCCCCCGTCAGCTCCGCCGGGTCGTCGACGACCGGGAAGCGCTGGTCGATGCGCGTGACCTCGAGCAGCTTGCGCACCATCCCGTCGCCCCGCGCCACGCCGAAGCGCATCCCCCTCTTCGTCGCGTGCAGGTGAGCGACGAGCAGCACGCGCACGCCGGTCGAGTCGATGAAGGTGAGCTCGCGCAGGTCGGCGACGAGCACGTCGCCGTCGCCGAGCGCGTCCTCGAACGCCGCCGCCGCGGGCGCCTCGGAGGCGATGTCGAGCTCGCCGACGAAGCTGACGATCGCCGCCGTGCCCACCCGCTCGGTACGGGTCACGAAGCTCATCGCTTCTTCAGCTCGCACCACACGACGTTGGCCTCGCCGTCGTGCTCGACGCCCCAGCTCTCCGCGAGCTGCTCCACCAGCACGAGGCCCCAGCCGCCGACGTGCGCCGGATCCGTCGGCGCGCGGGGCGGCTTGAAGCCCGGCCCCGGGTCGCGCACCGCGACCCTGACCGTCTCGCCCTCCACGTTGACGCTCAGCTGCACCGGCTCACCCGCGTCGAGCCCGGCGTGGCGGACGCTGTTCGTGACGAGCTCGGAGATCACGAGCACGACGTCCGCGAAGACGTCGCCGAGGTGGCCGTCGAGCCCCGCGACGGCGTCGCGGGCGACCTTGGCGGAGTGCGGCTCGGCCGGCAGCTCGAGCGCGATGAGGGGATCGACCCGGTTCATCCGGCTCTCCCGGAGCCTACCGGCGCCGCCTCCTGCCGCCAATCGGCCGACCCGTGATGGCGCGCCGCGAGCAGGCAGACGTCGTCGCCGGCGGCCGGCGTGAAGTCGGCGAGCGCGACCCGCAGGTGCTCGACCACGCCCTCGGCGGTCGTGCCGGAATATCCGGCGACCAGCGCGCTCAGCCGCTCCTCGCCGAAGCGCTCGCCGTGCTCGTCGCGCGCGTCGAGGATCCCGTCCGTGTAGAGCAGCACGCCGTCGTCCTCGCTCAGCGGGATGGTCGCGGCGGTGACATCGAGGTCGTGGTCGAGCCCGAGCGGCGGGCCCGCGCCGGCAGGGTCGAGCTCGCGCCCCGACCCCAGCCCGAGCGGCGCGTGGTGGCCGGCCAGCGCCCAGGCGAGCGTCCCGTCCGCCGGGCGATGGACGACGCAGGCCGCCGTCACGTAGTCCACCGACGTGCCGGCGCGGTCGATGAGCGCCGCGTTGGCCAGCGTCAGCAACCGCGCGGGGTCGTCCTCGAACGGCGCGAAGGTCACCAGCGACGTGCGCACGAACACCGCCCGCTGCGCGGCCGTCACGCCCTTGCCGACCACGTCGCCGACCACCAGCACCGTGCTCCCGCGCGGCCCCTCGACCGCCAGGTAGAAGTCCCCGCCCACGCCGTCCTGCACCGGCACGTAGTGCGCGGCGAGGTCGAGCGACGGGCGCGGCACGATCGCCGATGGGCGCAGCGCGTCACGCGTCGCCGCCAGCTCGTCGAGCTCGCGCGTGATCTTCACCTGGCGCTCGAACAGCACGGCCACGAACACGCCCGCCACCGCGAGCCCGAACCCCCGCACGAGCGCCGCCGCCAGGACGGTGGACGACTCGACCTCGACGGACGGGTCCAGCTCCTCGCTGACGTAGAAGGTGAGCGCCCCCGCGAAGGCCATCAGGACCGCCCCGCGCACCCCGAACCAGACGGCCGCCAGCACCACCGGCAGCACCAGCAGGAACGACACGCCGACGAACGTCGGCCGGTCGACGATGAAGCGCACGAGGAACAGCGCCACGAACAGCCCGCCCAGCGTGACTGCTCGTCGCTGTCGCATCCCGGCTGAGAGCCTAGTCACCTAAGATTCCGCGCCTTCATGGCCGCCCCCACCTCAGCCCAGTACTCCCTGACCATCCGCGTCGAGATCGACCACCGGCCGGGCATGCTCGGCAAGGTCGCGAGCGCGATCGGCGCGGCGGGCGGCACGATCGGCTCCGTCGACCTCGTCTCGCTCGAGGGCGGCCACACGCTGCGCGACATCACGGTCGACACCGCGGGCGACGAGCACGGCCGCGAGATCGTCACCGCGGTCGACGGCGTGGACGGCGCCACGGTGATCGACTCCACCGACCGCACGCTGCGGATGCACGTGGGCGGCAAGATCGAGCAGCACAACAAGCACCCGCTCAAGACCCGCGACGACCTCTCGATGGCCTACACACCGGGCGTCGCCCGCGTCTGCATGGCGATCCACGACGACCGCGACAAGGCCTTCCAGTACACGATCAAGCGCAACACGGTCGCGGTCGTCTCGGACGGCTCGGCGGTGCTCGGCCTCGGCGACATCGGCCCCGAGGCCTCGATGCCGGTGATGGAGGGCAAGTGCATGCTCTTCAAGGAGTTCGGCGGCGTCGACGCGTTTCCCATCGTCCTCAACACCAAGGACACCGACGCGATCGTCGCCACCGTCGAGGCGATCGCGCCCGGCTTCGGCGGCATCAACCTCGAGGACATCTCGGCCCCGCGCTGCTTCGAGATCGAGGAGCGCCTGCGCGCGACGCTCGACATCCCCGTCTTCCACGACGACCAGCACGGCACCGCGGTCGTCGTGCTCGCCGCGCTGCTCAACGCGGTCAAGATCACCGGCCGCCGGCTCGAGGACCTCGACGTGCTGATCGTCGGGCTCGGCGCCGCCGGCGTCGCCACGGCCAAGATCCTCGTCGCCGCGGGCGTGACCCGCATCATCGGCTGCGACTCGCGCGGCGCGCTCCACACCGAGCGCGCCGACTACCTCGACGGCACCATGCCGCCCGTGAAGCGCTGGTTCGCGGAGGCGACGAACCCCGAGCGCCGCTCCGGCGGCCCCGCCGACGTGATCGAGGGCGCCGACCTCTTCATCGGCCTCGCCGGCGCCCGCGTGATGCCGCCCGAGGCGCTCGGGCGCATGGCGGACGACGCCATGGTCTTCGCGATGGCCAACCCGAACCCCGAGGTCACGCCCGAGGAGGCGGCCCCCTACGCGCGCATCATCGCCACCGGCCGCTCGGACTACCCGAACCAGATCAACAACGTCCTCTGCTTCCCGGGCATCTTCCGCGGCGCGCTCGACGTCCGCGCGCGCGACATCACGGAGGAGATGAAGATGGCCGCCGCGCGCGGGATCGCCGAGCTCGTCGCCGACGACGAGCTGCGCGAGGACTACATCGTCCCCTCGGTCTTCAACCGCTCGGTGGCGACCGCGGTCGCCGACGCGGTCGCCGCGCAGGCCAAGGCGCAGGGCGCGGCCGCGGCGGCCGGGGACGAAGTGGGCTACGCCCCCGGCGACACCGCGGACTTCCGCGCCGTCGAGTCCTAGGTGACGTCCCGCGAGACGTAGACGCGCTGCGCGAGCAGCGCCAGCGCGGCGGTCAGGCCGGCCAGCGCGAGCACCGCGTAGCCCCACGCCATCGGGTCGGTGAGCCCGAGCACGTTCTCGATCAGGGCGAACGGAAAGTACTGCGCGACGTCACCGAACCAGCCGCCGGCGATCTTCTCGAACATCCAGGCGCCGAAGACTGCGACCATCGCGGTCGTCGGGTTGCGGGTGATCGAGCCGACGACGACACCGAGCATGCCCGCGAGCATCGTGGCGACGGCGATGCCGGCCGCCATCCGCGCTCCCCCGGCGCCGAGGTCGAGCGTGTATCCCTTCGAGCTCACCACGGCCTGGCCGAGCACGGACGCGACGGCGGTGACCACGACCGCGGCTCCCGCGCCGACGACCGCGTAGGCCGTGAGCTTGGCCAGCAGCACCCGGTAGCGGGCGGGGCTGGCGAGGAAGCGCTGGGAGATCGTGCGATGGCGGTACTCGCCCGCGGCCGCGATCGCGCCCATGACGGCGAGGAAGAAGACCGCCGCGTAGCCGATCGCGAGGACCGTCTCGCGCAGCTCCCGCGGCGTCGTCATGTTCTCCTCGCCGGCGTCGCCGAGGGCGAGGCCGGCGACCAGCAGCGTGATGGCCAGGAGCGCCGCCGCCGCCCAGGCGGTGCTGCGCAGCGTGCGGAGCTTGAGCAGCTCGGAGTCGGACGAGCGCGATCATGACGCGACGACCTCCAGCTCGGGGGTGGACGTGAGGTCGAAGAAGACCTCCTCGAGGTTCGAGGACTCGGCCGCGATCTCGTACAGGACGACGCCGTGGTCGAACGCGAGCTGCCCGATGGCCTCCTGCGTCGAGCCGGCGACCACGAGCGAGTCGGGACCGTCATGGGCCGCGTCGTGGCCGTGCTCGGCCAGCACCGCGGCCAGCCGCTCGTACTGCGGCGAGCGGACCCGCACGCGCGGGCCGGCGCCACTCAGCGCCGCCAGCGGGCTGTGCGTGATCAGCCGGCCGTGGTTGATGACCACGACCTCGTCGACGGTCTGGGCGACCTCGGACAGCACGTGGCTCGAGAGCAGCACGGTGCGGCCCTCGCCGGCCAGCCTGCGCAGGAAGTCGCGCAGCCAGCGGATGCCCTCGGGGTCGAGCCCGTTGGCGGGCTCGTCGAGGACGAGGATCTGGGGGTCGCCGAGCAGCGCGGCGGCGAGGCCGAGCCGCTGGGTCATCCCCAGCGAGAAGCCGCCCGAGCGGCGGCGCGCGGCGCCGCCGAGATCGACGAGCTCGAGCATCTCGTCGGCGCGCGAGCGCGGGCAGGCGCGCCTCGGCCGCGAGCACCCGCAGGTGGTTGCGGGCGGTGCGGGCGGGATGGGAGGCGGCCTCGAGCATCACGCCGATCTGCGAGAGCGGATCGGTGAGCTCGGCATAGCGGACACCGTGGATGGTCGCGGTGCCGGACGTGGGGGTGACGAGGCCGACGAGGGAGCGCAGCGTCGTGGTCTTGCCGGAGCCGTTCGGCCCCAGGAACCCGACGACCTTGCCCTCGTCGATCTCGAAGCTCAGATCGTCGACGGCACGGACCGCCCCGAAGTCCTTCGTGAGGCTCTGAATGGAGATGATGGACATGTGCGAGCCATCGTGAAGTTCGATTCGATCTCCCACACGGGGGGCAGGTACGTGAGCGAGGGGTGAGACAAGACCCCCCTCGCGTCGTACTCCCCCTATGAAGATCACCATCACCGGAGCCAGCGGACTGCTCGGCACGAAGCTCGTCGAGCGCCTGCGCGCCCGCGGCGACGAGGTCACCACGCTGTCGCGCAACCCGTCCTCCCCGGGCGCCGTCGCGTGGCAGCCGGAGGACGAGCCGGCGCCCACCGCGGCGCTCGCCGGGCGCGACGCGGTCGTCCACCTCGCGGGTGAGAACGTGGCCCAGCGCTGGTCCGACGACGCCAAGCGCCGCATCCGCAGCTCGCGCGAGCTCGGCACCCGCCACCTCGTGGCCGGGATCGAGGCGGCCGAGCCGCGCCCGCGGGTGCTCGTCTCCTCCTCCGCGGTCGGCTACTACGGCCCGCACGGCGACGAGCGCGCTCGACGAGCAGACTCGCGGCCGGCGACGACTTCCTCGCCGAGGTCTGCGTGGTCTGGGAGCGCGAGGCGCGGCGCGCGGCCGATCTCGGCCTGCGCGTCGTCTGCGTCCGCACCGGCGTGCGTGCTCGACCAGGGCGGCGGCGCGCTGGCGAAGATGCTGCCGTTCTTCAAGCTCGGCGTCGGCGGCCCGGTCGCGGGCGGCGACGCAGTACATGCCGTGGATCCACGTCGACGACGTGGTCGGGATCTACCTCGCGGCGCTCGACGGCGACGCCTGGGAGGGCCCGGTCAACGCGAGCGCGCCCGAGCCCGTCACCAACAAGACGTTCTCCAAGGCGCTCGGCCGCGCCCTGCACCGCCCCGCCGTCGCGCCCGTGCCGGCCCTGGCGGTCCGCATCCTCTACGGCGAGATGGCGGAGATCGTCACCAAGGGCCAGCGCGTGATCCCGCGCCGCGCGCAGGAGCTCGGGTACAGGTTCGAGCACCCGGACCTCGACGAGGCCCTGCGCAGCGCGCTCGAGTAGAGCCGGAGCTACTTGCTGATGGCGGTGTGGGTGCCGCCGGCGGCGGCGTCGCCGGTCATCTCGGCCTCGCGCGGCTTCTGGCGGCGCTGCCAGGGCTTGCGCTCGTTCCACTCCGCGGTCGCGTCCTTGGGCGGGATCACGAGCCAGATCACCACGCCGAGGACGGTGAGGATCAGCCCCGTGCCGAGGCCGACCTTCTCGCCGTAGCCCTTCGAGCGCGAGAGCTCGCTCGAGAAGATCGCGCTGAGCAGCCACGCGTAGCAGAGGAAGAGGTAGATCGCACCGGTGGCGGCGAAGACAGGGGTCATGTTCCGAGGTAGGCCTTCATCACCTCGGGGTCGTTGCGCAGCGACTCCGAGTCGTTGGACAGGACCACCTTGCCGGTCTCCAGCACGTAGCCGCGCTGGGAGACGTCGAGGGCGTAGTTCGCGTTCTGCTCGACGAGCAGGATCGTGACCCCGCGCGAGTTGATCTCGCGGATGATCTCGTAGATCTTGTCCACGATCACCGGGGCGAGGCCGAGCGACGGCTCGTCCAGCAGCAGCAGCCGCGGGTTCGCCATCAGCGCGCGGCCCATGGCGAGCATCTGCTGCTCGCCGCCCGACATCGTGCCCGCCTTCTGCTTGGCGCGCTCCTGGAGGCGCGGGAACAGCTCGTAGACCCGCTCGATGTCGTCGCGGATGTTGCCGTCGTTGCGCGTGAAGGCGCCCATCTCGAGGTTCTCGAGGACGGTCATGCGCGGGAAGACGTGGCGGCCCTCGGGGGACTGCGCGATGCCGAGCTCGGCCACCTGGTAGCCGAGCAGGCCGTGGATCTCGCGGCCGCGGAACTTGATCGACCCCAGCTTCGGCGGGTTGAGCCCGGAGATCGAGCGCAGCGTCGTCGACTTGCCGGCGCCGTTGGAGCCGATCAGCGTGACGATCTCACCCTCGTTGACGGTGAGCGAGATGCCCTTGAGCGCCTCGATCGAGCCGTAGTAGGTGTGGATGTCCTCGACCTCGAGGACCGGCGTCGCGCCGTTGCCGTCGCTCATGCCTGGCTCCCGAGATAGGCCTCGATGACACGCGGGTTGGCGCGCACCTCCTGCGGCGAGCCGGCAGCGATCTTCTCGCCGCCGTCGAGCACCGTGATGTGGTCGGACACGTTCATCACGACCTTCATGTCGTGCTCGATCAGCAGCAGTGAGATGCCGCGCTCCGTGCGCAGCTTCTCCATCAGCTCGCGCAGCTGCTCGGACTCGTTCGGGTTCATGCCGGCCGTCGGCTCGTCGAGCAGCAGCAGCTTGGGATCCGAGGCCAGCGCGCGCGCGATCTCGAGCCGGCGCTGGTCGCCGTAGGGCAGGCTGGCGGCGAGATCGTGGTGACGGCGCGGGATGCCGACGAGCCTGAGCAGGTCGGCCGCGTACTCCTCGGTCTCGCGCTCCTCGCGGCGCACGAACGGCGTGTGGAGGATCGAGCCGGTGATGCGGGCCTTCATGCGGGCGTGCCGCCCGACCTGGACGTTCTCCAGCACCGTCATGGTCTTGAACAGCTTGATGTTCTGGAACGTGCGCGCCACGCCGGCCTGGGTGACGATGTGCGGGGCCTTGGCCGTGATGTCCCTGCCGTCGAACAGGACCTGCCCGGTCGTCGGCTTGTAGAGGCCGGTCATGCAGTTGAAGAACGTGGTCTTGCCGGCGCCGTTGGGGCCGATGATCGCCACGATCGACTTCTTCGGGACGGCGAAGTCGACGTCGTTGACCGCGACGAGGCCGCCGAACCGCTTCGTGACGCCGGTCGCCTCGAGGATGTTCTCGTCGCCGTTGGTGGCCGCGGTGTCGCTCATGGGCTCTTCACCTCGATCAGCGAGTCCTCGTACTCTTCCTCGTGCAGCTCGATCTTGCGCCTGCGGTTGGGGATGAAGCCCTCCGGGCGCAGCACCATCATCACGAGCAGCAGGAAGCCGAAGATCCCGAACGAGATCGACGTGACGTCGAAGTCGAGGCCGACCTTGTCGGGCCAGCTGTTGAGCTGGGGCAGCAGGAAGCGGTTGATCATCGACAGCGCGACCGCGCCGAGGATCACGCCGGCGAGGTTGCCCATGCCGCCGAGGATGATCATGCAGAGGATGAAGACCGAGAACCCGAATTCGAACTGGTCCACATTGATGGTGTTCTGGAACACCCCCAGGAACACGCCGGCGAACCCGCCGATGGAGGCGCCGATCGCGTAGGCCCAGAGCTTGACCCGCACCAGGTGCACGCCCATCGCGGCGGCGGCGACCTCGTCCTCGCGGACCGCGATCCACGCGCGCCCGAGGCGCGAGTCGCGCAGGCGGATATTGATGAACAGGACGAGGATCATCATCCCGAGCGCGATGAAGTAGAAGGGCGTGATGTCGATCCGGGTGATCTCGTTGAGGCCCGGGACCGGCAGGTAGGGCTTGTCCACCGGCGTGATGCCCTGGCGGCCGTTGGAGATGTCGAGGTTGCCGAGCCCGAACGGGCCGCTGGTCGAGAGCTCGAACACGCGCGGGACGATCTCGCCGAACGCGAGCGTCACGATCGCGAGGTAGTCACCGCGCAGGCGCAGCGTCGGGGCGCCGAGGATCGCTCCCCACAACGCCGTGAACGCCGCTGCGATGCAGAGCACGAGGAAGAAGTTGATGTGGATGCCCGGCAGCGTCTTCGTCTGGTCGGCCACGATGATGTGGACGTTCGAGTCGGCGAAGTGGCCGGACATGAACCAGCCCGCCACGAACGCGCCGATCGCGAAGAACGCCACGTAGCCGAGGTCCAGCAGGCCCGCGAAGCCGACGACGATGTTGAGCCCCAGGGCCATCATCACGTAGGCCAGCGTCTGGATGATCGACTCGTAGAGGCTGTCGTTGAACTCGTCGCCGTAGAGCCCGTAGAGGATCGCGACGACGAGCCAGACGATCGCCCACGCCCACGTCGGGAGCAGCCCGGCGACGCGGTTCCAGGCGTCGCCGACCGGGGCGAGCCGACCGCGGTGAGCAGAGCCCCGGGTGGGCTGCGTGGCGGTGCTCATCCTTCGCGCGTCTCCTCACCGAACAGGCCCTGGGGCCGGAACACCATGACGAGCACGAGGATCGCGAACACCACGGCCGGCGCCCACGCCGAGCCGTTGTCGAGCCTCGATTCCACCGTCTGCTGGATGATCCCGATGATCAGGCCGCCGACGACGGCGCCCTTGAGGTTGCCGATGCCGCCCATGACCGCCGCGGTGAACGCGATCAGGCCGGCCGTGAAGCCCTGGTTGAACTGCACCGTGCCGTTGTAGAGCGCGTAGATCAGGCCCGCCGCGCCGGCCAGCAGGCCGCCGAGCAGGAAGGTCAGGCCGATCGTGCGGTCGACGTTGATGCCCATCAGGCGGGCGGCGTCGGGGTCCTGCGCGGTGGCGCGCATGGCCTTGCCGTACTTGGTCTGGCCGACGAAGTAGAGGAGCGCGATCAGCAGCGGGATGGTGACCGCCCAGGCGAAGAGGTCGGAGCGCACGAGGTTGACCCCCCCGATGTCGAGGACCTGCTGCTGCGAGCGGATGAGATCCGGCGGCGAGTCAGGCGTCGGGCGCCACAGCAGGCCGACGTTCTGGAGGATGAATGACATCCCGATCGCCGTGATCAGCGGCGCCAGCTTTGGCGCGCCCCGCAACGGGCGGTAGGCGACGCGCTCGATCATCACGTTGAGCGCACCGGAGCCGACCATCGAGCCCGCCAGCACCAAGACGAGCGCGAAGATCAGCACGATCACGCTCGTGCTCTCGGTGATCCCGAGCGTCGCGTAGAGCGACACCGAGATGAATGAGCCGATCATGAAGACCTCGCCGTGGGCGAAGTTGATCAGCTCGATGATGCCGTAGACGAGCGTGTAACCCAGGGCGATCAGCGCCCAGATCGTGCCGATCGAGAGCCCGTCGACGACGTTGTTGAGCGTCCGGACGGGGTCGTTGATCAGCATCAGCAGCAGCGCGCCGCCGAGCAGGATCCAGAGAATCTGGGCCCCGATGAAGTCTGTGGCGCGCTTGCCCGGAGAGGCCTGCGGCTGAGGTACGGATGCAGCTTCCATCGACTTGTGGCGCGCAGCCTGTCAGGTTCGCGCCCCGCCCGCAAATGCGGGCGGGGCGTTGCAGAACCTGAACGGTGCTGACGTGCTTACGACGTCTGCGCCTTGATGACCTTGTCGAAGACGAGCTTGCCGCCCTCGATGCGGTTTCCGCCGTAGTCCGACAGCGTGGTGTCGCCGTTCTCGTCGATGTCATAGGTGCCGAGGACTGACTCCCGGCCCTTGATCTTGAACAGCTCATCCACCACTGCCTGGCGGTCCTTGCCCTTGTCGCCGGCGTTCTTGATGGCCTCGAGCACGATGCTCATGGCCTCGTAGCCGTAGATCGCGTAGGGCTCGGGGTCCTTGCCGTACTTGGTCTTGAACTCCTTGAAGAAGTCCTGCGCCGACTGCGGGTACTCCTTCGGGTCCAGCGTCGGGTTGGTGATGTAGACGTTCTTCTCCACCTTCGAGCCGAGCTTCTCGCTGAAGGCCGACTCGGCGACGCCGTCCGGACCGAACATCTTGATGTCCGGGTTGGAGGCCGCGACGTCCTTGAACACCTGGACGCCCTTGTTCTGCGTGATGCCGCCGAAGAAGAAGCCATCGGCGCCGGAGCTCTTGATCTTCGAGCCCAGGGCGCGGAAGTTGGCCGCCTTGGTGTCGATGCCGTCGTTGCCGAGGACCTCGAGGCCCTGCTCCTTGCCGATCTTCTCGACCTGGTCGGCGAGGCCCTTCCCGTAGACCTCCTTGTCGTTCAGGATGTAGAGCTTCGTGACGCCCTGATCCTTCATGTAGGAGACCTGCGCCGCCGCCTGGATGTGATCGGCGGGCACGACACGAGCGAAGGTCTTCGTGCCGGACGGCTGGTACTTCTGGGGCTCACCCTTCTCGGCGCCCTCAGAGCGCGTCAGGCCGACGTAGGTGTTCGACGGCGAGACCTGGAGGATGCCGGCTTCGTTGATGAGCGGAGCGGAGATCGCCGACGCCCCCGAGTTGAACTCGCCGAGGTAGGCGATGGTGTTGTCGTCGCCGACGGCCTTGCGGGCGTTCTCCGACACCTTGCCGGGCTCCCACTTGCCGGTCGCCGCGGTGGCGTCGTCAAGGGACACGTACTTGATCTTGTAGTCGCCGGCCTTGCCGCCGGCCTTCTCCAGCGCCAGCTGCTCACCACGGACGACGTCCTCGGACTGCGGGCGGGAATCGCCCTGCAGCGGAAGCGACGAATAGATCGTGAGCGTGCTGCCACTGGCCTTCGAACCGCCGCCGCCACTGCTCTCATCGTCGCCGCACGCGGCGACGCCAAAGGCCATTGCGGCGGTCAGGCAGCTCCAAGCTGCCAACGAACGTACTCTCAAGAGACCCTCCTCATAAGGGATACTCGGATTTGCGCCGGGATTCTAGGGCGCATGCCGGAGCACACGCAATCCCGGCGTACCAGGGGGTGCGGAGTAACCGGCTTCTCAGCCGGGCTCGTCAGGATCCGGGCGGCTGCCCGGGAGTGATGGCAGGATCATCCGCGCCGTCACGGCCAGGACGATCATTCCGAGCGTGAGCAGGAATGCATCGAACGCCTTGACGTTGATCGCCCAGAGGACGATCCACAGGCAAAGCCCGGCAGTGGTGGTGAGGACGAGTCCCATCGGGGCGCATCCTAGTGGGCGATTCTGTGAAGCGCCTCAGAAAGCTCGGCCACGAGCGCCCGGACGTCCTCCCCTTCGGCCGCAGCCCGCACCAGCCTTGACCCCACGATCACCCCGTCGGCGCCCGCGGCGGCGGCCGCGGCCGCGTGCTCGGGGGTCGAGATCCCGAAGCCGAGCGCGACCGGGACGCTCGCGTGCGCCTTCACGCGGGCGAGCAGCGCGCCGGGATCGAGCTCGGTTCGCTCGCCGGTGGTGCCGGTCACCGACACGGTGTAGATGAAGCCACGAGCCTGCGCCGCGATCCGCTCCAGCCGCTCCTCCGACGAGGTCGGCGCGACCAGCGGGACGAGCGCGATCCCGGCCGCGTCGCAGGCCGCCAGCGTCGGCGCCGACTCCTCCAGGGGGAGGTCCGGAATGATCAGACCGCTGACACCCGCCTGCGCGATCTCGTCGGCGAAGCGCTCCACTCCGCGGGCCATGACGACGTTGGAGTAACACATCAGGACGACCGGGAAGCGCTCCGCGAGCGCGGTCGCCAGCTCGATCACCTTCGGGACGGTCGCGCCCGCGGCGAGCGCGCGCGTGCCCGCCGCGTGGACCACCGGCCCGTCGGCGAGCGGGTCGGAGAACGGGACGCCGAGCTCCACGAGGTCGGCGCCCCCGTCGGCGTAGGCCTCGCCGATCGCCAGCGACGCGTCGAGGTCGGGGAAGCCGCCCATCAGATAGGGCATCAGCGCCGCCTGCCCGTCCGCGGCCGCGAAGGCGGCCGCGATCCGCTCGACGCCGGTGCTCACGCCTCGTCCAGCGCCGCGAGCGCCTCGGCCAGGTCCTTGTCGCCGCGGCCGGAGAGGCAGATCAGGTCGAGCTCGGACGGCGGCGCAGCGAGCACCCAGGCGACGGCGTGCGAGGACTCGAGCGCCGGGATGATCCCCTCGAGCTTCGCGACCTGCTGGAACGCGGCCAGCGCCTGGCGGTCGGTGACCGCCTGGTAGGTGGCGCGGCCGGTGTCGCGGAGGTGCGCGTGCTGCGGCCCGGTACCCGGATAGTCGAGGCCCGCGGAGATCGAGTGCGCCTCGAGGATCTGGCCGTCCTCGTCCTGCATGATCGCCGAGTAGGCGCCGTGGAGCACGCCGCCGCGGCCCCCGAGCGTGAGCGGCGCGCCGTGGCGGCCGGTCTCGATCCCATCGCCGGCGGCCTCGACGCCGATCAGCGCCACCTCGGCGTCCTCGACGAACGGCACGAACATCCCGATCGCGTTGGAGCCGCCGCCGACGCAGGCGACCACGCGCTCGGGCAGCCGCCCGGCCTGGGCGAGGATCTGGGCCCGTGCCTCGTCGCCGATCACGCGCTGGAGGTCGCGCACGATCGCCGGGAACGGCGCCGGGCCGACGCTCGAGCCGATGATGTAGTGGGTGTCGGCGACGTTGGCGACCCAGTCGCGGATCGCGGCCGAGACCGCCTCCTTGAGCGTCCGCGCCCCCGCCTCGACCGGCTCGACGCGCGTCCCGAGCAGGCCCATGCGCTGCACGTTGGGCTGCTGGCGGCGCATGTCCTCCGTGCCCATGTAGACGATGCACTCGAGGCCGAGCAGCGCGCACGCCGTGGCGGCCGCGACCCCGTGCTGGCCCGCGCCGGTCTCGGCGATGATGCGCGTCTTGCCCATGCGGCGGGCGAGCAGCGCCTGGCCGAGCGCGTTGTTGAGCTTGTGCGACCCGGTGTGGTTGAGGTCCTCGCGCTTGAGCCAGACCGGGTGGCCGACGGCCTCCGAGAGCCGGCGCGCCTCGAACAGCGGCGTCGGGCGGCCCGCGAAGTCGCGCAGCAGGCGCGCGAGGTCGGCGTTGTAGCCGTCGTCGGCGCGCGCCTTGACCCACGCGGCCTCGAGCTCCTCCAGCGCGGGCATCAGCGTCTCGGGGACGAACTGGCCCCCGTAGGGGCCGAAGCGGTGCTCGACGGCGGTCATGCGACTGGCGTACCCGCGGCGATCTCCAAGAACCGCCGGACCTTCTCGGGGTCCTTGACGCCGGGCTCGCTCTCGGTCCCGGACGCGCTGTCGACCGCCCACGGGTCGACGTCGGCGATCGCCTCGGCGAGGTTGTCGGGGCCGAGGCCGCCCGAGAGGATCAGCGGCGTCTTCGAGCGGCGCCCCTCCAGCAGGCCCCACTCCCAGGTCTGGCCGCTGCCGCCCCGGAAGCCGGCCGCGGCGGCGTCGAGCAGGTGGAAGTCGGTGTGGAAGCGCTCGAGGTCGCGGATGTCGCCCATGCCCGCCACGCGCGCCGCCTTGATGACCTTGCAGCCGGTCCGGCGCGCGACCTCGCTGCAGAAGGACGGGCCCTCGTCGCCGTGGAGCTGGACGTGGCTGTAGGGGATCTGCTCCGCCTCGCGGGCGATCTCCTCGAGCGTCGCGTTGACGAACACCGCGACGCAGGCGACGCGCCGCCGCTGCTCGGCCACGATCGCGGCCGCCGTGCCCGCGTCGCAGGCGCGCGGCGAGCCGTCCCAGCGGATCATCCCGATCGCCCACGCGCCCAGCTCGACGGCCAGCTCGGCGTCCTCGTGGCGGGTGATGCCGCAGATCTTCGCGCGGGTCATGCCCGCCATCCTAGGCGGGCAGCTACTCGGCCGCCGTGGTGCCCGGCCGCTCGCCCAGCTCCGCGCTGACCTTGACCGTCTTGCCGCCGCGCTTGAGACCGACGGCGACCTTCTGCCCCGGGCGGCGCTTGCCGAGCAGCGTGTGGACGTCGTCCATGCTGCTGACGGCGTGGCCGTCGAGGCTCGTCAGCACGTCCCCGCCGAGCACGACGACGCTGCCGTCGCGCTCGTCGACCGCCTCGTGGTTGCCGCCGCGGATGCCGGCGCGCGCCGCGGGCGTCCCGGGCGGCACCGACTCGACCAGCACGCCGCCCTTCACGGCCCGGCCGCGGACGCCGAGGTAGGGGCGCCGCACGCGGCCCGCCGTCTCGAGCTCGGGGAGCACCCGCCGGACCGTCGAGGCGGGGACCGCGAAGCCGATGCCGACGCTGCCCGAGCCGCCGTCGCCGGTGGCGATCTGGGAGTTGACGCCGATCACGCGGCCGGTGGCGTCGAGCAGCGGGCCGCCCGAGTTGCCGGGGTTGAGCGCGGCGTCGGTCTGGATGACGTCTGCGATCGCGAACCCGCTGGGGGCCGTGATGCGCCGCTGGAGCGCCGACACGACGCCGGTGGTCAGCGTGCGCTCGAGGCCGAACGGGTTGCCGATCGCCACGGTCGGGTCGCCGACGCGGACGGCGGAGGAGTCGCCCAGCTCGAGCGGGTGGAGCATCTTGCCCTTCGGGCTGACGGCCAGCACCGCGAGGTCGGTGTCGGGGTCCTTGCCGATGACGCGGGCCGTCACCGTGCGGTGATCGGAGAACGACACCCGCACGTCGGTGGAGGAGGCCACCACGTGCGCGTTGGTGAGGATGTGGCCCTTGTCGTCGAGCACGAAGCCCGAGCCGGTGGAGACGTTCTCCTGCTGGCGCGGGAAGACCTCGAACGGCGACTGGGTCTGCTGCACCGAGCGCGCGCGGACGAACACCACACCGGGCGCGGCCTTCTTGTAGATGTCGCGCGCGGTCAGCCCGTTGGAGCGCGACTCGCTGGCGGGGGCGGCCGACGTCAGCGGCGCCTGCTCCACGATCGTCGTCGTCCGGCCGTCGCCGACGGCGCCGGTCTCGAGCAGGATCGCCGCCGTCACGCCGCCACCGAGGACGGCAGCGGCGAGCGGAATCGCAATCGCGCGCGCGGTCATACCGTGGCGCAGCCTGGCCGCCCCCGCTGAACGCGGGCTAAAAGAGTCTCAGGTTTCGAAGTGCCGTTCGTGCCCGGCGGCCAGGCCGCGGCAGGCGGCCTCGACGTCGTCGGCGCGCATCAGCGTCTCGCCGATCAGCACCGCGTCGACGCCGACGCGGTCGAGGTCCTCGAGCTGCTCGCGCGTGCTGTAGCCGGACTCCGAGACCACGGTCTTGCCCGCCGGCACGTCCGAGAGCAGCTCGTAGGTGCGCTCGATGTCGACCGAGAAGTCGCCGAGGTCGCGGTTGTTGATGCCGAGGATGTCGGCGTCGACGTCGAGCGCGCGCATCAGCTCGTCCTCGTCGTGGACCTCGACGAGCACGTCGAGGTCGAGGCTGCGCGCCTCGCGGTGGAGGTCGTCGAGCGCGTCGTGGTCGAGCGCGGCGACGATCAGGAGGATCGCGTCGGCGCCGGCCGCCGCGGTCTCGTAGAGCTGGTAGCGGTCGACGATGAAGTCCTTGCGCAGCACCGGCAGGTCGGTGGCCGCGATCGCCTCGCGCAGGTCGTCGAGGTCGCCGCCGAAGTGCGCGCCCTCCGTGAGGATCGAGAGCGCCGCGGCGCCGCCGCGCTCGTAGGCCCCGACGATGTCCGTCACCGTCGCGCCCTCGCGGATCACGCCGGCCGACGGGGAGCGGCGCTTGTGCTCGGCGATCACGGAGATGCCGGGGCGGGCGAGCGCCTCGCCGAAGGGCCGGCCCTCGGGCCGGTCGTCGAGCGCGGCCTCCAGCTGGGAGAGCGGAACGGCCCGGCGTCTCCGGTCGAGCTCCTGCCGTGTCGAAGCGACGATCCGCTCGAGTACGTTCAAGACGGGGCCAATTGTTGCGTCAGGGCCACCAGCGTGTCGAGCGCCTCGGTGGCGGCGCCCGAGTCGAGCGCCTGCTCGGCCGCGCGCACGCCCGCCTCGAGCGTCTCGGCGCGGCCCGCGACGTAGATCGCGGCGCCCGCGTTGAGCGCGGCGATGTCGCGCGCCGGCCCGTCCTCGCCGGCGAAGATCCTGCGCGTCACCGCGGCGTTGTCCTGCGGCGTGCCGCCGGCGACGGCGTCGTAGGGACTTCGGGGCAGGCCGACGTCCTCCGGAGCGAGCTCGTAGGAGTGGATCTCGTTGCCGTCGACCTCGACGACCGTGGTGGTTCCCGCCGTGCTCATCTCATCCAGTCCGTCGGCGCTCGACACTACCAATGCCTTCCGGGCGCCAAGCCGGGCCAGCGCTCCCGCGATCGTCTCCAGGAAGGCCGGGTCGGACACCCCGATGACCTGGCGCGAGGCGCCGGCCGGGTTGGTGAGCGGGCCGAGGAAGTTGAAGATCGTCCGCACCGCGAGCTCCCGGCGCACCGGGATCACGTGCCGCGTGGCGCCGTGGTGGGCGGGCGCGAACATGAAGCCGAAGCCCGCCTCCTCGATGCAGCGCGCGACCGCCTCCGGGGGAAGGTCGATGCGCACGCCGAGCGCCTCCAGCAGATCGGCCGAGCCCGACAGCCCGGTCGCCGAGCGGTTGCCGTGCTTGGCCACCGCGCAGCCGGCGCCGGCCGCGATCAGCGCCGCGGTGGTCGAGACGTTGAAGGTCGGGCGCCCGCCGCCGGTGCCGGCGGTGTCGATCAGGTCGTCGCGGCCGGTCGTGACCGGGGTCGCGAGCCGCCGCATCGTGGTGGCGAGGCCGACGATCTCCTCGACCGTCTCGCCCTTGGTGCGCAGCGCGATCAGGAACGCGGCGGTCTCGGTGTCCGACGCGTTGCCGCCCATGATCTCGGCCAGCACGGCCGCCGACTGGTCGATCGAGAGGTCCTGGCGGTTGGCGAGCAGGTCGATCGCCTGGGTGAGCACGGGGTTAGGCAAGGAAGGTCTCCAGCAGGCCCATGCCGCGCGGCGTCAGGACGGACTCGGGGTGGAACTGGACGCCGAGCGCCGGCAGCTCGCGGTGGCGCATCGCCATCAGCACGCCCCCGCCCCAGGCGGTCGGCTCGAGCACGTCGGGCAGCTCGGGATCGACCACGAGCGAGTGATAGCGCCCGACCGTGAGCGGGCTCGGCAGGCCCGCGAACAGGCCCGTGCCGTCGTGCTCGATCTCGGTCGTCTTGCCGTGGATCGGGAGGTGGCGGATGACCTTGCCGCCGAACGCCTGGGCCAGCGACTGGTGGCCGAGGCAGACGCCGAGCGTCGGCACCCCGGCCTCCGGGAAGCGCCGCATGACGTCGATCGAGATGCCGGCCTCGTTGGGCGTGCACGGGCCCGGCGAGACCACGACGCGGTCCCACGTCCGCTCCAGCAGGTCGTCGACCGAGGCGGCGTCGTTGCGCACGACCTCGAGCTCCGCCCCCAGCTCCCCCAGGTACTGGACGAGGTTGTAGGTGAAGGAGTCGTAGTTGTCGACGACGAGGACGCGCTTCACGGCCACTCGCGCTGCCTCGCGGCCAGCTCGATCGCCCGCACCACGCCGCGCGCCTTGGCGCGCGACTCCTCGTACTCGTAGTCGGGCTTGGCGTCGGCGACGGTGCCGCCGCCCGCCTGCACGTGCGCGACGCCGTCCTTGACGACGACGGTGCGGATGCAGATGCAGGTGTCGAGGTCGCCGCCGTAGGAGAGCCAGCCGACGGCGCCGCCGTAGGCCCCGCGCTTGACCGGCTCGAGCTCGTCGATGATCTGCATCGCGCGAACCTTCGGCGCGCCCGACAGCGTCCCCGCGGGGAGGATCGAGCGCAGCGCGTCGGTGGCGCTCACGTCCGGCCGCAGCTCGCCGGCGACGTTGGAGACGATGTGCATGACGTGCGAGTAGGTCTCCACGGCCATGAAGCTCTCCACCTTCACGGTCCCGTACTCGCAGACGCGCCCGAGGTCGTTGCGGCCGAGGTCGACGAGCATCACGTGCTCGGAGCGCTCCTTCTCGTCGGCGAGCAGGTCGGCGGCGATCGCCTGGTCCTCCTCGACGTCGCCGCCGCGCGGCCGCGTGCCGGCGATCGGCCGCGTCGAGGCGCGGCGGCCGGTGACCGTGACGAGCGGCTCGGGCGAGGCGCCCACGATCTGGAAGTCCTCGAAGTCCAGGTAGTACATGTACGGCGACGGGTTGACCGCGCGCAGCCCGCGGTAGATCGAGAACGACTCGACCGGCGAGGGCGCCGACCAGCGCTGCGACGGCACGACCTGGAAGGCGTCGCCGGCGTGCACGTACTCGACGATCCGCGCGACCATCGCCTCGAACGTCTCGCGCGGCATGTTCGGCTCGAACACGGGCTCCGGGCGCTCTGGATGCGGCGCCGGGCGGGGCAGCGGCCCGGCCAGGCGCTCGCGCACCTCGGCGATGCGCTCGCGGGCGCGCGCCTCGCTGTCGGGCTCCTCCACGTAGGCGTTGGCGAGGATCGTGACCGTGTGCTTGAGGTGATCGAAGGCCACGAGCATGTCCGAGAGCATCAGCGCCATGTCGGGCAGGCCGAGGACGTCGGGGTTGGGCTCCCCCAGCGGCTCGACGGCGCGCACGCAGTCGTAGCCGAAGAACCCGACCGCGCCGCCGGTGAAGGGCGGGCCGTCGGCGAGCGGGGCCTGGCGGTGCTGGGAGACCTCGGCCGCGGCGAGCGCGTAGGGGTCGCCGCCGTCGGCGAGGCTCCAGCGCACGACCTTGCGCGGCGCGAAGCCGATGAACGACCAGCGCCCGACGCGCTGGCCCTGCTCGGCGGACTCGAGCAGGAACGCGGGCCCGCCGCCGCGCAGCTTGAGGAAGGCCGAGACGGGCGTCTCGGTGTCCTCGATGAACGTCTCCGTGATCGGGATGACGTTGTGGTCAGCGGCGACGGCCAACCAGCACCCCTTCCGCGTCGGCGAGCGAGAGCCCGCGGGAGTGCAGCAGCACGGTCAGGTGGTAGAGGACGTCGGCGGCCTCCTCGGCCACGCGCTCGTCGCTCTCCTCGCGCGCGGCGCGGGCGACCTCCTCGGCCTCCTCCTCGACCTTCGCGCCGATCAGCGCGGGGTCGGCGAGCAGCTCGGCGGTGTAGGAGCCCTTAGGTTTCTCGGCGGCGCGCGCGGCGACGGTGCGCTCGAGCGCGGGCAGCGCCTCGTGCGGGGCGGGCGGCTCGAGCTGCCCGTTGTGGAAGCAGCTGCGCTCGCCGGTGTGGCAGGCGGGGCCGTGCGGCTCGACGAGCGCGAGGATCGCGTCGGCGTCGCAGTCGTAGCGCAGCTCCCGCACGACCTGGGTGTGGCCGGAGGTCGCGCCCTTGTGCCACAGCTCGTCGCGCGACCGGCTCCAGAACACCGTCTCGCCCTGCTCCTGCGTGTGGGCGAGCGACTCGGCGTTCATGTAGGCGAGCGTCAGGACCTCGCCCGTGCGCCAGTCCTGGACGACGCAGGGGGCGAGCCCGCGGTCGTCCCAGGAGATGGCGCTGGCGTCAAGGGGCTCCACGGGGAGCGGATTCTAGGTCGAACCCGCTCCCCGCTCGTCGGAGCCGTCGTTCGGGTCAGCCGACCAGGACGTCCTTGCGGACGACCTGGTAGCCGGCCGGGGTGCGCGAGCAGACGGCGTGGACGCCGATCGTGCGCGCCACGGAGCCGTTGCGCACGGCGGCCAGGTGCACCGACACGGCCGGGGAGCCGGTGGTGCCGGGCGCCGACTCCTGCAGGCTGGTGCCGAAGTTGGCGGTGCCCGCGCCGATCACGCTCGCGCCGCCGCCGTTGACGACCAGGCCGGCCGGGCAGTTGGCGGTCGTGCGCAGGAAGCCGCCGGCCGCGACGGAGGTGTCCTTGCGGATCACCTGGTAGCCGGCCGGCTTGCTCGCGCAGACGGCGAACACGCCGATCGTGTGCGGGTTGACGCTGTAGTTGCGCACCGCGGCGAGCCACACGGACTGCGCGCCGCCGCCGATCGTCCCCGGGGCCGACTCCTGCACGCGCGTGCGGAACTCCGCGCTGCCCTCGCCCACGACCTGGGCGCCGCCCGCGAGGACGACCTTGCCGACCGGGCAGTTGGCCGTCGTGCGGACGAAGCCGCCGGCGGGCACGGCGGTGTCCTTGCGGACGACCTGGTAGCCGACCGGCTTGGTCGCGCAGACGGCGAACAGGCCGACCTTGTGCTGCTTCGTGTCGCTGTTGCGCAGCGCGGTCAGCCACAGCGACTGCGCGCCGCCGCCGATCGTGCCGGGCGCCGTCTCCTGCAGGAACGTCTTGAAGTCCGCGGTGCCCTCGCCGACGACCTGCGACCCGCCGCCGACGACGACCTTGCCGGTCGGGCAGACGGACGTGTCACGGAGGAAGGGTGAAGCGGCCATCGCCGGGGACGCGGCGGTGGCCGCGGCGGCGACGCCGAGCCCGAGACAGAGGGCGCGCTTGACGAAGCTGGTCCGCATGGAGGGTGACTCCTCGTGCTCTTGGCGAGATCCCGGATGGCCTCGCCGACACCCTTGAGAGGGGGCCGCCGCGCCGCTGATACCTCGCACGAACGGCAACGGCGGCTGGGTAGGAGTACGCCCCGGCGTCCACGAGTGTCATCTCGATGCGGTATGCGCATCGAGGTGACACTCGTCGCGTCGCGGCGCTCGCTCCCGATCCCTACCCAGCCGCAGTTCCCACGTCCGTCACTCCGCGAACGAAGGGTCCGCCTGGCGCAGGTACCACGAGAACGCGCGCCGGCAGACGCGGCGGCGGCCGACCAGCGCCAGCAGGCGCGCGAGCAGGCGCGGGGGGAGCGCGGGGATCAGGCGCTGGAGCAGCAGCGCCCAGCCGTAGGCGCGGGCGTGGCCGTGGGAGAACGCGCCGTAGTTGCGCAGGGCGTCCTCGCGCGTCTGCTCGCCGGCGAGCACGGCGCGCAGCTCGCGGCCGCAGGCGATCCCGAAGTAGAAGGCGGTGCGGATCCCCTCGCCGGAGAGCGGGAAGCAGTGGCCGGCCGAGTCGCCCACGAAGAACACGCCGTCCTCGGTCGCGGGGCGCAGCTCGTGCGGGAACCAGTTGCCCTGGTAGCGGACGGGCGGCACGCCGAGCCGGGTGGCGATCTCGCGCGTCGGCTCCTTGACGTGGTCGCGCGGCTCGTAGGAGCCGACGCCGACGCGCTGCTCGCCCGCGGCGGGCACCGACCAGGCGTAGCCCTTCGCGACCAGCGAGCGGTCGATCCAGACGTCGAGGTCGACGCCGCCGCCCTCGGGATGGACCTCCAGGCCGCGCGAGATCCGCGCCTCGGGCGGCTGGACGTTGGCGCCGGGGCCGAGCACGCGCCGCCAGCCGAGGGCGTCGACGATCAGCGGGGCCGTCAGCGGGCCGCGGTCGGTGAACACCGTGTCCCCCTCGCGCCGCTCGACCTTCGCGACCTCGAAGCGGGCGTCGCACTGCTCCCACAGCTCCTCGCACAGCGTGCGGTAGTCGAACGAGGACCACGTCCACGGCAGGCGATGGCGGGCCGTCCCGTGGGGCGTGTGGAAGGACATGCACTCGAGCTCCTGGCGGACCGCGCGGCGGATGCCCATCGGCTCGAGCCACGGCGTCGGGATCGCGCAGGCGCTGGTCTGGCGCTCGCCGATCTCGTAGCGGTCGACGACGAGCACGTCGGCGCCGCTGCCCGCCAGCTCGCGGGCGACGGCGAGCCCGGCGAAGCTGGCGCCGCAGATCAGCACGTCGGCGCGCTCGGCCAGCGGCGTGCGCTCCTCGCCGCGCAGGGTCGCGCGGCGCGTCATCGCTTCAGCGCCGCCAGCGCGACGAGCGGGAGCTGCCAGGCCGGCAGCCGCGGGCGGCGGCCGAGGACGTCGTAGCCGATCGCCTCGACGCGGTCGAGCACGCCGAGGTAGATCGCGCAGGCGAGCCGGATGCCCGGCCGCACCGACGCGGGCGCGGCCTCGACGGCGGCCTCGGCGCCGGCGAACAGGTCGCGGGCGCGGCGGACCTCGTGCGCGACGAGCGCGCGCAGCTCCGCCGTCGCGGTCGGGCGGTCGAAGTCGGCGTCGGCGACGCCGAAGCGGCGGCGGTCCTCGCCCGGCAGGTAGATGCGGTCGAGGCGGCGGTCCTCGCGCACGTCGCGGATGAAGTTGGCGTGCTGGAACGCCAGCCCGAGCCGGCCGAAGCCCGCGTGGTGGGCCTCGGGGACGCCGAGCAGCGGCGCCATGATGCGCCCGACGGAGCCGGCCGAGCCCTCCATGTAGGTCACCAGCTCGTCCCAGGTCTCCATCCGCACGGGGGCGCAGTCGACGCGCATCGAGCCCATGTAGGCGGTCAGCTCGCCGAGCGGGAGGCGGTGGCGGCGGCCGGCGTCGACGAGCGCGCCGATCACCGGCTGCGGCGAGTGCCCGGTGGCCAGGCCGGTCTGGAGCTCGGCCTCCCAGGCGTCGAGCAGGGCGCGCCGCGCCTCGGGGTCGGCGGGCCGGCGCGGGCCGTCGACGATCTCGTCGGCGGTGCGCACGTAGCCGTAGAGCGCATGCGTCGCGGGGCGGATCTCCTCCGGCAGGCGGCGCGTCGCCCAGTAATAGGTTGGATCGTGGCGCCGGTGCATGCGGCGGCACGTCTCGTACGCGCCCGTCAGCGCCGGATCGATCGCCCGAGTCGTCATCCTTGCCCCCACACGATGGCACCTGAGCTCCTCGACAAGGCACTTCTCTACGTCACCGGCAAGGGCGGCGTCGGGAAGACGACCGTCTCCGCGGCGCTCGGGCTCGCGGCCGCGGCCGCGGGGCAGCGCACGATCGTCTGCGAGGTCGCCGCCCAGGAGCGCGTCTCGCGCGCGTTCCAGCGCGAGGGCGTCGAGCGCGAGACCGAGGTCGAGCTGGCCGAGAACCTGTGGGCGATCACGATCGACCCCAACCTGGCGCTCCAGGAGTGGCTCTCCAAGCAGCTCGGCGGCGGCCCGCCCGTGCGCCTGCTCGCCCGCTCCTCGGCCTTCCAGTACTTCGTCGCGGCGGCCCCGGGGGCGCGCGAGATGATCACGATCGCGAAGGTCTTCGAGCTCGCCCAGCTCGAGCGCTGGGACCGCCACAACCGCACCTACGACCTCGTGATCGTCGACGCACCGGCCTCCGGCCACGGCCTCGCGATGCTGACGACGCCCCACACCTTCGGCGAGATCGCCCGCGTCGGCCCGATCAAGCGCCAGGCCGAGAAGATCTCGACGATGCTCTCCGACCCCCGCCGCACCGGCTACGTGGCCGTGGCGCTGGCGGAGGAGATGCCGGTCAACGAGACGCTCGAGCTCGGCGGCCGCCTCGAGGCCGCGGTCGGCCTCGGCCTCGACGCCGTGATCGTCAACGGCCTCTACCCCGGGCGCTACACGCTGGCCGAGGCCGAGTCGCTGCGCGCCGCGGCCGCCAACGGCCTCGACCCGGAGGCCCTCACCGCGGTCCGCGCCGCCCTCACCCAGCACGAGCGCTCGCGCCAGCAGAAGGCGCACGTGCGGCGCCTGCGCAAGGAGGCCGGCGCGCCCGTGCTCGAGCTGCCGATGCTGTTCGAGCCCGAGGTCGGGCTGGCCGAGTACGAGCACCTGGCCGAGGAGCTGATGGCGGAGCTGAAGGGCTAGACGCCGTGACGATCGAGCCGGCGGTGACGCCGGAGCCCGCGCGCCGCCTCTCCGACACCGCCCGCTGGCTGTGGCGCGTGCAGGGGCTGATCGCGACGGCCGTGGCCCTCTTCGCCGCCGGCGCGCTGTCCGACGCGCCGGGCGGCGCGCTGTGGGGTCTGCTGCCGATCGTCGTGTTCGCGGTCGGCGTGGTCGCGATCCCGGAGCTGCGCTGGTCGCGCTGGCGCTACGAGGTCCGCGACGAGGAGATCGACCTGCGCCACGGCACGGTCACCGTCACGCGGACGCTGATCCCGATGCTGCGCGTCCAGCACGTCGACACCACGCGCGGCCCGCTCGACCAGCTCCTGGGGCTCGCCACCGTCGTCGTCCACACGGCGGCCGGGAAGACGACGATCCCCGCCCTCGATTCCGCGTACGCCGGGCGGCTGCGCGACCAGATCGCGGTGCTCGCCCGGACGGCCGATGACCTCTGAGAGCCTGCACAAGGCCGCGATCGCGGTGCTCGCGCTCGGGGCGCTGCGCGAGGCGGCGCTCCCGATCGTGGTCCTGCTCGGCTTCTCGATCGCGGGCCGCGGGGTCGACACCGATGCGCTCCAGCTCAGCGCGCTCTACCTGGTCATCGGCGTCGTCGTCGCCACGCTGACCGGCCTCGTGCGCTGGGGCAGCACGACGTACGGCGTCGACGAGCACGGGATCCACTTCAAGACCGGCATCGTCAGCACGAAGCAGACCACGGTCCCGCTGAGCCGGATCCAGAGCCTCGACACCGTGGCCGGCCCGGTCCAGCGCCTGTTCGGCGTCGTCGCGCTCCACGTCCAGTCGGCCGGCGGCGGATCCAAGGGCGAGATCGTGCTCGAGGCCCTCGGCCCGCAGGCGGTCGAGCGCATCCGCGCCGCGGTGGGCGAGCAGCCCGCGCTGGCCGAGGCCGCCGAGGCGCCGCCGGTGATCGAGCGCCGGTTCAGGCGCCGCGACCTCCTCGTCGCCGCGCTGACGGCGGGCCAACTCGGCGTCGTCCTGCCCGTGCTCGCGGCCTCCACCCAGCTGTTCGGCAACGTGATCTCGAGCGAGCGCGACATCGAGGACGCGTCGCGGCTGCTGCCCGACACGCCCGGCGGCTGGGAGCTCGCGCTCGGCGGGCTGCTGCTGGCGGCCTGGGCGCTCTCGACGATCGGGGCGATCGTCTCGTTCGCCGGCTTCACCGTGGCGCGCGACGGGGACCGCCTGCGCATCCGGCGCGGGCTGCTCCAGCGCTCCGACGCGGTCGTGCCGGTGCGGCGCATCCACGCCGTGCGCGTGGTCGAGGGCGTGCTGCGGCGCCCGTTCGGGCTCGCCACGCTGCGGCTCGAGGTCGCGGGCTACGCCGAGGAGCAGGCCGCCGCGCGCACGCTGTATCCGCTGCTGCGACGCGCCGAGGTCGCCGCCTTCCTGGCCGAGCTGCTGCCCGAGCTGGCCGATGAGCCCGGCGGCCTCACCGCCCCGCCCGCCCGCGCGGCCCGCCGCTACGTCATGCCGCCGGCGATCGCCGGCCTGGTCGTCGGCGGCGGCGCCTGCCTGCTCGTCCCGGACACGTCGCCGTGGCCGCTGATCCTCGCCCCGCTGCTCGCGCTCAACGGCTGGTGGACGTTCAAGGACGCCGGGTGGCGACTGCGCGAGGGCCGGCTGGCGATGCGCTCGCGCATGCTCGCCACCACCACGCTTCTCCTGCCCGCGGCGCGGCTGCAGGAGCACGCCACCGCCCAGAACCCCTTCCAGCGCCGCGCCGGGCTCGCCGACCTCGCGATCGCCGTCGGCAAGGGCGGCCGCGCCCGCGTCCGCCACCTCGAGGCGCCGGTCGCCGCCGAGCTGTGGGAGCGCCTGCGGCGATGAGCGCGACCTTCTACCTCGACCTCGGCTCGCCCTACGTCTACCTCGCCGCCGAGCGCCTCGACGACCTCGGCCTCACCGACGTCGAGTGGCAGCCGATCTCGCTCGGCGGCCTGTTCAAGCTCACGGGCCGCTCCTCGTGGGCCCGCACACCGCGCCGCGCGCTCGGGATGGCCGAGATCGAGGCGCGCGCGGCCCACTACGGGCTGCCGCAGATGCGCTGGCCCGAGGGCTGGCCGGGCCACTATCTGCAGGCGAACCGGGCCTGCCTGGCGGCGGGCGAGCGCGGCCTGCTCGAGTCCTACGCGCGCTCCGCCCTGCGCATGGCGTTCACCGAGGGGCGGGACCTCTCACAGCCGGAAGAGGTGCTCGAGGCGGCGCGGCGCTGCGGGCTCGACCCCGGGTGGGTGACCGGGCGGATCGCGCAGCAGGACCTCAAGGACCGCCTGCGCGCCGCCACCGAGGCGGCCCACGCCCGCGGCGTCTTCGGCGTCCCCACGCTCGCGGTCGGCGAGCGCCTGTACTGGGGCGACGACCAGCTGGAATTAGCGGCTAGTTGATCCCCAGCCGGTCGAGCAGCGCGTCGTCGGCGCGCCAGCTCCGGCGCACCCGCACGGACAGGTCGAGGTGCACCTTCAGCCCGAGCTCGCGCTCCAGCTCCTTGCGCGACGCCGTGCCGATCGCCTTGATCATCTTGCCGTGCGACCCGATGACGATCCCCTTCTGGGACTCCGTCTCGACCCACAGCAGCGCGCGCACCGTGACCAGGCCGTCGTCCTCGCGCTCGAGGATCTCGTCGACCTGCACCTCGACCGCGTGCGGGACCTCCTGGCGCGTGCGGTGCAGGACCTGCTCGCGCACCAGCTCGGCGAGCCGCACGTGCTCGGGCTGGTCGGAGACCTCCTCGAGCGGGAACAGGAACGGCCCTTCGGGCGCGAACGAGACGAGGTGCTCGAGCAGCGGGCCGACGCCCTTGCCGGTGCGGGCGGAGATCGGGAACACCTCGGCGTCGAGCCCGAGGTCCGACGCGGCCTGTAGCGCCGCCACCGTGCGGATGCGGTCGAGCCGGTCGATCTTGTTGACGGCGACGACGGTCGCGACGCCCGCGCCGCGCAGCGCCTCGACGATGAAGCGGTCGCCCGGCCCGCCCACGCCCTGCTCGCCGTTGAGCAGGAGCAGCACGGCGTCGGCCTCGGAGAACTCGTGCTCGACGCGCTTCTGCATCCGCTGGGTGAGCGCGTCGCGCGGGCGCTGGACGCCCGGGAGGTCGGTCAGCACGAGCTGCCACGGGTCCGGCCCTTCCGGGTGCGTCGCGACGCCGCGGATCGCCCGCCGGGTCGTCTGCGGCTTGTCGGAGACGATCGCGACCTTCTGGCCGACGAGCGCGTTGACGAGCGTCGACTTGCCGACGTTGGGCCGCCCCGCCAGCGCGACGAAGCCGGCGCGGCTCATTTGATCCAGGACACGATCTCGGCCTGCAGGGCGAGCATCTCGCCGCTGTCGGTCTCGTGATCCATGCCGACCAGGTGGAGCGTGCCGTGCACGACGGCCTCCGAGATGTCCTCGGTGTGCTCCGGGCAGATGACGACATCGCCGAGCTCGCGCAGCGCGGGCGGGCCGGGCAGCTCCATGTCCTCGTCGACGGGGAAGGAGAGGACGTCGGTCGGGCCCTCGACGCCGCGGTGGGCCTCGTTGAGCTCGGCGATCCGCTCGGAGTCGACGAACTCGACCGCGAGGTGGCCCGCCTCGATGCCGGCGGAGGCGAGCGCGATCGCCACGAGGCGGCACAGCGCCTCCTCGGGCAGCGTCGAGCTGCCGATCACCTCCACGTCGAGCATGGCTAAGAAGTCCGCCGCCGCGGGGACGCCGGCCGCAGCTCGGGCGCCGCGCGCGTGGAGTGCTCGTCGTAGGCGGCGACGATCCGCTGCACGAGCTTGTGGCGGACGACGTCCTCGCCGCCGAAGCGGATGAACTCGACGCCCTCGACCCCCGAGAGGATGTCCGCGACGACGACGAGCCCCGACTTCTGGTCGCGCGGCAGGTCGACCTGGGTGATGTCGCCGGTGACGACCATCTTCGAGCCGAACCCGAGGCGGGTGAGGAACATCTTCATCTGCTCCGGGCTCGTGTTCTGGGCCTCGTCGAGGATCACGAACGAGTCATTCAGCGTGCGCCCGCGCATGAACGCGAGCGGGGCGACCTCGATCACCGAGCGCTCGAGGTGCGCGGCGACGCGCTCGGCGTCGAGCATGTCGTGCAGCGCGTCGAACAGCGGGCGCAGGTACGGGTCGACCTTCGCCATCAGGTCGCCGGGCAGGAAGCCGAGGCGCTCCCCGGCCTCGACCGCGGGCCGCGTGAGGATGATGCGATTGACCTCGCGCCGCGAGAGCGCGGCGACGGCCATCGCGATCGCCAGGAACGTCTTGCCGGTGCCGGCCGGGCCGACGCCGAAGGTGATGGTGGAGCGGCGGATCGCGTCGACGTAGCGCTTCTGGTTGACCGACTTCGGCGCGACCTTGAGGTTGCGATGGCGCCACACCACGTCCTCGAGGACCTGGGCGGGCGACTCGCGCTCGTCGAGCACGCGCGTGACCGACTCGATCGTGGCCGGCCCCAGCTCGTGGCCGCGCGCCACCAGCGAGGACAGCTCGCGCACCACGGTGGCCGCGGCCTGCACCGCGTCGGCGTCGCCGTCCAGCGTGACGACGTTCCCGCGCAGGAAGATCGCGCAGTCCAGGTGCTCCTCGAGCGTGCGCAGGATCTGGTCCTGCGCGCCGGCCAGCTCGGCCGCGACTTCGTTGGAGAGCTCCAGCTGCCGTCTTGCCACTAAGCGTTCAACGCCTCCTTGACCTTCCCGGATACCCGCTTGCCGTCGACGCGCCCGCCGGCGGCCGCCATCACGTGCTTGATCGCCTTGCCCATGTCGCGCGGCCCCTCGGCGCCGGTCTCGGCGACGGCGGTCGCCACCAGCGCGTCGAGCTCGGCGTCCGACAGCTCGGCGGGCAGGTACGTCTCGATCGTCGCGGCCTCCTCGGCCTCGGTCGCGGCGAGGTCGTCGCGGCCGTTCTCGCGGTAGACGGTCTCGGACTCGCGGCGGCGCTTGCGCTCCCGCCGCAGCACGGCGACCTCGTCGCCCGCGCCCTCCTTCGCGTCCTTCTGAAGCTCGGAGAGCACCAGCCGCAGCGCCGCGGCCCGGTCACGATCCCCGGCCTTCATGGCCGAGTTGACGTCCGCTCTGATCCGTTCGGCGATCTGCACTCACCTCAAGGATACGACTCGGCTGCGGACGCAAAAGCGCCCCGGAACCTGGGCGCAGGTTCCGGGGCGCGGTGCGGGACGGGGGTCCCGCAGGTTGACGCCAAGTGCGAGCTAGCGCTTCTCGTTGCCGCCGGCGATCTTGTCGACCATCGAGTTGGCGGCGTCCGCGATGCGGCCGTCGACGTTGGCTGCGATGAGCGCGCCGATGATGACGGCGACGACGAGCAGGATGCCCATGTACTCCGCAGCCGTCTGGCCGCGCTGGTCCTCGACCCGGTTGCGAAGGGCGAGACCGGCGCCGTGCATCTGGATGCAAAGCTCGCGGTAAGCGTTCTGCATGGTGGTGGTGAAGTCCGACATGTGGAGCCCCCTGGTTGGAAGAGTGTGGAAGACCGATTGACTGCGATCAGTATTCCCTCGCCCATTCGGCCCTACGAGAGGCCGGGGTCTCAACCTGAGGGGGGTAGGGGGTCCCAATTCCGCTTGGGACCCCCCTGGGTGCCTACGCGTCGCTGACGCCCAGCCAGAGGGCGATCGCCTCGGAGCGCGAGTGCACCCCGATCTTCTCGTAGATGCGGCTGAGGTGGTTCTTCACGGTCTTGTTGGTGATGAAGAGCTGCTCGGCGATCTCGCGGTTCGTGTTGCCGCGGGCGAGCAGGTTGAGGACCTCGCGCTCGCGGGCGGTCAGCGAGCCCAGGCCCAGCTCGTCCTCGTCGTTGGAGACGCCGGGCGCGCGCCGCAGCACGTCGAAGACGGCGGGGGTCACCGCGGGCGAGAGCACCATCTCGCCGCGCGCGACGGCCTTGATGCGCCCCTCGAGCTCCTCGGGCTCGAAGCGCCCGTGCACGAGGTAGCCGGCCGCGCCGTTGCGGATCGCGCCGGTGACGAGGTGCTCGTCCTCGGAGTAGGAGAGCATCAGGACCTTCGAGCGCTGGGCCAGCGGGCCGGCGGCGGCGACGCCGTCCATGACCGGCATCCGCACGTCGAGGCAGACGACGTCGGGGCGCAGCTCCTCGGCCAGCGCGATCGCCTCGCGGCCGTCGGCGGCCTCGCCCACGACCTCGAGGCCGTCGGCTTCGGCCAGCAGGCTGGCGATGCCCCGGCGCACGATCGCGTTGTCGTCGACGAGCAGGATGCGGATTAGCGCCATGTGTATCCCGGCACGGACCGGGACGGCAGCGTATCCGAGGGCGCGGCGGGCGGGGGTTGCTGCGGTGCGGGCGCGGGCTGCGGCGCCGGCGCGGTTGCCGAGGGCGCCTCGGCCGGCACCCACACGGACAGCACGCAGCCGTCGCCCGGCGCGGACTCCACGCTCAGCTCGCCGCCCGCCAGCAGCGCGCGCTCGCGCATGCCGGTGACGCCGAAGTGGCGGCCGCGGGCGAGCTCCTCGAGATCGTCGGGCATGTCGAACCCGGCCCCGTCGTCGGCGACCGTGAGGACGGCGCGGCCGCCGAGCCGGCGCAGGCGCACCGTGACCTGCGTTCGCGCCGGCGTGGCGCTCGACGTTGCGCAGCGCCTCGCGCAGGATCCACTCCAGCTCGCGCTCGGCCACGGGATGCAGGTCGCCGACCTCCTCGACCGCCGAGCGCCACCTGCACGCCGCTCGCCGCCGCCCAGTTGCGCGCCTCGGCCTGGAGGGCGGCCGTCAGCGGCAGCTGCTCGCCCGCGTCCGCGCGCAGGCCGACGATGATCTCGCGCGCCTCGCGCGTGGCCTGGCGGGCGTCCTCGGCCAGCTTGCGCGCCTCGGCGGCGGCCGTGGCGGGGTCGCGCTCGATGTGGCGGGCGAGCGCGAGCGCCGCGAAGCCCATCCCCGAGACGGTCTTGGCCAGCGAGTCGTGCATGTCGCGCGCCAGCCGCGCGCGCTCGGACTGGGAGGCGAGCTCGGACTCCGTCGCCGCCTGGCGGTCGAGCAGGCCGCGCAGGCCGGCCCCCGCGGACGCGATCAGCGGGTAGAGCGCCGGCAGCACGTAGTTGAACGGCGCCGTCGTCGCGCACCGAGACGACCCAGAAGTAGACGCCGATCAGCATCACCGAGAAGAGGCCCGCTCCCGCCCAGCCGTAGACGATGCCGCCCAGCAGCGCGCTGCCGAGCGTGTAGTAGAAGAACGGGCTGTCGACGCCCGTGAGCAGCAGGATCAGCGTCGCCAGCACCAGCTCGCCCGCGAGGTAGCCCGGGTGGCGGACGAGCGTCGGCCCGACGCGGTCCCAGTAGCGCAGCGGGATCGCGGAGGTGATGGCGGCGACGAGGATCGCCGCGGCCGGCAGCGTGCGGTCGCCGTCCTCGCCCCACAGCGCCACGACCGTGATCAGGAGGATCCCGGTGCGGAAGGTGAGGATGCCCTTGCAGGCCGACTCGAGCCAACCGCCGGCACCGCCCTCGCCGCGCTCGAGGATCCGCTCAGCCACCGCCGAGCACCCCGGAGTCGAGGACGTCGGTGCCGAGCAGCATCGACGCGAGGATGAGGATGATCGAGCCCGGCACGATCAGCGTCGTGACGATCAGGGAGATCCGCGGGGCGGCCCGCGCGGCGCGCCGGCGGGCGTTCTGGGCCGCCGAGCGGCGCATGTCGAGCGCGATGTCGTTGAGCGCCTCCGACAGCGGGACCCCGAGCTCCTCCGCCTGCAGCTGGGCGCCGATGAAGGTCGACAGCGACTCCGAGTTGTTGCGCTCCCGCAGGGCCAGGAACGCGTCGCGGCGCGAGGCGCCGAGGTCCATCTGGCGCAGCGAGATCAGGATCTCCTCGCCCGCCGGCCCGCCCAGCGACTCGGCCACGCGCTGGAGCGCCGAGCGGTAGCCGAGCCCGGCCCGCACGGTCACGGCGAGGATGTCGAGGAAGTCCGGCAGGTCGCGCTCGATCTTCTCCTGGCGCAGGCGGCCGGCGCGCGAGAGCAGGATGTCGGGCGCGAACCAGCCCGTGCCGGCGGCGACGAAGGCCAGCAGCCACGAGCCGCCGATCACCGCGAGGAAGAGGAAGAAGCCGCCCGCGATCACGGCCAGCGCGCCCTTGAGCCCGACGAAGCGCTGCACGGTCAGCCCGCCGGGCCGCCCCGCGAGGTCGAGCCGGCGCGCGATCGCCTCACGCCGGCTGAGGCGGATGCCGGGCGCGAGCCGCGGCCCCAGGCGCGCCGCCAGGCGCTCGACCAGCCGCCGCAGCAGCGAGCGCCGCTCCTCGGTGGTCTGCACGCCGGTGCGCGCGGCGAGCCGGTCGACCGGCCCCTTGTCGAGCAGCAGCGGCACGGCCAGCAGCGCGAGCGAGAAGCACGCGGCGGTCAGCGCGCCCGCGAGCAGCGGGGTCATACGTCGACCTTCGTGGTCGCGCGGATGAGCACGAAGGCGACCGCCCACAGCGTGCCCGCGACGCCGAGCGCGAGCAGCCCGGCCGGCGAGGAGGTCATCTCGCGCATGACGCCGGGCGTGAAGATGTTCATCAGCACGATCGTGGCGATGCCGATGCCGGCCACGATGTAGGAGGTGAACACGGAGCCCGAGAGCACCGTGCGGATCTCGCGGATCAGGTCCTTGCGCGCCTCGAGCGTGCCGCCCAGCTCCTGCAGCGCGCGCACGGTGTCGCCGCCGGCGCGCTGCTGGATGATGATCGTGGTCATCAGCACCGCGACCTCGCGCGAGGGCAGGCGCTTCTGCAGGCGCTCGAGCGCGCGGTCCAGCGGCTGGCCGAGGCGCATCTCCTGCACCACCCCGGCCATCTCGCCCGCGGCCGGCTCGTCGAGCTCGCGCGCGGCCATCTGCACCGCGCCGGCGATCGACAGCCCCGCCTGCGTGCCGTTGGAGAGCATGCGCGCGAGGTCGGGCAGCTGGTCCATGAACGCGACGCGGCGCTTGGCCCGCTGGCGCTCGACCCACCAGCGCAGGCCGGCGATCACGAACACGAAGCCGAGCGGGAAGGCGACGACCGGCGGCGTCAGGAACGTCAGCACGATCGCGGTCACGAATCCCCCGACGACCACGATCGAGACGAAGTCGATCGGCGTCAGCTTCCCGCCCGAGGAGCGCAGCCACTGCGCGAGCCGGCCGCCGCTCTGGGTCGAGCGCAGGCGCTGGTCCAGCCGGGCGAGCAGCGCCCGCAGCGCGCTGCCGCCGCCGTCGTCGCGGCCGCGCGCGGCCAGCGCCGCGCGCCGGTTCGAGCCGCTGAGGAACAGCGCGGCTCCGAACATCCCGACGACCATCACGCCGAGCAGCCCGACGAGGGCCAGCGCGTCCTTGTGCACCTAGCTCGCCTCGCGCTCTGGGGTG
This sequence comes from uncultured Solirubrobacterales bacterium, assembly GCA_963787335.1. Taxonomy (GTDB): domain Bacteria; phylum Actinomycetota; class Thermoleophilia; order Solirubrobacterales; family Solirubrobacteraceae; genus DASQFQ01. The sequence continues at coordinate 48,849 of CAWBCU010000037.1, forward strand.
GTGTCGGCCTCCGCCTCGGGCCCGAACTCGTCGGGCACGATGGGCCCATCAGCATCAGGCGGCGGGCGATCCCGGGCGGCAGCGGGTAGTGGCGGAAGCGCCCGGTGACCTTGCGGTCGGGCCCGACCGGGTCGGCCTCGAAGCGCGCCACCGTGCCGAGCCGGAAGGTCTCGCGGCGCGTTGAGGCGACGAGCGCGACCTCGGCGATCCGCCGCTTGCCGTCGGCGTAGCGGTCGATCTGCACGATCAGGTGGATCGCGGAGTTGATCTGGTCGCGCAGCGCCTCGAACGGGATGTGGAGGTCGCTCATCGTCGCCAGCGTCTCGAGCCGGTGGATCGCGTCGTCGGGCGAGTTGGCGTGGACCGTGACGAGCGAGCCCTCGTGGCCGGTGTTGAGCGCCTGGAGCATGTCGAGCGTCTCCCCGCCGCGGACCTCGCCGACGATGATGCGGTCGGGGCGCATGCGCAGCGAGTTGCGCACGAGGTCGCGGATCGACACCGCGCCCTTGCCCTCCACGTTCGCGGGCCGCGCCTCGAGCGTGACGACATGTGGCTGCTGCAGGCGCAGCTCCGCGTTGTCCTCGACCGTGATGATGCGCTCGCCGGGCGGGACCGCGGCGGACATCGCGTTCAGCAGCGTGGTCTTGCCGGCGCCGGTGCCGCCGGAGATCACGACGTTGAGGCGGCCCGCCACGCAGGCGCGCAGCAGATCCGCCATCGGCGCGTCGATCGAATGCATCTCGACGAGCTGGTCGAGCGTGAACAGG
>CAWBCU010000038.1:0-35192 GCA_963787335.1 uncultured Solirubrobacterales bacterium
ATCTCCTCCACCAGCTCCGGCTCCGGGATCACCGGCTCGGGCTCCGGCTCCGGCTCGGGCTGCGGCGGCGGGTCGAGCGCCAGCAGCTCCGGCAGGCGGGCGAAGTCGGCGCGCAGCGTGTCGAGCAGCGAGCGCGTGTAGAGCGCCGCGGCCGGGTGGTAGATCGGGAACAGCCGCACGGCGCGCGGCCCGATGACCCGGACCTCCTCGCGGCCGTGGAGCTTCGTGATGCCGGTCGAGGGATCGGCGCGCAGGAGCTTCGTGGAGAAGTTGCCGAGCGTGCAGACGACCCGCGGCTGGATCAGGTCGAGCTGGCGGAACAGGTAGTCCTGGCAGTTGTCGATCTCGCCGGGAAGGGGGTCGCGGTTGCCGGGCGGCCGGCACTTGAGGACGTTCACCACGAACACGTCCGGCCGGGTCAGGCCGATCTCGCCGAGGAGCTGATCGAGCAGCTTGCCCGCCTGGCCCACGAACGGGATGCCCTGCTTGTCCTCGTTGGCCCCGGGGGCCTCGCCGACGAACATCAGGTCGGCGTCGGCGTTGCCCGAGCCGAAGACGACGGTCTGGCGGGTCGAGGCGAGCTGTGGGCAGCGCGTGCAGACCGACGCCTGCCGGTAGACGGCCTTCAGCTCCTCGCGGCGTTCTTCCGCGCTGGGCATGGTCCCGAGGGTAGCTCCGCCCGCGGCGGGGAGGCCGAGTGGAATCCGCTCCCTGCGGGGTATCATGTGGGGCGAGGCCGTCACCACCACGGGACGGACCTCGAAGACCACAGCACCGTCCCCTCCCAGCCGGTATCTCGTGCGAGAACTGGACCGGAATCCCTCCGATATCCCTCCCCTGCGCTGCGCCGTCATCGGCGCCGGTCGGCTTGGGCACGCGCTGGCCGCGGCGCTGACGTCAGCCGGGCTCGCCGTCGAGGGCCCGCTCGGCCGCGGCGCGGACCCGCAGGCCGACGTCGTCCTGCTGACCGTCCCCGACGCCGAGATCGAAGCGGCGGCCGCGGTCCTGACCCCCGGGCGGGCGCGCTTCGTCGGCCATTGCTCGGGCGCGACGACGCTCGCGCCGCTGGCCGGGCGCGAAGCGTTCAGCCTGCATCCGCTGATGACGGTGCCGGCGGGCGGCAGCGGCCCCCTTCGCCGGCGCGGGCGCCGCCGTCGCCGGCTCGACCGCCGCGGCGCTCGCACGTGGCGCAGGCGCTGGCCGACGCCCTCCGCATGCGCTCCGTCGAGGTCGCCGACGCCGACCGCGCCGCCTACCACGCCGCCGCCTCGATCGCGGCCAACTTCCTCGTCACGCTCGAGGGCGCCGCGGAGCGGCTCGCCGCCACCGCCGGCGTCCCCCGCGAGCTGCTCGTCCCGCTCGCCCGCGCGGCGCTCGAGAACTGGGCCGAGCAGGGCGCCGAGCGCGCCCTCACCGGCCCGGTCGCCCGCGGCGACGAGGCGACGATCGAGCGCCAGCGCGCCGCGATCGAGGAGCGCGCGCCCGACCTCCTCGACACCTTCGATGCTCTCGTGGCCGCCTCCCGGGAATCAGTTCCCGCCCCGCCCAACCCCACGACGTGAAGACGATCCGGACCGTCGCCGAGATGCAGGCGCACAGCCGCGCCGCCCGCGCCCAGGGCCGCACGATCGGCCTCGTGCCGACGATGGGCGCCTTCCACGCCGGCCACGAGTCGCTCATGCGCGCCGCCCGCGCCGGCAGCGACGAGCTGGTCGTCTCGCTGTTCGTCAACCCCGCGCAGTTCAACGACCCGCGCGACCTCGAGGCCTATCCCCGCGACGAGCAGGCCGACGCCGCGATCGCGGAGCGGCTCGGCGCCGACGTCCTCTTCGCCCCGCCCCCCGAGGCCGTCTATCCGCCCGGCTTCGCGACCACCGTCTCCGTCCCCGGGCTCTCCGACGCGCTCGAGGGCGCCCATCGCGGGCCGGGCCACTTCGCCGGCGTCTGCACCGTCGTGGCCAAGCTCTTCAACATGGTCGCGCCCGACACGGCCTACTTCGGCCAGAAGGACGCCCAGCAGGTCGCCGTCCTCAAGCGGATGACCCGCGACCTCGACTTCCCGCTCACGATCGAGGTGCTCCCCACCATCCGCGAGCCCGACGGCCTCGCGATGTCGAGCCGCAACGTCCGCCTGAGCCCCGAGGAGCGCAGCCGCGCCGCCGCCCTGAGCGCCGCCCTGCGCGCCGCCGCCGCGGCGGGCGACCTCGACGCGGGGCGCGCCGTCCTGGCCGAGCACGGCATCACCCCCGAGTACCTCGCCATGGTCGACCCCGACACCTTCCAGGAGCCCGGTCCGCTGATCGTCGTCGCCGCCTGGATCGGCGACACCCGTCTCATCGACAACATCCTCATCGAAAGGGCGGTGACCCCGGAACGCCGGGGCGTCGACCCGAAAGGAGCCGTCAGTGTCCTCCCCACCCCGTGACCCCCGGTTCAACCCCGCGGAGCGCAAGCCCATCACCCTGCTCAAGCTCTCCGAGAAGCGCGCCCTCGGCGAGCCCATCGTCATGGTCACCGCCTACGACCATCCCAGCGCCCTCGTGGTCGAGGACGCCGGGGTCGACGTCGTGCTGGTCGGCGACTCCGCCGCCAACAACGTCCTCGGCTACCGCGACACGGTGCCGATCACGCTCGACGAGCTGCTGATGCTCGCCAAGGCCGTCCGCCGCGGCCTGCGCACGCCGCTGATGGTCGGCGACCTGCCCTTCGGCACCTACGAGGCGTCCGACGAGCAGGCGATCGCCACCGCCCACCGCTTCGTCAAGGAGGCGGGCGCCGACGCGGTCAAGCTCGAGGGCGGCGGCCCGATGGCCGAGCGCGCCCGCGCCATCATCCAGGCCGGCACGCCGGTGATGGGCCACGTCGGCCTGACCCCGCAGACGGCGACGGCGCTCGGCGGCTACCGCGCCCAGGGCCGCACCGCCGAGCGCGGCCGGCAGGTGCTCGAGGACGCGCTCGCGCTCCAGGACGCCGGCTGCTTCGCGATCGTCTTCGAGGCGATCCCGGGCGAGCTGACCGACCTGATCATGGAGCACATGGAGATCCCGGTCATCGGCATCGGGGCCGGGCGCCAGCACCGACGGGCAGGTGCTCGTCTACCACGACCTGCTCGGGATCAACGACGAGTTCAAGCCGAAGTTCGTCAAGCGCTACGCCGAGCTGCGGCAGACGATGGTCGGCGCGGTGGCGACCTACGCCGACGAGGTGCGCACGCGCGTCTTCCCCGGCCCGGAGCACGTCTACGGCGTCGCGCCGGAGGAGATGGAGCGCCTGAAGGAGATGCTCGCGCAGCGGGCGCACGCTTAAACATCTCGTTCACAACATACACTGGCCGCCGATGCCCGGCCTGTCCCGACTCTTCGCGCCGCGCGAGCGCGAGTTCTTCGACCTGTTCGAAGAAGCCGGGCGCAACATCGTCGAGTCGGGCGACATCCTCGAGCGCATGCTCGACCGCTGGCCCGACCACGGCGAGCTGGCGCGCGAGATCGTGATCCGCGAGCAGGAGGGCGACCGGATCACGCACGACATCATCCAGCGCCTCAACCAGACGTTCGTGACGCCGATCGAGCGCGAGGACATCCTCGACCTGGCCTCCGCGCTCGACGACATCGTCGACTACATCGAGGAGGTCGCCGACTACCTCCAGCTCTATCGCATCGAGGCGCCGATGGAGCAGGCCCAGGAGCTGTCGCGGATCCTCCACCAGGCCTGTCGCGAGGTCAACAACGCGATCCCGCGCCTGCGCACGTTCGGCGACATCCGCCACTTCACGGTCGAGATCAACCGGCTGGAGAACGACGGGGACCGCACGGTCCGCGCGGCGCTCGCCTCACTCTTCGAGACGGGGATCGACCCGATGATGGTCATCCGCTGGAAGGACATCTTCGAGCGCCTCGAGGAGGCCATCGACTCCACGGAGCGAGCGGCCAACATCCTCGAAGGCGTGATGATCAAGAACCGGTAGGCAAGTGGGCGACGTCGTCCTCTGGATCGTGGTCGGGACGGCGCTCGCCTTCGACTTCACCAACGGGTTCCACGACACCGCCAACGCGGTCGCGACCTCGATCTCGACCCGCGCGATGCCCCCGAAGGTGGCGGTCACCATCGCAGCGGTGCTGAACTTCGTCGGCGCCTTCCTCTCGCTCGCCGTCGCCGCGACGATCGCCAGCGGCATCGTCCAGGCCGACCTCATCACCCCCGCGATCGTGTTCGCGGGCCTCATCGGGGCGATCACCTGGAACCTCGCCACCTGGTACTTCGGCCTGCCCTCCTCCTCGTCGCACGCGCTGATCGGCGGCGTGGTCGGCTCGGCCTTCGTCGCCGAGGGCCCCGACGCCGTGCTCGGCGCGGGCATCATCGAGAAGGTCGTGGTGCCGGGGCTGGTCGCGCCGGTGCTCGCCCTCGTCGTGACCGCGATCGCGATCTCGCTCGCCTACCGCGTCGTCGGCCGGCGCCGCCCCGGCCCGGTGACGCGCGGGTTCCGGCTCGGCCAGATCGTCTCGGGCAGCCTGTTCTCGCTCTCGCACGGCACCAACGACGCCCAGAAGACGATGGGCATCATCTTCCTGACGCTGATCGCGAACGGGAACCTCACCGTGTCCGACGAGGTGCCGACCTGGGTGGTGGTGTCGAGCGCCACCGCGATCGCGCTCGGCACCTACGTGGGCGGCTGGCGGATCATCAAGACGATGGGCAGCCGCATCATCAAGATGGACCCGGCGCAGGGCTTCACCGCCCAGACCGTCGGCGCCACGGTGATCCTGTCCGCGTCCCACGTGGGCTTCCCGCTGTCCACGACGCAGGTCATCTCGGGCTCGATCATGGGCGCCGGCGCCGCCAAGCGGCTGTCGGCCGTGCGCTGGGGCGTCGCGGGCAACATCGCCATCGCGTGGGTGCTGACGCTGCCCGCGTCGGCCGCGGTCGGCGGCCTCACCTACGCGGTCGTCGCCCTCTTCGGCGCCGACGACGCGGGCCCGCTCGTCGTCGCCGGCCTGCTGCTGGTGGCACTGGGCGTGGCCTTCACCCGCCGCCTCGCGGCGGGCCGGACCCTGACCGCCGAGGCCTAGCCCGTGGCCGTGATCGACTTCCACGCGCTCGGGCAGGTCATCTGGGTCTCGCTCGTCGCCGGGAGCGGGATCACGGTCCTGTTCTCGGTCGTGATCTGGGGCGCGGACAAGGCGGAGCACGCGCGCCGCGGGGGCCATGACGGCCCGGCTCTGGCCTATGGCGTGCTCGCCGTCGCGGCGATGGTCCTCTTCGCCGCCGCCGTGATCATCGGCGTCGCCGTGATGCTCCACAAGGAAGACCCCTAGGCGCACTCGGGGTACTCGAGCGTCCGCAGCACCTTGGCGGGCGCGCCCGCGGCGATCGAGCGCGGCGGCAGGTCGGTGGTGACGACCGAGTTGGCGCCGATCACGCAGCGCTCGCCGATCGTCACGCCGCTGGTGATGACCACGTTGGCCCCGCACCAGACGTTGTCGCCGACGCGGGTGGGGCCCTTGGACGTGAAGCCCTGCCACGGCACCGGGCGGTCCGGGTCGTCGAAGCGGTGGTTGCCGTCGGTGATGAAGCAGTGGTTGGCGAACATGCAGTGCTCGCCGATCTCCACGAGGTCGACCGCGGCGACCTGGACCCCGAGGTTGAGGAACGTGCCGCCGCCGATGCGGATCCGCCCGGGGGCCATCGACGGTCAGCCAGACGTCGGGCTCGAGCAGGACGTGCGCGCCGAGCTCGAGCCGGCCCTCCTGGAGCATCTCGAGCACGTTGCCGTGCACGGGCCAGCGGCAGAACGCCTCGCGCCGGGCCATCTCCCAGTGGATGCGCGCGCGGTTCCACGGCAGCGAGTTGCGCTCGTGCCAGCGCCACTTCTGCGCCCACAACTTGAGGTGTGCCGGGTCCATGGGACGGCCAGTATGCCGCCGCAACCCGGCTTGCAGGTCGTCGTAAGGCTGCGCGGGTTCGTGTGTCTTCCCGGAAAGCGGGCTAAGACTCTGCCCATGCGCTTCGCTCGCTCACTTCTCGCAGTGACCCCACTTGTCCTCCTGGTTGCAGCCATGCCTGCAAGCGCGGCGGTTCCGCACACCGTGCAGCCCGGGGAGACGCTGTGGTCGATCGCAGCCGCGAACAACCTGACCACACGCACCGTCGCCGCCTACAACGGCCTGCCCGAGACGGCCCAGGTCGTGCTCGGATCGACGATCAACGTCCCGACCACCGTCGAGGGCGCCGCCGCCCTCCAGGCCGCCGGCGTCCAGCTGGAGGGCGTCGCGCCGCAGGCCGCGGCCCCCGCCGCGACGACGGCCGCCGCGCCGTCGCAGGGCGCGCCCGCCGTGCTCGGCTCCTACGTGGTCCGCGCCGGGGACACGCTCTCCGGCCTCGCCGCCAACGCCGGCGTGGCGATGTCGCAGATGGCCGCCGCCAACGGCCTCGACCCGTCGGCCCCGCTGCTGACCGGGACCGTGCTCAAGCTGCCCTCCGGCGCACCCACCCCGGCGCGCGCCTCCGAGCCGCTGCCGGCCCAGCGCGTCGTGCCCGCGGCCGGGCCCGAGCCGACGTCCACGCGCCTCGGCGCCGGCCGACATCCAGTCCGTCGCCTCGCAGTACGGCGTCTCGCCCTCGCTCGCCGCCGCCATCGCGTGGCAGGAGAGCGGCTTCAACAACGGCATGGTCTCCTCGGCCAACGCCCGCGGCGTCATGCAGGTGATGCCGGGCACATGGGACTACGTCGAGCCGAATCTCGCCGGGCCGCAAGCTCGACACGGGCTCGGCGACCGACAACGTGCACGCCGGCGTCCTCTATCTCAAGCACCTGCTCGAGCAGACGGGCGGCGACGAGAGCACCGCGATCGCCGGCTACTACCAGGGTCTGGGCGCCGTCCGCTCGCGCGGCCTGTTCGACGACACCAAGCAGTACGTCGCGAACGTCCAGGCCTTGCGCTCCCGCTTCGGGGGATGAGGTAACGGGCCGGCGGCGCGCCTACCGCCGCCGGCCCATCTCCCCTACTTCTCGGACCAGGTCAGGCCGCGGCTGGGACCTTCTGGCGCCGCGGCGCGCGGCGCTTGCGCGCCCGCGGCTCGACGATCCCGGCGAGGAAGTGCCCGGTGTAGGACTCCGGCGTCGCGGCGATCTCCTCGGGCGTGCCGGCGCCGATCAGCTGGCCGCCCTCCTCGCCGCCCTCCGGGCCCATGTCGATGATCCGGTCCGCGGTCTTGATGACGTCGAGGTTGTGCTCGATCACGACGACCGAGTTGCCCTGGTCCACGAGCCGCTGCAGCACCTCGAGCAGGCGCTGGATGTCCGCGAAGTGCAGCCCGGTGGTCGGCTCGTCCAGGATGTAGAGCGTCTTGCCCGTCGCGACCTTGCTCAGCTCCGAGGCCAGCTTGACCCGCTGCGCCTCGCCGCCGGAGAGCGTCGTGGCCGGCTGGCCGAGCTTCATGTAGTCGAGCCCGACGTCGTGCAGCGCCTGGATGCGGCGCTTGATCTTCGGGATGTGGGCGAAGAACTCGACGGCCTCCTCGATCGACATGTCGAGCACGTCGGCGATCGTCTTGCCCTTGAAGCGGATGTCGAGCGTCTCGCGGTTGTAGCGCTTGCCGTGGCACTGCTCGCACGGCACGTAGACGTCGGGCAGGAAGTGCATCTCGATCTTGATCTGGCCGTCGCCGCGGCAGACCTCGCAGCGCCCGCCCTTGACGTTGAACGAGAAGCGGCCGGGCTTGTAGCCGCGCGCCCGCGCCTCCTGCGTCTTGGAGAAGAGGTCGCGGATCTGGTCGAACAGCCCGATGTAGGTGGCCGGGTTGGAGCGCGGCGTGCGGCCGATCGGCGACTGGTCGACGGAGATGATCTTGTCGAGCTGCTCGAGGCCGCGGATGCGCTTGTGGGCGCCCGGGCGCATGCGCGCCCGGTTGAGCCGGTTGGCGACCGCCTTGTAGAGCACCTCGTTGACGAGCGTCGACTTGCCCGAGCCGCTCACGCCCGTGACGGTCGTGAAGGTCCCGAGCGGGATCCGGACGTCGATCTTCTTCAGGTTGTGCTGGGTCGCGCCCTCGATGTCGATGTAGCCCGACGGCGTCCGGCGCTTGGCCGGGACCTCGATCCGCCGCGTGCCGGCGAGGAACTGGCCGGTCGGGGACTCCTTGACCCGCATGACCTCCTCGGCGGTGCCGGCGGCGACCACGTGGCCGCCGTGCTCGCCCGCGCCCGGGCCCATGTCGATCAGGTGGTCGGCGGCGCGCATCGTGCCCTCGTCGTGCTCGACGACCAGCACGGTGTTGCCGAGGTCGCGCAGGCGCTTCAACGTCGCGATCAGGCGCTCGTTGTCGCGCTGGTGCAGGCCGATCGACGGCTCGTCGAGGATGTAGAGCACGCCGACCAGCGAGGAGCCGATCTGGGTCGCGAGCCGGATCCGCTGCGCCTCGCCGCCGCTCAGCGTCGCCGAGGCCCGCTCCATCGAGAGGTACCCGACGCCGACGTTGTCGAGGAAGCGCAGCCGCTCCTCGATCTCGCGCAGGATCAGCTTCGCGATCGCGCGGTCGGTCTCGCTCAGGTCCAGCTCCGCGAACCACTCCAGCGCCCGTCGCGCCGACAGCGCCGTCGCCTCGTGGATCGCCACGTCGTTGACCTTGACCGCGCGCGACTCGGGGCGCAGGCGCGCGCCCTTGCAGTCCGGGCACGGCCGCACCGACATGTACTCCTCGATCTTCTCGCGCGACCAGTCGGAGTCGGTCTCCTTGTAGCGGCGCTCGAGGTTGGGGACGATCCCCTCGAACGAGGTCATGTACGAGCGCCGCCGCCCCATCCGGTTGCGGTAGGAGACGTAGATGCGGTCGCCGTTGGTGCCGTAGAGGAAGAGGTCCTGCTGCTCCTCGGTGAGGTCGGCCCACGGGTCGTCGAGGTCGATCTCGTAGCGCTCGGCGATCGCCTGGGTGATCTGCTCGTAGTAGCTCGTCGCCCCGCTCGACCACGGCAGGATCGCGCCCTCGTTGAGCGACAGCGAGCCGTCGGGGACGACCAGCTCGGGGTCGATCTCCATCTGCGAGCCGAGGCCGGTGCAGCGCGGGCAGGCGCCGTGCGGGGAGTTGAAGGAGAACATCCGCGGCTCCAGCTCCGGCATCGAGATGCCGCAGTGCAGGCAGGCGAAGCGCTCGGAGAAGGTCAGGATCTTGCCCTCCGGCAGCACCTCGACCTCGAGGATGCCCTCGGCCAGCGCGACCGCCGTCTCGACCGAGTCGGCGAGCCGCTTGCGCAGCTCGGGCCGCATGATCAGCCGGTCCACCACGACCGAGATGTCGTGCTTGAACTTCTTGTCGAGGACGATCTCGTCCTCCAGCAGCCGCAGCTCGCCGTCGATCTTGACGCGCGTGAAGCCCTCGTTGCGGAGCTCCTGGAGCTGCTTGCCGTACTCGCCCTTGCGGCCGCGCACGATCGGGGCGAGGACCATGAACCGGGTCCCCTCGTCCAGCGCCATGATCTGGTCGATGATCTGCTCCGCCGACTGGGCGGCGATCGGGCGGCCGCAGTTGTAGCAATGGGGCTTGCCGATGCGGGCCCACAGCAGCCGCAGGTAGTCGTAGATCTCCGTGACCGTGCCGACCGTCGACCGCGGGTTGCGCGAGGTCGTCTTCTGGTCGATCGAGATCGCCGGCGACAGACCCTCGATCGAGTCGACGTCGGGCTTGTCCATCTGGCCCAGGAACTGGCGCGCATACGCGCTCAGCGACTCGACGTAGCGGCGCTGCCCCTCGGCGTAGATCGTGTCGAACGCGAGCGACGACTTGCCCGAGCCGGACAGCCCGGTGATGACCGTGAGGGCGTCACGCGGCATGGTGACGGTGACGTCCTTGAGGTTGTGCTCACGGGCGCCCGAGACGACGATGGAGTCCTGGCGGGGCATACATAATCCAGTGTAGGTCCACGCCGGACAGGGACTGTCCGCTATTCCCGCGTCTAGCGGATGAACGGTCGCGGAGAGCGGTTAGTCTGGCGCGGATGAACGAACGGATGCCCGTGTTCGTCGGCTGCGTGACCCTCGTGGCGGGTGCCGCGCTCGCCGTCTCGCCCCGCGTGCTGACCGGCCGGCTCGGGCTCGAGGGCCAGGACGCGGCCGTGCGCGCGCTCGGCGTGTCCGACCTCGTGCTCGTCCCCGGGCTGCTGTGGGGGCGCCCGCGCTGGCCGTGGATGGTCGGCCGCGCGGCGCTCAACGTCGCGCAGGCCGCCTACCTGCACGGCGTGGCGCCGCAGTCCTCGTCACCAGGGCTGGCGAAGGGCGGCGCGGGCGCGCTCGTGGGCCTGACCGCGCTCGACGGCGCCACCGCGCTCGCGCTGCGGCGCGCCGGGTCCTAGCGGACGATCCGGAACTTCGGGCGCTTCGGCGCGCTCGCGTTGCCGGCGCCGTCGCGGGCGCGGATCACGAAGCGGTAGGCGCCGGGCTTGAGCGCCTTGCCCTTGAGCCGGCCGCGGAAGCGCACGGAGCTCGTCCCGGCCAGGCTGGCCTTCGAGAACCGGCCCTTGACCGAGATCCACTTGCGGCAGCGCGTGCCGGTGCGGTGGCGGCTCCTGCGCGCCTTGCGGCGGCAGACGCGGCTGAGGTGGCGGAACTTCTGGACGGTGACCGAGACGATCGCGGGCTCGTTGAGCCGGTAGGAGATCGTGGTGCCGGTGCGGACCGCGACGAACGCGCGGCCGCGCCGGGCGGCGCGGAAGCGCGTCGCGCTCAGCTTGGGCCTGCGCGGTGAACGACGGGGCCGAGTGGTCGATGCCGCGGATGCCGGAGGTGGCGGCCGTGACGCCGGGCGGGAGCGTGACGGTCCGGCCGTCGGGGAGGGTGACGGTGATCCCGCCGCCGCCAGGGCCGCCGCCGGGCGTTCCCGGCGTCCCCGGGAACCCGCCCCCGCCCGGCCCGGCGGGCGGGCCGGGCTCGACGGGATCGGGTGGCGCGGCCGGCCCGTCCGGGTCGCCGTTGCCTCCGCCGCTCGGGTCCACGCCGGCGCCGCCCACGACGCCGAGCCCGGCCGGCACGCGGAAGATCCCGCCGGCGGCCCGGGTCTGCTTCGCCCCCGTCTCGCGGTCGACGTGGATGACCGCGCCCCCGGCGTGCTGCCCGTCGGCCACGACGAGGTCGCCGTCGGGCTCGATGTCGATCGCGCGCGGGTCGTCGAGCGGCTGGCCCGCCGCGAGCACCGTCTTCGCGCCCGTCGCCGGGTTCACGCGCACGACCTGGTGATCGCCCGCCACGAACAGCGTCCCGTCGAGCCCGACGGCGACGTCACGCGGGTCGGCGAGCGGCGCGCCCGCCGCGACGGTCGTGATCGCGCCCGTGCCGGGATCGATGCGGCGGACCGCGGTCCCGTCGGTGGCGAGCAGCTTCCCGGCCCCGTCCATGGCGAGGCCGGTCACGCTCTCGAGCTCGGCGACGTGGGTCAGGGTGCCCGTCTCGAGGTCGAGCCGCAGCACCTCGTCACGTTGCCGGTCGGAGACATAGGCCTGGCCGTCCGGCCCCAGCGCGAGGCCGACGGGATCCTGCAGGCGGCCGCCGCCGGCGATCGTGCTGATCGTGCCGGAGGGGGCGATCGAGAACACCGCCTCGGCGCCCTCGTCGACCACCAGCAGCGCGCCGTCGGCCATGACGGCCACCGCCCACGGGTCGCTCAGCGGCGCCCCGCCGGCCAGCAGCGCGGGGGCGCCGCCGCTCGGGAGGCGCAGCACGCGGCCGGAGCTGCCGAACCAGCTGCCCTCGTCGGCGACCATGATGTCGCCCGGAGCGGCAGCTGCGCTCGCCGGAGCCGCCACGAGGAGCGCGAGCGCGACGAGCGCGAGACGGAGCCTCACGCGGGCACGGCTTCCGAGCGGATCTCGGCGGCGAACGCCTCGACGACGCGGGGGTCGAAGTGCTCGCCCGCGCAGCGCTCGATCTCGGCCACCGCCTCGCTGACGGTCAGCCCCGGCTGGTAGGGCCGCTCCTGGACCATCGCGCTGAAGGCGTCGCAGACCGCCACGATGCGGGCGCCCTCGGGGATCTCCTCCCCCGCGGTGCCGTCCGGGTAGCCCCTCCCGTCCCAGCGCTCGTGGCTCGCCCGCACCAGCGCGGCCACGGGCTGGAGCGCCGGCGCGGCGTTGAGGATGTCCTCGCCGATGATCGTGTGGCGGCGCATGAAGCGCCACTCGCGCTCGTCCAGCGGGCCCGGCTTGCTGAGGATCGCGTCGGGGATCGCCATCTTGCCGATGTCGTGCAGCTCCGCCGCCCGCGCGATGACCTCGCGCGTGTCCGGCGGCAGCCCGAGGCGCCGCGCAACGCCGCGCGCGAGGCCCATGACGTCGGTCGAGTGCTCGTGCAGGTCCGGCTCGCGCTCGGACAGCACCTTGAGCAGGACGCTGCGGGTCTGGAGGCCGGCCGAGGACGGGCGGCTCTCCTTCGCGGCGTACATGCGGCGGTCGGCGAGGTGCAGGGCCTCCTCGCTGTCGGCGGCGTCCTCGGGCAGCGCGACGCGGCCGTAGGAGGCGGTGACGTCGAAGCCGTCGCCGCGCGCCTCGAGCGCGGTCGCGGCCGCGCGCAGCACCGCGTCGCTGCCGTCGGCGTCGAGCAGCAGGCAGAACTCGTCGCCGCCGAGCCGGTAGGCCTGGCCGTGGCCGGCGACCACGTCGGCGAGCTCGGCCGACAGCCGCTGCAGGAGCGCGTCGCCCGCGGGGTGGCCGTAGGCGTCGTTGTAGCGCTTGAAGCCGTCGAGGTCGAAGAGCGCGAGCTTGCGCCGCTGCACCGGCCCGCCGCCCTCGAGCAGCCGTCCGAGGTCGTCCACGAACGCGCGCCGGTTCGGCAGCCCCGTCAGGGAATCCGTCAGCGCGTCATGGCGGGCGCGCCGCAGCATCCGCACATTGTCGAAGAACGACAGCGCCATCCGCACCACCGCCAGCGCGATCGCGGTCGCGGCGAGCACGACGGCGAGCGTGTTGATCGCGTGGAAATGGTCGAAGACGAGCACCCCGAGCGCGAGCGAGGTGAAGACGGCCGGGAAGATGAACACGCGGGCCAGCGGGACGCCGCTGCGCTCCGAGGCCGACAGCGGCCGCCACGCGGCGTAGGCCAGCAGCAGCGTCGCGGCCGGCCACACCGGCGCCAGCAGCGTGTCCTGGCCGTCGGTGCCGAGCGCGATCTCGCGGGCGTACAGCACGTCGGAGATCGCCTGGGCGGCGAGCGCGACCGCGAACAGCGCCCAGCCCAGACCGGGCCGCCAGCCGGTCAGCGCCAGCAGCGTCACGACGAGCGTGAGCAGGCCGAGGTCCGCGAGCGGATAGGCGAGGTCGGTGGCGACCTCGAGCGACGCGCCGCCCGTCTCGGCCAGCACGGGGTCGAAGGCGATCGCGGCGGTCAGCGCAGCGATCGTCGTCGCGCCGATCGCCGCGTCGAGCCACATCGTCGGATGGAACGCCCGCCGCAGCCGCGCCCGCAGCACGAGCACGATGCCGGCGGCCGCCGCCGCGTAGGCGCCGAGCCACAGCGCGTCGGCCACCGAGGGGTACGGCGCGAACTCCGGGGCCTCCGAGTACGCGATCTCATAGACCAGCTCGCCGGCCGCCCACAGCGTGGCGCTCGCCGCCAGCGCCAGCCACGGCGCGCGCTCGCCCTCACCGGTGAAGGCGCGCAGCGCGAGCAGGGCGGCTGCGCCGAGCACGAGCGCGATGTAGACCCAGGTCGAGAAGGCGTCGAGCAGCCCCGATCCACCGAGGCCGAGGGCCACGGCGACGTAGGCGGCGAAGACGACCATGAGACCCGTCCACACCACCCGCAGGACGGGTCGGCCTGGAACCTCCTGATTCATCAGCTCCTCCCGACCAACACGAACCTATCGCCCGCAAACTGCAGGGACAACCGCGCCTGGACGGTTGGACGAGGTCATGTCGCCGGGACGAGCTCGGCAGCTCCCGTTGCGCCGGAAAGCTGCGCCGCGGCGAAGACCTCGTGGGCCGTGAGCGCCTCGGCCGGCGTCATGCACCCCAGGCGATCCCCGAGCGCGTCCTCCCGCTCGGCCAGGTAGGCGGCCCACATCTGGAGGATCGCGTCGGAGAACCCGAACTCGAAGATCGCGCCCGTGACCGTCTTAAACGCCGACTGGCTGCCGGTCTCGAGGTGCTCCCACAGCTGGCGGCCGTCGCGGACGGCGAAGCGCCGGACCGCCTTCGGGTTGGCCGACGTGAAGTCGACGCCGCCGTCCATGCCGAGCGCGCGCAGCCGCCACGTGTTGCTCTCCCCCGGCGCGATCCGCTTCATCGCGAGCGTGAGCGGGAAGCCGGCGTCGGCGTGCAGCGTGGCGTTGTCCCAGGTGTCGCAGGGCACCGGCGCGCCGTCCGGTCCGGGCCGCTCCTGCACGAGGTCTTGCAGGACCGCGAAGACGCGCTCGGGGCGCCAGCCGAGCCGCAGCGGCAGGTGCAGCACGTGCGGGCCGAGGTCGTTCATGACCCCGTTGGCGCCGCAGAAGCGCGCCTGGCGCTTCCAGTTGATCGGCTTGGCGCGGTCGAGGTCGCTCGAGTGCAGGAAGGCGTGCTCGACCTCGATCAGCTGGCCGAGCGCGCCCGAGCGGATCGTGTCGTAGGCGAGCTGGGCGCCCGGGAAGTACGGCATCTCGCTCGAGCAGCGGGCGAAGACGTCCGAGCCGTCGAGCGCAGCCACGATCCGCCGCGCCGCGCCGAGGTCGATCCCGAACGGCTTCTCCCCCAGGAAGTCCTTGCCGGCCGCGATCGCCTCGAGGTAGAGCTGCTCGTGCAGGTGGTGCGGGACGGCGAGGTAGAGGACGTCGAGGTCGGGATCCTCGAGCAGCTCGCGGCGGTCGCCCGTCTTCAGCCGCACGCTCGGGACGCGGTCGAACCACGCCAGCGCCTCCGGGCTGGTGTCGCACACCGCCTCCAGGCGCGGCTGGACCGGGTGGTCGTCGAGCGCCGCCCAGCGCCCGATCGCCGCCGCCAGCTCGCGGCCCATGAGGCCGCCGCCGACGATCCCGATGCGGGCGACGCTCACGCGAGCGTCTGGAGCGCCTGCTCGGGCGTCGCGCCCTCGTGCACGACCGACATCAGCGCCCGCGTCATCGCCGCGGGGTTGTCGTGCTGGATGACGTTGCGCCCGAACACGATCCCGGCCGCGCCCTGCTCGAGCACGGCGTGCGTGCGCTCGAGGATCTCCTTGTCGCTGACCCGGCCGCCGCCGCGGAGCAGCACCGGGACGCGCGCGACGGTGACGACGCGGTGGTAGTCGGAGAGGTCGTCGGTCGCGTCGGCCTTGATGACGTCGGCGCCGAGCTCGACGGCCTGGCGGACGAGGCCGCAGATGCGGTCGACGTCGCCGCTGCCGGAGTAGCCGCCCTCCCCCGCCTCGAACGCGAGCGGCTCGACCATCAGCGGCATCCCGGCGCGGTCGCACTCGGCACGCAGGTGGCTGATCGCCTCGAGGCAGTCGCGCCGCAGCCCCTCCTGGCCGGGGACGTCGAGGAGGTTGGCCACGACGCAGGCGGCGTCGAGCCGCACGGCGTGCCCGACGGGGTCGTCGATCATGAACGACCACGCCTCCGCGGGCGCATCCGGCTGGTAGATGTTCGGCGTGTCCGTGCGCAGGACGAGCGCGGGCTTGTCGCGGCCGGGATGGCGCTGCAGGAGGCCGGCCTGGCCGACGGAGAGCTGGATCGCGTCGGGGGCGGCGTCGACGAGCGTGTCGATCGCGGCCGCCATGTCCTCGATGCCGGTCAGCATCGCGGGCTCGCCCGGCATGCCGTGGTCGACGGCGACGTTGAAGCAGCGGCCGGAGGTGGCGTGGAAGAGTCGGTTGAGGCGGTATTGCTTCACGCTGCGGGACACTAGACGCTCGATGCTGGTGGCCGGCCCCAACCTGACGATGGACCGCACGCTCGCGATCGCCGAGCTGCGCCCGGGCGAGGTGCTGCGCTTCGAGCGCGTGGTGGTGACACCCGGCGGCAAGGGCCTCGACGTCGTGCGCGCCGCCCGCGCGCTCGGCCACCCCGCCGTGCTCGTGTCGCTGCTGCCGGGCCGCACCGGCGAGGCCGCGGGCGCGCTGATCGCCGACCTCGGCCTCGACCTGCACGCGGTGCCGTCCGCGGGCGAGCTGCGCTCGACCTCGATCATCCAGGAGCGCGACGGCCGCACGACCGTGCTCAACGAGCCCGGCCCTGAGGTGAGCGAGGACGAGTGGAGCGCCTACGAGCAGGCGATCGAGGCGCGCCTCGGCGCGCATCGCGTGCTCGTCTGCTCGGGCAGCGTGCCGCCCGGCAGCCCGCCCGACGCCTACGCCCGCCTGGCCGCGCTGGCCCGCGCGGCGGGGGTGGCGAGCGTCGTCGACGCCGCCGGCGAGACGCTGCTGCGCGCGCTCGACGCCGCGCCCGACCTCGTGACGCCCAACCTCGGCGAGGCGGAGACCGCGCTCGGGCTCGCGAGCGGCGGCCAGTCGGTGCAGAGCGAGGCCGACGCCCGCCCGCGCGCGCTCGCCGCGGCCGAGGCGCTGGTGCGGCAGGGGGCCCGCTCGGCGGTCGTGACCGCGGACGCCGAGGGCGCCGCGCTGCTCGCGGCGGGCGGGGAGCCGGAGTGGATCCCGGCGCCGCGCGTGGCCGAGGTCCGCAACCCGATCGGCGCGGGCGACGTGCTCACCTCCGCGATGGCGGCCGCGCTCGAGCGCGGCGAGCCGCTCGCCGCCGCCGTGCGCGCCGGCGTCGCCGCCGCGTCGGCCAGCGTCGAGCACCCGACCGCCGGGGAGCTCGACCCCGCGCGCGCCCAGGCGCTGCAAGCAACGATCGCTTGACAGCGGCCCCTCCGGCGGAATAGCGTCCGCCCCGTCGGTGACAACGTTGTCAAGACCCACGATGAGAGACGTGGCGAGCCAGGCGGGTGTGAGCCTCAAGACCGTTTCGCGGGTGATCAACGCGGAGCCCGGGGTGTCCCCGTCGACGGCCGCCAAGGTCACCGAGGCGATCGAGGCGCTGGGCTTCGAGCGCAACGACCTCGCGCGCTCGCTGCGCCAGGGCCGCACCTCCTCGACGCTCGGGCTCGTGATCGAGGACGTCGCCAACCCCTTCTACTCGTCCGTCGCCCAGGCCGTCGAGGCCGTCGCCAGCGAGCGCGGGTTCCTGCTCATCACGGCCTCCGCGCTCGAGGACGCCGAGCGCGAGCGCGAGCTCGTGGGCGCGCTGCTGCGGCGCCGCGTCGACGCGCTCCTGGTCGTGCCCGCGGGCCCCGACCACCGCTACATCTCCGACGCCACCCGCACCGTCTTCCTCGACCGCCCGCCCCAGGGGATCGAGGCCGACACCGTGCTGCTCGACAACCTCGGCGGCGCCCGCCGTGCCGTCGAGCACCTGATCGCGCACGGCCACACCCGCATCGCCTGCGTGGCCGACTCGGCCGACCTCTACACGGTGCGCGAGCGGCTGACGGGCTATCGCGAGGCGCTCGCCGCGGCGGGCCTCGCAGAGGACCCCGTGCTCGTCGCCACCGGCAACCACGACGCGCCGGCCGCGCAGGCCGCGGTCGAGCGCCTGCTCGCGCTCCCCGACGCCACCCGGCCGACCGCGATCTTCGCCTCCAACAACCGCAACACGGTGGGCGCGCTGCACGCGCTGGCCGACCGGCCTCCGATCGCGCTGGTCGGCTTCGACGACTTCGAGCTCGCCGACCTGCTCGGCACCACCGTCGTGCGCGCCGACCCCTGGCGCCTCGGCGACCAGGCCGCCGCGCTCGCATTCGCCCGCCTCGACGGCGACAACCGCCCGCCGCTCGAGATCACCGTTCCCACCGAGCTGATCGTCCGCGGCTCCGGAGAGGTCGCCCCATGAAGCCACTGCTGCTCCCGCCCAACCAGTTCCACCGCTTCTACCGCGGCGGCGCGCGCATCGACGCGCTGCGCGGCGTCCCCGAGGGCGAGGACGGCCGGCCGGAGGACTGGGTCGGCTCGACCGCGACGTCGTTCGGGTCCGACAGCGAGGGCCTGAGCCGGCTCGAGGACGGCCGCCTGCTGCGCGACGCGATCGCGGAGGACCCCGAGGGCTTCCTCGGCCCGGACCACGTCGAGCGCTTCGGCGCCGACCCCGCGCTGCTGGTCAAGCTGCTCGACGCCGGCCAGCGCCTGCCGGTCCACTTCCACCCCGGCCGCCCGTTCGCCCGCGAGCACCTCGGCATGAGCTTCGGCAAGACCGAGTCGTGGATCATCCTCGAGGCCGAGCCCGACGCGGCCGTGCACGTCGGGCCGCGCGAGCCGCTCGACCCTGCGACGGTGCGCGGCTGGGTCGAGCGCCAGGACGCCGACGAGATGCTGGCCGCGCTGCAGCGCGTGCCGGTCGCGGCCGGTGACGCGATCCTCGTGCCGGCCGGCACGCTGCACGCGATCGGCGCGGGCATCCTGCTGCTCGAGCTACAGGAGCCGACCGACCTGTCCGTGCTGGTGGAGTGGAAGCCGTTCGGCGTCACCGACGGCTCGGAGCACATCGGGCTGGGCTGGGACACGGCGCTGCAGTCGATGGACACCGAGCCGGCCGACATCGCCGCCCTCACCGACGGCGGCGACGTCAACCTGCTGCCCGACGCGGCCGACCCCTACTTCCGCGCCGAGCGCAACCGCGGCGGCGACGAGCTGGGGCCCTCCTTCGCCGTCGTGCTCGTGACCGGCGGCGAGGGCGCGATGCGCTCGAGCGACGGCGGCGAGCTGGAGCTGCGCCGCGGCGCGACCGTGCTCGTCCCATACGCCGCCGGGGCGACGACACTGTCGGGTGACATCGAGGCGATCCGGTGCCTGCCACCCGTGCCGACCGCCGGAGAGGGGGACTGGTGAGCGAGCAGCCGCTGCTGGAGGCGCGCAAGATCGTCAAGTCGTTCGGGCGCGTCCAGGCGCTGACGGGCGCGAACTTCACCGTCTTCCCGGGCGAGGTGGTCGCGCTGGTGGGCGACAACGGCGCGGGCAAGTCGACGCTGGTCAAGACGCTGGTCGGCGTCCACCCGGCCGACAGCGGCGAGATCCTCTTCGAGGGCGAGCCGGTCGTCATCCACACGCCGCAGCAGGCGCGCGAGATCGGGATCGAGACCGTCTACCAGGACCTCGCGCTGGCGGCCGAGATCGACCCGGCCGCGAACATGTTCCTGGGCCGCGAGATCGTGCGCGCCGGCCCGCTCGGCAAGCTCGGCTTCCTCGACAAGGCGGAGATGCGCAAGCGCAGCGAGGAGGCCTTCCGCAACCTCGGCGTGCGCATCCAGGACACGACCGCGCCGGTCGCGAACATGTCCGGCGGCCAGCGCCAGGGCATCGCGATCTCGCGCGCGGTCACGTGGGCGAGCAAGGTCGTCTTCATGGACGAGCCGACCGCGGCGCTCGGCGTGGTCCAGACGCGCAACGTCCTCGAGCAGATCAAGAAGGTGCGCGACCAGGGCCTGGCGGTCGTGCTGATCAGCCACAACCTGCCCGAGATCTTCGAGGTCGCCGACCGCATCGAGGTCCTGCGCCTCGGCGAGCGCGTCGCGCGCCTGCGGCCGACGGACGTCTCGATGGAGGACGTCGTGTCCGCCATGACCGGGGCGCTCTCCTTCCACGAGGAGGACGAGCGATGAGCACGCCGACCGCCCCCGCCGAGCAGCCCGGGACCGGCCTGCCCGACGAGCGCCCGCCGACGACGCTGCAGCGCATCGCGTCCGGGTCGAGCACGCAGATCGGCCTGATCCTCGTCGCGCTCATCGTCGTCTTCTCGCTGCTCGCGTTCGAGTCGTTCTTCGCGGTCGCGAACGCGCGCAACATCGCCACCGACGCCGCCGTCCTGCTCGTGCTCGCGGTCGGCTCGACCTACGTCATCATCACGGCCGGCATCGACCTCTCGGTCGGCGCCGTGCTCGTGTTCTCCGGCGTCGTCGCCGCCAAGGCGATGAACGGGATGGGCGGCGAGAGCCTCGGCGTGATCCTCGTCGGCCTCGTCGTGTCGCTCGCCGCCGGGCTCGCGTGGGGCCTCTTCAACGGCTTCCTGATCGCCAAGGCGAAGATCCCGGCCTTCATCGTCACGCTCGGATCGCTCGGCATGGCGCTCGGCGGCGCCTACCTGATCACCGGCGGCGTCGACGAGCGCGAGGTGCCGTTCCAGCTCGTGTCGAAGTTCGGCATCGGCCGCATCTTCGGCATCCCCTACCTCGTGCTCGTCGCGCTCGCGGTCGCGATCGTGCTCGGGATCCTGCTGGCCCAGACGCGCTTCGGCCGCTACACGTACGCGATCGGGTCGAACGAGGAGGCGGTGCGGCGCGCGGGCGTCAACGTCGACCGCCACCTGATCAAGGTCTACGCGCTGGCCGGCCTGCTGTCCGGGCTCGCCGGCTTCATGAACCTCGCCCGCTTCGGCACCACCACGATCGGCGGGCACGCCACCGACAACCTCAACGCGATCGCCGCCGTCGTGATCGGCGGCACCAGCCTGTTCGGCGGCATCGGGACGATCCTCGGGACCGTCTTCGGCGTCTTCATCCCCGCCGTGCTCCAGAACGGCTTCGTGATCGTCGGCGTGCAGGCGTTCTGGCAGCAGGTCGCTGTCGGCGCCGTGCTGATCATCGCCGTCTACCTCGACCAGCTGCGGCGCTCGCGCCGGCGGCAGTAGTCCATCCATCCAGGAGGAGGAAGCTCCATGTCCATCAGCTCACGACCCAGGCTCGCGCTCGCGGTGCTCTGCTCGGCGCTCGCCCTGGTCGTCGCCGCGTGCGGCGACGACGACAGCGGCGGCTCCGGCGGCGGCGGCGATTCAGGCGGCAAGAAGAGCTACAAGATGACGCTGATCGCCGGCGTCAAGGGCGACGAGTTCTACATCACGATGAACTGCGGGGCCCAGGAGAAGGCCAAGGAGCTCGGCGTGCAGCTCGACTTCCAGGGCCCGCAGGAGTTCGACGCCGCGCAGCAGACCCCGATCGTCAACGCGGTCGCGGCCAAGAAGCCCGACGCGGTGCTGATCGCGCCGACCGACACCAAGGCGCTGTACGCGCCGATCAAGCAGCTCGCCGACGCCGGCACGAAGATCGTGCTCGTCGACACCACGCTCGAGCAGCCCGACATGGCGGTGTCGCAGATCGCCTCCGACAACGAGGCCGGCGGGGAGACCGCCGCGAAGGCGCTCGCCGACCTGATCGGCGGCAAGGGCAAGGTGTTCGTCGTCAACGTCAAGCCGGGCATCTCGACCACCGACGCGCGCGAGAAGGGCTTCGTCGCGGGCGCCAAGGCGGCCGGGCTCGACTACGTCGGGCGCGAGTACTCCAACGACAAGCCCGAGGAGGCGGCCGCCAAGACCAAGGCCGCGCTGCAGAAGCATCCCGACCTGGCGGGGATCTTCGGGACCAACCTGTTCTCCGCCGAGGGTGCCGCGAGCGGCGTCCGCGAGGCGGGCGCGAAGGTCAAGATCGTCGGCTTCGACGCCGGCCCGAAGCAGGTCAAGGACCTCGAGGACGGCACCGTGCAGGCGCTGATCGCCCAGAAGCCGGCCGACATCGGCTCGCAGGGCGTCGAGCAGGCGTTCAACGCGCTCGAGGGCAAGCCGACCGAGAAGGAGATCGGCACCGAGTCCACCACCATCACCAAGGACACGCTGTCCGAGAACCAGGACGCGCTCTACAAGCCGTCCTGCTGAGACGAGCCCGCGGGGCGCCCTCGGGCGCCCCGCTAGGTTTCCGCCCGTGACCCGGGAGCTGCTGCTGGGGCTGGACCTCGGCACGACGTCGTGCAAGGCGGCCGTGGTCACCCCGGAGGGGGAGGAGATCGCGCACGGCCAGTCGCCGCTGCGCTGGACGCAGGTGCCGACCGGCGCCGAGATCGCGTCGCAGGGGTTCGTCGACTGCGCGCTGGCGGCCGCGCAGGAGGCGCTCGCGCTCGTGCCCGACGATCGCGTCGTGGGCGTCGGCGTCTCGGGCATGGCCGAGACCGGCGTGCTGCTCGACCGCCACGGCGCTCCCGTGATCCCGTCGATCGCGTGGCACGACTCGCGCGGCGAGGACGAGGCGGCGCGGCTGGAGGGCGAGATCCCGGCCTTCCGGGGGACCACCGGGCTGTCCTCGCGCGCGCTGCGCACGGTGGCGAAGTACCGCTGGCTGCGCGACAACGTCGAGGAGACCGCGCGCGGCGTGCGCTGGCTCAGCGTCGGCGAGTGGGTCGTGCACGGGCTCGGCGGCGAGCAGGGCGCGGAGCTCTCGCTCGCCTCGCGCACCGGCTGGCTCGACCTGCACACGCGCGGGTGGTGGGACGAGACGCTCGCGTGGTCGGGCGCGCCCGCCGGCCTGCTGCCCGAGCCCGCCTTCGCCGGGACGCCGCTCGGCACGGTCGGCGACGTGCTGCCGCGGGCGCGCGGCGCCGTGCTCGCGGTCGGCGGCCACGACCACCTGAGCGCCGCGGTCGGCGCGGGCGCCGTCGGCGAGGGCGAGGTGCTCGACTCCTGGGGCACGGCCGAGGCGTTCGTGCGCGCCGTCGCGCCGCTCGACCGCGAACGCGTGGTGCAGGCGGTCGACGACGAGATCATGGTCGGCTGGCACGCCGTCCCCGGCCGCCAGAACCTGCTCGGCGCCATGCGCTCCGGCGCCGCGCTCGGCCGCGTGCTCGCGCTGATGGGCGTGACGACGCGCGAGGGCCGCGACGCGCTCGAGGAAGCCGCGCTCGAGGTCGACGCCGAGGCCGGCGGCATCGAGCTGCGCGGGCTCAACGGCTACCGCGTCGAGCTCGTCAACATCGGCGCCGACCCCTACCCCGCGCAGGTGTGGCGCGCGGCGCTCGAGTCCGCCGGGCGCGGCGCGCGCGACCTGCTCGATCGCATGGAGCGCGTCGCCGGCCCGCACACGCGGCTGGTGATGGCGGGCGGCTGGTCGGAGGGCGTGGCCGCGCGCGCGGTCAAGGAGGCGCACATCGGCCCGTTCGAGCGCTCCGACGCGGTCTTCATGGGCGCCCGCGGCGCGGCGCTCACCGCGGGGCGCGCGGCGGGGGTGCTGCCCGCGGCGAGCGGGTAGCCCCCGGTCATGCACAACGAGACGCCGTTCCCGGAGCCGCCGGGCCCGAAGCCCGAGCCGCCCGAGCCGGACCCCAACCCGCTCCCGATCTAGCCGGGCGCCGCGACGTCGGCGAGCTTGGCCCGGAGGTAGGCCAGGAAGGGCTCGGGCTGGAGCGATTCCCCGGTCACCCGGTGCAGCAGCTCGCGCGGCGGGAACTTGCGGCCGTGGCGGTGGATGTGCTCACCGAGCCACTCGCGCAGGGGCGCCAGCTCACCGCGCCCGAGCTGCGCCTCGATCTCCGGGATATCACGCTCGAGCTGGGTCCAGAGCTGGGCGGCGATCAGGTTCCCGAGCGTGTAGGTCGGGAAGTAGCCGAACAGGCCCGCACCCCAGTGGACGTCCTGGAGCACGCCGTTGGCGTCGTCGGTGACCTCGACGCCGAGCAGCCGCTGCATCCCCTCGTTCCACGCCTGCGGGAGGTCGTCGACCTCGAGCGTGCCCTCGATCAGCGCCAGCTCCAGCTCGAAGCGCAGGATGATGTGGAGGTTGTAGGTCGTCTCGTCGGCGTCGACGCGGATCAGCGAGCGCTGGACGGAGTTGACCGCGCGGTAGAGCCCCTCGCCGTCGATCGATCCCAGCGCCGGGCCGAGCTGCTGGCGCAGGGTCGGGAGCACCCAGTCGCAGAACGGGCGCGAACGGCCGACGAGGTTCTCCCACAGCCGGCTCTGGGACTCGTGGATGCCGAGCGACACCGGGATGCCGAGCGGGCCGCGCGCGAGCTCCGGCGCGATCCCGCCCTCGTAGAGGCCGTGGCCGAACTCGTGCAGCGCGGAGAAATGCGCGACGCCGAAGTCGTGCAGGTCGTAGCGCGTCGTGATCCTCACGTCCTGCGGGCCGAGCGACTGCGCGAACGGGTGCGGCGCCGGGTCCAGGCGCCAGCCGTCGGGGTCGAAGCCGACCGCCTCGAGCACGGCCATCACGGCGCGCCGCTGGTCGTCGACCTCGAACGGCCCGGAGAACGCGCCGTCGTTGCGCGCGCCCTCGCCGTTCCCGGTCGCCCCCGCCACGAGCCCCACGAGCTCGTCGCGCAGCGACGTGAACAGCGGCCGCAGCTCCGCGGTCGTCAGCCCGGGCTCGAAGTCGTCGAGCAGGAGGTCGTAGGGGTGCGCGGCGGGCTCGAAGCACTCGACATAGCGGTGGCGCAGCTCGATATGACGCGCCAGGGCGTCGCGGAAGCGCGAGAAGTCCGAGGCCGCGCGCGCCTCCTGCCACGCCTGCTGGCCGAGCGCGTCCGCGTGGCTGATCTCCCCCGCCAGCGCGGCGGGCACGCGGACCGCCTTCTCGTGGTCGCGGCGGACGGCGGCGAGCAGCCGCACGTCGTCGGAGTCGGGGTCCTGGTCGGCCGCCCACGGGGCGAGGCTGTCGAGCAGCCGGCCGACCTCGGGGTCGGTGAGGCGGCCGTGGCTGATCAGCTCGAGCGTCGCGGAGTGGTCCGCGCGGCCGGCCGCCCCGCGCGGCGGCATCATCGTGTTCTGGTCCCAGAACAGCAGCGAGTGGATGCGGCCGAGGTCGCTCAGCTCCGCCATCCGCGCCTTCAGCGCGTCAAGCTCGGCTGGGGCTGTGCTCACGAGCCGGCGAGCTCGTAGACGTCGTCCAGCAGCTTGTCGGGGTCGCCGAGCTGGTAGTTCTCGGCGAGGTAGCGCTCGGTCTCGTCGCGGGTCGAGCCGCCGAGGGCCATGTCGAGCGCGACGAGCCGCGCGGCCTCCTCGTCGTCGGCCCGCGTCGCGTCGGTGGGGGCCGCGACCTCGACCTCGAGGTCCTCCTCCTGCAGCGGCACCGCCCGCGCGTCCTGCATCAGGTCCTCGGTGGGCTCCGGCTCCTCATCCGCCACCGGCCCGAGCTCGGCCACGTCGCGCTCGAGCGAGCGCAGCTCGGAGGAGAGACGCCCGGCGTCGTCCTGCAGACGGCCCAGGAAGCTCCCGAGCTCCTCCTGCAGCGTGCCGATCCGCTCCAGCAGCTCGCGGGCGGCGGTCGACACGTGGCGGACGTGCTCACGCGCGTCCTCGCCCGCCTCGGTGCGCAGGCGCTCCGCCTCCTCCGCCGCCGCGGCGCGCAGCCGCTCCGCCTCCTCGCCGGCCTCGCTACGGAGCTGCTCCGTCTCCTCGCGCGCCTCGGTTCGCAGTTGCGCCGCCGCTGCCTCGGCCGCCTCGATGATGCTCTGGACCTGCGACGAGGCCGCTGCGGCGACGGGCCCGGCGCTCGCCCGGTTCATGCCCTCCACCTCGTCGGCGATCTCGCGCAGGTGCGCGTCGACCGCGGCGGGCTCAAAGCCGCGGCGGGAAGTCGGGAAATCGGTGCGCTGGATGGAAGATCGGTCTAGGGCCACGCCGTGATGCTACGCGAGGATCTCGCGGAAGACTGCGTGGGTGACAAAATGCGCCACGCCCTGGTCGAAGTCCACGGTCATCGTGACGGCCACATTGCCGCGGATCGGGTGGGGATCGAGCGGCGCGTCGACCCGCCATTCGAGCCGGTAGGGCTCATCCGTGGCGGCCTCGTCGGCCGTCCCACCGATGATCTCCCAGCGCGGCGGGACGCGGTGCAGCGCGCGGGCGAACACCTGCAGCGAGTCCTCGAGCGGGCGCACGTCGAGGCGCAGCAGCCCCGGCACGAGCAGGACCGTCGCGCGCGCCGCGTCCTCGATCAGCTTGTGGCACGAGAGCCGCAGCGCGCCGCGCCATCGCGCTGGCGAGCTGGCCGTGCGGCGCGCCCGCGGCCGCCGCGCGGCCGGGGTCGAGCAGCCCCGGCGTCACGCCCGCTCCAGCCACAGCGCAGCCCACCCGCCCGCGACCCGGCGGCCCCGCAGCGCCAGCCCGGCGCGCCCGTACGCCGCCGTGGCGGCCGCCTCCTGCGAGGCCGTGATCCCGGAGACGATCACGCGCGCGGTGGCCGGGCTGAGCGAGCCCGCGACGCGCTCGTGGACGTCGAGCGGGATGTTGGCCACGAGCGTGTGCGCGGGCGGCGCCGGGATCTCGCGCAGGTCGGCGAGGACCGCGCGGACCGCGACCCCGTTGCGCTGCGCGTTGCGCTCCGTCGCGGCGACCGACCGCTCGTCGAAGTCGAGGCCGTAGACCGGCTCCCACCCCAGCTGGGCGCCGGCGATGGCGACGACGCCCGAGCCGCAGCCGAGGTCCGCGAGCCCGCCGCCCGGCTCGAGCTCCAGCAACAGCTCCAGGCACCCGCGGGTCGTCGGGTGCGCGCCGGTCCCGAACGCGCCCGGCGCCGGCTCGATGATCACCTCGAGCGCGCCGTCCGCCGACGGCGGGTCGTCGGGCGAGCGGATCCGCAGGCGCTCCCCCACCGTCCACGCGCGCCCGGCACGGCGCCGGCGCTCCTCGCGCGAGTCCGGCACCTCCTCCTCCTCGCGGCCCAGCAGCGCCTCCCCGGCGATCGAATCGAGCGCGGCGGCGGCGGGCATGCCGTCGCCGAAGAACGAGACCTCCGTGCGCTCGGGGTCGAGCACCCGCTCATACACGCCCTGCGGGAGCAGCGGCATCAGCACGTCGAGCACCGCCTCGACCGCGTCCGCCCGCAGCGTCAGCGCGCATGCGCGCCTCGGCGAGCGCCGCGCGGCGTCGGCCAAGGCCCTTCACGGCAACCGAGGCTCTCCGCCCGGCCCGCGCACCACCAGCCCGTCGCGGGCGAGCCCCGCCAGCGCCCGCTCGCGCCGCTCCGGTTCCAGCGGCGGCGGATGCTCGCCCGCCACGAGCGCCGCGAGCAGCCGCCCGCGCGCCCAGCGGTCGCTGTCCTCGAAGCGCTCGCCGCGCGGCCGCGGCAGCGGCGTCACCGCCTCCGGGCCCGCGCATCCGGCCTCCAGCGGGCACGCGCCGCACAGCGGCCGGCGCGGCCGGCAGACCGTCGCGCCGAGCTCCATCATCGCCTGGTTCCACGCCGCCGCCCGGCCCTCCGGCACCAGCTCGGCCGCGCGCCGGGCCAGCGCGCGCGGGGCCCGCCGCACGCCGTCGCGGCGCTCGATCACGCGCCGGACGTTGGTGTCGACCGCCGCCATCGGTGCGTCCCAGGCGAACGAGCCGAGCGCCGCGGCCGTGTACGGGCCGACGCCCGGCAGCTCCTCCAGCCGCTCCGGCGGCGGCCACCCCTCCTCGGCCACCACGCAAGCCGCGGCGCGCAGCGCGAGCACGCGGCGGTTGTAGCCGAGCCCGCTCCAGGCGCCGATCGCCTCGGCCGCGGGCGCCTCGGCCAGCGCCCGCGGCGACGGGAAGCGGGCGAGGAAGCGCTCGTAGTGCGGCACGACCCGCGCCGCCTGGGTCTGCTGCAGCATCACCTCGGAGACGAGGATCGCCCAGGGGTCGCGCGTGAAGCGCCACGGCAGCGGCCGCCGCACCGTCTCGTACCAGTCGAGCAGCGGGTCGCGCCATGCGCGGACCCTAGCCCGTGTCAGCCACCGCGCTCGAGGTCGAGCTCCAGCCGCCCGAGCCAGCCGCCCCAGCCGTCGTCGGGCTGGCTGTCGCCGAGCCGCAGGTAGACCGTCCGGCCGCCTCCGCGCAGCGCGTCGAGGTCGAGCGTGCGCTCGGCCTGGTTGGACCGGTCGCGGATCGGCCTGTCCTCCTTCAGCACGGTCGTCCAGGTCGCATTGTCGGTCGAGGCCTCGACGAGGAACTGGTTGCCGACGTCGAGCGTGAACGTCCCGCCTTCCACGTCGGCCGGCAGCTGGAAGCGATACGTCGCGTGGTTGCCGTTATCGGTGAAGCGCCCCTCCCCGTCGAACTGGGACCCGTCCGTGTCGAACAGCCACGGCGCCTCGGCGTCCGTCCCCGGCGTGAACTCGACGTGGTCGCCGATCACCGTGATCGAGCCGGCAGCCTTCGCGTCCCCCTCTCCCGAGCGCAACCGTCACTCGCACCGGGTAGGTGCCGGCCGCCGTGCCCGCCGGCACGCTCACCTGGAACTCGAGCGCTTTCGACTCGCCGTTGGCCAGCGGCCCGAACGGCGCGCTCGCGGGCTCGACCTTCCAGTCGCCCACGGTCGCCGCCACCGTCCCGCTCGCCGCGCCCTCGCCGTAGTTGGCCACGGACACCTTCACCGGCACCGTGTCACCCGCCGACGCGACCACCCGGTCGACGTCGGTGACGAGCGGCGAGGTGTCGGCCTTGCCCGGGTTGAGCAACTCGACCTCGCCGAGCCTGCCGCCGCCCTCCGGTGATCTCGATCCGGTAGTAGCGCGTAGCTGCCCGGGTACGCGAGCTTGAACGGCCGGGTCTGGGAGCGCCAGCGGAACGTCTCGTCGCGGCGCTCGTCGAGCACCTTCCAGCGCCCGCCGTCGTTGGAGCCCTTGACCACCCAGCGCGCGCGGGTCGCCGCCGGCGGCGGTGCCCGAGGTCAGCGTGTAGAAGGTGACCGGCCGGCTGCCGGTGAAGCGGTACTGCAGCCACGGCCGTGAGCCGGTCAGCGACGCGACGGTGCTCGAGTCGTTGTCGAACAGCGCGCGCGGCGCTCCCGCCGCTCGTCGTCGCGGTCCCGTCCTCGCCGCCCGTCGTGTCGCGCAGCGGCTGCGCCGGCGCGTCGCCCTGCGTGACCGACGGCGGCACGGCGTCCTCCCCGGTCGCCCAGTCCGAGGGCCGCGGGCCCATCTCGAACTCGAGCGTCCCGCCGCGGGCGATGTCGCGGTGGCGCAGATAGGCGCGGTCGTAGCGCCGCCCGTTGAGCTTGAGGCTCTGGACGTAGACGTTGCGCCGGCTGTTATTGCGCGCCTTGACGACGAGGTCGCGCCCGTTCTCGAGGTGCACCGTCATGCGCTTGAACAGCGGCGAGCCGATCGCGTAGTTCTCGCTCCCCACCTGCAGCGGGTAGAAGCCGAGCGAGCCGAACAGGTACCACGCCGACGTCTCGCCGTTGTCCTCGTCACCGGCGTAGCCCTGCCCGATCTCCGAGCCGAGGTACAGGCGCCGCAGCGCCTCACGCACCTTGGCCTGGGTCTTGAACGGCTGCCCGGCGTAGTCGTACATGTACGGGATGTGGTGCGAGACCTGGTTGGAGAAGCCCCACTGGCCCATGCGGACGTCGCGCGCCTCGATCATCTCGTGGATCGTGCCGCCGTAGGAGCCGGGGAACTTGGCGGTCTCCGGGGTGCTGAAGAACGTGTCGAGCTTGCGCGCGAGCGCGCGACGGCCGCCGTAGAGGTTGGCGAGCCCCTGGCCGTCGTGCGGCGTGTGGAACGCGAAGTTCCAGCCGTCGGTCTCGGTGTAGTCGTGCTCGTGGCCCCAGACCAGCGGGTCGTACTCCTGCGGGCTCGACTTCCAGCGCCCGGACGCGTCGCGCCCCTGGAAGAAGCGGATCGCCGGGTCGAACATGTTCACGTAGTTCTGCGAGCGGCTGAGGAAGTACTCGCGCTCCTCCGCGAGGCGCCGCCGCTGCCGCCCGCTGGTCGTGTTCACGCGCGAGCTTCTGCGCCATGTTGGCGATGCCGAAGTCGTTGATGTCGCCCTCGAGCGCCCACGAGACGCCCTCGGACACGCGCGACGGCGTGTAGCCGAGGAAGGGCGCGACGATCTGGCCCTTGCGGCCGACGCTCGGGTTCCACGGGTCGCCCGGCGGCGCGACCGTCGCGTTCTTCACCGCGGCGTCATAGGTGTCGCGGGCGTCGAGCCCCGGCACGCCCTTGACGTAGGCGTCGGCGAACGCGACGTCGGAGCTCGTGCCCGTCATCAGGTTCGCGTAGCCGGGCGACGACCAGCGCGCGATCCAGCCGCCGTCGCGGTACTGCTGGACGAAGCCGTCGACCAGCTCGCCGGCCGTCGCGCGGCGTGAACAGCGAGTACGCCGACCACGTCGTCCGGTAGGTGTCCCAGAACCCGTTGTTGACGTAGACCTTGCCGTCGACCACGGGCGCGCCCGTCTTCGTCGGCGTGCTCGGCCGGCGTCGTCGGTCGACGACTGCACCGCGTGCTTCCACGCCGGCCGGCTCGCGGAGCCCGTGTTCTCGTGCGCCGAGTTGGGATACAGGAAGAGCCGGTAGAGGTTCGAGTAGAGCGTCGTGCGCTGGTCCTCGCTCGCGCCCTCGACCTCGACCCGCCCGAGCTTGCCGTCCCACCGGCGCTGCGCGCGCCGCTTGACGCTCTCGACGGTGTCGCCCGGCGCCAGCTCGAGCGCGAGGTTGCGCTTCGCCTGGTCGATGCCGATCAGCGACGTCGCGATCCGCATGTTCACCTTGCCGGCGTCGAAGCGCGCGTAGCCGGTCGAGGGCCGGTTGCCGTCGGGCAGCATCCCGCTCGCCGTGATCGGCTGGTCGAAGGTGGCGTAGACGAACATCCGCGTCGCGCCGTTGGAGAGGCCGCTGCGGACGTCCGACCAGCCGGTGACCACGCCGTCGGCGCGGTCGATCGTCAGCGACGAGTCGCTCGTTGACGTTGTCGAAGATCAGGCTCGACGAGTCGCCGGGGAACGAGAAGCGCATGATCGCCGCGTGGTCGGTCGGGGCGATCTCGCGTGCTTGATGCCCGTTCTCGAACCGGACGCCGTAGTAGTGCGGCCGCGCGGTCTCGTTCGCGTGCCGGAACGGGAGCGCGCGCGCCTCGCGGTCGGCGTCCGGGGTCCCGGTCGCCGCGCGTCGGCATGACCTGGAAGGTCTGGCGGTCGCCCATCCACGGGCTCGGCTCGTGGCTGAGCGAGAACGCCTGCAGCGTCGGCAGGTTGTCCGCGTTGTTGGCCTTCTGGTACTCGTAGAGCCAGCTGTCGGTGCCCGCGTTGGTCACCGGCGTCCAGAAGTTGAAGCCGTGCGGCACGGCGGTCGCGGGGATGTTGTTGCCGCGCGAGAAGCCGCCGCTCGAGTTCGTGCCGCGGGTCGTGACGACCCAGTCGGACGGGTGCGCTGCGCACGGGCTTGCGCTCCGCCGGCCCGACGTTGATGTCGTCGATCCAGCCGCCGAAGTCGGCCGGCCCGTCCGGGTTGTCGTAGGCGACGAGGATCCGGTCGATCCGTCTTGCCGGCCGCGACGCGGCCGATGCGCGAGCGCTTGAGGTTCCACTGGTTCGTGTAGAGCGTCTTGGAGGCGGCCTGGCCGCGCGGGCTCAGCCGTCGCGCCGTGCTGGTCCTTGGCGCCGAGCTCGCTGAGGAAGGTGCCGTCGGTGAAGGCCAGGTCGATCGACGGCGTACGTGCTCGGGTAGCGGAGGTCGTCGCGCTCGAAGTCGGGATAGATCAGGTAGGACAGCTCGGTCCTGCGCTTGACGCTTCACGTCGACGTCGAAGACCTTGTTGTAGGAGTAGCCGCGGCCCTCGCTGGTGTGGCGACCGGCGTACTGCAGCGCGCGCAGCCCGGTGAAGCCGACGCCCGACTTGGCGTTGTAGCCGCCGCGCGGGCCGGCGCCGACGCTGGTGCGCATGTCCCCCGCCGGCGGCGGGGTGGTGTCGCCGT
Source organism: uncultured Solirubrobacterales bacterium (assembly GCA_963787335.1). Lineage (GTDB taxonomy): Bacteria > Actinomycetota > Thermoleophilia > Solirubrobacterales > Solirubrobacteraceae > DASQFQ01. The sequence goes on from CAWBCU010000038.1 coordinate 31,403, forward strand.
TGGAGAGCTGGAGCTCGGCGAGCTGGATCAGGCCGTCGCCGTGGTTCGCGGTGATGTCGAGGCGGTAGTGGCGGTAGGCGACGTCGTTGTCGAACGCGAACTCCTTGGTCTGGAAGCGCTCCGGAGAAGTCCTCGCCGCTGCGCGTGTCGAGCGTCGTCCACGTCGTGCCGTCGTTGGAGCCCTTGAGCGTCCAGTCGCGCGGGTCGCGCTCGGCGGCGTCGTTGGCCGAGGTGAGGGCGTAGCGCACGACCTTGACCGGGTCGGCGAGCTCGAGCTCGACCCAGGCCGTGGGCTCGAACACGAGCCACTTGCTCTCGTCGGAGCCGTCGACGAGGTTCTCCTTGACCTCGCCCCCGCCCTCGTTCTCACCGCTCGCGCGGACCGCGACGACGGTGTCGGTGACGTTGCCCGGGATGCCCGGTCGGCGCCGGCCCGGTGACGCCGGAGGCGCGCTCGGCGGTGTTCGTCCACGTCGGCTGCGGCGTCGCCCTCCTCGAGCGACGAGGAGAAGCTCTTCGACGCCGCGTGCGCCGGCGCGGCGAGCGCGAGCGCGGCTCACGACGGCGACCGACATCGACCTGCGGACAGCTCTCCACCCGATGACCTGACGCCTCCCCCGAGTGCCATGACAACGTTGTCAGGGAAAGCTACGCCCGACCTCCCGATCCGTCAAGCGGCAAGTGCTGTCAGCCCGCGGGCTTGGCGGCTTCGTCGAGCTCGCGCCGGAGCTCGCGGATCTCGTCGCGCAGCCGCGCGGCGTACTCGAAGCGCAGCTCCTCGGCCGCGGCGAGCATCTCCTCCTCGAGCTCCACGATCGTCTTCTCGATCTCGGCCGGCTCCATGTCCGTGCGCTTCTCGCGCCGGCGGCGGCCCTTGGTCGGGACCTTGGAGTCCGACATCAGGAACTCCGTGATGTCGGAGATGCCCTTGACGATCGTCTCCGGCGTGATCCCGTGCTCCTCGTTGTAGGCGATCTGGATCGCGCGGCGGCGGTCCGTCTCGCCGATCGCGGTGCGCATCGCCGCCGTCTCCTTGTCGGCGTACATCAGCACCGTGCCGCCGATGTTGCGGGCCGCGCGGCCGATCGTCTGGATCAGCGAGGTCTCGCCGCGGAGGAAGCCCTCCTTGTCGGCGTCGAGGATCGCGACCAGGGAGACCTCGGGGAGGTCGAGACCCTCGCGCAGGAGGTTGACGCCGACCAGCACGTCGTACTCGCCGAGCCGCAGCTCGCGGATGATCTGGATCCGCTCCAGCGTGTCGATCTCGGAGTGCAGGTAGCGGACCTTGAAGCCGACCTCCAGCAGGTAGTCCGTGAGGTCCTCGCTCATCTTCTTGGTCAGCGTCGTCACGAGCGTGCGCTCGTTGCGGTCGACGCGGGTGCGGATCTCGTTCATCAGATCGTCGATCTGGTTGCGCGTCTCGCGCACCTCGACCTCGGGGTCGACGATCCCGGTCGGGCGCACGATCTGCTCGACGATGTGCTTGGAGTGCTCGCGCTCGTAGGCGCCCGGCGTCGCCGACACGAACACCATCTGCGGGGTGATCGAGAGGAACTCCGCGAACGTCTGCGGGCGGTTGTCCATCGCGCTCGGCAGCCGGAAGCCGTAGTCGACCAGCGTCGACTTGCGCGAGCGGTCGCCCTCGTACATGCCGCCGATCTGCGGCACGGTCTGGTGCGACTCGTCGAGGAAGCAGACGAAGTCCTTGGGGAAGTAGTCGATCAGGCAGTACGGGCGGGCGCCGGGGGCGCGGCCGTCGAGGATGCGCGAGTAGTTCTCGATGCCGGAGCAGAACCCGACCTCGCGCAGCATCTCCATGTCGTACTGGGTGCGCTGGCGCAGGCGGTGGGCCTCGAGCAGCTTGCCCTCGGCCTCCAGCTCCGCGGTGCGATGGTTGAGCTCGCGGCCGATCTCGGCCACCGAGCGCTCCATCGTCCCCTCCTTGACGTTGTAGTGCGTCGCCGGCCAGATCGCGACGTGCTCGAGGTCGTCGACGATCAGCTCGCCCGTCAGCGGGTCGAAGTGCTGCAGGCGCTCGACCTCGTCGCCGAACAGGATCGCCCGGAACGCCGTCTCGGCGTAGGCGGGGAAGATCTCCAGCGTGTCGCCGCGGACGCGGAACGTGCCGCGGCCGAGCGCGGTGTCGTTGCGGTTGTACTGGAGGTAGACGAGCTTGCGCAGCAGCTCGTCGCGGTCGACGTAGGCGCCCTTGATCAGCGTCTGCAGGTTGTCGTTGTAGGTGTCCGGCGAGCCGAGGCCGAAGATCGCCGACACCGAGGCGACGATCAGCACGTCGCGGCGCGCGAACAGCGCGGCCGTCGCGGCGTGGCGGAGGCGATCGATCTCCTGGTTGATCGCCGAGTCCTTCTCGATGTAGAGGTCGCGCGAGGGGACGTAGGCCTCGGGCTGGTAGTAGTCGTAGTAGGAGACGAAGTACTCGACGGCGTTCTGCGGGAAGTAGGTGCGGAACTCGTTGCAGAGCTGCGCGGCGAGCGTCTTGTTGTGCACGAGGATCAGGGACGGCTTCTGCAGCCGCTCGATCGTCGCCGCCATCGTCATCGTCTTGCCGGTGCCGGTCGCGCCGAGCAGCGTCGTGTAGCGGTTGCCCTCGTTGACGCTCTTCGCGATCGCGTCGATCGCCGCGGGCTGATCCGCGGTCGGGCTGTAGACGCTGTCGAGCTTGAAGGGGGGCATGAACCGATCAACAGTATGGAAGGTGCCGGACGGACCGTCTCCGCCCGGCACCTCCAGGCCCGCCTACGCCCCTTCGGCGACCACGGTCGCGCGCCCGAGCACGAGCCCGGCGCTGAACGCGGTCGTGGCGAAGGCGGCGTTGAGCGCGTCGGCCGCGCCCTGCGTCAGCTTGGCCGTGACACCGGCCAGCGTGACCGTGCGGCCGTCGACCGCCGGCGTGACCCCGGTGAGGTCGAGGTCGAGGATCGCCGCCTTCGGCGCGCCGCCGTTGATCGACGCGAACAGCTGCGGGCTCGCCCCGAGCCGGACGTCGAACGACTCCAGATTCACGACGGTCGCGCCCTTGGTGAGGGAGATGCCGCCCTGGTGGCGGATCGTGCCCGCCGAGAGGTCGAGCTTGACCCGGCCGCCCGAGATCGGGAAGGCGGCGGTGGTGCCCGTGAGCGTCGCCGGGGCGATCACGCCGGGCGCGATGCCGAGGCTCGTGAGCGCCGCGAGTGCGCCGGGATCGACCTCGAGCGAGGTGGCGCTGCGCGCCAGGATGTCCGCCTCGTCGGTCTTCGAGCGCACGCTCGCCGTGCCGAGCCGCAGGCCCTTCTTGAACGCGGTCACGCCGAAGGTCGCGTTCAGCGCCGTGGCGGCCTTCTGGGTCAGGCGCGCGCGCAGGCCGCTGACGTTCGTGTTGAAGCCCGAGCGACTGACTCGCGCGCCCGTGAGCTGGAGCACGTGCACGCGGCTGCCGCCGACGCGGGCGCTCAGCATGATCTTGCGCCCGACCGCGACGCGCGGGGCGCGCAGGGTGAGCGAGCGCCCGCCGGCCGAGAAGCGCAGGCCGCCCGCGTGGCGGATCGTCCCGGCCGCGGTACGGGCATCGATGCGCCCACCGGTGATCGGGAAGCGCACGCCGGCCGAGCCGGCGCGGGCCCGCCCGACAGGAGCGACGGAGACGCCGAGCCCGTCCAGCGCCGCGGCCGTGCCGCGGTTGAGCTTCAGCGTCGTCGTGCCGCCGGATAGATGAACGGCGGCCGACGCGCCCGGCGCGGCGGCGGCGAGCGCGGCGACGGCGGTGGCCGTGACCAACAGGGTTCGCTTCACG
>CAWBCU010000039.1:0-309489 GCA_963787335.1 uncultured Solirubrobacterales bacterium
CCCGCGTCGGCGCGGGCAATCGTGGTCGTCTCGTACTCGCCGACCACCGGGCTGCTCCTGGAGGGCGACGGCGCCGCAGACGGCATGCTGGCCCACGGCGAGCGGGACGCCGGCACGCTGGTCGTCGCGAAGAGCGGCTTCAGCAACAGCGGCATCGCGCCTGCTGCGTTGCGTGCCGGGCCCGGTTGCCAGCTCGACGACACGAGGGTTCTCTGCGCGCGGACCGGCGCCGCGGTGATCACCGCCAGGCTCGGCGAGGGCGCTGACCACCTGACCCTCGGCACCAACATCGACGGCTTCGTCGACGGTGGCGGCGGCAACGACATCCTCAGGGGCGGCCGCGGAGGCGACCTGATCGACGGCGGGCCCGGCAACGACGAGCTCAGGGCCGGCGCCGAGATCGAGAACGGCTTCGAGAACCTTCCGCGCGACGACGACCTGCGCGGCGGCGACGGCGACGACCGGTTCACGGTGGATGGAGCCGGCACCTCCCGGATCCAGGGCGGCAACGGCAGCGACACGCTCGAGGCGTCGGCCACGAGGGCATCCGCCGACCTGTTCGACGGCGGGCCGGGCACCGACACCGCGGACTACACGGAGCGCGGCGCCGCGGTGACGCTGAGGATCTCGCCGCAGGCGACCGCGCCCGACGACGGCCAGCCTGGCGAGGGCGACGACCTCGACAACGTGGAGCGGCTGATCGGCGGCCGCGGCGCCGACACGCTCGAGGTCCGCAACTCCCCGCTGGCCCTCACGCCGCGAACGACGTGGAGCCTCAGCGGCATGCAGGGCAGCGACACGCTGCGCGTCTTCGGCGACATCCGCAGCTCGCTCGACGGCGGCGTCGGCACCGACACGGTCACCGGCGGCAGCGCCACCGACACGATCTTCTCGCGCGACGGCGAGCTCGACACGCTGTCCTGCGGCGCGGGGCTCGACGCGGTGACGTCCGACCTCCCGGATCCCGTCGGGGGCGAGTGCGAGAACGTCAACGACGGCGAGGTCACCGAGGGTCGCCACGTGCGCTTCCCGTCCCGCGCGCGGGTGCGGCGCGACGGCACGCTGTCGGTGCGCCTGCGCTGCCCGCGCGTGCGCGGCGGCTGCCGGGGCCGCCTCGACGCCCGGCTCGACCGCGGCGTCACGTCGTTCGGGCGCGCCACGCGCTACCGCATCCGCGCGCGGCGCGCCGCGACCGTCACGGTCCGGCTGCCCGCGCGCCAGGTGGCGAGGGCGCGGCGGTCCGGGGCGCGCGTGCGCCTGCGCTCGGTCGAGCGCGGGATCCACGGCAAGCCGCGGACGACGATCCGGTCGCTGCGCGCGCGCCGCGGCTAGAGCGCCGCGACCGCCTCGTCCACCGGCACGTCGCCGCCGAGCAGCTCGTACGTCCCGCGCACGGTGTTCTCGGCCTCGAGCACCGCGAGCAGCACCGCCGCGACGTCCTCGCGCGTCACCTCGCCGTAGCGGCCGAGCGACGGCGCCAGGTCGACCGTGCCCGCGCCGGGCTCGTCGGTCAGGCGGCCCGGGCGCACGATCGTCCAGTCGAGGCTCGAGCCCGCGAGCGCCACGTCGGCGTCGTGCTTGGCCTGCTGGTAGGGGCGCATCTGCTCGCGGCGCGGTCGCCGGGTCGCCCGCGCCCATCGAGGAGACCATCACGTAGCGGCGCACGCCCAGCTTCTCGGCCGCCTCGATCAGCTTGACCGCGCCGCCGTAGTCGACGGTGCGCTTGCGCTCCGGCCCGCTGCCGGGGCCGGCGCCGGCGGCGAACACGATCGCGTCGGCGCTGCCGAGGTGCGGGCTCCGGGTCGTCGTGCTCGAGGTCGCACAGCACGGGCATCGCCCCGTCGGCCTCGAGATCGGCGGCGTGGTCGGGGTTGCGGATCAGGCCGCGGGCGTGATGGCCGGCGGCGGCGAGCTGGCGGAGGAGGTGGCGGGCGATCTGGCCGTGGCCGCCGGCGACGAGGACATCCATGACCGCCGAGGCTACCTCGCGGCCTCGAGGGGTAGCTTTCCCATCGATGGGGGAGCCGCGGAACCGGCCGGAGGGGTTCGAGCGCTTGCGCAACCTGCCGCTGGTGGGCAGGGTGGCCGACTGGGGGATGGGCCCGAGCGCGCGTCTCGAAGAAGACGAAGAAGGCCGGCGCGCGCATCGCCGGGCTGAAGGCCACCGAGTCGATCTGCCCCTACTGCGCGGTCGGCTGCGGCCAGGTCGTCTACACGCGGGACGGCGAGCTGATCGACATCGAGGGCAACCCGCGCTCGCCGATCAACCAGGGCACGCTCTGCCCGAAGGGCTCGGCCTCGCGCCAGCTCGTCCAGCAGCCCGGTCGCCTGACGAAGGTCAAGTACCGGCGCCCCGGCGGGACCGAGTGGGAGGAGCTCGACCTCGAGACGGCGATGGACATGATCGCCGAGCGCGACGATCGCCGCCCGCGAGAACGGCTGGCAGGACACCGACGACGAGGGCCGCCGCGTCGACCGCACGCTGGGCTTCGCCCACCTCGGCGGCGCGACGCTCGACAACGAGGAGAACTACCTCATCAAGAAGGCCTTCACGGCCATGGGCGCGATCCAGATCGAGAACCAGGCCCGCATATGACACTCCTCCACGGTCCCCGGTCTGGGGACCACGTTCGGGCGCGGCGGCGCCACCAACTTCCAGCAGGACCTGCAGAACGCGGACTGCATCCTATCCAGGGCTCGAACCTGGCTGAGGCGCACCCGGTCGGCTTCCGCTGGGCGATGAAGGCGCGCGAGCGCGGCGCGAAGATCATCCACGTCGACCCGCGCTTCTCGCGCACGAGCGCGATGGCCGACATGCACGTCCCGATCCGCGCCGGCAGCGACATCGCGTTCCTCGGCGGGCTGATCCGCTACGTGCATCGAGACCGAGTCGTACTTCAAGGAGTACGTCCTCAACTACACGAACGCCGCGACGCTGATCAACGAGGACTTCAAGGGCCCCGAGGACCTCGAGGGCTTCTTCTCCGGCTGGGACCCGGAGACCAAGACCTACGACCCGAACGCGTGGAGCTACGAGGGCGGCAGCGTGCCGTCGCCGGCCGGCAACCGCGAGCACGCCACGCAGGCGTTCAGCGAGCACATCGGCGCCGGGATGATGCAGGGCGCGCCGAAGACCGACCAGACGCTCGAGCACCCGCGCATGGTCTTCCGCCAGCTGATGCGCCACTACGCGCGCTACACGCCCGAGATGGTCGAGCAGGTGTGCGGCATCTCGCAGGAGCGACTTCCTGCGCGTCGCGGACGCGCTGGTCGAGAACTCCGGCCGCGAGCGGACGACGGCGTTCTGCTACGCGCTCGGCTGGACGCAGCACACCAGCGGCGTGCAGATGATCCGCGCCGCGGCGATCCTGCAGCTGCTGCTCGGCAACATGGGGCGCCCGGGCGGCGGGATCATGGCGATGCGCGGCCACGCGTCGATCCAGGGCTCGACCGACATCCCGACGCTGTTCGACCTGCTGCCCGGCTATCTGCCGATGCCGAAGGGCCGCGAGGGCGAGCTCGACCTCGAGACCTACGTGGCACGAACGGCGCCGAGCGCGGCTGGTGGGCGAACTTCGACAAGTACATCGTCTCGCTGCTCAAGGCCTACTTCGGCGACGCCGCGACGGCGGAGAACGACTTCGGCTTCCCGCGCCTGCCGAAGATCACCGGCAACCACTCGCACTTCCCGACGATGCTGCGCGCGCTCGACGGCGGCCTCGACGGCCTCTTCGTGATGGGCCAGAACCCGGCCGTCGGCTCGCAGCACTCGGGGTTGCAGCGGCGCGCGCTCGGCCACCTCAAGTGGCTGGTGGTGCGCGACCTGTCCGAGCTCGAGACGGCGACGTTCTGGCGCGACGCCCGGAGGTGCGCTCGGGCGAGCTGCGCCCGGAGGACATCCAGACCGAGGTCTTCCTGATGCCCGCCGCCTCCCACGTCGAGAAGGACGGCCACTTCACCAACACGCAGCGGCTGCTGCAGTGGCACGACAAGGCGATGGAGCCGCCCGGCGACGCGCGCTCGGAGCTGTGGTTCATGCACCACCTGTTAAGCGGGTGCGCGAGCACTACGCGGCTCCGAGGCCGACCGCGACTGGCCGATCCGCAACCTCACGTGGGACTACCCCGAGCACGGCGAGATCCGCGAGCCCGACGCCGAGGCCGTGCTGCGCGAGATCAACGGCTTCGACATGGAGACGGGCGAGCCGGTGTCGGGCTTCGCCGAGCTCAAGGACGACGGCTCGACGGCGTGCGGCTGCTGGATCTACGCCGGCTGCTACGCGGACGGCGTCAACCAGACGCGCCGCCGCGAGCCCGGCGACCTCGACGCCCCCGGCGGCTGGGTGTCGCCGGAGTGGGCGTGGGCGTGGCCGGCCAACCGCCGCATGCTCTACAACCGCGCCTCGGCCGACCCCGACGGGCAAGCCGTGGTCGGAGCGCAAGCGCTACGTCTGGTGGGACGCGGCCGAGGAGAAGTGGGCGGGCTACGACGTGCCGGACTTCCCGCCCGCCAAGCCGCCGGACTACAAGCCGGCGCGCGACTCCAAGGGCATGGACGCGATCGCCGGCACCGACCCGTTCATCATGATGGCCGACGGCAAGGGCTGGCTGTTCTCGCCCGCCGGCCTGCTCGACGGCCCGATGCCGACGCACTACGAGCCGTTCGAGTCGCCGGTGCGCGAACCTGCTCTACCCCGAGGTCGGCTGCAACCCGGCGACGCTGACCTGGAACCGGTCGGACAACCCGACGCACCCGACGGGCGACCCGCGCTACCCGTTCGTCGCGACGACCTTCCGGCTCACCGAGCACCACACGGCCGGCGCGATGAGCCGCAACCTGCCGTGGCTCGCGGAGCTGCAGCCGGAGATGTTCGCCGAGATCGACCCGCTGCTCGCGGCCGAGCGCGGGATCGAGGACGGCGGGTGGATGGTGATCGAGACCGCGCGCGCGGAGATCGAGGCGCGCGCCCGCGTCACCGAGCGCATGCGGCCCCTGCGCATGGAGGGCCAGCCGTGCACCAGATCGCGCTGCCGTGGCACTGGGGCTTCGGCGGCGCACTCGCCGGGCGACAGCGCCAACGACCTCGGCGCGCTCGCGCCGACCCGAACGTCTCGATCCAGGAGGACAAGGCGTTCACCTGCAACGTCCGCGCCGGTCGCCGCGTCGGGCGAGACGACCGCGAGGCTCGCCGGCGTGCACTGACGCAGCCGCACCGACGCCCGAGCGACGACGCACCGTCGGAGGACACGCCCACGTCATGACCGAGATCGCCGTCCAGCGCGACCGGACGCCCAGCGCATGGGCTTCTTCACCGACACCACCGTGTGCATCGGCTGCAAGGCGTGCGAGGTCGCGTGCAAGCAGTGGAACGACCTGCCCTCCGACGGCGGCGAGTTCCGCAAGGGCGGCTCCTACGACCACACCGGCCGGCTGTCGGGCAGCACGTGGCGCCACGTGCGCTTCGTCGAGCTCGCCGACGCCGGCGGCGGCGTCACCGAGGAGGAGATCCCTGACCTCGTCGCGTGGGCGAGCGAGAGCCGCCGAGGACGGCCCGATCGACGTCGGCGGCGGTGGCCGCGTTCGACAACTGGGTCTTCATGTCCGATGTCTGCAAGCACTGCACGAACGCCGGCTGCCTCGACGCCTGCCCGACCGGCGCGCTGATCCGCACCGAGTTCGAGAGCGTGGTGCTCCAGCCCGACGTCTGCAACGGCTGCGGCTACTGCATCCCGTCGTGCCCGTTCGGCGTCGTCGACCGCGTGCCCGAAGACGGCCGCGCCGCCAAGTGCACGCTCTGTTACGACCGCCTCGAGGACGGGCTCGAGCCGGCGTGCGCGAAGGCGTGCCCGACCGACTCGATCCAGTTCGGCCCCTATGACGAGCTCGTCGAGGTGGCCTCGCGGCGGGTCGCGGCGCTGCACGCGCGCGGGGTCGAGGGCGCCTACCTGTATGGCGCGGGCGACGAGGTCGCCGACCAGCTCGCCGGTGGGCTCGGCGCGTTCTTCCTGCTGACCGAGAAGCCCGAGCGCTACGGGCTGCCGGCGCAGGCCGACTCGCCGATCCAGGAGAACGTCGTGCCGGCCACGATTGCCGCGATGGGCGCCGGCCTGCTGGCCGCCGCCGGGGTCGCGGCGGCGTTCCTGTGGGAGAAGGCGCGGTGAGCGAAGAGCGCCCTCGACCGAAGCCCGCGATCGGCACGCCGGCGTCGCCGGGTTCGGCGAGAAGACCGGCGAGAAGGTCGAGCTCCACATCGGCGAGTGGAAGGACGGTCGCTGGTCTTACCTCTACGGCGAGGACACCGGCTACCGCGGGGCGGAAGCGGACATGGAGGCGTGCGCGCAGGCGGCCACGACGCCCGCGAGGGCGAACTGCCGCAGATCATCCAGGGGCCGATCATCAACCCGCCGGTGTGGACGTGGGAGGTCCCGCTCTACTTCTGGTTCGGCGGCATCGCGGCCGGCTCGTCGTTCGTCGCGCTGGCCTGCGACCTCGCCGGCGACGAGCGCTCGGCGGCCGTGGCGCGCAAGCTCGCGCTGGGCGCGCTGGGGCCCTCGCCGGTGCTGCTGATCCTCGACCTCGGGCGGCCGGAGCGGTTCGTGAACATGCTGCGGATCTTCAAGCCGCGCTCCCCGATGTCGATGGGCGCGTGGGCGCTGACGCTGTTCGGCAACCTCGCGGCGGCCGCGGTCGGCGCCGACCTGCTCGGGCGCCGCAAGGCCGCGCAGCGGATCGGCGCCGCCAACGCGGTCGTCGGCGGCTACCTCGGCTCCTACACGGGCGTCCTTCTCGCCTCCACCGCGGTGCCGGTATGGGCGCGCTCGCGGCTGTTCCTCGGCCCAATCTTCGTCTCGACCGCCGCCGCCACCGGCGCGGCCGCCTGCCGGCTGGCGCTCGTCGCCGACGGGCTGCCGGTCGGCCACCCGACGCGGCGCGCGCTGGGGACGGTGGAGACCGCTGCGATGGCGTCCGAGCTCATGCTGTCGATCGTCAACGAGAAGCGGCTCGGCGAGCTCGCCTCCGGCCTCGAGGTCGGGCGGCCCGGCAAGCTCTTCAAGCGTCGCGAAGTGGGCCGTGCGCGCGGGCTGGCGCTGCGCTTCGCGCGCGGCCGCGGGCCTGGGTCGCACCACATCGCGAGCGTGCTCTACCTCGCCGCGGGCCTCGCCTTCCGCTACGCGTGGGTCGGCGCGGGCCGGGATCGGCGCGCGACGACAAGGTCGTCGCGCAGATGGCGCGGGAGAGCCAGCGGAGCTGACGTGAGCCGCCGCTCGTCTTCGCGCAGCAGGTCGTGGAGACGCTCGGCGGGAGCCGCAGCCGGACGCGAAGCTCGCGCGCCGGATGCAGGCGCTGTCGCTGGGCGTCCACATCCCGATCGTCTGCTTCGGGATCGCGTTCCCCGCGATGTTCCTGTTCGTCGAGGGGCTCTACCTGCGCACGGGCGACCCACCTACAAGGCGCTGGCCAAGCGCTGGTCGAAGGTGGCGCTGATCCTGTTCGCGGTCGGGGTCGTGACCGGGACGATCCTGTCGTTCGAGTTCGGGCTGCTGTGGCCCGAGTTCATGGCCACGTTCGGCGAGGTGTTCGGGATCGCGTTCGCGCTCGAGGGCATGTCGTTCTTCGTCGAGGCGATCTTCATCGCGATCTACGTCTACGGCTGGGACCGGCTGTCGCCGCGCGCGCACTTCCTCGCCGGCATCCCGTCGTCGTCTCGGGCTTCGCCGGGACGTTCAACGTGATCGCGGTCAACGGCTGGATGAACAACCCGGACGGCTTCGACGTCGTCGACGGCAAGGTGCGAACCCGCGCCCGTGGGACGCGCTGTTCAACGACAACATGTGGCACGAGATCGTCCACATGTACCTGGCGGGCTACATCGTCGCCGGCTTCATCGTCGCCGGGGTCTACGCGTTCGCGTGGCTGCGCGGCCGCCGCGACCCCTACCACCGCACCGCGCTCGTCGTCACGCTCGCTTCGCTCGCTGGCGGCGCCGGTCCAGGTCATGGTCGGCGACTGGGCGGCGCGCACGGTCGCGGAGACGCCAGCCGGTCAAGCTGGCCGCGATCGAGGGGCTCCGCGACGACGAAGAAGGGCGCGCCGTTCACGATCGGCGGCTTCTACGACGCGGACACCAACGAGCTCCGCGGCGGGATCGAGATCCCGAAGCTGCTCTCGCTGCTCGCCGCACCCGCCCGAACGCGACGGTCGAAGGGCTCGACACGGTGCCGCGCGACGACCGCCCGCCGGTGAACATCGTGCGCTACGCGTTCCAGACCATGGTCGGGATCGGGACCGGGCTCGCGCTGCTCGGCACCGTGTTCTTCGTCACCTGTGCTGCGGCGCCGGCGGCTGCCGCGCTCGCTCTGGTTCTACCGCGCGGTGATGGCGGCCGGGCCGCTCGCGCTCGTCGCGCTGATCGCGGGCTGGATCACCACCGAGGTCGGCCGCCAGCCGTGGATCGTCTACGAGATGATGCGCACTCGCAGGCGGTGACCGGCACGACGGACTGGAGGTCGGCTTCGCGGCGCTCGTGCGGTGTACCTCGGCCTCGGCGCCGCGGTCGCGTGGCTGCTGCGGCGGCTGGCGCGACGCCGCCGAGCGGAGGTGGCGCGGCGCTGATGGCCGAGATCTGCCTCGGGCTCATCGTGCTCGGCCTGACCGCCTACGCCGTGCTGGGCGGCGCCGACTTCGGCGCCGGGTTCTGGGACCTGACCGCGGGCGGCGCGGCCCGCGGCGGCGCGTGCGCGGCCTGATCCAGCGCTCGATGAGCCCGGTCTGGGAAGCGAACCACGTGTGGCTGATCTTCGTGCTGGTGATCACGTGGACGGCGTTCCCGGTCGCGTTCGGCGCGATCTTCGAGACGCTCATCGGTGCCGCTGTTCCTTGCCGCGCTCGGGATCATCCTGCGCGGCACCGCGTTCGTCCTGCGCGGGCAGGCGGCGACGATCGGCGAGGCGCGCCTCCTCGGCGCCGGATTCGCCGTCTCCTCCGTGGTGCTGCCGTTCTTCCTCGGCGCCGCGCTGGGCGGCGTGGTGTCGGGGCAGGTGGACGCGGCCAACCCCACCGCGTCGCTCGACGCGTGGACCAACCCGACGTCGATCGCGATCGGCGTGCTGGCGGTCCTCACCGGGGCCTATTTGGCCGCGGTGTTCCTCGCAGGCGACGCGCAGCGGGCCGAGCTACCGGACCTCGTGCGTGCGTTCCGCACCCGCGCGCTCGGCGCCGGCGCGGTGACCGGCGCCGCGGCGTTCGGCGCGCTGCTGGTCCTGCGCTCGGACGCGCGCCCGCTCTACGACGGGCTGACGTCCGGGAGCGGCCTCGTCGCGGTGATCGTCTCCGCGGTCGCCGGCCTCGCCACGTTCGCGCTGGTCTGGACCGCGCGCTTCGAGCCCGCCCGCGCGACGGCGGCGGTCGCCGTCGGCGCGACGATCGTCGGCTGGTGGCTGGCGCGGGGCCCGACCTCCTGCCCGGACAGTTGACGATCGACGAGGCGGCTGCCCCGGACGCGACGCTCACCGCGCTGGTGATCAGCATCGCGGTCGGCATGCTGATCCTCGTGCCGTCGCTGGCGTACCTCTACCGGCTGGTGCTCAAGGGCACGCTCGACCAGGCGTACGAGCCGCTCGACCAGCGCTTCCGCCCGCTCCAGACGAGGAGCCGAGCGGTCAAGCTGGGGTTCGCCGCGCCGTCGGCGTCGTCGCTGATGATCCCGTTCGAGTACTGGTTCACCCGCGTGCTTGGCGTCGCCGCGCTGTTCGCGGCGATCGTGGTCGGCGTGTTCGCGATCGCCGACCCGGGTTCCTGGCCGCTGAGGACGAGGAGGACTAGGCGACGGGGGCGAGCGGGCCGGTGGCCGGCGACGTCGTCGACGAGCGCGGCGGCGCGCTCTTCGTCCCAGCGCCCGGACTCGGCGAGGTGCGCGGCAGAGCGCGGTCACGTCGTCGAGCGCGGCGATGACATGGTCATCGGGCCCGGAGGCGAAGATCAGCGTGTCGGCCGCGTCGCGGATCCGCTGCTGCTCGTCGGCCAGCAGCTTGGCTGGCCCGAGATCCTCGAGCGTCTTGACGATGCGGCCATAGGCCTGGGTGCGTTCGCTGTTCATGTTGCTGAAACTCACTTCCTGGCGTACTCACTTGTCGTCAGTCTAGGAGCGCGACTTGAGCGTCTTGATACGGACCCGGATCCCCTAGGGGCAATTCCCAATTGGCGCAGCCGCGTTGGTCCGGCAGCCTTGCGAGCGTCCCCCTCCCCGCAGACTGGATTCCTTCGATGACCGACACCCCCACCCCTCCTGAAAACCCCGACGAGCCGCCGCGCGAGGACTCCCCGCCGACCGGCCCGACGCAGCCGATGGCCGCCGGGCCGCAGCCGCGCCGGCTGACGCGCTCGTCCTCGGACAAGGTGATCGGCGGTGTGTCCGGCGGCCTCGGCCGCTACTTCGACATCGACCCGATCATCTTCCGCATCGGGTTCGTGGTCCTGGCGCTGGCCGGCGGCGCCGGTGTCCTCGGCTACCTCGCCGCCTGGCTGCTGGTGCCCGCCGACCCGGCCGCCGGCGAGGAGCCCGAGGACCGCAGCCGCATCGTCACCATCGTCGGCGCGGTGGTGCTCGGCGATCGCCGCGCTCGTGCTGCTCGGTCCAGGCCTGTTCTTCCTCGCGCCGCCGCTGATCGGCTCGCGCTGGTCGGCTTCGTCGGCGTGCTGCTGTGCCGGGCCGCCGGCGGGCACCGAAGGCGGAGCACCCGGCGGCGCAAGATCGGCCTCGGCCTGCTGCTGATCGTCGTCGCCGGGCTCGGCTTCGTCGCCGTGGCCGTCGGCTCCGCGTCGGCGGCGGCGCGGTCGTCGCCGGGCTGGTGATCGCGGTCGGCGCCGGCCTCGACGGCGTCGGCCTGATCGGCGGGCGCCGCTGGCTGGTGCTGCCCGCGCTGATCCTCGCGATCCTGCTCGGCTTCTAGCCGCGGCCGGGCCTCGACATCGACGGCGGCGTCGGCGACCGCGAGGACGAGCCCACCACGGTGGCCGAGCTAAGGGCTACGAGCTCGGCGTCGGCGAGCTGCAGCTCGACCTGACCCAGGTCGACCTCCCGGCCGGCCGGACGCCGCTGAAGCTCGAGATGGCATCGGAGCGTGCGCGTGGTCGGGCCGGACGACGTCTGCGTCGCCTCCGACGTGCGCGTCGGCGCCGGCTACGCCCGCGTGCTCGACCGCGACAGCGGCGGCCTCGACGTCGACTCGCGGCGCAGCCCGATCGAAACGCCGGCGTCAAGCGGCTGGTGATCACGGCGACGTCGGCATCGGCGAGATGCAGGTCGTCAACAGCCGGTCGGAGTTCACCGACTGGGAGCACGACGACCGGGTCGACGACCGCTTCGACGAGCACTTCCGCTTCAGCCGCAACACGCATCCGACCTGATCCCCGGCTCCGACGCCAACGGGGCGTGCACGGAGACGGCGTGACCCCGCGAGCTTCGACCCCGCTTCGCTGGTCGCCGGGCTCGCCGTGTGCGCGCTCGGCGTCCTGCTCCTGCTCGACCAGACCGACGTGCTCGACCTCCGCTTCGACTACCTGTGGCCCGCGCTGCTCGGCACGATCGGCGCGATCCTGCTGGCGGTCGGGCTCGCCGGCAAACGGCGCTGAGCAGACTGCGAACATGGCGGGCATGAGCGCGCTGGGCAACCGGCAGCACCGCCGCCGCCGCTGCGCCGCGACCTGAGGGCGCGGTGCTCGGCGGCGTCTGCGCCGGCCTCGGGCGGCGGCTCGGGATCGACCCGATCGTCCTGCGGATCGTTTCATCGCGGCGAGCGCGGCGGGCGGGCTCGGCATCTTCGCCTACGTGCTGGCCTGGGCGCTGATGCCCGCCGAGGGCGAGTCGCGCGCGCGGCCGCTGCGCGTGCCGGGCGGGCGCGACTCGTCGAGCGTGGCCACCGGCATCGGGCTGCTGATGCTCGCGGTGCTGCTGCTGTTCCGCGAGTGGGGGCTGTGGATCGGCGACGGGCTCGTGTGGCCGGTCGTGCTCGCCGCCTCCGGCGGCGCGCTGATCTGGCGCCGGTCGGGCGCGCCGCCGACCCCGCGCCGGCGACCACCGAGCGCGTCGGAGCGGAGCGGGCGGGCGGCAGCGCGCTCGGCCGCGCGGCGCTCGGCTCGCGCTCGTCGTCGCGCGGCGCTGCTCTTCCTCTATTCAACGACGCGCTCGCGCCCGCGCGTGACGTCCTGCTGCCGGTCGTCGTCGTGCTCGTGGCGGCACGCTGATCCTCGCGCCGTGGTGGATCCGGCTCGTGCGCGGGCTCGCCGACGAGCGCGCCGAGCGCGTGCGCTCGCAGGAGCGCGCCGAGCTCGCCGCGCACCTGCACGACTCCGTCCTCCAGACGCTCGCGCTGATGCAGCGCCAGGCCGACAACCCGCGCGAGGTCGCCGGCCTCGCCCGGCGCCAGGAGCGCGAGCTGCGCGCCTGGCTCAACGGCGGCCGGCCGTGGGGCGAGCGCTCGACGTTCGCGGCCGCGCTCGAGCTCGCCGCCGCCGAGGCGGAGGAGGCGCACGGCGTGGCCGTCGACGTCGTGGCGGTGGCGACGACGTGCTCGACGACGACGCCGAGGCGCTGGTGGCCGCCGCGCGCGAGGCGATCGTCAACGCCGCCAAGTTCGGCGGCGGCGAAGCCGGTGCCGGTCTACGCCGAGGCCGGGGAGGACGCGGGTCGAGGTGTTCGTGCGCGACCGCGGCCCGGGCTTCGACCCCGACGCGCGTCCCCGCCGACCGCGCGGCGTGCGCGAGTCGATCGTCGGGCGCATGCAGCGCCACGGCGGTGAGGCGGTGATCCACTCGGTGCCCGGTGAGGGGACCGAGGTCGAGCTCAGGCTGGCCGGCCATGAGCGCCGCGCCCCCCAGCGTCGTCATCGTCGACGACCACCAGCTTTCCGCGCCGGCGTGCGCGCCGAGCTCGACGGGCTCGTCGAGGTGCTCGGCGATGCGGCGACGGTCGAGGACGCCGTCCGCTGCATCGCCGAGCTCGAGCCCGACGTCGTCCTGCTCGACGTGCAGATGCCCGGCGGCGGCGGCGTCCGGTGATCCGCGACGTCGCGCTGCGGCGCCCCGTCCAGCGCTTCCTCGCGCTGTCGGTGTCCGACGCCGCCGAGGACGTGATCGCGATGATCCGCGCCGGCGCTCGCGGCTACGTGACCAAGACGATCTCGGGGCCCGAGCTCGCCGACGCTGTGCGCCGGGTGCGCGGCGGCGACGCGGTCTTCTCGCCGCGGCTCGCGGCTCGTGCTCGACGCCTTCGCCGGCGGCGGCGCGCACGCCCGCGCCCGCGCCGTCGACCCCGAGCTCGACCAGCTGACCGCACGCGAGCGCGAGGAGCTCCAGCACATCGCCCGCGGCTACCTCTACAAGGAGATCGCGCGTGAGGCTCGACATCTCCGCCAAGACCGTGGAGGCGCACGTGTCCGCGGTGCTCCGGAAGCTGGAGCTCTCCAACCGCCACGAGCTCAGCCGCTGGGCCGTGGAGCGCCGCCTCGTCGACTAGATCACGGTCAACGCCGTCCAGGGTGGACAAACGTCCTAGTACGAAAATCAAGAGAACCGCTGCGCCGCGCCGATAGGGAGGCGATCCCTCAGGTGTCCCCCCTCGTTCGAAAGGAACGGAAACAACATGCAGCGCGTTTGTGCTCTCTGGCAGGCGTCCCCCCGGAAGCTCGTCGGCGCACTCTTCATCCTGATGATGGTCGCCATGATGGCTGTCGCTTCCGGCGCCAGCTTCACCTCGACCTCGGCCAACGTCGGCAACATCGTCACGGCCGGCACGCTGGAGCACAGCAACGTCACCGGCAACGGTGATCACACGATCCTCAACGTCGCCGACCTGATGCCCGGCCACTCGGACACGGGCACCGTGACGCTGAAGAACACCGGCGACGGCAACGGCGTCCTCACCGTTGACAAGAGCAATCTGGTCAACTCGAACCCGGCGCTGCCCTTCTCGTCGAAGCTGAAGCTGAAGATCCAGGACGTCACCGACCCGGGCAACCCGGTCGACATCTATGACGGCAGTCTCGGCACGATGGGCTCCACGGCCATGGGCACCGTTGCCCCGAACGCGGAGCGCACGTTCCTGTTCACGGTCGAGTTCCCCGACGGCGGCAAGCCTTCGACGCGACCACTGGCGACAACCGCTACAAGAACGCCAGACCCAGGTGGATTACAACTGGGAGATGGTCAGCGCGTAATGACCCGGTCGTCCGCGACCATCGTGACTCGAGCCCGCAGGCTGGCCCAAGTGGCCGGCCGCGGGCTCATGTCCGTTCTGCTGCTGCTCACCGTGGCGGCAGTGGCGGTCACGTTCCTCCCCGGGCTGCTGGGTTACCAGCGCTACGTCCTGGTCGGCAGCTCGATGGAGCCGAACATCCACCGGGGCTCACTCGTCTTCGATGAGGTCGTGCCCGTCGCGCATCTGCGCAAGGGCGACGTCATCACCTACGTCCCGCCGGGACGCTCGCAGCCGGTCACCCACCGGCTCATCTCGGTCAAGCACCCGAAGCAACTGCACGGCCGTGCGCTGTTCCGCACCCAGGGCGACAACGTCCCGGATCCGGACATGCGCGCCTTCACGCTCGACAAGCCCACGCAAGCTCGCTACAGCTTCTCGGTCCCGTATCTGGGATGGGTCTTCGTCGCGCTCGGCACGCCGCAGCTGCGGCTCTTCCTCTTGGTGGTGCCGGCGCTGTTGATCGCGCTGGCCATGGTCGCGCGACTGTGGCGGGAAGGCGGCAGACTTGCCGCCGAGCGCGCACAGCTCGCCGCCGCCGCTGAGCACGAGGCAGCATGAGATGCGCGGGCCCGGGGCAGCCATCGCGACACTGATCTTTGCGCTGGCCATCGCGGCCGGCGCTTTTGCCTTGCCGAAGGACGCCGAGCTCGGCCGCATGGCGGCCGAGCGGCCCCGTCACCCTCTCCTCCTCGCGCGCCGGCGTCGCCCTCCTCCACGGCGAGAACATCATGCCCGGCGACAGCGTCACCGGCCTGATCACGCTCAACAACAAGGGCGACAAGCCCGGCAGCCTCGCGCTCATGCTGAGCGGCCTGCGCGACCGCCCCGGCCTGTACGGCGGCCGCCTCTCGAGCGTCCTGCGCCTGCGCATCGACGACCTCACGACCGGCGCCGCGCCGGTCGAGACCACCCTCGCGCGCACCACGCCGCTCCCGCTCGCCGACCTCCGCGGCCGCCAGGCCCGCACCTACAGGGTGACCGCGACCTTCCCGGACACCGGCATCCCCGCCGGCCCCGGGCTGGGCGACAACGCCCAGCAGGGCTCGAGCGTCGAGATCGCGATGACCTGGCAGCTGAACGAGAAGGCCCCGCCCGTGCCGAAGCCGCCGGTCCGGCCGGTGACGCCGCCCGCCCCGGCGTCTTCCCCGCCCCGGCGCCCACGCCGAGCGGCCAGCCGCCGCGGCTCGTGACGCTGCGCGTGCCCGCCCAGCGCGTCCTCAAGCCGCGCAAGCTCAAGGTCTACGCCTCCTGCGAGGTCCAGTGCAAGCTCCAGTTCAACGCCAAGATCGACAACGCGCCGAAGCCGGCCAAGAAGAAGGGCCAGAAGGGCAAGAAGGCCCAGAAGCGCCGCGTGATCATGGGCCGGAAGGTGATCAAGAAGCAGAAGCGCTGGGTGACGCTCAAGCGCGTCGGCAAGGAGAAGCGCTACTACCTCAAGCTCACCAAGAAGGCGATCAGGAAGCTCAAGAAGCAGCTGCACCGCAAGGGCCGCGTCGGCATCACGGTGACCGCGCGGATGCGCTCCGTGGTGGGCAACCGCGTCGTCAAGCGCCGCATCGTCATGCGGACGTACAAGAAGGGCGAGCGCGCGAAGCCCGCACCGCTGCGCTGACGCACGCCGCGAGGCGTGCGCGCGCGCCTGTCCGGGCAACCCCATGGGACATGGCGCGTACGCAGGCGGCGACGAAATCGACGACGGGCAACGGGGTTCCGCGTGAGCTGACCGCCGGGCCGCCCGAGGGCGTCCCGCGCGGGCTCGTCGTCACGGCGGCGTGGACGTGGCGGGTGCTGCTGCTCGCGGTCGCGCTCTACGTGGTCGGCGTCGTGGCGGGCAAGCTGCTGCTCGTCGTGCTGCCGGTGGCCATCGCGCTGCTGCTCGCGACGCTGCTCGTCCCGCTCGCGCACCGGTTGCGCGACCGCGGGATGCACCCGAGCGCGGCGTCTTTGGTGGTGGTGATCGGCGGGATCGCGCTGATCGCGATCGTGCTGACGCTCGTCGTGCCGCCGTTCGTGTCCGAGCTCGGCGAGGTCGGGTCGAACGTCGAGAAGGGCAGCCGCAAAGCGGGCGAGCTGCTGCGGCCGCTCGGCGTCTCGCAGGCCGAGGTCGACAAGGCGATCGACGACGGCGTCAAGTCGCTCAAGGGCAGCGGCGGGAAGCTCACCGGCGGCGCCGTCTCCGGCGCGCTGGCGGCGCTCAACGTGCTCGCCGCGGTCCTGCTCACCCTCGTGCTGACGTTCTTCTTCGTCAAGGACGGGCGGCAGATGTGGACCTGGATCGCCGGTCTGTTCGGCCGCCACCGGCCGGCGGCGGAGGAGCTCGGGGAGCGCATCTGGCGCGTGCTCACCGGCTACGTGCAGGGGATCGCACTGGTGGCGCTGATCGACGCGCTGCTGATCGGGGGCGCGCTGCTCGTGCTCGGCGTGCCGCTCGCGATGCCGCTGACCGTCCTGACCTTCATCGCCGCGTTCTTCCCGGTCGTCGGAGCGGTCGCCATCGGGCTCGCGGCGGTGCTCGTCGCGCTCGTCGCCAAGGGCGGGCTGGCCGCGGCGATCATGGCGATCTGGATCGTCGTCGTGCAGCAGCTCGACGGCAACGTGATGCAGCCGGTGCTCGTCGGGCGCAAGCTCGAGCTGCACCCGGTCGTGGTGCTGCTCGCGCTGACGGCAGGCGGCGTCGTCGCCGGCCTCGTCGGCGCGTTCCTCGCCGTGCCCCTCGCCGCAGTGGCGGGGGCCGTGATCTCCTTCGCTCGCTCGGGCTAGGCGGCTGCGGCCGCCTCCGGCGCCGCCACCGTCCCGCGCACCAGGTCCGCGGCCTTCTCCGCGATCATGATCGTCGGGGCGTTGGTGTTGCCGCGGGTCAGCGTCGGCATCACCGAGGCGTCGACCACGCGCAGGCCGTCGATGCCCTGGACGCGCAGCTCGGCGTCGACCACCGAGCCCATCGCGCAGGTGCCGACCGGGTGGTAGAGGTGGTGGCCCTTGGCGCGGACGTGCGCGCGGATCGCCTCGTCATCGTCGCCGTCCGGGACCTCGTAGGGCTCGCGCTCGTAGCCCTTCAGCGGCGACTGCTCGCGGATCTCCAGGCACTTGCGGATGCCGGCGAGCTGGACCGCCCAGTCCTCCTCGGTGCCGAGGAAGTTGGTGAGGATCTTCGGCTTGTCGGCCGGGTCGGCGGAGCGCAGCGAGACGCGCCCGCGCGCGCTCGGCTTGACCACGCACGCGCCGTAGGAGTAGGCGTGGTCGAACGGCTCCATCAGGCCCTCGTCGGCGAACATCACGGGCGCGAAGTGGAACTGGATGTCGGGCGCGTCGATGCCGTCGCGCGAGCGCCAGAAGCCGCCGGACTCGGCGATGTTGGAGGTCAGCGGGCCGCGGCCCTGCGTCTGCAGGAGCGCGACGTTCTCCTCCGTCTCGGCCGTCTCGAGCGTCGTCGGGTCGTCCGTGAACAGGATGATCCCGGCGTTCAGGTGGTCCTGGAGGTTGCCGCCGACCGCGGGCTGGTCGAGCCGCACGTCGATGCCGAGCGCGGACAGCTCGTCGGCGGGGCCGATGCCGGAGAGCATCAGCAGCTGCGGCGACTGGTAGGCGCCGGCGGAGAGGATGACCTCGCGGGAGGCCTCCAGCGCGGTCGGCGCGCCGTCGACGATCGCCTCGACGCCGGACGCGCGGGTGCCGTCGAGCAGCACGCGCGTGACGAACGCCATCGGGATCAGCGTCAGGTTCGGGCGCTCCAGCACGGGGTGCAGGTAGGCGACCGCGGTCGAGCAGCGCATGCCGTTGCGCTGCGTCATCTGGTACCGGCCGACGCCGTCCTGCTCGCCGGTGTTGAAGTCGTCGACGGTGTTCGAGCCCGGTCGCCGCGGCGGCCTCGACGAAGGCGTCCGCGAGCGGGTGCATCGAGTGCGAGTCGGAGACGCTCAGCGGGCCGCCGGCGCCGTGGAACTCGGAGGCGCCGCGCTCGTTGTCCTCCGCGCGCTTGAAGTAGGGGAGCACGTCGTCCCAGCCCCAGCCGGCGTTGCCGAGGTCGCGCCACTCGTCGTAGTCGCGGCGGTTGCCGCGGATGTAGATCATCGCGTTGAGCGAGGAGGAGCCGCCGAGCACGCGGCCGCGCGGGAGGTAGACGTTGCGGCCGTCGAGCTCGGGCTCGGGCTCGGTCGAGAAGTCCCAGTCGAACGGTGTCTTGTAGAGCTGGGAGAACGCCACGGGGATGTGGAGGCCCTCCTCGGTGTCCGGCGGGCCGGCCTCGATGAGGCAGACGGAGGTGTCCGGGTCCTCGGACAGGCGGTTGGCCAGCACGCAGCCGGCCGAGCCGGCGCCCACGATCACGTAGTCGTACATGCGCCCGATCCTGCCGGGCGGGAACGCTCAGCGCAACCGGCGGGACCGGAACGTACCCCGGTGGTCAGCGCCCGGAACCCGACGTGCGCATCGACTGCCCGACCGCGCGCTCGCCGAGCCGGTAGCGCTCGGGCATCGGCTCGCCGCCGCGCAGCGCCGCGGCCATCCGCTCCGCCATCGCCGGCCCGTGCTTGAAGCCGTGGCCGGAGCCGCCGCCGAGCAGCCACACGGTCGGGTGCTCGGGGTGCGGCGCGGCGATGAAGTGCGAGTCGGGGGAGAGCTCGTAGCGGCAGCGTCGTCGAGCGACTTCAGCGGCGCGTCGGCGAGCGCGGGGAAGCGGCGCGCGAAGTAGTCGCGGATCCAGCGCTCGTTGTCCGGGTTGGTCTGCGGGAGGTCGTCGTCGGGCGCGAGCGGCGGGCCCTCGAAGTCGGGCGCGCCCTTGACCCCGAGCTCGTCGAGATCGCCGGTGCCGTAGACCGCGCCGTCGTAGTCGACCCAGCCGGGCGCATGCGCCCACGGCTCGCCGCCGTCGATGAAGAAGAGGTCCTGGCGCGTCGTCGTGAGCGTGGCGAGGCCGGGGAAGAGGTGGGGCAGCCAGCCGCCGCAGGCCCACACGACGGCGTCGGCCTCGAGCCGCTGGCCGTCGGCGACGCACGACCGGCCGTGCTCGCCGACGTCACGGCGCCGTCGGCGTCGCGCGCCCGCGGACGAGCCGCGCGCCGTGCGCGTGCGGCCTGCGCGGCCAGCGTCTGGGTCGCCAGCTGCGCGCGCAGCACGCCGGCCTCCGGCTCGTGCAGCAGGAACTCGAGGTCGTCGCCGCGGAAGCTCGGGAACAGCCGCGCGCCCTCGTCGGGGCTCAGCCGCTCGACCGGGATGTCCTGCGCGCGCATGCGTCGCCTCCGACGCCGCCTCCCAGCCGTCGGCGCGGCGCGCGAACCACACGAGGCCGCACTCGATCAGCAGGTCGGCGCCGGACTCGGCCTCGAGCTCGCGCCACAGCGTGCGCGCGCGGCGGGCCGAGGCGGTGTAGCCGGGGTCCGCGCCGTGGCCGCAGCGGATCAGGCGCGTCTCGCCGCCGGAGGTCGCGCGGCGGTCGCCGGGCTCGAACTGGTCGACGAGCGTGACCTGCACGCCCTCGCGCGCGAGCCACCAGGCGAGTGAGGCACCGAACGTGCCCGCGCCGACGATCACCATCGAGTCCATGGCGGTCCGGACGCTACCGTGCCGCGGATGCTCGCCCTGGCTGCCGCCGCCGCGTCGCTCCTGTTCGGCCACTCCGCGCAGGACCGCCCGCTGCGCGCGGAGCGCGTCGGCACGGGGCCGGTGAAGGTGCTCGTGGTCGGCTCGATCCACGGCAACGAGACCGCCGGGCGCGCGGTGCTCGCGCGGCTGCGCGAGCGCGACGCCGCCGGCGGGCGTCGAGCTGTGGCTCGTCGACTCGGTCAACCCCGACGGCGTGCGCCGCGGCACGCGGCAGAACGCGCGCGGCGTCGACCTCAACCGCAACTTCGGCCGCCGCTGGGCCGGCGGCGGGCGCGCCGTTCGACACCTACTTCCCGGGCCGCGCGCGCGTTCTCCGAGCCGGAGTCGCGCGCGGTGCGGCGGCTCGTGCGGCGGATCCGGCCCGGCGGTGACCGTCTGGTACCACCAGCACATGCGGCTGGTGAACCTGTCGTCGGGCGCCGACCCGCGCGTGGTGCGCGGCTACGCCCGCCGCGTCGGCCTGCCCGCGCGGCCGCTGCCGAACTACCACGGCACCGCCACGAGCTGGCAGAACCACACGTTCCCCGGCACGAGCTCGTTCGTCGTCGAGCTGCCGGCCGGGCCGCTCTCCGCCGCCTCCGCGCGCCGCCATGCGCAGGCGGTGCTCGCCGCGGCGCCGCACGCGCCGGCCGCCGCGCAGGCGCGCCCGCGCGATCGTCTGGCGCCGGATCCCGTTCGGCGCCACCCGCCGCGCCCAGACCCGCGCGTACGCCAAGCGCCACTACGGCACCTCGACCGCCACGCTGCGCGCCGAAGGTGATCGTCGAGCACTTCACCGCCTCGTCGACGTTCTCGTCCGCGTTCAACACGTTCGCCGCCAACGCCCCCGACGTCGAGCTGCACGAGCGGCCCGGCGTGTGCTCGCACTTCATCGTCGACAAGGATGGGACGATCTACCAGCTCGTGTCGCTGAAGCTGATCTGCCGCCACACCGTCGGCCTCAACGACCGCGCGATCGGGATCGAGCACGTCGGGCATGTCCGACGGCGAGATCCTCGGCCGGCCGGCGCAGCTCCGCGCCTCGCTGCGCGCTCACGCGCTGGCTGCAGTCGCGCTACGCGATCACGACGCGCGACGTCATCGGCCACGCCGAGAGCCTCTCGAGCCCCTACCACCACGAGCGCGTCGCCCGCCTGCGCACGCAGACGCACGGCGACTTCGCCCGCCCGGCGATGCGGCGCTACCGCGGGAAGCTGTGAGCGAGATCGTCCTCGTCCGCCACGGGGAGACCGAGTGGAGCCGCTCCGGGCAGCACACCGGCGTCACCGACCTCCCGCTGCTCCCGGAGGGCGAGGAGCAGGCGCTGCACGGTCGCGCCGAAGCTCGCCGGGCGCGAGTTCGCGCTCGTCCTCAGCTCGCCGATGCAGCGCGCGCGCCGCACCGCCGAGCTGGCCGGCTTCGGCGACCGCGCCGAGGTCGACGAGGACCTGCGCGAGCGCAACTACGGCATCTACGAGGGCCGCACCACCAAGGAGATCCGCGTCGAGCGCCCGGGCTGGGACGTGTGGCGCGACGACATGCCCGAGCGGCGAGACGCTCGACGCAGCTCGCCGCGCGCGCCGATCGCGTCATCGAGCGCGCGCTGGCCGCCGACGGCGACACGCTCGTGTTCGCCCACTCGCACCTGCTGCGCGAGCTCGGCGCGCGCTGGATCGGGCTCGCGCCGGACGGCGGCGGCAAGCTCGTGCTCGGCACCGCGGCGGTGTGCGTGCTCGGCTTCGAGCGCGAGCGGCGCGTGCTGCGGGCTGGAACGTGTGACCGAGTCGACGTTCAACTCGCTGGTCGGCGACGCTCGACTACCCGATGTTCATCGTCACCGTGTGCGCCGGCGGCGAGCGCTCCGGCTGCCTGATCGGCTTCGCGACCCAGGCGAGCATCGACCCGTCGCGCTTCCTCGTCTGCCTGTCGCACACCAACCGCACCTACCGCGTCGGGCCGCGACGCCGAGCTGCTCGGCGTGCACTTCGTGCCCGAGGAGGAGGCCGAGCTCGCCGAGCTGTTCGGCGGCGAGACGGGCGACGAGGTCGACAAGTTCGAGCGCTGCTCGTGGCGCGCCGGGCCCGGGCGGCACGCCGCTGCTCGACGCCTGCCCGAACCGCTTCGTCGGCCGCGTGCTCGAGCGCCTCGACGCCGGCGACCACGACGCGCTCCTGCTCGAGCCGGTGCTCGCCGAGCGCGGCACCGAGACCGACGAGTTCACGTTCCATCGCGCCAAGCGGATCGAGCCGGGGCACGAAGCCTGACACCTGCGTGTTTGCCGGTCACGGCGGGAGTGGCTAGGCCAGAAAGGTCAGACCATTCTCCCCGGAGGTTCCCCATGATCCTGCGCATCGATCGACTCCAGACCGAGATGCCGCCGCCGTCCGATCCCGACCCCGCCGGCGCCGCCGTCGTGCAGGAGCTGCTGGGCGGCAAGTTCGGCGAGATGTCGACCTTCATGAACTACACGTTCCAGTCGTTCAACTTCCGCAACCGCCAGGGCGCGCGGCCGTTCTACGACCTCGTCGCGAACATCGCCGCCGAGGAGTTCGGCCACATCGAGCTCGTCTCGACCGCGATCAACACGATGCTCACCGGTGCGGGCGAGAAGGGCAACCTGCCCAAGCCGGCCGACCTGCTCAACCCCCAGCACTTCGCCGCCGGCGGCGCGGGCACGCTGGTCCAGGACTCCAACGGCAAGCCGTGGAACGGCGACTACGTCACGTCGACCGGTGACCTCGTCGAGGACCTCGTGCACAACTTCTTCCTCGAGACCGGCGCGCGCAACGGCAAGCTCAAGGTCTACGAGATGGTCGACCACCCGGCCGCCCGCGCGCTGACGGGCTACCTGCTCGTCCGCGGCGGCGTGCACCAGGTCGCCTACGCCCGCGCGGTCGAGAACCTCACCGGCGCGGACCTGTCGAAGCTGTTCCCGGCGCCGCGGATCCCGACCGAGAAGATCCCCGAGTGCCAGCCGCACATCGAGCGCGGCGAGCACACGAAGCTCTACCGCTTCTCGCAGAGCGACTACCACGAGCTGGCCGCGGTGTGGAACGGCACGCACCCCGAGACCGGCGACGACCTCGTCGTCGTCGACGACCCGCCGGAGGGCTTCGCGCCGTTCGACCTCCCCTCGCAGGAGGGCGTCTTCGCGCCCGGACTACGAGCCGGAGGAGATCGCCGAGATCGCCGTCAAGCTGCGCAAGGCCGCCGGCCTGTCCGACGAGCCGACCGGCGTCGTCGCCAACGACACCAACGGCGTCATGGGCAGGATCAAGGAGGCGGTCTCCTAGTGGCGACCCTGACGAAGCTGGAGAGCAAGCTGGCCGAGGTGCTCGGCCTGGCGATGGCCGCCCAGGATGCCGTGCAGGAGGTGCGCGGCATGCTGGGCTCCGAGCACGCGGCGCTCGACAAGAAGCTCGAGCAGGCGCGCGAGGACGCGCGCGAGACGCAGGAGCGCTGCACCGCGCTGGCCGGGACGTTCAACGGCAAGAAGACCGCGATCGTCGAGGAGGCCCGCGAGGTCAAGCAGGAGGCCACCGAGATGCGCGAGGCCTACCTCGCCGACGAGGAGGACCCGCTCGACGGCTTCGAGTTCCTCACGATGGCCGAGGCCGGCGAGGTCGGCCACTGGTCGATCGTGGCGAAGCTCAACGAGAAGGCCGGCAACGCCGAGCTGCGCACGCTGACCGACTGGGCGCTGCCGATCCAGCAGCGCCACCTGCAGGAGGTCCTCGACGGCTCGCTGAAGCTGGCCGCCGACGAGGATCCCGACGAAGAGGCCTAGCCGCTGCGGCTACACCCCCGAGCGCAGATCCGCGAGGCGCTCGGGGGTGAAGCCGATCTCGTCGAAGCGCGCGGTCGTGCCCTCGCCGGTCGGGGACTGCACGAGGAAGCCGGCGCGCAGCTCGGGCGCCTCGAGCGCGAAGTGGCGGACGAAGCGCCACGGCTCGCCGTCGAGCCGGCCGTGCAACGCGACCGCGGGGCCGAGCCGCGAGATGCGCAGCCACACGGCGTCACCGGCGACCGCGAACGCGTTGGCGTCGTCGGAGAGCCCGTCGGTGATGACCGAGACGACGCCCGCCTCGCCCTGCGGCGACACCTCGAACGCGAGCTTCACCCAGCGGGCGTCACCCGCCCACAGCAGCAGCGCGCCCGCGTCGTAGGCGCCGCCGAACTCGCACTGCACGCGCGCGGAGAGCTGGAAGTCACCCTCGACCGGGCCGAGCAGCCGCGGCGCGCCGGTCTCCGGCGCGCCGCCGGCCGGGTCGTGGAAGAGGTCGCAGCGCGCCGGCGCGGCGATCGTGAGCGGATCGGGGCTCCAGCTCGCGGGCGCGACGTCCCAGGTGAGCGGAGCGGGGAGGGGTGGGATGGCGATCGTGTCGGGCATTGACCGTCCAAGATAGGCTCGCGCCGTGACCAAGCTCGCCCTCGTGCTCGCCGCCGCGGCCCTCGCGCTGCTGCCCGCCACCGCCTCCGCCAAGCCGCAGATCTGCGATGCGGACGTCATCCAGCAGGCGCTCATCGACGCCGGCAAGCTGACCGCCGAGGACGTCGGCTTCGGGATGGTCGTCGACCTCGTCCGCTGCGGCGACGTCACCGCCGACGGCGACACGGACGCGCTGTTCACCGTCGCGAGCGGCGGCACCGCGGGCGACACGCACTTCGGCGTGCTGCGCGGCAAGGCGGACGGCTCGCCCGGCGCGCTCGCGCTCTACCGGGAGGGCTACAAGATCGGGATCGCGCGGCGCAACCGGCGCTCGTTCGCGGTGCTCCAGCCGCACTACGCGAAGAACGACGCCGAACTGCTGCCCGAGCTCGTACCGGCTGCGGCGCTACACGTGGACCGGCAGCCGCTTCAAGGCCGGCCCGGTCAAGAAGCGCAAGACCGCGCCGCGGCGCTTCTACCGCTCCTAGCTCAGGCCGCGGGCAGGCGCTCGGCGCAGTAGCGGTCGACGACCACGTCGAGCCAGGCGCTCAGCGGCTGGCGCTCCGAGTCGTAGGCCGGGAGCTCGTCGAGCACGCGACCGAGCACCTGACTCGTCGCGCGCTCGGCCGCGAACACGCCGATCGACGCCCGCAGGCGCGAGAGCACCCGCTCGGACACGCGCCACCACAGCTCCGACACGGCCTCCGGGTCCCCGGCGACGCTGCGGTCGATCAGCTCGGGCAGGCCGGCGTCCTCGTAGGTGCGGCGCACGGGCTCCATCGGCTGGACGAGCCGCAGGTGGGGCGCCGCGCGATGCAGCTCCGGCGGGATCGCCCGCGCGGGATCGCGCTCCGCGATCGGGCGGTCGGCACGGTTCGCCGTGCGCCGCTCGACCATCACCGCGACCTCCGGTTCGCCGGCGAAGTGCTCGCGCAGCGGCGCCAGCAGGACGTCCGCCTGCTCGGCCGCCACGAGGCAGAAGACGCGTGGCCGTTGCTCGTCGATCAATTCCGTCGCTCCCATCCGTGGGTGTGCTCGCTCTCAGGAAAGCCGACCGCCGTCGGCGCCGCCACAGCCGAAGGTTCAGGGTCGAGGGGTATCTTCGGACGCAGAGGTAGACATGGAGGCCAAGCTCAGCGAGCTCCAGCGCTTATACGCCACGGCCCTGTTGATGGGCGACGAGATCGGGGCGGAGATCGCGATCCGCGACGCGATGGACGCGGGCGCGAGCACGGCGGAGATCGACGACGCGATCATCGCCCCGGCGCTGTGGCTCGTCGGCGACCTCTGGGAGCGCGGCGAGATCACCGTCGCCGACGAGCACATCGCGACCGAGATCTCGATCCGCGTGCTCGCGCTCCAGCGCGAGGCGCAGCGGGTCGCGCACGCCCGGCGCGAGCAGCAGATCCTGCTGGCGGCGCCCGCCGGCGAGCTGCACGTGGTCGCGCTGCGGATGCTCGGCGGCCTCCTCCGCGAGTCCGGCTACGACGTGATGATGCTCGGCGCCGACGTCCCCGCCGCCGACCTGGCGTCCTCGGCGGAGCGCTACGAGGCGGACGTGGTCTGCCTGACCTCGACGCTGCCGGGAGGCATGGACCGGATCTGGGTCGCGATCGACGAGGTCCAGGAGCGCCGGCCGGAAGCGGGCTTCGTGGTCGGCGGCCGCGGCCTTGAACGCATGCGGTCAGAGCCGGGGATCAAGGTCTGCCAGCGCATCCCGGAGGCCGTCGAGGCGGTCGACGCGGTGGTCAAGCGCGCGGATCTGAACTGACCGACTCGCCGCCCCATTCCTCGGGGGCGATGTCAGCGAGCGTCTCGGAGAACGTCCACTGGTGGCCGGCGGGGTCCTCGGCGTGGTACTGCCGCTCGCCGTACTCGTAGTCGGTCGGCTCCATGACGATGCGGGCGCCGTGCGCCCGCGCGTGCTCGCAGTGGGCGCGCGCGTCGTCCACGCGCACGAGGCACGGAGTGCGTGGCCTCGCCCGGACGCGGCGGGCGCCGCTCGCCGCGGACGTCGCCGACGATCACCGCCCCGTCGCCGAAGCTGAGCTGGGCGCGGTGGTTCTCGCCGATCCGCACCCGCTCCTGGAACCCGAACGCGGTCTCGAGCCAGGTGACAGCGGCACGCACATCCGGGTAGATGAGGACCGGGACGACGGTGGCCGGCGGGATCGAGCGGTTCGGCTTCATCGCCTTTCAGCCTGACACGACGGGGGCAAAGCTCATGAGTGGCAGCATCCATTCCGATCGCACGATCGCCGATTCGCCGCTGTCGAACGGCGATCTCGCGCCGACCGAGGCGAACCGGCGGACCTGGGGCACCTACGACTTCGCGGCGCTCTGGATCGGCCTGTCGATCGTCACGACGACCTACACGCTCGCGTCGGGCCTGATCGCGGCCGGCATGACGTGGTGGCAGGGGCTGCTGACGGTCTCGCTCGGCAACCTGATCGTCCTGATCCCGATGCTGCTCAACGCGCATCCGGGGACCAAGTACGGCATCCCGTTCCCGGTGCTCGTGCGCTCGAGCTTCGGCATCCGCGGCGCGAACGTCGCCGCGATGGCGCGCGCGCTCGTCGCCTGCGGGTGGTTCGGGATCCAGACCTGGATCGGCGCGCTCGCGATCGACACGCTGATGGTCACGCTGTGGAACGGCTGGGCCGACGTCGGCGGCCACAAGGCGATCGCGTTCGGGGCCTTCTGGCTCGTCGAGGTGGCGATCATCCTGCGCGGGATCGAGGGCATCCGCTGGCTCGAGCGGACCGCCGCGCCGCTGCTGATCGGCGGCAGCGCCGCGCTGCTGATCTGGGCGCTTCGACGCGGGCGGCGGGATCGGCAACGTATTCTCGGCCTCGTCGAAGCTGGTGACCGACGACCAGAGCTTCTGGGCGCTGTTCGCGCCCGGCCTGGCCGCCAACATCGGCTACTGGATCACGCTCTCGCTCAACATCCCGGACTTCACCCGCTACGCGCGCGACCAGAAGTCGCAGGTCGTCGGCCAGTCGCTCGCGATGCCGGCGACGATGACCGCGTTCTCGTTCGTGGGCATCGCGGTCACCGCCGCGACGATCGTCATCTACGGCGAGGCGATCTGGGATCCGGTCGCGCTCGTCGCGCGCCTGCTCGGCGACCTGCCGATCCTGCTGGTGCTGGCGATGATCGTGATCGTCATCGCGCAGCTCTCGACCAACATGGCGGCCAACGTCGTCTCGCCGTCGAACGACTTCTCCAACCTGTCGCCGCGCCAGATCACGTTCCGCATGGGCGGTCTGATCACCGCGGTGATCGGGATCATCTCGCTGCCCTGGAAGCTCTACGAGGACGTCGGCGCCTACATCTTCACCTGGCTCGTCGGCTACGGCAGCCTGCTGGCGGCGTTCGCGGGCGTGATGATCGTCGACTACTGGATCCTGCGGAAGACGGTGCTCGACGTGCCTGACCTGTACCGGCCGGGCGCCGGCCGCTACTGGTTCAGCCGCGGCTACAACGTGCGCGCGCTGGTGGGCGTCGCGATCGGCGTGATCCCGGTGATCCCCGGCTTCCTGCAACGCCGCGACGACGAAGGGCGGCGTGGTCGCCGACCCGACGTTCCTCGACCAGCTCTACCGCTACGGCGTGTTCGTCGCGTTCGGGCTGGCGGCGGTCTCGTACTACCTGATGGCGCAGACCGCGCCGAGCGAGGCGAGGTCGCCCGCGGCCCAAGAGAGCTAGAACTGCGGCAGAATCGCCTCCGCCCAGGTCGTGAAGAACGCGTCCTGGTCGGGGCCGACCTGCTGCACGAACAGCTCGTCGACGCCCGCGTCCGCGTACTCCCTGAGCGTTGCGGCGTGGGCGTCGAGATCCGGCCCCATCGGCGGCGAGAGCAGGTCCGGCGTGACGAGCTCGCACGCCTGCTCGAAGTGCGACGGCGTCGGCAGGATCTGCGCCAGCTCGCCCGGCAGCGCCTCGTTCGGCCACAGCCGGTGCGCCGTCTCGCGGGCCTCCTCCTCGCCGTCCATGAAGCAGACCTTGGTGCCCGCGTGCACCGGGCCCTTTCCACCGCTCCGAGCGGTAGCTGCTCGATCGCGTCCTTGTCCGGCGACGTCGTGCACGAAGCCGTCGCCGATCTCGGCCGCGAGCGCAACCGCCTTCGGCCCGAAGCCCGAGACGAGCACCGGCGGCGGCGTCCCGGGCAGGTCGTAGACGCGCGCGTTCTCGACGGTGTAATGGCGGCCGCGGTGGCTACTGCTGGCCGCCCTGCCACAGCGTGCGCATGACCTCGACCGCCTCGCGCGAGCATCTCGAGCCGCACGTCGGCCTCCGGCCAGTGCGTCGCCGAGGATGTGCTCGTTGAGCGCCTCGCCGCTGCCGACGCCGAGGTTGAAGCGGCCCTCGGTCATGCACGGCGCTGGTCGCCGCCGCCTGGGCGATGATCGCCGGGTGGATGCGGACGGTCGGGCAGGTGACCCGTCGTCACCGGGAAGGTCGGTGGCCTCGGCGAGCGCGCCGATCACCGACCACACGAACGGCGCTGTGGCCCTGCTCGTCGTTCCAGGGGTGTAGTGATCCGAGATCCAGAGCGCTTGGAAGCCGGCCTGCTCGGCCCGCTTCGCCTGCTCGACGAGGTCGCGAGGCCCGAACTCCTCGCAGGAGAGGAAGCATCCGATCTGCATGGTTCGGGGCTCTACCCATGAGGCTGGTGACCTGGAACGTCGCCGGGCGCGTCGGCCGTCAGCCCGAGCAGGCGGCCGCGGTCGTCTCGGCCGGCGCCGACGTGGTCGCGCTGCAGGAGGTGACGCGGCGCACGCTGCCCGCGCTGGGAGGCGGCGCTCGCCGAGGCCGGCTACGCGCACCGGGCGAGCGCGGTCGACCTCGCCGCGCCCGAGCGCAAGCGCCCGCTCGGCGTGCTGACCGCCGCGCGCGAGCCGCTCGAGCGGCTGCCCGCGCCCGACGTCCCGTGGCCCGAGCGCGTCGCTCTGCTGCGCGGTCGCCGGCGTCGAGGTGATCAACCTGCACTCGCCGATCGCGCCCGCGCCCGACCTCGCCAAGGTCCGCACGCACGAGGCGGTCGCCGCCTACCTGGCCGCCAACCCGCGCTCGCCGCGGGTGCTGTGCGGCGACCTCAACACGCCGCGCCGCGAGCACGAGGACGGCAGCGTCCTGACGTTCGCCCACGACACGCAACGGGCGCCTGCGGCCGGAGCGCGGCGAGCGCTGGGACGCCGCCGAGCGCGCGCTCGTGCACACGCTGCGCGACGAGCACGGCTGGGTCGACGCCTACCGCGCGCTCCACGGCTACGGCCACCGCGAGGCGAGCTGGACGTTCGCGCAGGACCGCGGCGGCTGGCGGCTCGACCACGTGCTCGTCCACGGGCTCACGCCGGTCGGCGGCGGCGTACGCCCACGAGTGGCGGCGGGACGGGCTCAGCGACCACTCGGCGCTCGTCGTCGACCTCGTACGCTGACCGCCGATGGAGGCCTTCCGCCGCCTGCTCCCCGCCCCGGCGGCCGAGGGGCTGACCGCCGCCGACGTCGCCGCCGAGGTGCCCGGCGCCGGCCGCCGGGCGACCGGCCGTTCGTGCTGCTCAACATGATCGCCACCGCGGACGGCCGCGCGACGATCGAGGGCCGCACCGCGCCGATCGCCAACCGCGCCGACTACGAGCTCTTCCACGCGCTGCGCGGCCGCGTCGACGCGGTGATGGTGGGCGCCGAGACGATCCGCGTCGAGGGCTACGGGCCGATGGAGCAGCTCGCGGTCGTGGTCTCGCGCTCGCGTCGACCTGCCGACCGGCCGCGGCCTGCTCGCCGCGCCCGAGAACCGCGTCGTGATCGTCACGCCGTCGCCCGACGCCGAGCTGCCGCCGTGCGCGGCGAGCGTCAGCTACCTGCGCGAGGCCGACCTCGCCACGGCGCTGCGCCGGCTGCAAGAGCCGAGCACGGCGTCGAGTCGATCGACTGCGAGGGCGGGCCCGGGCTCAACGCGACGCTGCTCCCCGCCGGCCTCGTCGACGAGCTCCACCTCGTGATCGCGCCGAAGCTCGCCGGCGGCGACGACCCGCTGACACGATCTACAGCGGGCCGCGGCCCGGTCGACCTCGCCTGCTGTCGCTGCACGAGTCGGGCGGCTACCTGTTCGCTCGCTACGGGCTCGGTACCTGCGGTCGTGGCGCGCCCCGCACCCGCTACGCCCGCAACGGCGACGTCTCGCTCGCCTACCAGGTCGCGGGCGACGGCCCGCACGACGTGCTGCTCGTCAACTCGTGGGTGTCGCAGATGGAGCACCTGTGGACCGAGCCGCGGCTCGCGCAGATGTTCGGCGCGCCTCACCTCGTTCGCGCGGCTGATCCAGTTCGACCGCCGCGGCAGCGGCATGTCGGACCGCGTGCCGCCGGCGCCGCTCGAGGAGCAGATGGACGACGTGCTCGCGGTGCTCGACGCCGCCCGCTGCGAGCGCCCCACCGTGCTCGCCGAGACCGAGGGCACCGCGCTCGCCTGCCTGTTCGCGGCCACGCACCCCGAGCGCGTGCGCTCGCTCGCGCTGTTCGCGCCGATCCCGCGCATCGTCGCCGCGCCCGACTACCCGTGGGCGCACGACCCCGTGCGGCGCGAGACGTTCATCGAGCGCAGCCTCGCGCGGCTGGGGCGAGGGCGTGACGCTCGACGCCACCGCGCCCAGCGTTCTCGGGCGACGCCCGGCTGCGCGAGTGGTTCGGGCGCATGGAGCGGCTCGCGGTCGGCCCGGCCGCGGTCGAGCCGGCGATGCGCGTGATCGGCGAGACCGACGTGCGCGACATCCTGCCGCTGATCCGCGTCCCGACGCTCGTCACCCGCCGCGAGGGCGACCAGCGGTCGACCGCCGCCACAGCGAGTTCGTCCGCGACCACGTGCCCGGGCGCCCGCTTCGTCGAGCTGCCGGGGACCGAGAGCATCCTCTTCCTCGACGACACCGAGCCGCTCGTCGACGAGCTCGAGGAGCTGGTGACGGGCACCGCGCGACCCGCCCGCCCGAGCGCGTGCTCGCGACCGTCCTGTTCACCGACATCGTCGGCTCGACCGAGCGCGCGTCGCGAGGTCGGCGACCGGCGTGGCGCGAGCTCCTCGACGCCCATCACGCGCTCGTCCGCGCCGAGCTCGCGGCCCACGGCGGCGACGAGGTCAAGACGATGGGCGACGGCTTCCTCGCCACCTTCGACGGGCCCGCGCGGGCGGTCCGCTGCGCGCTGCGGGTGGCCGAGCGCTCGGGCGGCGCCGGCGTCCCGATCCGCGCCGGGATCCACATCGGCGAGTGCGAGCGCGTCGGCAGCGACGTCGCCGGGATCGCGGTCCACATCGCCGCGCGCGTGATGGGCGCGGCCGGCCCCGGCGAGGTGCTCGTGTCGCGCACCGTCACCGACCTCGTGGCGGGCTCGGGCCTGCGCTTCGGCTCGCGCGGCCCGCGGCGCTGCGCGGGCGTGCCCGGCGAGTGGGAGCTGTTTCAGGCGGCCTGAGCGACCGCTTCGAGCTCGATCTCGACGCGCCAGCGCGGGTCGAGCAGCCCCGCCACGACGACCATCGTCGCCGCCGGCCGGACCGCCTCGAAGTAGGCGTTGTGCGCGCGCCCGACGGCCTCCCAGTCGGCCGCGTCGAGCAGGTACATGCGCGTGCGCACGACGTCGCGCAGCGTCGCGCCGAGGTCGCTCAGCGCGGTCGCCGCCGACCTTGAACGCGCGCATCGCCTGCGCGAACACGTCGGGGTCGCAGGAGCCGTCCGGCCACACCGGCCCGGTGCCCGACGACCAGCACCCGATCGCCGACCCGGATCGCGCGCGAGAAGCCGATCGGGCCCTCGAACGGCGAGTCCGACGTCGCGCGCGACCGCTCAGCCATAGGGGTACCACCAGTCCTTCGGCGCGAGCTCGGACTCGATGTGGACGTGCTTGGTCTCCTGGAACGCCTCGAGCCCCTCCTGCCCGAGCTCGCGCCCGAGGCCGGACTGCTTGAAGCCGCCGAACGGCCCGGCGTCGTTGTCGGTCAGCGGGTCGTTGAACCACACCGTGCCGGCCTTGATCTCGCGCATGCAGCGGAAGATCGTCTTGAGGTCGCGCGTGTAGACGTTGGCGCCGAGCCCGAAGCGCGTGCGAGTTGGCGAGCTCGATCGCCTCGTCGAGCGACCTCACCGGGACGATCGGCGCGACCGGGCCGAACGTCTCCTCGCTCAGCAGGGCGGTCTCGGCGGCCGCGCCGGTGACCACCGTCGGCGCCATGAACCAGCCGCGTCGAGTGGCCCGCGTGGTCGCCGCCGAACACGATCTCCGCGCCCGCGCCGACCGCCGCCTCGAGCTGGCGCTCGACCTTCGCGCGCTGCGCCTCGGAGACCATCGGGCCCATGTCGGTGTCGTCGGCCAGCGGGTCGCCGACGCGCAGCGAGCGCGCGTGGTCGACGAACGCGGACAGGAAGTCGTCGTAGACCGAGTGGTCGACGTAGAAGCGCTCCGCCGACGTGCAGACCTGGCCGGCGTTCAGGTACGCCGCCCACGCGCCGCCGCGCGCGGCGACCTCGATCTCCGCCGCGACGTCGGCGCAGACGATGAACGGGTCCTTGCCCCCGAGCTCGAGGTTGATGCGCGCGACGCGGTCGATGCAGGTGTGCGCGATCCGCTGGCCGGTCTCGACCGAGCCGGTGAACGCGACGCAGTCCACGCGCGGGTCCTCGACGATCCGGGCGCCGACGTCGCCGCCGCCCGGGCACGAGGTTGACCACGCCGGCCGGCAGCGGCTCGAAGCAGTCGGCGAGCGCGAGCGTCGACAGCGGCGTCAGCTCCGACGGCTTGCACACGCACGCGTTGCCGGCCGCGAGCGCCGGGCGCGAGCTTCCAGGCGAGCAGCAGCAGCGGGTAGTTCCACGGCACGATGCAGGCGACGACGCCCATCGGCTCCTTGACCACGAGCGCGAGCTGCGAGGACTCGATCGGCGGGATCACGCGGCCCGCGAAGTTGCGCCCCATCTCGGCGTAGTAGTCGAACGCCGCCGTCATCCAGCCGATCTCGTCGGAGTTCTCGATCCGCGGCTTGCCGCCCTCGCGGGTCATGGTCTCGGCGAGCTCGTCGGTCCTCGCGCGGATGCGCGTGGCGACCTCGTGGAGCATCTCCGCCGCGCTCGCCCGCCGGCGTCGCGGCCCACGGCCCCGCCGCCTCGCGCGCCGCGGCGATGGCGGCGTCGACCTGCTCCTCGGAGGGCAGCGCGACGGACGCGAAGACCTCGCCGCGCGCGGGGTCCTCGACGTCGAGCGGCTCGCCCGCGCCGTCGACGAGCTCGCCGCCGATCAGCAGCTTCATCGCTGCAGCCACGGGATCACGGTCTTCAGGAACCGGCTCTTCGCCGGCGCCGACGTCAGCGGGTCGAGGTGCGAGTTCGACCTTCGACGCGTCGACGAAGCGCGCCCGCCGCGGCGGGATCCGCGACGACGCCACGAGCCGCCGCGCGCCGCGCAGCACGCGCCCGCGCGTGAGGTCGGTCTGGAGCGCGTAGAGCGGCAGCGTCGATCGTGCGCCTGTGCCACACGCGCAGGCCGAGCAGCTTCGTGACCGCGTTGCGGCCGAGGTTGCTCGCGCCGTCGACGTCGAGCGACAGCCGGGTCGGGAAGTACCACTCGGCGGCGTCGACCGGCGAGCGCCCGAACACGCCGCGCGACGTTCTGGATCGGCGTCACCTCGCCGTCGTCCCACGGCCGCGGGTCGCCGCTCGCCGCGAGCCCGCCCGCGCGCACGTGGATCAGCGACAGCTCCGCCGGCGAGGTCGTGTGGTCGAACGCGTAGCCGAGGCCGCCCTCGTTGGTGACCGGGAACGGCGCCGCAGCGCGGCCGGGATCGCCGGGTAGTCGACGAACGTCGCCCGCGCGTCGGGCGCGACGCGCGCGTACAGGCCGGCGATGCCGGAGAACACGCCCGAGGCCCACGGCACGCCGATCCCGAGCAGGTCGAGGAACGGGTCGCCCTGCTGCAGCGCCGCCAGCCGCTCGCGCACGCCCGCGAGGCTCGGCGAGGTGAACGTGCCGAGCAGCCCGCCGTCGATCAGCACGAGGCCGGAGAGGTCGCGATGGCCGGCGCGGCCCTTGAAGTCCCACGCCGCGTACGCGACCACCATCGAGGCGCCGAGCGAGTGCCCGCCGAGGATCACCTTGCGGCCGCCGCGGCGCGCGCGCTTCACGACCGCGCGCAGGTCCTCCATCGCGAGCTTCAGCCCCCACTCGCGCGCGAACGGGACGGACGCGCCGGCCACCGGCGCGAACGTCTTGCCGCCGATCGCCTCGCCCTGCAGGTAGTAGCGGAACGCGCGGTCCGGGTCGCCGGTGGCGAAGCCGGTGTGGTCCTCGAACGCCTGCGTGCGCCGGTCGTAGGCCCACACCTGCAGCCCCTTCACGCGCTTGACGATCTCCGGCCCGACGAGCGAGAAGTCGCCGGCGCCGCCCTGGGTGCCGGGCACGAGGATCAGCACGCGCTTGGCCGACGCCGGGCCGAAGCGCTCGTAGCTCACGCGGTCATAGCGCGCCGGGCCCGGGCCCGCGGCGCCGCGGACGCTCACCACCGGCCCCGCCGACGCGGCGGCGGGCACGGCCAGCAGCAGCACGAGGGCGAGCAGGGCGGCTCTCACGGGCGGGCACCGTACTCGTTCGCGGCGCGCTTGCGGCGCCGCCACACGATGAAGGCGATCAGGGCGATCACCGCGACCCCCGCGGCGACCGGTCCGGCCACCACGATGATGCGCTCGGCGACGTCGCCGAGCAGGTAGACGGCGAAGCCGATCGACGCGGCCCACACGATCCCGCCGAGCGCGTTCCAGAACAGGAACGTCGGCCAGCTCATCTGGTTCATGCCCGCCAGCCACGCCGAGGCGATCCGCAGCCCGGTCGTCCAGCGACCGAGGAAGACCGCCTTCGGCCCGTGCTTCTCGAAGAACGGCTCGCCGTACTCGATCACCCGCAGCCGGTGGTCGTGGAACGGCCCGGGGCGCAGGAACAGCTTGCGCCCGCCGTGGCGGCCGATCGCGAAGCCGACGTTGTCACCGAGGATCGCGGCCGCGGCCGAGATGGCGACGAGCGGCGACGATCGAGAGCTGGCCGTCGTGCGCGAGCAGCGCCGCGGCGATCAGCGCGGTCTCGCCCGGGACGGGGATGCCCATCGTCTCGACCGCGATCAGCGCGAAGACCGCGGCGTAGCCGACGTTCGGCGGGATGTCGACGATGGCCGCGAGCAGGCGGCCAGGCTACGTGCCGCGGCCCGGGATCGCCACACCCGACTCGTAGGCGAGCACCACGGCCTGCACGCGGTCGCGCAATCCGAGCTTCATCAGCATCCGCGCGACGTGGGTCTTGACGGTCGTCTCGCTGACGATCAGCTCGGCGGCGATCTCCGCGTTGGAGAGCCCGCGCGCGATCAGCTTGAACACCTCGAGCTCGCGCGCGGTCAGCTCGTCGAGGCCCGGCGGGGCCTCGGGGATGGCGGGCGCGACCTCGGCGAACTCCTCGATCAGGCGGCGGGTGATCGACGGCGCCAGCAGCGCCTCGCCGCCGGCCACGATGCGGATGCCCTCGGCGAGCTGCTCGGGCGGGACGTCCTTGAGCAGGAAGCCGCTGGCGCCCGCGCGCAGCGCCTCGTAGACGTACTCGTTGAGGTCGAAGGTGGTCAGCATGATCACCCGCGTCGGCGAGTCGTCGTCGCGCGCGGCGACGACGCGGCGCGTCGCCTCGATGCCGTCGAGCTCGGGCATGCGGATGTCCATCAGCACGACGTCGGGCTTCAGCCGCCGCGCCATGTCAACCGCCTGGACGCCGTCGTTGGCCTCGCCGACCACCTCGATGTCGTCTTCGGCGTCGAGGATCATCTTGAACCCGGCGCGGACGAGCGCCTGGTCGTCGGCGATCATGATGCGCACGCTCATGCGGTTGCCTCCAGCTCGCTCCGGCCGGCGGCGGCGCTGAGCGCCGCCTCTTCCTCGTTCTGCAGCGGCAGGTGGGCGCGGACCTCGAAGCCGCCGCTCGGTCGCGGCCCGGCCTCCAGCTCGCCGCCGCACACGCGCACGCGCTCGCGCATCCCGCGCAGGCCCTGCCCGCTGCCCTGCACCGCGGCTCGCGGTCCCGCTGCCCGCGTCCGTGACCGCGAGCGCGCAGGTCGTGCTCCGTCGTAGCGGACCGTGACCGTGCGCGCTGCCGCCGCCGTGCTTGAGCGCGTTCGTCAGCGCCTCCTGGATCACGCGGTAGGCGGCGAGGTCGACGCCCGGCGGCAGCTCGCGCCGCTCGCCCTCGACGCGCAGCTCGACCGGCAGCCCGGCGGCGCGCGAGCGCTCGGCCAGCGCGCCGAGCTCGAGCAGCGTCGGCTGCGGGCGTGAGCGCGGCGAGGTTCTCGCCCGCGTGCAGGACGCCGAGCAGGTGGCGCATCTCGCCGAGCGCCTCGCGCCCGGTGCGCTCGATCAGCGCGGCGGCCTCGACCGCGCGGGCCGGGTCGCGCGTGAGGATGCGGCGCGCGCCGCCGGCCTGGATGACCATCGTCGAGACGCTGTGGGCGACGACGTCGTGCATCTCGCGCGCGATCCGGCGGCGCTCCTCGGCGACCGCGGCGTGCGCCTCGGCCTCGCGCTGCTCGTGCAGGCGCAGCGTCGCCTCGTGCAGCTCGGCGGTCAGCCGGCTGCGGCTGCGCACCGCGCGGCCGGCGAGCCACAGCATCGTCCCGAAGATGGCCGGGAAGAAGATGTCGCCCCAGATGAACTCGTCGGAGTCGAGCGCGACGACGATGATCGTGGTCACCGCGAGCGCGAGCCCGAAGTAGGAGCGGCGGCCCTCGGAGTGCGCGCCGACCGCGTACGGGAACACCATCAGCCCGAGGAACAGCGAGGACATCTCCGACGGCTGGGTGAGGAAGGCGGCCATGAAGAGCGCGACGCCCATCCAGATCGAGCAGGCCGAGCACGGGCCGGCGGCGGCGGACGAGCACGGCGACCGCGACGCACGACGTCGCCAGCACGTTGAGCAGCCAGCGGGCCCTTGCAGGTCGTTCTTCGAGGCGACCTCGATCGAGCCGCCGACGCCGAGCCCGACGCGCGAGCAGCCAGTCGAAGATCCGCGGGTCGATCCGGCGCAGGCGCGCTCATGCCGCCGTCTCCAGCGACTCGCGGCGCCTCGGCGCGGCCGATCGGCAGCCGCGCGCTGACGCGCCAGCCCTCGCCGCCGGGCGGCGCCGGCCTGGACCTGGCCGCCGTAGACCGCGACCCGCTCGCGCAGCCCGAGCAGCCGGCGGCCGCTCGGCGCGCCGTCGTCGGTGATCTCGATCGTGAGGTCGGAGGTCTCGTAGCGCAGGACGACCGCGGTGCGCCCGGCGCCGGCGTCGCGCGCGCGGCCGAGCGCCTCCTGCACGAGCCGGTAGGCGGTCAGGTCGACGCCGGCCGACAGCGGGCGCGGCTCGCCCTCGACGCGCAGCTCGACCGGCAGCCCGCCGGCGGTGAAGCGGCGCACGAGCGAGCCGACGTGGGCGAGGCTCGGCTGCGGGGCGAGCGCGATGTCCTCGTCCTCGCGGCGCAGCACGCCGAGCAGGCGGCGCAGCTCCGTGAGCGCCTCGCGCCCGGTCTCCTCGACGGTGGCGAAGGCGGCCTGCGGCGTGCATCGGGGTTGCGCTCGGCCAGCCGGCGCGCGGCCGCGGCCTGCACGGTCATCGCGCTGAGCGCGTGGGCGACGACGTCGTGCAGCTCGCCCGCGATCCGCGTGCGCTCGTCGAGCGCGGCGCTCTCGGCCGCGCCGTGGCGGCTGTCGGCGAGCTGCTGCGCCTTCTCGCGCAGCGCCGCGTTGAGCCGCGCGCGGTTGCGCATGACCTGGGCGAACAGCATCGGCGCGGCGACGCCGAGCGCCACCGAGTTGACGAACGCGGTGATGTCGTTCGTCGTAGGGGTCGGTGCCGGTGGCGAGCGCGTTGAGCGCCGCGCCGACGAAGGCGCCGAAGGCCAGGTGGCGGCCCTCGGTGTGGGCGCCGACCGTGTAGGACGCGAGCAGCATCCAGAAGAACGGGCCGGCGACGTTCGAGTCGAACTCCGTGCCGCCGATCTGCAGCACGCCGACGAAGCCGACGAGGACGAGCGCGAGCGTGGTGACCGGCACGCGCCGCCGCACGGCCAGCGCCGCCGGCCATGACCGCGAGGATCGCCGCGGTCAGCGCGAGCGTCCGACGCCGGTCGATCGGGCGTGAACACGAACAGCTCGAACAGCGCCTCGGCGAGCAGCAGCGCGGCGAGCCCGGCGTCGAACGTCCGGGGCGGGAGCGCGCGCAGGCGCGCGATCGAGGGCGCGGAGGGACTGCATGCCGGCACGACCTTAACGCGCGCACGCGGGCGCTTCGTCCTTCGGCCTGACGATCCCGGGGTCATCCCTGAGGATGAGGCGGGGTCGTCCGATCCGCTTGCACAGGATCGTCATGTCAGGCCGACGACACGGAGGCCGCGGGCCGGGAGAGTTCCGGAGCATGAAGACCTGGACCGCGACCACCACCGTCGACGCCGCCCCCGAGGCCGTCCTCGACGTCCTGACGGACCCTGATGCGATCGCCCGCTGGGCGCCGCTGCCGTTCGACGTCGACGACCTCGACACGCCGCGTCTGATGACCGGCTCGACCGCCCGCGTCTCCGGCCGCCTGGCCGGCCGCCGCGTCGGCTTCGTGGTCGAGGTCCACGAGGCCGAGACCGCGCGGCTGTCGCTCGCCGCCGACGGGCCCGTCGGCCTCGACGTCAGCTACGACCTCGCCGAGACCGAGACCGGCTCCGAGGTCCACGCCTCCGTCTCCGTCCGCTCCGGCAAGGGCATCACCGGCCGCCTCCTCGCGGAGGCGACCAACGCCCTGCTGTCCGCCGGCGCCCTGACCCACGCCGTCTCGCGCCTCGCGGCGCAGGCGGCGTGCCCACCCCCGCCTGATCCTCCCCTCCACCGAAAGGACCCAATGCTGACCCACACCTCCACGGCCGCACGGCCGGCCACGAGCGATCGCCGTGTCCGCCCGTCGCGTGTCGCGTCAGTACGGCGACGGCGAGTCGGCCGTGCACGCCCTGCGCGGCGTCACGCTCGAGGTGCCGGTCGGCCAGTTCACCGCCGTCATGGGCCCCTCCGGCTCCGGCAAGTCGACGCTCATGCACCTGCTCGCCGGGCTCGACCGCCCGACGAACGGCCGCGTGAAGGTCGGCGACGAGGACATCACCGAGATGCCCGACAAGCAGCTCACCAAGCTGCGCCGCCGCCACATCGGCTTCGTCTTCCAGCCGTTCAACCTGCTGCCGATGCTGACGGCGGAGGAGAACATCCTCCTGCCGCTCTCGATCGCCGGCCGCAAGGCCGACAAGGCGGCCGTCGAGTCGCTGATCGCCCGCGTCGGGCTCGGCGAGCGCCGCGGCCACAAGCCGTCGCAGCTCTCCGGCGGCCAGCAGCAGCGCGTCGCGATCGCCCGCGCGCTCGTCTCGCAGCCGACGGTGCTGTTCGCCGACGAGCCGACCGGCAACCTCGACTCGACGCTCGGGCGCCGAGGTGCTCGAGCTGCTGCGCGAGGCCGTCGAGCTCGACAGCCAGACCACGGTCATGGTCACCCACGACCCGCGCGCGGCGGCCGAGCGCCGACCGCGTCCTGTTCCTGGCCGACGGCCAGATCGTCAACGACCTCGCCGCGCCCGACGAGGAGCAGATCCTCGCGGCCATGAAGGAGGCGACCCAGCGATGACCCGCGTCGCCCTCAAGGGGCTGGCGAGCCGGCCCGTGCGCGACGCTCCTGACGACGCTGGCCATCGTGCTCGGCGTCGGCATGGTGAGCGCGGCGTTCACCCTCACCGACACGATGCGCGGCGCCGCCGACTCGCTGTCCTCCGCCGCCTACGACGGCACGGACGCGGTCGTCACCAAGCGCACCGCGTTCGCGGTCGACTCGAAGGACTACACGATCCAGCGGCCCAGCATCGACGCTTCTGCGCTCGAGCACGGTCCGCTCGGTGCCGCAGGTCGGCACCGCCGTCGGGGACATCTCCGACCAGGCGCAGATCATCGGCCGCAACGGCAAGCCCGTCGGCGACGGCCCCTACTTCGCGTCGGGCTTCGACTCGAAGGTCAAGGGCGCCGGCAAGCTGACGGCGTTCCGCCTCCAGAACGGTCGCTGGGCGACCGGGCCGGGCGAGGTCGTCATCGACGCC
The DNA here is from genome assembly GCA_963787335.1 of uncultured Solirubrobacterales bacterium. Lineage (GTDB taxonomy): Bacteria > Actinomycetota > Thermoleophilia > Solirubrobacterales > Solirubrobacteraceae > DASQFQ01. Next base: position 40,429 of record CAWBCU010000039.1, read on the forward strand.
GCCACGTCCGAGAAGGAGCGCTACCCGATCGGCGCACAGCGTGCAGATCTCGACGCGCGGCGCGGCCCGCGAGTTCACGTGTCGTGGGCGTCGCCCGCTTCGGGACGGTGAAGTCGCTCGGCACCGTGACCGCCGCGGTGTTCGACCTCAAGACCGCGCAGGCAGCTGTTCGACAAGCAGGGCCGCTACGACTCGATCCTCGTGGCGGGGCGCTCCGGCGTGCCCGCGGCCGACGTCCGCAAGGCCGTCGCGGCGAAGGTCGGGCAACGGCGCGCAGGTGCAGACGGCGGCCGCCCATGACCGCTTCACGCTCGACGGGCTGAAGCAGTTCATCGGCATCCTCAAGACCGTCCTGCTCGTGTTCGGCGGCGTGGCGGTCCTCGTCGGAGCGTTCACGATCTTCAACACGCTCTCGATCACCGTCGCCCAGCGCACGCGCGAGTTCGCGATGCTGCGCATGGTCGGCGCCGCGCGCCGTCAGGTGCTCGGCTCGGTGATGATCGAGGCGCTCGCCCTCGGGCTCGGCGCGTCGATCATCGGCATCGCGGCCGGCTTCGGCATCGCGGCCGGGCTCAACGCCGATGTTCGGCGCCCTCGACCTCTCGCTGCCCGAGGCGGGCACCGTGTTCGAGGCCCGGACCGCGATCGTGGCGCTGCTGGTCGGCACGCTGGTGACGCTGGTCGCCGGCTTCCGCCCGGCGCGGCAGGCGACGAAGATCGCTCCCGTCGCCGCCCTGCGCGACGCCGACCCGGCGGCCGCAAGGTGCGGCTCCCGGCGCGCGCGGTGCGCGCCGCGGCGTCGCTGCTCGGGCGTCCCGCGGCCGCGTCGGCGGCTCCGCCGGCCGGCTCGCGCGCCGCAACGCGATGCGCAACCCCGGCCGCACGGCGGTCACCGCGAGCGCGCTGATGATCGGCGTGATGCTCGTGACCGCGGTCACCGTCGTGGCCAACGGCCTCCGCCAGGAGACCAAGGGCACGCTCAACGACCGCATCGCCGCCTCGCACGTGATCACCGCGGAGGACGGCTGGTCGCCGATGAACCCGGAGGTCGCGCAGGCCGCGGCCAAGGTCCCGGGCGTCACCGCGGTCAGCTCGCTGCGCCAGGACGGCGGCCTCGTCGCCGGCCAGAAGGAGATCGTCAACGGCATCGACGCCGCGACGATCGCCAAGGTGTTCGACTTCCGGTGGAAGGACGGCTCCAGCGCGGTGCTGTCCTCGCTGGGGGCGGACGGCGCGGTCGTCGACGAGGGCTGGGCGACGGAGCACGGCCTGAAGGTCGGCGACGCGGTCACGGTCACCTCGGCGAAGGGCGTCAAGCTCCCGCTGACGGTGCGCGGGATCGAGGACTCGCCGGTCCTCGACTCGCTCGGCCTCGGCCCGATCACGGTCTCGAGCGAGGCGTTCACGCGCGCGTTCGAGAACGAGCGCGACCGGCTCGCGTTCGTCACCACGGACGACCAGGCCGCGCTCGACAAGGCGCTCGCCGGCTTCCCGGACGCGAAGGTCCTGACCAAGGACGGCTTCATCGACGAGATGACGGCCGACATCGACACGCTGCTCGCCGTCTTCATGGTGCTGCTGGCGCTGGCGGTGATCGTGTCGCTGTTCGGGATCGTCAACACGCTCGTGCTCTCGACCTTCGAGCGCACGCGTGAGCTGGGCATGCTCCGCGCGGTCGGCATGACGCGCCGGCAGGTCCGGCGGATGATCCGCCACGAGAGCATCATCACGGCGCTGCTCGGCGCCGCGATGGGCATCGCCGCCGGCCTCGGCATCGCGGCGATCCTCGCCTCCGTGTTCGCGGAGGAGGGGCTGACGTTCGCGGTCCCGGTCGGGTCGCTGGTCGCGTTCGCGATCGTGGCGATCGTGGCCGGCGTGCTCGCCGCCATCCTGCCCGCCCGCCGGGCGGCGCGGATGGACGTCCTGACCGCGCTCGCGTACGAGTGACGAACTGCCGGCGGGGTCGGGGGCAACTCCGACCCCGCTGGTAGGATTAGTGCCTCGATGATCTTCACCACCAAGGCGGAGTACGGGGTTCGGCTGCTGATCCAGCTGGGCCTGCGCGCGGAGGCCGGGCCGGTGTCGCTCAAGGCGGTCGCGGCGGCCGAGAACCTGCCGCTCGCCTACCTCGAGCGGATCGCGGCGCTGCTGAAGAAGGCCGACCTCGTCGGGGCGACGCGCGGGGCCCACGGCGGCTACGTGCTCGCCCGTCCCGCCGAGGAGATCACGATGGACGCGGTGGTGCTCGCGCTCGAGGGCGCGATCGCTCCGATGGAGTGCTTCGTCGTGGACAAGCACGACGCCCGGGTGTCGTGCTCGCACGGCCTGGACGAGAGCCACTGCGCCACCAAGCTGATGTGGACGCGCGTGCAGATGGGCGTCATCAAGTCACTGCAGCGCACCACGCTGGGCGAGCTCGTCGAGTTCGCCCAGTCCGACAAAGACCTTTCGCTTACCTAGGAGACCATGGCTGACCTCGAGATCCGCAACCTGCACGTCAGCGCAGGGGAGAAGTCCATCCTGCGCGGCGTGGACCTGCACGTCCGCTCGGGCGAGTTCCACGCGCTGATGGGCCCGAACGGGTCCGGCAAGTCGACCCTGGCCAACGCGATCATGGGCCACCCGAACCTCGACGTGACGGAGGGCCAGATCCTCTTCAACGGCGAGGACATCACGGAGGCCGATCCTGACGCGCGCGCCGTCGCCGGCCTGTTCATGGCGTTCCAGTACCCGGTCGCGATCCCGGGCGTGACGACCACGAAGTACCTGCGCATGGTCATCAACGCGCACCGCGAGGCGCGCGGCGAGCCGCCGATCCCGCTGAAGGAGTTTCGCCAGACGGTCGAGGCCGCGATGGAGCTCACGCACGTGCCGAAGGAGTTCTCGTCGCGCTACATCAACGACGGCTTCTCCGGCGGCGAGAAGAAGCGCATGGAGATCCTCCAGATGGCGCTCCAGAAGCCGAAGCTGGCGGTGCTCGACGAGACCGACTCGGGCCTCGACATCGACGCGCTCAACACCGTCGCCAACGGGGTGAACACGATCTCCAAGGACTCCGACATGGGCGTCCTGATCATCACCCACTACCAGCGCATCCTGCACATGGTGATCCCGCAGTTCGTGCACATCATGTTCGACGGCCGGATCGTCAAGGAGGGCGGGCCGGAGCTCGTCGAGCAGCTCGAGCAGCGCGGCTACGGCTGGATCCGCGACGAGGTCGCCGCCGCCGCATGAGCCTGACGGTCCCTGCCTCGGGCGAGTTCCCCGTGCTCGAGCGCGAGGGGATCGCGTACCTCGACTCCGCGGCGACGTCGCAGACGCCGCGGAGCGTGATCGAGGCGATGGACCGCTACTACCTCGAGGCGCGCGCGACCGTCCACCGCTCGACCTACGCGCTGGCCGCCGAGGCGACCGAGATGTTCGAGGGCGCGCGCGCCCGCGTGGCGGCGTTCACGGGCTCCACGCCGAGCGAGACGGTCTTCACGCGCAACGCGACCGAGGCGTTGAATCTCGTCGCCTGGTCGTGGGGGCGGGCGAACGTCGGCATCGGCGACCGCATCGCGCTCACGGAGATGGAGCACCACTCCAACATCGTGCCCTGGCAGATGCTCGCGCAGGAGCGGGAAGCGACGCTCGACTACGTCGGCCTCACCGCCGACGGCCGGCTCGACCTCGACTCGCTCGACGAGGTGCTGTCGAGAGGCCCGAAGGTCCTGGCCGTCGCGCACGTGTCCAACGTCCTCTCCACGATCAACCCGATCGAGGAGATCGCGCGCCGCGCGCACGCCGCCGGCGCGATCCTGGTCGTCGACGGCGCACAGGCCGTCCCGCACCTGCCCGTCGACGTCGCCGCCCTCGGCGTCGACTTCTACGCCTGGACCGGCCACAAGGCCTACGGGCCGACCGGCATCGGCGTCCTCCACGGCCGCATGGAGCTGCTGGAGGCGATGCCGCCCTGGCTCGGCGGCGGGCACATGATCAAGCGCGTCGGCCGCGACGAGTCGACCTACATGGAGCCGCCCGCGCGCTTCGAGGCCGGCACCTCCGCCGTCGCCGAGGGCATCGGCCTGGGCGCCGCCGCCGACTTCCTGTCGGAGATCGGCATGGACGCGGTCCGCGCGCACGGCCGCGAGATCGCCGCGTACGCGCTCGAGCGCTTCGCCGAGCTCGACGACCTCATCGTCTACGGGCCGTCCGACGTCGACGTCCGCGGCGGCGCGCTCGCGTTCAACATCGAGGGCGCGCACCCCCACGACGTGTCCGAGATCCTCGGCCGCGAAGGCGTCTGCATCCGCGCCGGCCACCACTGCGCCCAGCCGCTCATGCGCCGCCTCGGCGTCGCCGCCACGTCACGGGCGAGCTTCGCGGTCCACACCACGCGCGACGACGTCGATCGCCTCGTCGACGCCCTCGGCTCCGTTCGTAGTGTGTTCGGCTGATGGACGAGCTCTACCGGGAGAACATCCTCGATCACTACAAGCAGCCGCATAACTGGGGCGAGCTGGAAGACGCCGACCTCGAGTTCGAGGACTTCAACCCGCTGTGCGGCGACGAGCTGAAGGTGCAGATCAAGGTCGACGGTGAGAACCGCGTCGAGGAGCTGCGCTTCTCCGGCCACGGCTGCGCGATCTCGCAGGCGAGCGCGTCGATGGCCTCCGACGAGGTGATCGGGATGCCGGTCGACGAGCTGATCCGGCTCGACAAGGACTTCATCCTCGACCTGCTGGGGATCGACATCTCCGCGACGCGCATGAAGTGCGCGCTGCTGTCGCTGAAGGTGCTCAAGAGCGCCGGCCTCGGGCAGGCCGCTGCGTGGGAGGCCGAGACGCCTCCGAGCGCTGCCGAGTCCGGGGCGTAGAAGGCCTTGCCGGACCGGATCGCCTACGAGCTGATCCGGTTCCGCACCCGCGACGGCGGCGACACGACGGTCTATCTCGTCCGGTATCCGCTGGCGGAGACGCGGGTGTCGGTGAAGCGGTTCGACGAGCCGGCACGGCTGGACGTGTGGTGCCGGGCGGAGGGCCACGAGGAGGCGCTCGTCGCGGGCTTCTTCGTGCGCGACCCGTACCGGCCGCTCGGCGAGGTGCGGCTCGGCGGCGCGGTCGTCGAGCACGAGCCGATTGAGGCACCGTGGGCGTCGATGCGCGCGTGCGTGCACGTCGACGGTGTCGTCCGTCTCGCGCCGCTCGGCGAGCTCCCAACGGGCGGGGACCTCGTCCAGGCCGGCCCGCTGCTCGTCCGCGACGGGCGCTCGCTGATGGACGGCGCGGACGACGAGGGCTTCTCCGCCGGCTCATCCCAGTTCGACTCCGACATCACCGCGGAGCGCCACCCGCGCTGCGCGTTGGGCGTCGGTGAGGACGAGCTGCTCGCGGTCTGCTGCGACGGGCGCCGGACGGGCGTCGACGCCGGGCTCGACCTCGCGGAGCTCGCGCGGCTGCTGATCTCCTTCGGCGCCCGCGAGGCCATCAATCTCGACGGCGGCGGCTCCGCGACGCTGATCCACCGCGGGCACCTGCTCAACCGCCCGTACTCGAACTACGACCAGCCCGCGCCCGAGTCGCGGCCGGTGGTCACTGCGCTGCTGTTCGAGCCGGCAGGTAGAAGCACCGGTCCCTGAGCGCGGGCCGCAGCGCGCGGACGCGCTCGGCGTCGCCGAGCACGAGCGCGGCGTCGAAGCCCTCGCGCGCGAGGTCGGGGTCGAGCGCGAGCAGCGCCTCGGCGTGGTCGCGCCGCCCATTCGTCGCCTCGTCCACGAGCCGCCGCGCGCGGTCCTCCCGCGCGACCGCCTCCGCCTCGACTCGCCGCACAAGCCGCGGCCAGCTCGCCTCGCCGAGCTCGCGCGCGACCGCCAGCTGCGCGTCGGCGAGCTTCAGCGCCTCGCCTGCCTTGACCCGCTGCTTCGCCTCCCGCCGGGCGCGGTCGAGATCGATCCGTCCTGCGTCCATCACCGATCACCTCACGTGTCGCCCGTGGTCCGCATTGACGGGCAGAGGTCGATCGGAATACGACATTCCGCTCGTGTCGAGGTGGGCCTGAGGCCCTGCCCGCGGACCAGGGTGCGCCCTCGTGCGCGCCGCGGACGCTACCCCCGCCGCTCCGGCGGGTCAAACACGGCCACGATGCGGCCGCCGGGCGCGAGCCACGGCTCGACCAGCTTCCGCGCTCGCGCCGGCTCGCGGTGGAACAGCCCGACCCGCACGGCCAGGACCGTGTCGAAGCGGCGCTCGCCGAGGTCGAGCGCCTCGAGCTCCATCACAAAGAACTCCGCCTCGGGCCACGCCGCGCACCGCCGCCGCGCCACCTCGATCATCTTCGGCGACCGGTCGACGGCGGTCACGCGCGCGCCTGCCTCGAGCAGGAACGCCGCCGCCACACCGTGCCCGCAGCCGATTTCGAGCGCGCGCGCGCCAGGCTCGACCCCCAGACCCCCGACAATCGTCCGGAGCCTTTCACTCATCCGAAAGCCTGGTCGATGCAGGGATGATGGCGCGCCTCCTCCTCGCCCTGCTCACGATCTTCGCCGTCCTCGCGCCTGCGGCGCACGCCGGCACTTTCGCGCCGCCGCCCGGCAAGGTCTACACGGGCCTCAGCGGCGGGACCACCGCGCAGCCGTACACCGGCCAGGTCGGCAAGGACGTCGCCGTCTTCGGCGTGTTCACCAAGTGGTACGGCCAGAACGAGTACGCGTTCGCCGCCGCCGAGGCCGCCGGCGCGCGGCTGATGCTCCACGTCTCGACCCAGGACGGCTACGGCACCCGCGAGCTGATCACCCCGCTGGGCATCGCGCGCGGCAAGGGCGATCGCTACCTGCTGTCGCTCAACCGCCGCATCGCCGACGCCGGTGAGCCAGTCTACGTCCGCCTGCTGGCCGAGATGAACCAGGCCAACAACGGCTACAGCGCCTTCGACCGCAACGGCCGCTCGCGCGGCCCAAGCCACTCGACCGCCGCGTTCCGCAACGCCTGGCGGCGCTCCGCCCTGATCCTCCGCGGCGGCCGTCGCGCAACCATCGACGCGAAGCTGCACGCCCGGCGCCTTCCGCCCATCCAGGGCGGCGAGGGTGACCTCCCGCGCCCCCAGCTCGCGCTCATGTGGGTGCCGCAGACCGAGGGCTCGCCCGCGATCGCCGCCAACGGCCCGCGCGCCTACTGGCCCGGTGGCGCCTACGTCGACTGGGTCGGCACCGACTTCTACTCGCGCTTCCCGGCCTTCGACAAGCTCGAGCGCTTCTACGACGACTTCAAGGGCAAGCCGTTCGTGTTCGGCGAGTGGGCGCTGTGGGGCCGCGACGACCCCGCCTTCGTCAAGCGCCTCTTCGGCTGGATCGCCACCCATCCGCGCGTGGGGATGCAGCTCTACAACCAGGGCAAGCTGACGAACGGCCCATTCCGCCTCAACCGCTACCCGCGCTCGCGCGACGCACTCCGGACCGCGCTGCGCCACGGGCGGCACCTCGCGCGGCCTTAGGCGGCCCGAGCGCGCGCGAGCAGCGCCACGAAGCGCCGAGTGCGGGCGTTGAGGCTCGCGGACTCCAGTCGCGCGATCCCGCGCTCGCGGAACTCCTGCTGCGCCGCCTCCGGGAGCGATTCGACGAACGCCCGCGCGCCGCCGGACATGAACCACTCCCACCACGCGTCCGCGCTCGGGTACGCGCGGTCGACGTACTCCCGGTCGATCTTGATCTCCTGGAAGCCGGCGTCGGCGAGCGCGGCGTGGAGGCGGGGCGCGCCGGCGAAGCGGCCGCTCAGCCTGCCCACGGTCTCGAGCAGCTCGCGCGGAGCCTGGTTGGCGAACTCGCCCATCAGCTCGCCCTCCCACACCCACTCGTCGTCGACCACGTCGTCCCACACCGCCACGCCGATCGTCCCGGTCGGCCGCAGCACGCGCCGCATTTCTGCCAGCGCGCCCGCCGCGTCCGGGATCAACGCGATCGTGAACGCGCACAGGACAGCGTCGAAGTGCTCGTCCTCGAAGTCCAGCGAGGCCCCGTCCATCACCTCGGCGCGCTACCTGCTCGAGCCCCTCCGCCGCCTCGCGCGTGCGCGCGACCATCCCCTCGGACAGGTCGATCCCGACCGCCTCGCCGGTCGGCCCCACCCGCTCCGCGGCGGCCACCAGCGCCGCGCCGGCGCCGCAGCCGACGTCGAGCACCCGCCCGCCCGGGCCGAGCAGCACCATCTGCGCGAGTCGCTCGCCGAGCTCCGCGTGGTGGGAGAAGGCGGCGCGGTCGTAGGTCGGCGCGGCCCGCTCGTAGGCGCCCGCCAGGTGCGCATGGACGTCCATCACGCCGGAACCCTAGGGAAGCGCGCGCGGACCTCGTCGATCCACCCCGCCATTCGGTCCGCGAGCTCGGCGTCGGCGATCTCGAGCACGTTCTCGGCGTTCGTCTCGCCCGAGCGCGAGAGGTTGAACGAGCCGACGAACACGGTGTCGTCCGCCACCGTCAGCTTCGCGTGCATGAAGTCGTGGATCGAGCCGGGCGCGTAGGGGGTCGACCGCTTGCCGGTGAAGACCTCGAGCGCGCGGTGCAGCAGCGGCGCCTTCCAGTGCGAGGCCGGATTGTCCTCCCACTGCTGGAACACCTGCCGGATCTGGGTCGCGTCGCAGACGCCGGCGATGTCCACCCGCCCCTCGGCGATCACCTCGCACAGCGTCCCCAGGATCGGCCCCGCGGTCAGCACCGGCGACGCGATCCGCACCCGCCGCCGCGCCGTGCCGATCCGCTTGGCGATCCGTTGCGAGAGCTCCGGCCCGCGCCCCGGGCAGAACCACGGCCGTACGCCGTCGACGTGCGCGGCGTCGAAGTTGCCCGAGTTGCCGACGTGCCCGCGGTCCCACAGCTGGGCGAAGTTGCGCCCGTAGGCCGCCGCCAGCTCGGCGGATTCCACCGCCACGAGCACGTTCTCCTCGCGCTCCCACGAGTCGAGCGTCCAGTTCGCCGAGCCGCTCCACACCGCCGCCCCGTCGCGCACGACGTACTTGTGGTGCATGAGGTCGCGCCAGCCCGGGATCGGCCGCAGCGGCACCCCGAGCTGCTCCAGCAGCGTCGGCTCGGTGCGCGGCGGCGGCGGCTCGAACGGGCGCGGCTCGGGCTCCGGCTCGTCCAGGTTGAACGCGATCCGCACGCGCACCCCGCGGTCGCGCGCGGACCGCAGCGCATCGCCCACCGCATCGCCCACCGGCCCGGGCAACCGCAGGTCGTAGAGCGCCAGGTCCAGGGACTCCCGGGCCGCGCCGAGCCAGTCGACGAGATCGCTCGCGACATCCTCGGCCTCCTGGCCTCCCTCGACGAGCGTTCGGACCCACATCGGGCGGGGAGTATCACCATCCGGCCGCTAGACTGAAAGTCCGACTTGAGCAGTCGGAGTTAGCTACTGGATGACCCCCGTGATCAACATCTGCCCTCTCGAAGAGCTGCCGCCCGGCGAGCACCGTCTCGTCGAGTGGGAGGACCTCGAGATCGGCGTCTTCAACTGCAACGGCGACCTCGTCGCCATCGAAGACCGCTGCTCGCACGACGACGGCAACCTGCTCGAGGGCGAGATCGACCCGGCCGGCTGTACCGTGGAGTGCCCGCGGCACGGCTCCGTGTTCGACATGCGCACAGGGAAGCCGCTGAATTTGCCCGCGTACGTCCCGATCGAGACCTTCCCGGTCTCGGTGGAGGACGGCGTGATCCGACTGGAGGTCGATTGACCATGGCGACGCCTGAGACGATCGCCGAGCAGCAGGCGCTGGTCGGCATCAATGCCGACTACAAGCAGAAGTTCGGCTTCCACGACCCCGAGACCGGCTACGCGTTCAAGGCGCCGAAGGGCCTCTCCGCCGAGCTCGTCGCCCAGATCTCCGAGTTCAAGAACGAGCCGGTGTGGATGCGCGAGTTCCGCCTCAAGGCGCTCGAGCACTTCCTGTCGCGCCCCCAGCCCACCTGGGGCTCGCCGATGCTGGCCGATGTCGACTACGACAACATCCACTACTTCGTCCGCGCGTCCGAGAAGTCGTCGCGCACGTGGGACGACGTCCCCGAGGACATCAAGAACACGTTCGACAAGCTGGGCATCCCGGAGGCCGAGCGCAAGTTCCTCTCCGGCGTCGGCGCCCAGTACGAGTCCGAGGTCGTCTACCACCAGGTGCGCGAGGACCTCGAGAAGCAGGGCGTCGTGTTCATGGACATGGACTCCGGCCTGCGCGAGCACGAGGACCTCGTGCGCGAGTACTTCGCCTCGATCATCCCGTCGAACGACAACAAGCTCGCGGCGCTGAACTCCGCGGTGTGGTCGGGCGGCTCGTTCGTCTACGTCCCGCCGGGCGTGCACGTCGAGATGCCGCTGCAGGCCTACTTCCGCATCAACACCGAGAACATGGGCCAGTTCGAGCGGACGCTGATCATCGCCGACGAGGGCTCCTACGTGCACTACGTCGAGGGCTGCACGGCGCCGGTCTGGTCGACCGACTCGCTGCACTCCGCGGTGGTCGAGCTGATCGCCAAGCCGGGCGCGCGGATCCGCTACACGACCGTGCAGAACTGGTCGCAGAACGTCTACAACCTCGTCACCAAGCGCGCGATCGCCGAGACCGACGCGACGGTCGAGTGGGTCGACTGCAACCTCGGCTCGAAGCTGACGATGAAGTACCCGAGCGTCTACCTGATGGGCGAGCGCGCCCACGGCGAGGTGCTCTCGATCGCGTTCGCCGGCAACGGCCAGCACCAGGACGCGGGCGCGAAGATCGTCCACGCGGCGCCGAACACGACGTCGAACATCTTCGCCAAGTCGATCTCCAAGGACGGCGGGCGCTCCTCGTACCGCGGGCTGCTCGAGGTCGCCAAGGGCGCCCACGGCTCGAAGTCGAAGGTCGTCTGCGACGCGCTCCTGCTCGACGAGGACTCGCGCTCGGACACCTACCCGACCATCCGCATCGGCGAGGACGACGTCGACGTCGGCCACGAGGCCTCCGTGTCCAAGATCGGCGAGGAGCAGCTCTTCTACCTGATGAGCCGCGGCCTCTCCGAGGAGGAGGCGGGCAAGCTGATCGTCAATGGCTTCATCGAGCCGATCGTCAAGGAGCTCCCGATGGAGTACGCGGTCGAGATGAACCGCCTCATCGAGCTCCAGATGGAGGGCTCCATTGGCTGAGGCGACCATTCACGAGCCGGAGTGGCTTGCGGCGCGCCGAGAGCGCGCCGCTTCCTTGAGGGACGGGCTCGACCTGCCGCGCTTCAAGGGCACGACGGGCTGGGAGTTCACCGACCTCGGCAAGTTCGATCTCTCGGGCTTCGGCGCGGCGCCCGCCGACGCGGAGCTGACGCTGCCGGAGCCGCTGTTCGAGGCTCCCGAGGGCATCAGCCTGACCCAGGTCGACGGCAACAGCGAGGCCGGCGAGGCCGGTACGCCCGACCGCCCGACCGTGATGGCGCTCGACGCCGCGGCGCAGCAGTACCCGGAGCTGGTCGAGCCGCACCTCGGCACGATCGTCCCCGCCGACGACATCTTCGTGGCCGCCAACGACGCCGGCTGGGCCTGCGGCGCGTTCGTATACGTCCCGCGCGGCGTGCGCGTCGAGGCGCCGATCCTGCTCAACGCCGTCACCGCGGCGGCAGGCACCACACTGCAACGCCGCGTGCTCATCGTCCTCGACGAGGGCGCCGAGGCCGAGGTGTGGGAGCAGTACCTGTCCGCCGACGATGAGTCGGAGACGGTGCTCAACACCGTCGTCGAGCTCGTCGTGGGGCAGAACGCCAAGCTGCGCTACATCTGCGGCCAGGACCTCAACGAGAAGTCGTGGATCTTCGGCGCCCAGCGCGCCGAGGTGCAGCGCGACGGCAAGCTCGACTGGGTCGCCGCCGGCTTCGGCTCCGCACGCGGCCGCGTGCGGATGGAGACCAAGCTCGCCGGCGAGGGCGCCGAAGGCAAGGTCACCGGCGCCTTCGTGCCGCACGCGCGCCAGCACGTCGACTTCGACACCACCCAGGAGCACGCGGCGCCGAACACGTTCTCCGACCTCGCGTTCCGCGGCATCCTGAGCGACCGCTCGAGCGCGGTCTGGCGCGGCGTCATCAAGGTCGACCCGGGCGCGCAGCAGACGGACGCGTTCCAGGAGTGCCGCAACCTGCTGCTCTCCAAGCGCGCGCACGTCGACGCGATCCCCGGCCTCGAGATCCTCGCCAACGACGTCCGCTGCACCCACGCGGCGGCGATCGCGCAGATCGACAAGGAGCAGCTCTTCTACCTGCGCTCCCGTGGTCTGCCCGAGCCGCAGGCCCAGCGGCTCGTGATCGAGGGCTTCATGGCCGAGCTGGTCGAGCGCTTCGAAGAGGGCCAGACCCGCGAGATCCTCGCGGGCGCGCTCGAGCGTCGGCTCGCCACCGTCCTGGACTAGAGCTTCCGCGACGTCAGCGTCGACGTCGCGGTCTTGCTCCCCGCGCGCTTGACGGTGATCCGGACCTTGTAGTCGCCCTTGCGCAGGCCCTTGGTCGACAGGGTCTTGCCGGCCTCGCGGTCGAGGTCCTTGCAGCCGATCTCGAACGTGAAGCCGAGGCCGCCGGTCGCGTATGGGTGGGTGGCGATGTCGGCCGCCTCGGTCCCGTAAGGGCGGCCGGTGCCGGCACCCTGGGCCTCGCCGGCCTCGCGCGAGGCGTTGAAGCGTCGGGGTTGACGATCGGGACGATGATGTTGCGGGTGCCCTTGGCGAGGTTGACGGTCCGGATCTCCCGGCCTTGTAGCCGCGGATCAGCTCGAACGCCCACTCCATCGCGTGTTCCCCGCTGGGCCACTCGCGGGCGTGGTGGACGCCCAGTTGGGGAACACCGGCTTGCCGTCGCGGGCCGCCGACGTTTTCGGTGATCTCGATGCCCTCGACGGTGCGTCTCTCGTAGGTCTTGTGGGCGAGCGTGATCGGCTTGACGAGGCCGGGGTTTTCGCGCACCAGCGTCTTCATGTCCTCGCCGTAGTCGGCGAGGCGGCGGTGGAGCATGGCCGTGGAGGTCGCGCCGCTGCGGCGGCAGGCCTGGATCGCGAGCGGCGCGCCGGTGCCGACGATGCCCTGCGCGGTCTCGACCGAGCCGTACTGCGCCGAGCCCGCCACGAGGCGGCCGGTCTCCGGCTCGAAGATCGCGAGGTCCCAGTCGCCGGGCCCGTCGCCCTCGAGCCGGGCCGTGAGCCAGCCGCCGGCGGGAGCGGTCAGCTTGGCGGTCGGCTGCGCCTTGGTGCCGAGCAGCCGCGTGGTGCAGTCGCGGTCTTGGGCCGTCGAGGCCGTGATGGTGGTGTCGAGGAGGTCGCGCGCTTGGGCGGCGGCGGGCACGGTCAGGGCGAAGGCGGCGGTCAGGACGGCGCAGAGGCGGAGGGTCATGGGGTTGTGAACGCGCACTGCGTCACGATCTGGCGGTGAGCCTGGACCTGCCGCCCGAGGAGATGCGCCGTCTCGGCTACCGGGTGATCGATGAGATCGTCGATCACTGGTCGTCGTTGGACGGACAGCCGACGGTGGCGGTGGGTCAGGCCGACGCGTTGCGCGAGGCGCTGGGCGGACCGCCGCCGGACGCGCCGGGCGACCCTGACGCGGCGCTGGATCGGCTGTTCGACGACGTCGTGCCGTGGACGGCGCGAAACATCCATCCGCGCTGGTTCGCGCGCATCAGCTCGCCCTCGAACTACATCTCGGCGCTGGCCGACGCGGTCTCGTCCGGCTTCAACCTCCTCGGCACGTCGTGGATCGCGGCGTCGGGTCCGTCGACGGTCGAGCTGACGGTGATCGACTGGCTGCGCGGCTGGTGCGGGATGCCCTCGGGCACGGAGGGCTTGCTGACGAGCGGCGGCTCCGTCGCGTCGTTGACAGCGTTGGTGGCGGCGCGCGAGGCGCGGGGTGGCGCGGGCGGCGTCGTGTATCTCTCGGACCAGGCCCACGGCTCGATCCTGCGCGACCTGAAGGTGATGGGGGAGCGCGAGGTGCGGGTGCTGCGGTCGGATTCGGCGTTCCGGCTGGACCCGGCTTCCGTGTCGTCGGCCATCGTGGCCGACCGGCAGGCGGGCCTGGAGCCGTTCGCGGTCATCGCGACCGCGGGGACGACGAACACCGGAGCGGTCGATCCCCTGCCCGAGCTCGCCGACCTCTGCGCCGCGGAAGGGCTGTGGTTCCACGTCGACGGCGCGTACGGGGCGGCGGCGGCATTGACGCCGGGCGGGCTGGCGGCCTTGGCCGGCATCGAGCGCGCCGATTCGCTCGTCATCGACCCGCACAAGTGGCTCTTCCAGCCGTACGAGGCGGGCGCGGTGCTGGTGCGGCAGCCGGGGCTCCTGGAGGAGACGTTCACTTTGAGCGGCGAGTACCTCCGCGACACATTCGGGGGCGACGTCAACTTCCGCGACCGCGGGATCCAGCTCACGCGCGGCACGCGAGCCCTCAAGCTCTGGTTGAGCGTCCAGGTCTTCGGGCTCGACGCGTTCCGCGCGGCAGTCGCGCACGGGATCGCGCTTGCGGAGCACGCGGAGGGGTTCTTGCGCTCGCGCCCGGGCTGGGAGGTCGTCACGCCCGCACAACTCGGGATCGTCTGCTTCACACGGGTCGACGCCGACGACTCTCGTGTGTCCGCGGAGACGGTCCTCGACGGATACGCAGCGCCCTCCACGACGGTGCTCCGAGGCCAGACCGTGCTGCGCTTGTGCACGATCAACCCCCGCACGACATTCGAGGAGATCGAGGAGACGATCGACCGCATGGAGCGAGTCGCCTGAATAACGATTTTCGTCTCGGGTACGGCTGAGACATGCCGACAGAACCAGCTCCAGTCACGCTCTCGCAGGTCGTCCACCGCGCGGTCGAGGTCTGCGATCCGGCCGGCAACGACACCGACCTCGCCGATTTCTTCACCCGCTTCGAGGACGCCGACGAACCGGTCGCAGGGCTCGAGGACATCGAGCAGCGGATGGCCGAGGCCGCAGGAGCCCTGGACCCGGAGGGAGACATCCCTTCACTGCAGATGGCAGCGGCGGTCGCGACCTACCTGGCGTTCCGCCGCGACGAGGTCGAGGAGGACGCGGAGGAGCTGCTCAGGCTCGCCTCCCGAGCCGAGTTCAACGGCAACCCGCCCGCGGCGGTCGCGAACTGGCTGGAGGAGCAGGGGGTCAGCTGACTCGGCGCGTCGCTACGGGCTCACCGTGGCACGCCGTGCGCGCGACCAGCCTCGGATGTAGGGCAACCCGCGCTCCCGTGGGGCCACGGCTCGGAGAGCAGGTATGTCGTCGTTCCGCAAAGGCAGTTGATCGACGAGAACGCGAGCGTACTCGACCGTCCGAACCTGCGCGGGCGCAGGCGCGCCGCTGGGCACCGGCACGCATGGACGTCGTAGATCGCGGCAGAGGCGCCGGCGCTCGAATTGCGCTCGCCGCGAACGCGACGCCGAGTCCAATCGCGACTTCTTGCTCACGTGCTGCCTCCGATCATGGTGCGAACTCACCTCCTGTCCCATCGCTGAACTCGCCGCGCGCCGCGGGTGGATTCGACGATGCGCCGCTCTCGAAAGTGCCGTTGGAGGTGCTCGACGTGGGACTTTGTCGGCTGGTCGAAGCGGTGGCACCGCCTGAGGTCGCCTGCGCAGCCTGCTGCTCGAACGAGAACTCGTCTGCTTGCACGGTCTTGCGACGCGAACCGCTCCGCTGCGGCTGATCCGCGGGGTCATGGTCGGCGGGTTGAGGGCTCGGAGTGCTCTGACTCCGAGCGAGCCGCACCGGTGAAGGATCGACGCGTGGCGTCTGGCGGCGACGCTGCTCCGCTGCCTTGGTCGACCGCTTGGACGGCTTCGCCTCGGCCCGGATCGCCGGCTTCGGGTCCGGGAGCAGCGCGGTCGCGACGCAGTAGGTGCCCGCGCCCACGCTGGAGACGCAGATCCCGATCAGGGCGGCGACCGACGTGATCCGGCCTCCGCCGCCGCTCGTGGCCGCGTGGACGCTCAGCGCCACGTCGGAGCTCTGGAGCCGCTGGAGGCCTGTCTCGATCCAGCCCCGCAGGTTCAAGCGCACCGCCCGAGAACTGCCCGGCGGTTTCGGCCACCGACGGCGCAAGCGGCTGCACCGCCGACTCGCCCGCGTTCAGGCGCCGGAACGCTTCGTCGATCTGCTCGGCACCGCTCCATCGGGTGCAGCTCGACCGGCTGCTCGCCGCCCGACGGTCCGCGGAACCGCTCGACCACCGCCCGCGCCGGCTCGATCAGCGCGCCCAGCGGCACCCACGAGGTGAGGCGGCGGAGTCGCGAGGCGTGGAGATCGCGGCACCGTCGCCCGGCACGCTGGGCAGTTGCGCAGGTGCGGCCGGAGGTCCAGGAGCGCCTCGCTCGTCGCCGTGCCCGCGGCCAACGCCACGAGCGTCGGGGCGAGCCGCTCGCACTCCGCGCCCGTCTCGAGCTCGGCGTAGAGGCGCATGAAGCGGCGGCGCCCCTCCGTAATGCACCGGTTAACTTTAGTATAGGTCCATCCGAGCTTCTCGCCGATCTCGACGTACGAGAGCCCTTCGGCCTTGAGCATCAGCGCCCGCGCCTCGTCGCGCTTCAGGCGCCGCATGACCTCGGCCGACCGCTCGACGCGCTCCGCCGACTCGAGTCGCTCCTCGACCGAGCGTTGCGCGACCGCCGGCACCGCGTCGAGGTCGACCTCTTCGCCCGCGACTCCCGCTCGGCTCCGGCGCACCGCCAGGGCCTCGTGCTTCACGACGACCTTGAGCCAGCCGAGCTCGGTCGCCGGGTCGAGCGACTCCACCCGCCGCATGTAGATCTCCAGCGCGCGCTGGACGGCGTCCTGCGCGTCGTCAGCGCAGAGGGAGTACGAGCGGGCGACTCGCGTCAGCAGGTCGCCGTGGCGTGCGACGACCGCCGCGACCCGTTCCGCGGGGTCGCCGAGTGCTGCTGCTGGCCGTCGATCGAACATCCGTGTCGCCACGGGCCGCGCTCCTCCACCACGAGAGACGCTGACTTATCAGCGATGTGTAGTGCGCGTCGCGAGCACTTCGCCCCGCCGCTGCAACAAATCTCCGCAAATTGCGGCATCAGTCGATTCGAGCGAGGACGGCGTCGCCGATCGCGACCCGGCCCGCGCTGCGACGGTCGAGCCGTAGACGCCGATGCAGGTCGAGCGCTCGCGCGCGAGCGTCTTCAGCACCGCGGGGTCGCGCGCGCCGCTCGACCGGATCGATGTTCACGATCACGCAGCGCTCGTCTCGCTGGTCGACCCGCATCGCCATCCCGCCGATCCGCAGCACGCGCCCGACCCACGCGTCCTCGCGCTCGTCGCCTCGACCAGCAGGTTCGGCCGGAAGCGCTGGGGGTCGAGCCCGAACCCGACCAGCCCCTCCAGCTCCGCGATCGCCTGGGTCGTGATCAGCGACAGCGGCATCGCGTCGAACACGCCGCGGTCCTGCTTGATCACGCGCACGTCCGTCGCCGAGCGAGGCGGCCAGCGCCGGATCGACACGTCGAGCTCCTCGCCCGCGGGCGTGCGCACGAGCGTCCGCGACTCGTCCGGCCGCTCGGGCTCCACGAACCGCGGCACGTGCTCGAGCATCGCCGCGTCCTCGCGGATCGTCATCCACGGGAAGCCGCTGCGTCGGGATCGCGCCGCGCACGAACGCCCAGCGCCGGTCGCCCGCGAAGCCGTGCCAGCCGACCTCGACCGCCTCGAGCGGCTCGGCCGCCATCGACTTCACCGGATAGCGCCACAACCCCACCACCCGGCCGACCTCTTGCGCGCTCATTCGCGACCGTATCCTGACGCCCATGTCCGAGATCAAGGACTCGATCCTCGACACGATCGGGGAGACGCCGCTCGTCCGACTGTCCCGCATCGGCGCCGGCCTGAAGCCCCAGATCGTCGCCAAGCTCGAGCTGTTCAATCCCGGCGGCTCGATCAAGGACCGCGTCGCGATCCGCCTCATCGAGGCGGCCGAGCAGGACGGCCGCCTCAAGCCCGGCGGCACGATCATCGAGCCGACCTCCGGCAACACCGGCACCGGGCTCGCGATCGCCGCGCGCCTGAAGGGCTACCGCGTGATCGCGGTGATGCCGGACAAGATGAGCAAGGAGAAGATCGACCTCCTGCGCGCCTACGGCGCCGAGGTCGTGGTGGCGCCGACCGACGTCGCGCCCGACTCGCCGCGCTCCTACTACCGCGTCGCCGACCGCCTCACGCGCGAGATCCCCGGCGCCTTCCAGCCCAACCAGTACGCGAACCCGGCCAACCCGCAGACCCACTACGAGACGACCGGGCCGGAGCTGTGGCGCCAGACCGACGGCAAGCTCACGCACCTCGTCGTCGGCGTCGGCACCGGCGGCACGATCACCGGGATGGCGCGCTACCTGAAGGAGCAGAACCCGGACATCGAGATCATCGGCGCCGACCCGAAGGGCTCGATCTACTCGAACGACGAGGTCCATCCCTACCTCGTCGAGGGCGTGGGGGAGGACTTCTGGCCCGCGACCTACGACCCCTCCGTGACCGACCGCTACGTCACGGTCTCGCGACCGCGACAGCTTCCTCACCACCCGCCGGCTCGCCGAGACGGAGGGGATGCTCGTGGGCGGCTCGTGCGGGCTCGCGGTGCATGCCGCGCTCGAGGTCGCGCGCGACGCTCGACGAGGACGCCCTGATCGCCGTGATCCTCCCGGACGGCGGGCGCGCGTACCTGTCGAAGATCTTCAACGACGCGTGGATGGACTCCTACGGCTTCCTCGAGCGGCCGGTCGACAAGACGGTCGGCGACGTCCTCCACGCCAAGGACGCCGCCGGCGAGATGCCGCCGTTCGTGGTCGTCGAGCCCGGGCCAGAAGGTGCGCGAGGCGATCGCGCTCCTGCACCAGCACAGCGTCTCCCAGCTGCCGGTGGTGGAGGAGCAGCGACGTGGTCGGCTCGGTCGGCGAGCGCGGGCTGCTGCGGCGCGCGCTCGACGCCCCGACGATCATGGACACCGTCATCGCCGAGGTGATGGAGGAGCCGTTCCCGGCCGTCGCGACGACCGACTCGGTGCGCGAGGCGGTCGAGCTGCTGGCCGGCGAGCGCCAGGCGCTGACCGTCACGGAGGACGGCCAGCCCGATGGGCATCCTCACCCGCGCCGACCTGCTGGAGTCGCTGGTCACATGACCGAGTTCGCCACCCGCTGCGTCCATGCCGGGCTGACGCCCGACCCCAGCTTCGGCTCGGTCATCCCGCGCGATCCACCAGTCGTCGACCTACGTGCAGCCCGCGCCGGGCGAGTTCGTCGGGGAGTTCGACTACTCGCGGAGCGCGAACCCGACGCGCGCCGCGCTGGAGACGGCACTGGGTGAGCTGGAGGGTGGGCTCGCGTGCGCGTTCTCCTCCGGCATGGCGGCCGAGCATGCGGTTCTGACTGCGATCGGTGCCGGCGCATGTGGTGATCCCGGACGACTTGTACGGCGGGCACGTACCGGCTCGTCGACAAGGTGCTGTCGCGGTTCGGGGTCGAGTACGACATGGTCGATCAGCGGGACCTCTCGGCGTTGGAGGCGGTCGTGCGGGACGACACGGCGCTGATCTGGGTGGAGACGCCGACGAACCCCTCATTGAAGGTGATCGACCTGGCCGGGGTTCTCGAGCGGAAGCGTGGCGCGCTGGTCGTGGTGGACAACACGTTCGCGACGCCGGTCCACCAGCGGCCGCTGGAGCTGGGCGCCGACGTCGTCGTGCACTCGACGACGAAGTACCTCGGCGGGCACTCCGATGTCGTGGGCGGCGCGGCGATCGTCCGCGACCCGGCGCTGCACGAGAAGGTCAAGTTCGTGCAGAACGCGGTCGGCGCGGTGCCCGGGCCGTTCGATTGCTTCCTCGTCCACCGCGGGCTGCGGACGCTCCACCTGCGGGTGGCGGCGCACGACGCGAACGGGCTGGCGGTGTCGGGCTGGCTGCGCGAGCAGGCGGGCGTCGAGGACGTGCGCTGGCCCGGCTTCGGCGGGATGGTCTCGTTCCGGCACCCGGACGCGGTGCGGATCGCGTCGTCGACCCGCGTGTTCTCGTTGGCGGAGTCGCTGGGCGGCGTCGAGTCGCTGATCGAGGTCCCGCAGGCGATGACGCACCAGTCGGTCGAGGGCTCGAGCGCGGCGGTCCCGGCCGACCTCGTGCGGCTGTCGTGCGGGATCGAGGCGAGCGTCGACCTGATCGCCGACCTGGAGCAGGCGCTAGAGCCCTAGGGCGCGGAGCTCCTCGCTCGAGCCGGTCGGGGTCGTCGAGGTCGCGCCAGGTGATGCGGATGACGGTCCAGCCGGCGGCGGTGAGGCGGCGGTCTTTGCTGCGGTCGTTTTCGAAGGCGTGGCGGGTGCCGTGGAACGTCGTAGCTGTCGAGCTCGACGATGAGCTTGCGGTCGGGCCACGCGGCGTCGACTTCGAGCCCTCGATGAGGGTGTTGGTCTGGGGCGTGGGGAAACGGCGGTCATTGAGGAAGGCGAGGAAGCGGGCCTCGAGGTCGCTTCTGGTGCGGGGGGCGGGTTGTCGGAGGTGCGCGATGCCTCGCTTGGTCGGGTAGCGGGTCGGCGAGGTCGTGGGCGCCGGGGAGGCGGCGGATCTCGGCCTCGTTGATGGCGCGCTGGAGTTGGTGTTCGGGGAGGACGCCGGCGAGGTCGAGTTGGGTGCGGGCGGGGGTGGTGACGGGGATGCCGTGGTGGGTGGTGATCTCGTCGGGTGGGAGAACGGCTCGGTGAAGGAGGAGTCCGGGTCGCGGGGTCGCGTGTCCGTGGGGTCGTGACCTCGATGCGGCCGTTCGAGCGGTCGGATGCCCCAGAGGGCGGCGGCGGAGCGGTGGCTCAGGACGCCGTCGGTGGCGAGGACGGCGGCCATCCAGCGTCCTCGCTGTGAGAGGACCTGGTGGCCCACGGCGTACACCCCGCGGTAAAGGGGGTGGAGCCTGCCCGCTTGGACCCGGTGCTTGATCGCCCGCGCTCCGACGCCGGCGGCGAGCAGCTGCGCACGCGCGACCACCCCGTGCTGCCGGCCGGCGAGCGCCGCGATCAGCTCGTCGACGGCAAGCGGGACGGTTTCGGTCCCTATAGCGGCCCCAAAGCGTCCGGCTTGGCTCACGACCCCGATCGTGCCAACCAAACCGCAACAGAACTCACCCACTCAATGCCGAAGTTCGCTTGACATCCACCCACATCAGCGCTATTTAACACAACAGCTAATTAACCAACCATGCAAACACAACCCGACCAGCTGAGCCAGACGTTCGCCGCCCTCGCCGATCCCACCCGCCGGGCGATCCTCGCGCAGCTGTTCGAGGGGCAGACAGACCGTGAACGAGCTGGCCGCGCCATTCGAGATCAGCCTCCCCGCCGTCTCGCGGCACCTGAAGGTGCTCGAGCGGGCCGGCCTCATCACCCGCGACCGCCATGCCCAGTACCGGCCGAGCGCGCTGCGGGTGGAGCCGCTGAAGGAGGCGAGCGCGTGGATGGCGCCCTACCGCGAGCTGTGGGAGGGCCGGATGGACCGGCTCGGCGCCCACCTCGACAACCTCATGCAGAAGGGACAGGACGAATGAGCACGAGTGCCACCCACCAGGTCGAGGTCGACCGGACCTTCGACGCCCCGCTCGAGGCCGTGTTCGCGGCCTTCACCGATCCCGACCAGGTCACCGAGTGGTGGGGTCCCGAGCACTTCCACGTCCCGCGCGAGTCGGTCGCCATCGACCTCCGCGCCGGCGGCCGCTACGACCTCACGATGGTGCAGACCGGGAGCGGCCAGGAGTTCCCCGTCCGCCAGGAGATCGTCGAGGTCTCCGCGCCCGCGCTGCTGGTGCTCCTCCACGAGCCGATGCCCGAGTTCGGGCTCGCTCGAGGCGATCGAGACGCGCGTCGAGTTCCACGAGGAGGACGGCGGCACGCGCGTGCTCGTGACCGGCGGCCCCTACCCGCCCGAGATGGGCCCGAACGCCCAGATGGGCTGGGAGCAGCAGCTCGACAAGATGGCGCGGCCTGCTCAGCGCTTGATGCGCCGCGGCTCCTGGCCCTCGTGCCAGGAGTCGATGACGAGGTGGTCGGCGGGCTCGCCCAGGCGGACCGTCGACACCTCGTCGAGCTCCGCGCGGAACAGGTGCGACCCGGAGTCGGAGTGCTCGCCGCTCCCCATCGCGACGAAGACCGCCCGCCGCCGCTCCGGCTCGGTGACCTCCTCGACCCGCCCGGACACCTTCGCGTCGCCCTTCCACTGAGCGGCGTCGCCCGTGCCCGAGTGCAGGGCGAAGCGGGGGTCGCGCTGGAGGTCGAGCGCCTTGACCGCGTTCGGCATCGAGCCGAACCAGAGGTCGCCCTCGATGAAGCGGCATTCGATGCCGCTGATGCGCGGCGAACCGTCGCGCCGGAGGGTGGCGATCGTGAGGTGCTTGTTGGCCTCGAACAGCTCGCGCGTGAGCTTCGCGAGCTCCGGGGCGGCCGCTTCCACGTCGGTCCACGTGGCCATGACGCAGAGCATCGCACTCAAGCCTCGCGCGCGGCGGCCGATTCACCCTGAGTGCGCCCGTCCCGCATCGTGCCCCTCGCCGTGCTCGCGACCCTGATCGTCGCGGCGCCCGCGCGCGCCATCATCCGGCTCCCCGCGGCGCCGACCCAGGTCGCCCACAACCCGGCCGAGCGCCTGCTCGCGCAGCCGATCGAGGACTCCGTCTACGACCCCGCCACGCGCTGCAGCAAGCGCCCGAAGCCCGGCATGGCCGCGCTCCAGCGCTGGCTCGAGGCCAACGTCCGCGGCGTCTCGTGGGGGACCTACCGGTGCGAGAAGTGGGGCAAGAAGCAGGCGTCGCTGCACTCCGAGGGGCGCGCGATCGACTGGCACCTCGACGCCACCAAGGCGGCCGACCGCCGCGAGGCCGAGCGCCTCGCCCGGCTGCTGCTGGCGCCCGACTCGCTCGGCAACCCGCAGGCGCTGGCGCGGCGGATGGGCGTGGAGGAGATGATCTGGGACTGCGGGTACTGGGCAGCGGGGATGAGCCAGTTCGAGAAGTACCCGCCATGCTTCAACAAGCACGGCACGCGACGCAAGCGCGTCGATCCAAGCGTGGGACACCGCAATCACATCCACATCGGCCTGACCAACGCGGCAGCCGCGAGGAGGACGAGCTTCTGGTCCGTCGCGCGCTGATCTTCCTGCTGCTCGCGCCCGTGCTGGCCGGCTGCGGCGCGGACGGCTCCGCGCACTCCAGCGTCAAGGCGGCGCAGCACGCCGAGCAGCCGCCGCTGCCCAAGCCGCGGCCGAAGCTCGTCGAGCCCGTCGCCGGCCAGATCGCCCAGGCGTCGGTGCCGGAGTCCACCGGCGGGATCGCGAAGGAGCCCGACACGCCCAAGCCGACCAAGGCTGCCTCCGGCACGCTCGCCCGCAAGGACGCGCCGAGCGCCATCAACGGCGGGACGCGCACCGCGACGGCGCTCGACAACGGCGTCGCGCTGCCGCCGCTCGAGGCGCCGACCCAGGTGCTCAAGATCATCGAGGCCGGCAACGCGATCGCGCGCACGCCCTACAAGTGGGGCGGCGGGCACGGGCGCTTCCTCGACACCGGCTACGACTGCTCCGGCTCCGTCTCGTTCGCGCTCTACGCGGCCGGGCTGATCGACGGCCCGAGCGACTCGAGCGGCCTCATGCACTGGGGCAAGCCGGGCAAGGGCAAGTGGATCACGATCTACTCGAACCCCGGCCACGTGTACATGGAGGTCGCCGGCATCCGCTTCGACACCTCCGGGGCGAAGGTCACCGGCTCCCGCTGGCAGAACGATCTGCGCACCAACGGCGGGTTCGTCGCCCGCCACCCGGCCGGGCTCTAGCGAACCTCGTCGAGGCGGCGCTCCTCGAGGTCGAGGTCGCGCTCGACCGTCCGCATGACCTCGTCGGTGATGTCGCCGGCGCGGCGCAGGCCCTCGATCGCGTCGCGCTGGGCGTCGATGACCGCGAACATCATGCGGCCCCAGGCGGTGCTGCGGTCCTCGATCGCGCCGTCGTCGACGTCGTCGTCGAAGCGGGCGGCGAAGCGCTTCTGGCGGTAGCGGTAGATGCCGCGCAGGCGGTCGACCGAATCGCCCTGGGTCCACTCCTCGCGCTCGAGGCCGTCGATGCGCTCGAGCGCCGCCTCCGCCGCGCTGAGGCGTGCGCGCGCCTCCTGCTCGATGACGTCGCCGTCGTCGGGCTCGATGTTGAGCAGGCGGATCAGCCACGGGAGCGACACGCCCTGCAGCACGAGCGTGCCGAGGATCACGCAGAAGACCGAGAACAGGATCACGGGGCGCTCGGTGAACGGGGCGCCGTCATCCGTCACCGTCGGGAGCGCCAGCGCCGCGGCGAGCGACACCGCCCCGCGCATCCCCATCCACGCGACGACCGCGATCTTGCGGGCCTTCACCGGCCGGTTGACCCCCGAGACCCGGAGGTAGGGCAGGTAGAGGAAGACGTAGGTCCAGACGATGCGGGTGACGATCACCGTCGCGGTGATGACGCCGCCGTAGAGGAGCAGGTCGTCGGTGTTGAGCTCGGCGCCGCGGAGGTCGTCGAGGATCCCCGGGAGCTGCAGCCCGATCAGCAGGAACAGGATCGAGTTGAGCAGGAAGGTGATGATCTGCCACACGGCGTCGCTCTGCATGCGGACGGTCGAGTTGGTCAGGCGCGAGGTCTGCGAGCCCATGTAGAGGCCGATCGCGACCGCTGCGGTGACGCCCGAGAGCCCGAGCTCCTCGGCGGGCAGGTAGGCGGCGTAGCCCGAGAAGAGGGCGATCGTGATCTCCACGGGAGGGTCGTCGAGGCGCTCCCGGATCTGCGCGATCACCCAGCCGATGGCGAGGCCGAGCGCGGCGCCGCCGATCCCGGAGTAGATGAACTCGGCGCCCGCCTCCAAGGCGCTGAAGGAGCCGGTGAGGACCGCCGCGACGGCGACCTTGTAGGCGACCAGCGCGGTGGCGTCGTTGATCAGCGCCTCGCCCTCGACGATCGACACCACGCGGCGGGGGACGCCGATGCGGCCGGCGATCGCCGTCGCCGCGACGGGGTCGGTGGGGGAGACGATCGCCCCGAGCACGAAGGCGGCCGGCCACGACATGCCGTCGATCACCGCGTGGGCGACGAGCGCGACCGCCAGCGCGGTCGCGAGCACGAGCCCGATCGCGAGCAGGCTGATCGGGCGGATGTTCTGGCGCAGGTCGCGCAGGCCCGTGAAGAAGCTCGCGCTGTACAGCAGCGGCGGGAGGAAGATGAGCAGGACGAGGTCCGGCTCGAGCTCGACGTCGGGGACGGGCAGGAGGCCGATTCCGAGGCCCCCGAGGACGAGGAAGATCGGGTACGGCACGGCGAGCACCCGGGCGGCGGTGACGAGGACGGCGACGCAGAACAGCAGGCCGGCGAGCACCAGCTCCGTGTGGGCGCCCGACGATGCCATTTAGGAGCGTCTTAGCACGCTTGGGGTGAGCACCCCATGGTGGGATCGCCGGAACGGTCCGATGATCCTCGTGCAGCGTGCTCCGCTCCTGAAAGGATCGCCTGATGCCCCGCTTCCACGCCGATACCGACTCGCTCGCCGGACCGCCGCCTGAGGTCCTGGCCGAGATCGACGCGGCGTGGGAGCGGGCTCAGGAGCTCTTCAACGACGAAGAGCTCGAGCTGCACTTCGAGGTTGACCGCCGCTTCGGCCGGGCCTGGGCCGAGCTGCGGACCTCGGACGGCGTCGTCGCCGAGACGCTCTCGGCCTCCGAGGCCGTCGCGATCGCCTGCGGGACGCCGGCGGTCGACGAGCTTCCGATCGCCGCGTAGCGGTCACCTTCCTGTCCTGGCCCCGTGAGGGGCCAGCCATGGTCATACAGTGGAGACCATGGCTCTAACACCCAAGGACATCATCTCCGGCGTCGTCGATCGCGGGCGCAAGGTCGTCTCCGAGGCGACCGGCCGCTTCCGCCGCGATCACCAGGACGAGACGGCGACCACCCAGACCGAGACCGCCCCGGCGCCCACTCGCGCGGGCGGGACGAAGACCGGCGCGACCACGCCCGGCTCCACCCGCACGGCGCGGGCCGCGGCCGGCACGAGCGCGCGCAAGCCGGCTGCTCGTCGCAAGCCGGCCCCGAAGGCGGGCGCGAAGAGCGCGCCGAAGTCCTCGACGGCGAAGACCACGGGCACCGCGACGGCCACGAAGGCCGCGGCGAAGCCGAAGGCGGCCGCGAAGCCGAAGGCGGCCGCGAAGGCCGCGCCCTCCGCGGCGGCGAAGGCTGCTGCGGACGCGCCGACCAAGCCGAGCCCGGTCGCGAAGGCGAAGCCGAAGCCCGCCGCGAAGCCTGCGGCTGCGGCGAAGGCTGCGCCGGCCAAGCCCGCCGCGAAGCCCGCTGCGGCGGCGAAGCCTGCGCCGGCCAAGCCCGCCGCGGCGGCGAAGCCCGCGCCGGCCACGCCCGCCGCGCCGGCGAAGCCTGCCGCGCCGGCCGCGCCCGATGCGACGGCGAAGCCCGCCGGCTGCCGGCGAAGCCCGCGCGCCGCCGCGCCAAGCCCGCGCGCCGGCCGGCCGAAGCCCGCTGCGGCGAAGCCCGCCGCGCGGCCAAGCCCGCCGCGCCGGCCAAGCCCGCCCCCGCGGCCTCCGCGCCCGCCTCGAAGCCGGCGCCCGCCGCCGACCCGAAGCCGGCCCCCACGGCCGCTGCCAAGCCGGACGAGAAGTCCACGGCCGCCGCGGCCGAGTCGGCCAAGCAGGCCGCCGAGCAGACGCCCGCCGGCAAGTCGTAGCCGACCTCAGCGCGACCCGGGCCGGGCGGCCCGGGTCGCACGCTGACATTCGGGACTGGACCCCGCGGCCCGTGGCGGTTTAGGTTGCGGCCATGCGTCCGATCCCTGCTCCCCGCCTTGGCGACACACACGGCCTGCTGCGCGCGATCAACCAGCGCGACCGCTTGCGGCTCGACGAGTTCATCACCGAGTTCTCGATCGAGGAGCTGTTCCCGCCCGGGCTCGAGAACGCGCTCGGCCGGACGCGCCAGTTCGTCTCCTTCGCCCGCTCCGCCGGGCTCCTCAAGGAGGACCGCGGTGTCGTCGAGCTGACCGAGATCGGCAAGCGCTACGTGAAGAGCGGGGACGAGGCCGCGGTCTTCGACGTCTCCTCCGGCCAGGCCGAGTGGCTGCGGCGCCAGCTCTTCGAGCGTCACATGACGGACTCGATCTACCACGGCGCTGCGATCGGACTGTCGCTCTACGCCTCGAACCCGCCCGACTTCCACGTCTCCCGCCTCGACTTCGGCCGCGCGCTCGCCCACCTCGGCCGCGCGGGCTGGGACAACGAGAACACGCTGGAGAGCCAGGGCGAGCGCTACACGACCTTCCTCCGCGACCTCGAGCTGCTCGACGCCCAGAGCCTGCTGACCGACATCGGGTCGCAGACGAAGTCCGAGCTCACGCTGCCGGTGCACATGTCGCTGCGCGACCTCGCCGGCCAGCTCAACCCCGGCGGCCCTGAGGCCGCCGAGGCCGAGGGCGCGGCCGAGTGGGCCGCGACGCCGCCGGCCCGAGCCCGAGCCCGAGCCCGAACCGGAGCCCGTCGCCGAGGAGCCCGTGGCGGAGGAGCCCGCCGCCGAGGCGGCGCCGCCCGTGATCGACACCGGCGAGTACGAGGATGTCGCCGGCGCCGCCACCGCCAGCCGCAGCTCGAGCACCGAGCAGAGCGGCCGCCCGATCCCGCCGTCCGACATCTGGGAGACCGCCGCGCCCGACGAGGCCACCCGCGCCTACTCCTCGATCACCCCGGAGCAGGCCGCGGCCGCCGCGGTCGACCCCGCGGCATCGGCGCCCCCGCCCAGCGAGGCGGAGGCTCCCGCCGACGCCGCGCCACCTCCGGCTGACGAGATGACCTCGGGCGACCCGCTCGCCGCCGGTGGCATGACCTCGGGAGACCCGCTCTCGCAGCCGACCGCCGAGGAGCCCGTCGACGTGGAAGGCCCCGGCGTCGAGTCCGCCGAGCCCGAGGTCGCGGCCGAGCCTGCGGCAGAGGCGCCCGTGCCGGTCGTCGAGGTGCCGGCGGACCTGGCCGTCGACGAGGTCGCGGCGGGCGTGCCCGAGCCCGGCGCCGTCGACGAGGGCGTGACCGGCGATGCGCTCGCCGAGGCCACGGCCGAAGACGTCGCGGCCGAAGAGGCCGCGACCGCGGAGGCTGCGCTGGCCGAGACCGCAGGCGCGGAGCCTGTGGCCGCGGAGCCCGTGGCCGAGCCCGCGGCCGAGGAGCCCGTGGCCGAGCCCGCGGCCGCGGCGCCGGTGGCGGAGCCTGCGGCCGCAGAGCCGGTGGCCGAGCCCGTGGCGAGGAGCCGTGGCCGAGCCCGTGGCCGAAGAGCCGCCGTGGCCGAAGAGCCGTCGCCGCCGAGCGCCGGTGACCGAGCCGTCGCCGCAGAGGCCGCCGCCCGAACTCGCGCCAGAGGCACCGCGTCGATGCCGGCGAGCAGGAAGCCGTCGCCGACGAGGCAGCCGCGGCCGCCCTCGCCGCGAGCCTTGCCGCGCCGCCGCCCGGTGCCGGTGAGGCGTCGGTCGCCGAGGCGCCCCTCGCCGAGGCGCCCGTGGAGCAGGCCGTCGCGGTCGGTGCCGAGGCGCCCGCCTCGACCCGCACGCCGAGCGGCTTCCTCGATGTGGCCGCGGTCCGGGCTGCCGCGGAGGGGTCGGGGCTGAAGCTGCCCGACTCGGTCTACGCGAGCCTCGTCGCCGCGCTCGCGTCCGGCAAGCACCTCGTGATCGCCGGCCCGGCCGGCTCGGGCAAGACGACGCTCGCCGTCGCGGTCGCCAAGGCCGCGGTCCAGGCGGGCCGCTCGGAGGGCGCGGCGCTGTCGACCGCGAGCCCGAAGTGGAGCGCCCACGACACCGTCGGGCGCGTCGGGGAGTCCGGCTTCACGCAGGGCCACGTCCTCGCCGCCGCCGGCAAGAAGAAGTGGCTGATCGTCGACGAGATCGACCGCGCGAAGCTCGACAAGGCGTTCGGCGACCTCTCCTCGTTCCTCGGCGGCCTGCCGCTGTCGCTGCCCGACGGCTCGCGCGAGGTCGCCGCGCCGAAGGACTGGCGGATCGTGGCCACGCGCGACTCGAGCCGCCCGGCGCGAGGCCTCCGCAGCGCTGCTGCGGCGCTTCGCCGAGGTGCGCCTCCCGCGGCCCGACGCGGCCGACCTCGAGGCGGCGATCGACGCCGCCACCGAGGGCGACCCCGCCTCCGCCGCCGTCGTCAAGCGGCTGGCCGCCGACGAGAGCCTCGCCGCCCTCGGCGCCGGCTCGTTCCTCGACGCCGCGCGGCACGCCGCCGAGCGCAACGCGATCTCACCCGCCTCGGAGGAGGAGCTCGAGCGCGAGCTCCGCGCCGCGTACATCGAGCCGCAGCTGCGAGAAGAGGACGACTAGCGGCGCCGCCGCGTGCAAGACCGCGGACGACGAGATCGGCGCCGCGGCGGCCGCGCGGAGCTACGGGCCGCGCGTCCGCGCCGCCGCCTCCCGCGCCTCGATCTCGTTGGGGTTCTCCGAGTAGCCCTGCCACAGGTACGACAGCGGCATCGCGACCGGGTGGTGCTGCATCTGCCACACGTGGCAGAGCTCGTGGACGATGAGGTCGTCGGAGACCTCCGCCAGCGGCCGCTTGAGCAGGATCACCGCCGGCCACAGCGTGTACCCGTGGAAGCGCCGGAACCACGGGAGCCGGAACAGCCACGGCGCCGAGATCACGCGCACCCTCCCGATCCGCACGGGCTCCGGGTAGAACGACAGCGTGTCGAGGCGCGCTTTCGCCCGCATCACCACCGCGATCTCCTCCGGCGAGCGCCTCAAGATCGCTTCGGGAACGTCTTCCAGGCCGCGTAGGCCGGCCGCTTGACCGACGAGGGCGCCGGCTCCAACAGGCCGCAGTCGAAGTTCGGGTCCCCGTAGAGCAGATACTGCGCGAGCATCGCGACGCCCGGCGCCGCCGAATGCAGCTCCCACGCCGTCTGCAGACACCGCGCCTGCGCGGCCAACGGGTCCTCGAGCGGATACAGCGGCTTCATCCGCGCGACCCGCGCGCCGCCCTCGGTGACGAAGACCGTCGGCGCGCCCGGCTCGGACAGCCCTGTCCAGCGACCCTGCAACCGCGCGCGGAGGGCCTGCATCCGTGCCGTCGTCCGCCCCTCGACGTCGAGGTAGTTGTGGTGCGACCAGCCCTGCTTGGCGTGCGGCTTGTAGCCGACCGCCGGGAACGCATCCAAGAGCGCAGAAGTGAACTCGTCGAAGCGCGTGACGATCCGGGAGCCCGTGTCGGTGTCCGACGACGACGGCGCGTACATGCCCGTCGTGTGCCCCACCCGCGCCGACACCGCCTGCGCCGTCTTGAGCAGCTGCGCCACCCTCCCGGTGATCGACAGCGCGCTCAACGCGAACGGGTCAGCCGGAGACGGCACCCGCTGCGGCCACAGCTGGTAGTTGGGCTCGTTGACCAGCTCGAACGCGTGCACGAACCGCCCCGACGCCCGCTGGCCGTAGTGGTACCGCCGCATCAGGAACTCGAAGAACCGCGACCACGAGCCGTCCAGCGGATAGCCCTCGCTCGGCACCCGGTACTCGAGCGCGCGCCGCGCCGGGTTGTAGACGGCGGCGTTCCGTCCCTGCGCGACGTACTTGTTCCACGCCGCCGCCGACATCCGGTCGGCGTACTCGAAGGAGATCTCGGCGTCGGAGTTGCGCACGAGCGTCGCCGTCCCGTTCGCCCACAGCGGGTGCCGGTAGGGCATCAGCATCACCCGCAGCCCGTCCGCGCACGCCTGCCGGATCTGGTCGTCCAGCGCAACCAGCCTCGAGTAGCCCGGGCTCGCCGGGTCGTCGATGCGGAAGCGCCCGTCGGGCTGCAGCGAGGGCCAGTCCGCCCACATCCGGATCCAGCCCGTCTGCGTGTCGGCGAAGTACGCGCGGTTCGAATACACCCGGTAGTCCTGCGCCGAGCCCGGATAGATCACGCCGCCGGGCCCGATGTCGATCAGCTTGCGCAGGTTCGCCGCGCCGTAGGCCGGCACGGCCGGCAGGGCCAGCGCGCCGGCGAGCGCGCCGCCGCGGGCGAGGAGCTGTCGGCGGGTGAGCGTCATCCAACGTGGGTCTGGAGCCACAGCTCCAGGAGACCCAACTGCCACAGCGTAGAACCGTCGAGATTCGTCCTGTGCTCGTTCGGCGCCGCGAGCATCTCCTCCACGACGTCGTCGCGGAACAGCCCGCGGTCGCGCGCCGCGCCCGAGCGCAGCGCGTCGGCCACCAGCTCGAGCACCGGCCCTTCGAGGTGCGACAAGGCCGGCACGGGGAAGTAGCCCTTCGGCCGGTCGATCACCGCGTCGGGCACCACGCCCCGCGCGGCCCGCTTCAGCACGCCCTTGCCGCCGTCGGCCAGCTTCAGCTCCGGCGGGCACGCGGCGGCCAGCTCGACGAGCTCGTGGTCGAGGAACGGCGTGCGCGCCTCGAGCCCGTGCGCCATCGTCATGTTGTCGACGCGCTTGACCGGGTCGTCGACGAGCATCACCTCGGCGTCGAGCCGCAGCCCGCGGTCGATCGCGGTCGAGGCGCCCGCGCCGCGAGAACCAGTCGGCGGCGAAGGCGCGCGACGGGTCGTCGTCCAACGGCGCGCGCAGCAGCGACGCGACGCCCGCACCGTCGCGGTCGAAGAACGTCGACGCGTACACGTCCAGCCCGTCCCCGTCGGCCTCCAGCAGCGGCGGGTACCAGTAGTAGCCGCCGAACACCTCGTCCGCCCCCTGCCCGGACTGCACCACCTTCCGCACCCGCGCGACCTCCTCCGACAGCAGGAAGAACGCCACCGCGTCGTGGGAGACCATCGGCTCGCTCATCGCCGCGATCGCCCGCGGCAGCGCCGGCAGCAGCCGGTCCGGCTCGACGCGGATCTGGTGGTGGTCGGTCCCGTACTCCGCCGCCACGAGGTCGGAGAACTCGAACTCGTCGCCGACCCGCTCGCCGACGTCGCGGAAGCCGACCGAGAACGTCGCCAGCCCGCGCTGCCCCTGCTCGGCGAGCAGCGCGACGATCAGGCTCGAGTCCAGCCCGCCGGAGAGCAGGATCCCCACCGGGACGTCGCTGACCATCCGCCGCCGCACCGCCACCCGCAGCGCCTCCAAGACGGCGTCCTCCCAATCCTCGTCCGACCACCCGTCGTGCGCCGGCGACCGCTCGAACGGCGGATCCCAGTAGCGCCGCTCCCGCCGCCGCCCGTCCGGCTCGATCACGAGCACCGTCGCCGGCGGCAGCTTGCGCACGCCGCGCAGGATCGTCCGCGGCGCCGGCACGATCGAGTGGAACGAGAGGTAGTGGTGCAGCGCCACCGGGTCGACCGACGTGTCGACCCCACCGCCCGCCACGAGCGCCGGCAGCGACGACGCGAGCCGCAGCCCGCCGTCGCCCAGCTCCTGCAGGTACAGCGGCTTCTTCCCCAGACGGTCGCGCGCGAGCACGGCGCGCCCCGAGGCGTGCTCGACCAGGCAGAACGCGAACATCCCCG
Organism: uncultured Solirubrobacterales bacterium; assembly: GCA_963787335.1. Lineage (GTDB taxonomy): Bacteria > Actinomycetota > Thermoleophilia > Solirubrobacterales > Solirubrobacteraceae > DASQFQ01. The sequence continues at coordinate 72,905 of CAWBCU010000039.1, forward strand.
CCAGCCGGTCGAGCATCCCCTCGCCCCACTCGGCCCAGCCCTTGAGCAGCACCTCGGTGTCGGCCTGCGACGCGAACGCGTGGCCCGCGCGCTCCAGCTCGCCCCGCAGCTCGCGGTGGTTGTAGACGATCCCGTTGAACACGATCGTCAGCCCCAGGGCGTCGTCGACCATCGGCTGCGCCCCGCGCTCGGAGAGGTCGATGATCGACAGCCGCCGGTGGGCGAGCCCGGCGCTCCCGTTCAGCCACAGCCCCTGCCCGTCCGGCCCGCGCGGCGCGAGCACCTCGCTCATGCGCACGAGCGCCTCGCGATCGGGCGGCGCCCCGCGCCGCAGCTCACCGGCGATGCCGCACATCAGACGGTCAGGATGGCGGGCTCGGAGCGCGCCGAGGTGAAGTCGGCGTGCAGCGCCCGCATCAGCCGCCCGAGCTGGGGCGCCGCGCCGCGGCCCGCGCGCGAGCGCTGGCGGACCGCGCCGGTGGCGGCCGCGAGGCCGCGCACCGACTCGAGCTCGTCCGCGCAGCCCAGGTCAGCGGCGTGCGGCGCGCAGGCCGCGAGCAGCTCCTCGACCCACTCGCGCGCCGGCCGCCGGCACTCGCGGCCCGGGTCGATCAGCTGCGCGGCCATGCCGTCACGCGCGGCGATGAAGCGGTTCTCGTCCAGCACTTCCGGGCTCGTGACGAGCGCGTGCCCGGCATGCCCCTCGAGCGCCTCCAGGCGCACGAGGCACTGGACCAGCGCGGCGATCGCGGCGGTGTCGCCGACGCGCGTCTGCGCGTCCATCGCGCGGATCTCGATCGTGCCGAAACGCGGCTGCAGCCGCACGTCCCACCACAGGAACGTCGGCTCCGGGAACGCGTCGCAGCGCAGCAGCACGTCGATGCCCTCGACGTAGTCGCCGTAGGAGCGGAACTCGCGCGGGATCCCGACGCGCGGGAAGGCCTGGAAGAGCGGCGTGCGCATCGAGCACAGCCCGGTGTCGCGCCCCTGCCAGAACGGCGAGTTGCCCGACAGCGCGAGCAGCATCGGCAGGTGTGCGCGCATCCGGTTGTAGGCGCGCACCGCCATCTCCGGGTTCGGGACGGCGACGTGGACATGCAGCCCGAACGTCGGCTCGCGCCGCGCGAGCTCGCGCATCGAGGAGTAGAGGAACTGGTAGCGCGCGCCCGGCGAGACCTCGACGTCCTCCCACAGCGTGAACGGGTGCGTGCCCGCGACCGCGGCGCGGATGCCGAGCGGCTCGATCACCCCGGCGAGGCCGCCGCGCAGGTGGCGCAGCTCGCCGATGGCGCTGGGCACGTCGGCGTGCGGCGCGGTCGCGAGCTCGAGCGCGGAGCCGTGGGTCTCGGCCGCCGTGCGCTCGGTCATGTCCTCCGGCAGGCCGGCGAGCACCTCCTCCGAGCGCGAGGTGAGGTTCCACGCGTTTGGCTCGAGGAGCATGACCTCCTCCTCGATGCCGACGGTCCAGGGGGCCTCCGCGCCCGCCGGGCTCCAGTCGGCCCAGTGCTCGGTCATGCCGCGCGCACCTCCCGCTGGTCCTGGCCGTAGGCGTCGGCCTCCTCGACCAGCTCCTCGAACAGCGCGAGGTGCTCCGGGCGGTCGACGAGCGACTCCACGTGCCACTGCACGCCGAGGTAGAGCTCGGGCCCGCCGCTCTCGATGCCCTCGATGATGCCGTCGGGCGCCCACGCCACTGCGCGCAGCCCCTGGCCGAGGCGGTTCGCGGCCTGGTGGTGGAAGGAGTTGACCTCGGCCTCGGTCACGCCCATCACGGTGGCGAGCCGCGACTCCGGGTCGATCCGCACCGAGTGCGTCGTGACCCGCCCGCGCGCCGCCTGGCGGTGCTCGACCGAGCCGTCGGTGAAGTCGCCGACATGCTGGTGCAGCGTGCCGCCGCGCGCGACGTTCAGCGCCTGGACGCCGCGGCAGATGCCGAGGACCGGCATCCCGCGCGCGTCCGCGAGCTGGGCGATCGCGAGCTCGTAGGCGTCGAGGTCGGGCTCGGTGACGCCGAGCTGGGGGTTGCGCGACCCCTCGCCGTAGCCCTCCGGGTCGATGTCCGGGCCGCCGGACAGGCAGACGCCGCACAGCCGGTCGAGCAGCGTGCCGATCAGGTCGTGGCCGAGCGGCGGCAGCACCACCGGCATTCCGCCCGCCATCTCGATCGCCCGCATGTAGACCATGCCGAGCGCCATCTCGCGCTGCGGCGGATCGCCCTCCGGCGTCGGGTCGGTGTGCTCGGCGAGTCGCACCTCGGAGGTCGTGACGCCGATCAGCGGCCGGGTCACGGCAACACCCAGGTGTCCTTGGCGCCGCCGTTCTGCGACGAGTTGACCACCAGCGCGCCCTCGTCGAACGCGACGCGCGTGAGCCCGCCCGGCAGCGTGCGCACGTGACCCTCGGCGCCGAGGAACGCGAACGGCCGCAGGTCGACGTGGCGGGCGGCGAGCCGGCCGTCGATCACCGTCGGGTGGCAGGAGATCATCACCATGCGTTGGGCCACGTACTCCTCGGGGCGCTCCCGTACAGCCTTGCGCACAGCGTCGACGTCCCACGGCTCGGCGTGCGGGAGGACCGCGACGCCCATCCGCCGTAGCCGCCGCGCGGCTTGATGACGAGCTCGTCGAACACGTCGAGCGCCTGCTCGAGCACCTCGGGCCGGCCGAGGTCGAAGGTCTCCACTGAGGGCAGCAAGGGCTCTTCATCCTCGTAGAAGCGAATCATGTCCTCGACGTAGGCATGGGTGAGCTTGTCGTCGGCGACCCCCGTCCCGAACGCGTTGACGACGGCAATGCGGCCCTCGCGCACCGGCTCGAGCAGCAACTCGCCGACGCCGGTCGCGAGCCGGTCGGCGTTGGTGCGGCGGTAGACGACGTCGACCGTGTCGAGGTCGAGCCCGTCCGGCTCGAGCAGCGGGACGCCGAGCGCCTGGGCCGCCCACTCGTGCTCGTAGTAGGCCGAGTTGTCCTCGCCGTCGGTGAGGACGACCGCGCGCGCGGAGCCGCTGGAGGGGGAGGCCGCGCGCAGCGTGTCCCACAGCATCGACGGCAGCCCGTCGAGCGTGCGCGGGTGGTCGGCCGGGGGGAGCTCGAGGTGCGCCACGAGCGCGCGGCGGGCGGCGGCCGCGTAGGCGAAGCCGCTGGGCGTGCGGACGTTGTCCTCGAGCACCTGGAGGCGCCCGTCGTCGCCGCGCACGAGGTCGAGCCCGGCGACGCCGATCCACAGGTCGCCCGGCGGCCGGACGCCCTGCATGGCCGGCTCGAGGTACTCGGCACCGTCGATCACGCGCGCGGGCACGATGCCCTCCGCGACGATCCGGCGCTCGCCGTAGACGTCGGCGACGAACGCGTTGAGCGCGCGCACGCGCTGGGCGAGCCCGGCCTCGACGCGCGCCCACTCCGCGGCCGCGAGGACGCGCGGCACGGGGTCGATGACGAACACCTCGTCGCCGTCGGAGGAGTGGAACACGACGCCCTCGTCGGCGCTGTGGCGCTCGACTTCGACCGCGAGCTCCTCGAGATCGCGGCCTTCGAGCGCGCGCATCGCGCCGAGCGCGACGGGGCGGACGGCGCCGTCGTCGTCGACGGCCTCGTCGTAGCAGTCAGGCGCTCGCGCGTAGTCCGCGAGCAGGGAAAGCGGGTCCTCAGCCAGGGTCACACCGACAGAGCCTCCCCGATTCGCGGCCGTTTGACATACCGCCACCTGTCCGAAGTCCGTGCGCCGACGTTGGCCTTCATGGCAAGAACGCGCCCGCGAGCCACTCCACAACACGGTGCGTTCCGTGCTCAGCGGCCATGGCGCGCTGGCGCTCGGCGCCGTTGCGCGCGGCAAGGTTTCTTGCGTGCCCGAGCTCGGCGGCGCCGCCGAGGCGGTCAGCGGTCGGAGCGACCGCGTCGATCAGGGCGAGCACGCGCTCGCGCGCCGGCTGCGGCTCGCCGCTGTCGAGGTCGAGCAGCGTGCCGCCGAGGCCGTGGCGCATCGCGCGCCAGCGGTTCTCCTCGATGCGGGCGGCGTCGTGCACGGGCAGCCGCTCGCCGGCGTCGTGGCGCTCCGCGAGCCAGCCGACGAGCGCGGCGGCGAAGGCGAGTACGCCAGCCGCCTCCTCGGCCGTGCTCTGGGTGTCGGGCACGCGCAGCTCGATCGTCCCGTGCTCGTCGTGGGCGCGCAGCTCGTACCAGACCTCGCCGGCGGCGGGGAAGACGCCGCCGCGTCGCGCCCAGCTCCCGTACGCCGCGCGCTCCTCCCACGACGACCACGCGGGCGGGACGCCCTGGCGCGGCAGCAGCTCCGACAGCTTCGGGCGCAGCGAGGCGAGGCCGGTGTCGCGCCCGCCGTGCAGCGGCGCGTTGCCGGCCAGGACGGCGACGTCGGGAAGGTGAGAGCGCAGCGCGTTGTGGACGGCAAGCGCGCGGTCGGCGCCGCGCACCGCGACGTGCACGTGCATCCCGAACACGAGCTGGCGCGGCGCTACCCACGGGAACTCGGTGATCAGCTCCGCGTACTTGCGGTCGTCGCTCAGGGCGCCCTCGGGCGCGGCGAACGGGTGCGTGCCGGCGCCCGCCAGCCGCGCCCAGCCCGACACTCCGGCAGCGAGCGTGCGCCGGGCGCGGGCGAGCGCCTGCGCCGCCTCGCCGATCGTCGCGCACACAGGCGAGGCCGTCTCGACCTGCGCGGCAGCGAGCTCGGTCCGCAGCGAGACGCGGTCACCGAGCTCCGCGCGCACGCGCGCGGCTGCGGGGAGGAGGTCGAGCGTGTCCGGGTCGAGCAGCATCAGCTCCTCCTCGACGCCGATCGTGTGGTCGGCCACGCCGTCGAGCAGCGCGCGCCAGCCCTCCGCCGTGAGCTCCTCCGCCATGGCGCCACGCTACCCGCCGCCCGGGTGGCAGGATCCTGCCCGTGGACTCGAACGACGCGATCGGCCGGCACGCGGTGGCGCTCGCGAGCGTGGCGGAGCTCGCCTCGCAGGCGGGCGCGCAGCGCGTGGTACTGCTCGTCGACGAGGGCGCGGACGCCCAGGCGACGATGATCGAGTGGGCGGGCGGCGCGCTCGAGCTGACCGAGAACGGGGTCACGGAGCCGGTGGCGCCCGCGGCGATCGCCCAGGTCGCGCCGGCCGTGCTGCCCGCGGTCGTCCCGGTGCCGGCGACGGCGCTGACCGTCGACCCGGACACCGGCGAGCTCGCCGCGCCGCTCGGCGCGATCGCCGGGCTGGCTGGCGCGGTCGTCGCGCTGGCTGGGGCGTTCGGCGGCCGCTCGGTCGCCACCGCGGAGTTCGCCACGCGCGACGCCGAGCAGCCGTTCATGCTCGCCGCGCGGCCCGGCGAGCCGGTCGTCGCCCAGGTCGGGGGCGAGACGTTCGCGTTCCCCGACGACTGGCCCTAGAGCAGTTCCGCGATCAGCCGGGCGGCGCGGGCGGCGCCGTCGCGCTCGACCGGCAGCGGCGGCGTCGGGTCCGCCAGCGCCCCCGCGATCGCGTCGGCGATCGACTGCGGCGTCGCGGTCGCGTAGTCCATCGAGCGGCCCGCGCCGTAGCGCTCGAGCCGGTGGCGGACGTGGAGGTTCTGCTCGAAGTGCCGCTGCAGCGGGAAGGAGAGGAACGGCCGGCCCGCGGCCGCCAGCTCCATGCCGGTCGCGAGCCCGCCCTGGACCACGGCGACGTCGCACGCGGCGAGGTGGCGCGAGAGCTCGTGCACGTAGCCGTGGAGCTCGAGGCCCTCATGGGACGGGAATGCGTCGCGGTCGATGCGCGGCCCGCAGACGACGATCATCCGCAGCCCCGGCACGCGCCGGCGAGCCTCCGGGAAGGCGGCGATCACCCGCTCGATCAGCCCGCCGCCGACGCCCGACCCGCCGACGGTGACGACGCACACGCGCTCGTCCGGCCCGTAGCCCAGCTCGGCACGGTCGACGGGCGCGCCCACTCCGGGGCCGAGCGCGTAGCCGGTGAAGTCGAAGTGCGTCTCGACCCAGGGGCGGATCGCCGGCAGCCCTGCGCCGAAGTCGTGCGGGACGACGTCGTCCGGGTTGCCGACGAACAGCGCGCGGTCGCGCACGCGCGGGAAGCGGTCGATCTGCTCGATCATCTCGGCGTTGTAGTCGGCGGTCAGCCGCGCCTCCTCGGCTCCGCCCTCGGGCATCGGCAGCCATCCCACGAAGTCGGTGAGGAACACGTAGGGGGCGCGCTTGAGCTCGGGGTTCTCGTGCAGGTAGTAGTCGAGCTCCCACGCCTCGTCGCCGATCCACAGGTCGTAGTCGCGCTCGCTCGCGACGTCGTGGAAGAGCATGAAGTTGGTGAGCAGGATCTCGTCCATCCGGCGCCAGGCCTGGAAGGCGTTGAGCTCGTGCCCGCGCGCCTCGGCGGCGATGTGGCGCGACTCGAGCGCGAGCCGGCGGCTCGCGGGGTGGATGCGCTCGCCGCAGCGCTCGAGCACGTGCGTGACCGGCTCCTGCGCCAGCCACTCGATCTCGAGCTCCGGCTCGAGCGCGCGCAGCTCCTGGGCGATCGCGACGTCGCGCCACGCGTGGCCGAGCCCGATCGGCGAGGAGACGTAGAGCGCGCGCTTGGGGCGCCGCACCGCGCGCCGGAACGGCGGGCGGCGCGGGGGCCGCTGCCAGGCGCGCTCGCAGAAGTCGCGCAGCATCAGGTTGAAGGGCACGGGGTGGCGGGCCTGCGGGCAATGCCCGACCCCCTGGAACTCCACGAGCTCGGCGCCCGTCGCCTCGGCGAAGGCGGCGCCGCGGTCGGGCGGGACGAGGTGGTCCTCGTCGCCCTGCATCACGAGCAGCGGGCCGTGGAGGCGGCCGAGCAGCTCGCGGATGGTCGCCTCGTCCGGGCCGGGGTTGCCGATCGTGAGTGCGAGCGTCTCCGGCCGGCCCTCGAGGCCCCACGCGATGCAGTCCTCGATCTGCTTGGTCGAGTGCGCCTCCGGGAAGCAGCGGGCGAAGAAGAACTCGAGGTAGCCGCGGAAGTCCTGCTCCCAGTAGTGGCGGTTGGTCTTCGCCCAGCCGTCGTAGACGGCGCGCGGCTCGTCGAAGGAGTGGCCGGTGCGCTCGGGCAGCGGCGGCGACAGCGGCAGCGCCGGGGTCATGAACACGGCGCCGACCACGCGCTCGGGGTTCTCGGTGGCGAACATCACCGCCCCGGCCGCGCCCGCGCAGTGGGAGACGAACACGCAGCGGTCGGTGCCCGTCGCGTCGAGCACCGCGAGGGCGTCGTCGGCGTCGGCCCGCGCGCCGTAGTCGGTGCGGCGCTCGGGGCGGTCGGAGCGCCCGTTGCCGCGCGGGTCGAACGTGATGACCCGGAAGTGCCGGGCGAGGTACGGGACCTGGAGCTTCCAGAACCGCGAGTGGGTGAGCGACCAGGGCGGGAGCAGCAGCAGCGTCTCCTCGCCCTGGCCGAACACCTCGTACGCGACGCGGACACCGCCGGCCTCGGCGAAGCCGGACTCGGAGGGGACGAGCGCCCGCGAGGCGGGTTGGGCGGGGTCCGCGACGACGGTCATGGGCTGGGGAGCTTCTCGATCATTGCGTGCATTGTAAAGTTGGTCGTTCGACCGACCAAAGATAATGCTAGGCTCTCGGCGATGTCAAGCCAGCTCGATAAGCGCGCCATACGCGGCCAGGAGACGCGGTTGCGGATCCTCGACGCGGCCCGCGAGGTGCTGCTGGAGCGCGGCTTCGGCGGCACGAGCACGCGCTCGGTGGCCGACGAGGCCGGTGTGCCGCTCTCGCTCGTCCACTACCACTTCGGTGGCAAGCAGGCGCTGCTGGTCGCCGTGCTCGAGCGTGAGAACGGCGAGCTGCTGGAGCGCCAGCGCGCGCTCTACTCGGGGCCTGGTCCGCTGGCGGAGAAGTGGCGCGCCGCCTGCGACTTCCTCGACGAGGACATCCGCTCCGGGTACGTGCGCGTGCTGTGGGAGCTGTGGGCGGCAGGGCTCGCCGACGAGGACCTCGCTGAGTCGTGGCGCATCGCGACGGCGGGCTGGCGTGACCTGCTGACGACGGTGTTCGAGGAATGGGGCCGGCCGCTCAGCGAGGACCTGCCGCTCTCGCCGCGCGCCACCGCGACGTTCGTCGCGAACGTCTTCCAGGGCATCGAGATCGAGCTGCTGGCCGGCGTGAAGCCGGACGCGGCGCCGCACCGCGAGGTGCTCGGCGCCATCGGCGACCTGATCGCGCGCGCCGAACGCTAGGCGCGGCGCCGGTAGGTCTGCGCCTTCGCGCGGTTGCCGCACACGGCCATCGAGCACCACGTCCGCGAGCGGTTGCGGGAGTGGTCGTAGAAGGCGACATGGCAGGTGTGCCACGGGCACGCCTTCAGGCGGTCCCACGTGCCGTCGATCTGGGCGCGTGCGACGATGCCGAGCAGGCGGCCGGCGACGCGGTCGATGCCGTCGGCCCGGGGAGTGACGCTCGCGCGGCCCTCGGCGTCGAGCACGACGGTCAGGCGCGCGCGGTCGGCGGCGGCGCTCAGCGCGGCGGGGACGTCGGCGTCGAGCTCGCCGCCGTTGTTGGCCAGCAGCAGCGCGCGCAGGTGCTCGCGGATTGCGACCGCGACGGCGAGGTCGTCGTGGCCGAACGTGTCCTCCGAGAGCCCGTGCTCGGCGAACCAGGCGGTGAGCTCCTCCGGGGAGCCGAGCGCCTCCTCGCCGGTCTCCTTGTCGACCGTGTTCACGAACTCCTCGATCAGCGCGAGGTCGTCGGGAGCGGGCTTCGTCATAACCACCAAAATAGCATAGGAGGTGATATAGTGACTGGTGTAAGGAAAACACCGGTTATCAACGGAGGAATCATCATGCATCCGGTTCTCGCCGCCAGCTTTGCCAACGCCGTCATGGCTGACCGCACCGCCCCCGCCCGCCCTCGTGCTCCCAAGCGCGGCGCCGCCACGTCCGGGCCCGTCGTTCCCGAGCGCGTGTCGGAGGTCGTGATCCGGCGCGCCGCGCCTGAGGACGGCCCCGCGCTCGCGCGCCTCGGCGCACTCGACGGCAACCGCGCCGCGGGCGAGCTGCTCGCGTACGCGGCCACGTGTCCGACGCGCGCGACGGCACCCGCGGCGTGCTCGTCGCCGAGGTCGACGGCGCTCTCGAGGCCGCACTGGCGCTCGACGGCGGCCTCGCCGTCGCCGACCCGTTCCGCCCCACCGCTCCGAACGAGCAGCTGCTCGAGCTGCGTGCCCGCCAGCTCGGCGGCGAGCTGCCCCGCCGCGGTCCCGGCCACCTCCGCGTGCTGCAGCCGCGCACGTCGTAACGTCAGGGCGGTGCTGCCGCCCGGCCCGTCCGCCCCGCCGGCCCTCCAGACCTGGGAGTGGCTGGCGCGGCCGACGACGCTGCTGCGCCGCAGCGCGGCTCGCCACGGTGTGCCATTCACACTGCGCACGGCGTGGACCGACGCGCCGATGATCGTCGTGTCGGATCCCGCCGACGTCCGCGCGGTGTTCACCGCGCCACCCGACGTGATCCGGGCCGGCGCGAGCTCGAGCTTCCTCGAGCCGTTCGTCGGCCCGAGCTCGATCCTGATCCTCGACGGCCCCGAGCACCTGCGCCAGCGCAAGCTGATGCTGCCGCCGTTCCACGGCGACCGCATGCGCGCGCACCGCGACCTGATCGCGCGGCTCGCCGCCGCCGAGGTCGAGCGCTGGCCGCGCGGCGTGCCGTTCGCCACCCACGGGCGCATGCAGGCGCTGACGCTCGACGTGATCATGCGCGTCGTCTTCGGCGCCGAGCTGCCGGAGCTCCGCGCGGCGATCCGGCGCACGCTCGACATGACGATGTCGCTGCCGCGCGCGCTGTTCTTCTCGCTGACCGGGAACGACCTCGGGTTCCGCCGCGCGATCGCGTCTGTTGAGGAGCAACTCACCGCGGTGATCCGCGCGCGCCGCGCGGCGGCCCGTCGGACCCGCCGGCCATCGTCGACGAGCTGATCGCCGCCGGCTCGACCGACGAGGAGCTGCGCGACCAGCTCGTCACGCTGCTCGCCGCCGGCCACGAGACGACCGCCGGCGCGCTCGCGTGGGCGCTCGAGCGGCTCGCGCGCCACCCGGACGTCCTCGCGCGCCTGCGCGCCGACGAGCCGGGCTACGCCGACGCCGTCGTCAAGGAGGTGCTGCGCACGCGCCCCGTCCTCACCGTCGCCGCGCGCAAGCTCGTCGCGCCGTTCACCGTCGCCGGCTGGGAGCTGCCCGCCGGCGTGCACGTCGCGCCGTGCATCTACCTCACGCACCGCCGCGCCGAGCTCTACGCCGATCCGACCGCGTTCCGCCCCGAGCGCTTCCTCGGCGACGGCGCGCCCGACAGCTACGCCTGGATCCCGTTCGGCGGCGGGACCCGCCGCTGCGTCGGCGCGGCGTTCGCCGCGATGGAGATGGCGGAGGTGCTGCGCGCCGTCGCCGCGCGCGTCGAGCTCCGCCCCGACCGCCCGCGCAGCGAGCGCATGCGGCGGCGCTCGGTGACGCTGACGCCCGAGCGGTGGTCGCGCGTGATCGCCGCTCCGCTACGTTCAAGTTGACGGCGTGTCGCTCTTCTGCCGCCACAACCGCCTGACCCAGAACTGCCCGATCTGCTCGCGCGAGCAGGCCGCCGAGCGCCGGGCCGCGACGCCCGTGCGGCCGGCGCGCGGCCGTTCCGGGAGCAGCCGCACGAGCACCCAGCGCCGCGCGCCCGGCGTCGTCACCAAGCGGGTCGCCCGCGCCGCCGACGACGGCTACCGCAACGGGCTCGTCCCCGGCCTGCGCGCGACCACCGACGCGGAGCGCCTCGCGTCCTCGCTCGCCTGGGCCGACGCGCGCCTGGCGCCGCCCGGGCCGCACCCCGCGGTCGCCGAGGAGCCCGATCGGGGAGGAGGCGTTCTGGCTCGCGTTCCTGCTCGCGCTCGTCCCTCCGGGCGCCCACGAGCTGCACGAGACGATCGTCGCCTCGCGCCCGAGCTGGGCCGAGCGGCGAGGCCCCGACATCCCCGGCATCGACGCGCGCACCGTGCCCGCCTACCGCGCGTGGGCGGAGCGCGCCGGCACCCAGGCGGAGGCCTTCGCCGGCGAGCCCGCGTGGTCGCCCCAGCGTCGCTTCGGCCGTGCCTTCGAGCGGCTCGCGCTGCCCGGGCTCGGCCGCGGCGCGCGCTTCGAGCTGCTGATCACGCTCGGTGCCGCGGGCGTGGCCGACGTCGCCGCCGACGCGCTCCACATCGGCAAGGTCGACGACGCCACCACGCTCGCCGCGAAGCGCCTGCTCGTCTCGGGCGACGCGATGCTGCTCGAGCGCCGCGCCGCCGACCTCGCCAGGGGCTGCGGCGTCCACATCGGCGCGCTCGACCGCGCGCTCGCCGTGTGGGGCGAGGGCGAGGCGCCCGAGAGCGAGGCGCCGCCGGCGATCCGCTCGGCGCTGGGCCTGACGTGACCGTCGAGATCCGCGAGCTCGACCTCGGCGCCGCGGGCATCGCCGAGGAGGTCGTCGTGCTGCAGCGCGCGTCCTACCGCGTCGAGGCGGAGCTGCTCGGCGCGCGCACGCTGCCCGCGCTGAGGGAGTCGCCGCGGCGGCTGCGGCGCACGCGCGAGAAGTTCCTCGGCGCCTACGAGGGCGAGCGGCTCGTCGGCGCGGTGTCGTGGATCCGCAGCGGCCCGCTCGTCGACATCCACCGCCTCGTCGTGCACCCCGACCGCTTCCGCCGCGGGATCGCGGGCGCGCTGCTCGACGCGCTGGAGGCGCGCCAGCCCGGCGCGGAGCGCTGGGTGGTGGCGACCGGCGAGGCCAACGGGCCGGCCCGCCGGCTGTACGAGCGGCACGGCTTCGTGCCGATCGCGGAGCAGCTCGTGGACGGCTCGATAACGATCGTGACTTACGAACGGCGCGCAACCGCGGCATGATGCCCGGCGTGTCCGTCGCCGCCCTGCGTACGCGCCTGACGCCGGCCGCCCCTGTCCCCTCCACCGATTCGGTGGACACCGCGACCTCCCCGCCGCGGCCATGGAAGCTGCTCGTGCTCGCCTGCCTCGTCCTCGCCGCGCTGTCGCTGCTGGTCCCGTCGAACCCGACCTACGACCCGTGGGCGTGGATCATCTGGGGCCGCGAGATCGTCCAGCTCGACCTCAACACGACCAGCGGCCCGTCGTGGAAGCCGCTGCCGGTCGTTCTTCACGACGGTGTTCGCGCTCGCCGGCGACGACGCCGCGCCGAACCTGTGGCTGGTGATCGCGCGCGCCGGCGGCTTCCTCGCGATCGCGATGGCGTACCGGCTCGGCTCGCGGCTCGGCGGCCGCGCGGCGGGCGTGATCGCCGCGCGTCTCGCTGTTCCTCGCCGACGAGTTACATCCGCAACGTTCTGGCGCGGCAACTCCGAAGGCATGCTCGTCGCGCTCTGCCTGTGGGCGGTCGAGCGCCACCTCGACGGGCGCCGCACCGACGCGTTCCTGCTCGGCCTCGGCGCCGCGCTGCTGCGGCCGGAGGTGTGGCCGTTCTTCGGCCTCTACGGGCTGTGGCTCGCGTGGGTCGAGCCGCGCCGGCGGCTGCTCGTGCTCGGCGCCTTCGCCGCCAACGGCTTCCTGTGGTTCGCGCCCGAGTACTGGGGCTCGGGCGACTGGCTGCGCGCCGCCAACCGCGCGCACCAGCCCAACCCCGACTCGCCGGCGTTCGCCGAGCGCCCGTTCCTCGAGGTGTTCGACCGCTCGTCCTCGATCCTCTCGGTGCCGGTCCTGCTCGGGTCGCTCGTCGCGCTCGTGCGGCCGGTGCGCGAGCGGCGCTGGGACGTGCGGCTCTCGCTGTTCGCCGCCGCCGCGTTGCTGATGATCGTGGTGGGGCTGATGACGGAGGGCGGCTTCGCCGGCAACCTCCGCTACGTCGCGTTGCCGGCCGCGCTGCTGTGCGTGCTCGCGGGCGTCGGCTGGGTCGAGGTGGTGCGCGGCGCGGCTGCGCGCTTCGGGCGCGTGCCCGGGGTGGCGCTGGCCGTCGTGCTCGCGGCCGTCGCGGCGCCGTTCGTGCTCTCCGACCTCGGCGAGCTGACGGAGGACGCGGACCGTACGCGCATGGAGGCCACGTTCTACGACACGCTGCCGGTCACGATCGTCAAGGCCGGCGGGCGCGACGCGGTGAAGCGCTGCAAGGTCTTCACCGGCCCGTACCAGGTGCAGGCCGTCGCCTGGTACCTCAAGACGCACAGCGGCGAGATCGGGATCGACCCGAAGCCGCCCGGCATCATCATCGCCCCGCGCGACCTGGGGCTCGCCGCGCGACGAGCGCTTCCCGCTGCTCACGACGACCGCCGGTGGGTCGTGCGACGCGACTGCGACGCCTGAGCGCCGCTCTATCCTGCAGCGCCCATGGCGACCTACGTCTCACGCCCGGCGTGGGCGCCGCGGGTCCGGTCGCTCGCCACCGCGCGGGTCGCTCGTGCCCGTCGGCCTCGGACTGCTCGTCGCGCTCAGCCTCGGCGTCAAGGACGCCGAGCTCAACGTCGGCTACTGGGTCGACGAGGGCCTGTCCGTCGGCATCGCCGACCGGCCGCTCACCGACATCCCGGGCGTCCTGCGCCAGGACGGCTCGCCGCCGCTCTACTACATGCTGCTCCACCTCTGGATGTCGCTCGCCGGGCAGCGACGAGAAGGCGACGCACACGCTGTCGCTGCTGTTCGCGCTGGCCGCCGTCCCGGTCGCGTTCTGGGGCGCGGGTCTCGTGTTCGGGCGCCGCGCGGCCTGGTTCGCGGCGGTGCTCACCACGCTCAACCCGTACCTCTCGCAGTACGCGCAGGAGACGCGCATGTACTCGCTCGTGGTGCTGCTGAGCATGCTGGCGACGTCGCTGTACCTGCGCACCTACGCCGTCGACGAGCGCCCCGCGCGGCGCTGGCCGGTGCTGTTCGGGCTCGCGCTCGCGGCCGCGCTGTACACCCACAACTGGGCGCTCTTCCTCGGCGTCGCGATGTTCCTCGCCTGGCTCGGGCTGCTCTACCTGGCGCCGCCGGCGGAGCGGCGGTGGCGGCTGCGCGACGGCGCGCTCGGGTTCGGGCTGGCCGCGCTGCTGTACCTGCCGTGGGTGCCGACGCTGCTGTTCCAGGCCGCGCACACCGGCGCGCCGTGGTCGGGGAAGCCCGGCTACGAGGAGATCACCATGGAGGCGACGCACCGGCTGCTCGGCCACACGGCCTGGCTCGTGCTGGTGGTCGCGGCGGGCGTCGGCGCCGCCGCGCTCGTGCGCGCGGGCCGCGGCCGGCAGCTGACCGCCGAGGGCCGCGCCGTCCTCGCGGTCGGGGTCGTCGGCGTCGGCACCGTGCTGCTCGCCTACGGCGCCTCGCAGCTCTCGCCGGCGTGGGCGATGCGCTACCTCGCGGTCGCCGTCCCGCCGTTCCTGCTGCTGGTCGCCGCGGGCCTCGCTGCCGCGCGCGGCGGTCGGGCTCCTCGGCGCTCGTGATCGTCTCGATCCTGTGGGCCTACGACGTGTGGCCGACGTCCAAGAGCAACGTCCGCCAGGTCTCCGCCGCGATCGCGCCGAGCCTCAGCCCCGGCGACGTCGTCGTCTCCACCCAGCCCGAGCAGGTGCCCGTGCTCCACCACTACCTGCCGGACGGGCTGCGCTACGCGACGCTGACCGGCTACGTCAAGGACGTCGGCGTCACCGACTGGCGCGACGGCGTCGACCGGCTGCGAGGCGAGCACGCCGGAGCGCGACCTCCAGCCGATCCTCGACGCGCTCGCCGCCCGGCCGCCGGCTCGTGCTGGTCACGCCGATCATCTTCGGCATGGACCGCTGGAACGCGCCGTGGACCAAGCTCGTGCGGCTGCGCTCGGAGGAGTTCAACCAGTACGTCACGAACGACGCGCGCTTCCGCCCGACCGCGGTCTACCCGCCGTATCCGCGCAAGCGCGGGCCGAACCCGGTCTCGGCGACCGTCCTCCTCAAGACCGCTGACTAGCGGCCGCCTCGGGGCGCGGCGCGTGCCAGCGGCGCGAGCACGTCGCCGCCCGGCGAGCGCGGCAGCGAGAGGATGAAGCGCGTGCCGCCGCCGGGGCGGTCGGTGAGCGTGAGCGTGCCGCCCATGCGCTCGGCGAGCTCGCGGCCGATCGCCAGGCCGAGGCCGAAGCCGCCCACCGAGCCGCGCGCGCGGCCGCGGTAGAAGCGCTCGAAGATCCGCTCGCGCTCCTCGAGCGGGACGCCCGGGCCGCGGTCGGCGACCTCGACGGTCGCGTCCTCGCCCGCGGTCACGCGGATGCCGCCCGCGCCGCCGTAGCGCAGCGCGTTGTCGATCAGGATCCGCACGACGCGGGCGACCGCGTCCGGGTCGCCGCGGCCCCAGCACGGCGCCGTTGGGCGGGATCACTCGATCGGTTCGCGCTCGCCGGCGCGCAGCCCGAACTCCGCCGCGACGGCGCGCGCGAGCTCGCCGAGCTCGACCGCCTCGGAGCGCAGCGCGACCGCCGCGTCGAGCCGTGAGAGGTCGAGCAGCTCCTCGGCGAGCGTCGACAGCCGCTGCAGCTCGCGCCGCGCGGTGGCGACCTGGATCTGCGCGTCGGGGACGTCGGGGCGGTCCTCCTCGAGGTCCTCCTCGAGCAGCTCCATCGTGCCTTGGAGCATGGTCAGCGGCGTGCGCAGCTCGTGCGACGCGGTCGCCACGAACGCGCGCCGTGCCGCCTCCTGGCGGCGCAGCTCCTCCTGCATGCGCGCCAGCGCGCGGGCGAGGTCGCCGACCTCGTCGTGGCCGGTGTCGCGCGGCATCGAGACGTCCGGGCCCTCCGCCGAGATCCGCAGCGCCGCGGCGCGCAGGCGGCCGAGCCGCCGCAGCAGCGTGCTGGCGAGCAGGAAGGCGAGCGCGACCGCGACGGCGAGGCCGACGCCGGCGGCGGCCAGCAGCGCGTTGCGGACCTCCTTGACGGCGTTGCCGACCTCGGTCAGGCGCCGGCGCGCGACGACCGCGCCGATCACGCCGCCGTCGCGGTAGAGCGGGACGCCGATGGCGAGGTCGTCGCCGCGGACATCGAGCACGGTCTCCTGGCGGTTGAGCGTCCGCACCGCGGCGAGGAAAGCCTGGCGCGGCGGCGGCCCGCTCTCGGAGTCGGCGAGGAAGCCGGGCGGCGACTCCTCGTCGCTCGCCGGCGTGAGCGCCAGGTCGGT
The DNA here is from genome assembly GCA_963787335.1 of uncultured Solirubrobacterales bacterium. Taxonomy (GTDB): domain Bacteria; phylum Actinomycetota; class Thermoleophilia; order Solirubrobacterales; family Solirubrobacteraceae; genus DASQFQ01. Next base: position 88,997 of record CAWBCU010000039.1, read on the forward strand.
CACGAGCACGCGGCCGGCGGTCTGGTCGGAGAGCTCGAAGGCCTCGGAGCTGAGCCTGATCTCGCGGTCGACGCCCTTGCGGGCGAGCGCGTTCTCGAAGCGCGGGCGCGCGGCGAGCACGGCGGCGCGCAGGCTGTCCGTGCTCTGGTCGCGCAGCCGCTGCTGCAGCGGGCCGAGGACGACGGCCGCGGCGGCGGCGAGCGTGACCGCGCTGGTGAGGACGAGCGCCAGCAACAGCCGCCCGCGCAGGCCTCCGAAGGACAGGCGGATGCGCGGTCTCATGCCTCGCGGAAGCGGTAGCCCGTGCCGGGCACGGTGAGGATCAGGCTCGGCTGCTCGGGGGTCTCCTCGAGCTTCTCGCGCAGGTGGCGGATGTGGACGTCGATCGCCCGCGGGTCGCGGTAAGCGCTGTCGCCCCAGATCGCGCGCAGCAGCTCCTGGCGGTTGAAGGCGCGGCCGGGCCGGCCCATCAGGCAGGCGAGCAGCTCGAACTCGCTGAAGGTCAGGCGCACCGCGCCGCCCTCGACCTCGACGCGCCGCAGCTCGCGGTCGAGCGAGACGGGGCCGACGGCGAAGTTGCCCTCGACGACCCGGCCCTGCGCGCGCCGCAGCACGGCGCGGATCCGGCTGCGCAGCTCGGCGAGCCCGAACGGCTTGGTGATGTAGTCGTCGGCGCCCGCCTCGAGTCCCTGGACGGCGTCGGCCTCGGAGTCGAGCGCGGTCAGCATGATGATCGGCACGACGTCGCGGCGGCGGCGCAGCAGGCGGGCCACGTCGTGGCCGGTCGGGCCCTCGCCGAGGGCGACGTCGAGCAGCACGACGTCGAACGCCTGGTCGCCGGCCGCCTGCAGTGCGGCGTCGCCGTCGGCGACGGCGGTCACCCGATGACCTTCGCGCTCGAACGAACGGCTCAGCATGTCGCGCAGCGGACCGTCGTCGTCGACCAGCAGGATGTCCAGCGCCGTGGCGGTCTGCACCCCTGCAGGGTACTCGCGGTCCGGCGCGATTAAGGGCTGTTAGTGGCGGTTAGGCGCGCGCGTGCAGGCGCGCGGGAGTGGACAGCCTGTCAGCCATGTCCACTGTTGAGTTCGATGTCGTACAGACTCCCCGCCGCACGTCCACCCGCGCGCCTGTCGCCGTCCTCGGTGGTGGCCCCGCCGGCCTGACCGCTGGCTACCTGCTCTCCAAGCAGGGCGTGCCCGTGATCGTCTTCGAGGCCGAGGACCAGGTTGGTGGCCTCGCGAAGACCGAGGTGCGCGACGGCTACCGCTTCGATCTCGGTGGGCATCGCTTCTTCACCAAGTCCCAGGAGGTCGACGACCTCTGGCACGAGGTGATGAAGGAGGAGTTCCTGCTGCGCCCGCGCATGTCGCGGATCTTCTGGAACGGCAAGTTCCTCCACTACCCCCTCGACGGCATGGACGTGGTCAAGAAGCTCGGCCCGATCGAGCTGATCCGCTCCGGCCTCTCCTACCTGTGGGCGCAGGTCAAGCCCAAGGGCAAGGAGGAGAACGTCGAGCAGTGGGTCTCCAACCGCTTCGGCAAGCGGCTCTACCAGCACTTCTTCAAGACCTACACCGAGAAGGTGTGGGGCGTGCCGACGACCGAGCTGCGCGCGGAGTGGGCGGCCCAGCGGATCAAGGGCCTGTCCTTCACGTCCGCCGCCAAGGCCGCGTTCTTCGGCAACAAGGGCGAGATCAAGTCGCTCATCAACGAGTTCCACTACCCCCGCTTCGGCCCCGGCCAGATGTGGGAGACGATGGCCGACGAGATCATCGCCGCGGGTGGCGAGGTCCGCCTCAACGCGCCCGTGCAGGAGCTCGAGATCCGCGACGGCGAGGTCGCCGCGGTGGTCGCCGGCGGCGAGCGCATCGAGCCCGCCCACGTGATCTCCTCGCTGCCGCTGCGCGCGACCGTCGGCCTCGCCGGCGCCGCCGCCACCGGCGAGATCCAGGGCGCCGCCCAGGGCCTGCGCTACCGCGACTTCCTCACGGTCGCGCTCGTGATCGACGGCGAGGACCTGTTCCCCGACAACTGGATCTACATCCACGACCCGTCGGTCAACGTCGGGCGGATCCAGAACTACCGCTCCTGGAGCCCGTGGATGGTCCCGGACGAGTCGAAGGCCTGCGTCGGCCTCGAGTACTTCTGCTTCTCGGGCGACGACCTGTGGGAGATGGAGGACGACGAGCTCGTCGAGCTCGCCAAGCGCGAGCTGCACCAGCTCGGCCTCGTCAGCCCGGAGAAGGTGGAGCGCGGCTTCGTCACGCGCGTCCCGCTCGCCTACCCGATGTACGACCCGGACTACTGGCGAGCGCGTTCAGGTCATCCGCGGCTGGCTCGAGGGCATCTCCAATCTCCAGCAGGTCGGCCGCAACGGCCTGCACCGCTACAACAACTCGGACCACTCGATGCTCACCGCGATCCGCGCGGTCGACAACGTGTTGTCCGGGGCCGGACACGATCTGTGGGCGGTCAACGCCGAGTCCGTCTACCACGAGGAAGGCGCCAAGGAGGAGCAGCCGTACAAGCGCGCGCCCGAGACGCGCGCGATGCGGGAGCCGCTCGCCTCCGAGGGCTGAGGCGGCGCTACTCTGGCAAGCACGTCCTGGAGGGCGAAGCAGTGCCGCGAATGATTCGCGGAGACGGCGGCTCCACACCGGAGCCGCCGTTTCTCTTCCGGGCCGGGGTATGCCCGCGGCATGTCCGAGCGAGGAGCAGGAGAGCCGGCTCGGAGTCCGCGCCGAGGAGGAAGAGGTCGAAGAGGCCAAGGAGGATGTCCGAGCTCGAGGAGGGCGACCCGCCCGAGAAGCTCGAGGACTGGCCCGGCGGCAAGGCGAAGTACCGACCTACGGCGGTCCCGAGGGCGAGAGGGCTACGACGACGCGCGACCCGAAGCTCGGCCCGTCGTCTGCGCCACCACGAGGACGGCTCGGTCACGATCGAGGGCGAGGAGGTCGACGACCCCGAGGAGTACAAGGGCGAGCCGATCCCGGGCGGCCCGAGCGACCCTGACGCCCCGCCCGATCCCGCGATGGTGGGCGAAGAGGAGGACTCCTCCGACTCCGGCGACGCGGACGAGCGCTAGCCGCGCGCCGGACCTTCAGGCGCCGCTGGACACGGCCGGTGTTGCCGGCCGCGTCGACCGCGGTCACGGTCACGGTCATCGTCACGCGCTTGTGCCGCCGCAGCGCGCGGCGGATCTTCTTGATCGCCTTGGCCTTCGGGCGCAGCCGCACGATCGTGCGGCGCCCGCCGCGCAGCGGGGTGCGCACGCGCTTCAGCGTCGTCTTCGCGAGCCGGGCACGGATCGTCACGCGGCAGTTCTCGCTCGCGGTCAGCACGATCCGCGGCGTCGCCCGGCGCCCCACGCGGCCCTTGCGGGCGACGCGGACGCTGACGCGCGGCGCGGTGCGGTCGACGACCCGGCCCGCCGGCCGGCGGGAGCTCCGCCGGGCGGCTGCGCGGCGGGTGTGCACGGTGACGGCGCGCCGTCCTGGAGGCGCCGACCTGCCATTGTTGGACACGACGAGGACGTGACCGCACGCGTCTTCGCCGAACGCGGCGAGAGTTCGCGCCGCCGGGATCCCGGTCGGACGGTCGTCGGTCGCGCGCGGGCAGCCCGAGTACCAGCGAGCGGATCACGCCCTCGAAGTAGTCGGCGTAGAGGTAGCGGCCCACGAGCGTGGGCAGGCCGGGATCTCGCACGACGACGCCGCCGGTGAGCGCAGTGTGTGCCGGGCGCTGGCAGTAGTCGAAGACCGGGTCGGTGAGCGGCCCGGATCGGCAGGCCCGGTGTCGTGCGGCAAAGCCCTCGCGGCAGGGCCAGCCGAAGTTCGCACCGCGGCCGAGGCCGGGAGAGCGGGCGCAGTCGATCTCCTCGTGCTCGCCGTCGCCCACGTCGCCGATCACGAGATCGCCGGTGACGCGGTCGAAGGAGAAGCGGTACGGGTTGCGGAGGCCGATGGCCCACACGCCGTTGCCGTACGGGCTGTCGGGCCGGGACGGTGTACTCGTCGGCGTTGCTGCCGCGCGGGTCGATGCGCAGCACCTTCCCGAGCACGCTGGCGGGGTCTTGCGCGTTGGCCTGCGCCGCGCCATCGCCGGTGGCGATCCAGAGGTAGCTGTCACGTCCGAACGCGATCGTGCCGCCGTTGTGGTTGGTCGCCGGAGTGCGTCGGCGAACCAGACCCGGCGGCCGGTGGGATCCGCCAGGTCGGGGTTCGCCGCCGACCGGTGGTACTCGCGCACCTGGAGCTGCCCGTCGGGCTCGGCCGAGAGGTAAACGTAGAACCGGCCCGAGGTCGCGTAGTCGGGGGCGAAGGCCATCGAGAGCAGACCGCGCTCGCCGCCTCGTTCACGTCCGCCGATATGTCGAGCACCGGCGTCGCGAGCTTCTTCCCGTCGCGGATCAGCCGGATCGCCCCGCTGCGCTCGACCACGAACAGTCGGCTCGCGTCGCCGGGCGGCGACGCGACATACATCGGCGTGGCGAAGGTCCCGACCGGCTCGAGGGTGACGTCGGCGACGGCGCCCGCCGGGGCGGCGAGCGCGAACACAGCGAGCGCGAGCAGCGCCCTAGTGATCCGCGACATGCCCGCCCTCGGGCTCCAGCGGCAGTCCGCGGCCGGCCCATTCCTCCATCCCGCCGTCCATCGAGTGCGCGTCCCAGCCGGCGCGGCGGAAGGCGTTGGCCGCCATCCCGGAGCGCGCGCCGAGGCGGCAGTAGAAGACGACCGGCGTGTCGCGATCGATCGTCTCGGCCTGGGAGGCGAGGCGCTCGAGCTCGATGTGGCGCGCGCCGGCGATCCGGCCGGCCTCGTGCTCGTAGGGCTCGCGGACGTCGATGAGCTGGATCTCGCCGCGCTCGTGGGCGGCGCGGACCTCGTCGGCGTCGACGTCGACGTCCTCGGCGTGGAAGGCGTGGGCCATGCGACTGGGACGGTACCGCCCGCGCTAGGGGCGCGGGCCACGCGCCTTCGGCCCGCTCCCGGCCTCATGCGCGACGAGGCGGTGAGCCTGGCGCGCCCACGCGCACAGCAGCGGGCGCGTGTCGCGCGGGTCGATGATCTCCTCGACCCCGAAGCGCTCCGCGGTCCGGAACGGCGAGCGCACCGCGTCGAGCCGCCCCTCGATCTCCGCTCGCAGCGCCACCGGGTCCGCGGCGGCCTCGAGCTCGCGCCGGTAGGCCGCCTCGAGCCCGCCGGCGATCGGGAGCGAGCCCCAGTCGCCGGACGGCCACGCGTAGCGGAGGTTCAGCCGCGAGGCGTCGCCGTGCGCCGCGCCGGCCACGCCGTAGACCTTGCGGATCAGCACCGACACCCACGGCACGCTCGCCTGGTGGACGGCGAACAGGGCGCGCGCTCCGCGCCGCATCGTGCCCGCCCGCTCGGCCTCGGAGCCGATCACGAAGCCGGGCTGGTCGACGAGGTTGACCACCGGCAGGCGGAACTGGTCGCAGAGGTCGACGAAGCGCACGAGCTTGTCCGAGGCGTCGCCGGTCAGCCCGCCGCCGTAGTGCTTGGGGTCGGAGGCGAGCACGCCGACCGGGTGGCCGTCGAGCCGGGCGAGCGAGCAGATCAGCGAGCGCCCATGGCGCGCGCCGAGCTCGAAGGGAGAGCCGACGTCGCAGACCGCGTCGAGCACCGCGCGCATGTCGTAGGGCTTGCGCGGGTCGCGCGGGACGATCGAGATCAGCGACTCGTCGCGGCGGTCGGGCGGGTCGGTGGCCGCCGCGATCGGCGGCAGCTCCCACACGCTCGGCGGCAGGTAGGAGAGGAAGCGCTTGAGCTGGTCGAGCGCGTCGTCCTCGTCGGCGGCCTCGTTGTCCACCGCGCCCGCGCGCGTCTGCATGCGCGAGCCGCCGAGCGCCTCCTTGTCGGGCGACTCGCCCATCGCCGCGGCCACCACCGGCGGCCCGGCCACGAACAGCTGCGAGGTGCCGCGGACCATCACGCTGAAGTGCGAGGCGACCACCCGCGCCGCGCCGAGGCCCGCCACCGGGCCGAGCGCCGCGGCCGCCACCGGCACCCGCGCCATGTTCTCGATCGCCAGCTCCATGCCGGGAATGAAGGGCACGTACGTGTAGCCCATCTGCTCGAGCGACTTGACCGAGCCGCCGCCGCCGGTGCCGTCGACGAGCCGCACGAGCGGCAGCCGCATGTCGTGCGCGAGCCGCTCGGCGTAGACCATCTTCTGCCAGATGGCGGCGTCGGCGGCGCCGCCGCGGACGGTGAAGTCGTCGCCCTGGACGACCGCCGCGCGGCCGTCGATCTCGCCCTGGCCGCAGACCATGTTCGCGGGCGTGAAGGCAGCGAGCTCGCCGTCCTCGTAGGTGCCCACGCCGGCGAGCGCGCCGGTCTCGTGGAACGTGCCCGGGTCGAACAGCCGCTCGATCCGCTCGCGCACCGTCCGGCGGCCGGACGCGTGCTGGCGCGCGACGCGCTCCTCGCCGCCCATCTCGCGGGCCAGCGCCTCGCGCCGCCGCAGCTCCTCGAGCTCGGGCTCCCAGCTCATGCGGCGGTAGCCTCGCAGCATGTGGTCGAACTGGTCGCGCGGGCAGACGTGCGCGCCCGCCGAGCACGTGCGACCGGGGAGCCGGGCCGAGCTGGCCGAGGCCGTCGCCCGCGGGCGCGCGGTGCGGGTGGCGGGCGCCGGCCACTCGTTCTCGGGCGGCGTCCCGACCGACGGCACGCTGCTGTCGCTCGACCGCCTCGACCGCGTGCTCGACGTCGACCGTTCCTCAGGCCTCGTCCGCGCCGAGGCCGGCATCAACCTCCACCGGCTCGTGCGCGAGCTGCACGCCCACGGCCTCGCCTTCCCGAACCTCGGCGACATCGACGTCCAGTCGCTCGCGGGCGCACTGGTCACCGGGACGCACGGGACGGGCGCGCGGCTCGGCAACCTCGCCTCGGGCGTCGAGGCGATGGAGCTCGTGCTCGCCGACGGCTCCGAGCTGACCGTCGACGGCGGCGACGAGCTGCGCGCCGCGCGCGTCTCGCTTGGCGCGCTCGGGGTCGTCGCGGCGGTCACGCTGCGGTGCGTGCCGTCCTTCCGCCTCCACGCCGTCGACCGCCCGCTGCCGCTCGACGACGTGCTCGACGCGCTCGACGAGCACGTCGACCGCAACGACCACTTCGAGCTGTTCACGTTCCCGCACTCGCCGCTCGCGCTGACGCGCACGAACAACCGCACCGACGCGCCGCCCACGCTCCGGCGCCCGCGCCTCGAGTGGCTGCAGGACGTGGTGATGGACAACCACGCCTTCGGGCTCCTCAACCGCGCCGCACGGCGCGCCCCGCGGGCGATCCCCCGCATCAACCGCGCGGCCGGCCGGGCCGCCTCCAAGCGCGAGCGCGTCTCCGAGTCGTTCGACGTCTTCGCCAGCCCGCGGCTCGTGCGCTTCGAGGAGATGGAGTACGCGCTGCCGCGGGCGCGCGCGGCCGAGGCGGTGCGGGCGGCGCGAGAGATCCTCGCCCGCCATCCCGTCTCCTTCCCGATCGAGCTGCGCTTCTCGGCCGGCGACGACGCGTTGCTCTCGCCCGCGCACGCGCGCGAGAGCGCCTACGTCGCCGTCCACGTCTTCGAGGGCATGGACTTCGAGGCGCCGTTCCGCGAGGTCGAGGCGGTCATGCGCGGCTGGGACGGCCGGCCGCACTGGGGCAAGCGCTCGTTCCTCGGCGCCGAGGAGCTCGCGCCGCGCTACCCGCGCTGGGCCGACTTCGCGAAGCTGCGCGAGCGGCTCGACCCGCGCGGGCGCTTCGTCAACCCCTGGCTCGCTCGCACGCTGGGCGCCGCGTGACCGCCGTCCAGCGCTGGACGCTGACGGTCGTCTGCACGTCGACCGCGGTCCTCCTCGTCAACGTCGCGGCGCCGAACGTGGCGCTCGAGGCGATCTCCCAGAGCCTCGGCGCGTCCTTCACCGACCTCCAGTGGGTGCTCAGCGGCTACTCGCTCGTGCTCGCCGTCTTCCAGCTCACGGCGGGGAGCCTGGCCGACCTGTTCGGGCGGCGGCGGCTGTTCGTGATCGGCCTGATCCTGTTCAACATCGCGTCGGCGCTGTGCGCGCTGGCGTCCTCGTCGGGGCTGCTGATCGCGGCGCGGGCGCTGCAGGGGCTCGGGGCGGCGATCATGTTCCCCGCCTCGCTGGCGCTGCTGGCGCAGGAGTTCGAGGGCCCCGCGCGCGCCCGTGCGATCGGGACGTGGGGCGCGGTGATCGGGCTCGCGTTCGCGGCCGGGCCGCTGGTGGGCGGCGTGCTCGTCGACGCCTTCGGCTGGCAGGCGATCTTCTGGCTGGGCGTCGTGCTCGGGCTGCCGACGCTCGCGCTCGCGCTGACCAAGGTGCGGGAGTCGCGCGACCCCGACCCGAGCCCGGTCGACTGGCCCGGCGTCGGGACGCTCTCGCTCGGGCTGTTCCTGATCGTCTTCGCCGTCCTGCGCGGCAACGCGCTGGGGTGGACGAGCGCGCCGGTGATCGGGCTGGTCGTCCTCGGCGCGCTCTCGCTGCTCGCGTTCGTCGCGCGTCGAGCTGCGCGCCGCCGACCCGATGCTCGAGCTGCGGCTGTTCCGCAACCGCACGTTCCTCGGCGCGACGGTGATCGTCGCGACGCTGGCGGGCGGCTCGTTCGGCGTCTTCGTCTACCTGTCGCTGTTCCTGCTCGACGTCGCCGGCGGCAGCCCGGTCGAGGTCGGGCTGTGGCTGGCGCCGCTGGCCATCGCCGCGTTCCTGACCTCGCTCGGCGCCGGGCGGATGGCGGGGCGGGTGCATCTGACCGGCGCGCTCGCGCTCGGGATGGGCCTGACCGCCGGCGGGCTGCTGCTGATGACCGGCGTCGACGCGGACTCGTCGTGGCTGCACCTGTTCGCGGGCCTCGTCGTGGTCGGCGCGGGCACCGGGCTCGCCAACCCGCTGGTGACGTTCGCCCACCTCGGCGTCCTGCCCCCGGCGCAGGGCGGGCTCGCGTCCGGCATCAACAACACGGCGCGCCAGCTCGGCCTGGCGGTCGGCATCGCCGTGCTCGGCGCGGTGCTCCAGAGCACGATCGCCGCGCAGGTGGAGGAGCGCACCGACGGGCTCGGCCCGGCGCGGCGCGCGGTCACCGACCGGATCGCCGACGGCGACGTCGCCGCCGCCACGCGGCTCGCGCCGCCCGGCGCGCGCGACAGCCTGCGCGCGACCTACGACGCGGCGTTCGCGAGTGCTCTCAACGAGCTGCTGCTGATCGCCATCGTGCTCGCGCTGACGGGCCTGGCGGCCGCGCTGGTGCTCGTGCGGAGCACGGATCTCTGGCGCGCACCGGCACCTGGCGCAGCAGCCCCCTAACCGGTGTATCGTCGCCGACCGTGCGCCGCCTCCTGCTCGTCGTCCTGCTCGCGATGGGCGTGTTCGCGGGCGATGCGCGGGCCGCGGATCGCTACGCGCTGGCGGGCGGCTGCTACGCGCTGAAGTCGGTCGCGACCGGCAAGTTCGTCGCCAAGGCATCCGACGGCGGCTACCGCGCGTCCGCGGGCGGAGCCGGGGCCGCCGAGCCGTTCCGGCTGCAGGCGACCGCGCTCGGTCGCTACCTCCTCTACGGGGCCAAGCGCGACTTCATGGGCGTCGGCAAGCCGAGCCCGCGTGCCGGTCGCCGCGCCCACGCTGCCCGGCCTCCCGGTCGCCACCACCACGCAGCGCGGCGACCGCGTGCAGAGCGTCGGCGCCCCCAGCGAGACGGCCGACTGGCGCGTGAACACCGAGGGCGGCGACTACGTCGTCGATCTCCCCGCCGCCGGCGGCGACGTGCTCGCGCTCGACGTCGCGGTGACCACCGCGAAGTCGCGCAAGGCAGTCCGGCGGTACCTGAAGGCCGCGGGCCTGCGGTAGCGGCGCCCTACAGAAACGCCTCGCCCTCGCCGCGGTACGTCGGCACCGTCTCCACCAGCTCGTCCCCGCGCACGAGGTGCAGCTCGTTGAACCGCTCGCACAGCTCGCCCGCCTTCGCGTGCCGCATCCACACCCGGTCGCCAACCCGCAGCTCCGCGGCGGCCCTGCCGTGCAGCGGCGTCTGCACCTCGCCGGCGCCCTCCTGGCGGTCGAGCTTCAGCCCTTCGGGCGCGAACGGCGCCGGCAGCCGGTCCGCCCCCGCCGCCCCCGAGGCCGGGTAGCCGCCGCCGAGCAGCGTCGCCGTGTGGTCGTCGGGCCGCCGCACCACCGGCAGCGCGAACAGCGCCGCGGGCTGCGGCGTGAAGCTGCCGTAGGCGTCGAACAGCGTCGGCCCGTAGAGTCCGGAGCCGGCCGCCACCTCGGTCACCGCCTCCTCCGCCGCGGTCCGCTCGATCGACCCGGTGCCGCCGCCGTTGACGAAGCGCAGCGGCGCGACCTCGCGCACCGCCGCCACCACCGCCGCCCGGCGCGCCGCCAGCTCGCGGGCCGACGCGCGCTGCATCGCCCGGATCGCCGCGCCCATCAGCGGTCGCCCCGGCGGGCGGTCGCCGACGCCGGCGATGTGGGCCTCGTAGCTCATCAGCCCGTCGAGCTGCAGCTCCTCGCGCGCGGCCACGGCCCGCGCGAGCAGCGCCGGCATGCTCGGGCGTGCGCACCGGCGAGCGGCGGGCGCCGAACTTCAGCCGCCCGCGCAGCGGCCACCAGCCGGCGTCGACGTCGAGCGCGACCCGGACCGGCCCGCCACCCGCCTCGCGGGCGGCCGCGACCGCCAGCTCGAGGTGGTCGACCGAGTCGGCCATGACCGTCACGCGCTCGCGCGGCCCGGCCGCCAGCGCCCGCAGCGCGCTGCGGTCGACGGTCGGATACGCGACCACGATGTCGTCGTGCCCCCGCTCCGCGAGCCACAGCGCCTCGGGCAGCGTGAAGGCGAGGATCCCCTCGAGCCCGGCGGCCAGCGCCCGCTCGATCAGCGTCCGGCAGCGGACCGACTTCGAGGCCAGGCGGACCGGCTTGCCACGAGCTCGCCGCAGCAGGTCGGCGGCGTTGCGATCGAAGGCGTCGAGGTCGAGAACGGCGAAAGGTGGCTCCAGATGTGCCGTTGCGCGGTTCGGCGCTCGCCGACGGGGTACTCCGCTAGAGTGCCGCGCTTCGGTTAGGGACATAACGCCGAGTCTCCCAGTCCAGGGGAGAGCGGGGGAACCAAATAAAGAGCCAGGAATTGCTGGCTCGGGGGCGAATCGCCGTTAATCATGCGGCGTAGCGCGATCTTTCCGCGCGAGCCCGACAGCTAACCCCGTAGGCGATGAAAGAAAGGATTTTCGTTGTCACGCTGTCGAATGCTCGCCGTAGGCCTGTTGGCCGTCGGTGCCGTGACCATGCCGGTCTCGGACGCCGTCGCCGCCAAGAGGATCTTCGGGAAGCGGGCGCTCCACCAGGGGATGCGCGGACGTGACGTCCGTGTCCTCCAAGACTTCCTGACCCGCGCGGGCTTCAACACGACCATCGACGGCCAGTACGGCCCCGGCACGGCTCGGCGCGTGCGCGCGTGGGAGACCAGCGCGGAGCGCAAGGTCAACGGCCGCGTCTCGCGCCCCGACGCCAAGGCGCTGCGCATCTCCGTCGAGTCGAGTTCGGCGGAGCGCGAGACCACCGAGGTCGCGCCGGCCACCGGCAAGGCCATCGTCGGCTCGGACGGACTGGCTGTGGCGCCCGCCGATGCGCCGCCGCTGGTCAAGGCCATCATCGACGCGGGCAACCGCATCGCCACGAAGCCGTACAAGTACGGCGGCGGGCACGGCAAGTGGGAGGACACCGGCTACGACTGCTCGGGCTCGATGTCCTACGCCTTCCACGGCGCCGGCATGCTCGACGAGGCGCTCGACTCGACCGGCTTCATGAGCTGGGGCGAGCCCGGCAAGGGCACCTGGGTGACCATCTACGCCAAGGGCAGCCACGCCTACATGATCGTCGCGGGCCTCCGCTTCGACACCAGCGGCCGCTCCGACCAGGGCACCCGCTGGCAGGCCGACATGCGCTCCTCCTCGGGCTACACGGTCCGCCATCCGGAGGGTCTCTAACCGCAGGTGGCGTGGCGCGGCGAGCGCCGGAGGGGTAGAAATGCTCCTATGGCCGCTCGCCGCTGCCTCGTCGCTCTCACCGCCGTCGCGCTGCTGAGTGGTTGCGGCCAGCAGGGCCCGGACTACACGCTCGAGACGCCGCCCTCGGCGGTCGTCGCAGCGCCGATCGACACGCCGGTCCCCAAGCGGACCAAGACGAAGGCCAAGCCCGGCGAGAAGCGCCCGAGCCAGCGTGACGCCGAGCGGCTGCGGCCCGTGCTCGAGGGCTGGGCCGCGGCGGTCCGCGCGGGCGACCCCGACCGCGCCGCGCGCTACTTCGCGGTACCGGCGATCGTCGCGCAGTCGATGCCCGTCGAGCTGCAGACGCGCGAGCAGGTGCGCAAGTTCAACGACGAGCTGCCGTGCGGGGCGAAGCTGCTCGAGGTACAGCACGACGGGCGTTACGTCGTCGGCACGTTCCGGCTGACGCAGCGCGTGGGGCGCTCCTGCGCGACGGCGGGCCAGCTCGTCCGCGTCGCGTTCGTGATCCGGCAGCGCCACTTCACGGAGTGGCGGCAGGTGCCGGACGCGCCCGGGGCCGCGCCCGGCCCGGACGAGCCCGAGGACGCGCCGCCCCCGGGCGGGCCAGGTGCTGCCTAGCGGCTAGTAGATGTCGCGCTCGCGCGCGACCGGGCGGTCGCCCGGGACCTCGCGGCGTCCGGCGCGTGGCCAGGCTCGTGTAGTAGAGCGAGATGATCAGGCCGAGGATCCCGACGATCATGAGGATCAGCCCCACGGTCGAGATCTCCAGGCCGGAGACGTCCGCGTTGACCGCGAAGTACAAGATCGCGCCGATCGCGATCAGGAAGATGCTGGTGCCGATGCCCACAGGTCGTTCTCCTTCTCAGGGTTACATCCGGTGATTGCCCGTTCTCCGGGGCAGCGGAAACCCCTGCGGACGCGTGTTCTACGCTCCTGATATGGCCACGAGCACCCCGCTGACACGACATACGCGCTCTCGGAGGACCATGTGGCCTTCCGCGACACGATTCGCCAGATCGTGGCTGAGCGGGTCGCTCCTCGTGCTGCCGAGATCGACGCCAAGGCCGAGTATCCGTGGGACCTGCGCAAGCTGTTCGCCGAGCAGGACCTGCTCGGGCTCCCGTTCGAGGAGGAGTACGGCGGCACCGGCACCGGGACGCTGATGCTCAACATGGCGGTCGAGGAGGTCGCCAAGGCCTGCGCCTCGACCGCGCTGATCCTGATGGTGCAGGAGCTCGGCACGCTGCCGATCCGGCTGTTCGGCTCGGAGGAGCTCAAGCAGCGCTTCCTGCCCCGCTGCGCGAGCGGCGAGTGGTCGCCCGCCTTCGCGCTGTCCGAGCCCGAGGCCGGCTCCGACCCCGGCGGCATGCTCACCACCGCCCGCCGCGACGGCGACGAGTGGGTCGTCAACGGCACGAAGAACTGGATCACCAATCTCGGCGTCGCGGACTTCTACGTCGTCTTCGCGGTCACGGACCGGGAGTCGCGCCGCCTCTCCGCCTTCGTGGTCGAGGCCGACCGCCCAGGCTTCAGCGTCGGCAAGCTCGAGCACAAGCTCGGGATCAAGGGCTCGCCGACCGGCCAGCCGGTCTTCGACGACGTCCGCATCCCGGCCGCGAACCTGATCGGCCAGGAGGGCAAGGGCCTCTCGGTCGCGCTCGGCACGCTCGACCACTCGCGCCTCGGCGTCGCCGCCCAGGCCGTCGGGATCGCCCAGGGCGCCACCGACTACGCGGCCGCCTACGCGCGTGAGCGCAAGCAGTTCGGGCAGCCGATCAACGAGTTCCAGGCGATCCAGTTCAAGCTCGCCGACATGGAGACGCGGACGGCCGCCGCGCGCGAGCTCCTCTACAAGGCGTGCGCGAAGATCGACCGCCGCGAGCCCGACATGGGCAAGTACTCCGCGATGGCCAAGCTGTTCGCCTCCGACACCGCGATGGCCGTGACCATCGAGGCGGTCCAGGTCCTGGGCGGCTACGGCTACGTGACCGAGTACCCGGTCGAGCGCTACCTCCGCGACGCCAAGATCACCCAGATCTACGAGGGCACCAACGAGATCCAGCGCCTCGTGATCGCACGGACGATGAAGTGATGATCTCCGACTGGCCCGCCTGGAAGCGGATCTCCACCTCGGCGCTCTTCTGCCTCTGCGTGGCGGTGCTGGTCATCACGGTGTTCCGCGGGCTCGCCCCCGACTACCCGCTGCGGCTGTTCCAGGGCATCGCCACCGCGGTGGCCGGCCTCGGGCTGCTGGGGATGGGGATCGCCGCCATCACCACCCGGCTCGGCGACTACCAGGAGCCCGCCGACGAGGAGGAGTTCGAGATGCTCGTCCGCCGCACGGAGCGGCTGGCGCGCGAGAACCTCGCGGCCGAGCCCGACGAGGCGGACTTCCTCGCGCTCGACCCGCGCAAGCCCGACGACTTCGAGGAGCTCGTGCGCGAGGCGCTCGACGACCTGCCGGACCTGCTGCGCAAGTCGCTCGACCACGTCGCTGTCGTGATCTCCGACAAGGGCCGCCGCCACCGCGCCTACGGCCTCTACCAGGGCGACACGGCGGCGCGCGACAACTACCCCGACCGCATCATCATCTTCCGCGACACGCTCCTGCGCGACTTCGGCCACGACGCCGACGAGCTGCGCGCGCAGGTCACGCGCACCGTCCGCCACGAGCTGGCGCACCACCTCGGCGCCGACGAGCTCGGAGTGCGGGAGCTCGGCCTGTGATGATCGTGATGACACCGCACGCGACCGACGGCGAGGTCGCGGCGGTCCGGCAGCGGCTGGAGACGATGGGGCTGCACGTGCTCGTCATGCCGGGGGAGCTGACCACGGCGATCGGCGCCATCGGCGATCCCCAGGCCGTCCGCGAGGCGGGCTTCGAGGGCATGGAGGGCGTCGATCGCGTCGTGCCGATCTCGCGCCCCTACAAGCTGGCGTCGTCCGAGCTCTTCCACGAGGGCCCGAGCGTGTTCGACATCGCCGGCCGCACGGTCGGCGGCGACAAGACGTTCTGCCTGATCGCCGGCCCGTGCACGGTCGAGACGCGCGAACAGACGATGACGGTCGCCCGCACGGTCAAGGCGGCGGGCGCCTCGATGCTGCGCGGCGGCGCCTACAAGCCGCGGACGTCGCCGTTCGCGTTCAAGGGCCTCGGGCCGGCCGGCCTCGAGATCCTCGCCGAGGCGCGCGCGGAGACCGGCCTGCCGGTCGTCACCGAGCTGCTCGACACGAACCACGCCGACGTCATCCACGAGTACGCCGACGTCGTCCAGATCGGCGCGCGCAACATGCAGAACTACGCGCTGCTCGAGGTCGCCGGCAAGCTCGGCCTGCCGGTGCTGCTCAAGCGCGGGCTCTCGTCCTCGCTGGAGGAGCTCCTGATGGCGGCGGACTACGTCCTCAAGGAGGGCAACGAGCGCGTGATGCTGTGCGAGCGCGGGATCCGCACGTTCGAGACCGCGACGCGCTTCACGCTCGACCTCTCAGCCGTCCCGTGGCTGAAGCTGCACTCGCACCTGCCGGTGATCGTCGACCCCAGCCACGCCACCGGCGACCGCCGGCTGGTCGAGCCGCTGGCCCGCGCCGCGGCCGCCGTCGGCGCCGACGGCATCATCGTCGAGGTCCACAACGACCCCGAGGCCGCGCTCTGCGACGGCCCGCACTCGCTGTACGCGCACGACTTCCCCGGGTTCGCCCGCCGCGTCGCGGCGCACGCCGAGCTCGACGGGAAGACGATCGCCTAGTTAGCGGTCGCCGTTGCGGATGGCGGAGTTCGCCAGCCGCGTGATGATCTTCCGCTCGGTCTTCTGCGTGCCGAGCTTGCCCTCGACCTCGTAGAGCACGCCGTCCTGGACCCACTCGAGGCTCGCGGGCCCGCACGAGGCGCCGCAGCGCGACGGCTGGAAGCTGCCGCTCAGGCGCTTGGCGAGCTTCACCTTGCGGCCGCTGCCGACCTTGCCGCCACGGCGGGCGCGGAAGCCGGCGACGTAACACGCGGTCGCGGTGCCGCAGTTGCGCACCGCACCGATCGTGAACTCGTACCGGTTCGCGCGGCCGTTGCCCTGCGAGTACAGCCTGCGGTGCTCGGTGGTGAGGCGGCTCGGGAGCAGCACCGGCACGGTGGTCGCCCGCTTGACGGCCTTGAGCGGCTTGCTCACCAGCTCCGGGATGTCGTACATGAAGGGAGCGGCCGAGGCGGAGGTGGGAACCAGCAGCGCGAACAGCGCGGTGAAGAGTGCGATCCGTCGCATCGATCCAGATGTTAGAACGTCGCCGCGCGGTCAGCCTCCCCTAACGGGGTGGAAGGCGGACCGTCCGCAAAGAACTCTTGCGCGAGCGCGAACCAGTCGGCGCCGGCGCGCAGCTCGCCGAGCGTCGAGAAGACGAGGCCCTCCATGCGCCGCACGAGCAGCGCCTGGGGCGGGATGGTCAGCTGGCGCAGCTGCGCGAACCACGGCGCGCGCGGCGACGAGGTCGAGTCGAGCAGCTCGGAGACGTACTGCGGCGACAGGCGGAGGAAGCCGGGCTGCAGGTACCACTCACCCGCGGCCATCAGCCACTCGAGCAGCGCCTCGGGAACGAAGTCGTCGGGGTTCGGCAGGTAGCCGAGGCGGGCGAGGATCGCGTGGACCTCCTGGGCGTCCTCGGCCACGATGGCGCGGGCGAGCGCACGCTCGCCCTCGAGGTGCTCGCGATCGAGCGAGCGCATCAGCCCGAAGTCGAGGAAGCCGACCCGCCCGTCGTCGAGCAGCAGGTAGTTGCCGGGATGCGGGTCGCCGCAGACGCGGTTCATCCGCAGCAGCAGCGAGAAGTAGAAGCGGAAGACGATCTCGGCGAAGCGGTCGCGCTCGGCCTCGTCGAGCTGCTTCACCTCGGCGAAGCGGCGACCGTGGAGCAGGTCGGTGACGAGCACGCGCCGGCTCGAGAGCCCGGTGTGGACCTTCGGCACGTGGATGAACGGGTGGTTGCGGAAGGCGCGCTCGACGGCGCGGTGGTTCTGCGCCTCGATCTCGTAGTCGAGCTCCTCGGCGATGCGCTCGCGCAGCTCGCCGTAGAGCGCCTTGACGTCGAGGCCGGGCGCGAGCCGCTTGACCAGCGGCAGCAGCAGCGACAGGTTGCGGAGGTCCGACTCGACCGCCTCGGCGACCCCGGGGTACTGGAGCTTGACCGCCACCTCGTCGCCGTCGAGCGTGACCGCGCGGTGGACCTGGCCGATCGAGGCGGCCGCGAACGCCTCCTCCTCGAAGGACTCGAAGTGGTCGTCCACCTTGCCGCCCAGCTCCTCCTCGAGCAGCTTGCGGACCTTCTTGAACGGCAGCGGCGGGACGTCGTCGCGGAGCTTCGCGAGCGTCGCCTTGAAGTCCTCGCGCTCGTCCTCCGGGATCGCGGTGAAGTCGACGGTGGAGAGCACCTGGCCGACCTTCATGGCCGCCCCGCGGAGCTGGCCGAGCTGCTTGACGAGCTCGCGCGCGAGTGCGGCGGCACGCTCGCCGGTGGCGGCGTCGGCCTCCTCGGGGGAGCGCAGGCGGTTGGCCGCGCGGGTGCCCGCCCAGCGCGCCGACTGGCCTGCCACCAGCCCGCCGAGGCGGGCCGAGCGGCCGAGACGATTGGAGGGAGGGGAGTCGGCCATCTGATGAGGGTACGGCGACGACCCCGTCGGGGTACCATTGACTGAGCAGTCAATCAACGGGAGATTCCATGCCTGAAGCCGTGATCGTCGACGCCGTGCGCACCCCGATCGGGCGCGCGGTCAAGGGCTCGCTCAAGGACGTCCGCGCGGACGACCTCGCCGCGGTGCCGCTCAAGGCGCTCGTGGAGCGCAACCCGGAGGTCGACTTCGGGGAGACCGACGACCTCATGATGGGCTGCGGCTTCCAGGCCGGCGAGCAGGGCTACAACATCGGCCGCAACGCCCAGCTGCTGTCGGGGATCGACCATCACGTTCCCGCCACCAGCGTCAACCGCTTCTGCGCCTCCTCGCTGCAGACGATCCGCATGGCCTTCCACGCGATCGTGGCCGGCGAGGGCGACCAGTACATCGCCGCCGGCGTCGAGGCGGTCTCGCGCTTCGGGGCGGACAACTTCCAGTTCCACCCGCAGCTCGACGGCTCAGAGGGCTCGCTCTACAACGTCTACATCCCGATGGGCCTGACCGCCGAGAACGTCGCCGAGCGCTGCAAGGTCTCGCGCGAGTCCCAGGACGAGTGGGCCGCCGTCTCGCAGCAGCGCGCGGTCGCCGCCCGCGACTCCGGCCACTTCGACCGCGAGATCACACCCGTCACCACGCCCGACGGCGAGGTCACCAAGGACGACGGCCCGCGCCCGGGCACGACGGTCGAGAAGCTCGCCGAGCTCAAGCCGGCCTTCAAGCCCGACGGCACCGTCACCGCCGGCAACGCCTGCCCGCTCAACGACGGCGCGGCCGCGGTGCTCGTCATGTCGGCCGAGAAGGCGGAGAAGCTCGGCCTCAAGCCGCGCGCCCGCATCGTCGCCTCCGCGGTCGCCGGCCTTCGCCCCGAGATCATGGGCCTCGGCCCGATCCCGGCGGTCGAAAAGGTGCTGAAGCAGGCCGGGATGACGATCGACGACATCGACGCGCTCGAGCTCAACGAGGCGTTCGCCGCCCAGGTCGTCCCCTGCCGCGACGAGTGGGGCATCGACCACGAGAAGCTCAACCCGTTCGGCGGCGCGATCGCTCTCGGCCACCCGTTCGGGATGACCGGCGCGCGCATCATGACCACGCTGCTCAACGACCTCGACACGCTCGACGCGACCATCGGCCTCGAGACCATGTGCGCCGCGGGCGGCATGGGCCAGGCGATGATCGTGGAGCGCCTGAACTGACGCTACTCACCGAGCACCTTGATGACGAGCCGCTTGTCGCGGCCGCCGTCGAACTCGGCGTAGAAGATCGCCTGCCACGGGCCGAGGTCGAGCCTGCCGTCCGTCACCGGGACCACCACCTGGTGGTGGACGAGCAGGTTCTTCCAGTGCGCGTCGCCGTTGTCCTCGCCGCCGCGGTGGTGGCGGAAGTCGCCCGTGTCGGGGCCGAGGCTCGCGCGCGACCTCGTTGCTCGGACTCCTTCCACGACGGCGGCGCGAGCTTGTCGAGCCACTCGAGCGTGTCCTCGAGGATGCCCGGCTCGTCGTCGTTGATCCACACGCCGGCGGTGATGTGCATCGCGCTGACGAGCACCATGCCCTCGCGGATGCCGGACTCGCGCGACCGCGTCGGCGACGTCGTCGGTGATCCGCACGAACTCGCGGCGGCGGTCGGTGTTGAAGGTCCGGTAGACGGTGTGCGCGGTCATCCCGGCATCATGCCCGGATGGACCTGGGACTGACCGGGCCGCACCGCGGTCGTCACCGGCGCGAGCCGCGGCATCGGCGCGGCGACCGTGCGCATGCTGGAGGAGGAGGGCGCGAAGGCGCTGGGCGTCTCGCGCTCGGACGGGATCGACGTGACGGCGCTCGACGCGGCCGGAGCGGATCGCTCGAGGCGGCTCGGCGGCGCGCGCCGGACATCCTCGTCAACAACGCCGGCACGAGCTTCGCGCGCTCGCTCGACGAGCTGACCGAGGAGGACTGGCAGGCCCAGTGGGAGCTGCACGTGATGGCCTCGATGCGGCTCATGCGCGCCTTCGCCCCGGCGATGGCCGAGCGCGGCTGGGGCCGGATCGTCAACGTCGACCTCGTCGGCGGGCAAGCGGCCGTCGCTGACCAACGCCGCCTACTCCGTGACCAAGGCCGCGCAGGCCTCGCTCTCGCGCGTGTTCGCCGACACCTACGGCGACGCAGGGCGTGCTCGTCAACGCCGTCGCGCCCGGGCGGTGGCGTCCTCCGAGCTGTGGGTCGGCGAGGGCGGCCTGGCCGACCAGACCGGCCAAGGCGCGCGGGCTTTACCAGCGAGGAGTCGCTGGCGGCGCAGGCGGCCAAGATCCCGCTCGGGCGCATCGCGACCGAGGACGAGATCGCGAGCGTCGTCGTCTTCCTCTGCTCCGAGCGCGCGGCTCGATGGTGACCGGCGCCGCCTGGTCGGTCGACGGCGGCACGGTTGCAACCATCGTCTGAAGTAGGCGACAATCGCGCCCATGCCCCCCGCCGCCCGCGTCGGAGACATGCACGTCTGCCCCATGCAGCCCCGGCACGCCGCCGATCCCGCACGTCGGCGGCCCGATCCTGCCCCGGCGCGCCGACCGTCCTGATCGGCGGCATGCCGCCGCCGCATCGGCGACATGTGCGCTGCACGGCCGCCCGACAGCATCATCATGGGCTCGACAAGGTGATGATCAGGGGCAGCCCGCCGCCCGCATGGGCGACTGACGGCGCACGGCGGGGTGATCGTGCTGGGCTCCCGACGGTCAACATCAACTGAAGCTGGACCAAGGTCCAGCTGACACGCCCCGGCCGGCGACAACACGGCGCACGGCGGCTCGATCGTCGCCGGCGCGCCGACCGTGATGATCAACTAGCCCAAGGTCCAGCAGACACCGGCCCGCGCCGGCCGTAGCGTCGCTCCAGGTGGGCACGCCGCCTTCGGACCGGTCCCGGCGAGATCGCGCGCGAGCATCACCTCCCTGCCGTCGTCCTCGCGTCACCCGCCGGCGCGAGTGGCGCGGCAGGGCCTTAAGCCGGCGACCGGCGCCTCGTCGCGCGCGACCATCGTCCGCGTAGCGGCCGCCGAGCGCGAGCAGCTCCGCGTGGGTGCCGCGCTCGACGATCTCGCCGTGGTCGAGGACGACGATCTGGTCGGCGCCGCGGACGGTCGAGAGGCGGTGGGCGATGACGATCGTGGTGCGGCCCTCGGCGAGCCGCACGAGCGCCTCCTCGACCGCGCGCTCGGTCTGGACGTCGAGCGCGCTGGTCGCCTCGTCGAGCACGAGCACGGGCGGGTTGCGCAGGATCGTGCGGGCGATCGCGATGCGCTGCTTCTCGCCGCCGGAGAAGCGGAAGCCGCGCTCGCCGACGACGGTGTCGTAGCCGTCGGGCAGCGCGGCGATCGTGTCGTGGATCTGGGCCGCGCGGGCGGCGTCCTCGATCTCCTCGTCGGAGGCGTCCGGCCGCGCGAAGCGCAGGTTCTCGCGCACCGAGGCGTGGAACAGGTAGGTCTCCTGCGACACGACGCCGACGGCGTCGGCGAGCGCGCCGAAGGTGAGCTCGCGGATGTCGACGCCGTCGATCAGCACGGCGCCCGCGCTCCGGGTCGTAGAGGCGCGCGGCGAGGTAGCCGAGCGTGGTCTTGCCCGACCCGGTCTCGCCGACGATCGCGGTGCGCGTGCCCGGCGGGCACCTCGAGGTCGATGTCGCGCAGCGTCCAGGCTCCTCGTCGTAGCGGAAGGACGACGTCCTCGAAGCGCACCTCGCCCGCGACCGCGCCGAGCCGGCGCGTGCCGGGGTGGATGTCGACCGGCAGGTCGAGGTACTCGAAGACGCGGTCGAACAGCGCGGTCGAGGTCTGGACGTCGACCGCCACGTTGAGCAGCGAGGAGATGGGCAAGAACAGCCGCGTCTGGAGCGTGGTGAAGGCGACCACGGTGCCGATCGAGACGGCGCTCGGGGCTGAGGCCGGCGAACAGGTAGACGAGCGCGGGCATGACCGCGAACGACGTCTGGATCGAGGCCATCGTCCAGCGGCCGGCCATGCGCGAGCGGACCTCGAGGTCGGCCAGCCGCTGCGGACTCGCCCTCGAAGCGGTCGGCCAGCGCGGCCGAGCGGCCCATCGACTTGCCGAGCAGGATGCCCGACACGCTGAGCGACTCCTGCACGAGCGAGGAGATGTCGGCCATCGCGCCCTGCTTGACGGTGGTGATGGCCTTGCGCTTGGCGCCGACGCGGCGCGAGAGCGCGACGAAGAAGGGCAGCACGGCGAGCGAGAACAGCGCGAGCCGCCAGTCGAGCAGGAACATCGCGACGACGCTGGCCAGCACGGTCGTCACGTTGGAGACGATCGAGGTGGCGGTCGTCGTCACGACGGTCTGCACGCCGCCGATGTCGTTGGCGATGCGCGACTGGATCTCGCCGGTGCGCGTGCGCGTGAAGAACGCGAGCGAGAGCCGCTGGAGGTGGCGGTAGACCTTCGCGCGCAGGTCGTGCATGACGCGCTGGCCGACGACGTTGGAGAGCCACGTCTGCGCCACGCCGAGCACGCCGGTCGCGATCGAGATCGCGATCATCCCGCCGACCAGCTTCAGCAGCAGGTCGCGGTCCTTCTCCGGGATCGCCTCGTCGAGGATGTCCCGGAGCAGGAACGGCGACACCATCCCGAGCCCTGCCGAGATGGCGATCAACGCCAGTACCGCGGCCAGGCGGCCGCGGTACGGGCGGAACAGTCGGGCGACCCTGCGGGTCACGCAACCAGCTTAGGCGCGGGCTCCAGGGCCCGCTCGAGGACCTCGTCGATGGTCATGACGGGGTGGAACTTCATCTGCTCGCGGACGTCCTCGGGCACGTCGTCCAGGTCGCCGCGGTTGCGCTCGGGCAGGATCACCTCGGTGAGGCCGGCCGCGTGCGCGGCGAGCACCTTCTGCTTGAGGCCGCCGATCGGCAGCACCCGGCCCTGCAGCGTGACCTCTCCGGTCATGCCGACCGTGTGCTTGACGGCTCGGCCGCTCAGCAGCGACGCCAGCGCGGTGGTCATCGTGACGCCCGCGCTCGGGCCGTCCTTGGGGATGGCGCCCGCGGGGACGTGGACGTGGAAGTCCCGGCCCTCGAAGGCCTCCTCGTTGATCCCGAGCTCCTCGGCGTGGCCGCGCACGTAGGAGAGCGCGATCCGCGCCGACTCCTTCATGACGTCGCCGAGCTGGCCCGTGAGGACGAGGCCGTCCTTGCCCTTCATGGTCGTGGCCTCGACGAACAGCACGTCGCCGCCGGTGCCGGTGACCGCCAGGCCGGTGGCCACGCCGGGCACCGCCGTGCGCGCCGCCGCCTCCTGGAAGACCTTCTGCCGGCCGAGCGCGTCACGGACGTGCTCGAGCGTCAGCTCCACCGGTGCCTCGACCTTCGCGCTGGCGATCTGGGTCGCCGTCTTGCGCAGGATCGTCCCGAGCTCGCGCTCGAGGTTGCGGACGCCCGCCTCGCGGGTGTACTCGGAGGCCACGAGCTGCAGCAGCTCGTCGGACACCGAGACCTCGTCCTCGCGCAGGCCGTTGCGCTCACGCTGGCGCGGCCACAGGTAGTCGCGCGCGATCGCGGTCTTCTCCGCGACGGTGTAGCCGTCGAAGCGAATGACCTCCATGCGGTCGAGCAGCGGGCCGGGGATCGTCTCCGCCACGTTGGCGGTCGCGATGAACATGACCTGCGAGAGGTCGAGCTCGACGTCGAGGTAGTGGTCGCGGAACGAGTGGTTCTGCGCCGGGTCCAGGACCTCGAGCAGCGCCGACGACGGGTCGCCCCGCCAGTCCGCGCCGACCTTGTCGACCTCGTCGAGCATGATCACCGGGTTGATCGTCCCCGCGTCGCGCAGGGCGCGCACGAGGCGGCCCGGGAGCGCGCCGATGTAGGTCCGCCGGTGGCCGCGGATCTCGGCCTCGTCGCGGACGCCGCCCAGCGACATGCGGACGAACTCGCGTCCGGTCGCGCGGGCGATCGACTCGCCGATCGAGGTCTTGCCGGTGCCGGGCGGGCCGATCAGGGTCAGGATCGCGCCGGACTTCTTGTCCTCCGCGATGCCGCGGTCGGTCCGCAGCTTGCGGACGGCCAGGTACTCGGTGATGCGGTCCTTGACGTCCTCGAGGCCGGCGTGGTCCTTGTCCAGGACCTCACGCGCGTGCACGGGATCGAGCTTCTCGTCCGAGCGCTTGTCCCACGGCACGGCGATCAGCCAGTCGAGGTAGCTGCGGATCATGCCCGCCTCGCCGGACTGCTCGCCCATGCGCTCGAGGCGGCCGAGCTCCTTGTCGGCCTGCTCGCGCACGTCCTCGGGCATGCCCGCCTCGGCGATCTTGGTGCGGTACTCCTCCACGACGTTCGCGGAGTCCTCGCCCAGCTCGCGCTGGATCGACTCCATCTGCTTGCGCAGGAAGTACTCGCGCTGCTGCTGGTCGGCGCCGGACTGCACGTCCTCGCGGATGCGCTTGCGGACCTGCAGCTCGGTCAGGCGGTCGCGCTGGATGCGGACGGCGAGCGCCAGGCGCTCGGTGACGTCGACGGTCTCGAGGACCTCGACCTTCTCCTCGAAGGTCACATCGGGCGCGTAGCCGATGGTGTCGGCCAGGGCGCCGGGCTCCGCGATGGCGCGCAGGAACGCGCCGACGCGCTCGTCGGCCCCGCGGGTCTCGAGGATCTCCTCGACCACGGCGCGGTACTCGCGCTCGAGGCCGCGGGTGCGGCCGTCGACCGGGCTGTCGTCGATCGACTCCTCGACCTCGACGCGCAGTTGACCGGTCGGGTCGGTCTGGGCCGCGCCGGCGATGCCGCGCATCTCGCCGGACAGGGCGACGGCACGGCCGCCGCCGGGAAGGCGCACGCGCTCGGTGACACGCGCGATGGTGCCGACCTTGGCGAACTCCGACCCATGACGAGGGACGAGCAGAACGCGCTCGTCATCCCCGACGTCCACGGGCAGGGTCACATCCATGGTCGGGAAGACGACGGTGTCGTCCAACGGGATGAGTAGAAGCTGGGTCATTCAGGCTTGCCCTTCCATAGCCACTTACGAATAGTGTGCATTGTAGCCAGTCGTTGGTTGCATGCGCAAGGACATATCTTAGTCGGCGCGACTGAGATCGTCTGAGCTAGACGCGCTGGATCGTGAACGCGTAGCGCTCGACGGCGTGGACCTCGCCGCCCTGGTCGTTCGGGCACGTCGAAGCGTCAGCTCGATCCCGAACGTCTGCGGGCCGCTGGACTCGAACACCGAGCGCGGCACCGACACGACGCCGAGCGTCTCGTCGTCCGGGCGGGCGTGGAAGACCGGGGTGAGGCAGGTCCGGGTGGTCTCGTTGCCGATGCCCGGCGGACGGGTCGCTGGTTGAAGAACCACTGCGACGCGCGCGGGTCCGCCGGCCTTCGGGAGGTCGACCTGGATGCTGATGTCGCGCTCGGTCTGGAACGAGCCGGTGCGCGGTGCACGGAGCTCGGCGGGTCGGCTGAGAGTTGCAGCCCTGTCATCGACCGAGCTCGAGCGACGCCATGCCGCTCGCCCGGATCTGCCCGCTGCGGTCGGCGCCCGCGTCGATCAGGTGGCCGTCGCTGCTAGTGGTCGGGTCGAGCGGCTGCGGGCCCGAGGCTGCATCGTGTTCGTCTGGCGTGCCCGACGGCGGGCAGCTGCGCGAAGTCCGGGCGGCCGCTCGCCCGTGATCGTCTCGTTGAGCCTTCGCCGCCAGCACGCGGTAGGTGTACGAGTCGATGACGACGTTGACGATCCCGGCGCTCGCCGACCCCGCGGCGCGAGGTGTGCTCGAGGCGCACGAAGTCGGTGCCGCTGGCGCACGCGGGCGCCACGTAGGTGAAGCGCGCGTCGGGGTTGCCGTCGGCGCGCTGCGGCGTGACCCTGCTCGTTGACGGTCGTGATCGCGCCGGAGAACGTCGCGCCGCGTCGAGTCGACGAGGTGGGCGACGACCGGCGCGCGTGCTCGCGGGGCTGACGTGCACGGTCGGCTCGTTCGGCACGACGCGCACGCACGCGCCGCGAGAGGGCGCGCTTCTGGATCCCGTCGAGCGCCTCCTCCATGAAGATGTCGGGGAGCACGACGGTGAAGAGGCCGAGGTAGTTCGCCCGAGATCGCGGTGCGGTCGTCGGTGGCGGTCGAGACCGTGGTCCGGACGTCGACGTGGTTGTCGATCGTGCCGCCGGTCGAGCTCTGGCGGAAGCCCTCGGAGTGCGCGCCGCCGCCGACCGCGTGGCGCGCCACGCGGTTGCCGCGAGCGCCGCGTCTCGGTCGACCACGACCAGGTGCCGGTGACGTCGACCGACGCGATCCGCGCGTTGTCGCCGAAGTGGGCGACGATCTCGCCCTCGAACTCGCTCGCGCTCGGTCTGCACCACGAGCGTCGCCGGACGGCTGAAGCGAGTCGAGCTGGCGTGTAGGTCACCGGCCCGCGGCCGATGCCGCCGCCGTCGGGGCAGCGGTCCATGCATGGTACTTGAAGCTCGATCGACTTGCTGCTTCGACGATCCCGCCGGCGATGCGCGTGGCTCCTGGTGTCGGTGATCGAGCGTCGCCGTCGCGGCCGATCCTGGGCTCGTTGCCGCTCCGCTCGGTGACGTGCGCGTCTGCGTCGACCGCGTGCCCGGCGGCCCGGGCACCGGCCCGCTGTCGGAGCCCGTCGACACCGTCGCGGCGGTGGCGAGCGGCGCGGCGCTGCGGCCGAGCGCGGCGTCGGTGGCGCGGTCGGCGCGCGCGACGCGCCGGGCGGCCTTGCGCTTGCGCGCGCGCTTGCGCGACGCGCGGCGCGAGCTTCGCGGCGAGCGCGCGCGTGCGCTTGCAGCGCGGTCGGCAGCGCGGCGGCGACGGTCCCCGGGACCGCGCGCGGTGCGCGGCGCGCAGCCCTTGGCGCGGTGCTTGCGGCCGCTCTTGCGGTAGCTGACGCGTGCGCTTGACCTCGGACGCCTTGCAGCGCTTGCGCTTGCGCCTCGCTGTCGTCCGCGAGACCCGGCCGGCATCGCGACGAGCCAGCACCGCGATCGCGATCGCTGCCCATCCGGCACGTCCGCGACGCCGGCATCAGAAGCCGAACCTACACCGCGCACGGCCCTCGCGGATCCAGTGTTCAGCGCGGTGCCATGCGGAGAGCGCCGTCGAGCCGGATGACCTCGCCGTTGAGCATCGGGTTCTCGACGATGTGCGCCGCCAGCGCGGCGTACTCCTTCGGCGTGCCGAGCCGGTGCGGGTGCGGCACCGACTCGCCGAGCGCGGTGCGCGCCTCTTCCGGCAGCGCCGCCAGCAGCGGGGTGTCGAACAGGCCGGGGGCGATCGTGCAGACCCGCACGCGCGCGCTCGCGAGGTCGCGGGCGGCCGGGCAGCGTCATCCCGACGATGCCGCCCTTCGAGGCGGCGTAGGCGATCTGGCCGATCTGGCCGTCGTAGGCGGCGATCGAGGCGGTGTTGACGATCACGCCGCACTCGCCGCCGTCGTCGGGCTCGTTGGCGAGCATCGCGGCGGCCGCGAGGCGCAGGACGTTGAAGGTGCCGATCAGGTTCACCGTGACCGTGATCCGGAACGGCTCGAACTGGTGCGGGCCGCGCTTGCCGGCGACCTTCTCGGCCCAGCCGACGCCGGCGCAGCAGACGGAGATGCGGAGGTCGTCGCCGGCCGCGGCGATGGCGGCCTCGACCTGGTCGGGCTCGGTGACGTCGCAGGTGACGAACGTCGCCCCGAGCTCCTCGGCCAGCGCCTCGCCCTTGTCGGCGTTGAGGTCGGCGATCGTGACCTTCGCGCCGCCCGCCTGCAGCCGCCGCGCGGTCGCCGCGCCGAGCCCCGACGCGCCGCCGGCCACGAATGCGTTGGCACCCTCGATCCGCATCGCGGCGGAACCTACACGCTGTAGCGCAGGTAGAGATCCCCGTCGGCGGTGGCGACACTGCGCAGCGTGAGCGGGATCGGCGCGGGCAGGGCCCCGCCCATCACGATCGCGGGCTGGGTCTCGTCGCCCGTCACGACCGGCGAGAGCGTGAGGAACAGCTCGTCGACGAGGCCCGCTGCGAGCAGCGCCCGATTCAAGGTCGGGCCGCCCTCGCAGAGCAGCAGCTCCACCCCGCGGGCGCGCAGGTCGGCGAGCACCGCCGCGAGCGCCGGCTCGTCCATCCGCACGACCTCGACCGCCGCGGCGACCTCCGGCGCCTCGCCCGCCTCCCGCCCCGTGTAGACGAGCACCGGTTGGCCCGGCGCGGCGAACAGCCCTGCCTCCCACGGCACGTCGAACGAGCGCGAGACGAGCACCGCCGGAGGTGCGATGCGCGCGTAGCCCTCCGCGCGCACGGTGCTGGGGCCGACCAGGACCGCGTCGGCGGCGGTCCGCAGCGCGACCAGCAGCTGCACGTCGTAGGGCCCGCCGAGCGGTCGCGAGGAGCCCGCCACCGCCGCGCGGCCGTCGAGCGAGGAGACCATCATCGCGACCACGTGGGGACGGTCCGCAGCGCGCTGCCGGCCGCGGGCCGATCAGCTCCGCGGGCGTCACCGCGGCCCGGTCCGGCCAGACGCGCTCGAGGTCCGGCACGGCGGCGAAGCTACCAGCAAAGGGATAGGGTCAGCGCGTCGATGGACGTCCGCCGCATCACCAGCTCGGAGATCATCGCGGCGGTCGGAGGTGTGCTCCTCGCACTCAGCCTGTTCCTTCCCTGGTACAAGACGGACCCGGACAACCCGAACGCGAACGTCGACGGGATGACGGGCAGCATCGCCGGCTGGGACGCGCACACGATCCTGCGCTATCTGCTCCTCCTCGCGGCGCTCGCGCCGATCATCCTGCTCTACATCGTCGTCCGCGACCACGAGCTGTCGTGGCCGCGCGGCGAGATGACCGCCGTGATCGGGATCATCGCGTTCGGCCTCGTCGGCTACAACGGCATCATCGACCGGCCCGGCGAGCCGCCGAGCGCGATCACGCTCGGCCTCGGCTGGTGGATCGCCCTCCTGGGCACGATCTTGATCACGATCGGCGGCTCGTACCGAGCCTCGACCACAGAACGTCCGCGCAAGCCACCTGGAGTCATGTAATGCCCCCTCACGAAGTTCCGGACCGCAACCTCGCGCTCGAGCTCGTGCGCGTCACCGAGGCCGCCGCGCTCGCCGCAGGGCGCTGGGTCGGCATGGGCGACAAGGAGGCCGCCGACCAGGCCGCCGTCGACGGCATGCACGCCGTGCTGCACACGATCCACATGGACGGGATCGTCGTGATCGGCGAGGGCGAGAAGGACGAGGCGCCGATGCTGGCCAACGGCGAGCAGGTGGGCGACGGCAGCTCGCCGCGCGTCGACATCGCCGTCGACCCGCTCGAGGGCACGACCCTGTGCGCGCGCGGGATGCCCAACGCGCTCGCCGTGATCGCGCTCGCCGAGCGCGGGGCGATGTTCGACCCGGGCCCGATCGTCTACATGGAGAAGATGGCCGGCGGCGACGACATCGCCGACCTGCTCGACCTCGACCGCCCGCTCGGCGAGACCGTCGAGCTCGTCGCGGAGCGCCAGGGCTCCGAGGTGCGCGACGTGATGGTCGTGGTGCTCGACCGCCCGCGCCACGAGGAAGGCATCAAGGCCATCCGCGACGCCGGCGCGCGCGTGCGCCTGATCGCCGACGGCGACGTCGCGGGTGCGCTGCTCGCAGTGTCACCGCGCACGCCCGCGACGCTCCTGTGGGGCATCGGGGGCACGCCCGAGGGCGTCATCTCCGCCGCCGGCATCAAGTGCATGGGCGGCGCGATGATCGGGCGCCTGCACCCGCGCGACGACGGCGAGCGCAAGGCGGCCGAGGACGCGGGCTACGACGTCGGGCGCGTGCTCACCCACGACGACCTCATCACGGGCGACGACGCGTTCTTCTCGGCCACCGGCGTCACCGACGGCGACGTCCTCCAGGGCGTCCGCTACCAGGGCGCCCGCGGCGCCTCGACGGAGTCGCTCGTGATGCGCACGCGCTCGGGCACGGTGCGCCGGATCCACTCCCGCCACGACCGCGAGAAGCTGCGCACGCTGACGGGCTACCAGGCGAACTGAGCGCTACTCGCGCATCAGCCAGAGCACGAGCGCCACGAGCACGGCGATGCCCGCCGCGGCGAGCGCGGCGATGACGCCCCACGGCGTGTCGCCGACCGTGACCGAGCCGTCCTTCTCCTCGCGGATGCCGCGCGGGTCGAAGCGCCCGACCGCGGACTGCTCGAGGTCGCGCCGCGCGAGCGAGCGCAGGAAGCCGTGGGTCACGAGCACGTGGATCTTCGACTGCGTGTTCGAGTAGACGAACTTCGTCAGCCAGGTCGCGATCGCGGGGTAGAAGCTCGCGATCTCGACCTCGACGTGCACGGTCGCCATACCGTCTTCCTCCGCCGGCCGGCGGCGCACGTCGATCTCCAGATAGCCCTTGCCCCCGCGCCCGCGGGGGAGACCAGCAGCCCGTTCTCGATCCGCCAGCGCACGATCCCGCGATCGCCCCCGCCCTCGTACTCGGGCGCGCTGAAGCGCAGCAGCACGAACGGGCGGAACAGCAGGACGACGAGGCGCTCCGTGTCCGTGTAGGTCACGCGGATCAGGCCGAGCGTCACGCGCGAGAGGTACTTCCAGTAGGTCCGCGCCAGGCGCTCGAGGTTCTTGGGGTTCCAGAGCTCGTCGAGCTCTTCCTCGGGCAGCGTGAGGTCGGCGGCCTGGATCGAGCGCACGCCGCCGTCGTCGTCGAAGACGGTGTGCTCCTCGGGGTCGCGGATCACCGCGTCGCCGCGGCGCTCCCGGCGGGCGCTGAGGAGTCCGCTCATGTCCCCTTCAGCGCCGCGCGGACGGCGTCGTCGAAGCCGAGCGGTGTCGCGTTGAGCCCGGCCGGCGGCTGCGTCTCGACGACCATCTCGGTCTTCAGGCCGTCGACGAGCGGGCGCACGAGCCCGGTCTCGACGGGCGTGACGAGAGCGACCCAGTGGGAGGAGAGGCGGGGCGAGAGCACGGGCACCTTGACGATCAGGGGTGCGCGGCGCCCGAACAGCGCCGCGGTGCGCCCCATCATCTCACGGTAGGTGAGGATCTCGGCGCCTCCGACCTGGACCTCGCCCGGCGCCGTGGCGAGCTCCCCGGCATCGGCCAGCGTCTGCACGACGTCGTCGATGGCGACGGGCTGCGAGCGGGTGTCGACCCAGCGCGGCGTGATCATCACCGGGAGCCGCTTGACGAGGTGGCGCAGCATCTCGAACGAGGCGCTGCCCGGGCCGATGACCATCGCCGCGCGCACGTAGACGAAGTCGGGCACGCGCTGGGCGAGCAACTCCGCGACCTCGTGGCGGGAGCGCAGGTGCAGCGACGCGTCCGGGCCGGTCGGGCCGAGGCCGCCGAGGTAGATGACGCGCTCGACGCCGGCGGCGCGCGCCGCCTCGCCGAAG
Source organism: uncultured Solirubrobacterales bacterium (assembly GCA_963787335.1). Taxonomy (GTDB): domain Bacteria; phylum Actinomycetota; class Thermoleophilia; order Solirubrobacterales; family Solirubrobacteraceae; genus DASQFQ01. The sequence goes on from CAWBCU010000039.1 coordinate 120,034, forward strand.
TTGACCGCGGCGGCGCGGTCGCGCTTGGCGAAGTCGTCGCTCGGGTTCGCACCGCGGCCCATCGAGTGGATCAGGTAGTAGGCCGTACGCACGCCCTCGAGCGCCTCGGCCAGGCCCTCGCCCTTGACGGCGTCGCCCTTGAGGCGCTGCACCGCGGGTGGGAGGTCGGCGCTGTCGGGATCACGGACGAGCGCGCGCACGCGGCGGCCGCGGGCGAGCAGCTCGTCGAGGAGGTGGGAGCCGACGTAGCCGGAGGCGCCGGTCAGCAGGATGGGTTCGGGGTCGCGCTCTGGGGAGGTCATTGCGCCAGGTACGGGCGCCGAGGCCACACGGATTGGATCCCAGGTGTGCCGGGCTCCGTAACGGGGAGGAGTGCGAAGGCCAACGTTGAACGCTTTGTTGAGGGGAATGTGAAAGGTCTCGCCATCAAGGACGTCGCCGAGCGGACGGGAATCGCCGCCGGCACGATCCGTATGTGGGAGCAGCGCTACGGGTTCCCCGAGCCCGAGCGCACGACCGCCGGCTACCGGCTCTATGGCGAGGAGGACGTCGAGGCGCTGCGCCGGGTGCTCGCCCTCCGCGAGCGCGGCCTCTCGGTCCCCGCCGCCGTCGAGCGCGTGCGCGGCGCCGACATGGGCACCGACCGGCCGTCGCTGTTCGGCGCGCTCTCGGGCGGCGACCAGCCGGTCGCGTCCCAGATCCTCATGAAGCGGACGCTGCTCGCGATCTCGCGCGCGATCGAAGACGAGGCGATGTCGCGCGCGGCGTCGCCCGTCGTGTTCGGGTCCTTCCAGCGCGAGGGCAACTACCGCGCGGTCGAGCACCGCTATCGCGCGATGGCGCGCACCGCCGACGCCGTCGTGGTGTTTGCCGACTTCGCCTCGCTTTCGTGCCAGGGCGAGATCGCCGAGGTGCCCCTCGAGGCGGGCGCCGCGCTCGGCAACGAGTGGGCCGTCGTCATCGACGCCCCCGGCTACAGCGCGTGCCTGCTCGGGTGGGAGCGCCCGCGTTCGGCGCCCGTGGCCGACAACGACCGCACGTTCGAGACGCTGTGGACGATGGACCCGCGGATGGTCCGCCGCGCGGCCGAGGTCGGGGCGTCGCTGGCGCGCCGCGCCGATGACGAGCTGGGCGCGCGGATCGAAGGGCTGCTGGCCGAGCGCCCGCTGGCGATGGAGCATCCGGCGCCGTCGCTGACGTCGGTGACGAACCGGATCGTCGGCTATCTCGACGCGGAGGGCTAGAGCACGCGGACCGCGCCGATGCGGTCCGTGTGGGTGAAGCCGAGCTGTTGCGCGGCGGCCTCGGTGAGATCCCAGCGCGCCTCGGAGCCGAACGGCCCGCGGTCGACGACGGGGAGCACGAGCGTCCGCGACCCGTAACGCACGGCGACGTTCGTCCCGCACGGGAGGCTGCGGTGGGCGACGCCGACGAGCTCCGGCGTGAGCTCCATCCCGCACGCGGTCGTGTTGCCGTAGAAGCCGGGGCCGTACCAGGTGGCGACGGCGCCGCGGTAGACGGTGAGCGACAGCTCGGGGGACACGGCGGCGCTGGACGCCTCGCCGCGGACGATCGCACGCAGCTGGAACTGCCCGGTCCGACGCGCGCGCCAGCGGGCGACGAACGTGCCGTCGGGCTTGACCGTCGCGCGCGCCTGCTTCGTCCACGCGGCCGTGGCGGGGTCGAGGTACTGGACGACCACGCCGCGGCCGGCGAGGCGCTCCTCGACGGCGCCGCGGAAGCGCACCTTCTTGCCGAGCAGCGCGTTGCCGCCGCCGGAGAGGGCGAACGGCGAGGGCGGCGCGGCCACCGGTGCGGTCACGCCTCCGGAGGGCGCGGCGGGCTCCTGCGCGCCGGCCGTCGCGGGTGCGACCGCGACGAGCGCGGCGACGGACAGCACGATACGGGTCAGCGACGGTCTCAATGCAACTTTCTCCGGTGCCTACGAGGTGAGCTGACGGGCTCGCGCAGAGAAAGCAGCGCTACAGCCGGAATCCGGCCGATTCGCCCCCGCGAATCACACTTCGATTCGCAATGGGTCCCCCGTTCGCCGGGTTAGGTAACCCAGCAATTCGGCGTCGGGCAGGCTAGCAGCGCTAGGGCTTGGGAAGCCGCTTGACTGCGCGCTTCAGGACCTGCCCGCCGACGGTGAGGCCGATCTGGGCCAGCTCGCCGGCCGCCTGGATGGCGGTCGTCACGAGCTCGGTGCCGGTCGGCGGCGACGAGTGCTCGCGCGGCTCGGATGCCTCGGAGCGCGCGCGGTCCGTCGATTCGGCGAGCGCCGGCGCGCCTGCTCGGACGGGGCGCGGCCCGTCCGGCGGGACCGGCGTGGGCCGGGGCGCGGTGCGCGGGCGGGGGGTGGCGGTCTTCGGCTTCGCCTTCGGCTTCGGGGTCGGCTTCGGCGCCGCGGCGGTCTTCGGCTTCGCGGTGCCTCGCGCGCGCTTGCCCCCGACGCGCGACGTCCGGGTGGCGGGCAGGTTGCCGAGCACACCGGCCTCGCCCTTGCCCGACTTCGCCTTCGCCTTGCTCGGCTTGGCCGGCTTCTCGCTCACAGATTCCAGTCTACGGCTACCTTGTCCGTGGAAACCCGACGAGCGACCGCCTAGACTCACGATTCAGTTTCGAGCGTGCCGCTGTTGGAACGGACCGAGTGCGCCGACCTAAGCTCTTAGCGAATCCATTCAAGCCCGCCCGGTGTGCGGCGAGCCCGAGAAACAGGATCTGATGTCAGTAGTCGACCTGCAGGAACTGGAAGAAGTCAAGGGCCTGCTCCTCAAGGGGCAGCAGCTGGGCGTCCTCACCTTCGCTGAGATCGCGACCGCGGTTGCGGAGATCGATCTGGACGAGTCGGACGTCGAGGATCTCCACACGTACCTCGAGAAGTCCGAGATCGAGCTGGTCGAGGAGATCGACCCCGCCGTCGGCGCCGCGCAGGAGGAACGCGCGCCCGACAAGCGCGGCCGCCGCAAGGCCAAGACGGCGATCGACCTCAAGCCGGACATGACGACGGACAGCCTGCAGCTGTTCCTCAAGGACATCGGCAAGGTGCGCCTGCTCACCGCCCAGGAGGAGGTCGACCTCGCGCGCCGCATCGAGCGCGGCGACCTCGACGCGAAGCAGAAGATGGTCGAGTCCAACCTGCGGCTCGTCGTCTCGATCGCGAAGAACTACCGCAACCAGGGCCTGCCGTTCCTCGACCTGATCCAGGAGGGGACGCTCGGCCTCGTGCGCGCGGCCGAGAAGTTCGACTACCGCAAGGGCTTCAAGTTCTCGACCTACGCGACCTGGTGGATCCGCCAGGCGATCGCCCGCGCGCTCGCCGACAAGGCACGCACGATCCGCATCCCGGTCCACGTCGTCGAGAAGCTCAACAAGATCGGCCGCGCCGAGCGCAAGCTCGTCACGGAACTCGGTCGCGAGCCCACGCCGGAGGAGATCGCCGAGGTCACCGGCATCGAGCCCGACGAGGTCGACTCGATCAAGCGCTCCGCGCAGGCCCCGGTCTCGCTGGAGAAGCCGGTCGGCGACGAGGAGGAGTCCGAGTTCGGCCAGTTCATCGCCGACGAGCGGGCCGAGTCGCCGTACGAGCGCGCCGCCGAGATCCTCACCAAGGAGGCGCTGCGCGAGGCGCTGGAGAACCTCTCCTACCGCGAGCGGCGCGTGCTCGAGCTGCGCTACGGCCTGGGCGGGGAGCACCCCCGGACCCTCGACGAGGTCGGGCGCACGTTCAACGTCACGCGCGAGCGCATCCGCCAGATCGAGAATCAGTCGCTCAAGAAGCTGCAGTCCCTCGCGGAGGCCCAGAAGCTCCGCGATGTTGCCTAGTCGCGCCGCAGCCGCATAGCAAGGAGGGCCGCGGCGGGGTGATCCTGGAGCGGATTCAAGCGTGACCAGCACCTGGCCGATGAAGGCCAGGTATGTCTTTCGATCTTGATCACGCACTCCGCTACCTCATCGCGTCCGAGGGCTCCGATCTCCACCTGAAGATCCCCTCGCCGCCGCTGGTTCGCCTCCACGGCGAGCTTCAGCCCATCCCCGGCACCGAGCCCCTCGATCCGCAGGACACGATGGACGCCGTTCAGGAGATGCTCCACGACGCCAACAAGCTCGCCGAGTTCGAGGCCGAGAACGAGGTCGACTTCTCCTACTCGCTGGAGGGCCTCGCGCGCTTCCGCGTCAACGCCTTCTACCAGCGCGGCACCGTCTCGGTCGTCATGCGTGCGATCCCGGTGAACATCAAGTCGGTCGACGAGCTCAACCTTCCCTCCACGATCTCACGGCTGGCCGAGGAGGAGCGCGGGATCGTGCTGCTCACCGGCACGACCGGCTCCGGCAAGTCGACCACGCTCGCGGCGATGATCGACCACATGAACCGGACGATGCACAAGCACATCGTCACGATCGAGGACCCGATCGAGTTCCTGCACCGCGACCGCAACTCGATCCTCAACCAGCGCGAGGTCGGCCAGGACACGGCGTCCTTCAAGCGCGCCCTGCGGCGCGTGCTGCGCCAGGACCCGGACGTGATCCTCGTCGGCGAGATGCGTGACGAGGAGACGGTCCACACCGCCCTGTCGGCGGCCGAGACCGGCCACCTCGTGCTCTCGACGCTCCACACCGTGGACGCGCCGGAGAGCATCAACCGCATCATCGACTTCTTCCCGCCGCATCAGCAGCAGCAGGCCCGCGCGATGATCGCCGGCACGCTCAAGGGCATCGTCTCCCAGCGTCTCGTCCGGACCCCGGACGGCAACGGCCGCGTCGCGGTCTGCGAGATCATGGTCATGACGGGCCGCGTGCACGACATGATCCTCGACCCGAAGCAGACGGGCATGCTCGGCGAGGTCATCGCCGAGGGCGGCTACTACGGGATGCAGACCTTCGACCAGCACCTGCTCGAGCACCTGCAGGCCGGCCGGATCACGATGGAGGACGCCGTCCGCACCGCCTCCTCGCCGCACGACTTCAAGCTCATGGTCGCCGCGCAGTCGCGCATCGGCCCGCGCTCGCACCCGAACAAGGGCGAGGGCAAGATCGACGGCAAGCCGCCGCAGGCCAGCGAGGCGCACCCGGCGTCCGCAGCGCCGGCGCCGTCGGCGCCTCCGGTCGCTCCGCCCGCGGCGTCGCAGCCGCCCGCGCCTGCGGTCGCTCCCCCCGTCGCTCCGCCGGCCGCTCCCCCCGTCTCCATGCAGCCCCCGGCCGCACCCCCGATGGCGCCGCCCGCACCCGCGGGCCCGCCGCCCGGCGCCTCGGCGCCACCCCCGGGCGTTCCCTCGTAGGGTCGAGGGCGGCCTCTGAGCCTTGACTTCGGCCCCCCGGTCGCGACAAGGTGGGGCCGTCGCTCGTTTGACCCCTTCGAAAGGACTTGCCCGGTGCAGACCACGCTCGCTCAGTTCAACGAGACCACGTCCCAGGACGCCTTCGCGCTCCAGAACTCGAAGCTGCTCAAGGTCTCCCTGAGCCAGGTCACGATCCAGGCGAAGCTGGGCTCGATGGTCGCCTACCAGGGCGACGTCACGTTCGAGCACGCCGGCTCGGGCGGCATGGGCCGGATGCTCAAGAAGGCCGTCAGCGGCGAGGGCACCTCGCTGATGCGGATGTCCGGGTCCGGCGAGGTGTTCGTCGCCGACCAGGCGCAGGACATCCACCTGATCTACCTCGAGAACGACAACATCACCGTCAACGGGCCGAACCTCCTCGCCTTCGACGCCGGCATCGACTGGGACATCAACCGCCTCAAGGGCGGCGCGGCGGGCGCCATGGCCGGCGGCCTCTTCAACATGACGCTGTCGGGCACCGGCTGGGTCGCGATCCTCTCCGACGGCCCGCCCGTCCTGCTCAACGTCGCCTCGGCCCCGACCTTCGCGGACGCCCAGGCGGCGATCACCTGGTCCTCCGGCGTCACCGTCGGGCTCAAGACCGACTTCAAGATGAAGAACCTCGTCGGCCGCGGCTCCGGCGAGTCGATCCAGCTCGCCTTCTCGGGCCAGGGCTGGGCGCTCATCCAGCCCTCCGAGGGCCGCATCGTGCCGGTCGCCGGCGGGTCGTCGGGCGGCGGGCTCGGGAGCCTGCTCAACGGCTGAGCCGTCTTACAGGTGGATGACCTCGTCGCCCGCGTCGAGGTCGTCCACCGTCTCCTCGCACGTCGGGCACCACCAGCGCGCCTCGAGCGCCGTGCCGCACGCGGTGTGGCGCAGCGGCTCGGCACCACCCGCGCTGCGCGCGCCCCAGTCGGCGAGGAGCCGGAGCGCGCCGGCGAGCTCGCGGCCTGAGTCGGAGAGCTCGTAGACGAAGCGCGGTGGCCGGTCGGAGTAGGGCTGCGCGACGACGAGCGCGTTCTCGGCGAGCGCCTTCAGGCGGGCGCTGAGGACGTTGGGCGCGATGCCGCCGAGCTCGTCCTGGAGCTCGTTGAAGCGCATCGGTCTCTCGAGGAGGGCCGCGATGGCGAGCAGGGTCCAGCGGTCTCCGACGCGCGCGAGGGCGTCGGCGAGGGGAGAGGCGGGGGCGGCTGGCGGGGGCGGCGCATGGTGTGCTCGGAGCGTAGTCCGGCGGGTCCGGCGAACGTCAACGGCGGCTGGGTAGGGGTGGGTTCGGGGTGCCGCGGCGGCTTCGGGCGGCGGGTGTGGTCACTTGAGGCTGATATGCAGACCCAACTGACCACACCCGCCTCTCCAGCGGCTCGGCGCGGCGGTCCAACCCTCCTTCCACCCAGCCGCAGTTGACCTTCGCCGCGCTAGCCACGGAGGCCCGACCGAACGCTCTGATACGTTGCGACTTGCAATTCGCAAGTCACTGACGGGAGCGGTCAGTGTCGGTACTCGAACGAACTTCAAAGTGCGGTGGCCGGGCCGCCGAAACGCGTCGGCCCTGCCGTCGTCGGCCTCGGCCGCGGCTGGGGGCGCGGGTCCGGCGTGGTCACCGCCGCCGGCACCGTCCTGACCAACGCGCACGTCCTCCGCGGCGAGGAGGTCGCCGTCACGTTCGCCGACGGCCGCACCGAGCACGGCCGCGTGGCAGGCGCGGACCCCGACCTCGACCTCGCCGCGATCGCGGTCGAGACCGGCGACACCGCGCCGGTGACCTGGGACCCCGAGCGGGCCGTCGCGACCACCATCGGCACGCCCGTGTTCGCGCTCGCCAACCCCGGCGGCCGCGGGCTGCGCACGACCTTCGGGCTCGTGTCCGCGACCGGCCGCTCGTTCCGCGGCCCGCGCGGGCGCCGCATCGGCGGCTCGATCGAGCACACCGCTCCGCTCCCCCGCGGCTCGTCGGGCGGCCCGCTGGTCGACGCCGAGGGCCGGCTGCTCGGCCTCAACTCGATCCGGGTCGAGGGCGGCCTGATCCTCGCCCTGCCGGCCGACGCCGCGATGCGCCGCCGCGCCGAGGCGCTCGCCGCCGGCACCGGCGCGGAGCGCCCGCGGCTCGGGCTCGCGCTCGCTCCCCCGCGCGCCGCCCGCCGCATGCGGGCCGCCGTCGGCCTGCCCGAGCGCGACGGGCTGCTCGTGCGCGCGGTGGTGGAGGACAGCCCGGCCGGCCGCGCGGGCCTCGAGCGCGGGGACCTGCTCGTCGGGATCGACCACCAGCCGCTGACCTCCGTCGATGACCTCTTCGATGCCCTCGAGACGAACGCGAGTCTCACCCTCACCGTCGTCCGCGGCGCCGACGAGCGGGACGTCGACGTCATACTTCAGTAGTTGAAGTCTTGCCGCTAGACTGGGGTTTGTGCCGAACTCTGACTGCCCAGTCTGCCGGACCGCCGACATCGTCTGCGGCAAGTGGACCCTGCTGGTGATCCGCGATCTCGCCGAGGGGACCGCTCGGTTCTGCGAGCTCGAGCGTTCGCTCGAGGGGATCTCCCCCCGCACCCTCTCCCTGCGCCTGCGGGCGCTCGAGGAGGAGGGCGTGCTCGAGCGCACGACGTTCCCCGAGGTCCCGCCGCGCGTCGAGTACGCGCTGACGGACAAGGGCCGCGCGCTCGTGCCGATCATCGACTCGATGCGCGAGTACGGCAGCGTGTGGCTCGGCGCCACGGGCAGCTGCAGCGAAGCGCCCGAGCCCGCAGTCGCCGCACTCGCGTAACGCTGCAATCCGCCGTGCGCGGAAAGGAGCGCGCGCCGCTATGGAGAACTCGCGGCGCATGCACAACCGCGCGCTGCACGACACCCTGGCCGCGTTCGTGGAAGAGGCCGCCTGGCAGCTCGCCGAGGAGGTCGCCGCGGGCGCCGAGATCCCCTTCGAGCTGATCGAGCAGGGCCGCGCCTCCGCGCCGCTCTACTGCTATCGCCCGCTCACCGACCGCTTCATCGCCGACAACCTCGGCATGCTGGAGCGGCTCCCGTCCTACCCGGCGGCGGCGCAGGGCCTCACCGCGCTGCCGAATCTGTCGGCGTACCTGATCGCGCGCGGGCGCCGCACGCCGGCCGTCAACCACCGCTCCCAGGGCGACGCCGCGCTCGAGGCGTTCATCACCGCGCTGTGGGGTGACGCGACGGAGTTCGTCTACGAGCCCGGCCGCTTCGACCAGGTCTACGCCGAGCTCGAGGAGTCGGTCTACGACGGCTGCTCGCTGTCGGTCGTGCTCGTCCCGGTCGAGGGCCTCGTGATCGAGTCCGACGAGGTCTCGCTCGGCGACGGCCTGTCGCTCGTGCACGGGACCACGCTCGCCAACACGCCGACCGACCTGCGCGGCGACGACTATGCGACCGTCGCGGTCCTGCATCTCGAGGGCGCGCCGGGCGAGTCGCCCGGGCTCGAGCAGGCCGGCCGCCGGCTGCGGCGGCTCCAGACCGCGCTGCGGCTGTGGGATGACGCCGAGCCCTCGCTCGCCCCGATCGCGTGGGCGCGCACCGACGGCGGCCCGTGGATGTCGGTCCCGCTCGCGACCGGCCTGCGCCGCATGGACGGCGACTGCCTGCTCTCGCCCGAGGAGGAGGACCCGCTGCGCGCGTTCTGCTCGCTGATCGCCCGCCGCACCCCGCGGGCGGGGGAGCTGGCGTGGGCGCTGCGGCGCTTCGAGCTCGGCTGCGAGCGCTCCTCGCCGTGGGAGGCGCTCTCCGACTGGCTGCTCGCCGCGCGCGCCCTGCTCGGCGACACCGACGCCACCGGCGACGACCGCGCCTTCGAGCGCCTCGCCGCGATCTGCGCCCCGCGCGAGCAGCGCGACGCGCTGGCCCGCCGGCTGCGCGACACCGCCGCGCTGGAGCGGGCCGCGATCGCCGGCCGCGTGACGCCCGACCCCGCGGTCGAGATGCTCGTCGAGGACCTCGGCAGCCACGTGCGCGCGGTCCTGCGCGACGTGCTCTGCGGCCACCTCGACCCCGCGCTGCGCACGCTCGCCGACGGTCTGCTCGACGAGCAGCCGCGGAACCGACGGCTTTCTAGCGGCGGATCTGAAGCTGACCTTGACCGGCGGGAGCGTGCGCCCGCCGTCTTGGGCGTGATCGTCGCGCGTAGGCCGCGCGCGAGCTTGCGCTGCTTGACGCGCTTCACGGGACGACGTTGCGGCCCTTCTGACTTCGCGCACGGCGCCGACGCGGCGGAACTTCGCGGCGGCACGGCGGCGGCGAGCCTCGCGCGGGCGAGCACGATCCGCGTGCGCCTCGGTGTCAATGAAGAGATGGGCCTGCACCTGGGCGAGCCCATCGATGTCGTGCACGTCGTCCTCGAGCTCGGGGATGCGCACCGTCGGCGGTGAGTTCAGCGCCGCCTCGAGGTGGTCGATGGCGGCGTGGTCGCGGTCGGCGAGCGCCGCCTGCTCGCGCGCCGAGTCCGCGACCCGCTCGGCGAGGCCCTCGCCGAGCTCGTCGATCAGCTCCGCCGGCACGCCGCCGTTGGTCTCCGCGATGGCATGGACGCGGTTGACGACCATCCCGCCGAACGGCATCCGCGCCTCCATCAGCTTGCGGTGGAAGTAGATCGCCTCCTCGACCGGGTCGTGCTGCGGCGAGGTCACGATCAGGAACGTCGTGGCGGGGTCCTCGAGCAGCGCGCCGACGCGCTCGGCCCGCTCCGTGAAGCCATCGATCAGCCCCGACAGCGAGCGGAAGAACACCGACAGATCCTCGAGCAGGTCGACGCCGGTCACGCGCTTGAGCAGCGAGAAGACGACGCCGGTGCTGCGGCCGATGATCTTGCCGCCGAAGCCCGCCGGCCGGAGGAAGATGCGGATCGCGCGTCCCTGGAAGAAGCCGGTCAGGCGCCCGGGCGCGTCGAGGAAGTCAAGGGCGTTGCGCGACGGCGGCGTGTCGAGCACGAGCAGGTCGTAGTCGCCCTCCTGGTCGAGCTCGTAGAGCTTGGCGATCGCGGTGAACTCCTGCGAGCCGGCGACCGCGCTGGAGAGCTGCTGGTAGATCCGGTTGCCGAGGATCTCGTCGCGCGTGGCGGTGTCGGGCGCGAGCTTCTCGATCACCTCGTCGAACGTGCGCTTGGCGTCGAGCATCATCGCCCACAGCTCGCCCTGCATCTCGATCCCGTGGGGGCGGAAGCGCTCCGGGTCGACGAGCACCGGCTCGTTGCCCAGCTCCTTCATCCCGAGCGCGTTGGCGAGTCGCTTGGCGGGGTCGATCGTGACGACCGCGACCCGCAGCCCGGTGGCCGCCATGCCCATCGCGAGCGCGGCCGACGTCGTGGTCTTGCCGACGCCGCCCGACCCCGCGCAGATGACGATCCGCTTGCCTTCGAGCAGCGGGACGACCGATGTCATGGCCCGGACAACCGCGGCGCGAGTGGCCGGATGGCGACCGGCCTCAGATCAGGCCTTCGCGCACGGCGTGCGCGACGGCCTGGGACCGGCTGCGTGCGTTGAGCTTGGTCACGACGTCGTGCAGGACGTTCTTCACGGTGCGCTCGGAGTAGCTCAGCTCGAGCGCCACCTCGCGCGTCGGATGCCCCTTGGCGATCAGCGCCAGCACCTGCTGCTCGCGCTCGGTCAGGCGGGCGAGCGAAGGGCGGCCGTTGCCGCCGTCGCTGGTCACGCCGCGCAGCAGGCTGCCGAGCAGGTCGGGGGCCAGGACGCCCGCGCCGCCGGCGGCTGCCTGCACCGCTGCTGACAGCGCGTCCGGCGTCAGCGTGTCCTTGCGCAGGAAGCCGGTGGCACCCGCCTGGAGTGCGCACAGGACCGCGTCCTCGCCGGCGTCCGCGCTGCAGACGATCACGCGCGCGCCCGTCGCCTCGGTGACCGCGCCGATGAACTCCGAGCCACCGTCGACCGAGTGCTCGAGGATCACGAGTTCGGATGCGAACAAATCGGGGTGCTCCCATGCCTCGCGCACCGATTCGACGTCGGTGACCCTCTCCACACCAGGGAGCATCTCAAGGCAGGCAGCAAGCCCCCTTCTGTAGATCGTGTGTGGATCGAGAACGAAGAGGTTCACATTGACCGGGCCGAAGCGCTGAGGCGATACTACGCGCGATGGAGCCAAACGGGCAAGGAGCACGATGCCGGATGTGATGAAGACGGTCGGCCGCTACGAGATCCTCCGCGAGGTGGGTCGCGGTGGCATGGCCATGGTCTACCTGGCCCGGCAGACCGATCTTGACCGTTTCGTCGCTCTGAAGGAGCTCGGGGCGTTCCACGCCTCGGACCCCTCGTTCGCGCAGCGCTTCCTGCGCGAGTCCCGCGTCGCCGGCTCGCTCAGCCATCCGAACATCTGCACCGTGCACGACTACTTCGAGCACGACGGCACCCCGTACATCGCGATGGAGTACATCGAGCGCGGCTCGCTGCGCCCGTACGTCGGGACCATGAACCAGGCGCAGATCGGCGGCGTGCTCGAGGGCCTGCTGGCCGGCCTCGCGCACGGCGAGCAGCACGGCATCGTCCACCGCGACCTCAAGCCGGAGAACCTCATGGTCACCTCCGACGGGCGCGTGAAGATCGCGGACTTCGGCATCGCCAAGGCGACCAACCAGATGCAGACGGGCGCCTTCCTGACCGCGACCGGCACGACCGTCGGCACCCCGACCTACATGGCGCCCGAGCAGGCGATGGCGCAGGACATCGGTCCTCCGACCGATCTCTACTCGGTCGGCTGCATGGCGTTCGAGATGTACACCGGGCGCGTGCCGTTCCACGACACGGAGGCGCCGATGGCGATCCTCCTGCGCCACGTCAACGAGCAGATCCCGGCCGTCAAGTCGATCGACCCCTCGATCGACCAGGACGTCTCGGACTGGATCGAGCGCATGCTCGTCAAGGACCCGACCAAGCGCACGCAGAGCGCGAACGACGCCTGGGACGAGTTCGAGGAGATCATCATCGGGCTGCTCGGCCCGCGCTGGCGCCGCGAGGCGCGCCTGCGCGAGGGCTCGGCCCAATTCGACACGCCGGCGCCGCTGACCCCGGCCCCGTTCAAGGGCACGACCTCCGACGCCGCGGTGTCCGACCAGTTCCAGTCCTTCGCGTGGGGCAACGCCGTCACGCCCGAGGCGCCCCCCGGCCCCGACACGCCGCCGCCGTCCGACTCCGCGCCGCTGCCGCCCGAGCCGGTCGTCGGCCCGCCCACGCCGGCCCCCGGCCCGGCCGTCGACAGCGACGGCGCCGCGCCGCCCGAGTCCGACGCGGGCTTCGTGACGTTCGGCGCCCCCGCCCTGCCGGAGGCCGCCGACGTCGAGCAGGACGAGCCGCCCGCGGCCGAGGCGGCCGCGCCGCCCGAGGCCCCCACCGTCGAGGACGAGGCCCCGGCGCAGGAGGAGGAGAGCGGCGGCTTCGAGACCTACATCGCGCCCGCCCCGTTGCGCCCGCCGACCGACGACGCACCGTCCCAGGCGCCCGCGATCCCGGAGCCGACGCCCGCGCCCGAGCCGGTCGCCGAGCCCGAGCCCACGCCCGACCCCGAGCCGGTCGCGGTGACCCCGCCCCCGCCGGCCCCGGCGCCGTCGCCGCCTCCCGCCCCGACGCCGGCACCCCCGCTGCGCGGCCTCGACGACGAGGACGACCTCGCGAAGACGGTCATGCCCGCCTCGGTCACGCCGCCCGTGGCCGCCCCGGCGCCGACGCCCGAGGTCGAGGAGAAGCCGGCCCCCGTGGCCGAGGAGCCCGAGGAGCCGAAGGAGAAGTCCGGCGGCGGCAAGGGCGTCCTCATCGGCATCGGCGTCGCCGTGGTGATCGCGGCCATCGTCGGCTTCCTGGCCGGCGGCTCCGGCGACAAGGGCGACAGCGGCGGCGGCAAGCCGACGGCCGCGGCCTCCAACGCCGACGTCGAGGCGCTGTTCCCCACGGGCTGGACCAAGGCCAGCGCACCCCAGATCCCCGGCATGACCTTCGCGTCGCCCGTGGCGATGAAGCCGAAGGGCGCCAAGGGCGGCGAGACCGTCGTGTTCGGCCAGGTCAAGGAGGGCGCCAACAACCCGACGCTGCTGCCGGCCGGCTTCCTCGCCGCGCTCGGCCTCGACGGCGGCGAGGTCCCGCCGCGCGACGCCGTCGGGCTGAAGCGCGGGAGCCTGCAGGCCTACCGCTACAAGACGCTGCGCCCGAACGGGCTCGACGACGCGGTCACGCTCTTCACCGTCCCCACCTCCGCGGGCATCGCCACGCTCGCGTGCGTGGACCCGGGCGGCGACTGCGAGGCGATCGCCGACACGTTCAAGCTCAAGGCCGGCACGGCGTTCCCGGTCGGGCCGAGCAAGGAGTACGCGGCCGCGGTCGGCAAGGTGCTGGGCGGGCTGGACAAGAAGGTCTCCTCCGGGCGCGACGCGCTCCAGGGCGCGAAGACGCCGAAGGCGCAGGCGTCCGCGGCGGCCGGGCTCGCCAAGGCCTACAAGGACGCATCGGCGGCGGTCTCGAAGCTGGAGGTCTCACCGGCCGACGCGACCACGAACGCGGCGCTCGCCGCGTCGCTCAAGCGGACCGGCGCGGCCTACGGCGGCCTCGCCGCGGCGGCCAGGTCGAACAACGACAGCGCATACAAGAAGGCCAAGACGGCGGCCCAGCGTGGCGAGCAGGCGGTCGCAGGTTCGCTGGAGGCGCTGCAGGCCGCGGGCTACAAGATCGCCGCATGACCGAACGGGTATCACGCGCTACCCCTTCGGACTCTTCCCGAAACAGGAAATTTACGCTACATATTGGTCACGACGAAGAATTACACCGCGCGCGGCGCGCGAGAAAGTAGAGCCCAGGAATGGAGACCCGTTCAATCGCCATCGGCCTCATCGCCATCGTGGCCGCGTTCGCGGCGGCGTTCGGCTTGGCCAAGTCCGGCGGATCGAAGACCGAGACGGCCGGTGCCGGTGTGAAGGTGCAGAGCATCAAGGTGACGTCCCCTGCCGCCGTGACCGGTGTCGAGGTCGGCGGCACGGTGCCGGCGCTCAAGGCTGAGCGCAAGGCCCCCGCCAAGAAGAAGAAGAAGCCGGAGAGCACGCTCGAACACCTCGACGCCGTCGACGACCAACACGACGACGCCCGAGACGAACACGCCGTCGACGAACAACACGACAGACGCAGACGCAGACCCAGACGCAGAGCCAGCCGCAGACCCAGTCCAAGCCCCAGACCCAGTCCAAGCCGAAGCCGGAGACCCCGGCCTCAGGCGGCGGTGAGGACGGCTAACCCGCAGCGAACCTGACGCAACGAGCGGCCCGGCCGGGGACTACCCCGCCGGGCCGTTCTGCGTTCCGGGCCCGCTCAGCCGAGCAGGCCGCGGGCCTCCCTGAGGCGCAGCTGGTAGCGCCCGCGGTACTGCTCGGCGGGGCGCTCGATGTCGGCGATCCACTCGCCCCACTTCGACGGGTCCTTGCCGAAGTCGGCGTCGCCGCGGGCGATGGCCTGCTTCTTGACCGCGAGCGCCTGGTCGATGAACCACTTGGCCTGCAGCTCGGGGTGCTCGGGGAAGCCCTTGTAGGCGCCCTGGTCCCAGATGCCGACGCGCATCTGGAAGAAGCCCACGGAATCGGCGTCGCCGAAGTTGAGGTTCTTGACCCCGGACTCGACCAGCGAGGCCATCACCGGCAGCTCCGGCGGGAGGCCGTGCTTGTCGGCCTGCTTGGCCAGCCACTTCGCGATCTCGTCCTTCGACGCGTTGTTGCCCGGGTAGTCGTTGGAGATGTCGTCGGGCAGCTGGATCGGCGGGCCGGCGTCGGCGCGGCGGCGGGGGTCGCGCCGGCCGGGCGGTTCGACGGCGGCGGGCGGCGCGGCCGCGGCGGCGGCCACGGGCTCTCCGGCGGCCGGCGCGGCGGCGGCGGGCGCCCCGGCAGCCTTGGCCTCGTTGGGGTCGATCGCCTTCATGAACTGGACCGTCTTGTGACGCCGCTCCTCCTGCGCCTTGATCGCCATGAACAGGCCGGAGTTCGTGCGACCGACCTCGGCCGCGTCGCGGGCCACCGCGGCCTGCGCCTCGGCGACCGCCTTCGGGTCGATGGCGGGCGCGGCGGCTGCGGCGGCCGCGTCCGGGGCGGCGGGCGCGGTTGCCGCCGCCTCCGCGACCGGCGCACCCTGATCGAAGCGGCGGCCGCCGGCGAAGTTCTGGGAGAAGTAGGAGTCGTTGAGGCTCGCGACCTTCACGACGTCGCCGGTCTTGGGCGCGTGCAGGAACTTGTCCCCGCCCATGGAGATCGCGACGTGGTAGATGTTGCCGGGCTTGCCGAAGAAGATGAGGTCGCCCGGCTTGAGGTCGCCGCGCTCGACCGGTGAGCCGTTGCTCGCGGCGAACTGCGCGTCGGTGACGCGCGGGATCTGGATGCCGGCCTTGGCGTAGGCCCACTGCACGAGGCCGGAGCAGTCGAAGCCCGTCTGCGGGGTCGAGCCGCCCCACTTGTAGGCGGTGCCGGTGTACTTCTGCGCCTCCTTGAGCGCCGCCATCGCCTGCGGCCCGGCGCCACCACCACCTCCGCCGCCCGCACTCGCGGCGGCGTCGACGACCGCAGCGGCCGGGGCCGCCGGCGCGGCGGCGGCGGGCGCAGGCGGCGCGCTGCCGGCCCGCTCGAGCAGGCCGTTGGCCTCGGCGAGGCGCATGCCGTAGCGGCTGCGGTACTGCTCGGCCGGGCGCTCGATGTCCGCGATCCATTCGCCGAACTGCTTCGGGTCGGTCACCGACTGGCCGCGCGCGAGGCGCTGCTTCTTGACCGCCTCGGCCTGGTCGAGGAACCACTTGATCTGGAGTTCCGGCTTCTCCGGGAAGCCCGCGTACTCGCCCTTGTTCCAGATCCCGACGCGCATCTGGAAGAAGCCGACCGAGTCGGCGTCGCCGTAGTTGAGGTTCTTGACGCCGGACTCGACGAGCGAGGCCATGACGGGGAGCTGCTTCGGCAGCCCGCGCTTCTCCGCCTCCTTGCCGAGCCAGGCGGCGAGCGCCTCCTTGCCCGCGTTGTCGCCCGGGTAGCCGCTCGGGCCACCGGCCGGCACGGCCCCGGCCGCGGCGTCGGCCACACCGGCTCCGCCGGGCGCCTCGGGGACGGCGGCACCGGCCGCGGGCGGTGCGTCGCCGCCGATGCGGATGAACTTGACGTTGGCGCCGCTCGTCTGGCGCGGGACGTTCATGACCGCGTCCTGGTTGTTGCCCTCGAGCGCGGTGAACTTGCCGTCCTGGACGGTGCTCTTGAGGAAGCCGATGTGCCCGTCGGCGCCGAAGTCCTCCTGCCCGCCCCAGTCGTAGGTGACGATGTCGCCCGGGCGGGCCTGGTCGGCGCTGACGATCTGGAGGTCGTTCTTGCCGGCCTCGGCGTTGCGGACCCACGTCTGGACGGCGGCCCAGCCGCCGCCCTCCATCTTGTGGCCGTTCTGGCCCAGCGCCCACGTCACGAAGCTCGCGCACCACGGGTTGCCGGGCCCGACGCCCGCGGCCTTGAGGTACTCGTCGACCTTGGCGCCGGTGTTGGTGCCCTCCTCCTTCACGCCCAGCTGGGTCTCCGCGGTCTTCAGGGCCGCCGCGCCCAGGCTGCTCGAGCCCGACCCCGGCGCCGCGGCGGCGACGGCGTCGACCGCGGCGGGGACCGTTCCGGGCGGCGCCAGCGCGCTGGCGGGCCCGACGGGCTTGACGGCCATGAACGCTCCGGAGGCCGCCTTCTCGCCCGAGGCGTCCGCCTTCGCCGCCAGGAACGCGCCGGACTCGCCCGGCTTCGGCTCGGGCGGCGCAACGGCGGCGGCGGCCGCCACGGGCGCGCCGGGCGTCGGAGCGGCGGCAGCGGCGGCCGCCGGAGCGGGCGCCGCGGAGGCCTGGCCGAGCAGGCCGTTGGCCTCGGCGAGGCGCATGCCGTAGCGGCTGCGGTACTGCTCGGCGGGGCGCTCGACGTCGGCGATCCACTCGCCGAACTGGTTGGGGTCGGTGACGGACTGGCCGCGGGAGATGCGCTGCTTCTTGACCGCCTCGGCCTGGTCGAGGAACCATTTGACCTGCAGTTCGGGCTTCTCGGGGTAGCCCGCATAGGCGCCCTTGTTCCAGATCCCGACCCGCATCTGGAAGAAGCCCACGGAGTCGGCGTCGCCGAAGTTGAGGTTCTTGACGCCCGACTCCACGAGCGCGGCCATGACCGGCAGCTGCTTCGGCAGCCCGCGCTTCTCGGCCTCGCGGCCCATCCACGCGGCGATCTCCGCCTTCGGCGCGCTGTCGCCGGGGTAGGGGTTGGCGCCCCCTCCCGCCACGTCGGCGGCCGCCGCCGCGGCGTCGGCCGCGCCGCCGCCACCGGCCGCCGCCGGGTCCGGGGCCACCGCGGCCGGCGCCGCGGGGGTCAGCGGCGGCGTCGCGGGCGGTGCGTCGCCGCCGATGCGGATGAACTTGACGTTGGCGCCGCTCGTCTGGCGCGGGACGTTCATGACCGCGTCCTGGTTGTTGCCCTCGAGCGCGGTGAACTTGCCGTCCTGGACGGTGCTCTTGAGGAAGCCGATGTGCCCGTCGGCGCCGAAGTCCTCCTGCCCGCCCCAGTCGTAGGTGACGATGTCGCCCGGGCGGGCGTGGTCGGCGCTGACGATCTGGAGGTCGTTCTTGCCGGCCTCGGCGTTGCGGACCCACGTCTGCACGGCGGCCCAGCCGCCGCCCTCCATCTTGTGGCCGTTCTGGCCCAGCGCCCACGTCACGAAGCTCGCGCACCACGGGTTGCCGGGCCCGACGCCCGCGGCCTTGAGGTACTCGTCGACCTTGGCGCCGGTGTTGGTGCCCTCCTCCTTCACGCCCAGCTGGGTCTCCGCGGTCTTCAGGGCCGCCGCGCCCAGGCTGCTCGAGCCCGACCCCGGCGCCGCGGCGGCGACGGCGTCGACCGCGGCGGGGACCGTTCCGGGCGGCGCCAGCGCGCTGGCGGGCCCGACGGGCTTGACCGCCATGAACGCTCCGGAGGCCGCCTTCTCGCCCGAGGCGTCCGCCTTCGCCGCCAGGAACGCGCCCGACTCGCCCGGCTTCGGCTCGGGCGGCGCAACGGCGGCGGCGGCCGCCACGGGCGCGCCGGGTGTCGCGGCGACCGGGGCCGCGGCGGCGACGGCCGGAGCGCCGGGCGCAGCGGGAGCGACGGCCGCGGCCGCAGCGGCGGGGGCCGCGCCGCCCTGGGCGGCGACGTCGGCGGGCGGCGTCCAGCTCTTGTCGATCTCCTGCTTGAACCCGAGGTGCAGGTGGTCCTGATGGCCGGCGTCGGTGAAGTAGCCGGGTCCGCTGATCGGCCACGGCGAGCCGATCTCGTCGGGGCGGTACTCCTCCGGCAACTGCGAGAGCTCGCTGGCGAGCTCGCGCGACGCGGCCGAGCCCGGGTTGACGATCTCGCCGTCGACCGAGGCGATGTCGAGCCCGCGGCCCATCGCGTGGTTGGAGATCGAGCCGCCCGCCGTGAACTTGGAGTGGTCCGAGCACATGCAGGAGATCTTCAGCTTGTGCTCGCTGGAGAGCTTGGTGAGCGCCGCGACGACGCGTGGGTCGATCTTGCCCGCCTTGAGGTCGGCGATCCCGTCGGAGTCGAACTCGAGGTTCTTGTTCTTGAGCAGCGCGGCCGCCTCCGGCGACAGCGAGCCGCCGCGGCCGGTCTGCCCGAAATGCGTCGGGTCGATCGCGCCGCGCTTGGCGCCGGCGGGCGCGTCGGCGAGCTGGTCGGCGGGCGGCGCGGCGGCGGGCACGGCGTTCGGGTCCGGGGCCGCGGGGGCCACCGCGGGCGCCACGGGAGCGGCGGGCGCCGCGGCAGCGGCGGGCTCCCCGGCCGCCTTCGGCTCGCCCCCGACGTCGACGGCGGCCTGCGGCGCGCTCTTGCCGTCGGGGAGGTCGGTCGCGCTCGGCAGGTCCTTGGCGTTCTCCGCGATGTCCGCGGCCGCCTTCTGCCCCGCCTCGGCGGTCTTGGTCTTCGGGTCCTCCGCCTGGGCGATCTTCTCCGCGGCCTGCTCCCCGGCCGTCTTCGGCTCGGCCTTCTCGGGCGCCGCGGCGACCGGCGACCCGGCCTTGCCGTCGGTCGCGGCGGCGGCCTCGGGCGCCCCGGCCGCCACGGGCTCGCCGGCGGCCACCGGGGCGGCAGGGGCGGCGGCCGGCGCGGCGCCGTTGCCGGCCACGGCGGGGTCGACGCCCGGGTCGACGCCGCCGCTGGCTGTATCCGCGCCGTTCGCGCCCGCGCCGCCGGGGGCGGCAGGCGCCGAGGGCGGGGGCGACGGGGCGAGCGCGCCACCGATCGCCGGCAGGTTGACGCGGCTCAGCACGTCCCCGATCGCCTCGGGGATGTCGTCGAGGTGCGGCGCGACGTGCTCGACGAACTGCATCACGCCGACGCCCTCCATCGCCGCGGCCATCATCACCCCGGCGAGGCTCGACTTCGACTCCCGCATGTCGAGGGTCATCATCGCCTTGCCGCCGCCGATCGACATCTCCTGCGCGAGCTCCTCGAGCCCCGCCTCGCGGCACGCCTCGGCCGGGTTGCGGCGGAAGCGCACGCGGAACGCGGGATCCATGAGCAGGCGCTCGATCAGCTTGGCGGCGACGTCAGCCTCAGAGGTGGCCATCTCGAGCCTCAGGTCGCGGGTCCTGGCTCACGGCGCCGCTCGACGAGCGGCTTGCCGAGCGCCACGAACACGGGGATGAAGAGGGCGAGCCACATCGTGCCGAGCACGGTCCAGACCACGTAGCTCGGAGCGAAGGTGGACATGATGGGCTCGTAACGCAGTGACATGAAGATCGCAAAGCCTGCTGCCAGTATCGACCAACCGAGCCCGGCAATCGAGTAGCGGGCCAGAACGGGCGAGTCGGTGCTGCGTCCCTGGCCCTTCAGGCGGCGGCTGAACTGGTCCTTCGCGCGCCTGCGCAGGCCCGGTTCGCGCAGGTAGTCGACGAGCATGTGGTAGCCGTCGCGGTCGATCCAGGGGTTGAGATTGAAGAACGCGCCGACGTAGCCCGCGAACGCGAGCTGGAAGAAGACGTCGCGCACGGTGCCCTCGACGAAGACGCAGCAGAGCGAGAAGATCCCGCCGACCGCGAAGTCCGACACCGGCCCTGCGGCGCTGATCGCGATACGGCGCTTGCGCGGCTCGAACCACGCCTCCGAGGTATCGACGAACGCGTAGGGGAAGACGACGACGAGCTTCACGCCCGCGCGCTCGATGCGGCGGCCGTACGACGCCATCGTCAGGCCGTGCGCCGTCTCGTGCACCGCCACCACGGCGAAGCGCCCGAGCAGGAAGATGAGCGCGCCCAGCCCGATCCGCTGCGCGACCACGAACGGCGTGCCGTAGCGGCCGATCACGAGGTAGGCGAAGGCGGCCAGCCCCGCGACGATCAGCGCCGCGATGCCGTACAGCGCGGGCCGGGTGAACAGCACCCAGCCGCCGCGCCGGTAGAGGCCGTCGAAGAAGTCGCCGAGCCCCGTGAAGATCTTCTCGCGCGGCTTGAACAGCCGCCGCAGGAAGCTCTTCGGCGCCTCGTCCTCCTCCGTCGCGCCCTCCACGCCCGCGAGGTAGCCGCGCTCGCCGAGGTCGGCCAGCAGGCGCGCCAGCCGCGGCGCGCCGGCCGCGCCGTGGCGCTGCTCGGCGATCCCGATCAGGTCCGACAGCGAGTGGGTGCCGTCGAACAGCTCGAACAGCTGCGCGTCGTTGTCGGACAGCCGCAGGAAGGTGTTGCGGTTGAGGTCCCTGAGGATCCAGCGCTTGGAGCCCTCGCTCGCGGGCAGGCGCTTGAGCGCGTAGCCCGAGCGCACGCGCGGCTTCATCCCGAACGACGTCGCGTTGCCGCCGACCACCCCGGGCGGCCCGATCGCCGGCACGAGGAGGCTCGCGCCCGGCCGCACGACGATCGTGCGGCCCGCCTCGGCCGCGTCGCGCTTGCGCTCGACGCGCAGCTCCAGCGAGCCGAGCTGCAGCTTCGCCCCGTCGTGCAGCGCGGTGGCCGAGGAGATCGCCACGCCGTCGACGAGCGTCCCGGCGCTCGAGCCCGCGTCCTCGATCCGGGCGCCGCCGCCGTTGCCGCCGAGCGAGATGCGCGCGTGCACGCGCGAGACGCTGGGGTCGGCGAGCACGACGGTGCTGCCCGGCGCGCGGCCGATCGTCATGTCGCCGACGAGCGGCACGCGCGTCTGGTCGGCCAGCACCAGCTCGAGCGGCGCGGCGGCCCCCGCGACGGGCGCCCCGCAGGTGCCGCAGTACTCGGCCCCGTGCGAGAGCTGTCGACGGCAGCTCGTGCAGAGCACGGGCTACCCCAGGGACAGCGGCTGGAAGGCCGGGTTGTCACCCGACGGGGCCAGCAATTGCTGCTTGGACGGCTGGCCGACCGGCATCCGGGCGAGCTGCCCGTTGGCGTCGATGGAGCACTGCTCGTCGGCCTGTTCGACCACCAGCTCGAGGTTGTCGGAGCGCCATGCCACCTTGCACGCGCGCACGACCTGCGGCTTGGCCTCCGTGAGCAGGAAGTCCTTGGGCTTGCCGAGGTAGAGCTGGAAGGCGTCGCTGTCGAAGTTGGAGACCGCCGCCATCTGCTTGCCGTCCGGGGAGATCGAGAAGTCGATCACGCCCTTGCCGGGATTCGAGATGTCGGTGACGAACTTGCCCTTGCCCCAGTCCTTGGCGTCCGGCGAGAACGCCTTCTTGGACGTGTAGCGCCACATGCCGAACACGGAGTCCGGGCTGTTGATGTCGCCCTTCTGGCCGAGGACGAAGATCGACTTGCCGTCGGGTGCCCAGCGCACGGTCTTGACGAGGTTGACGTCCGGGTTGGGGATGCACTGGGCCGGGCCCTGCACCTTCGCGAGCTGGAGCAGGCAGAGGTCCTGGTCGCCGTGCCTCTTGTCCTTGCTCTTGTCGCGCAGCATGGCGATCAGGTTGACGTCGAGCGTCGGCGCCCACGCAAGGTCGGAGTACACCTCGTCGGCCGGGGTCACCGCGACCGCCGGCTCGTCGGGCTTGGCCTGGTTCTTGAGGAACACCCGGCGGTTGCTCGCGTAGGCGACCTGCGTGCCGTCGAAGGACCAGGTCGGGTCGGTCTCCTCCTGGGAGCCCTTGGCGATCGCCGGCAGGCGCTTGCCGTTGGCGCCGTTGGCGAGCAGGACGTTCTCGCCGTCGTCGAACGCGAGCTGCGGGAAGCCGGCGGAGACGAGCAGCTTGATCTTGTCGCCCTCCTCGAGCTTGGTGCCGGCGGGCGGGACCGTCCCGATCAGCGTGCCCTTCTTCTTGCCGGAGAACTGGTTGACCTGCTCCGGCACGAGGCCCGACTCGGCGGCCTTCTGCGCGGCCTCGGCCACGGGCAGCCCGGCCAGCGTCGGCAGCACGGCCGCCGCGCCCTTGCCGCCGCCGCCGCCGTCCTTGCCGGCGTTCTTCTCGTCGACCTTGCCGCCGCCCTTCTTCTTCCCGCGCGGGTCGGCGGTGAAGATGGCGATCGGCGTGCCCTCCTTGACGATCTCCTTGGCCGCGGGGATCTGGCTGGAGATCTTGGCCTTGGGGTCGGGCGGCTGCGGTGAGACCTGGCCGACCGTGAGGTTCGCCTTGCGCAGGATCGGATCCGCGTCGGCCTGCGTCTTGCCGACCACGTTCGGGACCTCGATCTTGCCGTTGCCGACGGCGATCTCGATCGCGACCTCGGAGCCCTTCTCCGCCTTCTCGCCGGCCGCCGGCGTCTGGCCGATGACCGTGCCGGGCGGCGCCTCGGTGGACACCTTCTGCTTCGTGGCGGCGGACAGCTTGAGCTCGGCGTCGGTCAGCGTCTTCTCGGCCGCGAACGTCGACTTCGCGCCCGTGACCTCCGGGACGACGACGTTCTTGGGCAGGAACAGGAAGAGCAGGAGCGCGAGCAGGAGCAGCAGCGGCAGCAGGAGCGGGACCCACCACGGCAGGTACGCCTTGTGGCGGAAGACGACCTGGTTGGGCATCAGCGGCATCTGCGCCGCGGGCGCGCCGCTGCCGGGCGCCTTGAGCTTCATCAGGTCGACGTTCTTGCTCGGGACCCTCGGCTTGGCCACGCGCGGGCCGGAGAGGCGGACGCCGCTGGTGCCGACCTGGGCGCGCGGGCCCGTGATGCGGAGGCGCTGCTTGAGGCCCTTGCGCTTCGGCTTGGCCCCCTCCTCCGCGCCCTCTTCGCCCTCGCCCTCGGGCAGCTCCATGTCCTCGGCGGACTTGGCCTGGTTGGCCTCCTCGCCCGTCTTGGTGAAGACCTGGATCCGCTTCTCCTCGGGGCGCCCGATCCAGCGCTTGCGGGGCGGCTTGACCAGCATCTTCGAGGTGATCGACTGGCCCGGCGGGATCTCCATCGTCGCCGGGGTGAAGTTGTAGTTGAGCTCGTTGTCCGTGTCGGCGGCGTCGAGCGCGACGGTGACCGGCGCGTTGGCGGTGTTCTTGACCGCGACGTCGTACTGCGCCTTCTTGCGGCCGGAGGCGCGCTCGGGCGAGAGCTTGGTCTTGAACTCCTCGAACGGCTGGATGCCGAGATGCAGCGGGGCGACGGCGGCCTGGCGGTTGTAGGCCTTCGACTCGCCCGCGACCTCGAGCTCCCAGATGCGCGACTCGGCCTCGGCGGAGCGCGGCGGGTGGAAGTGGATCTCCACTTCCTGCTCGTAGGTGCCGCTGCTGCCGAACGGCACCAGGTAGACCGTGTTGGGGAAGATCGACCACCAGTCCTTCGGCAGTCCGCGCACTGACAGCTCGTAGTTGTCGACGATGCCGCTCTGGTTGCGGACGAGCGCGAGCACGCGAGCGCGCTGGCCCGGCTCGACGCCGACGGCGAGCGTCTCGCCGAGGTTGACCTGCTCGCCCTCGGGCAGGCGCAGCGAGATCGCGGCCGGGTCGGGCTCTTCGGGCTGCGCGGGCGCGGCGGGCGGCGGCGGGGTCACCGGCGCGGCGGGGACCGCGGGCTGCGGCGCGGTCGGGACCGGGTGGGGCGCGGCGGCCGCGGGCGGCGGGGGAGGGGCGGGCGCGCCCTGGCCGTTGCCGGGGGAAGCGGGGGCCTGCGGCGCCGCGGGGCGCGCGGCCGGATGCGGCGGCTCGGTGGTGACCTGGCCGGCGGCCGGAGCGGGAGCGGGCGGGGGTCTCCGGCTGCGCGGGGGCGGGCGCGTCGGCGGCCGGCACGCCGGCGTCGGTGTTGGCCTGCTGCTGCGCGGCCTGAAGCACCTCGGGCGTGATCGCCTGGACGACCCCGGTGGGGTCCCAGCGCAGGTACTCGCCGCACTCGCAGAAGTCCCGGTCGTCCGGGTTCTCGCGACCGCAGCTGTTGCAGATTCTCATGATTCAGGCTTCTTCTTGGGAGCTTTCACGCGCAATCGGTACGCCGTGTGTACCGGCTTGAAGTTCTCAATGCAACGTGCGATGGCGGCTTGGACATCTTCATTGACGGGCTTGTCGCAGTACACGACGAATTGCGCCGGTTTTGATTCCAGAGGTTCTGAAGACTCCGAGAAATACACCCCGCCATCGTCTTCCACGCGCAGCGGCGTGCCGGGGAACGCGAGCTCCAGCGCAAGCTCCAGGCCTCCCTTCGTGCCGCGGCGGCGGCCGAGCTCGGCGGCCCGCCGGATCGTGTCCCGCTGCACCGCGATCGGCTGGGACTCGTCGAGGTCTACGCCCAACCAGGCGCTCAGCAGATTGAGGATGTCGCGCGGCGCGTAGTCGGGGTCGAAGTGCTCGGGCAGCGCGTCGAGCATCGCCACGATCGGGTCGAGCAGCGTCTCGAGCGCGCCCACGAAGCGCATCCCGAAGTCGCCGTCGGCGTACAGCGAGGGCAGCCCCTCGCGCAGGTAGGCGCGGCTGGAGGCGCTCTTCGGCGTCTCCTTCGTCCCGGCGGCGAGCTGGACCATGAGGGTGCCGAAGCCGGCACCCATGAAGGTCTTGTAGTCGCCGCCCCCGGACCCGTTGCCTCCGGATTCCGCCACGGGCTCTACGCCTCCCGGTGCGTGGCCTTGACGATGTGCTGCGCCGAGGCCAGGAGCTCGTCGGGCTCGAGGACGATGTGGCTCCCCGCGGGCTTCGACGATTGCTCCCCGGTCTGCAGGTTCGTCTCGTAGATGCGCAGGATCTTCACGAACTCGACGCCGTCGACGGCGTGCACGACGCCGTAGAGCTCACCCTGGTTGAGCGCGCGCCCGAAGTCCCAGCCCTGGCCCGGCCCGGTCGCGTTGCCGCCCACGAGCGGGTTGATGTAGGTGTAGAGCGCGTGCGCGACGTCCTCCTCGACGCGCGCCGTGTCGGCGAGCGGGGAGGCCTGGAGGTTCACGATCACCGACAGCCCGCGGTAGCTGCACGGCAGCAGCTGCACGGTCGTGCCGATCAGGCGGCGCTCGTCCAGGTACTCCGAGACCTCCTGGAGCAGCTCCTGGCTCGGCTGCAGCTCCTGGTAGGTGAGCTGGCGGTCGGCCGGGTACAGCCGCGGCACCATGTGCAGCGCGACCGGGCCGCCCGTGACCTGCGGCGGCACGCAGACCGCGCGCGCGACGCGCGGCGACGCCTCGCCGGCCAGGAACTCGAAGTCCTCGGCCGTGACCGCGCGGTAGCGGGTGCGGATCTCCATCGCCGCGCGCTGGCGGGCGTGGTCGAGCGCCTCGGGGTCGACGCCGCCGTTGGCCGGCTGCGGGTTGGTGACCGTGTCGACCCCGGCGAGCGACGTGCGCAGCGTCGTGAGCGAGCCGGCGGCGACGTTGCCGGGGCGCCCGCCGCCGTGGCGGTAGCGCGTGAAGCGCATGAGCGCGCCCTTGGGCGGGATGGCGCCGTACTGGGTCCAGCCGCCGTCGGTCTCGCGGATGGCCGGCCCGAGCTCGACCTCGCCGGCGACCGGGTTGAGGATGTAGTGCCGGTCGAACTCGGTCGAGGTGACGAAGTCGGGGCGCAGCTCCCACGCGGCCCAGTCGCCGGACTCGGGGTCCTGGACCTCGAGCGTCTCGCCGCTCGAGGGCTTGAGCACCGGGTTGAAGCGCAGCGGGAAGTTCTGGCCCGGGGTGCCGTCGGAGACGCCGAGGACCTCGTTCTCCTCCTGCGCGGCGTGCTGTGCGGGCAGCAGCGCGCCGATCGGCGCCGCCGTCAGCGAGTAGATCTCGGGCGCCTGCGTGTAGGTCGTCGCGGCGCCGCCGTGGCGCGTCTTGTCGTCGATCCGGCAGCGCAGCCAGTGCATCCGGTGGCCGCCCAGCGGCTGCACCGCCGAGCGCGGCGGCAGCTGCAGCTCGACCGCGCCGGCGCCGTAGTTGAAGCCGCCGGTGAGGTCCTCGAGGACGATCGCCTCGTCCCAGTCGTTGTCGCCCTGGGAGACCTCCCAGCGCAGCGGCGGGTCCTCGGGGTTGACGCCCGCGCCGCGGGCCGGCGAGGCATCGACGTCGATCAGCATCAGCAGCCGGCCGATCGGCTCGTCGAAGCCGACGTAGAGCGCGTCGCCGACGGCGGGCGGGTTGCCGAACGGCATCTGGTCGGCCCCCTGGGGGTGGGCCTCGCCGTCGGCCACGCCGACGTCCTTGACCTGCCCGCCGCGCTGGAGCACGTACGCGGCCGGCCGGGCGGGCGGGATCGTGAAGTCCTCGCGGACCTGGAACACGACGGCGTCGTCGCGGGCGGTGCGGGGCGTGCCGACCTCGGTCGCCCCGCCCTGGATCAGCAGCGGCTCGGTCGGCGCCTCGACGAGCCGGAAGCGCAGGTCCGTCGCCGCGGCGCTCGGGCCGTCGAGCTGGATGCCGAGCAGCTCGAGCAGCGTCACGTGGAGCTTGTCCGGCACCCGGTTGAGCCGGTAGATCGTCATCTCCGTCATCCACGCGAACAGCTCGATCAGCGTGATGCCGGGATCGGAGACGTTGTGCTCGGTCCACTCCGGGCAGGACCGGTTGATGCGGACGCGCGCCTCCGAGACGAGGTCCTGGAACTTGCGGTCGTCGAGCTGGATGTCGGGGAGCTTGCTCACTCGCTCTCACCCTCATCGTCGCCCTCGTCGGGGATGACGTAGAACGGATAGACCAGGTTGCGCTTGTGGTTGGTCTGGCGGATCCGGTAGCCGATGTTGATCAGCAGCTGGCCGTCGATCATGCGCGAGAGGTCGAAGTCGATGTCCTCGACCACGATCCGGGGCTCCCAGCGGTCGAGGGCACGGCGCACCTCGGTCTCGAGCCGGCCGGCGGTCGCCGCGTCGATCGTGTCGAACACGAAGTCGTGCACGCCGCAGCCGAACTCGGGCCGCATGGGCCGCTCGCCGGGGGCGGTGCTGAGAATGATCTCGATGGCCTGGTCCACATCAACCTCGCCCGACGCGAGGGCGATGCCGCCGCGCCGGTCGACGGTGAGGGGGAAGGAGAGGCCCGAGCCAAGTAGTTCCGTCATCGATTTCCGAACCTATCCGATGTTGATCATCGAGCCACCGATTGTCACGATGCCCGATGCCTTGATGTCGATCATGGCGCCCTTGAGGGTCAGCGACGCCGACGCGTCGACGGTGATCGAGGGCGCCTTGATGGTCACCGACTGGCTCGACTCGATCGTCACCGCCTGCGTCGCCTTGACCTTGTACGCGCCCGCGTAGTCGCCCGTGAAGCCGCCACCCGAGCCCTTGACGGTCTCGTTGATGTCGCCGTTGTCGACCTTGATGTCCAGCTTGCCGCTGTCGACCCAGACGGTCATGTCCTTCGCGGTGTGGATGTTCCCCTTCTCATGGCTCTTGAGCGCGAACGAGCCGTCGGTGAGCGCCAGCTCCTTGCCCGGCTTGTCCTTGCCGTTGAAGAGCGAGCCGATCACGTAGGGGAAGGAGGGGTCGCCGTTCTCGAACGCGACGATCACCTGGTCGCCGACGAGGGGGAGCATCGAGATGCCCCGCTCGTGCTCCGCCGCGGGGAGCCCGACCGGCGCCCAGAAGGACTCGACGTCGCTCAACGACGGGAGCGACACCTTCACGCGGCCGAGCGTCTCGGGATCCTTGTTGTTGGTCACGATGCCGACCACGATCGAGTTGATGGTGAGCCCGACGCCGCTGTTGGCGCCGGCGGACTGGCCGAGCAGGCTGTGCTCGCCGACGGAGTTGGACCACTGCGTCTCGTAGCCGCCGCCGCCGCGGATGACGTGGACGGACTTCGCCACGCGGTAGGTCCCGGAGTAGTTCCTGCCGACTCCGCTGATCTCCAGCAGGACCCCGGCCTTGATGCGCGGGTCGCCGTCGCAGGTCCCCTCCGCGGCGAGGTAGGCGTTGGCGAGCTGGTCGAGCGCCGCCTGGGCCATGCTGTCGGCCTCGCCGGTGGTGGTGAAGGACTGGCCCGCGATCTCGAGCACCGCTCCCGGGAACTTGCTCGCCACCGACGCGCGGGTGATGCCGGCCTTGGTGACCTGCCGCGGACTGGTCCTGGTCCGCACGACCGACCGCTTGTTCTTGAAGTCGAAGCCGCGCACGTTGACCTTCTCGACCTGCTGCACCGCGGTGATGCGCGGCCGGAACGCGCGCAGCTCGTCCGGGTAGCTGAGCGCGACCTTCTCGCCGTTGGCGTTGGGTGGGGCGAACTTCGCCGCGCCCGCGTCGACCGTGAGCTCGTAGCCGATCCGCCTGGCCAGCCGCAGCACGAAGTCGAAGTCGGTCTCGTTGTGCTGGAGGACGAACTCGTGAACGTCGTTGCTCGTGGTCACGTCGGCGCGGATCCCGTGCTCGCTGCAGACCGACCGGATGATGTCCGAGGACTTCTGCTGGATGAACGAGCGCTGCTTGCGGGTGCGCATCATGCGATGGGTCTTGTCGTACGCGCGCACGACCATCGCCACCCCGCCGGCGTGGAAGTCGGGCTCGACGGTGACGATCTCGCCCTTGAAGAGGGTCTGCGTCGTCGACTCGCCCATCGAGCCCATCTTCACCTCGAGCTCCCTGCCGATCTCCAGCTTGGAGCTGTCGAGCGAGCTCGAACGGCGCGCCGAGCGACTTGGCGGGATACCCGACCTGGAGTGTGCACACGTCGGGCATGCGCAGCCAGTTCGTGATCTTGATCTCGTGCACGAAGTCCGCCTCGACCGGGTCGAGGTCCTGGCCCGTCGATCATGATCCGGAAGAGCGGGACGTGGTCTCGGGAGCTCGCGGGCATCAGGTCTCGAGGCTCGGGATGGTCAGCTCGTGGCCACGCCGGAGGGTGAGCGGGTTGTCGATCCCGTTCGCCTCGGCGAGCGTGCGCCAGCGCGTGGCGTCGCCGTAGTTCTTGTAGGCGATCGACTGCAGCGAGTCGCCGTCGGTGACGGTGTGGACCTTCATGCCGGCGATCGCGCGGGTGGTCGGGTTCTGGCCGGGCTGGGCCTGCTCGGACTGCGTCAGCTCGAGGTCGACGAGCGCGCGCGCCGGCTCGCCGTTGGGCCGGAACATCACGAAGCGGATGCTCAGGGAGGAGCCGACCATCTTCGGGCTCTCGATCGAGCCCCACTTGAAGGTCACGAACGGCGGTGCCGAGCCGCCGCCGCCCCCGCCGCCCGCCTCCATCATCTTCAGCAGCTTCATCGCGTCCTCCTTGATGGACGCGTCGGGGCCCTTCAGGGAGGCGTCGAGCAGGAGCTGGACCCGGATCGTCCACGGCATGCCGCCGCCGAACTCCGGCTTCGGCGTGTCCGTGCCGGTGACGGGCTTGATCGTCCAGACGTTGGTCTTGGTGATCGAGTACTCCTGCGGGTTGAACGCGCACTCGATCGGCTCGCCGCCGTCGACGACCAGCTGCGCGCGCTCGAAGTTCTGGGGGAGCGGCATCGCGTCAGCCCATCTTCAGCCCGGAGTGGGCGATGTCGAGGGATTCCGTGGCGAGGTTGTGGCTGGCGGCGGCGATGGCCGGGCCGGACCAGCGGACGGGGAAGGCGTCGGTGAAGCTCCAGGACCGGGCGGTGGTGCCGTCCTGGGTCGTCAGCTCGACGGTGATCTCCTTCAGCTCCGCCTTCTCGCGGGTCTTCCAGAACCACTCCTGCATCGCCTTGTCATCGGTCATGCCGGCGGAGAGCTGGAGATACGGGTAGCGGACGCGGCCGGGGAGGTGGTGGGTGAACTCGTTGTTGCCGCCCTCGGCCCACTCGAAGACGTCGAACTCCATCGAGAGGCCGTTGCAGTTCATGAACGACCCGATCGCGAGACCGGGGACGCTGAGGCGGAAGTAGTGATCGGAGAGGACGCGGCGGGATGCGGGTGGGGGCATGGTTAGAAGAGGGGGTCGATTCCGTCGATGATGCCGAGGTGCTCGTTCTCCTCGCGGAGGGCCTTCAGGACAGCGTCCACGACGCTGTCGGTAGCGGAGCCGCCTGACCCGCCGCCGCTGGTGGAACGCGCGAGCGCGGAGGGGTTGCCGAGGGTCCGTGGGGCGGTGGCGGCGGGCGGCAGCGCCGGGCCCGCGGCGGTGCGGGCGACCGTCGCCGGCGCGGCGCCGGGTGGGGGCGGGAAGGAGATCTCCATGAAGTCGGGGCCCGAGCGGACGTCCGCGCCGGCGGCCTGAGCGGCCGCGGCGAGGTCGGCGGCGGGCTGCCCGTTGGCGGGCCGAGCACTCGGCATCGGGCGAGGCGCGCGGGCCACGGCCCGGGACGAGCGGGCGAGGGTGAGGGGCGCGGGCCCGGACACGTGCGGGGCGGCCTCGGCGTGCGACTGCGGGCCGGCGAGCGGGCGCGGCGGTGTGGCCTGCGAGCGCGGGGCGTGCACCTCGGCGCCGCGGGGCCGGGCCGCAGCGCGCGACACGGCGGAGCGGGCCGGGGTGCGCCTGGGAGCGTGGGCCGGACACGGGCGTGGCCGGCGTCGCGCGGGACCACGGACCGGACACGGACCGCGGCGGCGAGGCCTGTGACTGAGGGCCGGAGGTGGGCGCGGCGGCGCGGGCGACCGACTGGGGGCCGGAGGTGGGCGGGAGCGGGCTGGCGTGCGAAGCCGGGCCGCTCGTGGGGGCGGCCGCGCGGGCGACCGACTGCGGGCCGGAGGTGGGCGGCATGGGCGTGGCGTGCGACTGCGGGCCGGAGGTGGGCGGCATGGGCGCGGCGTGCGACTGCGGGCCGGAGGTGGGCGGCATGGGCGCGGCGTGCGACTGCGGGCCGGAGGTGGGCGGCATCGGGCGCGGCGTGCGACTGGGGCCCGGAGGTCGGCGGCACGGGCGCGGCGTGCGACTGTGGACCGCTCGCGGCCGCGGGCTCGCGGGCGACCGACTGGGGCCCGGAGGTGGGCGGGAGCGGGGCGGCCTGCGAGCGGGGCGCGCTCAGCGGTGCCGGGGCGGAAGCGGATGAGCGAGGGCCGGACGTGGGCGGCTCAGGCGTGGCCTGGGACTGCGGGCCGGTCACCTTCACGGGCGCGGGCTTGCGCGAGAGCCGGCCGCGCATGCGCTGCGGGGAGGGCGCGCCGGACTGCGGGCCGCCGACGGGCGGCGCCGGCGTGGCCGCGGACTGCGGGCCGTGCTGCGGCGGCAGTGGCGCGGCGGAGGAGCCGGGGCCGTGGACGGGCGCGCGCGAGACGGCGGACGACGGTGGGCCGCTGACCGGCGGGGAGGGCTTCGCGGTCGACTGCGGGCCGTGAGGTCGGCGGCAGTGGCGCGGCGGAGGAGCCGGGGCCGTGGACGGGCGCGCGCGAGACCGCGGACGACGGTGGGCCGCTGACCGGCGGGGAGGGCTTGGCCGTCGACTGCGGTCCGTGCTGCGGCGGCAGCGACGCGGCGGAGGACCCAGGGCCGTGCTGCGGCGGTGCGGGTGACGCGGAGGACTCGGGGCCGTGGACGGGCGCGCGCGAGACGGCGGACGACGGCGGGCCGCTGACCGGCGGGGAGGGCTTCGCGGCCGACTGCGGGCCGTGCTGCGGCGGCGAGCGAAGCGGGAGAGGCCGGCCGAGGCAGTGGGGCCGACGACTGCGGTCCGTGCTGCGGGGGCGCGGGCGAGGCGGAGGACCCGGGGCCGGAGACCGGCTCGCGGGCGACGGCGGACGAGCGCGGGCCGCTCACGGGCGGTGAGGGCGCTGCTGAGGACTGTGGGCCGGAGACGGGCGGCGAGCGAAGCGGTGACGAGGCCTCTGGCCGAGGCAGTGGTGCGGCCGGTGACTGCGGTCCGCCCGCCGGAGCGGCGGGGCCGGCGGACGATGACGGGCCGGACACCGGCGACGACGGCGCGGCGGAGGACTGGGGTCCGGAGACCGGCGGCGAGGGTGTGGCCGCCGAGCCGGGACCCGACACGGGCGTGCGGGCGACGGCGCCCGGCTGCGGGCCGTGCACCGGCGCGGGGGCGGGCGCGGAGGACTCGGGCGGGGCGACGGGGGTCGGCACCTGGATCGACGGGCCGGGTCCGCGCACCGGCGCCGAGGGCGAGGCCGAAGACTGCGGGCCCGAAACCGGTGGCGACTGGGGGGCCGACGACGACGGCCCGGAGACCTGCGCCGAGGCGGGGCGGCGCGAGATCCGGCCGCTGCCGGACGCGGAGGACTGCGGCCCGCTCACGGACGGCGAGGACTTCGCGGAGGACTGCGGGCCGCTGACCGAGGGGGGCGTGGGGACGGCGGAGTCAGGGCCACCCACCGGCGGCGGGCCTGGGGTCGCCGGGTTGATCTCGACCGCCGCCGGGCCGCGGCCG
This sequence comes from uncultured Solirubrobacterales bacterium, assembly GCA_963787335.1. Taxonomy (GTDB): domain Bacteria; phylum Actinomycetota; class Thermoleophilia; order Solirubrobacterales; family Solirubrobacteraceae; genus DASQFQ01. The sequence goes on from CAWBCU010000039.1 coordinate 152,891, forward strand.
GTCAGCGCGTCGAGGGCGCGGCGGAACACCCCGCGCTCGGCCGGCGGCGGGGCCACGACGATGTCGGCCACCGGTGCGGGAGCGGCGGGCCGCTGCACGGAGCCGCGGGTCGCGCGCTGCATGCGCGGGCGCACGGGAACGGACTGCGGTGCCGGCTCGCGGCGGCGCAGCTCCATCCGGACGGGCGCCGGGCGCTCTCCCTCGGGCGGCGGGGCCGCGGCGGCGGGAGCCTCGCGCGCGGGCACCGGCTTCGACGCGCTGCGCATGATCGAAGGCGGTTGCACCTTCGGCGTCGGCGAATCCGGGACCGGCTCCGAGCGCGCCGACCCGGCGGGGCTGCGGGAGATGCGCTTGCGCGCGGCGGCAGGCGTCTCGGGCTCGGGCACGGCGGCGCCGGGGATCGGGGGCAGGGTCGGCTCGGCCGCCTCGCGGGCGACCGAGGCGGACGGCGGCGTCGGCTCCGGCACGCCGGACGCGCGCCCCTCGACGATCCGCGCCCCGCGGCTGCGCTGCAGCTTCCCGCGCCCGGGCTTGGCGTCGGGGTTCCGGGCGATCGCCTGCTCGGACATCGCGATCGCCTTCTCGGCGTCGCCGCCGAAGATCCAGGCCGCGTGCCAGTCCTCCATCCCGACCGGCGTGTCCGAGACCGCGGGCGCCGGGATCGGGGCGGGGGGCTCGGCCGCGCTGCGCGCGATCTCCTGCTCCGGGGCGGGCGCGCTCGGCGCACCCGGGCGCGGCGGGCTCAGCCTCGTCGCCGCACGCAGCACGCGCCCAGGGGCCCGGGCTGCGGCCACCTCGCCGCCGAGGCGCGCGGTCGCGCCCAGGGCCGGCTTGGGCGCCAGCCGCACGGGCGGGCGCCCGCGGCGCGAGGATCCCTCGCCTGTGGGTGTGCGGTCGTTGGGTTCCATCTCAGCCCTCTAGGGCCCACTCGGTGGTGTCGTCGGTCCAGTCGCCTTCTGCGACCACGCCGGCGAGTGCGTCAGCTTCCGCGAGGAAGTTCCTGCGGTCTCGGTGCTCCAGGTCGAGGATCGTGTCCAGCGGCCAGTGGAGGTGATAGGCGAGGCGGGCCGTCTCCGCGATGCACTCCGGCGAAGACGGCCGCGTCATTTCCCCAATCGACCGTCCTCGATGTCCGTCAGATCGACCTCGAACTCATTCGCGCATTCCGGGCAGTGCACGACGCCGACCGCCTCGCCGTCCGTGTTCACACGTTCGTAGAGACGCTGAAGGTGATCGAAGTCAGCTGCGTACAGCGCCTCGATCACCTCAGGAGTGATCTCTGTCACGTCGCCGATGCGCGTGACGGTCCGGGACAGCAGCAGGACCGAGAGGTACGCCTCGTTGCGGCGCACCTCCGGGTCTCGCAGCGGCTCGATCTCGTCGCGCGCCGTGGCGAGGCGCATCGCACCTTCGCGGTGCACCCCGCCCTCGTCGTCGAGCAGCCCGCGCGGAAGCGTGAAGGGGATCTCGGTTCTCATCGCTCCTCAGCTCCGCCCGGCCTGGTCGCCTAGTCGATCGTGCCGGTGAGGCCGCCCTTGCCGTCGAGCTGCGCCTCCGTGTAGTGGATCGACACCGACTCCGTCAGCACGTCCGTGCCGGCGGCCGCCAGGCCGGAGGCCTGGTAGGACGACGGGTAGGCCGTCTTGAGCAGCCACGTCTGGACCGGGTCGCCGTCGGCGTTGCACGCCAGCAGGGTCACGTCCTTGACCGTGTCCGGGGTCGCGCCCTTCTGGGCGATCTTGGAGATCCAGTTGTAGAGCTCACCCTGGGCGTCGACGCCGCGGCTCAGCGTCACGTCGCCGAAGGTCGCCTGCACGCCCACCGGCAGCGGGTTCGGCTTGGACTGGTCGTCCCAGACCTTGAAGTCCTGGGTCGTGAGGCTCATCGACGGCAGGCTGCACTGGTAGAACATCCCCAGGTCAGCCAGGCCGTCGGCCTGCACCTTCCAGTACTTAATCGCTTCTGTCTTCTGGTCGTCAGCCATGACGGGTTGTTCTCCTCGTTCTCAGTCGGATTGGGTTCAGGGGGTGGCTACTACTCGGAGACTTCTGCGCCGCCGCCGCCGGAGTACTGGCTGAGGCGGAAGATCACGAACTCGGCCGGCTTGACCGGCGAGATCCCGACCTCGCAGACGACCTGCCCGGCCTCGATCACGTCGGGCGGGTTGGTCTCCGCGTCGCACTTGACGAAGAACGCCTCGGCCGGCGAGTTGCCGAACAGCGCGCCCGACCTCCACGTCCGGGTGAGGAAGCTCGACACCGCGTTGCGCAGCTGGAGCCACAGGAACTGGTCGTTCGGCTCGAACACGCTCCACTGCGTGCCCTCCATGATCGACTCGGAGATGTAGTTGAACAGCCGGCGCACGTTGATGTAGCGCCACTCCGGGTCGCTCGAGAGGGTGCGGGCGCCCCACACGCGGATGCCGCGGCCGGGGAACGCGCGGATGCAGTTGATGCCGACCTTGTTGAGGCCGCCCTGCTCCGGGTGCGTGACCTGGAAGGCCAGGCCGTTCGCGCCCATGACGACCTCGTTGGCCGGCGCCTTGTGCACGCCGCGGGACTCGTCGACGCGGCACCACAGGCCCGCGATGTGACCCGACGGCGGGATGTTGATCGGCCGGTTGGTCAGCGGATCCATGACTTCGATCCACGGGTAGTAGAGCGCCGACATCTTCGAGTCGTAGCCGGCGGTGTTCATCCGCCACTCGAGGATCTCCTGCGGGAGCAGGTCGGGCGGCGTGTCGAGGATCGCCATCCGGTCGCCCATGTTCTCGCAGTGGGCGATCATCTTGCCCTGGAGATCGCGCACCTGGGTGTCGTTGCCGATCGTCCACAGGTCCGGCATCAGGACCATCGTCACCTCGTCGATGGCCGAGAGCGCGCCCATGCCCTTGCGGCGGGCCTCGTCACCGGAGAAGTGGCCCGGGTTGACCTCGGACGGCTCCTGGGCCGGCGCGGACAGCGAGTACTTGCCGGTCGCCGGGACGCGCTGCGCCTCGGGGAGCGACGCGCCCGTGTCCTCGATCTTGACGAGCTTCGAAGACGCGTTGACCTTGGTCGCGATGTTGTTGCGGCCCTTCTTGAGCGTGAGGCCGTCGTACTCCTCGCTCTCGCTCCCGGAGGTGACGACCAGCTTGTAGGTGGCGTCGCCTTCGCCCGCCTTGGGCTCCTCGGTCAGCTCGACCTCGACCGTGCCGTCGACCTTGGGCAGCGCCTGGGCGCGGAAGGCCTCGACGGACTTGTCGGTCGCGGCGGGCAGAGCGGCCTGCGGCCTCGCGCCGGCGCCGTTCTCCTCGCCGACTCGCACGATCCAGCAGTTCGAGCCGCCGTTCTGGAAGAAGCCATACACGGAATGGGCCATGTACGTGCCCTCCATGAAGGGCCCGTTGTCCGGGTTGCTCGGATCCCCGAAGATCTTCGCGAACTGGGTCCAGTTCGAGATCCGCATCGGGGTGTTGACGGGACCACCAGGGGTCAGGCCGACAAAGGCCGCCACCGAGGTGCTGACGCCCTCGATCGGCTTGTTCGCGGAGGGGACCTCCTCGACGTAGACGCCTGGCGTCAGGTACGTGGGCATATCACTCCTTAACTCGACTCATAGCCAATTCCGTTCGAAGACCTTCCGACGTATCGACGCCCACCGTGCGGAGCTCGTCGGCGCCCGGATCGAGCACCTCCATTGCGCCTTCGCGGCTGTCGCAGAAGATCACCTTGGTGTCCGGGGACACCTGCTGCACGCGTGCTCCGAGCTCACGCGATCCCTCAGTGCTGATGTCCAGCACCACCACATCCGGCTGGGTCCTGGAGGCCGTCGTGACGATGCTGCTGGGGTGTCGCTCCTGGCCGATCACGTCGGCGCCGTCCTCGGTGAGGACGCGGGCCATTCCGATGACCATGATCGGGGAGAGATTTCCCAGCAGCACCCGCGGTGCGTCGTGGTGATCCACGTCCCGACCATCGCCGATCCGTCGCTCCACGCGATAGAGGACGGAGGGCAACCGTTCGGGCAGACCTGTTTTGCCCGACTGGTCATCCGCGCTTCGATGACGACTTGCGCCGGGCTCCGCCCAGCTCCAAGTCGACGCCCCCGCCGGGCACCTTGGCCACTCCGCTCGCCTCTTCCCCGGACGCTGTGCGCGCCTCGACCTTGTGGTCACCGGGGCGCAGGCCATCGAACAGGAAACGTCCCTCGCGGTCGCTGCTGGTCATCTTCCCGAGATCGGGCAGCGCGACCCAGGCGTCGGCGACGGGGTCGCCGCTCGAGTCGCGCACGACGCCGCCGAAGCGCTGGAGCTCCTCCATCGTGCGGCGGACGCCGTCGAGCTCGAGGCGCATGGTCTGCGACCGCACCTCGGGCCCGCGCAGGAACATCAGGCCGGACTCGACCTCGATCCGGATCGCGTAGTCGATCGACGCCTTGTAGCGGCCACCGATCGACGTCCAGAAATCTGCCTTCTCCTCTTTCGGGCGCCCGACCTCCGTCTCGATCGAGCGAAATTGGCTGGCGCCGGCGAGCCGGCCCGTGAGCAGGTCGGCGGGGAGCGAGGTGTGCGAGAAGAGGATGGACAGCACCTGCGAGAGCAGGCGGTGCTCGTCCTCGACCGCCTTGGTCCACGCCGTGACGGCGTAGGTGACCTCGAGGCGCATCGGCGGCGGCGCCGACATGTTCGCCCCGTTGACGCGCACGTCGCGCGGGCTGGCCTCGGACTGGCCGAGGTTCTCGCGCAGGTCGTAGAGGAAGAGGTTGACCGTCGGCGCGGTGAGCTTGGCCGACCAGTCGGAGGCGGGCGCGTCGAACGCGATCTCCACGCCCTCGAAGCCATGACGCTCGAGCTCACGGCGCAACAGCGTTCTCAGCGCCTCGTCGAGATCCGCCAGTGAGGTGTTGAGGGGTACGTCTACTACGGCCGGCACTGGACCGACCCTAAACGCGCTGCATGCCCGCGTGGGAAAAGATTGTGTCCATGGCCACCACCGCCTACGACGAGATCCCCTACGCCAACCTCCCCTTCGCCCAGACGCGGCCGGCGGTCCTGGCGACCGTCGCGACCCTGCACGGGCTGACCCCTGCCCGACCCGCGGGAGGCGCGCGTGCTCGAGCTCGGTTGCGGCGCGGGCGCGAACCTCGCGGGCATCGCGGCCGCCGACCCCGGCGTGCGCGCGGTCGGCGTCGACCTCGCCCCGACGGCGGTCGAGGTGGCCCAGGCGACCGCGGCGGCGGCGGGGCTCGACAACGTGACCTTCGACGTCGGCGACGTGCTCGCCTTGACGCAGGGGGAGCTCGGCGAGTTCGACTACGTGATCGTCCACGGGCTCTACGCGTGGGCGCCCGAGCACGTGCGCGAGGCGGTGCTCGCGTCGTGCCGCAGCCACCTCTCGCCGGACGGGATCGCCTACCTCTCCTACACCGCGCATCCGGGCGGCCACATGCGCCAGATGCTGCGCGAGATGGCCCAGTGGCACGCGCGCGGGCTGGACGAGCCGCTCGAGCGCGCCGAGCGGGCGCGCGGGCTGTTCACCCTGCTCGACCAGCTCGGCGAGTCGGCGGGGCCGTCGTTCTACTCCGGGGTCGTGGGGGAGGACGTGCACGCGCTCGCCACCGCGCCCGACTCGATGCTCGTGCACGACCTGCTCGGCTCGACCTACGCGCCGGTCTGGTTCACGGAGTTCGCCGCGGCGATCGCCCGCCACGGGATGGCGTACGTCGGGGACGCGTCGCCGGAGAGCAGCCGCGAGCCGCCGTGGTCACCTGCCGTCTCCGCCTTCGTCGAGGCGTCGGCCGGCGACGACCGCGTCGCGCGCGAGCAGTACTTCGACCTGCTCGTGATGCGGCGCTTCCGCAGCTCTCTTGGTGTGTCACGCCGACCGCGCGCCGGCGCCGCGGGTCGACCGGGCGGCGGTGCAGAAGCTGTTCGTCGCGCTGGACGGCGACGAGGCGCCCGAGGCGATCCGCGCGGCGCTCGGCGACGGGCGCCGGTGCCGTTCGCGACGTTGCGCGAACGGCTCGGCGTAGGAGGCCGATGACGCTGGCGGAGTCGCTGGTCCAGGGCTTCGACGCGGGTGCCGTGGCGTTCCACGTCGTGCCGTCGCCGGCGGCGGCGGTCGCGGGTGAGCGGCCGCGGGCGAGCGGGCTGGCGCGGTAGCAGGCGCGGCCGGGTGCGGTGGTCACGACGCTGCGCAATCAGGTCGTGCGGATCACGGACGAGCCGACGGGGGCTTTGTTGGGGTTGCTCGACGGGACGCGGGACCGGGAGGCGATCCTCGAGGCGTTCCCGGGTGCGCTCGACGCTCCGTCACTCGACGCGGCGCTCGCGAAGTTCGCGGAGCTGGGGTTGCTGCACGCGTAGCCGGTGGTGCCGGCGAACGTCGCCGCGGCTGGCACGAGGGTCGCCGCGGCACCCCGCACCCTCTCCTCAATGCGCAGTTCGAACCGCCACTACCGCCCCGGCCCGATCAACTCGTGGAACTGCTCGAAGTCGGTCTGCAGCGTCAGCCGCCCCTGCTTGCCGAACTCCAGCGCCACGGCCCGGATCAGGTGGCGCATGGTGATCGACTGCCCCTCGTCGGCCGCCTGGAACGCGGCCGCCAGTGAGCAGTTGCGGATCGCGCCGCCGGAGAGCTTGAACTGGGTCGCGAGGAACTCGAGGTCGACGTCGTCGTCGAGCGGCGCCTCCTCGGGCAGCAGCAGGCGCCAGATCAGCTTGCGGTCCTCGGCCTCGGGGAACGGGAAGTCGATCACGAAGTCGAGCCGGCGCACGAACGCGTCGTCGATGTTCTGGCGGAAGTTGGTCGCGAGGATGACCGCGCCCGCGTAGCCCTCCATCTTCTGCAGCAGGTAGGCGACCTCGATGTTGGCGTAGCGGTCGTGGGCGTCGGACACGTCCGAGCGCTTGCCGAACAGCGCGTCGGCCTCGTCGAAGAAGAGGATCGCGTTGGAGCCGGTGGCCGCCTCGAAGATGCGGTCGAGGTTCTTCTCCGTCTCCCCGATGTACTTCGAGACGATCGTGGAGAGGTCGACGCGGAAGAGCTCGAGCCCGAGCTCGGAGCCGAGGACCTCGGCGGCCATCGTCTTGCCGGTGCCCGACTCGCCGGCGAACAGCACCTTGAGACCCTGGGTGCGCGCGACGGCGCGCTCGTAGCCCCACTCGGAGAGGACGCGGTCGCGGTGGCGCAGGTAGGCCGAGATCGAGCCGAGGACCTCGCGCTGGCGGTTCGGCAGCACGAGCTCCGACCAGCGGTAGCGCGGGGTCAGCTGGGTGGCGAGCTCGCCGAGCAGCGAGGAGGAGGCGTGGCGGGCGCCGCGGTCGAGGTCCTCCGGCGCGGGGGCGGCGCCGTTGCGCGACTGCGCGGTGATGGTGGCGACCTCGGCGGCCTGCTTGATCTGGGCCAGCGAGAGCCGGAACTTGGCGCTGACGTCGCGCGTGTCGTCGGCGCCGGTCAGCTCGGACCACGCCGCCTGCCGCTCGCCGAAGGTCGGCATCGGCACCTCGACCAGCAGCACGGTGCGGTCGCCGAGCGTCAGCGCACCGGAGCGCGTGGGCGCGAGCAGCACGAGCCGGTCCGGGTGCTCGTCGATCGCGCGCAGCAGCGCGATCCGCTCGGCCGGCTCGAGGCGCTCGAGCCCGTCGCCGCACAGCATCCGGCCCTCGAGCGCGCAGCACAGCGCGGCGTCGGCCATCACCTCGGGCTTGGAGAGATCGCGCACGTCGGTCAGCAGCAGCGGCCGGCCGGCGGCGTAGGACACGAGCGCGGCGGCGTCGGGCCCGGCGATCACCAGCGGGAGCTTGGTCGGGGCACCGAGGAAGCCGGCGATCTCGGTCATCGACTCCTCGCGGCCCGGGCTCTCGGCGGGCACCGACTCGCGCCGCAGGCGCCCGCCGCTGAGCGGGTCGAGCGGCGCGCCGAGCCCGAGCAGGAAGGCGGCCAGCGGGTCGGCGATCTTGACCGCGCGGTCGGCGAGCGGCGTGGTCCCGTCGCCGTCGACCAGGCGCAGGGCGCCGGTGCGGCGCAGGGCGGCGGCGTGGCCGAAGCAGGCGAGCACGTCGGAGGCGGCGACGCCGTCGCCCGCGAGCAGCTCGGCGACGAGCCGCGGGCTGGCCAGCCGGCGCGTGACGTCGTCGTGCAGGTAGGCGAACAGGCGGCCGTAGCGGGGGTGCAGCTCGGGCGCGGCGCAGAGGCCGAGCACGGCGGTGTCGAGCGCGTCGAGCCCGAGGCGCGCGCCGGCGTCGGCGAGGCGGGCGTCGGCGTCATCGGCGCGGGCGTCGGCGGCCAGCGCCAGCGCCTGGTCGTCGGAGATGTACAGCCCGCGCAGCGGGTCGCCGGGGTTCGGATCCCCCGCGGCCGCGCGCTCGACGTGGGCTCTCAGCCGGGCGTCGAGGAACGCGAAGCCGACGGCCGCGGCGGCGTCAGCCGACGAGCTCGCGGGCGACGCCATCCGCCTGGACCTCGAGTGCGTCGCCCGGGTTCGAGACGACCAGTGGGCCGGACAGCGGCGCGCCGCGCTGCTGGTCGGTGTGGGCCACCTCGTGGGCGATCAGCTCCCGGCCGGACGACGTCCCGGGGTTGTACTCCCCGGGTGCGAAGAAGATGTCCGTGCCGGTCGCGAAGGCGCGGGCCGAGACCGCGCGGGTCAGCGCCGCCGCGGTCGAGTCGGTGTGGACGCGCACGTCGGCGACGGAGTGGCCGAGCGAGTTGCCGAACGAGGCGGCGAGGCTGCCGTCGAGCGGGCTGCCGCCGCCGCGCGCGGCGGCGATGGCGGACTCGATGGCCGGATGGGCGACGCCGCTGGGCAGGATCCCCTCGCCGTCCTGCATGCGCGAGAGCAGCTGCCCGAAGTTGTGGTTGCCGACGCTGGCGGCGAGCGACGCAGGGGTGCTCTGCTCGTGCGCGGCGGGCGCAGGCGCCTCGACGGCGGGCGCGCGGACGTGCTCGAGTTCGGCGACGTCGGCTTCCAGAGCACTCACGAGCGCGAGCATACGGGCTTCCGCCACCGGCGTGCAAGTGCCTTTCAGGGCACGCTTTAGCGCATCCCGACGTCGGCCTGCAGCGCGTCGGGGGTGAAGCCGGCGCGGTCGATCGTGCCCCAGCCCTCGTCGCCGCGGATGTAGGAGACGAACCCGCGCACGCGGTAGTAGGTCATCACCTGGCGGTAGCCGAAGTTCTCGATCACGCAGAAGATCACCAGCCGCGCGAAGTCGCGCCAGCGCCCGAACTTGCGGAACGCCATGTCCTCGAGCAACAGCGCCGACAGCGACAGGCAGACGCCCGAGCCGACCGCGACGAGGAAGAACAGCGACGCCGACGCCGGGCTGATGAAGCCGAACGCGAACCCGAGCGTCATCGCGATGTACCCCACCGCCTCGATGAACGCCCCCAGGAACTCGAAGAACACGAAGAACGGCAGCCCGACCATCCCGACCGCGCCGTAGCGAGGGTTGAAGATCATGCGCCGGTGCCGCACGAGCGTGTCGGTGAGGCCGCGGTGCCAGCGGTCGCGCTGGCCGCCGAGCTGGCCCAGCCGCGCGGGCGCCTCGGTCCAGCACACCGGGTCCGGCACGAACGCCATGTGGTACGGCCGCTTGAGCTCGCGCATGCGCGCGTGGAGGCGCATGCAGAGCTCGAAGTCCTCGCCGATCGAGTCGCTCGCGAAGCCGCCGACGTCGATCACGGCGTCCTTGCGGAAGATCCCGAACGCGCCCGAGATGATCAGCAGCGAGTTGATCATGCTCCAGCCGGTGCGCGCGGCGGTGAACGCGCGCAGGTACTCGACGGTCTGGAACATCGGCAGCCACTGCTTCGGCAGCCCGACCTTGGTGACGTGCCCGCGCGTGACCTCGCAGCCGTTGGCGACGCGGATGATCCCGCCGGCCGCGATCGTCCGGTCGGGGCGCTCGATGAACGGCCGCACCACGGTGACGAGCGCCTCCGGCTCGAGCAGCGAGTCGGCGTCGACGCAGCAGACGAGCGGGTAGCGCGCGAAGTTGATCGAGGCGTTGAGCGCGTCGGCGCGGCCGCCGTTCTCCTTGTCGACCACGACGAGGTTGGAGTGGGTGCGCGAGCGCCACACGCCGCGCACGCGCGCGCACGGGATGCGCGGGTGCTCGGGCTGGTCGACGCGGTACATCGAGAACGCCTCGATCAGCTGGTCGAGCGTGTCGTCGGTCGAGCCGTCGTTGGTGAGGACGACCTCGTGCTCCGGGTAGCGGAGGCCGAGCATCGAGCGCATCGCGTCGACGATCACCTCGGACTCGTTGTAGGCGGGCGCGCAGATCGAGATCGGCGGCGTCAGCTGCGAGCGCACCGAGCGCTGGAGGCGCGCGTGGACGAGGCGGCGGTAGTAGCGGCGGACCTGCACCCACGACATCAGGGTCACCAACGAGTAGGACCCGAGCAGGAGCACGAAGTAGGCCAGCACGATGTGGTTGATCACGCTGAAGAGGTCGTGCATCACGCCGGCACCGCGAGCGGAGCGTTGACGAGGCCTCTGGCCGAGGCAGTGGGCTCGGGGTCGACCACGTGCTGGGCGAGCAGCGCGCCTGGCGTAGCGCCCGACCGCCGACTGCTCGCCGGGCCAGCTCCTCGAGCCGGGCGGTCGCCCCGGCGCGGGCCGCCGCGTTCACCAGCCGCCGGATCCGGCGCTCGCCGGCGGCGGCGCGGGCGATGATCGCCTCGGTCCGGCCGGCGGCGTCGAGCAGGCCCCAGTAGTGCGCGACCGACTCGGGCTCGAGCGAGGCGACGCGGCTGCAGACGGCGGCGACGCCGACGTCCTCGAGCTGCACCAGCGCGGTCGCCGCCGCGTTGCGCGGGTACCACTCCTCGCTGTCGAGCGCGTCGACCAGCGTCCCGGCGGTGCGAGGATCGCCGATCTGCCCGCAGGCCCCGGCGGCGGCGGTCCGCACGAACCAGGGGCGCGAGCCGTCGAGCGCGACGGCCGCGAGCGGTCCGGCGCTCTCCGGGTCGCCGATCTTGCCGAGCGCGTGGCAGGCGCGGGCGCACAGCTCGTCGTCGCGATCGCGCAGCGAGGCGGTCAGCTCGGGGACGGCTTCGAACGCGCGCAGCTCGCCGAGCACGACGACGATCAGGCGGCGCCGCTGCGGGTGCCGCGGGTCGCCGAGCAGCGTGCGCAGCTCGTTGACGGAGTCGGGCCCGGAGTCGAGCAGCACCTCGGCCATCGCGCCCTGCCCGAAGTGGTCGTCGCCCTCGGCCAGGGCGCCGAGGATCTCGTCGAGCACCCCGACGGCGCCGACCCGGGTCAGCGCGTGCGCGCAGGCGAAGCGCACGAGCGGCTCGCGATCGCGCAGGCCCTTGCGCAGCGCGGGCACGGTGTCGAGCCCTCCGAGCTCGCCGATCACCTCGGCGGCGCGCACGCGGTGCAGCATCATGCGCGAGCGCAGGCCGCGCTCCGCCTCGGAGATGAAGCCGCGCTCCGCGAAGCTGGCGGCCAGCCGCTCGCGCGCGGCGCCGGAGAGCTCGTGGGCGGTCTCGAGCAGGGTCTCCCGCAGCAGCCGCCGCTCGAAGGTCGTGAGCGCGCGCGGGAGCTCGTCGGTGATCTCGACCGCGAAGGCCGCGACGCCCTCGCGCATGCGCAGGCGGATACGGGCCGTGCTCTCCCGCACGCGCTTGTAGGTCAGCAGCACGCGCACGCCGACGGCCGCGCCGAGGTTGAGCACGACGAGGCCGGCGATGGCGAGCAGCGCGATCGTGAGCGGGCCCATGGCCCCGACGCTCAGCCGGTCTGGGCGAGCGACAGTCGAGCGCCGAGCAACCGGACTCGGATGGAGAGCTCGCGCGGGCTGAAGGGCTTCGACATGAACTCGTCGGCCCCCCGCTCCAGGCTCTCGATCAGCGTGTGCTCGCCCCGGTTGTCCGTCAGCATGAGGATCCCGACCGACCGCAGCGTGGTGTCCTGCCGCAGCCGGGTGCAGACCTCGAAGCCGTCCATCTTCGGCATCTGGCGATCGAGCACGATCACATCGGGCCGCTCCCGCAGCGCGACATCGACGGCCGCCTGGCCGTCCTCCGCCTCGTACACCTCATGACCGTCCGCGGCCAGGCGCGCGCACACAAGGCGCCGCACCACCATGGAGTCGTCTGCCACCAGAATCTTCATTCCGGTCCTATCGGCACGTGGGGGCGATCGAATGAAGGAACAGCGCCGCCGGGTGCGAATAGCCGAGGACGATGGATCAACCCGACCCTGATCGGAGCACCACGTGACCGGCAAGGCCAAGGTCATCGCATTCGCCAACCAGAAGGGCGGCGTCGCGAAGACCACCACCACGCTGAACCTTGCGGCGGCCTTCGCTGAGGAGGGCCATCGCGTCCTGTGTATCGACATGGACCCGCAGGGCAATCTGACGATGTCGCAGGGCATCGACCCCGACTCGCTCGAGACGTCGATGTACGACGTGCTCGTCCATGACCTCTCCATCCGCGAGGTCATCCGCAAGCGCGAGATCGACATCGCCTGCGCGTCGATCGACCTCGCCGGCGCCGAGATCGCGATGTCGACGAAGATCGGCCGCGAGCGCTCGCTGGACAAGGCGCTGCGACCGATCGCGGAGGACTACGACTTCGTCTGCATCGATACGCCGCCGTCCCTGGGACTATTGACGATCAACGCGCTGACCGCGGCCGACAAGGTGATCGTCCCCGTGCAGTGCGAGTATCTCTCGATGCGCGGGCTGATCCAGCTCCAGAACACCCTCTCGATGATTCGCGAGAACCTCAATCCCGATGTGGACATCATGGGCATCCTTCCCACGATGGTCGACTCGAGGACGCTGCACGCGAAAGAGGCGATCCAGATCCTCGAGGAGAACTTCGGTGACCGGGTGTTCGGCGCGCGGATCCGCAAGACGATCCGGTTCGCGGAGGCGCCCGTGAAGGGTATGTCGGTGCTCAAGTACGACCCGTCGGGCACGGCTGCCGACGCCTATCGCCAACTGGCGAAGGAGGTGCTCTCGAATGGCAGGTAAGCGGGCGAGCATGCGCGAGGGTCCGCTCGCGGCCCTGTTCCGCAAGACGGAGACCGAGGGGCTGGAGGACGCTCCCGGGACCCAGGTGGTCGAGGAGTCGCACGCGCCCAAGAAGCAGGCCGCGGCACCCAAGACCGAGCCGGACGCGCCGCGCGTGCCCTCCCCGCAGGAGCGGCTGCGCCACGCGTTCTCCTCCGATCTGCCCGAGAACCTGATGTCCCCGCCGAGCCACGAGCCGGCGGCGGTCGAGCATTCCTACGGCAGCTGGGACGGCACCGGCCCGGTCGGCAAGCCGCAGCTGCGCGTGGTCGGCGTCGGCGGCGCCGGCGTCAACGCGGTCAACCGCATGATCGAGGCCGAGGTGTCGGGCGTCGAGTTCCTCGCCGTCAACACCGACTCGCAGTCGCTGCAGTCCGCGTCGGCGCACGTGTGCGTGCAGATCGGCAACGACTCCACGCGCGGGCTCGGCTCCGGTTCGGACCCCGATCTCGGCCGCACGGCCGCGATGGAGGACTACGACCGGACGAAGGCGCTGCTCAAGGGCTCGGACATGGTGTTCATCACCGCGGGCGAGGGCGGCGGCACCGGCACGGGCGCCGCGCCCGTGATCGCGCGGATCGCCCGTGAGCTGGGCGCCCTGACCGTCGGCGTGGTCACCAAGCCGTTCGGCTTCGAGGGCTCGCGCCGCCTGGCGGCGGCGGAGAAGGGCATCGAGGCGCTGGCGGCCGAGGTCGACACGCTGATCGTCGTCCCCAACAACCGGCTGCTGTCGGTGCTCGACAAGAACACCTCGATGGTCGAGGCCTTCCGGGTCGCCGACGACGTGCTGCGCCAGGGCGTCCAGGGCATCTCGGACCTGATCACGCTTCCGGGCCTGATCAACCTCGACTTCGCCGACGTGCGGACGATCATGTCCGAGGCCGGCAACGCGCTGCTCGGCATCGGCATGGGCACGGGCGACACGCGGGCGCTGGATGCCGCGAGGCAGGCCGTGGAGTCCCCGCTGCTCGAGACGTCGGTCGAGGGCGCGCGCTCGATCCTGCTGTCGATCACCGGCGGCCGCGATCTCTCCCTGTGGGAGGTCAACGAGGCCGCGAAGGCCGTCCAGGAGGCGGCTCACCCCGACGCGAACATCATCTTCGGGGCGATGCTCGACGACAAGCTCGAGGACGAGGTCTGGATCACCGTGGTCGCGACGGGCTACGGCGACAAGCGCCCGGTGCGCCGCGAAGAGGAGTCGCCTGGGATGCGGCGCTTCGCCGAGCCGGCGGGCGAGCCGCGCGTCACGCGCAACCAGCGTGAGCGGTCCGCGCGGATCGACGTCGACGTGCCGGAGTTCATCCCTCGCTTCTAGTGTGCGCCCCGTGAGGGGCGTCGTTGCCGCGGGCCATCCGCTGACAGCAGAAGCCGGCGCGCAGATCCTGCGCGCCGGTGGCAACGCTGTCGACGCGGCGCTCGCCGCCATGGTGGCGTCGTTCGTGTGCGAGCCGCAGCTGACCGGGCTCGGGGCGGGCGGCTACATGCTCGTGGCCGAGCCGGGCGAGGCGCCCGCGTTGCTCGACTTCTTCGTGGCGGCACCCGGTGACGGCGCCGACCCGTCGAGCCGCGCGCCGCTCGTCCCGGCCGAGGTGTTCTTCGAGGCCGCCGCCCAGGTCTTCCACGTCGGCGCCGCGTCGTGCGGCGCCTACGGCACGCCGGCGGGGATCTGCGAGGCGCACCGCCGCTTCGCCACGTTCCCGCTCGCCGACCTCGTCGCGCCGGGCGCCGCGCTCGCGCGTGCGGGCGTGGAGCTCAACGCGCAGCAGGCCTACATCTTCGCCCTGCTCGAGCCGATCACCGCCAGCTCGCCCGAGGCGCGCGCGATCTACTGGATCGGCGATCGGGTGGCGCGCGAGGGCGATGTGCTCGCGAACCCGGAGCTGGCCGACACGCTCGAGCGGCTCGGCGAGGAAGGTGCGGCGCCGTTCTACACCGGGGACATCGCGCGCGCGGCGTGCGAGCGGGTGGCCGCGGGCGGCGGCACGCTGACCGAGGCGGACCTCGCGGGCTACGAGGCGATCGCGCGCGAGCCGATCCGTGTCGGGTACCGCGGCTACGACGTCTTCACGAACCCCCCGCCGTCGGCCGGCGGGATCCTGATCGCGTCCGTGCTCGCCCAGCTCGACCGCGAGCCGGCGCCGCCGACCCAGGGGCGGCTCGTGGCGGCGATGGAGGAAGCCCACCAGGCGCGCACGCCGGAGTTCATGGAGGGCCTCGACCGGCCCGGCTTCCTCGAGGAGTTCATGGCCTCCCAGCTCGGCTCGACCACGCACATCTCGGTCCTCGACGGCGACGGGCGGGCGTGCGCGGTGACGTGCACGAACGGCGAGGGCTCGGGCGTGATCGTGCCCGGCACCGGCCTCCACCTCAACAACATGATGGGCGAGGAGGACCTCTCGCCGCTCGGGTTCTTCACCCACCCCGTCGGGCGGCGGCTGCCCTCGATGATGGCCCCGACGGTGGTCGCGCGCGACGGGGCCGTCCACCTCGCGCTCGGCTCCGCGGGCTCCAACCGCATCCGCTCCGCGATCCTCCAGGTGATCATCGGGGTGATCGACCGCGGGCTGTCGCTGGTCGGCGCGGTCGAGGCGCCGCGCGTGCACTGGGAGGACGGCGTGGTCTACGCCGAGCCCGGCGTCGACGCCGACGCGCTCACCGCCGCGGGGCGCAAGCTCGCGCCGTTCAAGGATCTCAACGTGTTCTTCGGCGGCGCGCAGGCGGTCCGCCGCGATCCCGCGACGGGCGAGATGCGCGGCGCGGGCGACCCGCGCCGCGGCGGCGCCGTCGTCACGGCGTAGCCGTCGAGCCGCGCACGACGAGCTCCGTGGGGAGCGTGACGTCGGCGGGCGTGCCGCCGGCGATCGCCTCGAGCAGCATCCGCCCCGCGGCGCGGCCCTTGTCGACGAGCGGCTGGTGGATCGTGGTGAGGTCGCGCGGGGTCGCGGCCGGCGCGTCGTCGAAGCCGACGACCGACAGCTGTTCGGGCACGGAGCGGCCCGCGGCGTGCGCGCCGTCGATGACGCCCAGGGCGATCTCGTCGGACATGGCGAGCACGGCGGTCGGGGAAGGGTCGATGGCGAGCAGGGCCTCGACCGCCGCCCTGCCGAGCGCGCGCGAGTTCGGGTGACCCTCGTAGATCGGCACGTCGTCCCACTCCAGGCCGGCCGCGGTCAGCGCCTCCGCGTATCCCGCCAGGCGCTCGCGCGTCACGCGATAGGTCGCTTCGCGTCGGCGCGTGCCGTCGACGAGGCCCGTGTGGTCGTCATCGCGGATGCGCAGGGAGGCGACCGCCAGCCGGCGGTGCCCGAGGTCGAGCAGGTGCTGCGCGGCCGCGCGGGCGCCGCCGCGGTCGTCGATCGAGACGAGCGGGACGCCCGGGATGTGCGGCGTGTCCGAGACCACGACCGGGATCCGCCGCTCGAGCACGGCCGCGACGCTCGGGTGACCCTCCGGCAGCGCGTAGACGAAGCACGCGTCCACGAGCGTGCGGGTCACCGCCTCGGCGGAGCCCGGGCCGCCGCCGAGCGGCGCGGGGAGCAGCGCGAGCGAGATCCCCACCTGCTCCGCCTCGATCGCGAGGCCGCGCAGGGTGCTGACCGCGGCCGGGTCGCCGAACGCGTAGGAGAGCTGCTCGGTCAGCAGCACGCCGATCGCGCCGGAGCGGCCGGAGCGCAGGGCCCGACCGGCCGGGTCGGGCCCTGCGTAGCCGAGCTCGGCGGCGAGCGCGAGCACGCGCTCGCGCAGCGCCGGGTTGAGCTGGTCGGGGCGGTTGAACGCGTTCGAGGCGGTGGTGCGGGAGACGCCCAGCGCGTCGGCCAGGGTCTGGAGCGTCACCCGGCCGCCGTCTCCCACGTGCCCGAGGCTACCGGCGCTTCGAGCGGACCCGGACGACCGGGGCGTTCGGCAGCGCGGAGCGGGCGAGGCTGTTGCTGCCGGTGATGGCGAGGGCGGAGATCATCGTTGTTCCCTCCTTTCTGTATCGATCAAGTCTGTATCGATACAGTAGCTCCTGCGACGCGGAGTTCGGTACGGCTACCCGGAGTCTTTGACGAGGGTCAACCGCCACCCCGCGCCCTCGCGGTCGGCGCGGAACGCGTGGCCGGCGTCGGCGGCCAGGGCGCCGATGTCGACCGGCGCCTCGGGGTCGGTGGCGAGCACGACCAGCGTCCCGCCCGGCGGCAGCGCGGCGAGCGCCGCCTTGGCCTTGATCGCGGGGAGCGGGCAGGCCAGCCCACGGGCGTCGAGCAGCTGCCTCATACGATCACATGATGATCGCGGCCATCCTCGAGTCGGGCCGGCTCGAGCGCCTCTACACCGGCCTGTCCCTGCTCGTCTCCGCCGCGGCGGACGGGCGGCCGGCGCGTGGGCTCGTCTCCTTCGGCGCGCTGGCGCCGATGCTCGACCCCGATCTGCACGCGCGCGCCGCGCGCTGCGAGGCGGTCGCCGACGGCGAGACCTTCGCGCGCTCGCTGGTCGAGCTGCGAGCGACCGCGCGTGCGCTCGAGGACTGTCGCCTGTGGGCCTGCGCGGCGGCGGTCGAGCTGACCGCGGCCGACGCGGCCGCGGTGGCGGAGCACCTCGAGGGCGTGATGTCGACCCCGCGCTTCCTGCGCGAGGTCGCGGGCGCCGACCTGGTGGTCGTGTGAGGCGCGCCGTCGCAGGCTTCTTCGCGCTCGTCCTGCTCGGCGGCTGCGGGTCGCCGTCCGCCGACCTGTTCGAGGTCGTGCGCAGCGGCGCCGACAAGAACGCGAACGTGCGGATCCTCGTCTCCGACGACGGCAGCGTGCGCTGCAACAAGGGCAAGCCGCAGCCGATGGGCGCGAAGCGGCTGCTGGCCGCGCGCGAGCTCGCGCGCGACCTCGACACGCAGGCGGCGCTCGGGCTCGAGCTGCCGAAGGGGCGCGGCGCGATCCTGTCCTACACCGCGCGGCTCGAGGCCGGGACGATCTCCTTCTCGGACCGGTCGCGCGGGCGGCCCGGCTCGTTCAACCGCCTCGTCGCCTTCACGAGCGACGTCGCCAAGGGCGTCTGCAAGGTCAGGCGATGACGGACGCCGGCCGCGTGGCGGCGCTGTGGCGGTACCCGGTCAAGTCGATGGGCGCCGAGCCGCTGGCGGAGATCGAGGTGTCCTGGCACGGGTTCGCCGGCGACCGCCGCTGGGCGTTCGTCCGCAGCGGGATCGAGCGCAGCGGGTTCCCGTGGATGACGATCCGCGAGCGCTCGAACATGGGCCGCTACCTCCCGTCGTTCGCCGACCCGTCGCGGCCGGATGACTCCCGCACCGTCGTGCGCACGCCCGGCGGCGACGAGCTCGACGTCGTCGACCCGGCGCTGGCCGCCGAGCTGGGCGAGGGCGTGCGGGTCATCAAGCAGGACCGCGGCGTCTTCGACGCGATGCCGCTCTCGCTCATCTCGACCCAGAGCATCGCGGCGCTCGGCGGGCTGGTCGGCAGCGAGCTCGATCCCCTGCGCTTCCGGCCCAACCTGCTGATCGACGCGAGCGAGCCGTTCGAGGAGGAGGCCTGGGTCGGCCGCGTGCTGCGGGTCGGCGGGATGCGGATGCGCGTCGACCAGCAGGACGAGCGCTGCGTGATCACCACCGTCGACCCGGTGACGAGCGAGCGCAACCCGGCGGTCCTGCGCGCGATCGCCCAGCAGCGGGACGCCTGCATCGGGGTCTACGGGTCGACCGTGACGCCCGGGGTCGTCGCCGTCGGCGACCCGGTCGTCCTGGAGGACTAGGCGCCTCAGGCCGGGAAGCGCACGCGGCCGTTGGATCGCGCCCGGGCCTGGGCGCGCTCAACGAAGTCGAGCCGCTTGAGCGCCGCCCGGAACAGCCGTGCGGCGAGGGCGAGCCGGGCCGATTCCGAGCGCAGGTCGAGCAGGCCCTGCTTGGCGTCGAGCCCGAAGTCGACGGTGGCCGCCATCTGGTAGGCGGTCATGCCCGCGATCTCCTCCTCGTCGGGCGTGTGGTCGGTCGCCTGCTCGACGAGCTCGGCGTAGGCGGCGTGCGCGGTCGCGGCGACGTCGGGGGGGATGGGGCCCTCCTCCTCGTCGGCGAGGAACACGACCGTCCCGGCCGGGTAGGCGAGGTCCTCCTGGCGCGCCTCGATGCGGAACGGGCGCGTGCCGCGGGCGACCAGGTTCAGCCGGCCGTCCGGCATGCGCTCGAGGACCTCGGCGATCTCGCACGCGCAGCCGATCTCGCGCAGGCCGTCGTCGGCGACCCAGACGATCCCGAACTCGCCCTCCTCCTCGAGCACGCGCGCGACCATCGTCTTGTAGCGCTCCTCGAAGATGTGCAGCGGGACCAGCTCGGTCGGGAGCGCGACGAGTCCCAGCGGGAACAGGGGGAAATCGCGAATCAGGTCCACGCGGGTTGAGTCTACGTCCGCACTCGGCCCGTACCCCTCGTATGCCGAACACCGCCCTCGTCTGGTTCCGCCGCGACCTGCGCGTCCACGACCATCCGGCCCTGACCGCGGCCCACCTCGACTGCGACCGCATCGTCCCGGTCTTCGTGCTCGACCCGCGGCTGCTGGAAGGGCGCTTCCCCTCCCGCAACCGCGCGTGGTTCCTGCTCGGCGCCCTGGCCGAGCTGCGGACTGCGCTGCGCGAGCGCGGCGCCGACCTCGTCATACGCGAGGGCCGGCCGGAGAAGGAGCTGCCCGCGCTCGCGCGCGAAGTCGGCGCGAGCGCGCTCTACTTCGCCTCCGACGTCTCGCCGTTCGCGATGGCGCGCGACCGGCGGGTCGAGGCGGCGCTGGAAGGGCGTGGAGGTGCGGCGGCAGCCGGGGCTGTTCGTCGCCGACATCGGCCAGGTGCGCACCAAGGACGGCCGCCCGCACTCGGTCTTCTCGCCCTTCCACCGCGCCTGGGAGCAGGTCCCGCGGCGCGAGGTCCACGGCGCGCCGCGAGCGTTGAGCTTCCCGTCCGGGCTGGCGGTCGGCCGCCTGCCCGCGGCGCCCGAGCCGGAGGCGAGCGACCCGATCGCGCCGGGCGAGGGCGCCGGCCGGGAGCGCATGCTCGCGTGGCTGCGCTCCGGGCTCGAGCACTACCACGAGCGCCACGACCTCCTCGCGGGCGGCACCTCCGAGCTCTCGCCCTACCTGCACTTCGGCTGCGTCTCCCCGCGCGAGCTCGAGCAGCGCGCGAGCGAGCGCGGCGGCCCGGGCGCGGACGCGTTCGTGCGCCAGCTCGCGTGGCGCGACTTCTACGCCCACGTGCTGCTCAACCACCCGGACAACGTCGACCACAACCACCGGCGCGAGTTCGACCGGCTCGAGTGGGACGACGACCCGGCGCTGCTCGACGCCTGGCGCGAGGGCCGCACCGGGTTCCCCGTCGTCGACGCCGCGATGCGCCAGCTGCTCACGCGCGGCTGGATGCACAACCGCGGCCGCCTGATCGTCGGCTCGTTCCTGACCAAGGACCTGCACCTCGACTGGCGGCACGGCGAGGCGCACTTCATGCGCCACCTGCTGTGCGGCGACGAGGCGTCCAACAACGGCAACTGGCAGTGGATCGCGTCGGTCGGCGTCGACCCCGCCCCGTACTTCCGCCGCATGTACAACCCGATGACCCAGCAGGGCCGCCACGACCCCGACGGCGAGTACGTGCGGCGCTGGCTGCCGGAGCTGCGCGGCGTGCCGGACGCGAAGCTCGCCGAGCCGTGGACGATGAGCGAGGACGAGCAGCGCGCGGCGGGCTGCGTGATCGGCGAGGACTACCCCGCGCCGGTCGTCGATCACAAGCAGGAGCGCGAGCGGGCGATGGCCCGCTACGGCGCGGTGCGCGCGGGCCGCTAAGGTCCGCGCCCGCCGTGGCTCAGCTCTACCTGCAGCGCGACCAGCCCCCTGGCGTCCCGCCCCTCCAGCTCACCGGCGAGCGCACGCTCCCGGACGTCCCGGAGGAGAACTACTGGTACCAGCGCCATCTCGTCGTCTACCAGTGGATCGCCTCGCGGGTCGGCGGCCGGCGCGTGGTCGACCTCGCGTGCGGTGAGGGCTACGGCTCCTCCGTGCTGGCCCGGACGGCCGCCTCCGTCGTCGGCGTCGACGCCAACCCCGAGGCGTTCGAGCACGCGCGGCTGAAGTACTCGGGCCCGAAGCTGACCTTCGAGCGCAACATGCTCGAGCTGTGGGAGGGCGACGTCGACTGCGTCGTCTTCCTCCAGACGATCGAGCACGTCCAGGACCCCGACGCCGTGCTCGCGCGGCTGCGGTCGCTGATCGGGCCGGACGGGGTCGCCTACGTCTCGACCCCGAACGTGCTGACGCTGGCGCCGGAGGGGGAGGAGCGCTCGGGCAACCCGTGGCACGTGCGCGAGTACCGCGCCGAGGAGTACCGGGCGCTGTGCGAGCGCCACTTCGGCTCGGTCGAGCTGCTCGGCCTGTTCCACGCGCGCAAGCTGCGCGCGCACCAGGTCGCGATCGAGCGGCTCGGCTGGGATCGGATCCACCAGACGCTGCGCCTCACCAAGCCGTTCTACGACCGCTTCACCCCGGCGATCTCGGTCCGTGACTTCGCCCTGCGCTCGGGCGAGCTGGATCGCGCGCTCGACTTCCTCGCCGTGCTGCGGCCGTGAGCCCGTCCGGGCGCTTCTGCCTCGTCCTGCATACGCACATGCCCTACGTCGAGGGCTACGGGACGTGGCCGTTCGGCGAGGAGTGGCTGTGGGAGGCGATGGCGACCTCGTACCTGCCGCTGCTCGACCTGCTCGACGCGGCACCCGACCGCATCACGGTCTCGCTCACGCCGGTGCTGTGCGACCAGCTCGAGGCGGACGGGGTGGGCGAGCGCTTCCTCGCCTTCCTGCGCGACCTCCGCGCCGAGACCCACCGCCGCGACATCGCCGCGGCCGAGGATCCCGCGCTCGCGCGTGAGCTCGAGCGCTCCGCCGGCCTCTACGCCGCGGCCGCCGAGCGCTTCGAGGCGCGCGGGGGCGACCTGGTCGGGGCGTTCGCGCCGCACGCGGCCTGGACGTCGTCGGCCACCCACGCGGTGCTGCCGCTGCTGGCCACGACCGCGGGCCTGCGCCTGCAGCTCGAGACGGGGATCACCGCCCACCGGCGCCGCTTCGGGACCTGGCACGGCGGCCTGTGGCTGCCCGAGTGCGGCTACGCGCCCTGGCTCGACGAGGAGCTCGAGGAGGCGGGGGTGCACGCCGCGTGCGTCGAGCTCACCGACGTGCTCGGCTACGGCGCCCCGGCCCAGCTGCGCCCGCTGCGCACGGGCGCCGGGCCGCTGCTCGTCCCGGTCGACCGGGCGATCATGGACCTCGTCTGGCACACGAGCGGCTATCCGTCGCACGGCGCCTACCGCAACACGCGCCGCTACACCGAGCACCGCCACACGCCGTGGGCCGTCGACGGCGCCCCCTATGACCCCGCGCGCGCGGCCGCGCAGGTGCGGGCGGACGCCGAGCACTTCGTCTCCGAGGTCGCCCGCCGGCTCGAGCACGGCGGCCTCTGCGTGTGCGCCATCGACACGGAGCTGTTCGGCCACTTCTGGCACGAGGGGGTCGACTGGCTGGCCGCGGTGATCGAGGCCTGCGACGCCGCCGGGGTCGCGCTGGCCGGGATCGACGAGGCGCTCGCCGGGCCGCTCGATGCGGTGCCGGCGCCGGCCGGCCTGCCGCCGACGAGCTGGGGGGAGCCGCGCGATCTCGCGACCTGGAGCGGGCCGGCCGCGGGGGAGCTCCCGTGGCGCGCGCGCAGCGCCGAGCTGCGGGTCCTCAGCGCGACCGCCCCCGCGCCCCCGAGCCGCCGTGCCCTGCGCGAGCTGCTCGCCCTCCAGGCCTCCGACTGGGCCTTCGGGGTCAGCCGCGAGACGGCCGGCCCGTACCCGCGCGAGCGGGCCGAGGGACACGCCGCCGACCTCGAGCGAGCGCTTGCAGATCCGGGCGGGATGAGCCCTTCGAGCCGCAACCTTGCACCATGGCTCGACCTCCGTAACCCTTGACTTGAGGGTGAGGCGAGTTCGCAGGATCTGGGCACGGTGCGGGAGTTATGTGCTTATCCTTTGCGCTTCGAAAGAGCAGTGCACGCCGAATCCCCACCGACCAGAGGTGGGGAACGGGGGACCCGATTGGAGCCGCTTGGCTCCCGGGGCGAATCGCCGCCAGAGCGCGGCGTAGCGCAGGTCTTCGCGCGAGCCCGACAGCTAACCCCGTAGGCGCCAAGACCCCAGGAGGTAGCTGTGCCAGATGTCGATCCCGCGATCCCGAGCCCGTGGCTCGCGTCGCTGCGCGCCTCGCGACGTCGTCGTGCAGAGGCCGCTCAGAGAGCCCGGCGAAAGCGGGCCGGCCGCGGCGGGGCGACCGCCCTGCTCGCGTCCATGACCCTGATCGCCGGCGCCGCCGTCGCCGCCGACGGCCCGGGCGGCACCGTGCCCGCTGCGGGCACGGGCGGCAGCACGCTCAAGTCGGGGGCCGGCGGCGGGACCGTCGTCGCCCTCCAGCGCGCGCTCGGCGTGCCGGCCGACGGCGCCTTCGGCCCGGTCACCCGGCGTGCCGTGCGCCGCTTCCAGCGCGCCCACGGGCTGACCGTGGACGGCATCGCCGGCCCGGCGACGCTCGGCGCGCTCGGCATCGCGGCCTCCGCCCCGACCAAGACCTCGGCACGGAGCCGCGGTGGCACCGCGGCCACGCTCGCGCGGATCGCCCGTTGCGAGTCCGGCGGCAACCCGGCCGCGGTCTCGCGGAGCGGCCAGTACCGCGGCAAGTACCAGTTCTCCCGCGCCACCTGGCGCGAGCTCGGCGGCAAGGGCGATCCCGCCAGGGCGGCGGAGTCGGTCCAGGACGCGATGGCGGCGAAGCTGCTCGCCCAGCGCGGCACGTCCCCCTGGCCGGTCTGCGGCTAGCGCCAGCGGAGGGTTTCCGGCTCGTCCCGCGTCCGCAGGACGCGGGCGGGCAGGCCGGCGGCGACGGAGTTCGGCGGCAGGTCCTTGGTCACCACGGAGCTCGTGCCGATCACGGAGTTGTCGCCGACCGTCACGCCGCGCAGAACGCAGGCGCCGTAGCCGATCCAGCAGTTGTTGCCGACGTGGACGTCGCGCTTGTAGATGCCCTGCATCCGGATCGGGCGCTCGACCTCGACCACGCCGTGGTCGAAGTCGATCAGCATCACGCGGTCGGCGATGATGCACTCGCGGCCGACGGAGACGTGCTGGAAGGCGGAGATCGTGCACTCCTGGCCCATCACGGTCTTCGCCCCGATCTCGACCTCGCCCTCGTGGGCGCGGATCTTCGAGCCGTGGCCGATCCAGCACCAGCGGCCGAGCTTCACGTGCGCGCCCTTGCCGATCTCGAACGTGACACCGGGGCCGATGAAGCACAGCCCGTCGGTCTGGAGTCGGCCGCGCCAGCGCAGCTTCAGCCGCGCCCAGCGGACGATCAGCCGGAAGTACCCGAAGGTCAGCATCCGGTGGGCGCGCATGAAGCGCAGCAGCGCCAGCGGGCCGCCGCGCAGCGGGGCGGGCTCGCCGCGAACCTGCGCTCGCCTGACCCGTTCGGCGACGGTGTCCATTACCGGCTGATCGTATTGGCCCTGGCATGATCCCCGGCCTCATGGCGGACTCCAAGCCCTCGCTCGCCGAGCGTCTCCTCGCCGGCGACAAGCGCGCGCTGGCGCGCGGCATCTCGCTGGTCGAGGACGACGACCCCGAGGGCTGGGCGCTCGTGCGCGAGATCTATCCGCACACGGGCTCGGCCGCCGTGGTCGGCTTCACCGGCCCGCCGGGCGCCGGCAAGTCGACGCTGATCGGCTCGCTCGTGAAGCTGCGCCGGGCCGCCGACCGCCAGGTCGCGGTGCTCTCGATCGACCCGTCCTCGCCGTTCCGCGGCGGTGCGCTGCTCGGCGACCGCATCCGCCTGACCGAGCACTTCCTCGACCCGGGCGTCTTCATCCGCTCGATGGCGACGCGCGGCGCGCTCGGCGGCCTCGCCGAGGCCGCGCTCCAGAGCGCGCTGCTGATGGACGCCGCCGGCAAGGACGACGTCTTCCTCGAGACCGTCGGCGTCGGCCAGGCCGAGGTCGACGTGATCGATCACGCCGACTCCGTCGTGCTCGTGCTGATCCCGGGCTCCGGCGACTCGATCCAGGCGCTCAAGGCGGGCGTCATGGAGATCCCGGACATCATCGTCGTCAACAAGTCCGACCACCCGCTGACCGACACGATGGTCCGCGAGATCCGCGGCGTCCTCTCGCTCGCGCCCCAGCCCGACTGGCCGGTTCCGATCATCAAGACCGAGGCGCACCGCGGCGAGGGCGTCGAGAAGCTGGCCGAGAAGCTCGCCGAGCACCGGCAGTTCGTCGAGGACGGCGGGCTGCTGGCCGAGCGCCGCCGGCGCAACCTGCGCAACGAGGTGCTCGGGATCGCGACGGTGCGCCTGCGGCGCGCTTTGGAGGCCTCGGTGCACGAGGATCCGGAGGTCCAGGCGCTGCTCGACGACGTCGTCGCCCGGAAGCTCGATCCGGCCAGCGCGGCCAGCGCGATCCTGGCGCGGGGCGCGGTCGAGGCCGGCGATGCGGCGCGGCCGGATCAGCAGGCCGAGGCCGCCCGCTAGTCAGGCCGCCGTCAGCTTCCGCTCCCGCCACGCCTCCCGAGCCACCACCGCCACCAGCGCCACGGCGAGCACCGAAGCCACCACCCCGAACCACACCGACCCCGACCGCGGCAGCAACTCCACCGCCGGCCCCAAGGGCGCATCGGTCCCGTGGTCGGCCCACCCGCCCGCGCCGCCGAACGCGAACACGATCGCGAGCCACACCGACCCGAGCAGCGTGAGCCCCCCGAGCACGGCGCCGGTGCGCGGCGCGTGGCGCAGGCCCCAGGCGCACAGCGCCGCCGCCAGCGGGAGCCCGGCGACCACCTGGCGGCCCGCGAACCACTCGCCGTCGATCGACGGCGCGGCGAACGCCGCCACGAGCAGCACGGCGCCCCAGGCCCAGAGCGCGAGCTCCGCGGCCGCCTCGGCGTCGGCGCGCGCCTCGACCAGCTGGGCGAGGTGCGCGCGCCGCGAGCGCCACAGCAGCCAGGCCGCGAACCCGCTCAGCACGAGCACGGGCGCCCAGCGCAGCAGCCCGACGTCGCGGTCGATCCACAGCCCGGCCAGCCGTGGCAGCCGTTCGACGTGCTCCCAGACCGAGTCCGCGCCGGTCGGGCTGCGCCCCGACGAGGACGCGGCGTACGGCGTCAGGCCGCCGAACAGGCGGTCGTTGATCGTCGCGTAGACGACGACGGAGGCGACCATGATCTCGGCCGCCGCGAGCGCGGCCGTGCGGCGCCCGCGGCGGGCGGTCCAGCGCACGAGCGCGAACGCGATCGGCGCGGCCGGGAGCAGGTACTTCGGGCCCAGCCACGGCAGCGCGGCAAGCAGCGCCGCGCCCACGACCGCGCTGCCGAACGCCGGGTGCTCGCGCACGCGCAGCGCGCACAGCGCGGCACCCGCCAGTGCCGTGCCGGCCGCGGCCTCGGGGTAGACCGCGGTCGCGTGCGCCAGCGCGAGCGGCGACAGCCCGACCAGCAGCGCCGCGCCGCTCGCCCACGGCTCCGGCACCATCCGCCGCCCGATCGCCGCGGCGAGCACGAAGCCGAGCGCGGTGATCGCGGCAAGGAACAGCTCGACCGCGTTCGCCCCGCCGAGCGCGTACGCGGGCGCGATCAGCAGGGCGAAGCCGACGCCCTGCGGCTCCATGCTGCGGCCGAGGATCACCTGCCCCTGCTGCTCCAGCGGGCCGTCGTGGAAGTCGGCGTAGTCGCCGCGTGGCGAACTCGTCCGTGAGGTCGATGTCGCGGTCGCTCACGATCGACTCGGCGACCAGCAGGTAGCGCGGCTCGTCGCCGCCGTAGTCGCTGCGGCCCACGGCGTTGACCCCGAGCGTGGCCGCATAGGCGGCGAAGAGGACCGCCCAGAGGGCCAGCGCGCGCATCCCCTGCACCGTAGCCGGGCACCTGGCTGCTCAACCCCAGCGCTGGGGTGCCGATGCACTCTTGAATGGAAGACCGTACGGGCAACCCCGAGACCGACGACTCGTTCCTGCAGTTCCGCGAGCGGTCGGTCCGCGACGGCGTGTGGCTCAGCCTCGTGACGATCCTGATCGTGTTCGTCTACACGCTCGTCTCGTGGGACGGCGAGCACCGCGCGCTCATCCTCGCGCTGCTCTCCAGCGCGCTGGTGAGCACCTGCCTCGTCTCGATGCTGCCGGCCGCGAAGATCGTCCGCTCGCGCTGGCGCGAGCACTTCTTCCTCGTCTGGACGGTCGCCGACGTCGCGCTGGTCGCCGCCATCGTCGGCGCCGACGGCGGCTCCGGCAGCGTGCTCGGCGCGATCTTCTTCCTGCCCCTGATCTTCGGCTCGCTCTCCTACCCGACCCGCTCGGTGGCGATCTGCGGCGTCGTCTCCGTGTGCGCCTACGCCGTGGCGGCGCTGCTCGCGGGCGGCGCCGAGGCGGACGCCGTCGGGGTCTTCCTCGCGCTCCTCATCGCGGCCGCGGTGATGGGGGTCTCCCAGGCCGCCAACCGCGAGCGCCAGCGGCGCGAACTCGCGTGGCTCTCGCGCTCGGACCCGCTGACGGACTGCCTCAACCGCCGCGGCTTCACCGAGCGCTTCGAGGCGGAGCGGTCGGACCACGTGCGCCACGGGGATCGCTCGCTCGGCCTGATCGTGATCGACCTCGACGGCTTCAAGTCCGTCAACGACACCCAGGGACACGCGGCGGGCGATGACCTCCTGTGTCGCGTCGCGCTCGCGCTCCGCGAGGACCTGCGGCCCTCCGACGTCCTCGGCCGCCTCGGCGGCGACGAGTTCGCGGTGCTGCTGCCCGAGACGGGTCCCGAGGCGCTGCGGGCCGCCGCCGGGCGGATCGGCCGGCATCTCGGGCTGGTGGCCGCCGCCTCGCTCGGGCTCGCGTGCCTGCCGGAGGACGGCGAGACCGCCGAGGAATTGCACCGCAGCGCCGACGCGGACCTCTACCGCGCCAAGCAGCGGCGCGCGGTCGCCGCGATGGCCTAGGCGCCGAGCGCCCTCGCGATCACCATCTGCTGGACCTCGTCGGTGCCCTCGCCGATGGTGAGGATCTTCGCGTCGCGGTACATGCGGCAGACCGGGTACTCCTCGATGTAGCCGTAGCCGCCGTGGATCTGGACGGCCTCCTCGGCGCAGCGCACCGCGAGCCGGCCGGTCTTGAGCTTGGCCTGGGCGGCGGTGAGCGTGAAGTTCTTGCCCGCGTCCTTGAGCAGCGCCGCCTTGTAGGTCAGCAGCCGCCCCGCCTCGATCTCCGTCGCCATGTCGGCGAGCTTGGCCTGGATCGCCTGGAACTTCGAGATCGGCTTGCCGAACGCGCGCCGCTCCTTCGCGTACTTCAGCGCCTCGTCCAGCGCGCCCTGCGCGAGCCCGACGCCCATCGCCGCGACCCCGATCCGCCCGATGTCGAGGATGTGCAGGAACTGCTTGAAGCCCTGGCCGCGCGGCCCGAGCAGCGCCTCCTCCGGCACGCGGCAGTCGGTGAAGGTCAACGGCCGCGTGTCCGACGCGTTCCAGCCCATCTTCCGGTACGGCTCGCCCTGCTCGTAGCCCGGCGTCCCGTTCGCGACGATCAGGTTGGAGATCTCGTCGTCGCCGGTGCGCGCCGTGATGCAGACGACGCCGGAGATGTCGGTCCCGGCGTTGGTGATGAACTGCTTGGCGCCGTTGATGACCCAGTCGCCGTTGTCGCGGCGGGCGCGCGTGCGGACGTTCCCCGCGTCCGAGCCCGCCTCCGGCTCGGTCAGCCCGAACGCCCCGAGCTTGCGCCCCGCGGTCAGGTCCGGCATCCACTCCTGCTTCTGCTCCTCGGTGCCGAACAGGTAGATCGGCTGCGTCCCCAGCGAGGTGTGCGCGCACATCGTGATCGCCACCGAGGAGTCCACCCGTGTGAGCTCCTCGACCGCGATCGCGTAGGCGAGCGTGTCGCCGCCGGCGCCGCCGTACTCCTCCGGGAACGGGATCCCCATCAGGCCCAGCCCGCCGAGCTTCTCGACGATCTCGTACGGGAAGCGCTTCTCGCGATCGAGCGCCTCCGCCACCGGCGCCACCTCGCCCTCGGCGAAGTCGCGGACGGTGCGGCGGATCAGCTCGTGGTCGTCAGAGAGGTCGAAGTCCATCGCTACGCGGAGGCGAGCGCGACGAGCAGCCGCACGCCGTAGCCCACGCCGCCCTTGGGCGCGTAGGCCTTGCCGGTGTCCCAGGCGGTGCCCGCGATGTCCAGGTGCGCCCACGGCACGTCGCCGACGAAGCGGTGCAGGAACTCGGCCGCGGTGACCGAGCCGGCCCGGCGGTTCTCGACCGCGTTGGCGATGTCGGCGTACTTGCCCTTGATCATGTCGGCGTACTCGGGGTGCAGCGGGAGCCGCCACAGGATCTCGCCCGCGCGCCGGCCCGCCGCCGAGACCTCCTCGCACCACTCGTCGTCCTGGCTCATGAGGCCGGCGTAGGTGGTGCCGAGCGCGGTCACGATGGCGCCGGTGAGCGTGGCGAGGTCGACGAGGCGCTCGGCGCCCTGCTCGACGGCGTGCGTCAGGCAGTCGGCCAGCACGAGCCGGCCCTCGGCGTCGGTGTTGATGACCTCGATCGTCGTGCCGTTGCGGGCGCGCAGGATGTCGCCGGGCTTCATCGAGTGCCCGGAGGGGAGGTTCTCGGTCGCGCCGATCACCGAGATCAGCCGGACCGGCAGCCCGAGCCGCGCGATCGCCGCGGTGGCGCCCAGCACGGCGGCGCCGCCCGACATGTCGAACTTCATGTCGCTCATCTTGTTGCCGGGCTTGATCGAGATGCCGCCGGAGTCGAACGTCACGGCCTTGCCGACGAAGCCGAGCACCGGCCCGGCCGCGTCCGGGCCCTCGTAACGGAGCGTGATCAGCTTCGGCTCCTCGTGGGTGCCCTGGGCGACGCCCGCGAAGGCGCCCATCCCGGCCGCCTCGATCTCGGTGCGGCCCATCACCTCGAGCGTGAGCGTGTCGTGGCGGTCGGCGATCTCGGCGGCGCGCTCGGCCAGCGCGGTCGGCGTGAGGTCGTTGGCCGGGCGGTTCTGCAGGTCGCGGGCCAGGTTGACCGACTCGCCGACGACGAGGCCGTGCATGACGGCGTCGGAGACGTCGTGGTGGGCGGACACGATCAGCTCGGCGAGCTCGCCGCTGTCGTCGTCCTCGTCGGCGCCCGACTTGAACATCGTGAACTCGTAGCCGCCCATGACGGTGCCGTCGACGAACGCGGAGGCGTGGGCGTCGGAGAGCTTGTGGGGCAGCTCCCAGCACAGCGAGCGGGCGCCCACGGCGCGGGCGCGGCCGAGCACGCCGGCGGCGGCGATCCTGGCGCGCTCGGGGTCGAACTCCTCGCGCTTGCCGAGCCCGGCCACGATCCAGCGGCGCCCGTCGGCGTGCGTGAGCGCGAGCTTGCGGAAGCCGGTGCGGGCCTCGCCGCTCTCGAGCAGCGCGCCGAGCTGCCGGTCGGGCAGGTCGTGGGCGACCCCCTCACCTTCGAATACGCCGACCGCGATGGTGTCGGCGCCGGTGGCTGCGGGGGCGTCGGTGGTGGCGCGGACGTCCATTCAGTGCCGATACTAGAGTGCTGGCGCATGTCCACAACCGTGATCCTCGGCACCGCCCGCACCCCTGTCGGCAAGCTTGGCGGGAGCCTCTCCTCGTTCCAGGCCACGGAGCTCGGGGGGATCGCGATCAAGGCGGCCCTCGAGCGCGCCGGGGTCGAGCCGGACCAGATCCAGCACGTCGTGATGGGGCAGGTCCTCCAGGCCGGCGTGGGGCAGATCCCCTCGCGCCAGGCCCAGATCGAGGCCGGCATCCCCAAGGAGGTCTCCTCGGAGACCATCAACAAGGTGTGCGCCTCGAGCGTCCGCGCGGTCGGCATCCTCGACGCCGCGATCCGTGCCGGGGACGTCGAGGTCGCGGTCGGCGGCGGCATGGAGTCGATGTCCAACGCCCCCTACCTGCTGCCGAAGGCGCGCTTCGGCCTGCGCATGGGTGACGCGAAGCTGCTCGACGGGATGGTCCAGGACGGCCTGCGCAACCCCTTCAGCGGCAAGCAGATGTTCGAGGAGGCCACCGAGGTCGGCGACGAGCTCGAGCTCAGCCGCCCGGACCTCGACCGCTGGGCGCTGCGCTCGCACGAGCGCGTGATCGCCGCGACCGACGACGGCCGCCTGCCCGAGGAGATGGTCTCGGTGACGGTGTCCTCGAAGAAGGGCGACACCACCGTCGAGGTCGACGAGGCGCCGCGCCGCGACGCCTCGCTCGAGCGCCTGGCCAAGCTGCCGGGCCTGAGCTCGAAGGAGGGCTCGCACACCGCCGGCAACTCGCCGGGGGTCAACGACGGCGCGGGCGCGCTCGTGCTCTCGTCCGAGGACTGGGCCGAGGCCAATGCCAAGGAGATCCTGGGCACGATCATCGCCCAGGCGCAGGTCGCCGACGACTTCGCCTACCTCGCCCGCACGCCGGCCAACGCGAGCAAGCTCGCGCTCGACAAGGCGGGGCTGCAGCCGAGCGACATCGACCTGTGGGAGATCAACGAGGCCTTCGCCTCCGTGACGCTCAACTCGATCCGCATGCTCGGGATCGACGAGGACCGCGTGAACGTCAACGGCGGCGCGGTCGCCATCGGCCACCCGATCGGCGCCAGCGGCGCGCGCATCATCGCCACGCTGGTGCACGAGCTGCGGCGGCGCGGCGGCGGCTACGGCTGCGCGGCGATCTGCTCCGGTGGCGGCCAGGGCGACGCCGTCATCATCAAGGTGTGACGAAGCCCCGCCTCCTGCCAGCGCCCCCCGGGGGCGGCGCCGTGCGCCGCCCCGACGAGCCGGGGGCGGCGTTCTTCGACCTCGACCGCACGTTGATGGAGGGGTCGTCGGCGTTCCAGTTCGGCCGCGCCGCCTACCGGGCCGGGCTGGTCAACCGCCGCGTGCTCGCCCGCGACGCCTGGGAGAACGTCCTCTTCCGCCTGCGCGGCTCGACCGACGCCGGCACCGACGCCCTGCGCGCCCGCATCGGCGAGCTGCTCACCGGCGTCCACGTGCGCGAGCTCCAGCGGCTCGCGCCGTCCGTGCTCGCCGGCGTGCTGCCGCGGCTGTACCCGCAGATGCTCGAGCTCGCCTACCGCCACCAGGACGCGGGGCGCCCGATCATCATCTGCACCGCCGCCGCGCAGGAGATGGCCGACCTGATGGCGGTCGTCCTCACCTTCGACGGCGCGGTCGGCTCGGTCTCCGAGGTCGTCGACGGCCAGTACACGGGCCGCCCCGGCGGGCCCTTCACCTACCGCGAGGGCAAGGCGCAGGCGATCCGCGAGCTGGCCGCGCGCGAGGGCATCGACCTCGCCGCCTCCTGGGGCTACTCCGACTCCGAGTCCGACCTGCCGATGCTGCGCGCGGTCGGCCATCCCGTCGCGGTCAACCCCGACGGCACGCTCGCCCGGGTGGCGAAGCAGGAGGGCTGGGAGATCCTGCGCTTCGAGCGCCTCAACCGCCGCCTGCGCTTCGCCGGCGCGCTCGTGGGCGCCGCGGCGCTCGGCGGTGCGGGGTCGCTGGTCGCGCGCCGAGTGGCGGCGGCGTCGTCGTGAGCCTGCACGAGCTGACCCCCGAGCAGCAGGAGATCCGCGCGCTCACCCGCCGCTTCGCCGACGAGAAGATCGCGCCGCACGCGGCCGCCTGGGACCGCGAGCACCACTTCCCGCGCGAGCTGTTCGCGGAGCTCGGCGAGCTCGGGCTGATGGGCGTCTGCGTGCCCGCCGAGCAGGGCGGCGCGGGCGCCGACTTCCTCGCCTACATCCAGGTGCTCGAGGAGCTCTCGCGCGCCGACGCGGGCGTCGGCGTCACGGTCGCCGTCCACACGAGCGCGTGCACGCTGCCGCTGCTCGACCACGGCTCTCCGTACGTGCCCGCGCTCGCCGCGGGGGAGGAGATCGGGGCGTTCGCGCTGACCGAAGCCGGCTCCGGGTCTGATGCGAGCGCGATGCGGACGCGCTACGAGGACGGCGCGATCACCGGGTCCAAGCAGTGGATCACCAACGGCTCCCACGCCGCCACCATGCTCGTGTTCGCCCGGGACGGTGACCGAATCAGCGCGTTCGTGGTGCGCGACGGCTTCGAGGTCGCGCGCGAGGAGGAGAAGCTCGGGCTGAACTCCTCCTCGACCGCCGACATCGTGTTCGAGAGCACGCCCGCCGAGCGCCTCGGCGAGCCCGGCAAGGGCATGTCGATCGCGCTGCGCACGCTCGACGCCGGCCGCATCGGGATCGCCGCCCAGGCGGTCGGGATCGCGCAGGCGGGGCTCGACGTCGCCACCGCCTACGCGAAGGAGCGCAACGCCTTCGGCGGCCCGATCGCGCGGCTCGGCGCGATCCAGCAGAAGCTCGCCGACATGCAGACCGAGATCGAGGCGGCGCGGGCGCTGACCTGGCGCGCCGCGCGGCTGAAGGACGCCGGCCGCCCGCACACGATCGAGGGGGCGCAGGCCAAGCTGTTCGCCTCCGGGGTCGCGCGCCGCCAGACCGGCGAGGCGATCCAGGTCCTCGGCGGCTACGGCTACACGAAGGAGTTCCCGGCCGAGCGCTTCTACCGCGACGCCAAGGTGACCGAGATCTACGAGGGGACCTCCGAGATCCAGCGGCTCGTGATCGCGCGGGCGCTGTTGGGGGAGGCGGCGCGCGGGTGAGCGAGGAACAGCCGGTCCCGTTCCCCAGCGCCGCGGCATGGGAGGCGTGGCTGGAGAAGCACCACGCGGACAGCGACGGGATCTGGGTCAAGTTCGCCAAGAAGGCGAGCGGGATCGAGACCGTCGTGTACAAGGAGGCCGTCCACGAGGCCCTCCGCTACGGGTGGATCGACGGCCACACCAAGCGCCTCGACGACGACTGGTACATCCAGCGCTTCACCCCGCGGCGCGCCCGCAGCCGCTGGTCGAAGATCAACTGCGCGAAGGCGGAGGCGCTGATCGCCGGCGGCGCGATGCAGCCGGCCGGGCTGGCCGAGGTGGAGCGGGCCAAGGCCGACGGGCGCTGGGACGCCGCCTACGACGGGCCCGCGACCGCCACGGTGCCCGACGACCTGCGCGCCGCGCTCGACCGCGAGCCTGCGGCGAGCGAGCTGTTCGAGCGCCTCGACTCCACCAACCGCTACGCGATCCTGCACCGCCTCCAGGAGGCCAAGAAGCCCGAGACGCGGGCGCGCCGGATCGAGAAGTTCGTGGCGATGCTCGCCCGCGGCGAGACGCTCTACCCGCTGCGCCGCGCGGCCCGGTAGCGCCGCATCTTCGTGTGGACGCCGCACTCGTCCATCGAGCACCAGCGGCGGGAGCCGTTGCGGCTGCGGTCGAGGAACAGCCAGCAGCAGTTGCCGCACAGCTTCAGCCGGGCGAGCCGGTCCGAGCGGAGGAGGTCGACCGCGGCGACCGCGATCGGCCACAGCGGGCGATCCGGATGACGTCCGGTCCACACCCAGTCGCCGTCCTCGATCGTCCCCTCGCGGACGGCGTCGGCGTGCACCGCGAGTAGCGACGCGAGGGCGCGGCGCGGCGGCGGCTCGCCGGTCGCCAGCGCGGTGAACACGTCGGCGATCGCGGCGCGCAGCTCGCGCGCGCGGCCCAGGTCCCCGGCGCGCGGCCGCGCCCGCTCCGGCAGCGCGCCGGCCCGGCGCGTCCAGGTCACGAGGTCCGAATAGCAGGTCAGGTGGTCCTTGTCGGGCGGCTCGCCGCGCGGGCCCTCGAGCGTGTTGGCGAAGTCCAGCGCCAGATCACCGCCCCAGAACTCGATGTTCTCGATCGTTCGCGTTACCACCAAAACCGAGTTTACCCGTAACGGAGGTCGGTTACCACCTAAAAGGTGAACGACGGTAACGCCCGCCTTGCCCTCCTCTGCGTCGCGCAGTTCGTCGTCGTCCTCGACGCCACCATCGTCGCGATCGCGCTGCCCGCCATCGGCGACGACCTCGGCGTCAGCGCGACCGATCTCCAGTGGGTGCTCAGCGCCTACACGCTGACCTTCGGCGGGCTGCTGATGCTCGCGGGCCGCGCGGCCGACCTCGCCGGCCGGCGGCGTGCCTTCCAGGCCGGCCTGCTGCTGTTCGCGGCCGCCTCGCTCGCCTGCGCGCTCGCCCCGACGGCGGCCGCGCTCGTCGCCGCGCGGGCGGTCCAGGGCGCGGGCGCGGCGCTGGTCGCGCCGTCCGCGCTGGCGCTGCTGGTGGCGACCGAGCCCGAGGGCGCGCGGCGCACGCGCGCGCTCGCCGTCTGGACGGCCGCCGCGGCGGGCGGGGGCGCGTCGGGATGGGTGCTGGGCGGCGCGATCAGCGGCAGCCTCGGCTGGGAGTGGGTGTTCGCGGTCAACGTGCCGGTCGGCCTCGCCGGGGCCGCGCTGGCGGGCCGGCTGCTGCCCGAGAGCCGCGAGCCCGGCGCGGCGCGGCTCGACGTGTGGGGGGCGGTGACGCTCACCCTCGGCGTCGGCGCGGTTCTGCTCGGGCTCACCCGTGGCGAGGCCGAGGGCCTCACCGCCGTCGCCACCCTCGGCCCGCTCGCCGCCGGGCTGGCGCTGCTCGCGCTCTTCGCCGCGATCGAGCGCCGCGTGCCGGCGCCACTGGTGCCGCACGGTGCCCTGCGCGCGCCCGGGCTCGCCCTTGGTGTCGGGGCGGCGCTGGCGCTGACCGGCACGACCACCCCGGCGATGTTCCTGTGCGTCCTGCACGTCCAGCGCGAGGGCGGCGTCGGCCCGGTCGAGGCCGGCCTCCTGTTCGCGCCCTTCAACCTCGCCGTCATCGCCGGCTCGCTGGCCGGGCCGCGGGTGACCGCGCGCGTGGGGGAGCGGGCGGCGATGGCGCTCGGCCTCGGCGTCGTGGGTGCCGCGGCGGCGCTGCTCGCGCTCAGCGGCGGAGCCGTCGGTGCCGGCCTGCTCGCCGCGTTCGTGCTGATGGGCGGTGGCCTCGGCTTCGCCTCCGTCGCCTCCACCGCGGCCGGCACGAAGGGCGGCGACCGGCCGGGCCTCGCCTCGGGGCTGCTCAACACCGCTGCCCAGCTCGGCACCGCGACCGGGCTCGCCCTGCTCGTCGCCCCCGCGGCGGCGGCGGGCTTCGCCTGGGGCTGGGCGGGCGCGGCGGCGGTGGCCGTCGCCGCCGCGCTCGCGATCGCCTTCGTCAGGCGACCAGTCGCAACGGCCCACCCGCGGCGCTCGCCCGGATGAGCGCGTCCGCCGCGGCGCCGATCGCGCCCGGCAGCTCGTCCGCCTGCGGCAGCGCCTCCGGGTCGGCGTAGGCGCCGAAGCAGAGGCGGTCGCGCAGGGAGAACACGCCGACCGAGAGCGCGTGCCCGTCCGACAGCGGGATCGCCGGCAGCACCTCGACGCACTCCGCGCCGAGCAGGTAGACCGGCATCCGCGGGCCCGGCACGTTGGAGATCACGAGGTTGTACATCCGCGGCGACGCAGCGAAGCGGGCAAGGGGCGCCTGCAGGGGCAACGGGAGCAGCCCGAGCCCCTGCAGGAGCGCCTCGCCGCCCCCTGCGCGGCCGGTCCCCTTGAACGCCGCGGTCTCCGCGCGGATGGCCCTCAGACGCTCCAGCGGGTCGCTGACGTTCACCGGCAACGTGATGAAGACGAACGCGATCCGGTTGCCCATCGAGGCCTCCTCGCCGGCGCCGCGGCGCGACACGGGCACCATCACCTTCAGCGGCGCGGGCACGACGTGCCGCAGCAGCGAGAGCTCGCGCAGCGCGCCGGCCACCACCGCGAGCGCGACGTCGTTGAGCGAGACCCCGCGTGCCTGCTTGACCGCGAGCAGGTCGGCGACCGGCAGGGAGTGGCCGACGAGCGTGCGCCGCGGGCCGATCGGGTCGTTGAGGAACGACGACGGCGCGGAGCGCGCCACGTCCTCGCCGACCGCCATCGCCGCACGGCGCAGCGTGCCGCCGAGGCCCCGGGGCGAGCCGGCGGCCCGCGCGGCGCGCCCGAGCGCCCGCAGCGGCTCGGTGCCGGAGTCCATCAGCGCCTCCACCGCGAGCCGCGCCGCGCCGGGCCCCGGGCCAGCGAGCCGGGGATCCGGCGCGGGCGGCTCGGGCGCCTCCGGATCGAGGTCGAGCAGCAGCAGGGCGACGGCGAGCGCGGACTTGCCGTCGACCAGCGCGTGATGGATCTTCATCAGCAGCCCGACGGTGCCGTCCTCGAGCTGCGGCGCGAGGTGGATCTCCCACAGCGGCTGCATGCGGTCGAGCGGGCGCGACAGCACGGTGTCGGAGAGCGCGTCGAAGCGCGCCGCCGACAGCGGTCCCTCGGCGAGCGCGAGCACGTGCCGCCGGATGTCGAAGCGCTCGGCGTCGACCCACACCGGGTGCGCGAAGCCCCCGGGCGGGTAGGCGAGGCGCTGCCGGAAGCGCGGGGTCGAGTCCAGCCGCGAGGCGACCTGCGCCTGCACGCGCTCGAGCGTGATCGGCGGCCGCGCGGGATCCGGGCGGAACCGCCCCCGCCAGGCCACGTGCATGTGGGCGCTGGCGGTCTCCGTGTGGAGGAAGGAGGCGTCGAGGGGCGTCAGGCGGTCGGCCATGACGGCGCATGGTGGCGCCGGCGGCCGCGGGGGGACATGGCCCGGTGGTCGGAGATCGGGCGCGCTCGTTTCGCCCTGCGGGTGGGGCGGGTGCGGGTGCGCTCGCTGGTGAGCTCGTTCATCAGCGCGACGGAGAGGAGGGGGTGTGGGTTCATGCGCCAGAGCCTGCTCCCACCGAGCCATAACCGCAAATGATCTTTCGGCCTGGTTGGTATACGCTTTGAACATGCTTGACGTCCGCCGCCTGCGGGTCCTGCGCGAGGTCGCCGCGCACGGCTCCTTCTCCGCCGCGGCCGAGGCGCTCGCGTTCACCCAGCCCGCGGTCTCGCGCCAGATCGCCACGCTCGAGACCGAAGCGGGCACGCGCCTGGTCGAGCGCTCCGCGCGCGGCGTGCGGCTGACCCAGGCCGGCGAGCTGCTGGTCGGCCACGCGGACGTGATCCTCGATCGCCTGACCGCCGCCGAGAGCCAGCTCGAGGCGCTCTCCCAGCTCGAGGGCGGCCGCCTGCACATCGGCGCGCCCGCGACCGCCAACGCGACCCTGATCCCGCGCGCGGTGCGCGCGTTCGACGAGGCCCACCCGGAGGTCGCCCTGCGCCTCGACGAGGCGATCTCCAGCGAGCTGATCGAGCGGCTCGCCGCCGGCGACCTCGATATCGCGATCGTCACCGACGCCGACCGCCTGCCCGAGCTGCCCGGCGAGCTCGTGCTCGAGCCCCTGATGGACGACCCGCTCCACCTCGCCGTCCCCCACGACCACCCGCTGGCGACCGCGAAGCGGGTGCGGATGGCCGACCTCAAGGACGAGGTCTGGATCGAGGGCCGCGACCCCGCGTGCTCGCAGCCGCTGCGGCGCGCCGCCAACGCCGCCGGCTTCGAGCCGAAGATCTGCTTCGAGTCGGCGCAGTGGCTGGGCAAGCAGGGCCTCGTGGCGGCGGGGATCGGCGTGACCCTGATCCCGACGCTGGCGCTCGCGAACGTGCGCGACGACATCGTGCTGCGCTCGCTCGGCCCGGACGCGCCGCGGCGCAAGATCGCGCTCGCCACGCTCGGGTGCGGCTACGAGGCGCCCGCCGTCGAGCCGATGCGCGAGACGCTGCGGCGCGTCGCCGCCGAGCACTGCTTCTCGTGCGACGCGCGGGTGCACTGAGCGGCGGACAGTACGATCGTTCGGTATGGCGACTGAGCCGAGGGACTTGGAGCGCGCGGGGCTCGACGCCTGGGCCGAGCGCTACGCCAAGCTGCCGGAGCGCCCGACGAGCTTCACGACGCTCTCGGGCGAGCCGATCCGGCCGCTGTACACGCAGGAGGACCTGCCCGCGCAGGAGGAGATCGGGCTCCCGGGCGAGTATCCGTTCACGCGCGGCGTGTACCCGAGCATGTACCGCGGGCGGCTGTGGACGATGCGCCAGTTCGCGGGCTTCGGCACCGCGGAGGAGACCAACGAGCGCTTCCGCTATCTGCTCGACCACGGCCAGACGGGGCTCTCCACCGCGTTCGACATGCCGAGCCTGATGGGCTACGACTCCGACCACGTGCGCTCGCTCGGCGAGGTCGGCCGCGAGGGCGTGGCGGTCGACACGCTCGACGACATGGAGACGCTGTTCTCCGGGATCGATCTCGGGCAGGTCTCGGTGTCGATGACGATCAACGCGCCGGCCGCGATCATGATGGCCTTCTACGTGGTCGCCGCGGAGGAGAACGGCGTGCCGCGCGATCGCCTCGGCGGCACGATCCAGGCCGACATCCTCAAGGAGTACATCGCCCAGAAGGAGTGGTGCTTCCCGGTCGACCCGGCGATGCGCCTGCTCGGCGACATGATCCAGTGGTGCGCGAC
Source organism: uncultured Solirubrobacterales bacterium (assembly GCA_963787335.1). Taxonomy (GTDB): domain Bacteria; phylum Actinomycetota; class Thermoleophilia; order Solirubrobacterales; family Solirubrobacteraceae; genus DASQFQ01. The sequence goes on from CAWBCU010000039.1 coordinate 192,312, forward strand.
GGAGACGCCGCGCTGGCACCCGGTCAGCATCTCCGGCTACCACATCCGCGAGGCCGGATCGACGGCCGCGCAGGAGCTCGCCTTCACGCTCAAGGACGGCCTCACCTACGTCCAGCAGGCGGTCGACCGCGGCCTCGACGTCGACGACTTCGCCCCGCGCCTGAGCTTCTTCTTCAACGCGCACATCGACTTCTTCGAGGAGATCGCGAAGTACCGTGCCGCCCGCCGGATCTGGGCGCGCGAGCTGCGCGACACGTTCGGCGCGCGCAACCCGAAGTCGTGGCTGATGCGCACGCACGCGCAGACCGCGGGCGTCTCGCTGACCGCCCAGCAGCCGCTCAACAACATCACCCGCACCGCGGTCGAGGCGCTCGCGGCCGTGCTCGGCGGCACGCAGTCGCTGCACACCAACTCGTGGGACGAGGCGCTCGCGCTGCCGACCGAGAACGCGGTCCGGATCGCGCTGCGCACCCAGCAGATCATCGCCCACGAGACCGGCGTGACGAACACGATCGACCCGCTCGGCGGCTCCTACTTCGTCGAGGCGCTGACCGACGAGATCGAGGCGCAGGCCTACGACTACTTCCACAAGATCGACGAGCTGGGCGGGATGGTCGAGGCGGTCAAGCGCGGCTTCCCCCAGCGCGAGATCGCCGACGCCGCCTACACGCTCCAGCAGGAGTACGACTCGCGGGCGCGCATCATGGTCGGCGTCAACGACTTCACCGAGGGCGAGGGCGGCGAGCTCGAGCTGCACCGCGTCGACCCCGCGATCGAGCGCAAGCAGACCGACCGCGTGCAGGCCGTGCGCGCGCGCCGTGACAGCGCGGCGGTCGAGACCACGCTCGCCGCGCTGCGAGACGCCGCGGCAGGCGAGGGCAACCTGATGCCGAACCTTCTCGACTGCGCCCGCGTACACGCCACCGAGGGCGAGATCGTCGAGAGCCTTCAGCAGGTGTTCGGTACCTACACGGAAACGCCGGTCTTCTAACTATGCGCAAGCTCATCCTCATCGCCGTCGCCGCCTTCGTGCTCGTCGCGATCACCGCCACGGCCTTCGCCGCCAAGTCGGTCAAGGTCGGCGACGACTACTACGTGCGCTCCAGCGGGGTGCCGAAGGTCACCGTCTCGAAGGGCACGACGGTGAAATGGCGCTTCGTCGGCGACTCCCCGCACAGCGTCACCGTCAGCAAGGGCCCGTCGAAGTTCAACTCCGGCTTGAAGCGCACGGGCACTTACTCGAAGAAGATGAAGAAGCGCGGCACGTACACGATCTACTGCACGATCCACGGCGCCTCGAACCAGAAGATGAAGCTGGTCGTGAAGTAGGCTTGCCGCGGTGAGCGCCGCGACGAGCAACCGGAAGATCCGCGTCGTTGTGGCCAAGCCGGGCCTCGACGGTCACGACCGCGGGGCGAAGATCATCGCCCGCGCGCTGCGCGACGCCGGCATGGAGGTCATCTACACCGGCCTGCACCAGACGCCGGAGCAGATCGTCGAGACGGTGCTGCAGGAGGACGCCGACGCGGTCGGCCTCTCGATCCTCTCCGGCGCCCACATGACGCTCGTCCCGAAGGTGATCGAGCTGCTGCGCGCCCAGGACGCCGGCGACGTCATCGTCACCGTCGGCGGCACGATCCCGGCCCAGGACATCCCCGAGCTGAAGGAGCTCGGGGTCGCCGAGGTCTTCACGCCCGGCGCGCCGACCCAGGCGATCATCGACTACATCCAGGGCGCCGTCACGCCGTAGTTGTCGGGTCGCGAACGCCTCGCGACCTCAGTGGGTGTGACCCGAGCGTGTCGGGGTACGCGGGGCGTCGCAAAGTCATGCATCCCTGGGAGGAGGGGACCGGACGCATGCATCAACAGGATCTGACCCCGATCGGTGACTCGATCGCGCTGTCCGCGTTGTGCGCGCTGCTGCCGCTGGCGACCCTGCTGATCCTGATCGGCGGGCTGAAGTGGAGGGCGCAGTCGGCCGCGGTGGCGGCGCTCGGCGTCGGTGTCGTCGTCGCGGTGGCGGCGTTCGGCATGCCGATCGGCCAGGCCATCGACGCGGGCGCCCTCGGCGCCGCGCTCGGCGTGCTCGTCGTCCTCTGGATCACGTTCAACGCGATCTGGATCTACAAGCTGACGGTCGAGTCCGGCCACTTCGCGGTCATGCGCCGCTCCTTCAGCACCATCAGCGACGACCAGCGCGTGCAGGCGGTCGTGATCGCGTTCGCCTTCGGCGCGCTGCTCGAGGCGCTCGCGGGCGGCGGCGCGCCGGTCGCGGTCTGCGCGGTGATGCTGATCGCGCTCGGCTTCCACCCGCTCAAGGCCGCGGCGGTCTGCCTGCTGGCCAACACCGCGCCGGTCGCCTTCGGCGGCATGGGCAACCCGATGACCGTGATGGAGGAGGTCACCGGCCTGCCCGCCGAGGACGTGGCGGCGATGGCCGGGCGCCAGGTCCCGTTCCTCGCCGTGCTCGTCCCGTTCGCGCTGCTGCTGCTGGTCGACGGCCGCCGCGGCGTGCGCGAGGCATGGCCGGTCGCGCTGGTGGGCGGCGTGACGTTCGCGATCGCGCAGTTCGGCGTGTCGAACTTCGGGCCCTACCGCCTGACGGACATCGGCGCCTCGCTGTTCTGCGCCGCGGCGATCGTGGCCCTGCTGCGCGTGTGGTCCCCGTCCGGCCCGCTGCGCGACGTCGGGGGCGGTGGCCGGCCGGCGATCGCCGGCGCCGCCGTCGAGGACCGCGTGCACGAGCGCACGGTCGACCGCCCGCCCGAGTCCGACAGCCGCCGCGACGTGTGGATCTCCTACGCGCCGTACGCGATCGTCATCGCGATCTTCTCGATCGCCCAGATCGGGGCGGTCAAGGAGTTCCTCGAGCAGGGCACGTGGACGTTCCCGTGGCCCGGGCTCGACATCCGCGACGAGAGCGGCGAGGCGGTCGACACCGTCTACGAGCTCAACTACCTGGGCGCGACCGGCACGCTCCTGTTCCTCTCCGGCGTCCTCACGACGGTCGTGCTGAAGATCTCCCCGCGGCGCGCGGTGGGCATCTACGGCGAGACGATCCGCCAGTTCGGCTGGGCGATCGTGACGATCCTGTGCGTCTTCGCGCTCGCCTACGTGATGAACCTCTCGGGCCAGACGCTGACGCTCGGCCGCTGGCTGGCCGGCGCCGGTGCGTTCTTCGCCTTCCTCGCCCCGATCGTGGGCTGGTTCGGCGTCGCCATCACCGGCACCGACGCGGGCGCCAACGCGCTGTTCGGCAACCTGCACGTCCAGGCCGCGAAGGACGGGGGCCTGGAGGCCGTGCTCCTGTGCGCGGCCAACAGCTCCGGCGGCGTGATGGCGAAGATGATCTCGGCGCAGAGCCTCGCGATCGCGACGGCGGCGGTGGGGGTGGTCGGCTCCGAGGGCGTCATCTTCAGGCGCATCTTCCTCTGGAGCGTGGGCCTCCTGCTCGTCCTGTGCGTACTCGTGTACCTGCAGTCCACGTCGCTGCTGTCGTGGATGGTCCCGTGACTGACTGACAAGTCAATCGGGCACCTCTCGCAGTAGGATGCGAACGCTCGTTCCGTACTAGGAGGCCAAGACCGTGAAGATCTGCGTCCTCGTCAAAGAGGTGCCGGACGCCGCAGTCGAGAAACGCATCGATCCCTCGACCGGCCGACTGAACCGCTCTGGTGAGAAGAACCTCAACCCGTTCGACACCCACGCCATCGAGGCGGCCATGCAGCTCAAGGAGGGTGGCGCCATCGACGTCGACGAGGTCGTCGCCGTCACGATGGGCCCGGAGAGCGCCGTGCGCGCGCTCCACAAGGCCGTCTCCCTCGGAGCCGACCGCTCCCTGCACCTGACCGACGAGGCGCTGGCCGGCTCCGACGTCAACGGCACGGGCTACTCGCTCGCGCAGGCGCTGGCCAAGGAGAGCCCGGATCTCGTCCTGCTCGGGCAGCAGTCCGATGACGGCGAGTGCTACACGATCGGCGCCGTCGTGGCCGACCACCTGAAGATGCCGTCGCTGACGCAGGTGATCAAGATCGACGTCGAGGACGGCAAGCTGCGCTGCGAGCGCCAGGCCGAGTACGGCTACGACACCGTGATGGTCGCGCTGCCCGCCGTGATCTCGGTCGGCGACGCGATCAACGAGCCGCGCTACCCGTCGCTGAAGGCGATCATGGGCGCCAAGAAGAAGCCGCTCGAGACGCTCGGGACCGGCGACGTCGGGATCGACCCCGGCCGCGTGGGCTACGACAACGCGCGCGCCCACTGCACCGAGTTCAACGCCCCGCCCGCCAAGGAGCCGGGGCGCATCATCGAGGACGAGGACACGAACGAGACGGTCGAGCAGATCGTCGCCTGGCTGGATGAAAGGAAGCTGCTCGCATGAGCGGGATCCTGGTCTACGCGCTCCATTACGACGGGGCCATCAACAAGAACTCGCTCGGCGCCGTGTCCGAGGGTGCTCGGCTCGCCTCCGAGCTGGGGACCGAGTGTCACGCGATCGTGGTCGGCGACAAGGCCGGCCTCGGCGATGAGCTGGTCGGCTCGCTCGGCTCCTACGGCGCCACGAAGGTGTTCCGCGCCGAGGGTCCCGAGGGCCTCTCGCAGCCGGTGGTCGACGCGATGGCGAAGGTGATCGGCGACAACGGGCACGAGTACGCCCTGTTCGGCGGCGGCCTGCTCGGCTTCGAGATCGGCGCCGGCCTGGCCGCGCGCCTCGACGCCGGCGTCTGCATGGAGGTCACCAACGTGCGCGTCGAGGACGGCAAGCTCGTCGCCGAGCGCCCGATCCTCAAGGACTCGCAGGTCTCCGACGTCCACTACCGCTCCGACGTGGGCGTGATCATCGGCCGCCTGAACGCGTTCGAGACGAAGCAGAACGGCTCCGGCGCGGCAGCGGTCGAGGACGTCGACGTCGAGTACGCCCCGCACTCGCTGCAGGCCGAGATGGTCCAGCGCGGCGAGCAGCGCGGCGCCGACGTCAACATCGAGGACGCCGACTACCTCGTGGCCGGTGGCCGCGGGCTGGGCAAGGCCGAGGGCTTCGAGGCGCTCGAGGAGCTCGCGGGCGCGCTCGGCGGCGCCGTCGCCGCCACCCGCGCGGTGGTCGACGCCGGCTGGTACTCCTACTCCGCCCAGATCGGCCAGACGGGCAAGACCGTCGCGCCGAAGCTGTACCTGGCGGCCGGGATCTCCGGCGCGATCCAGCACAAGGTCGGGATGATGAGCTCCGAGAACATCGTGGCCATCAACAAGGACTCGAACGCCCCGATCTTCGAGTTCTCCGACCTCGGGATCGTCGGCGACCTCAACAAGATCGTCCCGAAGCTCACCGAGGCCGTGAAGGCCAAGAAGGGCGGCTGACGCACGTGTCAGCCAACGGGCGCGCGGTCGCCCCGATCGAGTTCCCCCCGCCGGTGGACCCGGTGGGGGAGTTCATCGGGCCGTTCACGGATGACGAGGACGAGCGGATCGAGGTCGGCGTCGCGATCGTGGGCGGCGGCCAGGCCGGGCTCGCGTGTGCGATCCGGCTGCTGCAGCTGCTCGAGGACGACCCCGAGCTGATGGAGTCGCTCGGCGAGGTGCCCGTGGCCGTGATCGAGAAGGGCAAGGTCGCGGGCGCGCACCAGCTCTCGGGCGCGGTGATGAACCCGTCCGCGATCCGCGAGCTGTTCCCCGACGACGAGTCGTGGCCGCACTACGGCGAGGTCAAGGGCGAGCGCGTGTACTTCATGCCCAACAAGAAGCGCGCGATCCCGCTCGTCCCGATCCCGCCCCCGTTCCGCAACCACGGCAACTACGTGATCTCGGTCGCCGAGCTCAACCGCTGGCTGGGCGAGAAGGCCGAGGAGGCGGGCGCGTACATCCTCACCGAGACGGTGGGCGCGAAGCTGATCGTCGAGGACGGCAACGTCCTGGGGGTCCGCACGGGCGACAAGGGGCGCGACAAGGAGGGCGGGGAGAAGGGCAACTTCGAGCCCGGCTCCGACGTCGCCGCCAAGGCGACCGTGCTGGCCGAGGGCTGCTGGGGCCACCTCACCGGCGCCGCGCTGAAGGGCCTCGACCTCGCGGCCAAGGACCCGCAGGTGTGGGCGCTCGGGGTCAAGGAGGTGTGGGAGGTCGAGCAGCCGCTCGACAAGGTCATCCACACGCTCGGCTGGCCGCTGCGCCCGCAGGCCAAGTACAAGGAGTTCGGCGGCTCGTGGATCTACCCGATGAACCGCGAGGGGGAGACCCCGCGCGTCTCGATCGGGTTCGTCGCCGGCCTCGACTGGGCCGACGCCCGCCTCTCCCCGCACGACATCCTCCAGGAGTTCAAGCTGCACCCGCGGGTGCGCAAGATCCTCGAGGGCGGCAAGCGCGTGGGCTGGGGCGCGAAGGCGATCCCCGAGGGCGGCTACTGGGCGATCCCGAAGCTGCACGCGCCCGGGCTGATGATCTGCGGCGACTCCGCCGGCATGGTCAACGTGCCCAAGCTCAAGGGCGTCCACTACGCGATCAAGTCCGGGATGCTGGCGGCGGAGACGATCTTCCGGCAGCTGAAGGCGGGCTCGAACGACTTCTCCGGGTATGAGGCGGCCGTCTATGACTCCGAGATCGGCAAGGACCTCTACGAGTCGCGCAACATGAAGCAGCCGTTCGCGCGCGGGCTCGTCGTCGGCGGCGCGATCGCCAACGCGATGACGATCAGCAAGGGCAGGTTCCCCGGCGGCCACTGGGCGACGCACCGCGACGCCGAGCAGCCGCTGCTGATGACGGACCGCCACAAGCGCTATCCGAAGCCCGACGGCAAGTACACGTTCGACAAGCTCTCGGGCGTCTTCCTGACCGGCAACGCGACGCGCGACGACGCGCCGAGCCACATCCGGATCCAGAAGAACGTCCCGCGCGAGGTCGCCGAGACGTGGCAGTGGATGTGCCCCGCCGGCGTCTACGAGATCCCCGAGGACGCGCCGGAGCACGGCTACGTCGACCTGATCGTGAACCCGTCGAACTGCGTGCAGTGCGGCGCGATCACCGCCAAGGGCGGCCGGCTCACGCCGCCCGAGGGGGGCGACGGGCCGCTTTACCAAGTGACCTAGCGCTGACAACGATCGCGCAGCCCAGGACCGCCCCCGCAACTCTGGGCGGTCCTGGCGCGTTAACGGGCGGCCATGCGCCGACTCGTCATAACCGCAGCGCTGCTGTGCGCGCTCCTCGTTCCGGCCGCCGCCTCCGCGGCGCGCGACGCGGGTCCGCGCGGCTGCTCGCCTGCGAGTCCGCGCTCGATCCCGCCGACCGCGTGGCGACGTTCGAGGGCCGCATGCGCACGGTGCGCAACGCGACGAAGCTGCAGATGCGCTTCTCGCTGCAGACCCGCGGCAAGGGCCAGGTCAACTGGCACGCGCTGAGCGCCCCCGGCTTCGGCCGCTGGCTGTCGAGCGATCCCGGCGTCGGCCGCTACGTCTATACGAAGCGCGTCGTCGCGCTGCTCGCGCCGGCGACGTACCGCACCCTGGTGCGCTTCCGCTGGATCGGCCGCGGCGGCCGCCGCATCGCGTCGGACCGCTCGACCTCGCCGACCTGCCACCAGGCCGATCTGCGCCCGAACCTGAAGCCGCTCGCGATCAACCGGCGCGGCGCGGCCGACGCCGCGCACGCCCGCTACGTCGTGCCGGTCGTCAACCGCGGCAAGACCGCGGCCGGCCCGTTCGACGTCGTGGTGACGGTCGACGGCGTGACGCTGACGCCCGCGCAGACGCCCGGCCTCGAGCCCGGCGAGCGGGCGCTGGTCGAGGTCGAGGGCCCGCCCTGCACGGTGGGCTCGATGCTGACCGCCGACGTCGACCCCACGGGCGCCGTCGACGAGCGCGCGGAGGCCGACAACCGGCTCGCCGTGACGTGCCCCGGCGCCCCCGCCTGAGGGCTGGTACCCCGCTCTACAATGGTGTCTATGAAGACTGACATCCATCCGGAGTACGTCGAGGCTCACGTGCGTTGTACGTGCGGCAACGAGTTCACGACGCGCTCGACCCAGAACGAGATCCACGTGGAGATCTGCTCCAACTGCCACCCGTTCTACACGGGCAAGCAGAAGCTGGTCGACACGGGTGGCCGCGTGGAGCGCTTCCAGCGCCGCGCCGCCCAGCGCCGCGCCCGCGGCGACAAGAGCTAGCCACCCCGGCTTCCATGGCCGAAGAGACCCGCCTGCCAGACGGCGCCCTGATGGCGCAGAAGGACGCGCCCGTCGGCGGGCAGGCGGTGCTCGAGGGCGTGATGATGCGCGGCGTCTCGACCTGGGCCGTCGCCGTCCGCAAGCCCCTTCCCGAGCAGCTCGGCGAGGACGGCCTGGACCCCGAGGAGGCCCCGCTCGGCGAGATCGAGGTCGTCTCGTTCCCGCTCGTCTCCTGGACCAAGCGCCACCGCGCCTTCCGCTGGCCGATCATCCGCGGCGTCGTCGCGCTGGCCGAGTCGCTGAAGATCGGCTTCAACGCGCTCGGCATCTCCGCCAACGCCCAGCTCCCCGAGGACGAGGAGCCGATCTCGAGCGGCATGTGGGTCGGCACCGTCGTGGCCGCGCTCGCGCTCGCCATCGGGCTGTTCTTCGTCGTCCCGGTCGGCCTCACCAGCATCTTCAAGGACCAGCTCGGCTCGGCGTTCCTGTTCTGGCTCGTCGAGGGGATCCTGCGCACCGCCATCTTCCTCGGGTACCTGTGGCTGCTCTCGCGCCTGAAGGACCTGCGGCGCGTGTTCGAGTACCACGGCGCCGAGCACAAGGTGATCTCGACCTTCGAGGCCGGCGAGCCGCTGACCCCCGAGAACGCGCAGAAGTACTCGCGCCTGCACCCGCGCTGCGGCACGAGCTTCCTGCTGATCGTGATGATCGTCGCCATCTTCGTGTTCGCGCCGCTCGGGCTGCCGGCCTGGTACTGGCTCGTCGCCTCGCGCATCATCGGCGTGCCGCTGATCGCCGGCCTGTCCTTCGAGGTCATCAAGTGGGCCGGGCGCAACCGCCGCAAGCGCTGGGTGCAGGGCGTCATGTGGCCGGGGATGCAGCTCCAGAAGCTGACCACGCGCGAGCCGGACCTGTCGCAGCTCGCGGTCGCGATCGCCTCGCTCGAGGCCGTGCTCGCCGTCGAGGACCCGCGCGCCGCGTCCGCCGAGGACAAGGTGGGCATGGAGGTCGTCGCCTAGGCTCGCTCCGGGCCATGATCGAGTCGCTCGTCGAGCAGATCGAGGCCCGGTTCCAGGATGCGCAGGCGCAGATGTCGGACCCCGACGTGATCGGGGACCGCGAGCGCTACGCCGCGGCCGGGCGTCTCTTCCAGCAGCTGTCCACCGCGGCGAAGCTCGCCGAGGCGTGGCGGCACGCCAAGTCCGACGCCGAGGGCGCGGGGGAGATGCTGGCCGAGGGCGGCGACGATCCGGAGCTGCGCGCCGAGATGGAGGCCGCTCGCGCGACGATGGAGGAGCTGGCGGAGGAGATCCGGCTCGCGATGGTCGAGCGCGACCCCAACGACGACAAGGACGTGATCGTCGAGATCCGCGCCGGCACCGGCGGCGACGAGGCGGGCCTGTGGGCCGGCGACCTCTACCGGATGCTCACCCGCTACGCGGAGCGCCGCGGGTTCAAGACCGAGACGCTGAGCGCGCACGACGGCTCCTACACGCTCGAGATCAAGGGCGACGGCGCCTACTCCGTGTTCAAGTTCGAGGGCGGCACGCACAAGGTCCAGCGCGTGCCCGAGACCGAGTCGCAGGGCCGCATCCACTCCTCGACCGCCACGATCGCGGTGCTGCCCGAGGCCGAGGACGTCGACATCGACCTCAACCCCAGCGACCTCGAGATCGACGTCTACCGCTCCTCCGGGCCGGGCGGCCAGTCGGTCAACACGACCGACTCCGCCGTGCGCATCACCCACAAGCCGACCGGGATCGTGGTCTCGATGCAGGACGAGAAGTCGCAGCTGCAGAACCGCGAGAAGGCGATGAAGGTGCTGCGGGCGCGGATGTACGAGGCCAAGCTCGCCGAGCAGCAGGCCGAGCTCGCGGCCGAGCGCAAGGCCCAGGTCGGCACCGGCGGCCTCGCCGAGAAGATCCGCACCTACAACTTCCCGCAGGGGCGCGTCACCGACCACCGCTCCAAGCTCACCGTGCACAACCTCGAGCAGGTGCTCGGGGGCGAGCTCGACGAGCAGACGGCGGCGCTGCAGGACGCCGAGAAGCGCGCTCGGCTCGAGGCCGCCTCGGCCTGATGGCCCGGCGGCTGCTCGCGCGCACGAGCGTCCGCGACGCGCTCGACTCCGCGGTCATCGCGCTCGGCGCGGCCGGCTGCGAGTCCCCGCGGCTCGACGCGGAGCTGCTGCTCGCGCACGTGCTGCGGGTCGACCGCGCCGCGCTGATCACCGATCCCGAGCGCGGGCTCGAGCCCGACGAGGCGCGCGCGTTCATGGACCTGGCCGCTCGCCGCCGCGAGCGCGAGCCGGTCGCCTACCTGCTCGGCAGCAAGGGCTTCCGCACCATCGACCTGGCCGTCGACGCGCGCGTGCTCGTCCCGCGGCCGGAGACCGAGCACGTCGTCGAGGCCGCTCTGGACCTGCCGCGCGGCGCGCGCGTGGCCGACGTCGGCACGGGGTCGGGGGCGATCGCGCTGGCGCTCAAGACCGAGCGGCCCGACCTCGAGGTGGTGGCCACGGAGCTCAGCCCGGGCGCGCTCGCGGTGGCGCGGGCCAACGCCGCCCGGCTCGGGCTCGACGTGGAGATGCTGGAGGGCGACCTGCTCGACCCGGTCACCGGCCCGCTCGACGCCGTCGTCTCCAACCCGCCCTACGTCGCGGCGGGCGAGGTGCTGCCGCGCGACGTCGGGCACGAGCCGCGCGAGGCGCTGTTCGGCGGCGAGGACGGCCTCGACGTCATCCGCCGGCTGGTCGTGGCGGCGCGCGGCGTCCCGTTCCTGGCGATGGAGGTCGGCGCGGGGCAGGCGGCAGGCGGTGGCGGAGTTGGTCCGGGCGGGAGGGTGGCCGGACGTGGAGACGGTGCGCGACCTGGCCGGGCATCGAGCGGGTCGTTGTCGGCCGCGCCTGAATTCGCGCGCTGCATCGCCGGCGGCGGCGTGGCGGTGTTCCCGGCCGACACGGTCTACGGGCTCGCGTGCGACCCCGAGAACGGGGAGGCGGTCGCGCGGCTCTACGCGCTCAAGGGACGGCCGCCGACCCAGCCCAGCGCCGTCATGTACTTCGACGTCGGCCCGGCGCTCGACGCGCTGCCCGACCTCGGCCCCCGCACGCGCGCGCTGCTGGCGCGGCTGCTCCCCGGCGGCGTGACGCTGCTGCTCCCGAACCCCGGCGGGCGCTTCCCGCTCGCCTGCGGCGCGGACCCGCACACGCTCGGGCTGCGCGTCCCCGCCGCGAGCGTGCTGGCCGGGGTGACCGTGCCCGTGCTCCAGAGCTCGGCCAACCTCAGCGGCGGCCCCGACGCGCGGCGGCTGGAGGACGTGCCCGTCGTCGATCCGCGAGGGCGCGGACCTGGTCGTGGACGCGGGCGAGCTGCCCGGGACGCCGTCGACGGTGATCGACCTGCGCCGCTTCGAGGTCGCGGGCGAGTGGGAGATCGTCCGCGCGGGTGCCGTCGAGCGCGCCATCGTGGAGAGCGCGGTGGTCGCGACCTCGTAAAGTCGCGCTCCGCCGTGCGCCGCCTGACCCTCTCTCTCGCCGCCGCGGCCCTGCTCGCTGCCCCCGCGACCGCGGCGGGCGCCGCCAAGCTCCCCGGCGCGAGCGGCGGCCTGGTGGCGCTGGCCGCCGGGCCGGGCAGCGCCTACGCGGTCGTCTCCACCGGCGCCCGCGAGAAGCCGTTCCGGCTCGTGCGCTCCGACGGCAGCCGCGCGACGAGCCTCGGCGCCTTCGGGGTGCCCGGCGCGGACTACGCGGACGTCGCCGCCGGCGCGGCCGGCCCGCTGACCGTGGTCGCGCGCCCGACCACCTCTGGCTACGCGTACGAGTCCGCCGGGCTGGGCGCGGCGGAGGTGCTGGGCGCGGGGACCGGCGCGCCGGTGCTCGCGCTCGACGGCACGACCCGGATCGCCGCCTACCCGGACGACGACGGCGACGCCGTGCTCTCGCGCGACGGCGCCGCGACGACGCTCACGCGCACCGGCCCGGCGCTCCGCACGACGCCGCTCGACGCGGTCGTCAGCGAGGGCCGCCCGCTCGTGCTCGCGCGCGTCCAGTCGCGCACCCGCTCGCGGCTGCGGGTGCTCGGGCCCGGCGCCCCGGCGGCACCGGTCGCCTCGGTCGCGGGCCTGCGGCCGCTCGAGGCCTCGATCGCCCGCGACGACGCGGGCGTCTACGTCGCCTACCGCGACGGCGCCCGGCGGCTCGTGCTGGCCACCGCCGGGCCGGGCCCGGCCGCCCGCTGGTCGCACCGGCGGCTGCGGGTGCGCGGGACGCTCAACGGGGCGCCGGCCGTGGCCCGCATCGGGCTGCGCACGATCGTCGCCACCAGCCAGCGCGTGGGCCGCCGCTACCGCATCTTCCTCACCACGGTCGGCCCCGCCGGCGCCTTCGTGGACCGGCTCACGCGGACGGGCGGATCGGACCTCGCCCCGCTCGCCGCGACCGGTCCGGACGGCCGGGTCTACGTCGGCTGGACCCATCGCCCGGGCGGTCGCGCGCGCCGCGCCGCGGTGTTGCGCCGAGTGCTCTGAGGCGGCCGTGGGCGGTGGTAGGTTTGGCCCCTATGACCGAACTCCAGCCCGACTACTTCGAGCGCCCGCTCGCCGAGGTCGACCCCGAGGTCGCCGAGGCCATCGACCACGAGCTCGATCGCCAGCGGAGCACGCTGGAGATGATCGCCTCCGAGAACTTCGTCCCCCAGGCCGTCCTCGAGTGCCAGGGCAGCGTGCTGACCAACAAGTACGCCGAGGGCTACCCGGGCAAGCGCTACTACGGCGGCTGCGAGTACGTCGACATCATCGAGCAGCTCGCGATCGACCGCGCCAAGGCGCTCTTCGGCGGCGACCACGTCAACGTCCAGCCGCACGCCGGCGCCCAGGCCAACACCGCCGTCTACCACGCGCTGCTGCAGCCCGGCGACACGATCCTCGGGCTCTCGCTGCCCCACGGTGGCCACCTCAGCCACGGCATGAAGATCAACGTCTCCGGCCGCCTCTACGACATCGCGCCGTACGAGGTCTCGCGCGAGGACCACCTGATCGACATGGACGAGGTCGAGCGGATCGCCCACGAGCGCCGGCCGCAGCTGATCCTCGCCGGCTGGTCGGCCTACCCCCGCTTCCTCGACTTCGAGCGGTTCCGCGAGATCGCCGACGCCGTCGGCGCCCTCCTGATGGTCGACATGGCGCACTTCGCCGGCCTCGTCGCCGCCGACCTGCACCCGAACCCGGTGCCCTACGCCGACGTCGTCACGACCACGATCCACAAGACGCTCGGCGGCGCCCGCGGCGGCATGATCATCTGCCGCGAGGAGCACGCGAAGAAGATCAATTCCGCGGTCTTCCCCGGCCAGCAGGGCGGCCCGCTCGAGCACGTGATCGCCGGCAAGGCGGTCGCGCTCAAGATCGCGCAGTCCGAGCTCTTCCGCGAGCGCCAGCAGCGCACGGTGGCGGGCGCGAAGGCCGTCGCCGCGGAGCTCATGCAGGCCGGCAACGGGGTGAACGTCCTCACGGGCGGCACCGACGTGCACCTCGTGCTCGTCGACCTGCGCGACTCCGAGCTCGACGGCAAGCAGGCCGAGGACCGCCTGCACGAGATCGGGATCACGGTCAATCGCAACGCCGTGCCGTTCGACCCGCGCCCGCCGGCGGTCTCGTCCGGCCTGCGCGTGGGCACCTCGGCGCTCGCCACCCGCGGGGTCGGCCCCGACGAGTTCCAGGAGATCGGCCGCATGATCGGCCAGGCGCTGCAGCCCGACTTCGAGTCGGTGCGCGCCGAGCTCGCCGAACGGGTGAGCGCGATCGCCGAGGGCCACCCGCTCTACGCGCAGCTCGGGACGCCGACGGCGGTCTGAGGCATGCGCCACCTGCTCGCCGCGGCGGTCCTGACCGCCGTTGTCGCGGGCTGCGGTGGGAGCGGCGGCGGGGACTCCGCCGAGCCGAGCGGGCGCGAGCCCGAGCGGCTGGTCGTGACCACCGGTGGCGAGGGCGGGATCTACTTCGCGTACGGCGCGGCCTACGCCAAGGTCATCTCCGAGCACCTCGAGGGCTTCCGGGCCAGCGCTCAGGGGAGCACGGGCGCCGTCGAGAACCTGATGCGGCTGCGCGACGGCAGGGCCGACATCGCGCTCACGCTGGGCGACACCGCGCTCGACGCGGTCGAGGGCCGCGAGGCATTCGACGAGCCGGTGCCGCTCGCGGCCTTGGCCCAGATCTACCGCAGCTACGTGCAGGTGGTGGCGCTGGAGGGCTCTGGGATCCGCGCGCTCTCCGACCTCAAGGGCAAGCGCGTGAGCGTCGGCTCCCCGGAGTCGGGCACGCAGGTCGTCTCCGAGCGCGTCTTGGCGCTGGCCCGCATCGACTCGCGCAAGGACATCAAGCGCGAGCAGCTCGGGGTGGCGGAGTCGGCCGCCGCGGTCCAGAGCGGCGCGCTCGACGCGTTCTTCTGGTCGGGCGGGCTGCCCACCAGCGCCGTCTCGGACCTCGCGCGCGCCAAGCCCGTGACGATGCTCGACGTCAGCGCGTTCGCCCGGCCGCTGCGGGCGCGCTACGGCGGCGTGTACGAGGACGCCGCGATCCCGGCCGGCACGTATCCGGGCGTGGCGGCCGCGGTGCCGACGATCTCGATCCCCAACTACCTCGTCGTCGGCCAGAAGATGAACGGCGGGCTCGCGCACGACCTCACCGAGCTGCTGTTCAAGTACGGCGACGAGCTGGTCGCCGCGCACCCGGAGTCGCGGGACCTCGACCCGGAGCGCGCGCAGGTGGTCATCGCGCCGATCCAGCTGCACCCGGGCGCACAGCAGTACTACGACCGCGCGCTGCCTTAACCGTGTAGCCCCGCTCCCGACCGGGCATCCCGTTCCCTGGAGGCAGTCCAGCGGGAGGAGAACCTGTGCGGGGAGTGCGGCGGTTGGTGGCGCTCGTGAGCGTGGTCGCGCTCGCGGCGGGATGCGGCGGCGAGGGCAGCGGGTCCGGGGCGGAGGAGGGCGGCGGCGGTCGCCTCTCGGTCGCGACGGGCGGCACGAGCGGGGTCTACTTCGTCTACGGCGGCGGGCTGGCGAAGGTCATCTCGAGCGACCTGAAGGGCTATCGCGCGACGGCCGAGACGACGTCGGCCTCGGTCGACAACCTGATCCTGATCGGGGACGGGGGCTCGGACATCGCGTTCACCCTCGGTGACACCGCGCTCGACGCGATCAAGGGCCGGGAGGGCTTCAAGGAGCCGGTCCCGATGCGCGCGCTCGCGCAGATCTACGACAACTACACCCAGGTCATCGCCAAGGCGAACTCGGGCATCAAGTCGATCGAGGACCTCAAGGGCAAGCGCGTCTCGGTCGGCGCGCCCAACTCCGGCACCGAGGTCATCGCCGACCGCGTGCTCGAGGCGGCCAAGATCGATCCCAAGAGCGGCATCAAGCGCCAGGGCCTCGGGGTCGAGGAGTCGGTGCAGGCGATGAAGGACGGCTCGATCGACGCGTTCTTCTGGTCGGGCGGCCTGCCCACCGGCGCGGTCACCGACCTCACGACGACCGACAAGATCACGCTGCTCGACACGACCGTCTACACGGACGCGCTCAAGCAGAAGTACGGCGACGTCTACCGCGACGAGACGATCCCGAAGGGCACCTACAAGGGCGTCGACAAGGACGTGCCGACGATCGCGGTGCCGAACTACCTCGTCGTCTCGGAGAAGATGGACGACAAGCTCGCGCACGACCTGACCAAGCTCCTCTTCGACCAGAAGAAGGACCTGGTCGCGGTCCATCCCGAGGCCAAGAACCTCGACCCGGCGCGCGCCAAGGAAGTGATCGCGCCGATCGAGCTGCACCCCGGGGCCAAGAGCTACTACGACGAGGAAGGTGCGTAGGCCGATCATCGTCGCCGCGCTCGCGGGCGCGCTGCTCGCCGCCGGGTGCGGCGAGCGCACCGTCGTCGTCCGCGACGACGACGGCGACGTGCTCGTGGAGGCGCGGCTGCCGGAGTCGGGCCGCTTCGCGCTCGAGTACCGCCATTCCTACTACCGCGTCCCCGCGCGTGAGGAGTTCCGGGCCGGCGACTCGGGCTTCCGCATGGTCGGCGTCGGCTCGCCGAGCGAAGCGGTGCTCGACTACTACGACCTGGCCGGGACGAAGCAGCTCGGGCCGTGGGCGACGCTCGCGCCCGCCCACCCCCAGCGCTTCGACCGCCTGCCGCTGATCGCCACCGCGAAGGGCCGCCGCACGCTCACGGTCGGCGACCGGCGCTTTCCGCTCTACGGCGCCACGCCGCGCCATCTCACGATCGCGGTCGAGGAGGGGACGTGGCCGTAGCCGACAAGCCCATCGACGTCGACAAGCTGGCCGAGGACTACGAGGCCGAGAAGCCCGGCCGCCGCCTCGGCCCGATCCACGACATGATCGTGCAGGTCGCGTGCGCGGGGCTGTCGCTCTACGCGATCTACTGGGTGCTCAACCCGGTGCCCGCGCAGCGCTACCGCACGAGCTTCCTCGCCGTGGCGCTCGCGCTGACGTTCCTCGTCTACCGCGGCTGGGGCAAGCGCAAGGAGAACGCGGACGGCACCGAGCGGCCGGGGGTCACGGACTGGCTCCTCGCCATCGCCTCGATCGTGGCCCTCGGCTACACGCTCGTGACCTTCGACGAGTTCGTGCGCCGCGCCGCGCAGCCCAACGACCTCGACATCGCGTTCGGCGTCGTGACGATCCTGCTCGTGCTGGAGGCGACGCGCCGGACGGTCGGGTGGATCCTGCCCGCGGTGGTGGTCGGGTTCCTGCTCTACGCCTACTTCGGGGGCGAGCTGCCGGCGACGTGGCAGATCTCGCACGCGGGCTACGGCGTGCCGCGGATCGTCGGCCAGAGCTACATGGGGCTGTCGGGCATCTTCGGCGTCCCGCTCGACGTCGCGGCGACCTACATCATCTTGTTCACGCTCTACGGCGCGGTGCTCGAGTACTCCGGGGCGGGGAAGTTCTTCCTCGACATCTCGCTCGCCGCGACCGGCCGCTCGCGCACCGGCCCCGGCCGCACGACCGCGCTGGCCGGCTTCCTGCTCGGCACGGTGTCGGGCTCGGGCGTCGCCACCACCGTCACGCTCGGCTCCGTCACGTGGCCGATCCTCAAGCGGGCCGGCTATCCCAAGGAGGAGGGCGGCGGGGTGCTCGCCGCCTCGGGCATCGGGGCGATCCTGTCGCCGCCGACGCTCGGCGCCGCCGCGTTCATCATCGCCGAGTTCCTCAAGGTCTCCTACCTCACGGTGCTGCTGTACGCCGCGATCCCGTCGCTCCTCTACTACCTCGGGATCCTGCTCGCGATCGAGGCCGATGCGCGCCGCTTCGACACCGAGGAGGTCGTCGTCGAGTCACCGCCCTTCAAGCGCCTGCTGCTGCGCTACGGCTACCACTTCTCGTCGCTGTTCGCGATCGTGCTGCTGCTGGCGGTCGGCTTCTCGCCCTTCCGCTCCGTGCTCTACGCGACCGTGCTCGCGTTCCTGCTCTCGTTCCTCGACCCGGCCCACCGGATGGGCCCGAAGCGGGTCTTCGAGGCGCTCGCCGCGGGTGCGCGGGCGGTGCTGCCGGTGGCCGCGACCTGCGCCGCGGCGGGGATCATCGTCGCGGTCGTGACGCTCACCGGGCTCGGCCTCAACCTGTCGGGGATCATCATCGACGTGGCCGGCGGGAGCCTGTTCCTGTGCGCGCTGCTGGCCGCGATCGCGGTGCTGCTGCTCGGGCTCGCGGTGCCGGTCACCGCCTCGTTCATCATCGCCGCGGTGATCGTGTCGCCCGCGCTGACGAAGCTCGGCGTGGAGCCGCTGGCGGCCTACATGTTCATCTTCTATTACGCGGTCCTGTCCGAGGTGAGCCCGCCGACCGCGCTGTCGGCCGTGGCGGCCGCGGCGATCACCGGCGGCAACGCCTTCCGCACGATGATGCTGACCTGGAAGTACACGCTGCCCGCCTTCCTCGTCCCGTTCGCGTTCGTGCTCACCGATAACGGCGAGGGGCTGCTGCTGCAGGGCTCGGTCGGCACGGTCGTGCTGGCGTTCGCGGTCTCCGCGCTCGCGGTGGCGGGGCTCGCGGTGGCGACCGGGGCGTGGATGCTCGGGCCCGCGCGGCTGCCCGAGCGGGTGCTGTGCGGCGTGGCCGGGCTGGTGCTGCTCTACCTCGAGCCGTTGTGGATCGCGATCGGCCTCGGGCTCTTCGCCGCCGGCGTCGTCGTCCACCTTCTCGGGCGGCGTCAGGTGCCGAGCGGGCTGCGCAGCGCCGAGGGGTAGCGCGCGCCGCGCGCGGCCATCGCCTCGGCGACGTCGGTCTTGAGCGTGACGAGCGCCGGGCCCGACTTCAGCCGCTGGTCGAGCTCGGCGATCTCCTCCTGCAGGCGCTCGGCCTCGTCGTCGTGGCGGCCGAGCCACGCCTGGGCCAGCTCGACGATCAGGTCGGGGCGCAGGTTGGCGAGCGCGGCCACGCTGCCGCGTGCGCCCATGCGCAGCGCGCCGAGCATCAGCGACGGCGAGCCGACGAAGATCTGGGCGTCGGGCGCGGCGGCGAGGTAGGCCTCCTGGCGCTCCATCGACCCGGTGGAGTCCTTGAGCCCGGCGAGCCCCTCGGCGACGAGTGAGGCGAACACCTCGGCGCTGAGGTCGTTGGTGGTGCGGGCCGGGAAGTTGTAGGCGAGCAGCGGCGTGCCGTTCGCTGCCTTCAGGAGCGCGCGGAAGTGGGCCATGATCTCGCGGTCGCCGAAGGCGTAGTAGTAGGGGACGATCGCGGAGACGCCCTGCGCACCGGCGTCGATGGCGCGCTCGATCAGCTTGGCCGTCGCGTTGGTGCTCGGGCGGCCGACGTGGGCGACGACCGGGACGCGGCCGCGGGCCGCCTCGACGACCGTCTCCACGACGGTGATCACCTCGTCGGCCTCGAGCAGCGCGGTCTCGCCGGTGGTGCCGCAGGGCATCAGCCCGTGCACGCCGCCCTCGATCACGAACTCGACGTGCTCGCGCAGGGCGGCGACGTCGACCTCGCCCGCCTCGTCGAAGGGCGTCAGCAGGGCGGGGACCACGGCGGGAGCGTCGAAGTTCACGTCCACGACGGTATGCCCTGCGATCCTCTCCCTTACCCATGGAAGAACGCGCGCTGCTTGCCTTCCTGGTCGCCCTGGCGCTGACGGCGGCCGTCACGCCGCTCGTCGCGCGCCTCGCCGTGCGGGTCGGCGCGCTCGATCCGGTGCAGGAGCGCGGGCTCGCCCAGGAGCGCACGCCGCTGCTCGGGGGCCTGGCGATCCTCGTCGGCGTCCTCGTGGCCGGAGCGCTGTTCCTGCCCGCGACGAGCGAGATGCGCGGGATCCTCGGCGCGGCCGCGCTGATCACCGCGGTGGGCATCGCCGACGACATCAGCGACCTCTCGCCCGGCGTCAAGCTGCTCGGGCAGGCGGCGGCGGGCCTGATCTGCGTGCTCTCGGGCGTGCGCGTCGACGACTTCACGTTCCCGTTCCTGGGGCGCGTCGACCTCGGCGAGTTCGGCGGCCCGCTGACGCTCCTGGGCCTCGTCGCCGTCATGAACGTCGTGAACTTCTCCGACGGCATCGACGGCCTCGCGGCGGGGGTCTGCGCGATCGCGGCGGTCGGCTTCGCCGTCATCGCCTTCGACCTCCACGAGGACGCCGCGGGCGTGCTCGCCGCCTGCATCGCCGGCTCGGCGCTCGGCTTCCTCGTCCACAACTTCCACCCCGCGTCGGTCTTCATGGGCGACTCGGGCTCGAACCTGCTGGGCCTGCTGCTCGGCGCGGTGATCGTCGAGGGCTCGCTCAAGACCAACGCCCTGATCGCGCTGGTCGTGCCGCTGGTGATCCTGGCCGTCCCGTTCCTCGACACCGGCTTCGTGGTGGCCAAGCGGATCAAGTACCGGCGGCCGGTCTACCAGGGCGACTCCAACCACTTCCACCACCGCTTCCACCGCATCGGCTTCTCGCAGCGCAAGACCGTGCTCTACCTCTACGCCTGGTCGACGATGATGACCGGCATCGCCGTGGCCCTGCGCTTCGTGCCCTACTCCGAGAGCAACGGGCACCTCAACGTCGGCTGGGCGGCGGTCATGGGCGGGCTGCTGCTGCTCGCGCTCTTGGCCAGCGTGTACCTCGTCTACGTGCTCGAGATCCTCAAGCTGCGGCGGCTGCGCGCATGGCAGCTGCGGCGCGAGGACCCCGCCACGTCCGAGCACCAGATCGACGCCCAGTTCGAGGAGGACCTCGAGACGGGCGAGTTCCCGGCGCTGCGTTAAGTGGGGGTAGCCGCACTGTGGGGTCCGTGAGGCCTCTTGTAGAGTCACGCCTCGACCCGACGTCCGACCCCAGGAGGTGAGCAGGAGACATGACGAATAAGCCCTTCTCTCTCCTGCTCGCGCCGTAGGGACGTCCCTTGTCGCGGGCAGCAACTGCCGCCCGCGTCCTCTTGTAGGTCCGTACCTCGCCTCACAGTGGCACGTGGGCGGCTCCGTCAAATCCAACGACTGGAGTCGCAGCAATGCATTCCCTGATCCACCAGAGCTACGCCCATGCCGCGAACGCCGAGCGGCGCGAGCGACACCGACCCGAGCCCGTGATCCGCGCGCTCGTGCGCCGGGTGCGGGCGGCGTAAGCCCACCTCGTAGGGACCGCGGCCCCGCCTGACCGGCGGGGCCGCTCTCTACCATCGAGGCGTGCAGACCGTCCGCCTCGAGCAGCGCGAATCGTTCATCACGGCGGACGGCTCGTCGATCCGCGAGCTGGCCGGCGTCCCGAGCGGGAACGCCGCCAATCAGTCGCTGGCGGAGGCCACGGTCCCGCCCGGTGGCGAGACCGCCGAGCACTACCACCGCATCTCCGAGGAGATCTATCTGTTCGTGTCCGGGATGGGGACGATGCGACTCGACGACACCGAAGCGCCCGTGCGCGCCGGCGACTGCGTCGTGATCGCGCCCGGCGCGGTGCACAAGCTGTGGAACCCGGGTACCGAGCCGCTCGTGCTGTTCTGCTGCTGCGCGCCCGCCTACTCCCACGAGGACACCGTCCTCACGGGGTCCTGAACCCCGTGCGCCGCCTGCTCTGCGCCGCGTTCGCGGCGACCGCGCTGTTCGCCCTGCCGTCCGCGGCGAGCGCCGCCTCTCCGCTGGTGGTGGGGATCGGCGAGCAGACCGACGGCATGTTCAGCAGCGCCTCCTGGCAGCAGCTCAGGGCGCGCGACGTGCGCTACATCGTCGGCTGGGACGCGCTCGACTCCAAGTGGCAGCGCGACGAGACCGACCGCTACATGGCGGCGGCCGAGAACGCCGGGGCGCGCGTGCTGCTCGGCTTCAGCCACTCGCGCTCGCGCTACAAGCGGGTCCGCAAGACGCTGCCCTCGCCGCGCCGCTTCCGCAAGGAGTTCCTGCGCTTCCGCGCCCGTTACCCGTTCATCAAGGAGTACCTGACCTGGAACGAGGCGAACCATCGCGGCCAGCCGACCTGGAACCGCCCCAAGCTCGTCGGCCGCTACTACGACATCCTGCGCAACAACTGCCGGTCGTGCACGATCGTCGGGCCGTCCGTGCTCGACTCGACCAAGATGCCCGGCTGGGTCAAGCGGGTCGAGAAGGCCGCCAAGCACCGGATCGGGGTCTGGGCGCTCCACAACTACATCGACGCCAACCGCTTCCGCACGCGCGGCACGCGCTCGCTGCTGCGCGCGACCAAGGCGAAGATCTGGTTCACCGAGACCGGCGGCCTGGTGCGGCGCGACAACGGCTCGACGATCGAGTTCGCCGAGTCGCCCAAGCACGCGGTCAAGGCCACGAAGTGGGTGCTCAAGCTCGCCCGCCTGAGCCCGCGCGTCCGGCGGGTGTACTTCTACCACTGGACCGCGCCGGCGCCCGACGCCACCTGGGACTCGGCGCTGATCGACCGGCGCGGCCGGCCGCGCCCCGCCTACAAGGTCGTGCGCACGTTCGTGCGCAGGTTGCGGGCGGCGTCGCGCCAGCGCGCCCGCCCGCCGGTGAGGCGGCGGGCACTCGTCCTCGCGCTCGCGGCCGTCGCCGTGCTGGCGCAGGCCGCGTGCGGGAACCGCGAGTCGATCCGCGGCGGCGGCGCGACGGTCGGCAAGACGCTGACGGTCTACTCGTCGCTGCCGAGCCCGGCGCAGGGCAGCTCGCGCGACATCGTCGACGGCCAGAAGCTGGCGCTGGCCGAGGCAGGCGGCAAGGCGGGCGACTACACGATCAACTTCTCCTCGCTCGACGAGGCTGGGCAGGGCGCCCGCCAGCGGAAGCGCAGGGCGGGGGAGGCGGCCCGCGTCGCGATGGCCGACACGCAGACGGCGGCGGTGATCGGCACGACCGACTCCCAGGGCGCGCGCGCCTCGATCCCGCTGCTCAACGAGGCGGGCTTCCTGCACGTGTCGCTCGGCGCCGGCTACCCCGGCTTCACCGGCCGCTTCCTGCCGGGCGAGCCCGAGCGCTGGTACCCAGCCGGCGGCCGCAACTTCGCGCGCCTCGTCGGCGACGACCGTGCGCAGGCGCCGGCCCTCGTGCGCGCGGCCGGCGCGCGGCGCATCGTGGTCGAGGCCGAGGGCGGCGAGGACGGCGCTGCGCTGGCGGCCGAGATCCGGCGCGCCGCGGCGGCCGCGGGGGTGAAGGTGGTCTCGGAGCCGGGGCGCGACGGCGCGGTGATCTACGCGGGCGAGGACCCGGTCGCGGCCGCCGAGGTCGCCGCGAGCGTCGCGCGTGAGACGCCCGGGACGCGCGTCGTGCTGCCCGACGCGGCGGTGCGCAACGGCGTCGAGGAGCGGCTCGAGGGCGCGGCGGCCCGCCGGGCCGTGCTCGTCTCCAGCGCGCCCGAGCCGGGCTCGACGCCCGCGCTGCAGGAGTTCGAGGCGAACTTCGAGCGCGCCTACGGCCGCCGCCCGGGTCCCTACGCCGCGCTGGGCCACGCGGCGATGGAGACGGTGCTCGACGCGCTCGACGCCGCGGCCGCCGACGACGCGGCCGGGCAGCGTCGCCGAGTGCTGCGCGAGTACTTCTCCGGCGGCCCCAGCGAGACCGTCGTCGGGCCGCTCGGCGTGCTCGGCTCGGGTGCGGTCGCGGCGCCTCGGTTCACCGCGTTCCGTTTGGCCGGAGGTGATCGCGGCTACCTCTCTGGCCCATGAGCACTGCCACCGAGGCCGCGCCGCCCACAGGCCTGAACCCCTCCATCACCCGCACGATGCTGACCGTGTTCGTCATCGGCGACGTCCTCGGTGCGGGCATCTACGCGCTCGTGGGCGAGGTGGGCGGGGAGGTCGGCGGCGCGATCTGGGCCTCGTTCCTGCTCGCCGGCGTGCTCGCGCTCTTCACGGCCTGCTCCTACGCCGAGCTCGTCACGAAGTACCCGCAGGCGGCGGGCGCGGCGCTCTACGTGCACCGGGCGTTCAAGTCGGACTTCTTCACCTTCGTGGTCGCGTTCGCGGTCATGGCCTCCGGCGTCACCTCCGCCGCGACGCTCGCGACCGCCTTCGGCGGCGACTACCTGAGCGAGTTCATCGACCTTCCGACCGTGCTCGTCGGGCTCGCGTTCGTGACGGTCATCTCGCTGATCAACTTCCGCGGCATCAAGGAGTCGGTCAGCGTCAACCTCGGGCTGACCTCGATCGAGCTGGGCGGCCTGCTGCTGGTCGTGGTGATCGGGGGCGCGTTCCTGCTCGACGGCGGCGGCGACCCCGGCCGGGCGCTCGACTTCAAGTCCGGCGAGTCGGTCCCGCTCGCGATCCTCGGCGGCGCATCGCTCGCCTTCTTCGCGCTGATCGGCTTCGAGGACTCCGTCAACGTGGCCGAGGAGACCAAGGACCCCTCGCGCGTCTTCCCGCGCGCGCTGTTCCTCGGGCTCGGGGTCGCGGGGATCGTCTACCTGCTCGTGACCGTGATCGCCTCGATGGCGGTCCCGACCGACAAGCTCGTGAGCTCGGACGGCCCGCTGCTCGAGGTCGTGACCCTGGGGCCGCTCTCCATGTCGCCCAAGGTCTTCTCCGCGATCGCGCTGTTCGCGCTGACCAACGGCGCGCTCATCAACATGATCATGGCCTCGCGGCTCGTCTACGGCATGAGCAACCAGGGGATCGTCCCGAAGGCGCTCGGCCGCGTCCACCCCGGCCGCCGGACGCCGTATGTCGCGATCCTCTTCACGGCCTCGCTCGCCGCCGTGCTGATCGTCATCGGCGACCTCGACACGCTCGCCGACACGACGGTCCTGCTGCTGCTGTTCGTCTTCGTCTGCGTCAACACCGCGGTGCTCGTGCTGCGCAAGGACGAGGTCGACCACGAGCACTTCCGCGCGCCGAGCATCCTGCCGGTGCTCGGCGTCGCGGCGTGTGCCGGGCTGATCATCCACGAGGCGTTCGACGACCTCACGGTCTTCCTCTACGCCGGCGGGATGATCCTGATCGGGATCGTGCTGTGGGGCCTGAACCGCGTCGTCGGAGGGTCTAGCTCTCCAGCGCAGCGTCCAAGCTGATCTCGGGCCCGCCCTTGAGGGCCTGGGAGACCGGGCAGTTCTCCTTCGCGGTCTCGGCCGCCTTGACGAAGCCGTCGTTGTCGAGGCCGGGCACGACCGCCCGGGTCGTGAGCGCGATGCTCGTGATCGCGAAGCCGTCGCCCTGCTTGTCGAAGCGGACCTTGGCGTCGGTCTTGATCGACTCCGGCTCGTGACCGTCGGCGCCGAGGACGACGGAGAGGGCCATCGAGAAGCAGCCCGCGTGGGCCGCGCCGATCAGCTCCTCGGGGTTCGTTCCCGGGCCGTCCTCCATGCGCGACTTGAACGAGTAGTTGCCCTCGAACGCGCCCGATCCGAGCGCCATCGTGCCCTTGCCCTCCGAGATCGATCCGTTCCACTCAGCGTGTGCGTTGCGCGTCGGCATGCGGTGCTCCTCCGTCGGTTCTCTTCTATCTTGCGAGGCGAATCATGACTCGCGGCCAGCGCTTCACGTTCCTCGGCATCGCAGTCGTCATCGCGGTCGTCGCGGTGATCCTGCTCGCGGGCGGAGGCGACGAAACGGGCAAGGCGTCCAAGTCGGCGTCGACGGCCACCCCGACGCCCACGACCAGCGCCTCGGACGGCGAGGAGACCGCCACGCCGACCCCGACGCCGACCCCCAAGCCGCCGCCGCTCCTCACGGCCGGCAAGGTGAAGACGATCACGTTCGACCAGGGCGACACCGTCCGCTTCCGCGTCCGCAGCGACACGGCCGAGGAGATCCACGTCCACGGCTACGACATCACGAAGGAGGTCGAGCCGAACAAGACGGAGACGGTCTCCTTCAAGGGCTCGATCACCGGCATCTTCGAGATCGAGTTCCACGGCTCCGGGACCCAGATCGGCGAGCTCAAGGTCGAGCCGTAGCGAGGGCGAGCGTGGCGGCGAGCGCTTCGCGCTCGGCTTGGATCTGGCGCCACGTGCAGCGCATCACACGAACCTGCATCGCCGCCAGCTGCCGCGTCGCGCCGGCGATCCCGCTCGAACGAACTGCGCGATGAGTGGAACGCGTAGCCGTCGACCTCGACGACGAGGTTCTGGTCGCGCCAGAGGAAGTCGACTTCGTACGGGCCCAGTTGCGCGTTGACCTCGGGTTCGGGGAGGTGCGCCGCTCTGACCAGCTCGAGGAACTGCCGCTCCGCTTCCGATCTGGTGAACGCCGGCTCCGTTCGCATCGCTTCCCTCAATGACGCCGTTCCTCGGTGGTGGGGGTAGCGCTGGAACTGCTCATTGAGGGAGAGGTCGGTGACGAGGCGGTGGACGCGGGCTTCGTCGGTGGCTCGGCTCAGGTGCTTCGCGCTCACTTGGGTCGCCAGGTCGAGGAGGGTGCGGGCGGGGGAGGTGACCGGGATGCGCTCGTGCTCGGTCCGGTCGGTCGGGTGGAGGCCGATGACGCGGTGAACCTCGATCTCGGCGGGCCCTCTCGCGTCCCGGCCGGCGACTGTCACGTGCATCGGCTCCCGCGTGGCCGCGCGGAGGCCCCACAGAACGGCAGCGGGGTAGTGGCTGAGCAGCGCGCCGTCGCCGAGAGCGAGCACCGCCGCCATCGGCTCGGTCAGCGGCGAGCGGAGCGGTCCGACGAGATACACGCCCCGGTACGCCGGCACGAGCCAGCCCATCGAGGCCCGGTGTCGCATCACCTTGCGACTCACGCCGAGGGCTCCGAGTTGGCGAACGGCGACCGCCCCGTGCTGCCGCGGGCGAGCGCCAGGATCAGCCGATCAGGGCCACTACTTCCCACTCGACCCGCCCCACAACAGCCTCTGGGAAGAAAGGGCCCCAGGAGGGCCCAAACTTCCCAACCCGCCTCCGCCGAGGGCTCGAATGGGAAGAAAGTGGCCCCGCCATCCGAGCCACCCTCCCTCACCAGACGCCGTTCGCCGGCTCCCTCCACGAACTCGTCACAGAGTCGGCACAGCGACCTAACGAACCACGGGCCACCCCGAACGCTCCCACCGCGGCACCCCGCCCTCGACCACGTGCCAGACCTCGCGAGCGCCGCGAGCCTGCAGCAGGCTCGCGCCGACCGCCGCGCGCTGGCCTGACGCGCAGACCACGGCGATGGGCCGTTCCGCATCGAGCTCGCCCGGAACGTCGCGAATGTCGTGGTACGGCGTGAACAAGGAGCCCGGGATGTGGCCCGCGTCCCACTCGTCGCGCTCGCGGACGTCGAGCACCTGGAACGCGTCGGGATCCGCCTCCCAGCGCTCGTGCAAAGCGTCGAGCGAAACCCGCTCGATGCGCTCGACGGGGCGGCGGTCCTCGCGCCAGCTCGTCATGCCGCCGGCGAGGTAGCCGCCGAAGCGGGTGATGCCGACGGCGGCGGCGAGGTCGGCGGCGTGGAGGGCGTCGAGGTCGTCGCGGCCGATCAGGACGACCTCCTGCTCGTGGTCGGCGAGCCAGGCGAGCTTGGACCCGAACCCGGCCCGCAGCGCGGTGATCGCGATCGCGCCGCCGACGTGCGCGTCGTCGAACTGCAGATCCGTGCGGATGTCGACCAGCAGGGCGCCCTCCGCCCGCTTGAGCTCGACCTGGCGCGGCGTCAACGGCCGCGCGTCAGGACGATCGGCCGTCTCCCCGCCGCGATTCAGCTCCACGATCGCCCGGAAGTTCGGCGGCTGCGGCCCCAGCGACGCCAGCGACGACCGCACGAACGAATCCTCGTCCTCCTCACTGAGCAGTTGGTTGTGCGCCAGCTCGAACGCCACCGTGGAAGCGACCTTCATGTCCATCCCGGGCCCGCCGCACAGCGAACCGCCGAGATGCCCCGGCCACACCTCGGTGGCCGCAGGCAGCGCCAGCAGCGAGCGCAGAGAGCCGAACACACCGCGAGCCCCCTCCTCGCGATCCACCGCCAGGTCCGGCCGGGCGATGTCCCCCACGAACAGCGAGTCGCCGGTCAGCACCGCCCACGGCTCCGGCCCGCGCGCGGTGTCGGTCAGCACGAACGCGGTGTGCTCGGGCCGGTGCCCGGGCGTGTGCAGAGCGCGCACCGTCAATGCGCCCAACGCCAATTCCCACCCGTCCTCGAACGGCTCGTGCGCATATTCGGCGCCGGCCTCGCGGTGGATGTGGATGACGGCGCCGGTCGCGGCGGCGAGGCGGCTGTGGCCGGACACGTGGTCGGCGTGGGTGTGGGTCTCGAGCACGTGCTCGATCGACACGCCGAGATAGCGCGCGAGTCGCAGGTACTCGTCGATGTCGAGCCGCGGGTCCACGACGGCGGCGACGCCCGCGTCGTCGTCGCCGATCAGATAGGACGCGCAGCCGAGGTCGTCGTGGGTGACTTGTCGGAGGATCACGGGTTCTACCTACCACGCCCTGGGTAGGGATGGGCGCAAGACCGCCCGAGGGGAGCCATGAGCCGGGTGTCACAAAGTTGTTACAAAGTCAAATTCCACGCTATGCTCGCGCAGCAACGCCCGAGCAGTTGTAGGACTCCACTTACTTCTCGTCACCACCGGCCGCCGTCCTCACGGCGACGGCTGTAGGGTGGCGCGCCTGTCCCATGCGAGACGCTGCCCTCACACGCCCACACACAGCCCCTTTAGGGACGACTGAGCCCGTGGCCCTCCTGCGCTACCTCGATGTCGTGCTCGTCATCGCCGCCCTGCCGTTCGTCGCGTTCGCCGGGCTGCCGCTGCTCGGCTACACCGTCGGCGCCGTCGCCTGGATCCTCCAGCGCGCCGCCGGCGTCGCGCTCGAGCGCCAGGCCGCCAAGACCAAGGACATCCGCCGCCAGGTCGGGCTCAACCTCGGCGGCACGCTCGCCCGCGCCTGGATCGTCGGCGGCGCCATCCTCGCCGTCGGCCTCGCCGGCGAGCGCGAGGACGGGCTGATGGCCGCCGTGCTCGTGTTCGTCGCCTTCACCGTCTACTTCGCGCTGTCGGTCATCCTCCACACCGTCGCCAAGGGGGCGAAGTGAGCAAGGGCAAGAAGATCCTGCTCGCCGCCGGCGCCGTCTATCTCGGCACGATCATCACGGTCATCGCCTTCTTCGGCGCGACCCGCCGGGACAACGACGAGTTCCAGCCGCAGAACGAGTTCCAGCTCGACAGCTGGGTCAGCCTGCCGGGCCCGCTCGACCTCAACAAGGGCGTGCTCTACGTCGTCATCGCCGCGGTCCTCAGCGTCGTGTCGATGGTCTACGTCGCCAACCGCATGCAGGCGCGCCCGAACCGCGTGCAGACCGCCGTCGAGACGATCTACGCCTTCATCCGCGACGACATCGTCGGCGGCAACATGGACGACAAGATGGCCCGCAAGTGGTTTCCGTTCCTGGCCACGCTGTTCTTCTTCATCTGGTACTCGAACCTGATCGGCTACATCCCGCTGCCGACGAACTCGCACGAGACGATCGACATCGGGCCCTTCGAGATGCCGGCGTTCGCGCTCTACGCGTCGACGGCCAACATCTCGATCCCGCTGGTCCTCGCGCTCGTCGTCTTCGTCTCCTTCAACGTCGAGGGCATCCGCGCCAAGGGCTTCATCGGCTACATGAAGAGCCTGATCCCCGAAGGCGTCAACGGGCCCGGCGCGGCGCCGCTGTTCGTGCTCGAACTGGTCTCGAACTTCATGCGGCTGCTCTCGCTCTCCGTACGACTGTTCGCCAACATCCTCGCCGGCCACCTGATCATCCTGTTCATGTCCGGCGGGCTCGCGGTGCTGCTCGGCCTCGAGGTCCTGGGTGTCTTCACCCTCCCGGCCGGCATCGTCCTCTACCTCTTCGAGCTGGGCCTGGTGGCGACCCTGCAGGCGTTCATCTTCGCCACCCTCAGCGCGATCTACCTCGGCGGCGCAGTCGCCGAAGGCCACTAAGAACACAAAGGAGACTCACCGTGGATGTGCTGCCCCTTCTCATCTCGCTCATCGCGCAGGCCGACGCGGGCTCTGACGCGGGCAAGGCCATCGCCCTCGGCGTCGGTGGCGGTCTTGGTGCTGTCGGCGCCGGCGTCGGCATCGGCATCATCTTCGGCAAGGTGATCGAGTCGGTCACCCGACAGCCCGAGATGCGTGACGAGATCACCGGCATCCAGTGGCTCGGCTTCGCCCTCACCGAGGCGTGCTTCTTCTACGGCCTGGTGGCGGGCCTCATCGCCTTCTTCCTCTAATGCCCACCGTCCTCGCGGCAGAAGAGAGCGGCGGGGGGTCCTTCCTCGTCTCGCCCGACGTCGGGCTGATGATCTGGACCCTCGTGGTCTTCGTCATCTCGATGTACATCCTCAGCAAGGTCGCGTTCCCGAAGATCGCCGAGGCGCTGGACAAGCGCCAGCAGGCGATCGAGGACGCGATCGACACCGCCGAGCAGACGCGGACCGAGGCGCAGCGGCTGCTCGAGGAGTACCGCGAGCGGCTCAGCGACGCGCGCGGCCAGGCGGACGACATCGTCGCCCGCGCCCGCAAGACGGCCGAGAACAACGAGGCCGAGTCGGTTGCGGAGGCCAAGCGCAAGCGCGAGGAGATGCTGGCCCAGGCGCGTCGCGACATCCAGCAGGAGACGCGTCGCGCGATCCAGGAGATCCGCGCCGAGGTCGCCGACCTCACCGTGATGGCGACCGAGAAGGTCACGCGCAAGACGCTGACCACGGACGACCAGAAGCGGCTCGTCGAGGAGGCGCTGTCCGAGCTGGACTTCGCCGCCCTGTCCGGCGATCGGAACCAGAACTAGCGCCATGGAGGAAATCGCCTCGGTCTACGCGCGCTCGCTCTTCGAGGTCGCCCTGGAACAGGGCAAGCTCGACGACGTCCGCGATCAGCTGGGCGAGTTCGCCGACGCGCTGGACTCCGACCAGCAGATGCAGGTGTTCTTCTTCTCGCCGTACTTCTCCACGCCGGAGAAGGTGGAGGGCCTCGACAAGGTCGTCACCGGCGCGGAGCCGATCCTGCAGAACTTCCTCAAGCTGCTGATCGAGAAGAGCCGCATGCCGGCCGTCTTCCGCGTGCGCCGCACGTTCGACGAGCTGTGGCAGCGCGAGAACAAGCTGCTCCCCGTCGAGATCACCTCGGCGATCGAGCTCGACAAGACGACCGTGAAGCAGATCGGCGACCGGATCGGCGAGGAGACCGGCCAGAAGATCGAGCTCTCGGAGCGCGTCGACCCGGACATCCTCGGCGGGCTCATCGTCCGCGTCGGCAACTCGATCATCGACTCTTCGATCCGCGCCCGCCTCGACTCACTTCGTAAACAGGTCGCAAAGGCCTAACAGGAGACTCCCCTTGCAGATCAAGCCTGACGAGATCACGTCCATCCTCAAGAGCCGCATCGAGGGCCTCGACGAGAGCAGCGCCGACCTCACCGAGGTCGGCACCGTCCTCTCGGTCGCCGACGGCATCGCGCGCGTCCACGGCCTCGAGAACTGCCAGGCGCTCGAGATGCTCGAGCTTCCCCACGACGTGACCGGCCTCGCGCTCTCGCTCGAGTCCGACAACGTCGGCGCCGTGCTGTTCGGCGAGTGGGTCCACATCGTCGAGGGCGACACGGTCAAGCGCACCGGCAAGCAGCTCGAGATCCCCGTCGGCGAGGGCCTGCTCGGCCGCATCGTCGACCCGCTCGGCAACCCGCTCGACGGCAAGGGCGACATCGAGACGACCGAGACGCGGCCCGCCGAGTTCAAGGCCCCCGGCGTGGTCCAGCGCCAGCCGGTGAAGGAGCCGCTGCAGACCGGGCTGAAGGCGATCGACGGGATGATCCCGATCGGCCGCGGCCAGCGCGAGCTGATCATCGGCGACCGCCAGACCGGCAAGACCGCGATCGCGATCGACGCGATCATCAACAACAAGGACAAGGACATCGTCTCGGTCTACGTCGCGATCGGCCAGCGCATGGCGACCGTGGTCGGCCTCGCCCAGACGCTCGAGGACGCGGGCGCGCTCGACAAGCACGATCATCGTCGCCGCCCCGGCCGACGAGGCCGCGCCGATCAAGTACATGGCGCCCTACGCGGGCTGCGCGATGGCCGAGCACTTCCTCTACAACGGCCAGCACGCGCTCGTCATCTACGACGACCTCACCAAGCACGCCTACGCGTACCGCCAGATGTCGCTGCTCCTGCGCCGCCCGCCGGGTCGCGAGGCCTACCCGGGCGACGTCTTCTACCTGCACTCGCGCCTGCTCGAGCGCGCGGTCAAGCTCAACGACGACCTGGGCGGCGGCTCGCTGACGGCGCTGCCGATCATCGAGACGCAGGCCGGCGACGTGTCGGCCTACATCCCGACCAACGTGATCTCGATCACCGACGGGCAGATCTTCCTCGAGCCCGACCTCTTCTACTCGGGCGTGCGCCCGGCCATCAACGTCGGCGTCTCGGTGTCGCGCGTCGGCGGCAACGCGCAGATCAAGCCGATGAAGCAAGGTCGCCGGCAAGCTCAAGATCGAGCTCTCCCAGTACCGCGACCTCGAGGCCTTCGCCCAGTTCGGCTCCGACCTCGACGCCGACACGCAGAAGACGCTGGCCCGCGGCGAGCGGCTCGTCAAGACGCTCAACCAGAACGAGCGCCAGCCGCTGGCGGTCGCCGACCAAGTCGCGGTGCTGTACGCCGCCACCAACGGCTACGTGGACCGCGTCAACGTCGACCGGGTCGCCGAGTTCAACCGCGACCTCGTCGAGCGGCTGCACTCCTCGGCCTCCGACACGCTCGACAAGATCGCCGACGGCGACTGGTCCGACGAGGTCCAGAAGGCGCTGGACGAGGCGATCGCCGAGTTCGCCCAGGACTTCGGCTACGACCTCGACGAAGAGGGCCAGCCCGAGGACGACGGCGAGGAGCCGAAGGCGAAGTCCTCCGACTCCGACTCCGACTGCCGACAGCGACGACGAGGAGTCCTCCGACAAGGAGGCCGTCGGCGCGGGTGCCGGCGAGAAGTAGCCCATGGGCCAGAAGGACATCAAGAACCGCATCGGGTCGGTCAAGAACATCCACAAGATCACCCGTGCGATGGAGATGGTGGCGGCCGCGCGGCTGCGCAAGGCCGAGCAGCGCATCGAGGCGCTGCGGCCGTACGCGTCCGCGATCCGTCGCATGACCCGCCAGGCGGCCGAGGCGGCGGGCAACATCCCGCAGCTGCCGATCCTCAACGAGCACGAGAGCGAGAAGCGCGTCGGCCTCCTGCTGGTGACCGGCGACCGCGGCCTCGCCGGCGCGTTCAACTCGCAGATCATCCGTGCGGGTGTGCGCGCGGGCAACGAGCACGAGGCCGAGGGCAAGGAGACCGTCTACTACGCCTCGGGCCGCCGCGGCGTGTCCTCGCTCACGTTCCGCGGCAAGGCGCCCGCGGAGCAGTACACGGGCTTCACCGACCGCCCGTCGCACGCCGACGCGCGTGAGATCGCGGCCGACCTGATGGCCGCCTACGTCGACGGCGAGCTCGACCGCGTCGAGATCTTCTACAACGGCTACATCTCGCCGCTGACCCAGAAGGTCACGCGCGAGACGCTGCTGCCGCTCCAGGAGGCCTCGATCCTCGGCGACGAGGACGAAGAGGAGGACGGCGACGACGCCCCGGACCCCCGCGGCTCCGATGACGCCGACGTCGACCACTCGCGCGCGCTCGTCGAGTACGAGCCCGACCCGGAGGAGATCCTCGGCCGGCTCGTGCCCGCCTACGTCGAGATCTCGATCTACCGCGCGCTGCTCGAGTCGACCGCCTCCGAGCACGGCGCGCGCATGACGGCGATGCGCAACGCGTCCGAGAACGCGAACGACATCATCGATGACCTGACTTTGCAGATGAACCGCGAGCGCCAGGCGGAGATCACGCAGGAGATCATGGAAGTGGTCGCCGGCGCCGAGTCGCTGATCTAGAACGGAGCCCTAATGGCAATTGACACAGAAGAGAAGACCGAAGAGAGCAGCGAGAACGACCGCAACCTCGGCCGGATCGAAGAGATCCAGGGCGTCGTCATCGAGGCCGTGTTCCCCGACAAGCTCCCCGAGATCAACTCGGCGATCTACATCGAGCGCGAGGCTTCAGAGGACGACGAGAAGATCTCGGGCGGCATCTCCAGCCGCCTCGTGTGCGAGGTCCAGCAGCATCTCGGCGACGACCGCGTGCGCGCGGTCGCCATGGACACCACCGACGGCCTGGCGCGCGGCATGGAGGTCGTCGACTCCGGCGGCCCGATCACCGTGCCGGTCGGCAACGTGACGCTCGGGCGCATCTTCAACCTGCTGGGCGAGACGATCGACCAGGGCGACCAGCTCGACGAGGACGTCGAGCGCTGGCCGATCCACCGCGACGCCCCGACGGTCGAGCAGCTCACCCCGACGACCGAGATGTTCGAGACCGGCATCAAGGTCATCGACCTGCTCGCGCCCTACGCCCAGGGCGGCAAGGTCGGCCTGTTCGGCGGCGCCGGCGTCGGCAAGACCGTGATCATCCAGGAGCTGATCAACAACCTCGCCCAGGAGCACGGCGGCCTGTCCGCCTTCTGCGGCGTGGGCGAGCGCTCCCGCGAGGGCAACGACCTCTGGCTCGAGATGACCGAGTCCGGCGTCATCGACAAGACGATGCTCGTGTTCGGCCAGATGAACGAGCCGCCCGGCGCGCGCATGCGCGTCGCGCTCGCGGGCCTGACGATGGCGGAGTACTTCCGCGACGAGGAGGGGCAGGACGTGCTCCTCTTCATCGACAACATCTTCCGCTTCGTCCAGGCGGGCTCCGAGGTCTCCGCCCTGCTCGGCCGCATGCCGTCGCAGGTGGGCTACCAGCCGACGCTCGAGTCCGAGATGGGCCAGCTGCAGGAGCGGATCACCTCGACCCGCAAGGGCTCGGTGACCTCGATCCAGGCCATCTACGTCCCGGCCGACGACCTCACCGACCCGGCGCCCGCGTCGGTGTTCGCCCACCTCAACGCGACCACCACGCTGTCGCGGGCGATCTCCGAGAAGGGCATCTACCCCGCGGTCGACCCGCTCGACTCGACGTCGACGATCCTCAAGCCCGAGATCGTGGGCGAGGAGCACTTCCAGGTGGCCAACGAGGTCAAGGAGGTGCTGCAGCGCTACCGCGAGCTGCAGGACATCATCGCCATCCTCGGCATCGACGAGCTCTCCGACGAGGACCGCGTGCTCGTGCAGCGCGCCCGCAAGATCGAGCGCTTCCTGTCGCAGCCGTTCTTCGTCGCGACGCAGTTCACCGGCGTCGACGGCGCCTACGTGCCGATCTCGGAGACGGTCCGCTCGTTCCGCGAGATCCTCGACGGCAAGCACGACGACCTCCCCGAGGGCGCGTTCCTGCTCAAGGGCTCGATCGACGACGTCGTGGCCGCGGCCGGCGGCGGCGACGGCAAGAAGGACGAGAAGTCCGACGACGAGGAGTCCGACGACGAGGACGCGACGAAGGCCGAGTCCGAGGACGACACCGACGACGAGAAGCCCGATGGCGACCAGGACGACTCCGGCGACGACGAGCCCGCGGCGCGCGCCGCCGGCGACGACGACGAGAAGAAGGACGACAAGTAGGCCATGGCCCGCACGCCGTTCAAGGTCGAGGTGCTGACCCCCGAGGGGGAGGCCTTCAACGACGAGGTCGAGATGGTCTCGACGCGCACGTCGGTGGGGTCGATCGGCATCCTGGCCAACCACGCGCCGCTGCTCGGCATGCTCGACCCGACCGAGCTGCGGCTCTACAAGTCCGACTCCGACGTCATCCGCTACGCGCAGGGCGAGGGCTTCCTGCAGGTCTACGGCAACCGCGCCCTGCTGCTCGTCGACGAGATCTTCGAGATCGACGACCTCGACTCGGGTGACCTCGAGGACCGGCTGCGGCGCGCCGAGGACGAGATCGAGAAGTCCGAGGAGGACACCGAGGAGCGGCGCGCGGCGGAACGCGACAAGCGCCGCTACGAGGCCTTCCTCGAGCTCGCCAAGGGGTCCTAGCCACGGAGCTCCAGTTCGCGCCGCCGCACCCTGGCCTGCGCGGGCACGTCCTGCGCTACGCGGGCTGGCGCGAGCACAGCGCGACGCCGCTCGTGCGCACTGAGCTGCCGTGGGTTGGGGCGGTGGCGATCGTCTGCTTCGGCGTGCCCTACCGGCTCGACGGCGAGCCGTTCGACGCGTTCATCGGCGGTCTCACCGATCGCCCGCTCCTGACCGAGTTCGTCGGTGACGCGGCCGGCATCCAGGTCGACTTCTCGCCGCTGGGGGCGCGCCGGCTGCTCGGCCTCCCGATGGCCGAGCTGACCAACCGCGTGGTCGCGATCGAGGACGTGCTGGGCCCGCGCGCGCCGCTGCTCGTCGAGCGGCTGCAGGAGGCGAGCGGGTGGGCGGAGCGCTTCGCGCTGCTCGACGCGGCGCTGCTGCGGCGGCTGGCGGACGGCCCGGAGCCGGCGCCCGAGGTGGCGTGGACGCTGCGGCGGCTCGCCGCGGCCGACGGCCGGCTCGCGGTCGGCGCGCTGGCCGACGAGGTCGGCTGGAGCCGCCGCCACCTCGCGGCGAGCTGGCGGCGCGACGTCGGGCTCGGGCCGAAGGCCGTCGCGCGGATCCTGCGCTTCCAGCGCGCGCTGCGGCTCGTCCGCGCGGGCCGCACGCTGGCCGACGCCGCCTATGACTGCGGCTACGCCGACCAGCCGCACCTCAACCGCGACTTCCGCGCGCTCGCCGGCGCGACGCCGCGCGAGGTCACTTTCGTCCAAGACGCGGCCGCGAGGCCGGTCTAGCCTCGCCCGCATGAGCATTCACCCCACCCTCCTCTACCGCGACGCCGCGGCCGCGATCGACTTCCTCGAGCGCGCGTTCGGCTTCGAGACCCTCGCCCGCCACGACAATCCCGATGGCACCGTCGCCCATTCCGAGCTGCGGCTCGGCGACGACGTCGTGATGGTCGGCACGGGCGCCGAGGACCTCCAGGCCGTCCCCGACGACTTCCGCGCCGCCCGCGTCGGCGTCTATCTCAGCGTCGAGGATCTCGACGCCCACCACGAGCGGGCCCGCGGCGCGGGCGCAAACGTGACACGCGAGCCGCAGGACACGGACTACGGCTCACGCGAGTACTCGGCGCGCGACCCCGAGGGCCTGCACTGGCACTTCGGGACCTACGTGCCGCAGACTCAGGCGGCTGCGGCCAGCCCCGACTCGGCGTAGACCTCGCCGGCGTCGCGCAGGCACTCGAGCATCGTCGCCACGGCGCCGCCGACGGTCTCCGCGGACGTGACGGCGGCGATGCGGCGGTAGGGCGAGCGGCCCTTGACCGGCCGCACGGCGACGTCGTCGCGCATGCTCGCCAGCGCGAGCCCCGGGATCAGCGCGACGCCCATCCCGCTGGCCACGAGGCCCTGCATCGCGAAGTAGTCGTCGGAGGTGTAGGCGACGCGCGGCTCGAAGCCGGCGTCGCGGCAGGCGCGCAGCACGACGTTGGAGTCGGCGCAGGTGCCGGTCAGGCAGGCGAGCATCCAGTCCTCGTCGCAGAGGTCGGCGAGGTCGATGGCGCGGCGCGTGGCGAGCGGGTGGTTGCTGGGCAGCGAGACCCACATGTGGTCCTCCAGCAGTTCCTCGACCTCGAGCCCGCTGGTGTCGGCGTCGCCCGCGAAGCCGCCCTCCTCGGTGATGGCGACCTCGAGGTCGCCGCGGCGGACGGCCGCGATGGAATCGTGCGGCTCCACCAGCGACAGCTCGACTTCGATGGCCGGGCGCAGCTTGCGGAACGCGGCGACCGCGCGCGGGACGATCGTGCCTGACGCGGTCGCGAACGCGCCCATGCGCAGGCGCCCGCGGGCGTGCTCGGCGATGTCGCCGAGCTCGGCCTCGGCGGCCGCGACCTGGGCGAGGATCGTCTCGGTGTGGCGGACGAGCACCTCGCCGCCGGGGGTGAGGCGGATGCCGCGCGGCTCGCGCTCGATCAGCTTCACGCCGACCTGCTTCTCGAGCCTCGCGATCTGCTGCGAGACGGCGGGCTGGGTGTAGTCGAGCGCCTCGGCGGCGGCGGAGAAGGAGCCTCGCAACGCGACCTCGCGCAGGACGCTCAACAGGCGGAGATCGTGCATAACGGAACCTTATCACGCGAATCAAGCACGATCATTTGAACTTATGAGGCCCAGGCGGGAACCTTTCTTCATCGCCCGCCGCCGCCCCCATAGGAGCCCCGCCATGACCCCCGTTGTGATTCGTCCCGCGAACGACGCCGATGCGTCCGACCTCGCCGTCCTCGCCGCTCTGGACTCCGCCAAGCCGCTGACCGGCGAGGTCCTCCTCGCGGAACACTCCGGCGGCGAGGTCGCCGCCGCGATGTCGCTCGACACCGGCGCCGTCGTCGCCGACCCGTTCGTCCCCACCACGCAGCTGGTCGAGCTGCTGCGCACCGCCGCCCGCCCGGCGCCGCGCCGCCGCGCCTCGCACCGCCCGCTGCCGCTGCGCCCGCTGCGCGCCCTCTAAGGAGCCCGTCGAAGAAGTCGGCACGCCGGTGCGGACGATCCGCGGCGCCGGGCGCCACCCGAGGGATTGCCGATAACCCCACTATCGGCTTCACCCTCGTGCGGCGCCCGGCATCCACGGCTCGACCGCCCCGACGCACCGCCTGGTCTCCGACGGACTCCTGCCCTCCCCGCAGTCCCTCCTCACGGCCGAAGGTCCCGCTCACCCCGCGGGACCTTCGGCCGTTTCAGGTTGAGCCTCCCGCCTCTGGCGCGCTCCCACTCGCCGCGCGACGCTGACCGGCATGCTGCGCCGGGAGCGAGGCCAGGTCGCCGCCGAGTACGTCGGGATGCTGCTGCTCGTCGCGGTCATCGTCGCCGCGCTCATCGTCGCCGGCCCGGCGCAGCGGATCGCCGACAGCGCGGCACAGGCGATCTGCCAGATCACGGGCGGGGCCTGCGCCGACGGGACGCCGGGCCCCGCGGTCGACCGCCAGGCGCTCGAGCGCGCGGCGACCGACCTCGAGCGCCTGATCGCCTCCGACGGGGCCGACCCGGGCGCGGTCGCCGAGTTCTTCGAGGATCTCGACCCGGCCGTGGCCGAGGCGCTCGCCCACGAGCACCCGGAGCTGGTCGGCAACCTCGACGGTGCGCCGATCGGCCTGCGCTACACCGCCAACGCCGAGGCGATCGAGCGCGAGATCGCGCGCCTGCGGGCCGACGGCGTGGACGACTCCGACTCGCGCCTGGCCAAGCTGCTCGAGCTCGACGACCCCGACCGCCACTTCCTGCTCTTCGACCCGGAGGGCGACGGCCGCGCGGCCGAGGTCTTCGGCGACCTCACGACCGCCCGCCACGTCGCCGTCGTCGTGCCGGGCATGAACAACGAACTCGACAACTTCACGGGCGGGGACGCCGAGAGGGTCCAGCACCAGGCCTCGCAGTTCGACCCCGACCAGGTCGCGACGATCCAGTGGCTCGGCTACGACACGCCGGAGGGCGCGACCGCGCTCGGCGACGGCGCTGCGGAGCCGGGCGCCGAGGCGCTGCCGCAGTTCGTCGCCGGCATCCGCGCCCAGCGCACCGAGCGCCCGCACTGGACCGTGGTCGCGCACTCCTACGGCTCGCTCGTCACCGGCATGGCCGAATCCGAGCAGGGGCTCGAGGTCGACGAGACGGTCCTCATCGGGTCGCCGGGCGTCGGCGTGGGCTCGGCCGACGACCTCGGCGACGGCAATGTCTGGGTCGGCCTCGCCTCCGGCGATCCCGTCGGCTACTCCGCGTGGTTCGGCCCCAACCCGCACGGCAAGGCCTTTGGCGCCACCCGCTTCCACACCGGCGACATCTCGGGCCACTCGAGCTACTTCAACGAGGGCTCGGAGTCACTCCGCAACATCGGCCTGATCACGGCCGGGTACCTGGACGAGGTGAACGTGAACGATGGCCTCTTCTAGGCGCATGGCGCTCGGGCTCGCCTGGGTCGCGCTGGCGGCCGGCTGCGGGAGCGGCGACGACCCGAAGCCGAAGGCAGGCGGCTCGCAGCTCGCCCACGCTGAGCGCTCGCTCCAGGCCGAGCTGGAGGCGGCCGCCGCCCACCTCGGGATGACGCCGGGGCCGGGTGAGCGCGTCGCGCCGGCGCGCTGCGGCGATCGTCCCGCGGGCGACGTCACGAGCGGCTACCGGCTGCGGATGAAGCTGGGCGACGCCGACGCGGAGCGGCTCCTGGCGCGCGCCGAGGGCTTCTGGCGCGAGCGCGGGCGCGAGGTCCGCGTCGTGGGCCCGAAGGGCGCCTTCCCGGCGGTGTTCGCCACCGCCGAGCCGGGCTGGACCTTCTCGCTCCAGCTCTTCCCCGAGCGCGGCGAGGCGCTGCTGTCCGGCGGCACGCCCTGCCTGCCCGACCCCCGGGCGTAATCGGGCCGTCGATACCCTGGGGCCGGTGGACGAACGCGCCCTGGCCGAGCGCCTGATCAGTTACGACACCTCGAATATCGACGGACTGCGCACCGCCGCGGGCTTCGTGAAGGGCTGGCTCGAGGCCCGCGAGATCGACGTCGCCGAGATCGACTTCAACGGCCTGCCGGTGCTGACGGCCGAGATCGGGCCGCCGGACGCGCCCGCCGTCGTCCTCCACGGCCACCTGGACGTCGTGCCCGGCCGGCCCGAGCAGTTCCAGCCGCGGATCGAGGGCGATCGCCTGATCGGCCGCGGCGCCTATGACATGAAGGGCGCGCTCGCGGCGATGATGTGCTCGCTGCACGACGTCGCCGCCGAGTCGCGGATGCGGGTGCGCTTCCTGTGCGCGCCGGACGAGGAGTCCGAGGACATCGACACCCGCTCCACGGACCAGATGGTGCGCGACGGCTTCATCGGCGACTTCGCCATCACCGGCGAGCCGACCGGCCTCCACGTGGGCATCCAGGCCAAGGGCGTGCTCGCCTGCCGCATCGTCGTCAGCGGCCGCGCCGCCCACGGCTCGACGCCGTGGCTGGGCGACAACGCGGTGCTGAAGGCGATCGACGTCTTCCGCCGAATCGAGACCCTGCCGTTCTCGCGCGAGTCATCCGAGCTGTTCGACCGCCCGTCGATCAACCTCGGGCGCATCCAGGGCGGCGACGCGCTCAACAAGGTCCCGGACGAGTGCACCATGGTCGTCGACATCCGCTACCTCCCCAACCAGGACCCCGGTGACATCCTCGAGCAGATCCGCGGGATCCCGGACATCGACATCCCGCGCACGTTCATCCGCAAGCCCGCCTACGTCTCGCGCTCGAACCCGTACGTGATGGCGCTCTGCGACGTCGCCTCGCGGCTGACGAGCGGCGAGTCGCTGAGCGTCGGCCGCGACGGCGCCTCCGACGCCGGCTCGTTCCTCGAGGCCGGGGTCCCCGCGGTCGAGTTCGGGCCCGACGGCGCCGGCCACCACGGTCCCGACGAATGGGTCTCGATCGTCTCGCTGTCGCGCTACCGGCAGGCGCTGGGCGACTTCATCCGCCACCTCCCCGAGGGCCTCGAGCGCCCCGGGGACGGGTTGCGCGCCGTGGAGGGCGGGCTGTCGTGAGCACCCCCGAGCCGCCCCCGCACGTCGGCGCCGGCCTGCTCAGGCGCGGGGCCATCTGCGGTCTCCTGATCGTCCTGCTCGCGGCCGGCAGCGTCTCC
Organism: uncultured Solirubrobacterales bacterium; assembly: GCA_963787335.1. GTDB lineage: Bacteria > Actinomycetota > Thermoleophilia > Solirubrobacterales > Solirubrobacteraceae > DASQFQ01. Next base: position 233,460 of record CAWBCU010000039.1, read on the forward strand.
GCGGCCGGCTTCCTGCAGGCCGACACGCTGATCAACACGATCGAGAAGGAGGGCCGCGCGCCGATCAACATCCCCGAGATCGACCGCGCGCAGGCCGGCGAGGCGCAGACGATGATGATCCTCGGCTCCGACCAGCGCTTCGGCGACAAGAAGCTCGGGATCAAGCCGCGCTCGGACACGATCATCCTCGTGCGCCTCGACCCGGACAAGGAGGCGACCGCGGTGATGTCGATCCCGCGCGACCTCAAGGTCGACATCCCGGGCTACAACAACGATCGCGTCAACTCCGCCTACGAGCTGGGCGGGCCGCGCCTCACGGTCAAGACCGTGAAGAAGCTGTTCGCCGACGCGGGCAAGCCGATCAAGATCAACCACATCATCAACGTCGACTTCGGCGGCTTCCGCAAGGTCGTCAACTACATCGGCGGCGTCTACGTCGACATCGACCGCGACTACTTCAACGACAACTCGGGCGGCGAGAGCTTCGCGACGATCGACGTCAACCCGGGCTACCAGAAGCTCAAGGGCCAGGACGCGCTCGACTACGTCCGCTACCGCCACGGCGACAACGACCTCGTGCGCGCGGCGCGCCAGCAGGACTTCCTGCGCCAGCTGCGCAACGCCGCGGGCACCCGCAAGCTGCTCGACTACCGGCGCCGCCGCCAGCTCGCGACGATCTTCGCCCGCTACACCGACACCGACAAGGGCCTGCGGCGCAAGTCGGACATCTTCTCGCTGCTCAAGCTCGTGCTCTTCACCGGCCGCAAGCCGGTCCGCGAGGTCCGCTTCCGGATCGATCTCAACAACGACCCGGTCTACCTGACGGCCTCGAAGGACAAGCTCGCCAAGACCGCGGGCGAGTTCCTCAACGCCCAGGCGTCGAAGAAGCCGCGCCAGACCTCGAAGGCCACCGACGCCGACCGCAAGACCGCCGCCAGCCGCAAGAAGCGCAACCGCGCCGCCGACGTCCCCGGCCTCGAGGTCGCCCGGCGCGAGGGCGAGGACCAGGCGATCGTCGGCGAGCGGCGGGCCCACTTCCCGTTCTACTTCCCGACGCTGCGCACCAACGGGGCGCGTTACGCGGGCACCGAGCCGCGCATCTACGGCCTCCGCGACGAGCGCAAGAAGCTCCATCGCGCCTACCGGCTCGTCGTCTCCAAGGGCGTCGTCGGCGAGTACTACGGGATCCAGGGCACGACCTGGCGCGAGCCGCCGATCCTGGACGACCCGTCGGAGACCCGCAAGGTCAACGGCCGCAAGCTCGAGCTGCACTACGACGGCAAGCGGCTGCGCCTGGTCGCGTGGCGGACGAAACGGGCGGTCTACTGGGTTTCCAACACCCTGACCCAGTCCCTCAGCACGCGCCAGATGATCGCGATCGCGGCGTCGCTGCGGCGCCTCGGGCAGAAGTAGGCGCGTTCGCGCGGCCGCTAGGCTGGACGGCTTCATGGGCACGCACGAGAGAGAGCCGATCGGCGTGATCGGCACGGGCTACGTCGGCCTCGTCACCGCGGCCGGGTTCGCCGAGCTCGGGTCGGACGTCTACTGCATCGACATCGACGAGGCCAAGATCCAGGGCCTCAAGGACGGCAAGATCCCGATCTGGGAGCCGGGCCTGACCGAGCTCGTCGAGCGCCATCGCGGCCGCCTGCACTTCTCCACCGACCTCTCCGAGGCGCTCGAGCACGCGCGCCTGCTGTTCGTGGCCGTCGGCACGCCGCCCACCTACTCCGGGGACGCGGACCTCTCCGCCGTCCACGCGGTCGTCGGCTCGATGCCGCCCTCGGACCGCCACGCCCTGGTGATGAAGTCGACCGTGCCCTGCGGCACCGGCGACCACATCAAGCGCGCCTTCCGCGAGCAGGGCAAGGAGGGCTTCCGCTACGTCTCCTGCCCCGAGTTCCTCAAGGAGGGCTCGGCGGTCAAGGACTTCCTGCACCCCGACCGCGTCGTCATCGGCGACGACGGCGACTGGGCGGGGGAGGCCGTGGCCGAGCTGTACTCGCCGCTCGACGCGCCCGTCGTGCGCACGGACATCAAGAGCGCGGAGATGGTCAAGCTCGCCTCCAACGCCTTCCTGGCCACCAAGATCTCGTTCATCAACGAGATCGCCAACGTCTGCGAGGAGACCGGCGCCGACGTGGTCGAGGTGGCGCGCGGCATGGGCCTCGACGACCGCATCGGGCCGAAGTTCCTCCAGGCCGGCATCGGCTTCGGCGGCTCCTGCTTCCCCAAGGACGTCTCGGCGCTGAAGCAGCTCGCGGGCAACTCCGGGTACCACTTCCAGCTGCTCAACGCCGTCATCGAGGTCAACGAGCTGCAGAAGCGGCGCGTGATGTCGAAGCTCGAGAAGCACCTCGGGACGCTCGTGGGCAAGGAGATCGGGCTGCTCGGGCTCGCCTTCAAGCCGAACACCGACGACATGCGCGAGGCCTCCTCGCTCGTCCTCTCCGCGCGGCTCCAGGCCGCGGGCGCGAAGGTGCGCGCCTACGACCCCGTGGCCGAGGAGGAGGCGAGCAAGCTGTTGTCGGGCGTGGACCTCGTCGCCTCGGCCGAGGCGGCCGTCGAGGGCGCCGACGCCGTCGTCCTCGTCACGGAGTGGCCCGAGTTCCGCGACCTCGACCTCGCGGCGGTGGCCGAGAGCATGCGCGGCTCGCTGCTGGTCGACGGGCGCAACTTCCTCGACCCCGACGCCGTCACGGCCGCCGGGCTCAGCTACGAGGGCGTCGGGCGCCCGAACATCGGCGAGCGCCGGCGCGCGGCAGAGGCAGCGGTCTGATGCAGGCACTGATCCTCGCGGGCGGCGAGGGCACGCGGCTGCGGCCGCTGACCTCGACCGTGCCCAAGCCGGTCGTCCCGCTCGTCGACCGCCCCTTCATCGCCTTCATGCTCGAGTGGCTGCGCGGCCACGGCGTCGAGGACATCGTCATCTCCTGCGGCCACATGGCCGCCGGCGTGCGCAACGTGCTCGGGGACGGCTCGGCCTTCGGCGTGAAGCTGCGCTACATGGAGGAGCCCCAGCCGATGGGCACCGGCGGCGCGCTCAAGTACGCCGAGTCGCTGCTCGACGACCGCTTCTTCATGCTCAACGGCGACGTCCTGACCGACATCGACCTCAGCGGCCAGCTCGCCCAGCACGAGTCCACCGGCGCGCGGGCGACGCTCGCGCTGACGCCGGTCGAGGACCCGTCCAACTACGGGCTCGTCCGCACCGCCGACGACGGCCGCGTCACGGAGTTCGTCGAGAAGCCCGCCGTCGACCAGATCGACACGCGCAACATCTCGGCCGGCGCCTACATCCTCGAGCGCTCCGTGCTGGATCTGCTCGAGCCCGAGCAGCCCGCCTCGATCGAGCGCGACGTCTTCCCGCAGCTCGTCGGCAACGGCCTGTACGGCTGCGTCTCGGACAACTACTGGCTCGACATCGGCACGCCCGCCCGCTACCTCCAGGCGACGTGGGACATCCTCGAGGGCGCGGTCGGCACCGGCTTCGCCGAGCGTGCCGGCGACGGCTACCTCGTGGTCGAGCAGAGCGTCGAGAACCAGGGCCGCATCATCCCGTCCGCGCTCGTCGAGGCCGGCTGCGTGATCGGCGAGGGCGCCCGCGTCGGCGGCCGCGCCGTGCTCGAGACCGGCGTGATGATCGGCGCCAACACGAGCGTCGAGCGCTCGGTCGTCCTGCGCGGCGCCGAGATCGGCGAGAACTGCACCCTGCGCGGCTGCATCGTCGGCGGCGGCGTGCGGATCGGCGACAACACCCACGTCGAGGGCCTGTCGGTGCTCGGCGAGGGCGTCACCATCGGCTCTGACAACGTGATCGCCAACGGGGCGCGCATCTTCCCGGGCGTCGAGCTGCCGGACGGCGCGATCCTTTTCTGATGGTTGATCCCACGACCCCCGCACCCGTCTGCACGCGTCCCGCGGCGCAGGGCGGCACCCGCCGGAAGGGGTCTGTGGCGCTGCCACTATCCCCCTCCGGCGTGCACCGCCCTGCATCCACGGGACACGCACATCCGGGCGCGGCGGCCGCGGAATCAACCATCTAGTGCCCGCGCCGCCGCTCGACAGCGCCGCGGTGGCAGCGGTCGATTCGTCGGCCCAGGCGGCCGACATCCTCGGTCTGCCGGACCACCTGCTCGACGCGCTGTGGCGCGTGGAGGCAGCGAACCTCCAGCCGGTCGATACGCCCGGCGGGCTCGTCATCGCGGGGATGGGCGGCTCCGGTGTCGGCGGCGCCCTGGCGCGCGCCGCGCAGCGGCCGGTCCTGACGCGCCCGATCGAGCTGACGCGCGACGAGACGCTCCCGACCTGGACCGGCCCCGACACGCTGGTGCTGTGCTCGAGCTACTCGGGCAACACCGAGGAGACGCTCGCCGCCTACGACGCGGCCGGCGCGACCGGGGCGCCGCGCGTGGTCAGCGCGAGCGGCGGCGAGCTGGCCGCCCGCGCCCGCCGCGACGGCGTGCCCGTCGTCCCGCTGCCGGGCGGCTTCCAGCCGCGCGCGGCGGTCGGCTACTCGTTCGTGGTCGCGCTCGAGCTGGCGCGCCTCGCGGGCGCGGCCCCGTCGGCGCGCGCCGAGGTCGAGGCCGCCGCGGAGCTCGCGCGCGGGCTCGCCGCGGAGTGGGGCCCGGACGGGGACGAGGAGGGCGAGGCCAAGGCGCTGGCGCGCCGGCTCGACGGCGCGGTGCCGATCGTCTCCGGACCCGGTCTCGCGGCCGTGGCCGCCTACCGCTGGAAGTGCCAGTTCAACGAGAACGCCAAGCTGCCGTCGTTCGCGGCGGAGCTGCCCGAGGCCGGCCACAACGAGATCGTGGGCTGGGCCGAGGCGTCGTCGTTCGCGCCGTTCGCCGCGATCTTCCTCGAGGACCCCGACGCCGGCGAGCGCGCGGCGCTGCGCGTCGCGCTGACCGCGGAGATCGTGGCCGCGCAGGCGACCACCGTCGAGCGTGTCGTCCCGCGCGGCGCCACGCGCATCGAGCGGCTGATCTCGCACGTCCTGCTCGGCGACCTCGTCTCGCTCTACGCGGCCGTGCTGCGCGGCGCCGACCCGCTCTCGATCGAGCCGATCGACCAGCTCAAGGCGGGGCTTGCCGCACGTTGATATCGCGATATCATTCGCGATATGCAACAGGACAGCACCCCCCTCTTCGTCCGCCTCCCGCGCCGCGAGGCCGACCTGCTCGACCGCGTCGCGTTCGAGGACAAGATCTCCAAGCGCGAGCTCGTGACCTCGCTCGTCCAGCGCTACCTCGGCGAGGACAAGCCGAAGCTGACGCTCGGCCGCCACGAGTTCCGCCCCGCCGAGGCGCCCGACGTGCTCACGCTCGAGCAGGCCGCCGCGCTGCTGCAGGTCGACGTCGCCGAGGTCGCCGCGCTCGCCGACGCGGGCGAGCTGCCGGGTCGCCGCATCGGCGGCGAGTGGCGCTTCCCGCGCGCCGCGCTGTTGGAGTGGCTCGGCGGCTAAGCCCCGCCCCAGCCGCCGCCAGAGCAGCCCGATCAGCCCCGCGGCGGAGCCGGCCAGCAGGATCAGCACGACCTGCCAGCCGGCCAGGTCCAGGTCCGGCCCCGCGACCCGGCCGGGCGGTTGTCGGACCCGTACGCCACCGGTGCCGGCGCGGACCCGAGGAAGGTGACGCGGTCGGCGACGCGCCGCGGCCCGCAGCGGGAGGTCGCGACGCGGAGCCGCTGACCCTCGAGGACGGGTTGGTAGGCGGGGCGGTTCGTGAACCGCGTCGCCACGTCGACGCTGACGGCAACGGTCCCGCTCGCCGTCTGGAGCCGGAGCGCACCGTCACCGACGGTACGCCCGCGCACGGGGGTCCGGTACGGACGGCAGCGGCGGCCCTCGGATAGGACGGCGTGCGGGCGCTGCGGAAGACGCCGGCGTGGAGCGGATGACTGCCGATCTCGAGCAGCGAGCCGTTGGCCGCGTAGACCACGATCGGGCGGCCTCGCGTGCGGACGGCGACGCGCGGCGGCAGACCGCGCAGACGCAGGACGGTCGTGTCCTGGTCCGGCTCGTCGCCGCCGGTGTCGTTGCAGGCCGGGCTGATCGCGGGGTACGTCCCCGCCGGAGGCGGTAAGCGCGACGGGACCTCGGCGATGCTGCCGATCAGCACCCGGTCGTCGACGACCACCGCGCTCGCACACGCTGCGGAGCTCTCAGGCGCGCGCGCCAGGGCGCCGCCCGCCGCCAGGGCGACGACGAGGGCGAGCGCGGCGCGACGGGGCATCCATTGATGTCTACCGGAGCGGCGGCGGGCCGCCCGCTAAGTTGCTCGCCCATGTCCCGCACCATCGCCTCCATCGTCGACGGCACCCAGCGCGAAGACGCGCCCGGCGGCCGCCTGACCTCCACGAACCCCGCCCGTACCGACGAGGTGGTCGCCGAGGTCCTGCTCGGCGACGCCCAGACCTTCGAGGACGCCTGCCGCGCCGCGCGCACGGCGCAGCCCGAGTGGGCCGCCGTGCCCGCGCCGATCCGCGGCCGCGTGATCGCCCAGGTCGGGCGGTTGGTCGAGGAGAACAAGGAGGCGCTCTCGCGGCTCGTCACGCAGGAGGTCGGCAAGCCCTACGCCGAGTCGCTCGGCGAGGTGCAGGAGATCATCGACACCTGCGACTTCTTCATCGGCGAGGGCCGGCGGCTGTACGGCCAGACCGTCCCGTCGGAGATGCCCAACAAGCAGCTCTTCACCTTTCGCGAGCCGGTCGGCGTGGCCGCGATCATCACCGCCGGCAACTTCCCCGTCGCGGTGCCCTCCTGGTACCTCGTCCCGGCCATCCTGTGCGGCAACGCGGTCGTCTGGAAGCCGGCGGAGTACGCGCCCGCGCTCGGCGATGCGCTCGCGCGCCTGTTCCACGCCGGCGGCGTGCCCGGCGGCGTGCTCAACCTCGTGCAGGCCGAGGGCGCGGCGACCTTCGAGGGGCTCGAGCGCGCGCTCGAGCAGGGGCTCGTGGACAAGGTCGGCTTCACCGGCTCGAGCGCCGTCGGCTCCAAGATCGGCGAGCTCTGCGGGCGCAACCTCCAGAGCCCGTGCCTCGAGCTCGGCGGCAAGAACCCGCTCGTGGTGATGGACGACGCCGACCTCGACCTCGCCGTCGAGGGCGCGCTGTTCTCCGGCTTCGGCACCGCGGGCCAGCGCTGCACCTCGCTCGGCGTCGCGGTCGTGCACGAGGACGTCCACGACGAGTTCGTCAAGCGGCTCGACGCGCGCACGCGCGAGGCCGCCATCGGCGACCCGACCGAGGACGTGCTCTACGGCCCGATGCTGCACGAGCGCTTCGCCGAGCGCTTCGAGGAGTGGCTCGGGCTGATCGGGGACGGGCACGAGGTGCTCGGCTCCAGCGCCACCGGCCGCATCGGCCCCGACGCCCCGCGCGACGGCTTCGTCGGCGATCCCGAGGCCGGGCTCTTCTACCACCCGACGATCGTCACCGGGGTCACGAAGGAGGACGACCTCTACACGACGGAGACGTTCGGCCCGATCGTCCCGGTCACGAGGTTCAGGACCTTCGACGAGGCGATCGCGCTCGCCAACGACCACGGCTACGGGCTCTCCTCGGCGATCTACACCAACAACCCGCTGCATGCCCTCCGCTTCCGCGAGCGCGTGAGCGCCGGCATGGTCTCGGTCAACAACTCGACCTCGGGCGCCGAGGCGCACCTGCCCTTCGGCGGCAACGGCAAGTCCGGCAACGGCTCGCGCCAGTCGGGCATCTGGGTGCTCGACCAGTTCACGCGCTGGCAGTCGATGAACTGGGACTACGCGGGCAAGCTGCAGAAGGCGCAGATGGACGTCGTCGGGATCGACGCGGTCGAGGGCTTCCGGCTCGAGGACTAGTCCTTAGGTCTCGCTCACTTCGGGTAAGTGCAATGGGAGTCGTACACCGAACCGGGAGAACTCCATGCCGCTCATGAAGTCAATCGCGCGCTTTGCGTCGTCACGACAGGGCAGACAGCTGTTCGGCAAGGCCAAGGCCTACGCCACGAGCCCCGAGGGCAAGGCGAAGATCGATCAGGCCCGTAAGCAGCTCTCGTCGCGGGGGAGCAGCAAGCCGAAACCGCGGTAACGCGCCGTCCTCGGGCCAACCTTGACACACGTGTGTTAGGGTTGGTCCCTCGAATGGACGGGTTGACGATCAACGAAGCGGCGGAGACCACCGGCTGGTCGCCTCGCATGCTGCGCTACGTCGAGCGCGTCGGGCTCGTCGAGCCGCGCCGCTCGGAGTCCGGCTACCGCCTCTACGGCCCGGCCGAGCTGCAGCGCCTGCGGACGCTGCGCGAGCTGCTCGCCGAACACGAGATCGGGCTCTCCGACCTCGCCTTCGCGCGGCGGCTGCGGCACGACGACGCGCTGCGCTCCGCGACCGATGATTGGCTCGAGGCCCGCCCCGAGCGTCCCGAGCACGTCCCCGTCCCTGACTGGCTGCGCTGGGAGCAAGAGAAGCACCAGCGCCTGCTGACCACCCCGAACGCCCTCACGGAGGTTGCATGAACCCCACCGTCACCGCTGAAGACTTCAAGGTCGCCGATCTTTCCCTCGCGCCCTTCGGCCGCAAGGAGATCGAGCTCGCCGAGCACGAGATGCCCGGCCTGATGGCAACTCGTCGCGAGTTCGCCGATGCGCAGCCGCTCAAGGGCGCGCGCATCACCGGCTCGCTGCACATGACCATCCAGACCGCGGTGCTGATCGAGACGCTCGTTGCTCTCGGCGCCGAGGTCCGCTGGGCTTCCTGCAACATCTTCTCGACGCAGGACCACGCCGCGGCGGCCATCGCCGAGGCCGGCGTCCCCGTCTTCGCCTGGAAGGGCGAGACGCTGGAGGAGTACTGGTGGTGCTCGGAGCAGGCCCTGAGCTGGCCCGACGGTGAGGGCCCGAACATGATCCTCGACGACGGCGGCGACGTGACGCTGCTCGTCCACAAGGGCGTGGAGTACGAGAAGGCCGGCGCCGTGCCGGATCCCGAGAGCGCCGAGAACGACGAGCAGCGGGTCGTCCTGACGACGCTCCAGCGCTCGCTCGAGCAGGACGCCGACCGCTTCACCCGCATGGCCCGCAACATCCAGGGCGTGACGGAGGAGACGACGACCGGCGTGCACCGGCTCTACCAGTTCGCCGCCACCGGCGACCTGCTGTTCCCGGCGATCAACGTCAACGACTCCGTGACGAAGTCGAAGTTCGACAACCTCTACGGCTGCCGCCACTCGCTGATCGACGGCATCAACCGCGCGACCGACGTGATGATCGGCGGCAAGGTCGCCGTCGTCTGCGGCTACGGCGACGTCGGCAAGGGCTGCGCCGAGTCGCTGCGCGGCCAGGGCGCCCGCGTCGTGGTCACCGAGATCGACCCGATCTGCGCGCTGCAGGCCGCGATGGAGGGCTACCAGGTCGTCACGCTCGACGACGTCGTCGAGACGGCGGACATCTTCATCACCGCCACCGGCAACAAGGACATCATCACCGCCAAGGACATGGCGCGGATGAAGCACCAGGCGATCGTGGGCAACATCGGCCACTTCGACAACGAGATCGACATCCTCGGCCTCACCAACACGAAGGGCATCGAGCGCATCAACGTCAAGCCGCAGGTCGACGAGTGGCGCTTCTCCGACGGCCACTCGATCATCGTGCTCTCCGAGGGCCGCCTGCTGAACCTCGGCAACGCCACCGGCCACCCGAGCTTCGTGATGTCGAACTCCTTCACCAACCAGGTGATGGCCCAGATCGAGCTGTTCACGAAGCAGGACGAGTACCAGACGCAGGTCTACGTCCTGCCCAAGCACCTCGACGAGAAGGTCGCGCGGCTGCACCTCGACGCGCTCGGCGTGCACCTGACCGAGCTCACGCCCGAGCAGGCCGCCTACCTCGAGGTCCCGGTCGAGGGCCCGTACAAGCCGGAGCAGTATCGCTACTAGACCGATGGCATCTGCAGGACTCGCCCGGATTGAATGGGCGGACGCGCAGATGCCGGTTCTGCGCTCGATCCGCGAGCGGTTCGCCTCTGAGCGACCGCTCGCGGGCGTGCGCGTGGCCGCCTGCCTGCACGTCACGGCGGAGACGGCCAACCTCGTCCGCACGCTGGTCGCGGGCGGGGCGGACACGGCGCTCGCCGCCTCGAACCCGTTCTCCACGCAGGACGACGTGGCGGCCGCCCTGGCCGAGGAGGCCGAGGTCCACGGCCGCCGCGGCGACGGGCCTGACGCCTACGCCGCCAACGTGAGCGCGCTGGTCGAGAGCGGGCCGCAGGTGACGCTCGACGACGGCGCCGATCTGCTCGCGCTCATGCACGAGCGCCATCCCGACCGCTTGGGCGGCATGCTCGGCGGCACGGAGGAGACGACCACCGGTCTGCTGCGCCTGCGCGCGCTCGAGGCGGAGGGGCGGCTCGGGTGCCCCGTGCTCGCGGTCAACGAGGCCGCCACCGAGCGCCTCTTCAACGACCACTACGGCACCGGCCAGTCGACGCTCGACGGCATCCTGCGTGCCACCAACCTGCTGCTGGCCGGCCGCACGATCGTGGTGCTCGGCTACGGCTTCACCGGCAAGGGCGTCGCCATGCGCGCCCGCGGCGCCGGCGCCCAGGTGATCCTGTGCGAGATCGACCCGATGCGCGCGCTGGAGGCCCGGATGGAGGGCTTCGAGGTCATGCCCGCGCTGCGCGCCGCCGAGCGCGGCGACGTCTTCGTGACCGTGACGGGCAGCCGCGACGTGCTGAGCAGCGAGCACTTCGCGCGCATGAAGGACGGCGCCGTGCTCGCCAACGCCGGGCACTTCGACATCGAGATCGACCTGCCCGCGCTGCGCGAGGCGGCCACCGGCGGCGTCCACGAGGTGCTGCCGATGGTGGAGCAGTACGACCTCGGCGGGCGGCGGCTGAACCTCCTCGCGTCCGGGCGCGTGGTCAACCTCGCCGCCGGGCAGGGCCACCCGGCCGCGGTCATGGACATGTCGTTCGCCAACCAGGCGCTGGCCGTCGAGCACCTCGTCCGCCACCCCGGCAAGCTCGGCCCGGGCGTGCACCCGGTGCCGGAGGCGGTCGATCGCGAGGTGGCGCGGCTCAAGCTCGAGTCGCTGGGCGTCGAGATCGACGTCCTCAGCGACGCCCAGCGCGAGTACCTGCGCTCCTGGACCTAGGGTTTGCGGGCCCGCCGCTCCGGACAGGACGCGGCGTGGTCGGCTGATCGAAGGAAAAGCACTCGATCAGGAGAACATCTTCGGGTAGCTTTTCCTGATTGATCAGACATCGAGCGTGGAGCGGGTTTCTTGCATAGTGAGTACCTGGCGAATCGGGCCGGACGATTCTCAGCCAAGCGAGGGACCCAGCAGGCCCTCACGGACGAGCTCTTCGAGGAGTGGCGGCTGCTCGGCGCCGCCAACGACCTCGCCGCGCAGGCCGTGGCCGACTACCTCGGGATCAACCGCACGGACTCCCGCTGCCTCGAGATCATCGAGCGGCTGGGCAACGTGACCGCGGGCCAGCTCGCCCGCGAGAGCGGTCTCAGCACCGGGGCGGTCACGACCGTGCTCGACCGCCTCGAGCGCTCAGGGCTCGCCCGCCGGACCTCCGACCCCGACGACCGCCGGCGGGTGGTGGTCGAGATCACCCCGGCCGCGCGCCAGGCCAGCGAGGAGCTCTACCGGCCCCTGGTGGCGGCCGCCGCGGAGCAGATGCTGGCCTACTCCGAGGAAGAGCTCGCGCTGCTGCGGGAGTACCACCGTGCGAGCCGCGCGCTCACCGAGGCACACGCCGAGCGCGTCCGCGGCCTGCTCGGCACACGCGGTCACGAGCGCGACGCGGCCTCCTCGTAGCGCTCGGCCCGCTCGTCCTCCCGGTCGGCCTCGGCGAGCATGCGGATGAACAGGAACACGAGCGCGACGCCCATCACGAGCGACTGCTCGAGCGCCATCAGCAGGCCGGCCACGTGCAGGTCGTCCAGCGGGCTCAGCCCCCAGCGCTCGCCGCTCGTGCCGTAGCCCTCGTAGATCAGCTCAGGCGCGAAGGCCAGCAGGATCCCGAGCACGCCGACGAGCAGCTTGGTCGAGCCCATGTAGAGCACCGGGCCCATCCCGCCCAGGCGCAGGCGCGTGCGGATCGGCGACAGCAGGTGCCACCAGTAGAGGAGGCCGGCGACGGCGAAGGTCACGTGCTCGAGCACGTGGATGCCCGGGTTGCGCAGGGCGGCGTCGTAGAAGGTGGGGACGTGCCAGAGCCACATCGCGCCGACGTAGGCGACGACGCCGAAGACGGGGTGGCCGAAGGGCCCGGCGGCGCGCTCGATGCGGTGGACGCGGCGCGAGACGGGGCGCAGGATCCATTTGGTCAGGCCCAGGATCAGGAAGATCGGCGCGAGGTCGGCGACGAGCAGGTGCTGGACCATGTGCGCCGAGGCAAACTGCTCGCCGAGCCCGTCGATCGGCGAGATCAGGGCGAGGAACAGGCACAGCAGCCCGGCGCCCCAGGATGCGGCGCGCCAGCCGCTCGCGGCGCGCGGGCCGCCCTCGGCGCGGGCCTGGCGCCAGCGCAGCCCGTAGACGACGCCGTAACCGGTGAGCGCGATGATCACGCCAGGGGCGAAGCTCCACGATGTATCGACGGCCACGTCACACGATTGTGACGCGCACGTGCTGTTTCGCCACACGCCCTCCGGGAGGCTCTCGGAGATGCGCGACCACCTCCTCTCCCTCCTCGTACCGCCGGCCTGCGCGGTCTGCCGGGTTCCCCTGCGGGACGGCGGCGCGGTCGCGTGCACCGGCTGTCTGCGCCGCCTGCCGTGGTTGCGCGGGCACCGCTGTCCGCGCTGCGCGCTCCCGCGGCACCGGCAGGGCTGCCCGGCGGCCGGCGCCGGCTTCGACCGCGCGTGGGCGCCGCTGGCCTACGAGGGGGCCGCGCGCGACCTCGTGGCCGCGCTGAAGTTCCGGGCCGCCCTCCCGGTCGCGGGGCTCATGGCGGCGCACATCGCCGCGAACCTGCCCGCCGACCTGCGCAGGGGGACCTGGGCCGGATCCGCGCGCGCGGACGTACGGGGTCCGCCGTCGCGCGCCGCTCCGCTCGCCGTCGTGCCGGTGCCCGCGCACCGCGGCCGCCGACGGCGCCGGGGGTTCGACGCCGCCGCGCTGCTCGCCGCGGCGCTGGCGGGCCGCACCGGGCTGCCGCTCGCGCCGTGCCTGCGGCGGGTCGATCGGGGCCGGCGGCAGGTCGGGGCCGGCCGGGTGCTCCGGCGCAGCGCCGGGCGCTTCGAGGCGGTGCTGGCGGCGCCGCCGCCGCGGGCGGCGCTGCTCGTCGACGACGTCCACACCACCGGCGCGACGCTGGACGCCTGCGCGCGGGCGCTGAAGGCGGGCGGCGCGGAGGCGGTCGCCGCCGTCACATACGCACGAACCCTTTAGTGGCGGCCTGTAGCATCCAACTAAGGGCATCAGCGCATGAGAGGAGTCCCATGCAGATCGAGGTCAAGGGGCGCAACCTTCCGGTCACCGACGAGCTGCGTGAGCACGTCACACGCCGCTTCGACAAGATCGCCAAGCAGGTGAGCGAGTTGGCGGTGTTGGAGATCGAGGTCTCCAAGGAGCGCAACCCGGCGAACCCTGAGAACCAGGTGGCCGAGGCCACGCTGCACCTCAAGGGCGTCACCCTGCGCGCGAAGGACGCGTCGCGCGACCTCAACCACTCGGTCAACCTCGTCGCCGACGAGCTCGGCCGCCAGGTCAAGCGTCACCGCGACAAGCGTCGCAAGCGGCGCGAGCAGCGGGCCGCTGCGGCCGCCCCGCCCGAGGCCGCCGGAGGTCAGCTCCCGGCCATGTGAGGGGGTCCGGTCGGCGGATCGGTCCATCTACACTGAGAGGCATGACGATCCTCGACCGCGCCCTCCGGATGGGCGAGGGCAAGCAGTTCAGGCAGTACGCCAAGCGGGTCGACCGCATCAACTCGTTTGAGCCCGAGCTCGAGCTGCTCGACGACGCGGAGCTGCGCGAGCAGGCCGACAGCCTGCGCGAGCGCGCCCGCAACGGCGAGTCCCTCGACGATCTGCTGCCCGAGACCTTCGCCGTCGTCCGCGAGACCTCCCGGCGCGTCCTCGGGATGCGCCACTTCGACGTCCAGATGATCGGCGGCATGGTGCTGCACGGCGGCGCGATCGCCGAGATGAAGACCGGTGAGGGCAAGACCCTGACCGCCACGCTCGCGGTCTCGCTCAACGCGCTGGCCGGCGAGGGCGTCCACCTCGTCACCGTCAACGACTACCTCGCCCGCCGCGACGCGGAGTGGATGGGCCGGCTCTACACGGCGCTCGGGCTCTCCGTCGGGATCCTGCAGAACATGCAGCCCTACGAGGAGAAGCGCGACGCCTACGCCGCCGACATCACCTACGGCACCAACTCCGAGTTCGGCTTCGACTACCTGCGCGACAACATGGCGACCACGCTGGACGAGAAGGTCCAGCACGGCGGGCGCTTCACCGAGGAGGGCAAGCCGCTCTCCTCGCACCACTTCGCGATCGTCGACGAGGTCGACAACATCCTCATCGACGAGGCGCGGACGCCGCTGATCATCTCCGGCGCCCCCGAGCAGGCGGCCGACCTCTACGGCCGCTTCGCCAAGCTCGCCCCGAAGCTCACGCCCGGCAAGAAGCCCGAGGGCATGGACCCGAAGATGAAGAAGGGCTTCGTCGCCGAGTACGACTACGAGTTCGAGGAGAAGCACAAGACCGTCTCCGTCACCGAGCGCGGCGTGGCGAAGGCCGAGAAGTTCCTCGGCATCGACCACCTCTACCGCGCCGAGAACGGCCCGCTCGTCAACCACCTGATCCAGGCGCTGCGCGCCGAGTCGCTCTACAAGCGCGACGTCGACTACGCCGTCGTCGACGGCGAGGTCAAGATCATCGACGAGTTCACCGGCCGCATCCTCGACGGCCGCCGCTGGTCGGAGGGCCTGCACCAGGCGGTCGAGGCGAAGGAGGGCGTGCGCGTCCAGGAGGAGAACCAGACCCTCGCGACGATCACGCTGCAGAACTACTTCCGCATGTACGACAAGCTCGCGGGCATGACCGGCACGGCCCTCACCGAGGCCACCGAGTTCATGAAGATCTACAAGCTGCCGGTCGTCCAGGTGCCCGACCAACCAGCCGATGGTCCGCAAGGACGAGAACGACCAGGTCTTCAAGACCAAGGACGGCAAGTGGCGGGCGGTGGTGCGCGAGCTCGAGGCGCGCCACGGCGGCGGGCCAGCCGGTGCTCGTCGGCACGATCTCCGTCGAGGTCTCCGAGCTGCTGGGCGAGCAGCTCAACAAGAAGGGGATCCCGCACACGGTCCTCAACGCCAAGCCCGAGTACGCCGAGCGCGAGGGCGAGACGATCGCCGAGGCCGGCCGCCCCGGCGCGGTCACCATCGCCACCAACATGGCCGGCCGCGGCGTCGACATCAAGCTCGGCGGCAGCGCCGAGCACCAGACCAAGCAGGAGCTGGCCAAGCTCGGCCTGCGCCCCGGCGAGCCCGACTACGACGAGCGCTTCGCCGACCTGCTGCCGACGATCGAGGGCCGCATCGAGGCCGACCGCGAGAAGGTCCTCGAGGCCGGAGGCCTGTTCATCGTCGGGACCGAGCGCCACGAGTCGCGCCGGATCGACAACCAGCTGCGCGGCCGCGCCGGCCGCCAGGGCGACCCCGGCGAGTCGCGCTTCTTCCTCTCCGCCGAGGACGACCTCGTGCGCCTGTTCGCCGGCGACCGCATCTACCGCATCCTCGACCGCCTCGGGCCCGTCGACGACTCGGGCGAGGAGGAGCCGATCGAGGCGAAGATGCTCTCGAAGCAGATCGAGAACGCCCAGCGCAAGGTCGAGGAGCAGAACTACCTGATCCGCAAGCGCGTCCTCGAGTACGACGACGTGATGAACCAGCAGCGCGAGATCGTCTACAAGTACCGCGACGAGGTGCTCGAGGGCCGCGACATGGGCGCCGTCGCGCGCGAGCAGATCGGCGAGGTCATCGAGCGGCTGGTCGCCGAGTACACCCCCGGCGACTACATCGAGGAATGGGACCTCGAGGGCCTCTGGGTCCAGCTCGACCAGGTCTTCCAGGTCGACTTCGGCCCCGAGGAGCTCGACCAGGAGTCGATCGACCGCGAGACGCTGCAGCGGCTGCTGGTCGAGGACGCCCAGAAGCTCTACGACGAGCGCGAGACGGAGCTCGGCGAGGAGCTCATGCGCGCGCTCGAGCGCTACCTGATCATGCAGACGATCGACCAGCGCTGGCGCGAGCACCTCTACGACATGGACTACCTGCGCGAGGGCATCCACCTCCGCGGCTTCGCCCAGATCGACCCGCTCGTCGCCTACAAGAACGAGGGCTTCTCGCTCTTCCAGGACCTCATGAACACGATCTGGTCCGACTTCGCGCGCATGATCTACAACGTCGAGGTCGAGGTGGAAGGCGAGAACGGGCAGACCGGCGAGTCGCTCCAGCCCGCGAGCAGCTCCACCGGCGGCGCGTCGTTCTCCTACTCGGGCGGCACGCTCGACGACCAGCCCAACGCGTACGGCGAGGGCTACGAGGGCGAGGAGGAGATCGCCCCCGCCGTCGTCCAGCAGCGCCGCGTCGACGAGAACGAGCAGATCGGCCGCAACGACCCGTGCTGGTGCGGGTCGGGCAAGAAGTTCAAGAAGTGCCACGGCGCCTGAGCGCCGTGGCACCTCTTCAGCGCGTCTAGACCGACACGGCGATCGTGTAGATCGCCATCTGCGCGAGGCAGAGGCCGGCGAGCACGATCGCGGCGGTGGCCATCCAGCGGCGATCGCCCTCCCGGCGCGCACGCACGCCGAGGACGATCGCGGCGACGGCGAGCGGCAGCCCGATCCAGAGGCCGCCGAGCGGCAGGTCCCACGCGATCGTCGAGCCGGGCACCGCGAGGACCGCGAGCAGGAGGGCGAGGCCGGGCCGTGCGGTGGCAGGCGCGACGTCGACGGCGGGGCGGTTGGCGGAGACGCTCATCAGCCCACCAGGGTGATCGTGTCGTGGGTGCTGCCCTTGACCTGCTTGGAGACGACCACGCCGTTCGCGTTCGCGTAGGCGCCGGTGCCGCCGGTGATCGCGCTCGTGCTGGTGGAGCCGCCGGCCCTGAACGCGCCCTGCCAGGTCATGGTCCCGTCGCCGAGCACGACCGACCCGTGGCAGGTGATGGTGGACTTGGCGAAGTTGCGCGGCGCCCCGACCGTCGTGGCGCAGACGGCGTGGTTCTTGCCGATGACCTTGCCCGACGCGTCCGCGATCCGGTTGGTGAAGACGATGACGTCGCCGAGCATGTTCGACGCGGCGGACTTGGGCTTGGTGTTGCGGATGTGCTTGAACGTGGCGCCCTTCTCGAGCTCCGTGAACGTGATCGTGCGGGCGGCCGGTGCCTGCGCCGAGGCGCCGGGGCCGATGAGGACGACGGCCGCGAGCGCGGCGAGCGCGACGGCGGCGAGGATGCGGAACATGGTGCTCCTCTGGTGAGGTGGACTGGACACGTCCAGCATCTGGCCGAGGCGGCGCCGCGTCAGCGTCGCCAGCACTGGATCGCGCGAGTGCTAGCGCGTGGCCTCGGCCGCGCGCAGGTACGCGATGACCGCGAGCACGCGCCGGTGGGCATCCTCGCCCGCGGGCAGGTCGAGCTTCATCAGCACGCTGCGGACGTGCCCCTCGACGGTCCGCTCGGTCAGCACCAGGCGGCGCGCGATGCCGCTGTTGGTAAGGCCCTCGGCCATCAGCGAGAGCACCTCGCGCTCGCGCGCGCTGAGCACGGCGAGGCCGTCGGTGGCGTCGCCGCCGACGAGCGACGAGACCACCTTCGGGTCCAGCGCCGAGCCGCCGCGCGCGACGCGCACGGCCGCCTCGACGAAGTCGGCGACGTCGAGCACCCGGTCCTTGAGCAGGTAGCCGAAGCCGCCCTGCGAGACCAGCTCGACCACCCCGGCCGACTCGACGTGCTGGGAGAGCACGAGCACGCCGACGGCGGGATGGGCGTCGCGGATCCAGCGTGCGGCGCGGATGCCCTCGTCGGTGATAGGTCGGCGGCATCCGCACGTCGACGACGGCGAGGTCGGGCTCGTGCTCGCTGACCGCGCCGCGCAGCCGGTCCGCGTCCTCGACGGCCGCCACGACGGTGTGGCCGCTGTCCTCGAACAGGCGCGCCAGCCCATCCCGCAGCAGCGCCTGGTCCTCCGCGATCACGATCCGCACGGCAGCTCCGCGACGACCTCGGTCCCCGCGCCGGGCGGGCTCGTGACCGACACGTTCCCGCCCAGCGCGGCGACGCGGTCGGTGATGCCCGCCAGCCCGGAGCCGGCCGACGGCACCGCGCCGCCGACACCGTCGTCCCGGATGCGCACGACGAGGCTGCCGTTGCGGCGCGTGGCGGCGACGTCGACCGTCGCCGCGCGGGCGTGCTTGGCGGCGTTCGCGAGCGCCTCGCTGGCCACGAAGTAGGCCGCGGTCTCGATCCGGTCCTCGAAGCGCTCGGGGGTGACGTCGATGCGGGTCTTGAGCTGCGAGCGCGCCGCCAGCTCGCGCAGCGCGTGCCCCAGCCCGTCGTCGAGGCCGGCCGGGCGCACGCCGCGGGCGAGCTCGCGCAGCTCCTCGATCGCGCGCGAGACCTCGGTCACGACGGCGTCGATCGGCGCCGGGTCCGGCAGCCGGTGCTGCAGGTGGCGCAGGGCGAGGCCGATCGAGACGAGCCGCTGCTGGGCGCCGTCGTGGATGTCGCGCTCGAGCCGGCGCCGCTCCTCGTAGCCGGCGGTGACGATGCGGGCGCGCGACGCCTCGACCTCCGCGAGCTGGCGGCGGACCTCGACGCGCAGGCGCGCGATCTCGATCGCCAGCCCCGCCGCGCCGATCGTGCTGTCGAGCAGGTCGGGATGCTCGGCCAGCGACGGATCGTGGACGACCGTCGCGAGCGGGAGGCCGCCGCGGCGCACGGGCGTGCGCATCCGCCCGGCGGGATCCGGGCCGTCGACCACGCGGCCCGTGGCGTCGACCTCGACGTCGCCGTCGAGGCGGAAGCGCAGCTCGAGCCCGGGATCGCCGAGCGCCTCGGCGAGCATGGCGCCGGTCGCCTCGGGCGCCGCGCGCCCCGCCCGCAGCGCTTCCAGGAAGTGCTCCACCGTCTGCAGGCCCGCGTAGCGGTCGCGGTCGAAGCGGCGGTCGACGAGCAGCTGCACCCGGGCGCGCAGGGGACCGAACAGCAGCGCGACGGCGAGCGTCGCCGCCGCCGTGGCGACCGTCGATCCTGAGCCGGCCGCCACCCCGACCGCGAGCGAGATCGCCGCGAAGACGGCCGCGAGCGCCGCGCTCAGCGCGACGTAGACCAGCGTCCGGTTGATCAGCCGGTCGATCTCGTAGAGCCGGTAGCGCAGGACCGCGACGCCCACCGCGGTCGGCACCGCCGTCAGCGCCACGACCGCGGCCGCGAGCGTCACCGGGCCCTCCTCGCCCGTGACGGCGATCTCCAGCACGCACGCCGCGACGGCAGCCGGGATCAGCGCCGCGGCGTAGGCGAGCCACTGCAGCTGGTGCCGCTCGATGCCCGAGGCGCGCCGCAGCCGCGACCGCGCCGCGGCGACGCCGCCGGCGAGGGCGGCGAGCGCGCCGAGCGAGGTGAGCGCCTGCGGGATGCCGATGACACTGTCCGGCAGCTGCGGGAGCGGACGGTCGGTGACGTCGCGGAACGGCTCGGCGTACGGCTCGGTCGCCAGCAGCGTGCACACGACCAGGCCCGCGTAGGACAGCACCGCGCCGAGCGCCCACGGCCGCCAGCGCGGCGACGGCAGCCGGCCGTCGGGGAACACCCAGGCGATCGCCGTCACGCTGGCGAACAGCAGCGGCCAGGCGCGATCGGACAGCAGGATGGCCCAGGTGCCGCCCGGCAGCGAGCCGGGGTGGCCGAGCACGGCGTACGCCCCGTAGCCGCCTCCGAACCCCATCGCCGCGATCACGGCGCCGTTCGCCAGCAGCAGCCAGCCGATCGGATGCTCCGGCCGCCGCAGGGCCACGACGAGGCCGAACCCGGTGGACACGAGCGCGGCCGACGACCACACGACCGCGAACGCGAGCCCGGTCCCGTGACCGGACAGCGCGTCGAGCAGCCGCCGCTCGCGAGCAGCAGCAGGATGCCGGCGGCGGCGATCCAGGGCAGACGCATCCACCGATCATCGCCGCGCGGCCGACGGCGCACAACCGTGCCACCACTGGTCGCGCTAGCCTCAGCACATGGCCGGCGCCGCCACCTCCCAGCCCACGCCGCAGCGCCTGGCCGCCATCCGCGAGCAGTTGTCCCTGCTCGCGGACTACCTTTGACCCAGCAGGGCTGAAGGATCAGATCGCCGAGCTCGAGCGCCAGATGGGCGAGCCGGGCTTCTGGGACGAGCCGGAGGCCGCCGGGCGCGTCGGCTCCGAGCACTCGCGCCAGACGCGGCGGCTGACGACCTACGAGGGGCTGGCGGGCGACGTCGAGGACCTCGAGGGGCTGGTCGAGCTGGCCGAGGAGGACCCCGAGCTCGAGGCCGAGGTCGAGCAGGCGTTCGCCTCCGTCGAGCAGCGGCTCGCTGCGCTCGAGGAGGAGCGGCTGTTCTCGGGGCCCTATGACTCCGGCGACGCGCTCGTGACCGTCAACGCGGGCGCCGGCGGCACCGACGCCCAGGACTGGGCCGAGATGGTGCTGCGGATGCTGATGCGCTGGGCCGAGCGCCGCGGGTTCGCCGTCGAGCTGCTGGAGGCGAGCCCGGGGGAGGAGGCGGGGATCAAGTCCGCCACCTTCCGCGCCAAGGGCGAGAACGCCTACGGCCTCTACGCGGCCGAGAAGGGCGTGCACCGGCTCGTGCGGCTGTCGCCGTTCGACGCCGCGCACCGGCGCCAGACGTCGTTCGCGGGCGTCGAGGTCGCGCCGGTGGTGGAGGAGGCGGGCGAGATCGAGATCGACGACGAGGACCTCCAGATCGACACCTACCGCGCCTCGGGCGCGGGCGGGCAGCACGTCAACAAGACCGACTCGGCCGTCCGCATCACCCACCGCCCGAGCGGCATCGTCGTGCAGTGCCAGAACGAGCGCTCGCAGTCGTCCAACAAGGCGACGGCGATGGCGATGCTGCGCTCCAAGCTGATCGAGCTCGAGGAGCGCAAGCGCCGCGAGGAGATCGCGAAGGAGCGCGGCGAGGCGCAGGACGTCAACTTCGGCTCGCAGATCCGCTCCTACGTGCTGCACCCGTACACGATGGTCAAGGACCACCGCACCGACGAGGAGATGGGCGACGCCAACCGGGCGCTCGACGGCGACCTCGACGGCTTCGTCCGCGCCTACCTGCTCCAGCAGGCCCAGGGCTAAGTGTCGCCGCTCTCCAACGACCCCTACGCGCCCGTGACGATCGGGCCGGGCGAGGTCGTCCCGAGCGACCAGCCGACCGCGCCCTACCTCGACGCCGTCGTCGCCTACGGCTTCCGCGGCTCGACGCGCTTCCACGTCCCCGGCCACAAGGCCGGCGCGGGCGCCGACCCCGGGCTGATCTCGGCGATCGGCGAGGACGCGCTGATGCTCGACGTCCCGCAGGACATCTACGGCATCGACCTCGGGCCCGAGCCGACGCCGTTCCAGCGCGCCGAGCAGCTCGCGGCCGAGGCCCACGGCGCGGCGCGCTCGTGGTTCCTGACCAACGGCGCCACCCAGGGCAACCACGCGCTCTGCCTCGCGCTGGCGCCGCTGGGGGCGCCCGTCGTCGTCCAGCGCAACTCGCACGCCTCCGTGATCGACGGGCTCGTGCTCTCCGGCGGGCGGCCGAGCTACGTGGCCCCGGAGTACGAGGAGGAGCTCGGGATGGCCAACGGGGTCACCCCGGAGGCGCTCGAGGCCGCGCTCGCCGCGACGCCGGACGCCCGCGCCGCCTGGATCGTCTCCCCGACCTACTACGGCATGGCGGCCGACGTCGCCGGCTGCGCCGCGGTCTGCGCGGCCGCCGGCGTCCCGCTCGTCGTCGACCAGTCGTGGGGCTCGCACTTCGGCTTCCACGACGACCTGCCGCCCTCCGCGCTCCAGCAGGGCGCCGACGCCGTGCTCACCTCGACGCACAAGATCGTCGGCTCGCTCACCCAGTCGGCGATGCTCCACGTCGCGCCCACCGGCCGCATCGACCCCGACGTGGTGGCGCGCACGATCCGGCTCGTCCGCAGCACCTCGCCCTCGTCGCTGCTGATGGCCTCGCTCGACGCGTCGCGCCGGCAGCTCGTGATCCACGGCCAGTCGCTGCTCGCGCGCACGATCGCCGCCTCGGCGCGCGCCCGCGAGGCGATCGACGCGACGAGCTGCCACGTCGTCGGCGAGGAGCTGGTCGGGCATCCGGGCGTCGCCGGCTGGGACCCGCTGCGGATCGTCATCGACGTGCGCGCGACCGGCTGCAGCGGCTACGAGGTCGCGGCCGCGCTGCGCTCGGCCTACGACATCCACGTCGAGCTCGCCACCCACGCGACGATGGTGCTCGTGCTCGGCCTCCATCAGCCGGAGGAGGCGCTCGAGTCCTTCGCGCTCGACTTCGTGACGACGGTGCGCCGGATCGAGCGCCCGGGCGCCGCCGAGGCGCTCGTGCGCGCCTCCGCCGCGCTCGTCAACGAGGTCGTGGTCCCGCCGCGCGAGGCGTTCCTGGGCCGCTCGGAGGTGGTCGAGGTCGACGCCGCCGTCGGGCGCGTGTCGGCCGAGTCGATCGCCGGCTACCCGCCGGGCATCCCCGCGCTGCTGCCGGGCGAGCGGATCACCGCCGAGGGGATCGACTACCTGCGCGAGCTGCGGGGCTCGGGCGCGCGCCTGCACGGCGCCAGCGACCCCGCCTTCCGCACCATCGTCGTGCTCTGCGACGTCGAGTGACCGCGCTCGAGGACCTGATCGACCGCGCGCTGGACGAGGACGTCGGCGACGGCGACGCGACCACCGCCGCGACGGTCGAGGCGGACGCGCGGGCGCGCGCGACGATCACCCAGAAGGCGCCGGGCGTGATCTCGGGGCTCGCCGTCGCCGAGGCGGTGTTCGCCCGCCTCGATCCGGATGCGCGGATCGAGCCGCTCGGCCCGGTGGGGGAGTGGCGCGAGGCGGGGGCGCGGCGTGCTGGCCGTCGAGGGCTCGGCGCGCGCGCTGCTGACCGCCGAGCGGACGGCGCTGAACTTCCTCGGGCGCCTGTCGGGCATCGCCACGCTGACCGCGCAGGTCGTCGCGCGCGTGCGCGAGGCGGGCGGGACCGTGAAGGTCCTCGACACGCGCAAGACGACCCCGGGCCTGCGGGCGCTCGAGAAGGCGGCGGTGGCGGCCGGCGGCGGCGTCAACCACCGCGCCGGCCTCTACGACGCGATCCTGATCAAGGAGAACCACTCCGCGCTCGCGGGCGGCGTGGGGGTGGCGGTGCGGCGCGCGCTGGCGGCGCGGCCCGACCTGCCGCTGTCGGTCGAGGTGCGCGACCCCGCAGAGATCGAGGAGGCGCTCGCGGCGGGCGCGCCGCGGCTGCTGCTGGACAACATGACCCCGCAGGAGGTGGTCGCCGCGGTCGCGCTCGTGGCGGGCCGGGCGGAGCTCGAGGTGTCGGGGGGAGTGACGCCCGAGACAATATTGGTCTATGCGACCATAGATGGGCTAGACTACATCTCGATGGGCGCACTCACCCACTCGGCGCCCGGGCTCGACCTCTCCCTCGCTTTGGAGGCACTGTCCTGATGTCCCTGCTCTCCCTGGACAACATCCCCGCCATGCAGGACGAGGTGCGCGCGCTCGCCGCCGAGCGCGGCGCCGTCATCCTCGCCCACAACTACCAGCTGCCCGAGATCCAGCAGGTGGCCGACTACGTCGGCGACTCGCTCGGCCTCTCCCAGCGCGCCGCCGTCTCCGACGCCGAGGTGATCGCCTTCTGCGGCGTGCACTTCATGGCCGAGACGGCCTCGATCCTGTGTCCCGGCAAGACCGTCCTGCTGCCCGACCCCGACGCCGGCTGCTCGCTGGCCGACTCGATCACCGCCGACCAGCTGCGGGCCTGGAAGGCCAAGCATCCCGGCGCCGTCGTCGTGATGTACGTCAACACGACGGCCGCGGTCAAGGCGGAGACGGACTACTGCGTCACCTCGTCCAACGCCGTCGCGGTCGTGGAGCACATCTACCGCGAGCACGGCGAGGACACGGAGATCCTGTTCGGGCCGGACATGTTCCTCGGCGCCTTCGTCGAGAAGCGCACCGGCCGGCCGATGCACGTGTGGGACGGCGAGTGCCACGTGCACGCCGGCATCCGCCCGCGCGACATCACCGAGATGCGCGCCGCCCACCCGGGCGCGGACTTCCTGATCCATCCCGAGTGCGGCTGCTCGACGTCGGTCATGGAGTACGTGGCCGCGGGCGACGTCGACCCGGAGGGCGTGCACATGCTCTCGACGGGCGGCATGCTCGACTACGCGAACGCCGCCGCCCCGGGCGGGACGGCGATCGTCGCGACCGAGGTCGGCATGCTGCACGGGCTGCAGATGGCCGCGCCGGACGTCGACTTCATCGCCGCCAACGAGGCGGCGAGCTGCCGCTACATGAAGATGATCACGCTGCCGAAGCTGCGCGACGCGCTGCGCGAGGGCAAGCCGGTCGTGAAGGTGCCGGCCGACATCGCCGAGCGCGCCCGCACGCCGATCGAGCGCATGGTCGCGATCGGCTAGCCGCTCCTAGTTCTTCTTCAGCAGCTTCACGGACACCAGCGTCGCGCCTGAGGCGCTGCGGGTGACCTTGGCCTTGTGGATCGTGGCGCCGACCTTCAGCGTGCTGGTGCTGCATTCGGCCGGGTCGTCGCTGAACGCCTGCGTCGTCGAACGCCGTGTCGCTCGTCGTCCTCGCCGCTCGCACGCGCGCCATCCTGGGCTGCGTCGCGTCGGGGCCGTCGCCGGTGTCCTCGTCCCGGGCAGCTCGGGCAGCTCGGGCAGGTCGCCGGGGTCCTCGTCCTCGCCGGGCTCCGGGGCGTCCTCGCCGGGCTGGGGCGTGCCCTCGGCCGGAGTCTGACCCTGTACCTGAGCCTGACTCAGCGGCGTCGTGCAATCGACGCTGAGGTCGTCGCCGAGGCGCGCCGTGAGCGAGCCGCCGACGGCGAGCTTGATCGTCATCGAGCTGTCGCTCAGCTTGACGATCCTGCCCGCGTTCTCGCGGCCGTCCTTGACGCCGTCGTCGTCGGAGTCCTTGTCGCGCGGGTCGAAGCCGGTCCTGATCTCGGCGGCGTTGCGCAGCTTGTCGCGGTCGTAGTCCTCGCGGCTGTCGCGGCGGCCGTCGCGGTCCGAGTCCTTCTTGCGGGGATTCGTCTTGGCGCGGTACTCGCCGTAGTTCGTGAGCCCGTCGCGGTCGCGGTCGCGCCGTGAGTCGTCGACCTTGACGTTGAGGTGGTGCCGCTTCTCCCACTTGTCGGGCATGCGGTCGTGGTCGCGCGCGACGGCGGGGCTCGCGGTGAGCGCGGCGGCGGAGACGACCAGCGCGAAGGTGGCGGAGAGGTGGCTGAGACGGGACATGCCCTTGTCATCGGCAGTCCCCCCGCCCCCTCCACTCTAGGACTCTTGAGCGGACGGAAAGCGGCCTAGGCCGGCTCGGGCAGGAGCTCGAGCCCGTGCTCGGCCGTCTCGCGCACGATCCTGAGCTGCTCGCGCTTGCGCTCGAACTCGGGCGGCGTGTAGCAGTGGACGTCCGCGGGCGCGCCCATCTCGAGGCCGTCCCACAGGCTGCCCGCCTGGTAGACGCGCTCGAGCCACGGGATGCCGTCGAAGTGCTCGGAGACGAGCACGAGCACGTACTCGGGCCCGCGCTCGCGCTGGGCGGGGGCACCCTGGGAGTCGTCCACGCGCGCGCCGCCGAGGAGCGCCCGCTGGACCGGCCAGCGGTCCATCACCCGCTCCAGATAGCGCTCGAGCTCGCGGCGGTTGAGCTCAGCCGAGGTCACTCACGCTCGATTGTCACCGACCGGGCGGCGGCTGCGCAAGGCCGCCACCGCCCGGAAGGTGCGTTTGCCTACGGCGTGACGTCGATCCGGTCGAGCGCCGGCGGCCCGATCGGTGCGCTCGGGGTCGTCGTCGACAGGTAGCGCACGAGCGAGTCGATGTCGAAGTCCGACAGCGTCGTGCGGCCGGTCCCCGCCTTCAGCGAGACGAAATCGTCCCCGCCGTCGGCGAGGAAGTTGTTCGTCGTGACCCGGTAGGACCCGGCCGGATCGAGGGCGGTGCCGTTGATCGTCACCCCGCTCACCGGGTTCGCCGCCCCGGCGCACGGCGTGCCGAGGATCGACGCGGCGATCGACTGGTCGTAGGTGTAGTTGAGGCTCGCCGACGGCAGCAGCACCGTGGCCGACGTGTTCGAGCCGCACCACTGGTCCTTCAGCACGTCCAGCAGCTGCGCGCCGGTGAACGTCTGCGTGGCGACGAGGTTGTTGAACGGCTGGACCGTGAACGCCTCCTCGTAGCTGACGCGCCCGTCCACGTCCTGCGGCGCCCCGCTGTTGGCGTAGACGAAGTCCGCCCGCACGCCACCCGGGTTCATGAGCGCGACCACGGCGCCGCCGCGGTCGGCGTCGTCGGTGTCCGCGAGCTGGGCGTCGGCGATCAGGTTGCCGGCCGGTTGCTCGCCGGAGTCGTCGGTGGTGCCCGGGGTGCGGCCGGAGCGGATGTCGCTCGAGATCCACCCGACCTCTGCCTGGCGCAGATCCGCCGACAGCGTGTCGTAGCGCGCGACCAGCGCGTCCACGTCCTCCACCGGGGTCCGGCCTGCGGTGTAGATCGGGATGTTGTCGGCGCTGACGGACTTGATGTCGTCGTTGCGCCCGATCGTCAGGTCGAGGTCGGTCAGGACGCGCCCGAACGAGCTGGCGCTGGTGACCGGGCGGCCGTCGATGACGCAGTTGTAGGCCTGGTGCGTGTGACCGGTGATGAACAGGTCGACGGCCTTCGTCGTGTTCTTGACGATGTCGACGACCGGCCCGGTGATGCCGCACGCGTCGAGCGTGTCGGTGTTGAAGGGCACGTTCGGGAAGCCGCCCTCGTGCAGCAGCACGACGATCGCCTTGACGCCGTGGCGGCGCTTGAGCTCACGCGCGTAGCGGTTGGCGGTCGCGGCCTCGTCGAGGAACGAGAGGTTCGAGATGCCCGCCGGCGCGACGATGCTCGGCGTCCCCTCGAGCGTCATGCCGATGAACCCGATCTTCTTGCCCTGGAAGCGACGGATCGCGTAGGGCTTGAAGAACGGCTTGGCGTTGAGCTTGTCGACCACGTTGGCGGCCAGGTAGCGGAACTCCGCGCCCGCGAAGCCGTCGCCGTCCTTGCAGCCGTCGGTCGGGTGACAGCCGCCGCGCTGCATGCGCTTGAGCTCGGCGGCGCCCTCGTCGAACTCGTGGTTGCCGACGGACGCGAGGTCGAGCCCGAGCAGGTTCATGGCCTCGATCGTGGGCTCGTCGTGGTAGAGCGCCGACAGCAGCGGGCTGCCGCCGATCAGGTCGCCCGCGGCGACGGTCAGCGTGTTGCGGTTCTTGCGCTCGAGCTCGCGCAGGTAGCTGCCGAGGATCGCGGCGCCGCCCGCGGCGATCGGCGCGGGAGCGGGCTGTCCGGCCGGGGTCGGGGGCCGGATGCCGCCCGTGGTCGCGGTCTGCAGGTTGCCGTGGAAGTCGTTGATCGACAGCAGCTGGACCTTGACGTCCTTCGGCTTGTGGTGGTGATGGTGGTGGCGCTTGTGCGCCGCGGCGGGGCTGGCGAGGACGAGCGCAAGCGCGCCGGCCGCCCCCAGCAGACGAAGAGATGACATGCCCGGCAGAGTGCCACGCGCCGGCCGCCTCGGGTGTCCTCGTTGTTACCGGCGGCCTCAGCCGCGCCAGCGCGCCAGCCTGCGCGCTCCGTAGGCGAGCAGCCCTGCCTCCGCGAAGACCACCGCGCAGGCCAGCAGGAGCGCGCCCGGGACGGCATCGTCCGGAGCGTCCGCCAGTGCGTCGGCGACGGCGGCCGGGCCGGCCAGCGGCCCGAGCGTGCCGGCGAGCCCGATCGAGGCCAGCCAGGCGCCGAGGATCAGCGCGAACGCCGTGGCCGGGCGCGCGGGCGCCGCCAGCAGCAGCGCCAGCGTGCCGCCGAGGGCGCCGCAGGCGAGGTGTGCGAGCACCGCGCCGCCGACGTCCTGCGCGCCCGGCGTGCGGTCGAAGGCGCTGCTCGCCGCGGGCCAGATCATGAACGCGAGCGCGACGACGACGGTGAGGATCGCGACGAGCGCCAGCCGGCCCTGCCACCCGCGCGCCGGGCCGCCGGCGAGCACCGTCAGGATCGCGCCGGCGCCGGGCCCGACCTCGCGCTCGACCGCGGCGACCAGCCAGGCGCAGAAGACGGTGGACAGCAGCGCGGTGACGGCCCAGCTGCCCTGCACCGGGTTCGGCTGGTAGGCGAAGACGCCGACGACCGCGAACGCGAGCAGCGTCGCGGGCATGAGCAGCCGGCGACCCGAGAGCGCCAGGACCAGGCTCGCGCGCGCGTGGCTCATGCGAGCACGACCGTGCGGGTCGCGGCAAGGTCACCGGAGCCGCCGTGGTCGGTGAAGACCACGGCGGACCCAGCGGCGGCCAGGTCGGCGAGGCGGCCGCTGAGCTCGTCGCGCGCCGCGGCGTCGAGCCCGGCCCACGGCTCGTCGATGACGACGATCCGGTCGCCGTCGCCGTGGAGCGCCCCGGTCAGCACGAGGCGCTGGAGCTGTCCCCTCGACAGCCGTCCCGCACGGGCGCGCAGCGGCGACGGGAGCTGCGCAGCGCCCGCGCCCACGACGTCCAGCCATCGCCGCGCGGGCAGCGACTCGGGCAGCGCCGGCTGCTCCGGCACAAAGACAGAGCGAGCGCGGCGCTCGACCCGCCCGCGCCGCGGCTCGACCACGCCGGCGAGCACGCGCAGGAGGCTGGATTTGCCGCAGCCGTTCGGCCCGGCGACGTGCACCAGCTCGCCCGGCCGTACCCGCACGGCGAACCCCTCGAGGAGCGTCCGCCGCCCGCGGGCGACGGTCAGGTCCGCTGCCTCGAGCACCTGCCGCTCAGGCGAACTCGGTGACTTCGTGCGGGCCGACGCAGGCCACCGAGGCCTCGACCGAGATGCCGCGGGCGACCTCGCTCACGCGCTCGAGCGTCGTCTCGTCGAGCGCCGCGATCGCCTGGTCGGGGTCGATGTCCTCGCCGAACACGACGGTCTGGTTGGCCGCGTAGCGCGCGACGGCGTTGGTGTTCTCGAACGCCAGCACGCGGCGGCCGGCGGAGTAGGCGCGGGCGCGCTCGAACTCGTCGGCGCGGGGGCCGTTCTTGCGCAGCTCGTCGACGATCCCGCGCATGCAGTGGTAGGCCTCGACGGTCTTGGAGGAGTCCAGGCCGGCCGAGAGCTGCAGGATCGGCACGTCGGAGAACGTGTGGTCGACCGAGTAGACGGAGTACGCCAGCCCGCGCTGCTCGCGGATCTCGTCGAACAGGCGCGAGCCCATCGAGCCGCCCAGCAGCGTCGAGTAGACGGTCAGCGCGGCGCGCTGCTCGCGGTCGGCCGGGTCGATCTGCGGGCGGTAGGAGATGCGCAGGTGCGACTGGTTGGAGTCACGCGTCTCGACCAGCGTCTGCGGCGAGAAGACCGGCGCGGGCTCGAAGCCGCCGTTGGCGCTGATGGTGGGGAAGCGGCCGAAGCGGTCGGCCAGCTCGCCGTCGTCGGGCACGTGCTCGAGGTTGCCGACCAGGAAGGCGCCGCCGCGGGCACCCGCCCACTGGCGGCCGCGGAAGGCGACGATCGCGTCGCGCGTGAAGCTCTGGATGTGCTCGGCGGGCCCGAGCACGGGGCGGCCCAGCGGGTGGTCGCCGAACGCGGCGCGGTCGATCAGGTGCTCGGCGACGACCGAGGGCTGGTCGTTGGAGCGGGCGATCTCCTGCACGACGACGCCGCGCTCGCGGTCGAGCTCCTCGGCGTCGATCTTCGGGCGGCCGACGAAGTCCGTCAGCAGGTCGATCGCGCGGTCGACGACCTCGGCGCGGCAGGTGAGGTGGAAGGCGACGACATCGTGGGAGGTGTAGGCGTTGAGCATCGCGCCCATCTGCTCCGCGGTCTCGTTGACCTTGCGGTAGTCGTCGTAGACCTCGCCGCCCTTGAAGACCAGGTGCTCGAGGAAGTGGGCCATGCCGTTCTCCTCGGGGCGCTCCGTGCGGGCGCCGGCCTCGAAGGCCACGAGGACGGTGACGGCGCGCGTGCCCTCGACCTCGACGCGGTGGAGGGGAAGGCCGTTGGCGAGGGTCTCGGAGAGGATCGAAGGCATACCTTGAGGCTAGCGGCCGCGATCCGCGTGCAGGGCTTTTCCCCGGGTCGTCAAAGGACCCTCGGTACCCTCTCGCACGCGATGGCTGCCACCGACAACCGCCCACGCCGTAGTGCCCCGACGCCCCGCCGCAGCGTGCTCCCGCCGCCGGTCGAAGGGGCGATCGTCGACCTGCGCTCGGTGACCAAGCGCTATTCGAAGGTGGACCTCGGCGTCGAGGACGTCACCTTCGCGGTCCAGCCGGGCGAGTTCGTCTTCATCGTCGGCGCCTCCGGCTCGGGCAAGTCGACGCTGGTGCGGCTCCTGATCAAGGAGTACGAGCCGACCTTCGGCTCGATCACCGTGGCCGGCCACGACCTCGGCACGATCCCGCGCGCGAAGGTCCCCTACTACCGCCGCAACGTCGGCGTGATCTTCCAGGACTTCAAGCTGCTGCCGAACCGGACGGTCCACGACAACGTCGCCTACGCCCTCCAGGTCACGGGCGGCAAGCGCCGTGAGATCCGCGAGAAGGTGCCGGACATCCTGCGCCTCACCGGCCTCTCGACCAAGCTCCACAACTACCCCGACCAGCTCTCGGGCGGCGAGCAGCAGCGCGTGTCGGTCGCGCGCGCGTTCGTCAACCA
Organism: uncultured Solirubrobacterales bacterium; assembly: GCA_963787335.1. Taxonomy (GTDB): domain Bacteria; phylum Actinomycetota; class Thermoleophilia; order Solirubrobacterales; family Solirubrobacteraceae; genus DASQFQ01. The sequence goes on from CAWBCU010000039.1 coordinate 264,387, forward strand.
CCCGCAGCTGCTGCTGGCCGACGAGCCGACCGGCAACCTCGACCCCGAGACCTCGATCGGGATCATGCAGCTGCTCTACCGCATCAACCGCACCGGCACGACGGTGATCGTCGCCACGCACGACAAGCAGATGGTCGACCGCATGCGCCGGCGCGTCATCGAGCTGTCGGGCGGCCACGTCATCCGCGACGAGGCCACCGGGACGTACTCGACATGAGGTTCGGCTTCTTCTTCCACGAGGCGGTGCGGGCGCTCACCAAGAACGCCGTGCCCTCCTTCGCCGCGATGGCGACCGTGCTCGTCACCGTGCTCGTGCTCGGCGTGTTCATCCCCGTCGTCCAGGCGACCACCGGCGCGGCCAACGAGGTCCGCTCGCGCGTGATCGCCGACGTCTACCTGCAGCCGCGCGTGACCCCGGCCGAGGTCGAGAGGGTGCGCGGGATCATCGTCAACGAGACCCCGCACGTCGCGCGCGTCGAGTACATCCCGAAGGAGAAGGCGATCGCCGCCGAGCGCAAGGCCGGCCGCGGCGAGTACTACGACCTGCTGGGCGCCAACCCGCTGCCCGACACCTTCCGCGTGTATCCGGACAAGCCGGACAACATCACCAAGATCCGCAACGCGCTGGCGCCGCTGTCGCCGTCGGGCGGGCGCACGGTGATCGACCCCGCCATCGACGAGGTCCGCAACCGCGAGGAGGACACGCAGAAGATCCTCTCCGCCACGCGCGTCGTGAAGATCACGATGGCGCTGCTCGCGGTGCTGCTGTGCGTCGCCTCGATCCTGCTGATCGCCAACACGATCCGGCTCTCGCTCTACGCGCGCCGCCGTGAGGTCGAGGTCATGAAGCTGGTGGGCGCGACCGACTGGTTCATCCGCTGGCCGTTCGTGCTCGAGGGCGTGCTGGTCGGCGCGATCGGCGGCGTGATGGCGATCCTGCTGCTCGGCGTGGTCAAGATCGCGCTCGTCGACCCGCTGGCGGCGGAGTTCGCCCTGATCGCCGCGCCCGACACGATCAACTTCGGCGTGCTGATCGCGGTGTTGCTGGGCGCGTCCGTAGGGGTGTCGGCGATCGGCTCTGGCCTGTCGCTGCGCCGCTTCCTGCGCGTGTAGACGCTTACCGCGTCGCTTGCTTTTCCGGTTCACCGCGGCAGAATGCCCGCGCGCGGATGCGACGGCGTCTCTCCACAGCGCTGGTCCTCGCGCCGTTCGTCGATGGCTGGTGCGCGCGCGACAAGCCCGCAATACGACCACCGACGTCGGGATCCAGCCCGGGGGCGTCGACACCTACGAGCCCAATGTCGAGGGGCAGGAGATCGCCATCGATCCGGACTCCGCCCCGAGGGGCCGGTACGTGCTCACGTCGCGCATCGGGCCGACCGGATCGATCCGGGAGACGCGTGGCTGCGGGCGCTGCACCCGCCGGATCCGCCGGACCGATCGGCGTGGTGGCACTCTGCCGGCGCGCGCGAAGACCAGCGCGAGCCCACTGGGTCTCGCATGCCGGCTTCCGAGCTGAGGTTCAGCTCGGGGCTTTCCTCCGCGCGCGGACGGCGACATCGCCCGCCTGCGCTCGCGCCGCGACCTCGCGCACGAACCGGCCGGCCTGCGCGAGCCCCTCCATCGCCTCGGGCAGGAACGACCAGAACGTCTGGAAGGCGTGGGTGTCGACCGGGTAGAGCTCGAGTCGCGCCTCGACCCCGTGGGCGTGGGCGCGCTCGGCGAGGCGGTGGGCATCCTCGCGCTGCGGATCGCCGGTGGCGGCCTGGATCAGCAGCGGCGGCAGCCCGCTGAGGTCCGCGGTCAGGGGGCTGATGACGGGATCGTCGGCCGGGTGCCCGCCGAGGTACGCGTCGACGTAGCCGCGGACCTGCTCCAGCAGCATCGCGACCTGCTCGTCGGTGGCGGCGAGCGATGAGAGCACGGTGCTGTTGAGGTCGACCCAGGGGCAGAAGAGCAGCGCCCCGCCGGGCAGCGGCAGGTTCTGCTGCTTGAGGCCCAGCAGGAGCGACATCACCACGCCAGAGCCGGACGAGTCGCCCGCCAGCACCACCTGCTCGGCCGGGGTCCCGGTCTCGAGCATCCACAGATACGCGCGGCGCGCGTCGTCGAGATCCGCGGGGAAGGGATGCTCCGGGGCGAGGCGGAACTCGGGCGCCAGCACGCGCGCGTCGGCGGCGACGGCCAGCGCGCCCATCAGCGGCTTGTGGCCGAACGCCGACCCCATCACGTGCCCGCCCCCGTGGAGGTAGAGGAGCGACGGGAGCGCAGCGGGGTCCGTGGTCAGCTCGAACGACGGCACGCCACCGGCGTTGACCGGGGTGATCGCCACCTCCGGCGGCGGTGCGAACTGGGCGTGGAACTGCTCGTAGGCGTTGCGCTGCGCCTGCAGCCCGCCGTTCGCGTTGGCGACCGCGAACAGGGGCGCCCACAGCTGTGTCAGCCGCCCGGCCAGCTCGCCGCCGATCGAGAGGGTCACGGAGACCGCCTCGTCGACGTCCGTGAGCAGCCGCCGGGCCCGGTCGAGCAGCGCCTCGCCCGCGATCGTCAGCTCGACGCTGTGGCTGGAGCGGCGCAGGAGGTCGCAGCCGAGCAGCTGCTCGAGCCCCCGGACCTGGCGGCTGAGGGCGGACTGGGAGAGGTGCAGGCGGTCGGCCGCGCGCCCGAAGTTGAGCTCCTCGGCGACGGCGACGAAGGCCCGCAGGTGACGAAGCTCGATCGCGTCGGGCGCCTGGGGGAAGGCGAGGACTGGGGCGCGGTCGTCGTCCGGCATGGCTCGATTATCCCCACGCGGCGCGCGCGGGCCATGCCGACCGCGCAAGACGGCGATGCAGGATCGGACTGGCCCGGCCCGCCCCGACCGGACACGATCGGATCCATGGAAACGATCGAAGCCCCGATCGGCGTGCGGCGCGTCGCAGACCTGCGACTGCGCGGGCCCGCCGGCAGCATCCCCGTCCGGGTCCGCTGGCCGCGCTCGCGGTCGGCGCCGCCCATCGTGGTCTTCCTCCCCGACGCCGCGCCCGCGGACGGCGTGAGCACGGAGGACGACGCGCTCGGCCACGAGCTCTGCTCGCGCGCGGGCGCCGTCGTGCTCTGCGTCCCCTGGGCGCCGCGGCGGCCGGGCGCGCTCGACCGGGCCGAGGCGGCGCTCATGTGGGCGGCCGACCACGGCGAGGAGCTCGGCGCCGACCCCGGCCGGCTGGTCGTCGCCGGCCACGGGGCCGGCGCGGCAGCGGCCGCGGCGCTCGCGCTGCGCGCCCACGACCGCGGCTGGCCGCCGCTCCGGCGCCAGGTGCTGATCGTCGGCGCGGGAACGCGCCGCCCCGCGACGTACGCCGCGGCGAGCGTGCCGGCCGCGGGCGCGCCCGCGGCGGCCATCCTGGTGGGCCAGAGCGAGCGCTGCGCGGCGTGGCTGCGCGCGACGGGCGCCGACGTCGAAGAGGTGCGCGGCCTCGCCGATCTCGCGACCTCGTTGCGCGCGGCGTTCGAGGATCGATGACGGAGCGCCTGCTCATCGAGGCGGCGCGCGGCGGGGACGAGGCGGCGTTCCGCGCGCTGGTGGCCCCCCACCGCGGGCCGCTCCAACGCCACTGCCTGCGCATGCTCGGGTCGATCCACGACGCCGAGGATGCGATGCAGGAGGTGATGCTGCGCGCGTGGCGCGCGCTCGCCAGCTTCGAGGGCCGCTGCTCGCTGCGTTCGTGGCTGTACCGGATCGCGACCAACATCTGCCTCACCGCGCTCGACAAGCGCCCTGTGTGCACGCCGCTCGAGGGGGAGGAGGACCTGCGCGACGCCGAGCCGAACCCGACCGCGGCCGTCTACGAGCAGCAGGAGGCTGCCGCGCGCGCGTTGACGGTCACGCTCCAGCACCTCCCGGCCAAGCAGCGCGCGGCGCTGATCCTCCGCGACGTCCTCGGCTTCCGCGCCAGCGAGGCCGCCTTGACGCTCGGGACCTCCGTCGCGTCGGTGAACAGCGCCCTGCAGCGGGCCCGCGGGATCGTCGTCGACTGCCCCGAGCCGGACGGCTCCGCGCGGCTCGACGACGCGGTCGAGGGCTTCGTGCGCGCGCTCGCGCGCGGGGACGTGGAAACCCTCATCGGCATCGCGGCCGACACGACGCTGTCGACCGAGCGATCGTGGGCCTACTCGCCGCTCGCCGCTTACTGATCTCCTAATCGCCGCTTAGGCGCGCGAAATCGCCCGCAGTACCGTGTTTGACGTGGATACACCCGAACCGCGCCTGCACGCGCGCGACCCGCGACGCCGCCGCCGTCGCCGTCTGCGGCGCCGCCTGTCCGTGCCGCTGCGCGTGCTGTTCGTGCTCGTGCTGCTCGCGGGCGGCATCTGGCTCGGTGGCCACCCCGAGTACCTCCCGAACCCCGTCCGCGACACGCTCGTCTCCGACGACGACTCGGCGATCTACGACGAGGCCGCCGACATCATCCAGGAGGACTACTACCGCAAGGTCGATCGCAAGCAGCTGCTCAACAAGGCGCTCGGCTCCGCGGTCGACTCGCTCGACGACCGCTTCTCGGCCTACTTCAACCCGAAGGAGTACCGCTCGTTCAACGAGCAGACGCAGGGCGCCTTCGAGGGCGTCGGCATGAACGTCGAGGAGGTGCCGCGCGGGCTGCGCGTGCTCACCGTCTTCAAGAACTCGCCGGCCCAGAAGGGCGGGCTCAAGCCGGGCGACGAGATCACGGCTGTCAACGGGCGCTCGCTGCGCGGCGCGTCCTCCGAGCAGGCCACCACGCGCATCAAGGGCCGCTCCGGCACGGCGGTGACGCTGACCGTCGTCACCGGCAAGGAGAAGCCGCGCGAGGTCGAGCTCAAGCGCGCGCGCGTCGACGTCCCCGTGGTCGAGTCGCGGATGGTGCGCCGCGGCGACGAGAAGGTCGCCTACGTCAAGCTCGCGAGCTTCACCTCGGGCGCGCACGGCGCGGTCGGCAAGGCCGTGAAGGGACTGGTGGGCAAGGGCGCCGAGTCGGTGGTCCTCGACCTGCGCGACAACGGCGGCGGGCTGCTGAATGAGGCGGTGCTCGTCTCCTCCATCTTCATCCCCGAGGGCAAGATCGTCACCACGCGCGGGCGCTCGCGACCCGAGCGGGTGTTCGAGGCGACGGGCGGCGCGATCAACAGCAAGATCCCGGTCGCGGTGCTGGTCAACGACCAGTCCGCGTCGGCGTCCGAGATCGTGACCGGCGCGCTGCAGGACCGCGACCGCGCGACCGTGGTCGGCACCCGCACGTTCGGCAAGGGCGTCTTCCAGGAGATCAAGCAGCTCTCCAACGGCGGCGCGCTCGACATCACCGTCGGCGAGTACTTCACCCCCAGCGGCAAGAACCTCGGCGGCGGCGGCCCCAAGAAGGGCGCGGGCATCACGCCCGACGTCAAGGCCGAGGACAACGAGAAGACCAAGCGCGACGAGGCGCTGGACGTCGCGGTCAAGACCGTCGCGCGCGGACGGGCGTGAGCCCCGCACACCCCGTGGTCGCCGTGCTCGAGAAGCGCGGCCGGTTCTTCACGGCGACGCCCTTCTTCGCCCGGGGGCGGCGCATCAACCTCGACAAGCCCCCGCGCGAGGTGGGCGCCGGCGATCTCGTGCTCGTGACCCCGACCGGCTCGCGCGGTGGCCACGGCAAGGTGACGAAGCGGCTCGGGCGGCCCGACAACGCGCGCGACGTGCTCGAGGCGCTGATGCTCGACCGCGGGCTGCGCCGGCGCTTCGACCCCGCCGTCGAGCGCGCCGCGCGCAAGGCGGCCGAGGAGCCGCCGCACGGCTCAGAGGGCGTGCGCCGCGACCTGCGCGACCTCCCCACCTTCACGATCGACCCGCCGACCGCGCGCGACTTCGACGACGCGATCTCGGCCGAGCGGCTCGAGGACGGCGCGATCAAGGTCTGGGTCCACATCGCCGACGTCTCGGCGCACGTGACGCCCGGCTCGCTCATCGACCGCGAGGCCTACCGCCGCGGCACGAGCGTCTACGTCCCCGGCAAGGTCGAGCCGATGCTGCCGGAGGCGCTCTCCAACCAGGCCTGCTCGCTCGTACCCGGCCAGGACCGGCTCGCGGTCACGGTCGAGCTCGAGCTGGACGGGCCGAAGGTGCGCCGCACCGCCTTCACCCGCTCGACGATCCGCTCCGACGCGCGCCTGGACTACCCGCAGGTCGACCGCATCTTCGCGGGCGAGGAGCGCGCCGAGGGGCGATGGGTGGAGCCGCTCCACGCGGCGCGGGCGGCGGCGGCCGCGCTCGAGGCGGAGCGCCAGGCGCGCGGCGCGCTCGCGATCGAGTCGGTCGAGCCGGAGTTCGACTTCTCGGGCGAGGGGCATGTCACGGGGCTCGTGGCCAGCGAGCAGACCGAGTCCCACCGCCTGATCGAGCATCTGATGATCGCCGCCAACGAGGCGGTCGCGGGGCTGCTCGACGCGCGCAAGGTGCCCGCGCTCTACCGCATCCACGAGCAGCCCGAGCCCGCGCGGGTCGAGCGGCTGGTCGACCAGCTCGCGTCGCTGGACGTCCCGACGCCGCCGCTGCCGCCACAGATGTCGCCGCAGCAGGCGGGCGAGCTGGTCGGGGAGATCTCGCGCATGGTCGACGCCCACGTCCGCCGCACCGGCCGCGGCCGCGCGGCGCTCACCTCGCTCGTGCTGCGCTCGCTCAAGCAGGCGCGCTACTCACCGGAGAACAAGGGCCACGCCGGGCTGCGCTCGCACCGCTACTGCCACTTCACCTCGCCGATCCGCCGCTACCCCGACCTCGTCTGCCATCGCGCGCTGCTGTCCGCTGTCGGCGGCGGCGAGGACGCGCCGGAGGCGTCGCGGATGGAGGAGACCGCCGACTGGTCGTCCAAGCGCGAGCGCGACGCGATGTCGATCGAGCGCTCCGCCGACGACATCGCCCGCTGCTTCCTGCTCGAGGCCGAGCTGTTCGAGCGCGGCTGGCAGACCGAGTGGGCCGGCGAGGTCATCGGCCTGATCGGCGCAGGAGCCTTCGTGGCGTTCGGCGACGGCCACGAGGGCATGCTGCCGGTGCGGCGGCTGCGCGGCGACTGGTGGGAGCTCGACGAGCACGAGACGATGCTCGTCGGCGCGCAGTCGGGCATGGCGCTGCGGCTCGGCGACCCGGTGACCGTGCTGGTCGAGCGCGTGGACGCCCCGCGCGGTCGCGTCGACCTCTCGCCCGTACAGTTGGGTGGTCTCGGACGGCCGGATGCCGACCGTCATCATCAGGACGCGGGGCCGGATGCCCCGCGGAGGTAACCACTTTGGCTGACGTCGCCCGCAACAAGCCCGCGTCCTACCGCTACCACCTGCTCGAGAAGTGGGAGGCGGGTCTGGTCCTCCAGGGCTCCGAGGTCAAATCGCTGCGCGACGGCAAGGCGCAGCTCAAGGACGGCTACGCCGCGGTCCGCGACGGCGAGGTCTGGCTCTACAACGTCCACATCGCGCCGTATCCGCCGGCCACGACGGAGAACCACGAGCCCGAGCGCCCGCGCAAGCTGCTGATGCACCGGCGCGAGATCGAGCGGCTGATCGGCAAGACGCGCGAGAAGGGCCTGACGATCATCCCGACGCGGCTCTACTTCAAGGACTCCCACGCCAAGGTCGAGATCGCGCTCGCCAAGGGCAAGGACGTCGGCGACAAGCGCCAGGCGATCAAGGAGCGCGAGCTGAAGCGCGAGATGGACCGGGCTACGCGTCGCTGAACGTGCGCTCGAGATGGGTCAGGTCCATCCCGATGCCGAGCAGCACGATCAGGCCGACGTAGACCGCGCCGACCGCGAGCCGGTGGGCGGGCTTGACCTTGTAGTAGGCGGCGTTGCCCTCCTCGCCCGACTTGCGCTGCTTCCAGCGCCGGTAGGTCTCGAAGCCGCCGAAGCAGCACGATCAGGATCAGGATCGGGTTCGGCGCGATGAACAGCAGCGCGACCATCGCGCCGAAGCCGACGAACCACATCCACGGGGCCATCGCCGCCATCGCGCGACCGCCGTCGAGCGGCAGCACCGGGACGCAGGTTGAAGAGGTTGAGGAAGAAGCCGGTGAAGGCCAGCGCCTGCCAGAACTCCTCGCCGGTGGCGAGCCATATGGTCGCGGGCACGAGGCAGGCGAGCGAGCCGAGGATCGGGCCGGCCAGGCCGACGCGCGCCTCGGCGAGCGCGGAGCCGCCCAGCGAGCGCGTGCCGACGGCGGCGCCGAGGAACGGGATGAACACCATGCCGCTCGGTCTGACGCCCTCGCGCCGCAACTGGATGTAGTGGCCCATCTCGTGGACGAACAGCAGCGCCACGAAGCCGGCCGCGAACTTCCAGCCCCAGATCAGCGCGTAGGCGGCGACCGAGACGAGCATCGACCCCGACGTCACGAGGAACTTCGCCTTCGTTGCCAGCAGCAGGCCGGCCTTGCCGAACTTCAGCAGCAGCGCGCCGACGAGGATCAGCGGGCCGAAGACGCGATCGCGCAGCGGGCGCCGCTTCTGCTCGTAGGACGGGCGCGGCGCCGCGGCCGGCACGGCCGGCTCGCTCAACGGCGCGGGCGGCGCCGGGGGGATCCACTGGGTCTGGCGTTCCAAGTCAGAGATCAGTCTGGCAGCGGTATCTAAGGGGTTGATTTGGCCGCAGGTTGCGGGAACTCCGGCTCAGGGGTCTTGACCCGTCCGGAGGCATTTTCTAGGTTCTCCCTCGACGCGAAGGTCGCAGCCACAGAGAGCGAGGCTTGAGGACGAAAGGCCCGCCGCCCTGAGGATCGGAAAGCTTCGGCTAGCCGATCGGAGGGCTCCTCGAGTGGCTCCCTTCGCGTCACTTTTGCGTTAATGACCCGCGTGGGCGTCGACGGTCTCGACCACGTGCAGGTCGCCGCGCCGCCGGGGTGCGAGCGCGAGGCGCGGAGCTTCTACGGCGAGCTGCTCGGGCTCCCGGAGCTCCCGAAGCCCGAGGGTCTGCGGGGCGGAGGCGGCGTCTGGTTCGCGGCCGGCGCGCAGGAGCTGCACGTCGGCGTCGCCGACGACTTCACGCCCGCGCGCAAGGCCCATCCGGGCCTGCGCGTCGACTCCGACGCCGCGCTCGACGCCCTCGCCGGCGCGCTGACGACGGCGGGCGCGGCGGTCGAGTGGGACGACCGCATCCCGGGCCGCCGCCGCTTCTTCACCAGCGACCCGTGGGGGAACCGGGTCGAGCTGCTGGCGCCCTAGCGCTTCGCCTCCTCCCACTTCGCCATCAGGTTGAGCCAGATCTCGCTGCGCGTCGGGAACGACGGCGTGGCGTGCCAGAGCCGCCCCATCGGCACCTCGCCGACGATCGCGATCGTGGCGGCGTGGAGGAAGTCGGCGACCTCGGAGCCGGTGATCGTGGCGCCGACGATCAGGTCGGTCTCCTTGTCGACGAGCAGGCGGGAGGTGCCGGGCGCGCCGTGGCCGTAGAAGCTGCCGCCCGCGTTGGCCGAGGTGCCGACGTCGAGGACGTGGACGTCGAGGCCCGCCTCGCGGGCGGTCTTCTCCGTGTGGCCGACGGAGGCGACCTGAGGCTCGGTGAAGGTGACGCTCGGGGCACGTTTGCCGTCGGCGCCGTGCTCCGCCGCGGAGGGGTTGCCGAGGAGGTGCTCGCAGGCCAGGCGCGCCTGGTACTTGCCCATGTGGGTGAGCAGGATGCGGCCGTTGACGTCGCCGATGGCGTACAGCCAGTCGTGGCCGGGGACCTGCATGTTCTCGTCGACCTCGATGTAGCCGCCGCCCTCGAGCCCGACGGTCTCGAGCCCGAGCTCCTCCGTCCGTGGCGTGCGGCCGAGCGCGGCGACGACCACGTCGGCGTCGGCGGTCGAGCCGTCGTCGGCCGTGACCCGGAAGCGCTCGCCGGCCCGCTCGACCTTCTCCGCCTTGCGGCCCGTGCGCACGTCGACCCCCTGCTCCACGAGGGAGTCGGTCACCTGCTCGCAGGCGAACACCTCCTCGTTCGGCAGCAGGTGCCGCTCGCCCTCGATCAGCGTCACCTTCGCGCCGAGCGAGCAGTAGGCCTGGGTGAGCTCGGTGCCGAAGACGCCGCCGCCGAGGATCACGACCGTGGCGGGGATCTCCTTGGCGGTCGTCGCCTCGCGGTTGGTCCACGGCTGGGCGTCGCCGAGGCCCTCGATCGGGGGGATCGCGGCGCGGGTGCCGCCGGCCAGGATGACCGCCGTGCGCGCCTCGAGCTCGTGGCCGGCGACGTCGACCCGCTTCTCGCCGGCGAGGACGCCGAAGCCGCGGTAGAGCTTGATGTCCCTGTCCTCGAGCCACGGCAGCTGGGAGGAGTCGTCGAGGTCGTGGATGATCTCGTCGCGGCGGCGCAGCACGGCGCCGACGTCGAGCTCGCCCGTCACCGCCTCCGCGGCGCCGGTGACGCGGCGCACCTCGTTCAGCGCCTCCTCGGGGCGCAGCAGCGCCTTCGAGGGCATGCACGCGTAGAAGGAGCACTCGCCGCCGACGAGGTCGTCCTCGACCAGCGCGACCTCCAGGCCGGCGTCGGCGAGCCGCCCCGCCGCCACCTCACCGGCGGGCCCGCCGCCGACCACCACCACATCAAAGGTCTCCATCGCGACTACAATAGGCATGGACATAGCCCCTGGGGACGACAGGCTTCGACGCGGTCGGTTCGTGGGGGCAGTTGCGAGCCGAGGTGCTGGAGGCCTCGTAAAACCCCAGCAAAACCATAAGTGCGAACACGCATAATGAGAAGGCTCACGCCTTCGCTCTCGCTGCTTAGCCGAAACTAAGTAGCGGCTTGGCCCCCGGAGCCTGCGCCGGGATCAGTGCCGAGTCAGAAGCAGGCTCACCCCTCGGAGGCCCGTCCACGCCAAAGAGGGGGACATTCAAGTGGACTGGCGAAGCGCAACCCCGCCGGCGTGGCGAGCGACTCGCGAGATATAGAGCGCCGGATACGCTCGTAGACGCTGCCTTTTACGCGATTGCGGACGCGGGTTCAATTCCCGCCGTCTCCACTTGTCAGGGCCGCTCCGCAGAACTGCGAATTCGCAGCCTGTGCAGCGGCTCTTTCGCGTTCTAGGCACCCGCACGTTGCGGAGCTCAACGGGTGCATAGGGAGCAAATGGGGAGCAGCTTGCTCCCTATTTGACGAGCACTGCTCCTCATCGAGTGGCCAGTACTGGCGACAGCGCGCTCGCGCCGCTCCCTTGGACTCGTCCTCGTGGACTTGCGGCTGCAGGCGACGAGCTCTTCCGCTCATCCGGGAGGGTGCGACGCGTCGCGAGCGACACGCGAGCACCGATGCGGCCGTCGTGCCGCGGGCCGCCGGCATACACGCCGCAGAACGAAAAGACCGGGGACCATCCTGGAGTTCCCCCGGTTTCGTGGACATCCGCGCGCAATCGTCCGCCACAACCCGATGGTCACGTTGGTGCGCACGAGCGCGGACGAGTGCGCGATCCTCGGCGCGCGCCTGGCGGAGCGCGCCCGGGCGAGCGCCGGCCCGGTCTGCGTGCTGCTGCCGCTGGGCGGCGTGTCGGCCCTGTCCGTGCCCGGCGGGCCGTTCCACGATCCGGCCGCCGACGCGGCATTGTTCGACGCGATCCGCGCCGGGTGCGGCACCGCCGTCGAGGTCGAGGAGCACAACTGCGACATCAACGACCCGCGGTTCGCGCGGGCGCTGGCGGATCGGCTCGCCGCGTGGGTATAAATCCGCACTGTGCTCCACGTCGCCACCTCCGGGTCCGACTCGGCTGACGGATCCGAGGCCGCCCCGTTCCGGACGATCAATCGCGCCGCCGCCGTCGCCCGGCCGGGTGACACGGTCGTCGTCCACGGCGGCGAGTACCGCGAGTGGGTGACCCCGCGCCGCGGCGGGATCAGCGACCGGCGGCGGATCACGTACGAGGCGGCCGCCGGCGAGCACGTCGTCATCAAGGGCTCGGAGGCCGTGACCGGATGGGAGCCCGTCAAGGGCAGCGTGTGGAAGGTGGTCGTCCCCAACTCGCTGTTCGGTGACTTCAACCCCTTCGCCGAGGAGGTCGAGGGCGACTGGATCGTCTACGCCGCGAAGGGGACGCCGCGCAAGCACCTCGGCGACGTGTACCTCAACGGGCGCAGCTTCTACGAGGTCGTGACGCTGCCCGAGGTGGCGGACCCGCCGCTGCGGACCGAGGTCCTCGACGACTGGACGGAGACGGCCGACCGCATCCGCGACCCCGAGCAGACCCAGTACGTCTGGTACGCCGATGTCGGCGACGACGAGACCACGCTGTGGGCGAACTTCCAGGGCGCCGACCCGAACGCGGAGCTCGTCGAGATCAACGTCCGGCGCTCGGTCTTCTATCCCGCCGAGCACCACATCGACTACATCACCGTGCGCGGCTTCGAGCTGGCGCAGGCGGCCTGTCCCTGGACCCCGCCGACCGCCGACCAGCCCGGCCTCATCGGCCCGAACTGGGCGAAGGGCTGGATCATCGAGGACAACGTCATCCACGACGCGAAGTGCTCGGCCGTCTCGCTCGGCAAGGAGGCCTCGACGGGCCACAACTACGCGACCCTGCGCCGCGACAAGCCCGGCTACCAGTACCAGCTCGAGTCGGTGTTCTCCGCCCGCCAGATCGGCTGGGACCGCGAGCACGTCGGCTCGCACATCGTCCGCCGCAACCGCATCTACGACTGCGGCCAGAACGGCATCGTCGGCCACCTCGGCTGCGTGTTCTCGACGATCGAGGACAACCACATCTCCAAGATCGCCCTCAAGCGCGAGTTCTACGGCTACGAGATCGGCGGCATCAAGCTCCACGCCGCGATCGACGTCGTCATCCGCCACAACCGCATCCACGACTGCTCGCTCGGCATCTGGCTGGACTGGCAGACGCAGGGCACCCGCGTCTCGCGCAACCTCCTCTACGCCAACAACCGCGACCTCTTCATCGAGGTGAGCCACGGGCCGTTCGTCGTCGACCACAACGTCCTCGCCTCGCCGGCGTCGCTGGAGCTGTACAGCCAGGGCGGGGCGCTCGTCAACAACCTCGTGTGCGGCACCGTGGCGCTCGAGCCCGTCGTCGACCGGCCGACGCCCTACCACGTGCCGCACAGCACCCAGGTGGCCGGCTACGCCGCGATCCTGGGCGGCGACGACCGCCTCATCGGCAACGTCTTCCTCGCCGGCGACCTCCGCTCGGCCTACGCGGAGGACGCGAGCCGCGGGGCCGGCGCCGGCTACGGCACCGCGGCCTACGACGGGCATCCCGCGTCGCTGGCCGAGTACCTGGCCCAGGTCGACGACCCGTCCCGCGGCGACCACGAGCGCTTCAAGGGCGCCCGGCAACCCGCGTATATCCGCGACAACGTCTACGCCGCGGGCGCCGGCGCGTACGACGCCGAGCGCGATGGACACGTCCTCGACGACGCGCAGGTCGCCGTGGTCGAAGACGGTGACGAGGTCTACCTCGAGACGCAGCTGCCGCAGGCCTTCGACGCGGCGCGCGTCGGGCTCATCACCGGCGGCGACCTCGAGCGCGTCCGCTTCGTGGACGCGGAGTTCGAGGAGCCCGACGGCAGCCCGGCGCGCCTCGACACCGACCTCGTCGGCAACCGCAAGACCGGCGGGCAGACCTACGCCGCCGGACCGCTCACCACGCTCGCGTCGGGCTCCGCCCGCACGCGCGTGTGGTGACGCCCCAGCCGGCGCCCTTCTCGGCATGGCAGTTCTCCGGGCAGTGGCGCCGCTACCAGTCGCTGTGCCTGGATGCGTTCGAGGCGGACTGCGCGGCGGGGCGAGACCAGACGCTGGTCGTCGCGCCGCCCGGGTCGGGCAAGACCGTGGTCGGGCTGGAGGTGGTGCGGCGGCTCGGCACGCCCGCGCTCGTGCTCTGCCCGTCGCTGACGATCCAGCGCCAGTGGGCCGAGAAGCAGGCGCTGTTCGGCCCCAGCAGCGAGGACCTGCACGTGCTGACCTACCAGTCGCTGTGCCAGACCACGGATCCGGAGGGCATGCTGCGCGCTGCGGCCCAGCGCATCTGGCTGCAGGAGCGCGCGACCGCGACCGGGCAGACCGTCGACGAGGTGGTGGCCGAGACCGCGGCCTGGGAGGGGCAGGCGGCGCGCGAGCGCGAGCGCGAGGTGGCGCGCATCGTGGCGCGGGGGAAGCGCGACGTCGCGGCGGGCAGGCTGCCCGAGATCCCCGCCCGCCAGCTGCTGTCCGCCAACGCCGTGGCGCGGGTGGAGCGACTGCGCGAGGCCGGGGTGCGCGTGGTCGTGCTCGACGAGTGCCACCACCTGCTGTCGCTGTGGGGCGCGCTGCTCAAGGCGGTCTTCGAGCTGCTCTCGCCGCAGCACGTCCTCGGCCTGACGGCCACCAACCCGAACGACGTCACCGCCGAGGAGGCCGCCCTCTACGAGCAGCTGCTCGACACCGTCGACTTCTCGGTGCCGACGCCGGCGGTCGTGCGCGAGGGCTACCTCGCGCCGTACCAGGAGCTCGTCCAGCTCTGCAGCCCGCTCGACTCCGAGCACCAGTGGCTGGCCGAGCGCCATGCGCGCTTCGAGCACACGCTCACGCTGCTGGGCCCTGACCTCGACGCGTGGCTGGTCTCCCGGCTCTCGGAGCGCACGGCCGCGAGCGGCGGGCGGCTGTCATGGGCGGAGCTCGCGCGCCGGCAGCCGCGCCTGGCCGACGCGGGCCTGCGCTGGCTGCACGCCCGTGACATCGACCCGCCCGACGACGCGCCGCGCGGCGAGCAGCAGCGCGCCGACCTCACGATCGACGACTGGGTGGTGCTGCTGGAGGACTACGCGCTGCGCCGCCTGCGCGCGGACGCGAGCGCCGAGGCGGCCACGCGCCTCGACGAGCTGCAGGTCGCGCTCGGCGACCTGGGCTTCGCATTGACGCGCCAGGGGATCCGGCGGGTCGGCGGCGAGGTCGACCGCGTGCTGCTGAACTCCGCCGCCAAGCCCCTGGCCATGTGCGACGCGCTGGCCTGCGAGTACGACACGCGCGGGCCGGGGCTGCGCGCGGTCGTGCTGTGCGACTCCGAGCACCCGCCGCGCCAGACCGCGGACTCGCCGCTGGCGCTGACCGGCGGCGCGCGCGGCCTGCTCGCGTCGCTGGGGGCGGACGAGCGGTTCGCCGGGACGCGCGCGGCGCTGGTGACGGGGGAGACGTTCGCGGTCCTGCCCGGCGACGCCGACTGGTGGGCGGAGCGGCTCGCCGCGCTCGCCGGCCGGCCGGAGTTCGCGGCGGGGCTGCGGCGCGAGCCGGGGGAAGGGCTGGTGGTGCTGCGCCACGCCGACGCGCGCTTCGGCTCGCAGGCGTGGACGGCGTGGGCCACGCAGCTGCTCGCCGACGGGGAGATCCTCGTGCTGTTCGGGACGCGCGGGCTGCTCGGCGAGGGCTGGGACTGCCCGCCGGTCAACGTGCTGGTCGACATGACCGCGGTGGCGGCCGACGTCGCCGTCCGCCAGATGCGCGGGCGCAGCCTGCGCCTCGACCCCGGCGACGACCGCAAGCTGGCGAACAACTGGGACATCGTGTGCGTGGCGCCGGAGCTCGGGCGCGGGTTCGCCGACTACTCGCGCTTCGTCCGCCGCCACGCCCACCTGCACGCGCCGTGCGAGGACGGCACGATCGAGACCGGGCCGTCGCACGTCCACCCGGAGCTGTCGCCGTACGGGCCGCCCGCCGCCGAGCGCTTCGTCGCCATCAACCTCGAGCAGCAGGAGCGCGCCGGCGACCGCGATGCCGCGCGGGACCGCTGGGGCATCGGCGAGTCCTACCGCGGCGTCGACCTCGACGTGCTCGTCGTCCGCGACCCGCGGCGCGCGGGCGGGCAGGGTCAGGCCGCGCTCGCCGACGTGCGTCCGCAGCGCAGCCGGCGGCAGACGGTGGGCGCCGCCGCCGGGCTGGCCGCTGCGGTCGCGTTGGCGGCGGCGGGGGCGCCGCTCGCGGTGGGCGCGGTCGCGCTGCTGGCCGCCGCCGCGGCGATCGTGTGGGCGCGCGGCGTCGCGCGCCGCGCGCACCCGGTGGAGATCCCCCTGGAGTGGGCGGCCGGCGCGGTCTGCGACGCCTACGTCGCGCTCGGGGAGCTCACCCCGGAGGTGGCGCGGACCATGTCGTTCAGCGTCCGCCCCGAGGGCTGGGTGCGGGTGAGCCTGCCGGACGCCGACCCGGAGATCAGCCGCCACGTCAGCGCGGCGCTCGACGAGCTCTACGGCGGCGGCGCGCTCGCCCGCTACGTCGTCTCCCGCAAGGTCATGACGGGCTCCTTCAGCCGCGCCCGCACCGCGTGGCATCCCGTGCCCGCCGACCTCGCGCGCCGCAAGGACCGCGCCGAGGCGTTCCGCGCGGCGTGGCAGCGCTGGCTGGGCGCGAGCGAGCTCGTCTACTGCCACGGCGCGGACGCGCGCGGCAAGGAGCTCGCCGCGGAGGCCCTCCACGGCCCTGTCCTCGAGACCCAGCGCCGGCGGATCTGGCGCTAGCCGGGCCGCCGAGTGGCTTGCGACGACGCCGGCGTTGGGAGGCGCGCGACCGATGAGTTCGTAGGCTCCCGCTCGTCATACGGGGCATGACCGACGAAACCGCGTTCGCCGCGCAGCTCGAGCCGCACCGGCGCGAGCTGCAGGTTCACTGCTACCGCATGCTCGGCTCCTTCGACGAGGCCGAGGACCTGGTGCAGGAGACGTTCCTGCGCGCCTGGCGCAAGCGCTCGAGCTACGAGGGCCGCGCGACGCTGCGCGCGTGGCTGTACAAGATCGCCACCAACGCCTGCCTCGACCTGATCGCGCGCAACAAGCGCCGCGTGTCCCAGACCGGCGCGACCGCGAACCCGTCCGAGGTGCCGTGGCTCGAGCCGGTCCCGGACGTCCTGCTCGAGGAGGTCGCCTCGAGCGACCCCGGGCCGGAGGCAGCGGCGGTGGAGCGGGAGACGATCGAGCTCGCCTACCTCGTCGCCATCCAGCACCTGCCGCCGCGGCAGCGGGCGGCGCTGATCCTGCGCGACGTGCTCGGCTGGTCGGCGAAGGAGACCGCCGAGCTGCTCGAGACGAGCGTCGCCTCCGCCAACAGCGCGCTCCAGCGCGCGCGGGCCGGGCTCGAGGAGAACCTGCCCGCGAACCGGGCCGAGACGGCGTCGCGCGCGGACGCCGCCGAGCACGAGCGGGAGCTGCTCGCGCGTTTCATGAGCGCCCACGAGAGCGGCGACACCTCCGGCTTCGCCGAGATGCTGCGCGAGGACGTGCGCGTCACGATGCCGCCGCTGCCGGAGATGTACGACGGCATCGACGCGTTGCGCCCGCTGTGGGAGCACGCCTTCGACGAGTCCGTGTTCGGCGAGTGGAAGCTCGTGGCGACGCGCGTCAACCGCATGCCCGCTGCCGCGAGCTACCTGCGGCGGACGGGCGAGACGGAGTTCCGCGCGTTCAAGCTCGACGTGCTGCGGGTCGAGGGCGACCGGATCGCGGAGATCACGACGTTCGGCTCGCAGCCGTTCGCGCGGCTGGGGCTGCCGGCCACGCTCTAGTCCTCGGCGCGCACCAGCAGCGCGATGTCCCACGGGTCGCGCACGAGCAGGCCCTCGGGCGTGTCCTCGGAGGGCGCGCCGGCGGCGATCACGCGCTCGCGCAGCGCGGCCGCGTCGGCGGCCGGGAGCACGATCGTCCAGTGCCGCAGGCCGACGACGCCCGCCGGGGTGGGCGGGACGCCCTGGCCGCGCCAGATGTTGAGGCCGAGGTGGTGGTGGTAGCCGCCGGCGGCGATGAACGCGGCCGAGTCGAGCAGCGTCATCACCTCGAAGCCGATGACGTCGCGGTAGAACGCGAGACCCTGGCCGATGTCGCCGACGTGCAGGTGCACGTGCCCGACGATCGTGTCGGGGGCGACGTCCGCGACCGGCTCCTCCTCGGCGACGAGGGCGAGCAGGCCGGCGACGTCGAGCGGCTCCGGGCCGCCGAGCGCGGTCGGGTCGGAGAGGTCGCCCCAGCGCTCGCGCCCGCGGTCGGCCGCGAGCTCGATGCCGTTGCCGTCGGGGTCGGGGAGGTAGATCGCCTCCGAGATGCCGTGGTCCGACGCGCCGCTGATGCGCGTGCGGGTGGCCGCGAGCCGGTGCGCGGCGCGCGCCAGCTCGAGCCGCGACGGGTGCAGCAGCGCGAAGTGGTAGAGGCCGGCGTGGCGCCCGGCGGGGCGGGCGTTCGCGTCCTCGACGAGCACGAGCAGGTCCTCGCCGCCGGCGCCGAGCGCGGCGCGGCCGTCCTCGCGGCGGTGCAGCTTCAGGCCGATCGCGTCCTCGTAGAAGGGGACCGAGCGGTCGAGGTCGGTGACGATCAGCTCGACGGTGCCCACGCGCAGCGACGCGGGGAGGACCGGAGCCTGGGTGTGGGTCTCGATGGAGGTCATGCCGTCAGCATCGCCTGTGCGGGGCGCGGATGGAATGGCAGGACGTCACGCATCCATGGACTTCCCGCGCGCGCGGTCGCGGTAGGCCTGCGGCGACTCGTCGTGGCGGCGCTTGAACGCGCGCGAGAAGTAGAGCGGGTCGGCGAACCCGACGCGGTGGGCGATCTCGCTCACGGCGAGGTCGGTGAAGCGCAGCA
Source organism: uncultured Solirubrobacterales bacterium (assembly GCA_963787335.1). Taxonomy (GTDB): domain Bacteria; phylum Actinomycetota; class Thermoleophilia; order Solirubrobacterales; family Solirubrobacteraceae; genus DASQFQ01. The sequence goes on from CAWBCU010000039.1 coordinate 282,938, forward strand.
GCCGCGCCGCCTCGAGCATCACGCGCTCGGTGATCAGGTCCTTGGTCGCGCGGCCCGTGACGTGCGCCAGCGCGCGCGAGAGGGCGGCGGCGGGCACGCCGAGCGCGTCCGCGTAGTGGGCGGCGTCGTGGTGGCGGGCGTAGTCCTCCTCGAGCCGCCGCGTGAAGCGCCGGTGCAGCTGCACCTCGGCGTCGTCGGCCTCGCGGCGCTCCGTGCGCGAGGCGTCGTACCAGCGCTCGATCCACAGCAGGATCGTCGAGAGCAGGTGGCGCTGGACCTCGGGGCTGTGCTCGTCGGGCGGGCGCTGGAGCTCGGCGTGGAGGGCGTCGATCAGCGCGTCGAGGCGAGGCGCCTCGGTGGGCGGCACGACCACCGTGCGCCCGCCCTGGCCCGCCAGCAGCCACTCCGGCGTGCCGCGGCGCGCGCCGCCGTCCACGAGCCCCTCCTCGCGGAAGCGCACGACCGCGCCGTGCAGAGCCTCGCCGCGCTCGAACACGTGGACCTGGCCGCGGCCGATCACGGTGACCGTGTGCGGGCGCACCGGCACGGTCACCCCGTCGATCGCGTGCTGCCCGCGGCCCGCGCGGATCCAGATCAGCTCGTGATAGTCGTGCCGGTGTGGCTCACGCGGCGCGGCGCCGCCGAAGCGCGCGCCCGCCAGCCGCACCACCTCGATCGCGCCGCCGTCGAGGCGGTCGAGGGCGAGCCCGCTCACGCCGCGCCCCAGAGCGCGCGCAGCCGCCGGTGGCGCCAGCGGAAGGCGGCCTCGAACACGAGCGCCTGCAGCCCGCCGGCGGCGCGCAGCCGCGGGGCGAAGCTCAGCTCGTCCACGACGCGCGTCCCGCCGCCCGCGAGCGGCTGGAGGGTGCGGTCGTGGTGCCACGCCGAGCAGGACCCGAGCGTCGATCGCTCGCGGAACCCGCGCCCGGGCTCGACGGACTCGAGCCGCAGATCGTCGTAGTCGATGGGCAGGACCCCGCCGAGCAGGATCCAGGAGCGCCCGAGCGCGCCCGCCCGGATGACGCCGTCCCCCGGCGCGGTCATGCGCGCGAACGGCGCCAGCTCGGCGTTGACGCCGTCGATCGTGGCGGCGCGCGCCCACACCTCGGCGGGCGAGGCGCGCAGCGCGGAGGACACGCGGAACGAGTGCACGTGTCCTAGTCTCGCGGGCCGTGACGCGCTTGAGCGAGCTGACCACCCTGCGCCTCGGCGGCCCCGCGGGCGCGCTGGCGGAGGCGCGCAGCGAGGCCGAGCTGGTGGCGGCGGTGCGCGAGACGGATGGGCCGCTGCTGCTCGTCGCGGGCGGCTCGAACCTCGTGATCGCCGACGACGGCTTCCCCGGCACCGTCGTGCGGGTGCTGTCGGCGGGCGTCGAGGAGCGCGAGCGCGACGGGCGCGTCGAGCTGACGGTGCAGGCGGGCGAGCCGTGGGAGCCGTTCGTCGCGCGCTGCGTGGCGGAGGGCCTGGCCGGCGTCGAGAGCCTGTCGGGCATCCCCGGCTCGATCGGCGCGACGCCGATCCAGAACGTCGGCGCCTACGGGCAGGAGGTGGCCGAGACGATCGTCTCCGTGCGCGTGCTCGATCGCGAGCGCGACGTGATCGAGGAGCTGCCCGCGGCCGACTGCGGCTTTGCCTACCGCTCCAGCGCGTTCAAGCGCAACCCCGGCCGCTGGGTCGTGCTCGCGGTCACCTTCGCGCTCGAGCGACGTGCGCTCTCGGGCCCGCTCGTCTACGCGGAGCTGGCACGCACGCTCGGCGTGCAGCCGGGCGAGGGCGCGCCGTTGGCCGAGGTCCGGGAGGCGGTGCTCGGCCTGCGCCGCGGCAAGGGCATGGTGCTCGACGCGGACGATCCCGACACGGTCTCGGCGGGCTCGTTCTTCACCAACCCGATCCTCGACGAGGATGCGTTCGCGGCGCTCGAGGACGCGCCGCGCTTCCCCGAGGACGACGGGCGCGTGAAGACCTCGGCGGCGTGGCTGATCGAACGGGCCGGCTTCGCCCGCGGCCACGGCAACCCGGACGGGATCGCCATCTCCTCCAAGCACACGCTCGCGCTCACCAACCGCGGCGCGGGCACGACCGCCGAGCTGCTCGCGCTCGCCCGCGAGATCGCCGGCGGGGTGCGCGAGCGCTTCGGCGTCACGCTGGAGCCGGAGCCGACGCTGGTCGGCGTCGCGTGGCCGTAGCGAGCACGATGCCCGCGTAGCCGAGGCGGGCGTGCTCGGGGACCTCGCGGACCTCGATCGCACAGTCGAAGTCGGGTTCGAGCACCGCGCGCAGGTCGTGTTCGTCGACGTCGGCGCTCGGGAACTGCTTGCCGCCGACGAGGTAGGAGCGCGACCGCCGCAGCGCCGCCGTGATGAAGACGCCGCCAGGCTCGACGAGCCCGGCGATGTGGCGCATGTAGGACTCCCAGGTCGCGCGGTCCGCGGTCGCGGAGTCGGCGCAGTACGCGCTGACGACGGTGGCGTAGCGCTCGTCGAGCGGCTCGCGGTCGCCCGCGTCGGCCTGCAGCAGCCGCGTCACCTTGGCCCGCGTCAGCTCCTCGCGCTCGGCGAGCTGGGCCGCGGTCGGCGCGTCGAGCCCCTCGCACTGGAGCGTGTAGCGGACGAACGGCCGCCAGTCGTGGGCGCCCGCGTCGCGCCGCAGCCAGCGGTCGATCTCGGCGAGGTTCTGCGGCAGGTAGTCGGCCAGGTGGATCTCCGACGCGCGGCCGGCGGACAGGAAGACGTGGTGGAGCGTCGGGCCGGTGCCGAAGAACAGGATCGGCGCCTGCGGCCGCGTCGCGCGGATCGCGTCGGCGAAGAACGCGATCGTCGCGATCTCGTCGGGCTCGACGACGGCGTAGTAGTCCTCGAGGTACTCGCCCGGGACCCAGTCGGCGTCGAAGGAGGCGTGCCCGCGGCGGAGGAAGGCGCGCGTCAGCCGCGCGAGCCCGTACTCGTAGGCGGCCGCGCCGAGGTTCGCGCCCGCGAGGAAGACGAGGGCGTCGCCGGAGGAGACCGAGTCGCTGACCAGCGCGGTTCCGAACGCGCCGGCGTAGTACGGCGCCTCCTTGAGCAGCTCGGTGGCGACGTAGCCGGCCGAGCCCGCCAGCCGGCGCGTGCGCTGCCGCCACCCGCGCAGCGCCGCGAGGTCGTGCGCGGCCTTGGAGAGGACGTTCGTGCTCGTGCCGGTCCGCTCGAGCAGCGCCCAGTTCGCGCCCAGGCTCTTGCGCAGCCCGGCGCCCCATGCGACGTAGCTGAGGGCGAGGAAGCCGAGCAGCAGCGCGTGCGGCGCGCCGTGCAGCACCCCCGAGGCGGCGAGCGCGGCGCCCGCGACCGTGGCGACCGCGTCGAGCGCGTAGGTCGACACCGCGGTCGCGCCGACGGTGGCGGCCCAGCGGCGGGCGTGCGCGGCGCGGAGGGTGGGGGCGAGAACGTTCATGGCTCTTCTCCAGAGGCGGAGCGGGCGGCGTTTGATACATGCGTACGTACGGTACGTACGTAGATACGTACCGTACGTACGTAAGCCCGCCCTGTCAAGATCCGCCGATGGCTCCGAAGCGACCGGCCGGGCGCTCGACCCTGCCCAAGGACGAGGCACGCCGCCGCTACGTGGAGATCGGGCAGCTCGCCGCGCTCGAGCAGATCAAGCGCGACTCGGAGCTGCTCGACAAGCGCTCGACCGCCGTCGGCCCGTTCGCGCGCCTGGACGCCGGCGCCGTCGCCGGCCGCGACGGCAAGACGCGCGGGGTGATCTCGAACCTGTTCGGGAGCCAGGCCGCCTTCCAGGCCGAGACGATGGAGCGGGCGCTCGACGCCGGCGACTGGATCGAGTCGCTCGAGTACCCAGCGCCCGCCGACCACCCCGACGCCGGCGCCTGGCTCGACGCCCTCTTCGCCGCCGAGTCGGCGCGCGGGCCGCTCCAGGGCGACAAGCCGAAGGTGGACTACGCCTCGCTGTGGGCGCTGTGGCTGAGCACCGTCCCCTACGGCGTGTGGAGCAAGCGCATCAGCGAGCCCAGCATGGAGGAGAACGTGCAGTGGATGCACCGGCTCGAGCAGGTCTTCGCCGAGGCGATCGAGCACTTCGGGCGGCGGCTGCGCGAGGGCACGACGATCACCGACCTGGCCGGCGCGGTGGCGAGCCTGATCGAGGGCGTGTGGCTGAACCAGTGCCTCAACCACCGCCACCCGTTCGACCCGGAGCAGCCGATCGCCGTGTTCCTCCAGCGCTCGGGACGGCTGCTGTGGGAGGGCGCGACCGAACCGATATGAGCGGCAACGCGCCAACTCGGAAATCGGGGCTAAAGCTTTCCGCGCCGCCTGCCGATAGGAGGAATACAGGCCGCCTCCGGGGCGGCTTTCCTCGTTAAGGGACGGGGGTGACGGCCGGGAGGCGCGCGTCGAGCTCGCGCTCGAGGTTGCGCTGCAGGCGCCGGACGTCGCCGTCGAAGTCCCGCTGGACGGTGCGCACCTGCGAGTCGAGCTCCGAGTCCAGCTCGTCGCCGAACTGCGTGAGCATGTAGTAGACGCCGCCGAGGACGAGGGCGGCGGTGAGGATCAGCATCACCGCGACGCCCGCGAGGATGCGACCGGTGCGCGCCTGGGCGGGGGGCCGTGCCACCCCGCCCAGGCTACTTGGCGCGCCCCCGGATCAGAGCGCCGGGACGAGCTCGCGGGTGGCGGGCGTGTAGCGCTCGCCGTGGCCCTTGCGCGTCGCCATCCAGGCGAGCGGGGCGAGCATCGCGCGCACGACCGGGGCGGGCGGGAACGGGGCCTTGACCTCGCGCCGGTACTCGCGGACGAAGAGCGCGAGGTCGAGCGGCTTGGGCATGCCCTTGCCGGTCGTGCGGCCATCCTCGGCGAGCGCGACCGTGGTCTCGAACAGCTGCTCCATCTGGAGCGCCGGGCGGACCTGGACGCGGACCTTGGCGGTGTCGTCGCCGGCGTTCTTGAAGGCGTGGACCTTGCCGGCCGGGACGGTCACGACGTCGCCGGGGCCGGCGACGATCTTCTTCAGGCCCATGCGGAAGGACATCGTGCCCTCGATGACCTCGAAGCGCTCCTCCTGCTCGGGGTGGATGTGCGCGCCGGGGACGGCGCCGTCGGCAGCAAGCTCCAGCTCGATCTCGAGCAGCTCGCCGTCGGTGTCGGCAGAGGTCTGGATGAAGGTGATCTTCTCGCCGCTGATGGGGTTCTCGATCGTCTGTCCTGCGTAGGCCATCTCGGTTCTCCTGAGGGTGTCGTGGGGAGGGGTGCTGCGATGGAGAGGACGCTACGGACGGCGATCCATTCCGTCGTCAGCCGGGATGACGGTTCGATCTCATCCGCAGGGATGACCTAGGGTCAACTTGTGCTGCACGTCACGAACGGCGATAGCACGGTCGAGGGCCTGCGGCAGGTGCCTGTCGTCGGCGACATCGTCGCCTGGCGCGACGTGCTCCACGAGGGGCCGGTCCCGGCGCTGAGCGCGGCCGAGCTGCGGCCCGTGCGCGCGCGGTTCCTCGGGACGGCCGAGGCAGACCTTCGCGCCCGCGACGAGCGGCTGAGCGCGGCGCTCGCGGCGGAGGAGCGGGTCGTGCTGTGGTTCGAGCACGACCTCTACGACCAGCTCCAGCTGCTCCAGATCCTCGCCGGGCTGCCCGACCGGCCGGTCGGGGTGGAGCTGATCTGCGTCGGCTCGTTCCCGGGGCGCCCGGGCTTCGCCGGCCTCGGCGAGCTCGACCCCGACGAGCTCGCGAGCCTGTGGCCGGTCACGGACGCCGGTCGTCGACGAGCACGTGCGCGCGGCGCGCGCGGCCTGGGATGCCTTCCGCGCGCCCGACCCACGCGGGCTCGCGCGCGCGGCCATCTCGCCGGACGAGCGGCTGCCGTACGTCGCGCCGGCGCTGCGGCGGCTGCTGGAGGAGCTGCCGGGCGCCCGCGACGGCCTCTCCCGCACGGAGCGCCAGCTGCTGGCCGCCGTCGCCGCGGGCGCCCGCACGCGCGAGCAGGCGTTCCTCGCTGCCGCCGCGTTCGAGGAGGCGCGATTCCTCGGCGACACGGTCGCGTTCGACCGCCTCGAGGACCTCGCCCGCGGCCCGCACCCGCTGGTCAGCGGAGCGCTCGCGCTCACCGAGACGGGCGCCGAGGTGCTCGCCGGCCGCGCCGACCGCGTCGCGCTCAACGGCTTCGACCGCTGGCTCGGCGGCACCCACCTGCGGGCCGCCGACGGGCTGTGGCGCTGGGACGCCGAACGGGGCTGCCTCGTCGACCCCTGACGCGCTAGCGTCGATGGCGTGTCCGACACCGCTCCTCTTCGCTCAGCGCTGACCGAGGCGCTCCCCGACCGTCCCTTCACCGTCTCGCTCTGGGACGGCACCGAGGTCCCCACGACCGGGACCGACGGACCCACCTTCACCGCCCGCTCGCCGCAGGCGCTCGCGCACGTGCTGCGCGCGCCCGGCCAGCTCGGGCTCGGCCGCGCCTACGTCTCCGGCGCGCTCGACGTCGACGACCTCGACGCCGTCGTCAGCCTGCTCGACCACTGGGAGCCGCCGGAGATCGACCGCCGTCACAAGGCGCGCCTGATGGTGGCCGCGGCGCGCGCCACCGGCATCGTGCGCCCGCCGTCGCCGCCGGAGGCGGAGCTGACGCCGCGCGGGCGCTTCCACTCGCGCGAGCGCGACGCGCGCGCGGTGCGCCACCACTACGACGTGCCGACGGAGTTCTTCCGGCTCTTCCTCGGCCCGTCCATGACCTACTCGTGCGCGATCTTCTCGCGCGGCGCGACGACGCTGGACGAGGCCCAGGAGGCCAAGCACGAGCTGATCTGCCAGAAGCTCGGCCTCGAGCGCGGCCAGCGCGTGCTCGACGTCGGCTCGGGCTGGGGCGCCTTCGCCATCCATGCGGCCAAGCGCCACGGCGTGCACGTCACCGGCATCACGGTGTCGCCGCCGCAGGTCGAGCGCGCGCGCTGGCTCGCCGAGGAGGCGGGCGTCGGCGACCTCGTCGACTTCCGCCTGTCCGACTACCGCGACCTCGCGGGCGAGACCTATGACGCGGTCGCCTCGGTCGGGATGGTCGAGCACGTCGGGGCCGAGCAGATGGACGAGTACGGGCGGCGGCTGCGCGGCGCGTTGCGCCCCGGCGGGACGCTGCTCCTGCACGGCATCGCGAACCTGCAGCAGGAGGACCCGCGCCCGGGCCCCTTCTCCGCGCGCTACGTCTTCCCCGACGGCGCGCCCCAGCCGCTCTCGCGGATGGTGCTCGGGCTCGAGCGGGCCGGCTTCGAGACGCACCACATCGAAGGGTTCCGCGACGACTACGCCGAGACGCTGCGGTGGTGGGCGCGCGCGCTGGACGAGAACCTCGACGAGGCGATCCGGCTCGCGGGCCCGGAGCGCGTGCGCGTGTGGCGGCTGTACCTGCGCGCGGCCCGCAACGGCTTCGAGACGGGCTTCACGTCGGTGTACCAGATCCGCGCGTCGTGATCGGGGAGGCCGTCGTCCGCGTGCACCGCGGCTCGGCGGTCGAGAGCGAGCATCACGTCGCGTGGGCCGTGGCCGGCGGGGAGGACCCCGGCCCGTCGGTCTTCGTCCGCTCCGCGGCCAAGCCGTTCCAGGCGCTGGCCGCGCTGCGCGCCGGCGTGCCGGAGCGGCTCGGCCTCGGCGCCGACCACCTCGCGATCGCGTGCGCCTCGCACGGCGGCAGCGACGCCCACGTCCTGCGGGTGCGGGAGCTGCTGCGCGCAGCGGGCTGCGCGGAGGCCGACCTCGCGTGCGGCCCGGCCGACCCGCGCGACCCGCTCGCCGCCGGGGTCTACCGCGACGCCGGCGGCCGGCCCGAGCCGGTGCGCCACAACTGCTCGGGCAAGCACGCGCTGGCGATCGCGCTGGCGAGGCAGGAGGGCTGGCCGGTCGCGGGCTACTGCGACGCCGGTCACCCGGTGCAGGAGGCGATGTGGCGCGGCCTCGCCGAGGCCACGGGCCTCGAGCCGGCGGCGCTCCCGCACGCCATCGACGGGTGCGGGATGCAGACGTACTCGGTGCCGCTGGCGCGGCTGGCGGACGCGTTCGGGCGGCTCGCGGGCGGCGGCCTCGGCCCGGCGGGCGACCGGCTCGCGGCCGCCATGACCGGCCACCCGGAGCTCGTCGCCTTCGACGGCGCGCTCGACACGGAGCTGATGCGCGCGCACCCGGGCCTCGTGGCCAAGATCGGCGCCGAGGGCGTGCTCGGCATCGGGCTGCCCGACGGCCGCGGCGCGGCGCTGAAGGTGCGCGACGGCGCGATGCGCGGCCTCGACACCGCCGCGCTGCTCGTGCTGGAGGAGCGGCTCGGCCTCACCGTCGGCGGACCGCTGCTCGACGCGGCCGTCGTGCTGAACTCGCGCGGCGAGCCGGTCGGCCGGGCCGAGGCGACGTTCGCCACCGCCGCATGATCGACCGCGACGCGCTCGCGCAGGACGCCGCGGCGCTCGTCCGCGTCCCGAGCGTGACCGGCGACGAGCGCGCGGTGCTGGAGCGGCTCGGCGAGCTGGCGGCCGGCCACGGGCTCGACGCCGAGCTGCACGTCCACGACCTCGACGCGCTGCGGGCGCATCCCGGCCACCCCGGCGAGGAGGCGCCGCGCACGGAGCTGTGCGGGCTGACCGTCACGCTGCCGGGCGAGCGCCCGGGCCGCGTCTGCCTCAACGGCCACATCGACGTCGTCGGGGTCGGGAACGAGGCGTGGCGCGACGATCCGTGGTCGGGCCGGCTCGAGGACGGCTGGCTGCACGGCCGCGGCTCGGTCGACATGAAGGGCGGGGTCACCGCCGCCCTGCACGCGCTGCTCGCCCTGCGGGACGCGCCCGAGCCCGCGCCGACCGTCGTGCTCCAGGCGGTCGCCTCGGAGGAGGACGGCGGGCTGGGCACGTTCGCCGCGCTCGAGCGCGACGCCGCCTTCGACGCCTGCCTGATCCCCGAGCCGACCGCGTTCGACGTCATCTGCGCGCAGGCCGGCGCGCTCACCTTCCGGGCCACCGTGCGCGGCCGAGCTGCCCACGCGGCGGCGCGGCTCGAGGGCCGCTCCGCGCTCGACCGCTACCTCGCGGCGCACCTCGCGCTGCAGGCTCACGAACGGGAGATCAACCGCGACGTCGCGCACCCGGCGATGCAGACCCTCGCGCTGCCCTATCCGCTCAGCGTCGGGCGGATCGAGGGCGGGGAGTGGTCGAGCTCCGTCCCCGACCGCGTCGTCGTCGAGGGCCGGGTCGGCGTCCCGCTCGGCACGGCGCTCGAGGACGCCCGCGCCGCCTTCGAGGCCGTCCTCGACGACGGCGAGGCGCCGGCGGTCGAGGTCGCGTGGACCGGCGGCCAGTTCGCGCCCGGCGAGACCGACCCGGCGCATCCGTGGGTGCGCGCCGTGACCGCCGCCGTCCGCGCCGAGCGCGGCTCCGCGCGGGTGTCCGGCGTTCCCTACGGCGCCGACATGCGGCTCTTCTGCGCGCGCGGCATCCCGACCGTGATGGTCGGCACGAGCGGCCTCGAGCGCGCCCACGCGGTCGACGAGCGCGTGCGCGTCGACGAGCTCGCCGCGCTCGCGCGGATCATCGCGCGAGCGGTGCTGGCCGCTAGAGCCGGCCGGCGTCGCGCGCGGCCTGCTCGGCCGCGTCGAGCTGGCGCTCGACGAGCGCGAGGCCGCGGTCCCAGAAGCCCGGGTCGGCGAGGTCGATGCCGACGATCTTGCCGAGCTCCTCGGGCGAGCGCGAGCCGCCGGCCTCGAGCAGCTTGAGGTAGGCGGGGACGAACGCCTCGCCCTCCTCCTCGTAGCGGCCGTAGACGGCGAGCGCGAGCAGCTGGCCGTAGGCGTAGGCGTAGACGTAGCCCGGGACGCTCACGAAGTGGTGCACGTAGGACCACCAGCTGCGGTAGTTGTCGGTGACCTCGACGGCGTCGCCCAGGAGCTCCTCCTGGGACTGCGCCCACAGCTCGCCGATGCGGTCGAGCGCGAGCTCGCCTTGCTCGCGGCGCTCGTTGTGGATGCGCGCCTCGAACTGGTTCATGGCGATCTGGCGGAAGACGGTGGCGATCGAGCCCTCGATCGACTCGGCCAGCAGCGACAGCCGCGACTCCGGCGTCTCGGCGCGCTCGAGCAGGCGCCCGAAGACGATCGTCTCGCCGAACACGCTCGCGGTCTCGGCCAGCGTCAGCGGGGTGGCCATGTGGAAGATGCCCTGGCGGCCGCCGAGCGCGGCGTGCACGCCGTGGCCGAGCTCGTGCGCGAGCGTCAGCACGTCGCGGCGGCGCGAGGTCCAGTTGAGCATCACGTAGGGGTGCACGTCGGGCGAGCCGTAGGCGCAGAACGCCCCCGCGCGCTTGCCCGGGCGCACCGGCGCGTCGATCCAGTTCTCGTCGAAGAAGCGGCGGACGAGGTTGCCGAGCTCGGGCGAGAAGGAGGAGTAGGAGTCCTCCACCAGCTCGCGCGCCTCACGCCAGGTGATGGGCGGGTTCTCGTCGGTGACCGCGGCCATGCGGTCGTAGTCGGCGAGCGAGTCGACCCCGAGCAGCTTCGCCTTCAGCCGGTACCAGCGGCGCGTCAGCTCGTAGCGGTTGCGGACGGCCGTCACGAGCGCCTCGACGGACTCGTCGGAGGCCTCGTTGGAGAGGTTGCGGCTCGCCAGCCAGTGCGGGTAGTTGCGCAGCCGGTCGTCGACCATCTTGTCGGCCAGCAGCGTGTTGAAGACGAAGCCGCGGGTGCGCAGGCCGGGCTGGAGCGCCTCGGTGACGCGCTGGGCGGTCTGCGCGCGGGCCTCGCGGTCGGGCAGGTGCAGGCGCGAGAGCGCGACCTCGAGCGAGACCGGCTCGGCGCCGTCCTCGAGCTGGACCTCGAGCGCGGCGACCTGCTCCTCGAACAGGCGGCCCCAGGCGTTGCGCGAGGTCAGCGCCTTCTCGGCGAGGATCTTCTCCTCGGGCTCGGAGAGCAGGTGCGGGCGGTAGCGGCGCGCCGTCTCCAGGTGGTGGCGGCAGAAGTCGAGGCCCTCGGTGGCGAGCAGCGCGTCGGCGCGCTCGTCGTCGACCGCCGCCCACTCGAGCTCGAAGAACAGGAGCTTGGTCTCGATCGGCGTCGCGTGCTCCTGGACCCGCTGGTAGAGCGCGCCGCGCGCCGCGTCGGCGGTGTCGGTCGAGAAGTGCAGGCCGGCGAAGGTGCCCGCGCGCGTCACGAGCTCCTGGAGCCCGCCGAGCTCGGTCATCGCCTCCTTGAGGCCCGGCCCGTCGAGCTCGGCGACGCGGCCGGCGTGGCGCTCGGCGAAGGCGTCGGCGCGCTGCTGCGCCTCGGCCAGCATGGCGTCGATGGCGGCGACCGGCTCGCTGCCGTAGCCGTCGAGCAGGGTGGTGAGGTCCCAGGCGACCTCGAGGACTTCAGGATCTGCGACGTCGGTGCTCATCGACGCGAGAGGGTATCGGCGTGACGGCTACGCACGCAGGCCGTCGAGCATGACGGTCAGATAGCGGCGCCAGCCGTCGCCGCTCATCTGCATCACGCTGCCGAGGCCGCACATCATCAGCTGCACGTCGCTGCCGGTGGCGTCCGGCCGCATCTTGCCCTGCTCCTGCGCGCGCACCATCAGCCGCTCGATCGAGGCGTGCAGCCCGGAGGCCTGCTGCGCGACGTTCGGCTTGAAGTCGGCCACCGCCTCCATCAGCGCGCGGTCGGAGGCCTGCAGCTCGGCGCCGCGCCAGATCATCGCGTTGAACGCCGCCCAGGCGTCGGCCTGCTGCTCCGCCTCCTCCGACCACCGCGTCAGCAGGTCGAACTGCTCGCGCGCCAGCGCCTCGAGCAGCGCGTCCTTGGTCGGGAAGTGCCGGTAGACGGTCCCGACGCCAACTTTGGCGCGCCGCGCCACGTCCTCGAGGTGGGCCTCGCGGCCCTTGGCCGAGAACACGGCCCGGGCCGCCTTGAGGATGCGCTCGCGGTTGCGGCGCGCATCCGCCCGCAGGGGCTTGGGCAGCGCTTCTGTGTCAAGGGACACGTTCACAACTGTAGGGGTTGACAAGCGGAACTTCAATTCCGTATCGTGCTAAAACGTAACCGGAACTCAGCTTCCACTTTTCTGGATACAGGAGGGTCACCACGTGACCGAGTCACCCCAGGTAACGAGGAAGGGCCTTGCTCTCGCCCTGCTCGCCGCAGCGCAGTTCGTCGTCGTCCTCGACGCCTCGATCGTCAACGTCGCGCTGCCTTCGATCGGCCGCGACCTCGACTTCTCGCAGGAGAACCTGTCCTGGGTCGTCAACGCGTACACGCTCGTCTTCGGCGGCTTCCTGCTGCTCGGCGGGCGCATGGCCGACCTGCTCGGCCGCCGCCGCGTCTTCACGGCCGGCCTCATCCTCTTCGCCTTCGCCTCCCTGCTCGGCGGCCTGGCGGCCAGCGAGGGCCAGCTGATCGCGGCGCGCGCCCTCCAGGGCCTCGGCGCGGCGATCCTCTCGCCGGCGGCGCTCTCGATCCTGACCACGACCTTCGCCGAGGGCGCGGAGCGCAACCGGGCGCTCGGCGTCTGGGGCGCGGTGGCCGGCTCCGGCGGCGCGGTCGGCGTGCTGCTCGGCGGCGTGCTGACCGAGTACCTCGGCTGGGAGTGGGTGCTGTTCGTCAACGTCCCGATCGCGCTGTTCGCCGCCGCGATGACCTCGCGCCTGCTGCCCGAGAGCCGCGCGGAAGGCGCACGCCACTACGACGTGGCCGGCGCGGTCTCGGTGACCGCCGGTATCTCGCTGCTCGTCTACGCGCTCGTCGACGCGGTCAACGAGGGCTGGGGCTCGTCGCGGACGCTCGGCCTGATCGCGATCTCGCTCGCGCTGATCGCCGCGTTCATCGCCATCGAGCTGCGCTCGAGCCACCCGCTGATCGACTTCGCGATCTTCCGCAAGCGGACGCTGACGGGCGCCAACATCGTCGCGATCCTCGTCGCGATGTCGCTCTTCAGCATGTTCTTCTTCGTGTCGCTCTACATGCAGCAGGTGCTGGGCTTCGACGCGCTGAAGGCCGGCTTCGCCTACCTGCCGCTGGCGGTCGGGATCATCATCTCGGCCGGCGTGGCCTCGCAGCTCGTCACGAAGGTCGGCTTCAAGCCGGTCATGGTGGCCGGGTTCGTGCTCGTCGCCGGCGGGCTCGCGTGGTTCGCCCAGGTGTCGCCCAACGGCACCTACGTCGGCGACGTCCTGTTCCCGTCGCTGCTCGCCGCCGTCGGGCTCGGCCTCGTGTTCGTGCCGCTGACGATCGCCGCGGTCGCCGGGGTCTCCGCCCAGGAGTCCGGGCTCGCGAGCGGGCTGATCAACACCTCGCAGCAGGTCGGCGGCGCGCTCGGCCTCGCGATCCTCGCCACGATCGCCAACTCGACCACCCAGGACGCGATGGCCGAGGCCGGCGGCGCCGAGAGCGCCCTCCCCGCAGCCCTGACCGACGGCTTCGCGGCGGCGTTCACCGTCGGCGCGGGCTTCGCGATCCTCGGCGCGATCCTCACGATGGTGCTGATCTCGAGCAAGACCAGCCGCGAGCACGCCGAGGCGGCGCGCCGCGGCGAGGTCGACGCGGTGCCGGTCGCGGCCTGAGGAGCCCGTCGAAGAAGTCGGCACGCCCGGACGGACGATCCGCGGCGCCGGATCGCCACCCGAGGGATCGCCAATAACCCCACTATTGGCTTCACCCTCGTGAGGCGCCCGGCATCCACGGCTCGGCCGCCCGGACGCACCGCCTGGTCTTCGACGGACTCCTAGCGCCGCGCCTGCGAGACCCGCCAGACCCAGGCGATCAGCAGCGCCTGGATCGGCAGGCGGACCCACAGGAGCGCTTCCGGCACGGACCGGAAGCGCTCCGCGTTGACCGCCATGTTCACGTTGGCCGGGAAGACGGCGACGAGCAGCGCGATCAGCCACCAGCCCGCCCAGCGGGCCGAGCGGTCGTGGAGCATGGCGAGGCCGCCCGCGAGCTCGGCGACGCCGGAGATGTAGACGATCTCGCGGTGGCCCGGGAGGGCGTCGGGCACGGTCGGCTCGTAGGCGCCGGGTTTGACGAAGTGCAGGACGCCCGCTCCGATGAAGAGCAGGGCGACCGGGAGGCGGCGCGTCATTAGATGACCGATTCCACGGCCTGCGCCGCAGGCCGTGGAATCGATCATCAGGCGCCGAATTCTTTGATGAAGTCCTGCTGACGCTTCCAGAGGGCGGACATCTTCGCGGGCTTCTTGCCCGCGTCCGCGATCAGCCGGCCCTCGCGCGTGAACGGCGGCGGGTCGACCTTGAAGCCCTGGTCGGGCTTGAGCGCCGCGCTCTCCTCCTCCCAGCCGGGCCAGCGCAGGTGCTCGTAGAACGACGCCACGTCGCCGGCGAGCGTCCAGTGCACCCATTCGCTGTGGCCCATCTCGATCCCCACCCACTCGAGGGTCTCCGGCGCGAGGTAGCGCACCTCGCCCTCCTGCTCGTCCACCGCGTAGAAGCCGGCGACGACGTCGTGCCCGACGACGAAGCCGCCGTCGAGGCGGTCGCGCCACTCCAGCAGGCTGGGGCCGCCGAGCACGCGCAGCCAGCCGTGGTCGATCGCGAGCCCGCCCGTGTTGACGGCCAGCGCGCCGAGCAGGGAGCGGTCGGTGACGCCGAGCGCCTCGAGCGCGGCCGGGCCGGCGTCGGGGTCGGCCGGGAGCACCGTCGCGTCATTGGCCGCCTGGGCGACCCAGCGCTGCACGAGTGTCCACGCGAGGCTCTGCATAATTTGTGCATGCCCGAGCTTCACACGTTTGTCATCTTCGCGGCAGCCAGCGCCGCCTTCCTCGCCGTGCCCGGGCCTTCGGTCATCTACATCGTGTCGCGTTCGCTCGCCGAAGGTCGCAAGGCCGGTGTCGTCTCCGCGCTGGGGATCCAGGGCGGCGGGCTCGTCCACGTGGTCGCCGCGACGATCGGGGTGTCGGCGCTGCTGGCCTCCTCGGCCACCGCGTTCAGCGTCGTCAAGTACGCGGGCGCCGCGTACCTGATCTACCTCGGCATCCGCAAGCTGCGCGACGGCGGCGACGAACCCGAGGGCGTCAGCGGGCCGGTCCCGCGCAAGCAGCTGTTCTGGCAGGGCGTGATCGTCAACAGCCTGAACCCGAAGACGGCGCTGTTCTTCCTCGCCTTCCTGCCGCAGTTCGTCGACCCGGATCGCGGCGCGGTCGCGCCGCAGGTGCTGGCGCTCGGCGTGCTGTTCCTGGTGCTCGCGACGCTCAGCGACTCGGCCTACGCGCTGGTCGCGGGCAGCGTGCGCGGCTGGCTCGGAGAGCGCCGGCGCACGCTGGCCCGCATGAGCGGCTTCAGCTACTTGGGGTTGGGCGTGCTCGCGGCGTTGTCGCCGGCGTCGAACTCGAGCGCGCACGAGTTGATGCAGTAGCGCAGCCCGCCCGCGTCGCGGGGGCCGTCGTCGAACACGTGGCCGAGGTGCCCGCCACAGCGGCGGCACGTGACCTCGGTGCGGCGCATGAACAGCGAGTTGTCCGCGCGCGTCTCGACGGCGGCGGCGACGGCCGGCTCGGTGAAGCTCGGCCAGCCGGTGCCGGACTCGAACTTGGTGTCGGAGCCGAACAGCTCGGCGCCGCAGCCCGCACAGCGGTACACGCCGTCGTCCTTGACGTTCACGTACTTCCCGGTGAACGGCCGCTCCGTCGCGCCCTTGCGCAGCACCTCGTACTGCTCGGGCGAGAGCTCGGCGCGCCACTGCTCGTCGGTCTTGGTGATCTCCTGCTCGGTAGCCATCTCAATGCCTTTCTGTTGTCCCCTAGAGGGTATGACGCCGGTGGCGCCGAACCCCATGCCCGTCAATGACGATCGCTCGGATGCGACTCGCGGGGCGCCGGGGCAGGTCGGCCGCCGAAATCCTCTTGCAGCTGCTGGCCGACGAAGAGCCGGCGCTGCTGGACCACGCCCGCGAGGTCGCGGCGCTCGCGGCCCCCGTCTCGCTCGCGCTCGGCCTCGCTCGCCGCGCCCGCGAGGACGTCGCCCGCGCCGCGGAGCTGCACGACATCGGCAAGCTCGCGATCCCCGTCGAGTTGCTCGCCAAGCGCGGGCCGCTCGCTCTGCCCGAGCTCGAGGTGATGCGCCGCCACACGGTCGTGGGGGAGGCGATGATCGCGGGCGCGCCGACGTCTGCGACCCGCGGCCGCGCTCGTGCGCGCGAGCCACGAGCGCTGGGACGGCCGCGGCTACCCGGACGGCCTGCGCGGCGAGGCGATCCCGCTCGGCGCGCGGATCGTCGCGGTCTGCGACGCCTTCAGCGCGATGCGCGAGGAGCGCCCCTATGGCGCCGTGCTGACGGATGACGAGGCGGTCGCGGAGCTGCGCCGCTGCGCCGGCACGCAGTTCGACCCGCGGGTCGTGCACGCGTTCTGCCACGCGCACCGCGCGTCAGCGGTCGCCGTCTAGCTCCGTTCGCTTACTCTTGGCCGACCATGGGCCAGAACACCGTCGATGAGCTGTGTGTCAACACGATCCGGGTGCTCTCGATGGACGCGGTCCAGCGCGCCAATTCGGGCCATCCGGGGACGCCGATGGCGCTCGCGCCGATCGCGCACGTCCTCTACACGCGCGTCATGGAGCACGCGCCCACCCGGCCCGACTGGCCGGACCGCGACCGCTTCGTGCTCTCGTGCGGGCACGCCTCGATGCTCCTGTACTCGGCGCTGCACCTGACCGGCTACGGGATCTCGCTCGACGACCTCAAGAACTTCCGCCAGCTCGGCTCCCCGTGCGCGGGCCATCCCGAGTACGGGCACGCGCCCGGGATCGAGACGACCACCGGCCCGCTCGGCCAGGGCATCTCGACCGCGGTCGGCCTCGCGCTCGGCGAGCGCATGCTGGCGGAGCGCTTCAACCGCCCCGGCCACGAGATCGTCGATCACCGCACCTATGCCATCGCGTCCGACGGCGACCTCCAGGAGGGCGTGGCGTCGGAGGCGTGCTCGCTGGCCGGCCATCTCCGCCTCGGCCGCCTGATCTGCTTCTACGACGACAACCACATCTCGATCGAGGGCGACACCGCGCTGTCGTTCTCCGAGGACGTCCCGTCGCGCTTCGGGGCCTACGGCTGGCACGTGCAGAACCTCGGCCAGCACTTCGACCTCGACAGCATCGAGGCCGCCGTCGAGGCGGCGCAGGCCGACGAGCGCCCGTCGCTGATCGTCGTCCGCACCCACATCGCGCCTGGCTCGCCGAACAAGCAGGACACCCACGGCGCCCACGGCGCGCCGCTCGGCGAGGAGGAGGTCAAGCTCACGAAGGAGGTCTACGGCTACCCGAGCCTCGAGCCCTTCTTCATCCCCGACGAGGCGCTCGAGCGCTTCCGCGAGTGCGTGCCGCGCGGGGAGGAGCTGGAATCCGCGTGGAGTGAGCGCTTCGAGGCCTACCGCGGCGCGTTCCCGGACGAGGCCGCGCAGCTCGAGCGGATGCTCGCGCGCGAGCTGCCCGACGGGTGGGACGCCGAGGTGCCGAGCAAGGGCCCGGACGCCGGCATGATCGCCACCCGCAAGGCCTCCCACGACATCATCCAGTGGGCGGCCGGCGTGGTGCCCGAGCTGGTCGGCGGCTCCGCCGACCTCGCGCCCTCGACGCTGACGCTGATCGACGGCGGCGGCGACGTCGAGCGCGGCGCCTTCGGCGGGCGCAACCTGCACTTCGGCATCCGCGAGCACGGCATGGGCGCGATCGTCAACGGCCTCGTGCTGCACGGCCTGCGCGCGTTCGGGGCCGGCTTCCTGATCTTCAGCGACTACATGAAGGGCTCGATCCGGCTCGCGGCGCTGATGCACATCCCCTCCGTGTTCGTCTTCACCCACGACTCGATCGGGCTCGGCGAGGACGGCCCGACGCACCAGCCGATCGAGCAGCTCGCGACGCTGCGCGCGACCCCCAACCTCAACGTCGTGCGCCCCGCGGGCTTCAACGAGACGGCCAGGGCGTGGCACTTCGCGCTCTCCTCGACCGACGCGCCGACCGTGCTCGCGCTCTCGCGCCAGGGCCTGCCCGTGTGGGACCCGAGCGGCGTCCCCGCCGACGCGATCGAGCGCGGCGCCTACGTGCTCCACGACGCCGAGGACCCGGACCTGATCCTGATGGGCTCGGGCTCCGAGGTCCACGTCGCCGACGACGCGCGCAAGCTGCTCGAGGCCGACGGGCTGAAGGTCCGGCTCGTGAGCATGCCGTGCCTCGACCGCTTCGCCGAGCAGGACGCCGAGTACCGCGACAGCGTGCTCCCGCCGTCGGTGCGCGCCCGTGTCGCGGTCGAGGCGGCGAGCCCGCTCGGCTGGCACCGCTGGGTCGGCGACCTCGGCGACGTCGTCGCGATGGAGGGCTTCGGGGCGTCCGCGCCGGCGAAGCTGCTGTACGAGCATTTCGGCTTCACCGGGGAGGCGGTCGCCGAGCGTGCGCGGGCGGTGGTGAAACGAGCGGGGCGAGGGTAAGGCGACCGGAGGTTTTCGAGAGATGAGCGCCACACACGTCAACGAGCGCCTCGCCGCTCTCACCGAGGCGGGGACCAGCGTCTGGCTCGACCAGCTCCGCCGCAGCATGATCGAGAGCGGCGAGCTGCAGCGCATGGTCGAGGAGGACTCGCTGCGCGGGGTGACCTCCAACCCGGCGATCCTCGAGAAGGCGATCCTCGGCTCGCCCGACTACGACTCGGAGCTCGAGTCGCTGGCGCGCGAGGGCCTGAGCGCCCGCGAGGTCTATCGCCGCCTGGCCGTGCGCGACGTCCAGTCCGCCTGCGACGTCCTGCGCCCCGTCTACGACGAGTCCGGCGGCGAGGACGGCTACGTCTCGCTCGAGGTCGCGCCGCGGCTCGCCCACGACACCGAGGGCACGCTCGAGCAGGCGCGCCAGTACTGGGAGCTCGTCGACCGCCCCAACGTGATGGTCAAGATCCCCGCCACCGACGCGGGGATCCCGGCGATCGAGGAGGCGCTCTACGAGGGCCTCAACATCAACGTCACGCTGCTGTTCGCGGTCGCGGCCTACGAGCGCGTGATGGAGGCCTTCGTGCGCGCGATGGAGCGCCGCCACGAGGAGGGCAAGCCGCTCGACCGCCACTCGGTCGCCTCGTTCTTCGTCTCGCGCGTGGACTCGGAGGTCGACAAGCGCCTGGAGGCGCTCGGCCGCTCCGACCTCGCCGGTCGCGCCGGGCTCGCCAACGCCCGCGCCGCCTACCTGGCCTTCCAGCGCGTCTTCGAGGGCGAGCGCTTCTCCTCGCTGCGCGAGGCCGGCGCCCCGGTCCAGCGGCCGCTGTGGGCCTCCACCGGCGTCAAGAACCCGCAGTACCCGGAGACGCTGTACGTCTACGGGCTGGTCGGCCCGCACACGGTCAACACGATGCCGTTGCCGACGCTGCTGGCGTCGAAGCAGGACGGCGAGGTGACCGGCGCGACGGCGGCCGAGGACCCGCAGGGCGACCTCGACGCGCTGCGCGAGGCCGGCATCGACCTCGACGACGTCACCGACCAGCTCCTGCGCGACGGCATCGAGGCCTTCATGGTCCCGATGGCGAAGCTGCTGGCGGGCATCGAGCGCAAGCGCGAGGCCATCGTCACCGGCCGCCCGGCCGCCATCGAGGCCGACCTGCCCGCCGAGCTCGAGCGGCCGCTGGCCGAGCGCGTGCGCCGCGCCGCCGCGGATGACGTCGCGCGCCGCATCTGGCAGCACGACGGGACGCTGTGGGGGCCCGAGGGCACGCCCGAGATCACCAACCGCCTCGGCTGGCTCACGATCGCCGACAAGATGCTGGAGGAGGCCGACGCGCTCGACGCGTTCGTGGCCGAGTGCAAGGCGGACGGGCTGACCGACGCCGTGCTGCTCGGCATGGGCGGCTCGAGCCTCGCGCCCGAGGTCTTCCGGCTCTCCTACGGCGACGCCGGCGGCCTGCGCCTGCACGTGCTGGACTCGACCGAGCCGCTGCAGATCGAGGCGGTCACGGCCGCGATCGACCTCGCGAAGACGCTGTTCATCGTCTCGACGAAGTCGGGCGGGACGATCGAGACGCTGTCGCTGTTCAAGCACTTCCACGCGCTCCAGGGCGACGGCGGCCACTTCATCGCCGTCACCGACCCCGGCTCCTCGCTGGCCGACCTCGCCGAGGAGCACGGCTTCCGGCGCACGTTCATCAACGACCCGGACATCGGCGGGCGCTACTCGGCGCTCTCCTACTTCGGGCTCGTCCCCGCCGCGCTGGCCGGCGTCGACGTGCGGCCGATCCTCGAGGGCGCGCAGGTCGCCGAGCAGGCGTGCTCGGACTTCGAGGCGCCCGAGAACAACGCGGGCCTGTGGCTCGGGCTCGCGCTGGGCGAGCTCGCGCGCGCCGGCCGCGACAAGCTGACCTTCGTCGTCGACGACCCGCTCGGCTCCTTCGGCATCTGGGCCGAGCAGCTCGTCGCGGAGAGCACGGGCAAGGAGGGCCGCGGGGTCTTCCCGATCGCCGACGAGCCGCTGCTGGCACCCGACGCCTACGGATCCGACCGCGTGTTCCTGCACCTGCGCAACACGGAGGCGCCCGACGCCGACCACGACGCGAGCATCGCCGCGCTCGCCGAGGCCGGGCACCCGACCATCACGATCCACGCCGCGGGACCCGACGACCTCGGGCGCGTGTTCTTCCTGTCGGAGTTCGCCACCGCCGTCGTCGGCTGGGTGCTGGAGATCAACCCGTTCGACCAGCCCAACGTCCAGCAGGCCAAGGACGCGACGCAGAAGGTGCTCGACGAGGGCTCGCCCGACCTCGAGGACGGCGACCTCGGCGCGCTGCTGGGCGGCCTCGAGCCCCCGGGCTACCTGGCGATCATGGGCTACCTGCCCTACTCCGACGAGATCGAGGCCGCGGCCGGGCGGCTGCGCGAGGCGATCATCGAGCGCCACCACGTCGCCACCACCTTCGGCTACGGCCCGCGCTTCCTGCACTCGACCGGCCAGTTCCACAAGGGCGGCCCGTCGGTCGGGCGCTTCCTCCAGCTCGTGAGCGACTCCGACGCCGACGCGGACGTCCCCGACGCCGAGTTCGACTTCCGCACGCTGATCGACGCGCAGGCCGACGGCGACCTGCAGACCTTGCGCGACCACGGGCTGGAAGCGGTCCGCGTGCGCTTGAACGCCGGGGACCTCCCCGGGGCCATTGACGACCTCAGAGGGAGCCTGTAGTCATGCAGATCGGTTTCGTGGGCCTCGGGAAGATGGGCGGGAACATGGTTCACCGCATCCACCGGGACTCCGAGCACCAGGTGGTGGCGTTCGACCTCAACGAGCAGCACGTCGGCGAGGCCGAGGGGCACGGGGCGACCGCCGCGTCCTCGCTCGAGGACCTCGTGTCCAAGCTCGACGCGCCCCGGCTCGTGTGGATCATGGTCCCGGCGGGCGACCCGACCCAGCAGACGATCGACGCGCTCACCCCGCTGCTGGAGGAGGGCGACACGATCGTCGACGGCGGCAACACACGCTGGCACGACGACGTGGCGCGGGCCGCCGTGCTGATCGAGAAGGGCATCCGCTACATCGACGTCGGCACGTCCGGCGGCGTCTGGGGCCTCGATGTCGGCTACTGCATGATGGTCGGCGGGCACAAGCAGTCGGTCGCGCAGCTCGCCCCGATCCTCGACACGCTCGCCCCGCCGGACGGCTGGCGCCACTTCGGCGACGCGGGCGCGGGCCACTTCGTGAAGATGGTCCACAACGGCGTGGAGTACGGGATGATGCAGGCCTACGCCGAGGGCTTCGAGATGATGCACAAGTCGAAGTTCCCGATCGAGCTCAAGGAGGTCGCGGGGCTCTGGAACCGCGGCTCGGTCGTGCGCTCCTGGCTCTGCGAGCTGGCCGAGCGCGCCTTCGAGCAGGAGGGCAACGACCTCGAGAACCTGGGCGAGAGCGTCTCGGACTCCGGCGAGGGCCGCTGGACGATCGCGGACGCGATGGACCTCGAGGTCCCGACCCCGGTGATCGCCGCCGCCCTCTACGCGCGCTTCTACTCGCGCGACGAGGGCGAGTACACGCACAAGGTGCTGGCCGCGCTGCGCAACCAGTTCGGCGGCCACGAGGTCCAGCGCGCCGCCGGCGCCGGCTTTTAGATGGCCGCGTCGATCCCCACGGACGCCCCTGACAGCAAGGTCGGCGACAACCCGCTCGTCGAGGGGCTCGAGCGGCTGCCGGTCCCGCCGACGACGATGGTGATCTTCGGCGCGTCGGGCGATCTCGCCAAGCGCAAGCTGCTGCCCGCGCTCTACAACCTCGCGCACGAGGGGGCCCTGCCCGAGCGCTTCAACCTGATCGGCGCCTCCCGCCGCGAGCAGACCGACGACGAGTACCGCGCGGTCATGAAGGAGTCGATCGAGGCGAGCTCGCGCCGCGAGCCGGACCCGACGGTGCTCGACGGGCTGCTCGAGCGCATGCGCTACGTCTCGGTGCCGTTCGACGACACCGAGGCCTACGGGCAGCTGGCCAAGGTGATCGAGGAGCTCGACGAGGACGCCGGGCAGCCGCTGGCGCGCATGTACTACCTCTCGACGTCGCCCGAGTTCTTCGCCGTGATCGCCGAGGAGCTCAAGAAGGCCGGCCTGCACCGCCACCGGAACGCCGACGTCCGGGTGGTGATCGAGAAGCCGTTCGGCACCGACCTCGCGTCGGCGCGTGAGCTCCAGAAGGTCGTCTCGAACGTCTTCCGCGAGCGCCAGGTCTTCCGCATCGACCACTACCTGGGCAAGGAGACGGTCCAGAACGTGCTCGCGTTCCGCTTCGCGAACCTGATGTTCGAGCCGGTCTGGAACCGCAACTACATCGACCACGTGCAGATCACCGCGGCCGAGGACATCGGCATCGGGTCGCGCGCCGGCTACTACGACTCCTCCGGCGCGCTGCGCGACCTCGTCCAGAACCACATGCTGCAGCTGCTCACGCTGCTGTGCATGGAGCCGCCGTCCTCCTTCGACGCCGACAAGGTCCGCGACGAGAAGGTCAAGGTGCTCGACGCGATCACGCCGATGACGCCCGAGGAGGTGGAGCGCTGCACGGTCCGCGCGCAGTACACCGCGGGCTCGCCCGGCGGCGAGGACGTCCCCGGCTACCTCGACGAGGACGACGTCCCCGAGGACTCGCAGACCGAGACGTACGCGGCGCTCAAGCTCGAGGTCCACAACTGGCGCTGGGAGGGCGTGCCGTTCTACCTGCGCACCGGCAAGCGGCTGTCGCGCAAGACGACCGAGATCGCGGTCCAGCTCAAGCCGGTCCCGCACCTCGCGTTCGGCTCCGACGGCTCGGTCGGCGTCCAGCCCAACCTGCTGATCCTCGCCGTGCAGCCGAACGAGGGCGTGTCGCTGTCGCTGGGGGCGAAGATCCCCGGCTCGCGCATGCGCATCCGCCCGGTGAACATGGAGTTCCTCTACGGCTCCTCGTTCATGTCGCAGTCGCCGGAGGCCTACGAGCGCCTGATCCAGGACGCGATGCGCGGCGAGGCGACGCTCTTCACGCGCGACGACGAGGTGATCGCCCAGTGGTCGATCATCGACCCGATCCTCCGGGCCTGGCACGACGGCAAGCCGCCGCGGACCGAGTACGCCGCCGGGTCGCCCGGGCCGGCGGAGGCCGACGAGCTGCTGGCGCCGCGCAAGTGGCGAGGGCTGTGACCGCGACGTCATGAGCGAGGAGGTCTGGCGCGAGCGGGACACGACGCCGAGCAAGATCGAGGCGGCGCTCCGCCACCTGCTGATCGAGCGCTACCACGACGAGGACGCCTTCGTCCCGGCACGCGTCCTCAACCTCGTCGTGGTCGTGGACGGCGAGTTCCGGGGCGAGGTCGAGAACCGGCTCCAGCGCGTCGGCCGCTACCACCCCTCGCGGCTCGTGCTGTGCTCGGTCGAGCCACGCCGCAAGGCGATCGACGCCTGGTGCAGCGTCGCGGCGGAGAAGGCCGAAGGGCCGTTCTCGCTCGGCCGCGAGACCGTCGAGCTGGCGATCGGCGAGCGCCACCTGAAGGCGCTCGACACGATCGTCGACCCGCTGGTGGTCCCCGATCTCGCGACGCTCGTGTGGGCGCCCCACGGCCACGCCGAGGCGGTCGACTCGCTGCGGCGGCTGATGCAGGTCGTGCTCGTCGACTCGCAGGACGAGCAGGAGCTGCCGGCGGCGCTGGCGCGCTCCGGCGAGCTGCTCGAGAGCGCCTACGTGGTCGACCTCGCGTGGCTGCGCTCGACCCCGTGGCGCGAGCGCGTCGCCGCCGCCTTCGATCCGCCGCCGCTGCGCCGCGGGCTCGCCGAGATCTCCGCTGTCACGGTCCGCCACCGCGCCGACTCGGCGGCGGCCGCGGTCCTGTTCTGCGGCTGGCTGAGCTCGCGCCTGGGCTGGCGCCCGGGCTCGCTCTCGGCGGGCGGCGGCAAGCGCCGGACCGGCCACGCCCGCGCGCGTCGCGGCGAGATCTCGCTGCGGCTGGAGGAGGTCGAGCAGCCCGGCGCGCCCGGCCTGGCGGGCGTGACGATCGAGATGGCCTCGGGGGGGTCGCTCTCGCTCGACCGCGGGCCGGGCGGGCTGAAGTCGGTCCGCCGCTCGCGCGAGGGCAAGGAGCAGGTCTGGACGGTGCTGGGCGCCTCGCGCGGCGAGGCGGGCATCCTCGGCGAGGGCGTGCGCCAGGCGCTGCTGCGCGACCCGACCTACAAGCCGGCGCTGTCTGCCGCTCGCGCGATGGTCGCGTAGGCTGCCCCTCGGATGAGGCAGATCACGGTCGTCGAGGATCCCGGGGCCGCGGTCGCCGAGAGGCTGACTGCGGCCGCCGAGCAGGGCGCCCACATCGTCCTCACCGGCGGCTCGACGCCGCGCGGCGCCTACGCGATCGCGGCCGAGCAGGACGCGGACTGGAGCGACGCGACGGTCTGGTTCTCCGACGAGCGCTGCGTCCCGCCCGACCACCCGGACTCCAACTTCGGGATGGCGCAGCGCGCGCTGCTCTCGCGGCTGTCCAAGCCCCCGCGCGTCATGCGGATGGAGGGCGAGCTCGGCCCCGAGGCGGCCGCGGGCGCCTACGAGGCGCTGGTGCGCGAGCACCTCGGCAACGACCCGCGCTTCGACCTCCTGCTGCTCGGGATGGGCCCGGACTCGCACGTCGCCTCGCTGTTCCCCGGCAAGCCGGAGCTCGAGGAGACGAGCCGCCTCGTCGCCGGCGTGCCGCTGGCGGGCATGGAGCCGCAGGTGCCGCGGGTGACGCTGACGCTGCCGGTCATCAACCGCGCCCGCGTGGTCGACTTCCTCGTCTCGGGCGAGGACAAGGCGAAGGCGGTCGCGCGCGCGTTCGGCGACCCGCCCGACCCCGCCGCGCCCGCCGCGCGCGTGCGCCCGGAGGACGGCTCGATCTTCGTCTTCGTCGACGAGGCCGCGGCGGCGCTGCTGTGAAGGGCCAGTTCATCGGCCTCGACGTCGGGGGCACCAAGATCGCGTCCGCGACGCTCCAGGACGGCAAGCTCACCACCCGCGAGCTGATCAAGACCGACGTGTCGGACTCCGACGCGCTCGTCGCCCAGCTGGTCGAGCTGATCGGGCACCTGCGCAGCGACGACACCGTCGCGGCCGGGGTGGGGCTGCCCTCGATCATCGAGTTCGAGACCGGCCGCATCGCCCACAGCGTCAACATCCCGCTCCAGGACCTGCCGCTGCGCCAGCTGCTGACCGAGAAGACGGGGATCCCGGTCTACATCGAGAACGACGCGTCCTGCGCGGCGCTCGCGGAGGCGTTCGACAAGGACGGCAGCCTCGTCTGCCCGAACCTCGTGATGCTGACCGTCGGCACCGGCGTCGGCGGGGGCCTGGTCTTCGGCGGCCGCCTCTACCGCGGCGTGACGAGCGCCGCCGAGCTCGGCCACACGGTGATCGGGCTCGACCTCGAGGAGGGCGCGCCGGTCCCCGAGGGCAAGCACCCGCTGCCGGGCACGCTCGAGTACCTCGCCGCGGGCCGCGCGCTCGACCGCCTGGCCGAGCGCGAGGCGAAGCAGGAGGAGGACTCGTTCCTCGGCAAGCGCCTGGCGGAGGACGGCGAGGTCACCGGCCACGACGTCGTCGACGGCGCCAAGGCCGGCGACGCCGACGCGCTGCGCGTGCTCGACATCCTCGGCCAGCGGCTGGGCATCGGCATCGCCAACGCGATCAACCTGTTCGACCCCGAGGAGATCGTGATCGGCGGCGGGGTCTCGATCGCGGGCGACCTCCTGCTCGAGCCCGCGCGCACCGTCGCCGCGCTCTACACGGTGCCCGGGCTGGGCAAGCACACGACCATCCGGCTCGCGCGCCACGGCGCCCAGGCCGGCGTCCTCGGCGCGGCCATGGTCGCCGCGCAGGAGGAGGAGAAGGCCTAGGCATGGCCCGAGCCGGCGAGCACACCGACGGCTATCTCCCGATCGCCGAGCACGGCCTCGTCGGCGACCTCCACACGGTCGCGCTGGTGGGGACGAACGGGACGATCGACTGGTACTGCTGCCCGGCCTTCGACTCGCCCAGCGTGTTCGGGTCGATCCTCGACGCGAACAAGGGCGGCTTCTACGCGCTGCGCCCGCGCGCCGACGCGTGGACGTCGAAGCAGCTCTAC
>CAWBCU010000040.1:0-141324 GCA_963787335.1 uncultured Solirubrobacterales bacterium
CGCAGCGCGGCCGCGCTCAGGGTCAGAACGCTGCTGCAGATGACGGGGCGCCCGTCGTCGATCGCGTTGCGGATGTCGCGCATGATCTGGCGGTCGCTGCGATCGGCGACCTCGCGGCGGGTCGACTCCTTGCCGGTGAGGGCGCGCAGGCCGTCGGCGCTCTGGCCGAAGTGGATCTGCTGATAGCTGCCCTTCGACGCGGCCCACGCCTTCTCGAGCAGCATCACCCACAGCTCGGGGCCGAGGGCGGACATGTCGCCGTACTGCGCGTACTGCGGATCGCCCGCCGCGTCTGTCACGAAGCGGTCGTCGACGCGGTAGGTGACGGGCTTCCCGCCCGCGCCGACCATCAGCGTCACCTCGTACACGTCCGCGCCGATCTCTGTCTGCCCGATCGGCCCGCGGATCAGCCGTTTCACCAGGCCCGGGTTGATGCGCGCCACGGCCATCAGCGGGGAGAGGAAGAAGCAGTCCCCAACCGCTCCCTGCCTGATGTCGGAGACATCGACGCCCGTCGCGTCCTCGCCGGCGCCGCGGACGAACGCGACGCCGTCATGGCGCTCGTGGCGCAGCGACCGGTCCGCCGTCATGGCGGCCGGCACGTAGATGCCGTGGATCGGGGTCTCCTGCAGACGCGCGATAAGCGCCCGGCTCACCGCGGCGTTGCCGGCGCTGCGCTGGAGCGCGAGCACGAGCTCGACGGCGCTCTGCGGCTGCGCCGGAGCCTGCACCGGCGCGGCGGGGGAAGCTTCCGTCGCCTGGACCTCGGACTGGCGCTCCACCCCGCGATCCTCCCACGCCCCGAGGCGTGCGGTCCAGGGCGCTTCGGGCGTACCGGTGGGCAGCTATCTAGGCGACGTCGCGGAGCTTCTGGGCCTCCGCGAGGGACTGCAGCTTCTTCAGCGACTGGTTCTCGATCTGGCGGATGCGCTCGCGCGTCACGTTGAAGGTGCGCCCAACCTCGTCGAGCGTGCGCGGGTGCTCGCCGCCCAGCCCGTAACGCAGCTCGAGCACGCGACGCTCGCGGTACGAGAGATTCTCCAGCGCCTCGCGCAGCGCCTCCTTGGTGAGGATCTCGGCGGCGCGCTCGTAGGGCGACTCGGCCCGCTCGTCCGCGATGAACTGGCCGAACTCGGACTCCTCCTCGTCGCCGACGGGCTTCTCGAGCGAGACCGGCGCCTGCGCGGAGCGCTTGATCGAGTCGACCTCGTCGGGCTCGATGCCGGTGACCTCGGCGATCTCCTCCGGCGTGGGCTCGCGACCGAGCTCCGTCACGAGCTTGCGCTCGGCGCGGCCGATCTTGTTGAGCTTCTCGACGACGTGGACCGGGATGCGGATCGTGCGTGCCTTGTCGGCGAGCGCGCGGGCGATCGCCTGGCGGATCCACCAGGTCGCGTAGGTCGAGAACTTGAAGCCCTTGCGGTAGTCGAACTTCTCGGCCGCGCGCACGAGGCCGAGCGTCCCCTCCTGGATCAGGTCGAGGAAGGGCAGGCCCTGGTTGCGGTAGTTCTTGGCGATCGAGACAACCAGACGCAGGTTGGACTCGACCATCTTCTGCTTCGCGTCGAGGTCGCCGCGCTCGATGCGGCGCGCGAGGTCGACCTCCTCCTGCGCGGTGAGCAGCCGCACCTTGCCGATGTCCTTGAGGAACAGCTGGAGGCTGTCCGTCGTCATGTCGGGCTTGAGGTCGATCGCCGTCTTGGCCTTGCGGCGGCCGCGCTTGTCGGGCGCGCGTTCCTCCTGCGCCGCGCCGACGGCCGGGTCGATCTCCTCGACCAGTTCGATCTCGGACTTCTCGAGGTACGTGTGCAGCTCCTCGACGTCTGACTCGTCGAGGTCGATCTCCGCGACCGCGGTGGCGATCTCAGCGAAGGTGAGCACTCCGAGCTGCTGCCCCTTCAGGAGCAGGCCCTTGACTTCTTCCAGTTCCTGCAGGTCGACTACTGACATCAGATCCTGTTTCTCGGGCTCGCCGCAAGACGGGCGGGCT
Source organism: uncultured Solirubrobacterales bacterium (assembly GCA_963787335.1). Taxonomy (GTDB): domain Bacteria; phylum Actinomycetota; class Thermoleophilia; order Solirubrobacterales; family Solirubrobacteraceae; genus DASQFQ01. The sequence continues at coordinate 1,991 of CAWBCU010000040.1, forward strand.
TGAATGGATTCGCTAAGAGCTTAGGTCGGCGCACTCGATCCGTTCCTACAGCGGCACGCTCGAAACTGAGTCGTGAGTCTAGGCGGTCGCTCGTCACGCGTCCACGGACAAGCGCCCGCAGTTCCCTCTACGCCCCGCCATGCGCGAGGTTTCACAGATTCTTGTTCGTTTCCCCAACGATCGGGCGATCTGAAACGTAGACTGGAATCGGATGAGCGACAAGACCGCCAAGCCGAAGAAGAAGGGCCGCGCGGCTGCGCGCAAGGACGACGCCGGCGTGCTCGGCAACCTCCCCGCGACGCGCACCACGCGCGTCGGTGGCGCGCGCTCGCGCGGCACGGCGACCGCCACCAGGGCGAAGCCGAAGACCGCGGCGAAGCCGAGGGCTGCCGCGTCGAAGCCGAAGGCCGCCGCAAAGTCCAAGCCCGTCGCCGCCACGCCGGCGCCGGAGCCGCGCACGCCACATCGGCCGCGCCCCGTCCGCGCGGGCGCACCCGCACTGCAGGAGTCGACGGAGCGCGCGCGCTCCGAGGCGTCCGAGCCGCTCGAGCGCGGATCGAAGCCGCCCAGCGGCACCGAGCTCGTGACGACGGCGATCCAGGCCGCCGGCGAGCTGGCACAGATCGGCCTCACCGTCGGCGGCCAGGTGCTCAAGCGCGCGGTGAACCGGCTCCCCAAGCCGTAGATCACTGCTAGCCTGCGCGACGCCGAATCGCCGGGTTACTCAACCGGGCGAACGGGGGACCCAGTGCGGATCGAAGTGAGATCCGCGGGGGCGAATCGACCGGATCTCTGGCCGTAGCGCTGCTTTCTCTGCGCGAGCCCGTCAGCTCACCTCGTAGGCATCAGAGATCGAATGAGAAGCTCGCTGACCCGCATGGTGCTGTTCGTTGCCGCGCTCGCCGCGGTCGTTCCCGCGACCGCCGACGCTCAGGCGCCGGGCCCGCTCTCAGGCGGCGCGCCCGCGCCCGTGAGCGCGCCGGCCTCGCCGTTCGCGCTGTCGGGCGGCGGCAACGCGCTGCTCGGCCGCAAGGTGCGCTTCCGCGGCGCCGTCGAGCAGCGCCTCGCCGGACGCACCGTCGTCGTCCAGTACCTCGACTCCGCCACGCAGACGTGGACGCGGCAGGCGCGCGCGACCGTCCAGCCCGACGGCAGCTTCATCGCGCGCTGGCGGGCCCGCCGCACCGGCCAGTTCCAGCTCCGCGCGGTCGTCCGCGGCGAGGCGTCGAGCGCCTCGGTCTCCCCCGAGCTGCCGCTCACCGTCTACCGCGGCGCCGTCGCCACCTGGTACGGCCCCGGCTTCTACGGCAACACCACGGCGTGCGGGATCGAGCTCACCCGGCAGCTCGTCGGCGTCGCCCACCGCAGCCTTCCGTGCGGGACGAACGTCGCCGTGCGCTACGGGTCGCGGACGTTGGTGGTCCCGGTCGTCGACCGCGGGCCGTTCGGGTCGGAGGCGCGCTGGGACTTCACGGCGGCCGCCGCCCAGCAGCTCGGCTTCACGCACACGGACCGCATCGGCGCGGTCCGCGTCGCCGGCTAGCGCTCGGCGTCGAGATAGCCGACGATCCGGTTCGTCACCGACGTCAGGCTCGGCGCGGGATGCTCCATCGCCAGCGGGCGCTCCGACAGCAGCTGTTCGACGTGCTCGCCCAGCGCGTCGTCGGCGCGGCGCGCCAGCCCGGCGCCGACCTCGGCCGCCCGCCGCACGGTGCGCGGATCGAGCGTCCAGATCGTCTCGAAGCTGCGCTCGCCGTCGGGCACGCTCGCGGCCGGCTGCGGCTGCTCCCACGCGAGCAGGCACGCGCTGTAGCCCGGGGCGTCGATCACGACGGCCCACTCGTTGCCGAGCGCGCCCCCGGCCTCGAAGGGGACCTCCGCGACCGCGCCGCCCGTGCCGAGGCGCTCGAAGTCGGCGAACACGACGACGGCGTCGGCCGTGCGCGCCATCGCGCGGTAGCGGTGCTCGACCGCGCGGTAGTTGCGCTCGCGCTGAAAGGCGCCGAACACCAGCGGCGACGCCGCGCGCGACATCGCCTCGTCCTCGATCGCGCGCGAGATCGCGAGCAGCGTCCGCTTGGAGAGGACCTGCGAGCCGACCGGTTGGTCGCCTCCGGCGAGCGCGCCGAACAGCGAGGGCCGGTCGGTCGCGATGTCCGCGCCGCGCACGCGGGCGACGGCGGCGGGGACCGAGAGGCCGCGCTCGCGGAGGGCGAGCACGCGGCGCAGCGCCTCGACGTCGTCCTCGCCGTAGAGGCGATAGCCCGCGCTCGTCCGCTCCGGCTCCGGGAAGCCGTAGCGCTGCTCCCACATCCGGATCGTGCCGGCGGCGATGCCCGTCCGCTCGGCCACGTCCTTGATGGCGAGACCTTTCACAATTCCCTCAACATTGCGTTCAACGTTGGTCTTCGCACTCCTCCCCGCTACGGGGCCCGGCACGCCTCGGATCGAATCCGCCAGGCCGCGGCGCACGTATCTGGCGTGATGACCTCCACGACACGAGACCCAGAACCGATCCTCCTGACCGGCGCGTCCGGCTACGTCGGCTCCCATCTCCTCGACGAGCTGCGCGGCCGCGGGCGCCGCGTCCGCGCCCTCGTCCGCGACCCCGGCGCCGCCGACCTGCCGGGCGACGTGCGGCTGCACAAGGGCGACGCCGTCAAGGGCGACGGGCTCGCCGAGGCGCTCGAGGGCGTGCGCACCGCCTACTACCTGATCCACTCGATGGGCCGCGGCGCGAGCCCGAGCGACGACTTCGCCAAGCGCGACCGCGCGGCCGCCGTCAACTTCGGCGAGGCGGCGAGCGCCGCGGGGGTCGAGCGCGTCGTCTATCTGGGCGGCCTCGGGCCGACCGGGCCCGACGCCTCGATCCACCTGCGCTCCCGCCACGAGGTCGCGGAGCTGCTGGCCCAGCGCGTGCGCGAGCTCGTCTACGTGCGCGCCGCGATGGTGATCGGGCCGGGTAGCGCCTCCTTCGAGATGCTGCGCCACCTCGTCCGGCGGCTGCCGCTGATGGTGACGCCGCGCTGGGTCGACACGTCCTCGCAGCCGGTCGCGATCGACGACGTGGCGCGGGCGCTCGCCGACGCCGGCGAGCACCCCCAGCCGCCCGGCGAGGTGCAGCTCGGCGGCGCCGACGTCCTCACGTACCGTGAGATGATGCGCCGGACGGCCGCGATCCTCGATCGCCGGCCGCCGCTCATCCTCAAGGTCCCCATGCTCACACCGCGTCTCTCCTCGTACTGGGTCTCGCTCGTCACCCCCGTCGAGACCGGCCTCGTGCGGCCGCTGATCGACGGCCTCAAGACCGAGATGGTGGTCGAGCAGCCGCCGCCGGCCGGGCTCAATGACCGGCCGCTGGGCTTCGACGCCGCGGTGCGGGCGGCGCTGGTAGGCACGTGACCGGCCTCCTCAACGCGCACCGGCAGCGCCGGGTCGCCGACGCGGTGATCCGCGACCCCGAGGAGCACACCGTGTTCGACGACGACGGCGGCGTGCGCTCGATCCAGGCCGCCGACGTCACCGTCCCCTCCGAGGAGCTGGACGCGCGCTGGAACGCGACCCATCTCGAGCGCCTGGCGCGCACCTACTGGAAGTACCTGTCGCGCGTGACGCTCGGCTTGATCCGCGTCACGTACACCGACACGGAGCGCCTCGTCGTCCTGCTCTTCCGCCCGTTCGTGCTGCTGCGCTTCCGCGCGCCCGAGTACGAGCTGTCGGGCGACCGCGGGATCGTGCGCTGGCGGATCGAGAACGGCCTGCTCGTCTCGCCTCGCGGGCGCGGCGGCAAGGGCTACCTGGAGATCGACGTGCGGCGCTACCCGCAGGAGGAGGAGGGCTGGGCGACCGTGCACGTCGAAGTCGAGATCGCGAGCTTCTACCCCGCGATCGCGACCTGGCTGACGAAGTTCGTCTACTCGAACACGCAGTCGAAGATCCACGTGCTCGTCACCCACGGCTTCCTGCGCTCGCTGGCGCGGCTCGACCTCGAGCAGTCGGCCGTCGGGCGCTTCGACCCGCGCGGGATCCGTGAGGAGAAGGACGGCTCGGTCACCGTCGGCGACACGCCGTGGGGGATCATCGCGGCACTCGCCGCGGCGGCGGCCGCCTGCCTCGTCGTGCTCGCGCTCTGGCTGACGCGGCGGGTCTAGCCCTCAGCCCATCTTGTAGCCCGTCAGCGCCCGCAGCTTCTCGCGGTCGTGACGGGACGTGATCCGGCGCACCGTGCCCGAGCGGGTGCGCATCACGAGCGACTCGGTCGAGGCGCCGCGGGTGCCCTGGTAGCGGACGCCCTGGAGGACGTCGCCGTCGGTGACGCCGGTGGCCGAGAAGAACGCGTCGTCGCCCTTGACGAGGTCGTCGTGGGTGAGCACGCGGTCGACGTCGTAGCCGGCATCCTCGGCCGCCTTGCGCTCACCGTCGTCGCGCGGTGACAGGCGGCCGACCATCGCCCCGCCCATGCACTTGATGCCGGCCGCGGAGATGACGCCCTCGGGCGTGCCCCCGATGCCCCACAGGAGCGTCGCGGGCGTGCGCGGGGAGACGGCGAGCAGCGCGCCCGCGACGTCACCGTCGGTGATCAGGCGCACGCGCGCGCCGGCCTCGCGGATGGCCTTGATGCCCTCCTCGTGGCGCGGGCGGTCGAGCACGACGACCATGACGTCGCGCACGTCGGTGCCGCGGCGCTCGGCCACGAGCTCGACGGTCTCGCCGAGCGGCCGGTCGAGGTCGAGCAGGTCGGCGACCTCGTCGCCGCCCGCCATCTTCTCCATGTAGACGATCGGGCCCGGATCGAACATCGCCCCGCGCTCGGCGAGCGCGATCACGGCGAGCGCGTTCGGCCTGCCCTCGGCGCACAGGCGCGTGCCCTCGAGCGGGTCGACGGCGATGTCGACCTGCGGCGAGGAGCCGTCGCCGACCTGCTCGCCGTTGGCGAGCATCGGCGCCTCATCCTTCTCGCCCTCGCCGATCACCACGATGCCGTCCATGTGGATCGTGTGGAGCACCGCGTGCATGCCGTCGACCGCCGCCTGGTCGGCGGCCTCCTTGTCGCCCATGCCGACCCAGCGTCCGGCGGCGAGCGCCGCGGCCTCGGTGACGCGCACGAGCTCGAGGGCGAGGTTGCGGTCCGGGACTTCGCGAGGTGGCATCTAAAAGACTCCAGGTGGCTTGCGTGGTCGTTCGGTGGTGGACGCGCGATAGGAGCCGCCCACGATGATCAGGATCGTGCCCAGCAGCGCCATCCACCAACCGATCTCGAGTTCGATCTCGCTCGGCGGCTCGCCGGGCCGGTCGATGACGCCCTGGTAGACGACGAGCCCGAAGGCGATGATCCCGATCACCGCGGTCATCTCGCCGCGCGGCCACGAGAGCTCGTGGTCGCGGACGACGATGTAGAGCAGGACGATCGGCGCGAGCGCCGCGAGCAGGAAGACGTAGCGGAGGATCGTGTGCGCGTCCCACGCCGACACGACGCCCTTCATCCCGTTGACGTTGGCGTTCGTGTTCTCCGGCCGCGCCTCGTACCACTTCACGAACACGCTCAGCGCGAGCAGCACCCCGCCGACCGCCGCGATGATCTCCGAGAAGGTGATGCGACGGACGTCCATCGACGGCCGGACCCTATCCCTTTACTGGTAGCTTCGCCGCCGTGCCGGAGCTTCGCTGGGCCCCCACGCTGCCGTCGTTCGCGCCCGAGCATGCGCCCGCGGAGCTGATCGACGCACCGGCTCCTGAGCCTCGAGCGCGTCTGGCCGGAGCGGGCGGCGATCACGCCCGACGAGCTCGCCGGCCAGCGCCCGCCGGGCCACATGTCGCTGCGGTGATGGTGTCCTCGCTCGACGGCCGCGCGGCGGTCGGCGGGCTCCTCGCGGCCGCTCGGCGGGCCGATGGACCTGCAGCTGCTGCTCGCGCTGCGCCGGCGCGCCGACGCACTGCTGGTCGGGCCGGCGACCGTACGCGCCGAGGGCTACGGCCGGCTGCCGTGCCCCGCGGTGCTGGTGTCGCGCTCGTTCGACCTGCCGTGGGAGGCCGGGCTGTTCCAGGTCCCCGGGCAGCGCGTGCTGGTCTACACGCCCGCGGAGGCCGACCCGCCCGCCGTCGCCGCCACGGTTGAGGTGGTGCCGCTCGCCGGGCTCGGCGCGGTGCTCGCCGACCTGCACGGCCGTGGCCTGGGGTCCGTGCTGTGCGAGGGCGGCCCGAGGCTCAACCGCGCGCTGCTCGCCGGCGGGCTGCTCGACGAGCTCTTCCTCACGCTGTCGCCGCTGGTGACGGGCGACGACAGCCAGCCCGCGATCGTCGCCGGCGGGGCGCTGCCCGCTCCCGCCCGGCTCGCGCTGCGCAGCGTCGCCACCGCCGACGGCGAGCTGTATCTGCGCTACAGCGTGTAGGTTGCGCCGCCAATGCGGATCGAGGGCACGAACGCACTGGTGGCCGGCGGCGCGTCGGGGCTCGGCGCGGCGACCGCGCGGCGGCTGCGCTCCGCCGGCGCGAACGTCACGATCGCCGACCTCAACGCCGAGAAGGGCGAGGCGCTGGCGCAGGAGCTCGACGCGACGTTCGTCAGCTGCGACGTCACCGAGCCCGAGCAGGTCGAGGCCGCCGTCGCGGCGGCCGGGGACGACCTGCAGGATCTCCGTCTGCTGCGCCGGCGTCGGCTGGGCCGAGAAGGTCGCCGGCAAGCGCGGCCCGCACCAGTTCGACCCGTTCAGGATCACGGTCACGGTCAACCTGATCGGCACCTTCAACGTGCTGCGGCTCGCGGCCGCGGCGATGCTCGCCAACGAGCCCGACGACGGCGGCGAGTGCGGCGTGATCGTCAACACCGCCTCGATCGCCGCCTTCGACGGCCAGATCGGCCAGGTCGCCTACGCGGCGTCGAAGGGCGGCATCGTCGGGATGACGCTGCCGGCCGCCCGCGACCTCGCGAGCGCCCGCATCCGCGTCTGCACGATCGCCCCAGGGCTCTTCGACACGCCGCTGCTGGCCGCGCTGCCCGAGGAGGCGCGCGAGGCGCTCGGCGCCTCGATGCCGCACCCCAGCCGCCTCGGCCGGCCCGACGAGTACGCCGCCCTGGCGGCCCACATCGTGGAGAACCCGATGCTCAACGGCGAGGTCATCCGGCTGGACGGGGCGCTGCGGATGGCGCCGCGATAGGTCTCGGTCGGTCGCGGCAGCGCCGCCGAACGTCAACGGCGGCTGGGTAGGGGTGGTTCGGGCGGCCCCGGCAGAACCGAGTGCGCAGTTGACCTGGCAATAGCGACGTCAAGTGCGCACTCGACGTCTCGCGCGGACCATCCCGGACCCTCCTCCTCACCAGCCGCCGTTGACGTTCGCCGGCCCTCACGCGACCGATCTCAGTCGCGCCGACTAAGATCATCTCCTTGCTGCAGATGCAACCAACTGCGGCTACAATACGCACTATTCGTAAGTGGCTATGGAAGGGCAAGCCTGCATGACCCAGCTTCTACTCATCCCGTTGGACGACACCGTCGTCTTCCCGACCATGGATGTGACCCTGCCCGTGGACGTCGGTGATGACGAGCGCGTCCTGCTCGTCCCTCGCCATGGGTCGGAGTTCGCCAAGGTCGGCACCATCGCGCGTGTCACCGAGCGCGTGCGGCTGCCCGGCGGCGGCCGTGCCGTCGCCCTGTCCGGCCAGATGCGCGGCATCGCCGGCGCGGCCCAGACCGACCCGACCGGTCAGACTGCGCGTCGAGGTCGAGGAGTCGATCGACGACAGCCCGGTCGACGGCCGCACCCGCGACCTCGAGCGCGAGTACCGCGCCGTGGTCGAGGAGATCCTCGAGACCCGTGGAGCCGACGAGCGCGTCGGCGCGTTCCTGCGCGCCATCGCCGAGCCCGGCGCCCTGGCCGACACGATCGGCTACGCGCCCGACGTGACCTTCGAGGAGAAGGTCGAGGTGCTCGAGACCGTCGATGTGACCGAGCGCCTGGCGCTCGCCGTCCGCATCCAGCGCGACCGCCTGACCGAGCTGCAGGTGCGCAAGCGCATCCGCGAGGACGTGCAGTCCGGCGCCGACCAGCAGCAGCGCGAGTACTTCCTGCGCAAGCAGATGGAGTCGATCCAGCGCGAGCTGGGCGAGGACTCGGCCAACGTGGTCGAGGAGTACCGCACCAAGATCGCCGAGGCGGGCATGCCCGAGGACGTGCGCGAGCAGGCCGACAAGGAGCTCGGCCGCCTCGAGCGCATGGGCGAGCAGTCCGGCGAGGCCGGAATGATCCGCAGCTACCTCGACTGGCTGATCGCCGTGCCGTGGGACAAGCGCTCCGACGAGAAGCTCGATCCCGTGCACGCGCGTGAGGTCCTGGACAAGGACCACGCCGGCCTCGAGGACGTCAAGGACCGCATCACCGAGTACCTGGCCGTGCGCAAGCTGCGGACCGACCGCGGCATCGCGGAGGACAAGAAGTCCGGCGCGATCCTGACCCTGATCGGCCCGCCCGGCACCGGCAAGACCTCGATCGGCGAGTCGATCGCCCGCGCCACCGGACGCGAGTTCGTCCGCATGTCGCTGGGCGGCGTCCGCGACGAGGCCGAGATCCGCGGCCACCGGCGGACCTACATCGGCGCGCTCCCGGGCCGCCTCGTGCGCGCCCTGCGCGACGCGGGGACGATCAACCCGGTGATCATGCTCGACGAGGTCGACAAGGTCGGCGCGGACTGGCGGGGCGACCCCTCGTCGGCGCTGCTCGAGGTCCTGGACCCGGCGCAGAACCACTCGTTCCGCGACCACTACCTCGACGTCGAGCTCGACCTCTCGCAGGTCATGTTCATCGCGACCGCGAACGTGGCGGAGACGATCCCCGGCCCGCTGCTCGACCGCATGGAGGTCATCCGCTTCGACGGCTACACCGTCGCGGAGAAGACCGCGATCGCGCGCGACTACCTGTGGCCGCGCCAGCGCGAGCGCAACGGACTGCGCGAGGACGAGGTCTCGGTGTCGGACGAGCTGCTGCAGCTCGTGGCCTCCGAGTACACCCGCGAGGCGGGCGTCCGCAACCTCGAGCGCGAGCTCGGGACGATCCTGCGCAAGACCGCGACCCAGATCGCCAGCGCGAAGGTCGAGGCGCCGGTGGCGCTGACGCGTCGACCACGTCCGTGACGCGCTCGGCCGGCAGAAGGTCTTCCAGGAGGCGGCGGCGCGCACGGCAGTGCCCGGCGTGGCCACCGGCCTGGCGGTCACCGGCACCGGCGGCGACGTCCTGTTCGTCGAGGCCACGACCATGAAGGGCAAGGACGGCCTCGTCCTCACGGGCCAGCTCGGCGACGTCATGAAGGAGTCGGCGCGGATCGCGCTCTCCTACGTGCGCGGCCACGCCGAGGAGCTCGGCATCGACGAGGAGGCGTTCGACGGGCGGGACTTCCACGTCCACGTCCCCGCGGGCGCGATCCCCAAGGACGGCCCGAGCGCGGGCGTCACGATGACCACCGCGCTGGCGTCGCTGCTCAGCGGCCGAGCCGTCAAGCACACCGTCGGCATGACCGGCGAGGTCACGCTGCAGGGCCGGGTGCTGCCGATCGGCGGCCTCAAGCAGAAGGTGCTCGCCGCGCACGCGGCCGGCCTCACCGAGGTGATCCTGCCCGAGCGCAACCGCGGCGACCTCGACGACGTGCCCGAGGACGTCCGCGAGCAGATGAAGTTCCACCCCGTCATGACCATCGACGAGGTCCTCGAGCGGGCCCTGGAGCCCGCGCCTAAGCTGGTCGCGTGACCCGCAGGGTCGCCCGACTCTTCCGCCCGTACCGCGGCCGCCTGGCCGCGGTACTGGCGTTGATCGCCATCTCGGCGGGCCTCGGGATGGTGTCGCCGTTCCTGCTCCGCGACATCCTCGACGAGGCGATCCCGGAGAAGGACCGCGACCTGCTGCTGATGCTCGTCGGCGGGATGATCGCGATCTCGGTCGCGACGGGCGTGCTCGGCGTCGCGCAGACGTGGCTCTCCAACGTCGTCGGCCAGCGCGTCATGCACGACCTGCGCGCGAAGGTCTACCGCCACCTCCAGCGGCTCTCGCTCGCGTTCTTCACGCGCACGCGCACCGGCGAGATCCAGTCGCGGATCGCCAACGACATCGGCGGCGTGCAGACCGTCGTGACGACGACCGCCACCTCGATCGTCTCGAACGTGACGACCGTGCTCGCGAGCGTCGTCGCGATGTTCCTGCTCGACTGGCGGCTCGCGCTGTTCTCGCTCGCCGTGCTCCCCTTCTTCGTCGCGCTCTCGCGCCGCGTCGGCGCCAAGCGCAAGGCCATCACCACCGTCAAGCAGGGCGCGATGGCCGACATCTCCTCGCTCGTGCAGGAGTCGCTCAGCGTGTCGGGCATCCTGCTCGGCAAGTCGATGGGCCGCTCGGCCGAGCTGGCCGACCGCTTCGAGGGCGAGTCCGCCGGGCTGGCCGACCTCGAGGTCCGCTCGCGCATGGCCGGCCGCTGGACGATGGCCTCGATCCAGACCTCCTTCGCGGTCATGCCCGCGCTCGTCTACCTGTTCGCCGGGCTCAGCCCGAGCGCGGTCTCGATCGGCACCGTCGTCGCCTTCACCACGCTGCAGACGCGGCTGTTCTTCCCCATCTCCTCGCTGCTCAACGTCGCGGTCGACGTCCAGACCTCGACGGCGCTGTTCGACCGCGTGTTCGAGTACCTCGACCTGCCGGTCGACATCCACCCCGGCACGCGCGAGCTCGGCGCGGTCGCGGGCGAGGTGCGCTTCGAGGACGTGTGGTTCCGCTACGACGAGGAGTGGACGCTGCGCGACGATCGACGCTCGAGGTCGCGCCCGGCACGCGCACGGCGATCGTCGGCGAGACCGGCTCGGGCAAGACGACGCTCGGGTACCTCACCGCGCGGCTCTACGACCCCGAGCGCGGGGCCGTGCTGATCGACGGCGTCGACATCCGCGAGCTGACCTTCGGCGCGCTCGCCGACGCGGTCGGCGTCGTGTCGCAGGAGACCTACCTGTTCCACGCCTCCGTGCGCGAGAACCTGCGCTTCGCGCGCCCGGACGCCTCCGACGAGGAGATCGAGGAGGCCGCGCGCGCGGCCCAGATCCACGACAAGATCGCCGAGCTGGACGAGGGCTACGACACCGTCGTGGGCGAGCGCGGCTTCCGCTTCTCCGGCGGCGAGAAGCAGCGCATCGCGATCGCCCGCACGATCCTGCGCAACCCGCCCGTGCTCGTGCTCGACGAGGCGACGAGCGCGCTCGACGTCCAGACCGAGCGCGCGGTCGAGCTGGCGCTCGAGCAGCTCGCCGAGGGCCGCACCACGATCGTCATCGCCCACCGCCTCTCGACCGTCCGCGGCGCCGACCAGATCATCGTCCTCGACCACGGCGAGATCGTCGAGCGCGGCACCCACGCGGAGCTGCTCGCGCTCGGCGGCCGCTACGCGGAGATGGTCGCGCGCGACGAGGCGCCGGTCACCGGTCTGAAGACCCTGCCGCGTCACTCGCGCCGGCGGGTGACGCGAGGACGACGGCAGGGAGGTGATGCTCGCGCGCGATCTCGCCGGGACCGGTCCGAAGGCGGCGTGCCCACCTGCGGAACGACGTTACGGCCCGCGCGGGCCGGTGTCTGCTGGACCTTGGGCTAGTTGATCATCACGGTCGGCGCGCCGGCCGATGATCGTGCCGCCGTGCGCCGTGCTGTCGCCCATGCGGGCGGCGGGCTTGCCGCCGATCATGACCTTCGTCGAGCCCATGACGATGCTGTCGGGCGGCCCGACGCAGGTGCACATGTCGCCGACCGTCGCGGCGGGCATGCTTCGCGATCAGCACGGTCGGGGCGCCGGGGGGGATGATCGGGCCGCCGACGTGCGGGATCGGCGGCGTGCCGGGCGTGACTGCATGGGGCAGACGTGCATGTCTCCGATGCGGGCGGCGGGTGGCATGGCGCGATTGTCGCCTACTTCAGACGATGGTTGCAACCGTGCCGCCGTCGACCGCCCAGGCGGCGCCGGTCACCATCGAGGCGCGCTCGGAGCAGAGGAAGACGACGACGCTCGCGATCTCCTCCTCGGTCGCCAGCCGCCCGAGCGGGATCTTGGCCGCCTGCGCCGTCCAGCGCCTCCTCCCTGGTCATGCCCTTCGCGGCGGCGGTCTGGTCGGCCAGGCCGCCCTCGCCGACCCACAGCGAGGACGCCACCGCGCCGGGGGCGACCGCGTTGACGAGCACGCCCCGGTCGGCCCAGGTGTCGGCGAACACGCGCGAGAGCGAGAGCTGCGCGGCCTTGGTGACGGAGTAGGCGGCGTTGGTCAGCGACGGCCGCTTGCCCGCGGAGGAGGCGACGTTGACGATCCGGCCCCAGCCGCGCTCGGCCATCGCCGGGGCGAAGGCGCGCATGAGCCGCATCGAGGCCATCACGTGCAGCTCCCACTGCCCCGCCCAGTCCTCGTCGGTGAGGTCGTCGAGCGAGCGCGCGAAGCTCGTGCCGGCGTTGTTGACGAGGATGTCCGGCGCGCTGCCGCCGAGCGCCTCGAGGATCCGCTCCGGCGCGGCGGGATCGGTGACGTCGATCCCCGTCCGAGCGCGACACGGCGAGCACGCGCACGCCCTCCTGCTCGAGCATGCGCGCGGCCGCCGCGCCGATGCCGCGGCTCGCGCCGGTGACGACCGCCGTGCGGCCCGTTATCCCGAGGTCCATGCGGGCATGATGCCCGGATGACCGCGCATACCGTCTACCGGACCTTCAACACCGATCGCCGCCGCGAGTTCGTGCGGATCACCGACGACGTGGCCGCGGCCGTCGCCGACTCCGGCATCCGCGAGGGGATGGTGCTCGTCTGCGCGATGCACATCACCGCCGGCGTCTGGATCAACGACGACGAGCCCGGCATCCTCGAGGACACGCTGGAGTGGCTCGACAAGCTCGCGCCGCCGAGCTGGAAGGCGCCGGCCAACGAGGTCGCGCGCGACTCTCGGCCCCGACCCCGGCGACTTCCGCCACCACCGCGGCAACGGCGAGGACAACGGCGACGCGCACTGGAAGAACCTGCTCGTCCACCACCAGGTGATCGTCCCGGTGACGGACGGCAGGCTCGACCTCGGCCCGTGGCAGGCGATCTTCTACGCCGAGTTCGACGGCGGCCGCGACAAGCGGCTCGTCATCAAGGTGCTCGGCGAGTGACGAGTGCGCGACAGCGCGGGACGAACGTCAACGGCGGCTGGGTAGGACTGGGGTTCGGCCCTCTGGCAGGACCAGTGCGCACTTGACCCCGCCAGAGGGGGTCGACTGCGCACTCGTCTCCAAACGGGTGCTCTCGGCGGTTCGCACCCTTCCTGTCAATGCCGCCGTTGACGTTCGCCGGACCTGCCGCGACCGCTCTCAGTCTCGAAGCCGCTCCACGATCATCGCCTGGCCCATGCCGCCGGCGACGCACATCGTCTCGAGGCCGATCGTGCCGTCGAGCGAGTCGAGGTTGTTCAGCAGCGTGGTCATGATGCGCGCGCCGGTCATCCCGAACGGGTGGCCGAGGGCGATCGCGCCGCCGTTGGGGTTGAGCTTCTCGGGGTCGATGCCCCACTCGTCGCGGCACGGGACGACCTGGGCGGCGAACGCCTCGTTGAGCTCGAGGACGTCGATGTCCTCGATCGTCATGCCGGCCTGCTCGAGCACCTTCTTGACCGCCGGGATCGGGCCGAGGCCCATGATCTCGGGGCGGATCGCCGCCACGGAGGAGGCGATGATGCGGGCGCGCGGCTCGAGGCCGAGCTCCTTCGCCTTGTCGGCGGACATCACGAGCACGGCGGCGGCGCCGTCGTTGAGCGGGCAGGCGTTGCCGGCGGTCACGGTGCCGTCGGGGCGGAACGCGGGCTTGAGCTCGGCCAGCTTCTCCTTCGTCGTGCCGGGGCGCGGGCCGTCGTCCTGGGTCACCTGCGTGCCGTCCTCGAGCGTGACCGCGACGATCTCGCGGTCGAAGTGGCCGGCGTCGCGGGCGGCGACGGCGCGCTGCTGCGAGATCGCGGCCCACTCGTCCTGCGACTCGCGGGAGACCTTGCAGCGGTCGGCGACGTTCTCGGCGGTCAGGCCCATCGGGATGTAGACGTTGAAGATCGAGCCCTCGGAGCCGTCGAGCTACGGGTGGAACGGGATCGGCGAGTCGCCGAAGCGCGAGACGGCCTCGACGCCGGCGGCGATGTACTGGTCGCCCTCGCCGGCCTTGATGGCGTGGAAGGCCATCCGCAGCGTCTGCAGCGAGGAGGCGCAGAAGCGGTTGACCGTCGTGGCCGGGACGTGATGATCGATCCCGGAGAGCAGCAGGGCCGAGCGGCCGACGTTGTAGCCCTGCTCGCCGGCCTGGAAGCCGCAGCCCATCATGAGGTCGTCCGTCTGCCCGAAGTCGACGCCCGGGTTGCGATCGACGAGCGCCTTGAGCGGGATGGCGGCCAGGTCATCCGCGCGGATGTCCTTGAGCGATCCCTTGACCGCGCGCCCGATCGGGGTGCGCACGGCGTCGACGATTACGGCTTCAGGCATGGGCTCTCCTGTTGATTGACTCCTCAGTCAATCTTAGATGGGTTGGTCGCTTCGCAGCCCCGCCTCGTACCCTCGAGGTATGGCCGACTCCCCTCCCTCCACCCGAATCGGCCGCTCCGCCCGCCTCGGCGGGCTCGTCGCGGGCCAATCCGCCCGCTGGGCCGGGACCCGCGCGGCCAACCTCGTGCGCTCGCCCGAGCAGGCCGACGCCGCCACCGGCGAGCGCGCCGCGGCGCTCGCGACCGAGCTCGTCAAGCAGCTCGGCCAGATGCGCGGCGCGGCGATGAAGGTCGGCCAGGTCCTCTCGACCATCGACTTCAGCGCGATCCCCGAGTCCGAGCGCGAGGAGTTCAAGGCGACGCTCGCCTCGCTGCGCGACGACGTGCCGCCGCTGCCGTTCAAGAAGGTCCGCAAGCTGCTCGAGGAGGAGCTCGGCGGCAGCGTCGGCGACCACTTCGAGTCCTTCGAGGAGGAGGCGTTCGCGGCCGCCTCGATCGGCCAGGTCCACCGCGCCGTGACGCTCGAGGGCGCCGCCGTCGCGGTCAAGGTCCAGTACCCCGGCGTCGCGGAGGCGGTCGAGTCCGACCTGCGCAACCTCTCGCTGCTGCTGCCGCTCGTGAAGCGGCTGGCGCCCGGGCTCGACGTCAAGGCCCTGTACGCGGAGCTGCGCGAGCGGATCGCCGAGGAGCTCGACTACGAGTTCGAGGCCCAGAACCACCGCGCCGTCGAGCGCGCCTTCCGCGGCCACCCGTTCGCCCACGTCCCGCGCGTCCACACCGGGCTCTCGAGCCGCCGCGTGCTGGTCACCGACCTGCTCTCCGGCCGCCGCTTCGGCGACATCAAGGAGCTCGACGAGGCCGAGCGCGACCGCTTCGGCGAGATCGTCTTCCGCTTCTACTTCTCGCTGCTCGCGCGCATGCGCCGGGTCTGCGGCGACCCGCACCCCGGCAACTACCTGCTGCTCGACGACGGGCGCGTCGGCTTCCTCGACTTCGGTCTCATGCGCACGCTCGACGAGGAGCACCTCGAGGGCGAGAAGGCGCTGGCGCGCGCGGTCGTGGCCGAGGACCCGGACGAGGTGCACGCGATCCTCTCGCGGCTTGGTTATCTCCCTGACCCCTCCGCGTTCGAGGGCGAGGCGCTGCTCGAGTGGCTGACGGCCGCCGGCGAGTGGTACCTGCAGCCGGGCTCGCGCCGGCTCGACCCGCAGTACGTGGCCGCGCTGATCGACGAGACCTCGTCCCCGCGCGCACCCTGGTTCGAGCAGCTGCGACGGCTCACCATCCCGCCCCAGGCCCTGCTCGTGCGACGCATGGAGGGGCTGATCTTCACGACGCTCGGCGAGCTGCGCGCGGGCGGCGACTGGTACGCGCTGGCGAGCGAGTTCTTCGCCGACGCCCCGCCCTCGACGGAGCTCGGCGAGGCCGACCTCGAGCACTGGAATTCCCGCGGAGCCGTGACCGCGGTCTAGTCTGCGGCTTATCGTGACCCGCCTTTTCCTCCTAACCATTCTCCTCGCGCTGGCCGTGCCCGCCACGGCGTCCGCCGCGACATACATCTACGACGTCCCCGACCTCGTCGAGCGCCCGCTCACGGCGGTCAAGAAGACCGCGTCGATCGACGTGCTGCTGCCCAGCACGTTCACCAGTGACCTGCGGAAGCTGTACTCCGAGGGCCGCGGCCGCGGCGGGAGCTACCGCTTCGACATCGGCGCGGTCCGCCGCTGCCGCCGCGCGACCGCCTGCGCCGTCGCGAGCTTCCGCGCCAAGCGCGGCGCCAAGCCGACGAACAAGTCCAAGATCAAGCTCAAGCGCGGCCGCACGGGCTACTTCCAGACGCTGCGCTGCGGCGCGTCGTGCGCGCCCGCGAGCATCGAGTGGGTGCAGGACGGCGTCCTCTACACGATCGAGGGCAAGTTCGGCAACAAGAAGACCGAGCGGCGCGTGTTCACGCGGCTCGCCAACTCGGCGATCGGGCGAGGGCCCCGCTAGAGCTAGGCGATCCGCTTGCCGTCGAGCGCCGCGTGGGCGGCGACGCGGCGGGCGAACTCGGGGAAGTCGTGCGCGTAGAGCGAGTGGGGGCCGTCGCAGAGGGCGGCCTCCGGGTCGTTGTGGACCTCGACGATGATCCCGTCGGCGCCGACCGCGGCGGCCGCGCGGGCCAGCGGCTCGACGAGCCGGCGGTCGCCGGTCGCGTGGCTCGGGTCGACGATCACCGGCAGGTGCGTGTGGAGCTTCAGCCACGGCACGGCCGAGAGGTCGAGCGTGAAGCGCGTCGCGGTCTCGAACGTGCGGATCCCGCGCTCGCACAGCATCACGCGCTCGTTGCCCTCCTTGAGGACGTAGTCGGCGGCCATCAGCAGCTCCTCGAGCGATGACGACAGCCCGCGCTTGAGCAGCACCGGCAGGCCGAGCTTGCCCGCGACCTCGAGCAGCGCGTAGTTCTGCATGTTGCGCGCGCCGATCTGGACGACGTCGGCGAAGTCGTGGATGACCTCGGCGTGGGCGCTGTCGAGCAGCTCGGTCACGATCGGCAGGCCCGTCTCCGCCTTCGCCTCGGCGAGGATCTCGAGCCCGGCGGGGCCGAGGCCCTTGAACGCGAACGGCGACGTGCGGGGCTTGTAGGCGCCGCCGCGCAGCATCGAGGCGCCCGCCTCCTTGACCGTGCGCGCGACGGTCATCGTCTGCTCGCGCGTCTCGACCGTGCAGGGCCCGGCGATCAGGCAGAAGGTCTGGTCGCCGCCGACGGTGCGCCCGGCGATGTCGAACACGCTCGGGCCGTCGTGGAAGAGCTCGGAGGACGCGAGCTTGTAGGGGCGCGAGATCGGGACGACGCGGTCGACGCCCTCCATCCCCTCGAACCCGGCCTCGCGCACGCCCTGCGGGTCGCCGATGGCGCCGATCGCGGTCGTCAGCTCGCCCGGCATGACGAGCACGTGCACGCCCATCGCCTCGAGCCGCCCCTCCACCGCCGCGACCTCCTCGGGGGTCGCGTGCGGCGTCATCACGATCATCACAGGCCCATCTCCCGCACCCCGAGCTCGTCGGCGCCGAGGTGGTGGGCCAGCTCGTGGCGCACCGTGCGCGTGACCTGCGCGCGCAGCTCGTCGGGGTCGTGGCCGAAGTCGCGCAGCAGCGTGTCGCGGAAGATGACGATGCGGTCGGGGTAGTTGTCGCGGGCGACGCCGTCGCCCTGGTAGAGCCCGTAGGCGCCGTGGCGGGCGCCCTTGTCGGAGATGACGACGGCGACGTGGTCGAGCGCCTTGTGGAGCAGGTCGGGGAGGTCGTCGAGCGCCTCGCGCACGAGCTCCTCGAAGTCCTCGGGCCGGCGCGGGTCGAGCGTCATGAACTCGCTCTCGTCCGGCTCCGCGGCGAGGTTGTCCTTGGCCAGCTGCTCGGTGTGGCGGACGAGCCGCTCGAACTCCTCCTCGTCGGCGGGCTCCTGGTAGTCGGCGAGCCGGGTCGTGATCGCGGCGATCGCCATGCCCAGCAGCCCGAGCCCGCCGGCGACGACGGCCATCCCCTGGAAGAGCCGCAGCGGATAGTCGGGCGCGAGGCCCCGGAAGACCGTGATGACCAGCACCGCGATGCAGAGGCAGAACAGCGCGGACGCCGCGATCCTTCGCCAGGCGGGCCAGTCGGAGATCATCACTTCATCGTCCGGGCGATCACGAGGCGCTGGATCTCGTTCGTGCCCTCGTAGATCTGCGTGATCTTGGCGTCGCGCATGTAGCGCTCGACCGGGTACTCGCTGACGTAGCCGTAGCCGCCCAGCACCTGCACCGCCTCGATCGTGACGGCCATCGCGGTGTCGGAGGCGAACAGCTTGGCCATCGCCGAGTACTTGCCGCGGTCGGGCTCGTGGCGGTCGATCTTCGCGCACGCCTTGTAGAGCAGCTCGCGGGCCGCGGCGGTGCGCGTCTCCATGTCGGCGAGCTTGAACTGGATGCCCTGGAACTCGTTGATCGGCTGGCCGAACTGCTTGCGCTCACGCGCGTAGGCGGCCGCGTAGTCGGTCGCGCCCTGCGCGATCCCGACGGCCTGGGCGGCGACGCCGAGGCGCGACGCGTCGAGCGTGCCGAGCGCGACGGACAGGCCCTTGCCCTCCGTGCCGATCAGGTTCGCGTGCGGGACGCGCACGTCCTCGAAGATCGGCTGGCCGGTCGGGGAGCCCTTGATGCCGAGCTTGTGCTCGAGCTTGCCGACGCTGAAGCCGGGGCGGTCCGCCTCGACGACGAAGGCGGAGAGGCGGCGGCTCTCGCGGTCCGTGACGGCGAAGACGACGTAGAAGTCGGCGATCCCGAGGTTGGTGATCCAGTTCTTCGTGCCGTTGATGACCCACTCGTCGCCGTCGCGGACGGCGCTGGTGAGCATCCCGCCCGGGTCCGAGCCCGCCTCGGGCTCCGACAGCGCGAAGGCGGGCGACCACTCGCCGCTGGCGCACTTCGGCAGGAAGCGCTGCTTGAGCTCGTCGGAGCCGAAGAGCCGGATCGGGAGCGTCCCGAGCTCCTGCACCATCAGGATCAGGGCGGTCGAGGCGCACGCCTTCGAGACCTCCTCGACGGCGATGTTGAGCATCAGCGTGCCGGTGCCGGTGCCGCCGTGCTCCTCGTCGAAGGGCAGCCCGAGCAGGTCCTGCTCGGCGAACAGCTTGCGCAGGTCCCAGGGGTACTCGGCCTTGGCGTCGATCTCCGCCGCCCGCGGCTCGACGCGCTCGCGCACGATCTGGCGGATCGTGTCGCGGAAGGCGACATGGTCGTCAGAGAGCGCGTACGTGTCGGACGGCGTGATCGTGGCCATGATGGGAGCCTAGAACACGCGTCCGCAGGGTTTTCGCGGACGAGACGAACGGGCATGCTGGCCCGTGCACCCTTACGAGGAGAACGACCCATGGGCATCGGAACCAGCATCTTCTTGATCGCGGTCGGCGCGATCCTGTACTTCGCCGTCAACGTGGACATTTCAGGGCTCGAGGTCGCGACGATCGGCCTGATCCTGATGATCGTCGGGATCGTCGGCCTGATCATCTCGCTCTACCTGATGTCGGTCGCCTCGCGGCGCACCGTCGCGACGACGGACCGGCCCGTCGCTCGCGAGCGCGACATCTACTAGTCAGGCGACGAGGTGCAGCGCAGGCGGGCGGCCATGAGGTACGCAAGTCGTACCCCTGGCCCGCCCGCCGCGCACGCGGTGCCTCCCTTACCCTGCCCGCGGTCTAAAGACCTTCGGGGTGACGGACCGTGTAGCCCGAGGCCGAGCGCATGTCCGTCTGCCAGCGGGTGTTCTGCGTGGAGCGCCCGCTGGTGTCGAAGCGCAGGCCGGCGATGACCATGTACGCGTGGCTGCCCTTCGCGTAGATCGTGACCCACTGGCCCTTGCCCGCCTCGCCCCAGCTCATGAAGCCGGTGGAGTCGAGCGCCTGGTCGAGCATCCCGGCGCCGTGGAAGGCGTAAGAGAGCGAGCCGGAGCAGTCATAGCCCGAGTCCTCCCACTTGCCGTGCCCGCCGCCGTACTTGTACGGCTTGCTGGCGATCTTGTTGCCGGCGGCGATGATCGCCTGGACCTGCGGCGGCGCGTCGGCGGGGGCGGTCGCGCGACCGTCGTCCCCGAGCACGGCCTTGCCCGTGGCGGGCGCGACCGGCTCGACGGGCGCGCGGCTCGCCTCGACCGTGGAGCGCAGCACGCGGGCGTCGGGGCGGCTGACCTTGCCGTCGACGCGGCGTGCGGCGTCGCGCTCCCATGAGCGCACGCGGCGGGCGGTGCCGCGGCCGAACTGGCCGTCAACCGTCGTGGTGAACCCGGCGCGGGTCAGGAAATCCTGGAGGACTCGCACATCGCGGCCATGCATCCCCTGCTTGAGCGCCCGCTGACCGAAGGTCCGCTTCGCAGCGGAGGCCTCCACGGCCGAAACCATCATTGAACCGAGCGCCAATAAGGCTACGGCGAGCATGCGACAGCGTGACAACGAAAACCCTTTCTTTCATCGCCTACGGGGTTAGCTGTCGGGCTCGCGCGGAAAGATCGCGCTACACCGCATATGCGGCGATTCGCCCCCGGGCCAGAAATTCCTGGCCCAATTTGGTTCCCCCGTTCTTCTCCGGCCTGGTCACCGGCGAAGATTCGGCGTTATGTCCTCTTACCGACCGGCGGCACCATAGCGAAGTGCCCGGCCACGACGTCCTCAAACACGCGACCTCCCATCTTGATGCGCCCTTCGCCGTCATCGACCTCGATGCCTTCGACCGCAACGCAGCCGACCTGCTGCGGCGCGCGAACGGGACGCCGATCCGGCTGGCTTCGAAGTCCGTCCGCTGCCGCGCGCTGATCGAGCGCGGCCTCGCCGCAGGGCTCCAGGGGATCCTCGCCTTCACCCTCCCCGAGGCGCTGTGGCTGGCCGGCCACGGCCACGAGGACCTCGTCGTCGCCTACCCCACCGTCGACCGCGCCGCCCTGCGCGCGCTCGCCGCCGGCCCGTGCGACCGCGTGACGATCATGGCCGACTGCGCCGAGCACCTCGACCTCGCGGTGGCGGCCGCGCGCGAGGCGGGCGGCGGCCCGATCCTGGTCGCGCTCGACATCGACGCGGGCTGGTGGCCGCTCGGCGGGCGCATCCGCATCGGCGCGCGGCGCTCGCCGCTGCGCACGCCCGAGCAGGCGGCCGCGCTCGCGCGCGAGGTCGTGGCCCGGCCGGAGCTGCGCCTCGACGGGCTGATGAGCTACGAGGCGCACATCGCCGGCGTCGGCGACCGGCCGCCGGGGAAGCCGCTGATGGGCGCCGCGCTCCGCGCCATGCAGCGCGCGTCGTTGAAGGAGCTGGCGCCGCGGCGGGCCGCGGTGGTGGCGGCGGTGAGCGAGGTCGCGCCGCTGCGCTTCGTCAACGGCGGCGGGACGGGGTCGGTGGAGCGCACGGCGCTGGAGCCGGCCGTGACCGAGGTCGCCGCCGGCTCGGGCCTGTACGGGCCGACGCTGTTCGACGCCTTCGCGAGCTTCCGCCCGACGCCCGCCGCGCTGTTCGCGCTGCCGGTCGTGCGGCGGCCGGACGGTCGGACGGCGACGCTGCTCGGGGGCGGTTACCCGGCTTCGGGTGCCGCGGGGCGTGACCGGCTGCCGGCGCCGTTTCTCCCGCCGGGGCTGAAGCTCGACAGGCAGGAGGGCGCGGGTGAGGTTCAGACGCCTTTGCGCGGGCCTGGGGCTGCTGCGCTGAAGGTCGGCGACACGGTGTGGATGCGGCATGCCAAGGCCGGCGAGCTGTGTGAGCGGTTCAACTCACTGCATCTGGTTCGGGGTGGCGAGGTCGTCGACGTCGTGCCGACGTACCGGGGCGAAGGCGAGTGTTTCCTGTAGGACCGCCGAACGTCAACGGCGGCTGGGTGGGGGCATGCGCCAGGTTCAGGCGGGTTGCCACAGATCGCGGGATCGCACGAGCATGAGCGCGGCGGCAAGGCCAACGAGCGCGAGCCCCGCGGCGAGGAAGAGGATCTCGTTGAGGCCGGAGGCGAAGGCCGCCTCGTAGGTCGAGCGGAGGCTGTCGCGCGCGGCCGCGGGCGCGAGCTGCGTGGCGGAGGCGACGTCGCCGTCGGCGATCCGGTCCGTCACCGTGCGGCGGGCCGCGCCGAGGCCGTCGGTGCGCTGCTCGACGCGGTCGGCGATGCGGCTCTGCAGCAGCGCGCCGAGCACCGCGATCCCGACCGCCAGCCCGAGCTGCCGCGCCGTGTTGTTGATGCCCGACGCCAGGCCGCCCTGGGCGGGCGGCAGCACGCCGAGGTGGGCGAAGGTCACGAGCGGGTTGGCCAGCCCCGTGCCCGCCCCGACCACGATCAGCCCGGCGAGCAGGTGCAGCCACGAGGAGTCCGCGCCGATGCCCGTCATGAGGACGAGCCCGCCGGCGGTCAGCGCCATCCCGAGCGCGAGCCCGGCCGTCAGCGGGACGCGCGCGCTCAGCCGCCCGGCGACGAGCGAGAACACGAAGGCGACGATCGCCAGCGGCGCGAGCCACAGCCCGACCTCGACCGGCGACCCGCGGCGCACGTCGAGCAGGAACAGCGAGATGTACACGAACGCGCCGAACGAGCCACCGGCCAGCGTCGCGACGATCAGCGTGGCGCCCAGGAACGTCTTGTTGCGGAACAGGCGCAGGTCGAGCATCGGCTCGGCCACGCGCAGCTCGACGGCCGCGAAGGCGGCGAGGAAGAGGAGGCCGAGCGCGACCAGCCCGAGCACGGTCGGGCTCGTCCACCCCAGCGCGTTGCCGCGCAGCACCGCGTAGACGACGAGGAACAGCCCCGTCGACAGCGTGCCGACGCCGGGCCAGTCGATCGGCTTCGGGTCGGGGTCGCGCGATTCGCTGACCTGGAGCACCGCGAGCACGGTGGTCGGCAGCCCGAGCACGAAGCCCAAGCCGAAGATCGCCTGCCAGCCGAACGCCTCGACCAGCAGCCCGCCCACCAGCGGGCCCGCCGCGAACGCGAGCCCGATGACCGCGCCCCAGATGCCGATCGCCCGCCGGCGCTGGTCCCCCTCGAACTCCTGCGCGAGCAGCCCGAGCGAGCTCGGGAAGACGATCGCGGCGCCGAGGCCCTGGACCGCGCGGGCCGCGATCAGCGCTCCTGACGACGGCGCGAACGCGCACACCGCCGAGGCGGCGCTGAACAGGCACAGCCCGAACACGAACACCCGCTTGCGCCCGAAGCGGTCGGCCAGCGAGCCCGCCGTGAGCTGGAAGACGGCGAGCACGAGTGAGTAGCCGCTGAGCACCCACTGCAGGTCGGTGAACGACGCGTCGAGGTCCCCGGCGATGTCCTCGAGCGCGACGTTCGGCGCCGCCACGTTGATCAGCAGCAGCGCGGTCGACACGCAGACGGCCGCGAGGGTCCAGCGCTGGCGGGAGGTCACGCGCCGGCGCCCAGGGTGCGTGCGATCCAGGGGTTCACGAAGCGCCCGTCCGGGTCCAGCCGCTGACGGATCGCCGCGAAGTCGGCCCAGCGCGGGTAGCGCGGCGCCAGGTCCTCGGCGGCGAGGAAGGAGCGCTTGCCCCAATGCGGGCGGCCGTCCCAGCCGCGCAGCAGCGCCTCGACCTCGCGGAACGGCGTCTCGAACTCCATCCCCTCGAACACGTGCACGGCGACGTACGCCGTCTCGCGCCCGTGCGCGGGCGAGAGCAGGGCGTCGTCGCCGGCCGAGAAGCGCAGCTCGATCGGGAACGAGACGGGATGGCGCGCGAGGATCTCACGGCACGCGCGCACCGCCTCGGCGGCGCGCGCCCGCGGCAGCGCGTACTCCATCTCCTCGAAGCGCACGAGCCGCGGGCTGGCGAAGACCTGGAAGGACTCGGCCACCCGCTCGCGCTTGGAGGCGGCACGGCCGGCGGCGCGGTTGATGTGCGGGATCGCCCGCGGGGCGCGCCGGGCCGCGCGGTTGAGCAGCCCGAAGGCGTGGTTGTCCATCGCGACGTCCTGGAGCCACTCGAGCCGCGGGCGCCGCGGCGTGCGCGGCGCGTCGCTGCGGTTGTTCGTCCGCGTCAGCGCGAGCGGCGAGTGCGGGAAGGTGAACAGCTCGAAGTGGTCGTTGGCGTCGACGTGCGCGTCGAGGTCGGAGAGGACGTCCTCGAGCGGCAGCGGCTGGTCGACGGCGTGGAGCCGGAAGGCGGGCACGCAGCGCAGGGTGACTGACGCCACCACTCCGAGCGCGCCCAGCCCGACGCGCGCGGCCAGCAGCTCGTCGCCGCCCTCGACGGTCAGCTCGGAGCCGTCGGCGAGCACGAGATCCATCGCCGCGACCGCCGTCGAGAGGTTGCCGAGCCGCGCGCCCGTCCCGTGCGTGCCGGTGGCGAGCGCGCCGGCCAGCGACTGCGCGTCGATGTCGCCGAGGTTCGGCAGCGCGAGCCCGTGGCCGGCCAGCTCACGCACGAGGCGGTGGAGCGACACGCCCGCCTCCGCCCGCACGAGCCCGGCCGCGCGGTCGACGTCGAGGACGCGGTCCAGGCGCTCCAGCGACAGCAGCGTCCCGTCCGTCACGACCCCGCCGGAGAACGAGTGCCCGGCGCCCGCCACGCGCACCGCGCGACCGCGGGCGACGGCCTCGGACAGCTCCGCCCGGTTCCCCGGTCGCGCGTGCTCGGCGGGCGCGCACGACTGCCCGCGCGACCAGTTCGACCACATGCTGCGAGGCTACCGCCGCATGAGCTGGGAGCCCGAGCTCGAGGAGCTGGCGCGCCGCGAGGCGCTCGCGCGCGAGATGGGCGGCGAGGAGCGCGTGGCGCGGCAGCATGCCTCCGGCCGCCGCACCGTCCGCGAGCGCATCGAGCGCCTCTTCGACCCCGGCAGCTTCCACGAGACGGGCGCGCTGGCGGGCACGGGCGTCTACGACGACGACGGCGAGCTCAGCGCCTTCACCCCCGCCAACATGGTCTGCGGCCAGGGCGAGATCGAGGGTCGGCCGGCCGTCGTCCAGGGCGACGACTTCACCGTCCGCGGCGGCGCCGCCGACGCGGCGATCTGGGAGAAGATGGTCTACGCCGAGCGGCTCGCGCACGACATGCGGCTGCCGCTCGTGCGACTCGTCGACGGCGAGGCGAAGCCGGTGACGAGGCCTCTGGCCGAGGCAGTGGCGGCGGCGGCTCGGTCAAGTCGCTGGAGACGATGGGCTACACGTACGTGCCGTTCATCCCCGGGATGGAGCTGGCGATCGCCAACCTCGCGCGCGTGCCGGTGGCCACCGCGGCGCTCGGCCCGGTGGCCGGCCTCGGCGCCGCGCGCGTCGTGGCCTCGCACTTCTCGGTGATGGTGCGCGGCACCTCGCAGCTGTTCGTCGCCGGCCCGCCCGTGGTGGCCGCGGCGATGGGCGAGTCGCCCGACAAGGAGACGCTCGGCGGCTCGCGCGCCCAGACCCGCGCGGGCGCCGTCGACAACGAGGCCGAGGACGAGGACGACGCGCTCGACCAGCTCAAGCGCTTCCTCTCCTACCTGCCGCCGAGCGTGTGGGAGCTGCCGCCGGTCACCGCGAGCAGCGACCCGCCCAATCGCCGCGAGGAGGCGCTGCTCTCGAGCGTGCCGCGCGACCCGCGCAAGCCCTATGACATGCGCGCGATCCTGGCCGCGGTGTTCGACCGCGGCTCGGTCTTCGAGCTGGGCGCCCGCCACGGCCGCTCGGTCATCTGCGCGCTGGCCCGCCTCGAGGGCCGGCCCGTCGGCGTGCTCGCGTCCGATCCCAGGCCGAGCCGAAGGCGGTGGTGAGGCCGCAGGCCGAGACAGAGGCGGCGGGCTGACCGGCGACGCCTCGGACAAACTGGTGCGCTTCGTCGACCTCTGCGACCAGTTCCGCCTGCCGGTGGCCAACCTCGTCGACCAGCCGGGCTTCGTGATCGGCTCGGACGCCGAGCGCGCGGGCACGATGCGCCGCGGGGCGCGCGCGCTGTTCGCCGTCCACCAGGCGACGGTGCCCTGGGTCTCGGTGCTCGTCCGCAAGGTCTACGGCGTCGCGGGCGCCTCGCACGGCGACCACTCGCGGCTCAACCTCCGCTACGCCTGGCCGTCGGGCGACTGGGGCTCGCTGCCGATCGCCGGCGGGCTCGAGGCCGCCTACCGGCGCGAGCTCGAGGCGTCCGCGGACCCGGTCGCCCTGCGCGCCGAGATCGAGGGAAGGCTCGACGCGGTGCGCTCGCCCTTCCGGACCGCGGAGCGCTTCGGCGTCGAGGAGATCATCGACCCGCGCGACACGCGCCCGCTGCTGTGCGCGTGGGCGCGCCAGGCTCATCGCCTCGTCGCCCACGAGGCGGGCGGCGGGCCGAAGGCGCGCGGGCCCCGCCCCTGAGGATCGCTACCGTGGCGCCATGACCGAGCATGCCTTCCACGCCGACGACGTCGACGTCAGCCCCAAGGACGTCAAGGCCCGCCACGACGCCGGCGAGATCCAGCTGATCGACGTCCGCGAGGACTACGAGCACGAGGCCGGCCGGATCGCCGGCGCGCGGCACATCGAGCTGGAGCGGGTGGCGTCGCAGGCGCCCACGATCGACAAGGACCGCCCGGTCGTCTTCTACTGCCGCCTCGGCGCGCGCTCCGGGATGGCGGCCAACGCCTACCGCCGCGCCGGCTGGGATGCCTACTCGATGGACGGCGGCATCGCCGCGTGGGACGCCGACGGCCTGCCGCTGGAGCCCACGGACGGGCATGTCGCGGACCACTAGAGCGCTCCTCGCGCTCGTCCTGCTTGCGCTCGCAGCGCCGGCAGGCGCCGCCGCCGCACCGAGCTTCGTGCGCGTCGGCGACTTCGAGCAGCCCATCCACGTCGCCTCACCGCCGCGGGACACCGAGCGGCTGTTCGTCGTCCAGCGGCGCGGGATGGTCCGCGTCGTCCGCAACGGCACCCCGCTCGCCGCGCCCTTCCTCGACCTCACCGCCGAGGTCCGCTCCGCCGAGGACGAGCGCGGGCTGCTCTCGATCGCCTTCGCGCCCGACTACGAGCGCACCGGGCTCTTCTACGTCTACCTGACCGCCGAGCCGGCCGGCGAGATCCAGATCCGCGAGTACCGCCGCTCGGCCGACAGCCCGGACCGCGCCGACCCGACGGGCCGGATCGTGTGGCAACTGGACCACGGCGAGGCGGCCAACCACAACGGCGGCCAGCTCGACTTCGGCCCCGACGGGATGCTGTGGTTCGCCACCGGCGACGGCGGCGGCCAGGACAACCAGTTCGGCCACGCGCGCAACCTCGGCAGCCCGCTCGGGAAGATGCTGCGGATCGACCCGCGCCCCGGCAACGCGGGCGCCTACACGGTGCCGGCCGACAACCCGTTCGGCACCGCCCTGTGGGCCTACGGCCTGCGCAACCCGTTCCGCTTCTCCTTCGACACGCGCGGCAGCAAGGACCTCTTCATCGGCGACGTCGGCCAGGGCGCGCGCGAGGAGATCGACCAGGCGCGCTTCGCCGACGGCCTCGGCAAGGTCGCCGACTACGGCTGGTCCTGCCGCGAGGGCACGATCGCCGGTCCGACGCCCTGCACGCTGGGCGGGAACTACCTCCCGCCGATCTTCGACTACGAGCAGGCCGGCCCGCGCGCGGTGACCGGCGGCCTCGTCGTGCGCGACCCGGGCCTCCCGGGCCTGTTCGGCCGCTACGTCTACGCGGACGCGTACGCCGCGGTCGTGCGCTCGTTCGTCCCCGCCCGGCCGCGCGCGACCGGCGACCGTGACGAGGGCCTCCCCGCGCGCCCCACGCTCGTGTCCTTCGGCGAGGACGCCTGCGGCCACGTGTACGTGGTGTCGATCGCCGGCAGCGTCGACCGCCTCCAGGACGGCGCCCTCGGCGCCTGCGTGCTGCGCCCGGCGCCCGGCCGGGATCCCCACCGCCCCGCCCGCCCCGGCGCCCAAGCCGGCCGCCCTGCCCGACCGCACCTCGCCGCGCGTGCGGATCGCGCCGGCGCGCAAGGGCCGCGTCGGCCTGCGCGCGACGCCGCGGATCACGCTCACCGCCAGCGAGGCCTGCCGCGTGACGGTGACCGCGCGCGCCGGCAAGGTGAAGCTCAAGCGCGTGCGCACCCCGCTGCGAGGCGGGCGCCGCACGATCCTGCGGCTGCGGACCACGCGCAAGGGCGCGAAGCGGCTCCTGAAGGCGCTGAGGCGCCACCGCCGCGCGACGCTCGTGGTCTCCGTCACGGCGAGGGACGCGGCCGGCAACCGCGCCCGCGTCCAGCGCCGGATGAAGATCAGGCGCGGCTAGTCGTCCTTCGCAAAAGGAAACGGCGGCCTGGAGGAGCCGCCGTTTCGGTCATCCGTGAAATCCGTCCGTGGGGAGCCTTTGGAGGCTTGTCCGATCGCCCTCCAGACGCGTCCAGCGTATCGACGCACCGGAAGCCGGGGCATCGTACATCCGTCCACCCGGCGGCTGGACGCTCAACCCTCTGAGACGAGCGGCTCGCGCATCGAGCGCGTCTCAGGAGCCCGCTTGTACGGGTTCTCGTCCTTGACCGCTTCCTCGTGGTACACGGACTCGGCGTTGACGGCCCAGATGTCGTGCTCGGCGCCGGTGAGGATGTTGTCCACCGCGCGGATCGCGGTCAGCATCGAGTGGTCCGAGTTGTTGTACCGGTGCAGGCCGTTGCGCCCGACCTGCTGGAGGTTGGAGACGCCCGCGAGCCAGCCGCGGATCACGTCGACGCGCGACGAGTAGTCCGCGTCGTACATGGGATAGGCGAGCGGCACGCGCGTGACGAAGCCGCGCTCGACCTTCTCCGGGGCGACCAGGCCGAGCTGGTCGAGCTCCTGCTTGGCGAGCTCGACGAGCGCCTCGTCGCTGGACTCCCACAGCTCGTCGCCCGAGAAGCAGAAGTACTCGAGGCCGACGCAGGCCTTGGACTCGTCCGGCACCATCCACGGGCTCCAGGAGCGGTAGTTCTGGATCCGGCCCACCTGGACCGACGGCTCGTGGATGTAGATCCAGTTGTCGGGGAAGAGGTCCTCGCCGTCGATCACCAGCGCGACCGTGAGGAAGTCGCGGTAGCGCAGGCCCTGGGCGGCGGCCTGGACCTCGCCCGCCGCGGCCGCGCCGGACAGCCCGATCGTCGCGCGCAGGGGCAGCGAGGAGATGACCTCGCTCGGCTCGATGCGCTCGCCGCCGGCGATCACCGCGGTGACCTGGCCGTCGCGCACCTCGATGTCCTGGATCGGCGCGTTGAGGCGGACCTCGCCGCCCGCGGCGATGATCTCGTCGGCCATCGTCTCCCACATCTGGCCCGGGCCGAAGCGCGGGTAGTGGAACTCGCCGATCAGCGACTTGATCTTGTCGTCCTTGTTGCCGAAGAACGCGGCCTTGGCGGCGGAGGTGAAGGAGAGGCCCTTGATGCGCTGGGCCGCCCACTCCGCGCGCAGCTCGGTCGTCGGCACGCCCCACACCTTCTCGGTGTAGGTCTTGAAGAAGTGCTGGTAGAGCCGCTTGCCGAAGCGGTTGGAGACCCACTGCTCGACGTTCTCCTCCTTGCCCTTGGGCTTGACCTTCGCCCACAGGTAGGAGAGGCCGGAGCGGATCAGCTCGATCGGGCCGAGCTTCTTGATCACGTCCATGCCCTCGAGCGGATAGGTGAGGAACTTGCCGTTCCAGAAGATGCGCGACATGCGCGGGCGGAGCAGGAACTCCTCGCGCATCACCTCGTGCCAGAGCTCGTTGACCTCTTCGGACTTGGTGAAGAAGCGATGGCCGCCGAGATCGAAGCGGTAGCCGTCGCGCACCTCGGTCTTGGCCAGGCCGCCAACCTGGTCCTCAGCCTCGAACACGATCACGGGCACGCCCTTCTTGGCGAGCAGGTAACCGGCGGTGAGGCCGGCCGGGCCGCCCCCGAGAACCGCCACGGGACCCTTGCGGTCGGAGGCGGAGGGAGAGTGCACGCGATCGAATTCGACTGTCGACATGTCTCCACTCTGTCCGGTGGGAAGCGGGATCACACGCGCACCTAACCCCACCTAACACGCCTTAATCGGGACCTGGCACGAGTACCCTGGGTGCGTGCAGACCGCGACAGCACTGGACATCCTGCTGGTTGACGACGACAAGCCGCTGCGCGACATGCTCAGCCGCTCCTTCGAGCGCGAGGGCCATCGCGTCACCGCCGTCGCCGACGGCGAGGCCGCGCTGAAGGCCGCCGCCGACCAGCCCTTCGACGTCGTGCTGCTCGATATCGCGCTCGGCGAGGGCCCCACCGGCCACGACGTCGCGCGGATGCTGCGGCGCCGGCGCGACGTGGTGCCGATCATCATGCTGACCGCGCTCGACTCCGAGGCCGACGCGGTCCAGGGCCTGGAGGCGGGCGCCGACGACTACGTGACCAAGCCGTTCGGCCTCGCCGAGCTGCGCAGCCGCATCCGCGCCGTCATGCGGCGCGCGCAGGGCCGGGTCGTCGAGGGCAGCCTCGCGATCGGCCCCGTGGCGCTCGACCGCGAGCTGCGTCGCGTCGAGGTCGAGGGCAGCGCGGTGCGCCTGACCTTCAGCGAGTTCGAGCTGCTGGCCTGCCTGATGGGCCGGCCCGGGCGCGCGTTCAACCGCCAGGAGCTGCTGCGGGCGATCTGGGGTGACAGCGCCTACCGCGACCCGCGCGCGATCGACGTGCACATCCGCCACCTGCGCGAGAAGCTCGAAGGACGCCCGGAGCAGCCGAGCCTGATCCTCACGGTGCCCGGGACCGGCTACCGCTTCCGCGAGGCATGAGACCGCGGCTGCGCCTGTGGGGCGGGCTGCGCGGCCGCCTCCTGGTCGCCCTCGTGCTCACGAGCGTGGTCACGCTCGGCGCGGCCGCCGCGGTGGTGCTCAGCCCGCTCCAGCAGCGCCTGCGCGACCAGAGCATCGACAGCCTGCGCGCTGCGGTGCTGGCGGCGCGGCCGCGCTTCGAGGACGCGCTGGGGCGCAAGGGCGAGGTGGACCGCGAGATCGCGCTCAGCAGCCAGGCCTTCGACCTCTCCGACCAGACCGCCGGGCGCGTGCTCGTCACCGACCTCGCGCTGACCCCGGCCGACAACAACGAGTCTCCCCCGGGCTTCCTCGCCGACTCCGAGAGCGGCCCGCCGCCGCGCCAGGCGTTCCTCGCCGCCGTGCGGACGATCAACCGCCAGGAGACCGTGCTCGACGTGCGCGGCGACGACGTCGCGATCGGGGTGCCGCTCTATCGCAACGGCGGCGTCGTCGGGGTGGTCGTCGCCCGCCGCCGCCTCACCGAGGTCGCCAACGCCGTCACGGAGGTCCGCCGCGCGCTGCTGGCGGCCGCCGGCGTCGGCCTGGCCGTCGCGGTCCTGCTCGCCGTCGCGCTCGCCAGCACGCTGCTGCGGCGGCTCGGGCGGCTGCGCGCGGCCGCGCTGCGGATCTCCGCCGAGGGCCCGACCGTCTCGATGCCGCGCGACGAGGGCCACGACGAGGTGGGCGATCTCGCCAGGGCGCTGGGCGGCATGCAGGAGGACCTGCGAAGACAGGAGTCCGCGCGGCGCGCGTTCGTCGCCACCGCCTCGCACGAGCTGCGGACGCCGCTGACGATGCTCCAGGGCACGATGGAGCTGCTCGAGGAGGACCTCCACGAGGGCCAGCTCGACGTCACGGACGCGCAGCGCCAGGTCGCGACCGCGCGGCGCGAGCTCCTGCGCCTCTCGACGCTGGCCGAGGAGCTGCTCGACCTCTCGCGCCTCGACGCCCAGGTCGCCATGCGCTCCGAGGCGGTCGAGCTCGGCGAGCTGGCGCGAGCGGTGGCGGCGGAGTTCGGGCTGCGGGCGGGCGAGCGCGAGATCGCGCTCGAGGTGGTGCCGCCGGCCGGCGCCTGCTGGGGCCGCGGCGACCCCGACGCGGTCGCCCGCGTCGTCCGCATCCTGATCGACAACGCGCTGCGCTACGGCGGCGGCGAGCCGATCCGCGTGACCGCCGCCGAGGGCGCGAGCGCCGCCACCGTCGAGGTCGCCGACCGCGGGGGCGGCATCCCGGAGGAGGAGCGAGAGCGGATCTTCGAGCGCTTCTACCGCGGCCGCAGCCGCGGCTCCGAGGGCGGGTTCGGCCTCGGGCTCGCGATCGGCAGCGAGCTCGCCGAGCGCATGGGCGGCAGCCTCACGCTGGCCGACCGGCCCGGCGGCGGCACGCGCTTCGTGCTCTCGCTCCCGCGCAGCTCCGGCGGCGGCGAGGAACTGGTTCCGGACCTCGCCCCGGACCCGGTCAGCGCCGGGTCTTGAGCAGCACGGTCGCGGTCACCGGGTTGGGGAGCCGCTTGGTCGGCGTCGGCGGGAAGACGGACGTGACCTGAAAGCGATTGTCGTTGGAGACGTACTGGCTGAACTCCTCCGACCGCACCCGGACGAGCTCCGTCCACGGCGCGCGCCAGCGGTCCTCGTCGAAGATGATCGGCGTGATCATCACGAGCCGGCGGCCGGGCGCGAGCCCGTCGAGGATCGGCTGCAGGTCGCGCTGGGGCGAGGTCGCGCGCAGCCGCTTCACGCCGTCGCGCCAGTCGGTGACCCCGACGTCCGGGACGTAGCCGGTCAGCGTCGCGTAGCGCAGCCCCTTCGGCAGGTAGTGGTGCAGCACCGGCACCTGCTCGGGCTGGGTCGAGACGACGACGTCGCCGGGGCTGAGGCTGGGCGCGATCGCCGTCGTCACCTGGCGCACGTTGCTCTTCGTCGCCGGCCACAGGTCGTAGGCCCACAGGATCGCCACGATCCCGAGCGTCAGCAGCCCGATCCCGCGCGCGGCGGCCAGCCCTGCGGCGCACAGCAGCAGGAAGGGCGGGACGGCGATCGCCATGTAGCGCATCGCCCACGCCGGGGAGATGCGCGAGGCCTGGTAGGCGAGCAGCACCGTCCCGACCGCGACGATGCCCACCGCCAGCACGGCGCGGCCGTCGGCCGTCAGCTTCAGGCCGCGCCCGGCGCGCACCAGCGCGACCACGCCGCCGCCCGCCCCGACCACCAGCACGAGCCACGCCGTGTGGCCGAGCAGCCGGTGCGTCGCCTCCATCGTGAGGTCCTCGTACTCGGGCTTGCGCGACCACGGCGCGCCGGTGTGGGCGGCCTGGAACAGCAGGGTGGGGACCCACGGCAGGTAGAGCAGCGCGGTCAGGCCGAAGCCGAGCACGCCGTCGCGCAGCCGCGCGCGGCGCTCTGCGGCGGGCGCCAGGAAGAGCAGGCCGAGCCACGCGATGCCCATCGCCATGCCGAGGAAGAGCGCCCAGTTGTGCGTGTAGAGCGTCACCGCGAGCGCGAGGCCGAACGCCACCGGCCAGCGCCGCGCCGGCCGCTCGTCGCCGGTATAGGCGCGCAGGAACAGCGTCGTCGCCAGCATGCTCAGCAGCACCACGAGCGAGTACATGCGCGTCTCCTGCGCGTACTGCGAGAGGAAGGGGACGAGCGCGGTCAGCACCGCCGCGAACCACGCCCCGCGGCGGCCGAAGGTGAGGCCGGCGCCCCAGAACGCCACCGGCACGGCAGCGAGCGCGAACAGCAGCGAGAGCGTGTGCGTGTCCCGCTCGCCGCTGCCGGTGAGCGACATCCAGACGTGCAGCAGCATGTAGTAGAGCGGCGGCGAGCCGTCCTGGCGCAGGACGCCGGGGATGTCGAGCAGCGGCCGGTCCGCGATCCCGACCGAGAGGCCCTCGTCGACCCAGTAGCCGACGCCGAGCTCGGCGGTCTTCAGCCGCCAGCTGACGTAGACGAGCACCGCGAGGCCGGCGAAGACGACGAGCCGCGCGGACGCGAGCGATCGCACCCGCAGCTCCAACCCCGGGCGCGAGACGGAGGTCGCCATCGGCCGCAGGATAGAAGCGCTTCTCAGCGCGCGCAGGCGGTTCGCACGACCCAACTCTTGTTCTGCGTGGTGCGCTTGAAGCGCTCGTCACGCGAGAACGGGTGGTAGGTCGCGGCGACGATCGCGCCGGGCGGCTCGGGGTCGATCCCCACGTCGCCGCTGTGCATCTTCAGCTCCCACGCAACCACCTGGACCTGGAAGTTGCCGGTGAAGACGTGGCCGCAGCGCTTGATGGCGTCGGCGCCGCCCGCCTTCGCGATCGCGCCCGGCAGCGAGCCGTAGAGCTTCGCCTCCGAGCGCAGCCCGCGCGCGCCGTCGCGCATCGAGCCGAGGTCCGCGAGCACGAACGGCGCGGCGGCCGCAACGAGCACGACGGTCAGCACGATCCCCGGGGTGCGCCCGAAGCGCTCGCGCACCGCGCGCACGAGCTCGACCCAGCCGACGCCCGCGAGCACGCACAGGAGCGCGGCCGGCAGCGCGACGTAGCGCAGGTTGCCCGCGAAGCCGCCCTCGGTCATCAGCCCCACCGTGACCATCAGCACGACGGCGGCGGCGGCCAGCGCGAGCAGGTCGCGGCGCCGCTCGCGGAAGGCGACCACGACCCCGATGACCGCCCCCAGCAGCACCGGAACGGACAGGATCGGCGCGGAGCGGCGGAAGACCTCGATGAAGGGGCGGTCGGCGAAGGCGGCCGAGTCCGGGTTGGGCTGGTGGGCGCGGTTGGCCGCGCGCAGCCAGTCGCCCGAGCCCCAGTACTCGGGCGCGAACCACAGGAAGCCGTTGAGCGCGAAGACGCCGAGCACGAGCGCGCGCCGGCGCGGCTCGGTCCACGCGAGCCACAGCCCGTAGAGCCCGAAGAACGGCCACACCTCGGGGCGCAGCAGCGCCGCGGCGAAGCCGAGCAGGAAGGCGTCGGTGCGGCGGCCGTCGAGGTGGCGCTCGATCGCCCACAGGCAGACCGCGACGAGCAGGCCCTCGGAGTTGCCGCGGGCGAAGTTGCGCACGAACTCGTCGGCGAGCAGCAGCGAGCCGCCGGCGATGACGCCCGCGGCACGGCCGCCGAGCCGCGAGCCGAGCCGGTAGGCCATCGCGATCGCGAGCAGCCCGCCGGCGCGCGAGATCAGCAGCCACAGGTTGGGCGCGGCGTCGTCGCCGAAGAGCGCGAACGGCGTCGTGAAGAGGATCGGCAGCGGCTTCCACGACGGGCCGCTGGTGGTGCTGAGGTCGAGCTCCGTGATCTGGCGGCCCCAGATGATCCACGCCCACGGGTCGTAGGTCGGTGAGGACGGGCCGAGCAGCGACAGCGCCGCGAGGCCGAGGCAGGCGAGCACCAGCGCCTTCCAGGGCCGCGGCGCGGGATCGCGGTCGGAGCGTGTCTGCGACAGGGCGCTGAGGCGGGTCGTCGCGGACACGGCGGAGATCATGCCGGGGACGCGCGGCGCTCGTAGATGACGATGTCGATCGACCCGCTCGCGACGCGCTCCTCGACGGGCGTGAAGCCGTGGCGCTCATAGAGGCGGCGCGCAGGCGGGTTGGCCGCGCCGGTCGCGACGATGGTGCGCTCGACGCCCGGCTCGTGCTGCTCGAGCGCGGTCAGCAGGCGGCCGGCGATGCCGCGGCGGAAGCGGTCGGGGTGCACGACCATGCGGTGGATGTCGAGCAGCGGCCCGCTGCGCTTCCACGACACCGCGCCGACCAGCCGGTCGCCCTCGTACGCGCCGAGGAAGTCCTCGCCGCTCCCGCGCAGCCGGCGCGGCGACTCGGTCAGCGCGGGCAGCGTGCGCGCGCCGAGCAGGTCGGCCTCGACCCGGTAGGAGGCGCGCTGGAGCGCGACGATCGCGTCGACGGTGCCGCGATCGCCGAGGTCGAGCGCGCGGATCTCCAGCGTCACCGCAGGCCCAGCGCCGAGCGGATGCCGGCGGGGGCCTCGGTGGCGGGCACGTCGCCCTGACCCCAGACGGCGAGCGCGCGGTCGAGCGCGCCGAGGTGGACCCCGGTGGCGCTCGCGAGGTCGGCGGCGCGGCGCTCGAGCAGCATGCTGTCGCCGGAGACCAACACGCGCTTGGCCGCGATCGTGGTCGCGTCCTCCTCCTTGCCGGGGTGCAGGCCGTCGGCCGCGACCGCGATCCGCTCGGCGGCGCCGAGCGTGATGAGCAGCTCGTAGCGCGAGGCGCGGCGCAGGCCGGGGAGCGCGAGGCGCTCGAACGCGCGCCCGAAGCGCCGCTCGGGCGCCCAGCCCGGCTCGCCCTCGAAGCCCGCGGCCTGCGAGCCGGCGCGCTCGGCCCAGGCGCGGTAGGCCGGGACGGTGCGCGGGTCGACGCCGGGAAGGTCGGGCAGCTCGGCGCTCGCCCAGCTGGGGTGGGCCTCGACGATCGCCCCGTGCAGGTCGGTCGCGCCGGGGTCGGTGAGCGCGAGCAGGAACGCGAGCCAGATCGCCTCCTCCAGGTCGGGCTCCGCGGCGACGGCCGGGTGCGGGCCGGGAGGCAGGAGCCGGGCGTCGGCCCACGCGAGCGCGGAGGCGAGGCGCTCGGCGTCGGTGGTGGCGCGCAGGCCCGGCACGAGCTCGTTGCGGTAGCCGTCGTCGGCGGCGCGGGGCGCTTTGCGGGTGACGACGCCGGGCTTGCGCCGGGTCGTCGGCGCCCCTGCGGCCTTGCGTGGCTTCGTCGCTCGGGCCCGCCCCGAGCCGGTCACGTTGTGCTCGGAGCCGAGCTCGCGGCTGCAGATCGCGCAGTTCTGGGTCAGGCGGTTGTGGCGGCAGAAGAGCGGCATCGCGCGTCTGAAAGTAGCGGAGCGGCGATCACGCTCCCACGGTGCTGGGGCGTCAGCGTGACCGACCGCCTGCGCATCCGCTCGCCGCCCGGGCGGCCGGGTGCGAGCGTCACGCGCGCGGCGACCGCCCGCAGCACCTCGGTCATCTCCATCGTGGCGAAGGCCGCGCCGACGCAGCGGCGGATGCCGCCGCCGAACGGGATCCACGCGTAGGAGTCCGGCGCGTCGTCGCCGAGGAAGCGCTCGGGGCGAAACGCGGTCGGGTCCGCGTAGAGCTCCGGGCGGCGGTGCGTGAGGTAGATGCAGGGCGCGACGTGCACGCCCGCGGGCAGCTCCCAGCCGGCGAGCGAGAACGGCGCGACGAGCTTGCGCGCGGCGATCGTCAGCACCGGCCGCGTGCGCAGGACCTCCTTGACGACGGCGTCCGCGTAGCCGGGCTCGTCGTCGCGCAGCCGCGCGAGCACCTCGGGGTGGCGCGCGAGCCGCTCCAGCGCCCACGACAGCGAGCCCGCCGTCGTCTCGTGGCCGGCCGCGAGCAGCGTCACGAGCTGGTCGCGCAGCTCCTCGTCGGAGGAGCCCGCGGCGATCAGCTCGTCGAGGATGGCGTCGCCGGGCTCGTCGCGGCGTGCGCGGATCGCGGCGGTGAGCCGCGCCTCGACCGCATCGAGCGCGCGCCGGAAGCCGAGGTCGTTGCCGGTGAGCGAGAAGAAGAACATCCGCGGCAGCGACATCGTCATGTCGAGCGTGCGGCGGATCGCGGTGCGCAGCTCCGGCAGCTCGGCGCCGAAGACGACGCGCATGATGACCTCGAGCGTGAGCGCCTGCATGCGGCCGTGGGTGGCGAACGGCCGGCCGTGCGGCCAGCGCTCGACCTCGGCCGCCGCGAGCCCGGCGATCAGGTCGCGGTGCGCGCGCATGCGGTCGCCGTGGAAGGGCGGGAGCATCAGCTTGCGCTGGCGCAGGTGCGCCGGCCCGTCGAGCACGAGGATCGAGCTCGGCCCCACGAACGGCTCGAGGAACGTCGAGCTGGCGCCTGCGGTCGCGACGTCGACCGGCGCGGCGAAGACCGAGCGCACGGCGGCCGGATCGGAGACCACGACCATCGGCGCGTCGGTCCACGCGGTGCGCAGCGTGAACGGCTCGCCGTAGCGCGCGGCGCAACGACGCAGCAGCGCCGTCGGCCGCGCCAGCCACTCCCAGGTCTGAACGGCGCTGGGAGTGGACGGGCCGGGCGGCAGCACCGCCCGGACGTTACGACGTGTGAGGGCGCAGGACGCTCAGGCGCGAGCGGCTGGGGCGCGGCGCGGTGCCGCCGAGCTGGCGGGCGCGCAGCGCGAGCAGCTGCCGGTGCGCAGCGCTCGGGCGGAACGGGTCGGCGACGCTGACGCTGTCGTCGACCACGCGCGCGGCCTGGAGCTGACCGTCGACCTCTGCGACGATCACGACGCCCTCGTCGGCGGCCTCGGCGAGGAGCCGGCCGGCATGGTGGTCGCTGTCGAGCGCGGCGAGGCGGACGAGCGCGGGCGCATCGGTGGCACTGGCGCGTCTGATGATGACCTCGCTGGGCTCGGTATCACCCGGGCGGGCGGCCTTGGCGGCCTTGGCGCTGCGGCGGGTCTTGGCCGCGCTGACGCGCTCGTTCGAGAAGCTGTTGATGAGGCTGGCTGCGAGAAGCGGATGCATGGGAGTCCTTCCGTGGGAGTAACTGACGTTGTCTGTACGCCAGTTATTATATCACCGTCTATACTGCTTAGGTAGTTATGTCGAAGCCCGCACCCGACCAGCTGTCCTTGATCGAGGCCTTCGTGAACACCGTTGACCTCGAAGACGGCGACGAGGCGCTCTCCATTCCCGGCGAGCTGTCGGAGTGGCTCGCGGAGCACGGGCTCGCCGACCCTGGCGAGGCGTTCACCCACGACGATCTCGCGCGTACGGTCGCCGTCCGCGAGGCGCTGCGCGCGCTGCTGCTCGCCAACGCCGGGGCCCCGCTCGACCCCGCCGCGCCGGCCACGCTCACCGCGGCCGCCGACCGCGCCGAGCTCACCGTCGCCGTCGACGAGCACGGGCACGCGCGCGTCGAGTCGCGGTCCGCCGGCATCGACCGCGTCTTCGGGCGCCTGCTCGGCATCGTCGCCCGCGCGCAGGCCGACGGCAGCTGGGAGCGGATGAAGGCCTGCCCCTGGCACACCTGCCACGTCGCCTACTACGACCACTCCCGCAACCGCTCGCGGACGTGGTGCTCGATGGAGGTCTGCGGGAACCGCGCCAAGGCGCAGACCTACCGCCGGCGCGAGTCCTAGGGCCAGCCCTCCGGGAACGCGAACGTCTCGGCGCCGATCTGCGCCACGACGCGGTCGCCCGGGCGCGCGGCGAGCGCGAGCGGCGTCTCGGGCTCGCGCGTGGCGAACTCGGCGGTGGCGACCGAGCGGCCGCCGAACGCGGCGGCCAGCGCGACGATCGCCTCGGCGATCGCCGCCAGCGCGCCGATCGGCGCGGCCAGCTCCCCCGTGTCGGGGTCGACCGTCAGCGCCGTCGGCGGCAGCGGGCGCACGTCCGGGATGACCGCGGGGACAACGCTGGCGAGCGTCGCGGGGTCGATCGCCTCGGTGACGCCCCCCTCGGTGAGCTCGAACGTCCCGCCCTCGGCCCATTCGACCATGGTCGGAATGGTCCCGTCGCCCTCGTCGACGAGCAGGACGACGCGCTGTGCGCCCGCGCGGGCGGCGACCTCGCGAACGCTGGCGAGGGCCACCGCGTGGCGGCCGAGGGCATCGGTCACAGCACGGGTTCTAGCACCGGCGAGCGCTCCGGGAGCCGGCCCTCGACCACGACCATCCGCTCGCTCGCCGACGCGTCGACGACGCCGATCGAGCGCAGGTAGCCCAGCCGCTCGCGCGCGACGGGGCCGAGGCTCCCGTCGTGGACGGCCGCGACGGCCGGCTCGAGGCCGTGGGCGGCGAGCCGGCGCTCGGTCTCCTCCGGGCGGGCGAGGCTCGAGTGCACGAGCAGCACGCGCCCGCCGGGGTTCAGGTGCTCCGCCGCGCGCTCGCAGATGCGGTCGAGGAACTCGCGCCCGTCGGGGCCCGCGTCCCACGCCCGCGCCTCGCCGCGGGGGGCATCGCCGGGCGGCGCCGGGATGTAGGGCGGGTTGGAGACGATGAGGTCGAAGCGGCGGCCGGCCACCGGCGCGAAGAGATCCCCGCGCAGCACCTCGAGCGGGAGCCGGTTGAGACGGGCGTTCACTCGCCCGCAGATCACCGCGCGGCGGCTGAGGTCGACCGCGGTCGCGCGGGCGCCCAGCCGGGCGGCGGTGAGGCCGAGGATGCCGGTGCCGGTGCACAGGTCGAGCACCGTTCGCCCGGCCAGATCGTGCCGCGCCATGACCCCGCCGAGCAGGGCGGTGTCGCTGGGCGGGCGCAGGACCCCGGGGAAGACGACGATGCGCACGCGTCGTCACTTCCCACGCTGCGCGCTCGGCAATCGTCGCGATGGGTAGCGTCAGCGCATGGACGCCGCAGGCCTGCGCCAGCTCTTCGACGGGGTGAGCGACCACACGATCGGTGTCGAGGAAGAGCTGATGGTGCTCGACCCCGACACGCTCGACCTGCTGCCGGCGGCCGCGCGCATCCACGAGGAGCTCGGCGAGCGGGTGTCGCTGCGCGGGGAGCTGGCCGCCGCCCAGATCGAGACCGCGTCGCCGGTGTGCGAGACCATCGAGCAGGCCGCAGCGGCGCTGACCGCGTCCCGCCGCGAGCTCGCCGCCGGGATCGCGGGCTGGGCGCGCCTGGGCGGCTCGGGCGTGCACCCCTTCGCCGCCCCCGAGGGCGCGCTGCGCGACCTCCCCCGCTACAACGCGCTCAAGGCGGCCTACCCGTGGGCGATCGAGCGGCAGATGGTGTTCGGCCTCCACATCCACGTCGCCGTCCGTGGCGCCGACCGCGCGCTGGCCGTGCTCAACGCGGTGCGCTCCTACCTCCCCGACCTCGCCGCGCTGGCCGGCAACGGGCCGTTGCACGCCGGCCGCGACACAGGGCTCGCCTCGGTGCGGCCCCTGATCGCCGAGCTGCTGCCGCGCCAGGGCGTGCCGCCGGCGCTGGCCTCGTGGGAGGAGTACGTGGACTACCTCGCCTGGGGGCGCCGCGGCGGCCTGTTCCCCGCCGAGGGCGAGCCGTGGTGGGAGGCGCGCGGGCACGACGAGCACGGGACGATCGAGCTGCGCTGCCCCGACGCGCAGGCGACGCCCGACGAAGCCGCGGGGGTGCTCGCGCTCGGCGCCGGGCTCGTCGCATGGCTGGCCGAGCGCTACGACGCCGGCGAGCAGCTGCCGGTCCACGACCGGATCCGCATCTCCGACAACCGCTGGCGTGCCCTGCGCCACGGCCTCAACGGCTCGCTGCTCGACCTCGACAGCGGCGAGCAGGAGCCCACGCGCGCCCGCGTGCTCGCGCTGATCGACCGCGTCGCGCCTGCCGCGGAGCGCCTCGGCGGCGCCGCGGCGCTCGAGCACGCCCGCACGCTGGCGACCCGCAACGGCGCCGAGCGCCAGCGCGCTGTCTGCGCCGCGCACGGCCCGCACCGGGTCGCCGAGGAGCTCGCGGAGGCGTTCCTGCCATGAGGGCCAACGTCGGCGCGCAGACTTACGACCGCGGGCGGTATGCGTGAGATCCCGGAATCGGGAACCCTAGGAGGCATGAGCCTCGCCGAGGAGCCGCTGGACCTGCTGGCGCACTACCGCCGGGAGACCCGCGGGTACGACGAGGCCGTCGACGAGCAGGGCCAAGTGCGCGGCTCGCACGCGGGCGCGCTGCGCGCGCTCTCCGGCCGCGACCTCGTGGCGCTCGCGAAGACCGTGGACGCGCAGGTCGCGGGCGAGGGCGTCTGCTTCCACTCCGCCGTCGGCGACGAGGCGTTCGTGATCGATCCCGTCCCGCGCGTGATCGGCGCGGACGAGTGGGCGACGGTCGAGGCCGGCCTCGCCCAGCGCGTGCGCGCGCTCAACGCGTTCATCGCCGACATCTACGCGAAGCGGCGGATCGTCGACGAGGGCGTCGTGCCGGAGCGCGTGATCGACACGGCCGAGTACCACGAGCCCGCGATGAACGGCGTACGTCCGCCCGGGGACATCTGGATCGGCATCTCCGGGCTCGACCTGGTGCGCGACGCGCACGGGAACTTCCAGGTGCTCGAGGACAACGTGCGCACCCCCAGCGGCTACTCC
The DNA here is from genome assembly GCA_963787335.1 of uncultured Solirubrobacterales bacterium. Taxonomy (GTDB): domain Bacteria; phylum Actinomycetota; class Thermoleophilia; order Solirubrobacterales; family Solirubrobacteraceae; genus DASQFQ01. Next base: position 43,728 of record CAWBCU010000040.1, read on the forward strand.
TACGCGGCCGCCGCCCGGCGCGCGCTCGCCGCCCAGCTCGACCTCGCGCCCGAGGACGCGCCGCGGCCGCTGGACGATCTCCCGGAGCTGCTGCGCTTCGCGCTCGAGGCCGCCGCGCCGGCCCCCGGCCGCACCCGCATCGCGCTGCTCACGGACGGGCCCGAGAACGCCGCCTACTACGAGCACGAGTGGGCCGCCAAGGCGATCGGCGTCCCCCTGCTCGAGCCGGAGGAGCTGGCCGCGCGCGACGACATCGACATCGTCTATCGCCGCACCAACGCCGATCGGCTCGACACGAAGGTCGGCCGGCTGCTGCTCGACCGGATCCGCAAAGACGGGATGGCGGTCGTCAACGGCTTCGGCACCGGGGTCGCCGACGACAAATTAACCCACGCCTACGTCGAGGACATGATTCGCTTCTACCTGCATGAGGAGCCCCTGCTGCCCTCGGTGGAGACGTTCGACCTCGGCCGGCCCGAGATACTCGAGCGAGCGATGGACGTGTTCGACGAGCTGGTCATCAAGCCGCGCGGCGGCTACGGCGGCGAGGGCGTCGCGATCCTCCCCCACGCCGAGCCGTGGGATGTGGAGGCGGTCCGCCGGGCCGTGCTCGAGCGCCCGACGGCCTTCGTGGCACAGCGCATGGTGATGCTCTCCTCCCACCCGACCGTCGTCGACGGCAAGCTCGCCTCGCGCCACGTCGACCTGCGCCCCTACGTCTTCCTCGGGCGCGACGGCGAGGCGCGCGTCGCCCCCGGCGGCCTCACCCGCGTCGCGTTCGACGAGGGCGCGCTGGTGGTCAACTCGTCCCAGAACGGCGGGGCGAAGGACACGTGGGTGCTGACCGCATGAGCCGCCCGCTGATCGGCGTGACGACCTCGGAGGTGCGGCTGGCGGCGCAGGCCGACCCGATCCCCGAGGGCGATCCGCCGCAGCGCGAGATGGCGCTCGGGATGGTCTACATGCGCGCGGTCGAGCTCGCCGGCGGGCTGCCGGTCGTGCTGCCGCCGCTGGGCCACGACACGATCGCCCCGCTGCTCGACCGCCTGTGCGGGATCTGCCTCTCGGGCGGCCCCGACATCGACCCCGACGGCTACGGCGAGACGATCCGCAACCCGCAGCTCGGGACCACCGAGCCCGATCTCGACGGCTACGAGCTCGCGCTCGCCCAGCTCGCCGACGCGCGCGGGATGCCGGTGCTCGGCATCTGCCGCGGCAGCCAGGCGATCAACGTCGCGCGCGGCGGCACCCTGCACCAGCACCTCGGCGACATCACCGACGGTTCGATCCAGCACCGCCAGACGGCCCGGGGGCGGGACCGGACGCACCGTGTGCGGATCGCGCCCGACACGCGGCTGGCGCGCACGACGGGCGTCACCGAGGCGGAGGTCAACTCCTTCCACCACCAGGCCGTGGACCAGCTCGGTCGCGGGCTGCGGGCCGTGGCCTGGGCCCCGGACGGGGTCATCGAGGCGGTCGAGGACGACAGCGACGGCATGTTCATGGGCGTGCAGTGGCACGCCGAGTCGCTGGTCGAGTTCCCCGAGCAGAGCGCGCTCTTCCGCGCGCTGGTCGAGGAGGCCGACGGCTACGGCCGGCGCGCGGTGGTGCGGGCGGCATGAGCGCGCACTGGTCCGACTGGAGCGAGGCCGGGCGCGACGCGCCGTGGACGGTCGGCATCGAGGAGGAGGTGATGCTGCTCGAGCCGCGCACGTGGGGGCTCGACTCGCGCTCCGACGAGGCCCTCGAGGCGCTGCCCGAGGACATGCGGGGCCGCACCGCGCGCCGAGACGCACGGCTCGGCGCTCGAGCTCGCCACGGTGCCGCACACCACGATCGCGGACGCCACCGCAGAGCTGGGCGAGCTGCGCGTCGGGCTGGCGGCCGTGCTCGAGCCGCTCGGCATGCGCGCGGCGGTGGCCGGCACGCACCCGTTCACGCTGTGGGAGGAGATCGAGGTCTCCCCCGGCGCGCGCTACCAGTTCCTCTACTCGTCGATGCGCGAGCTCGCCCGGCGCGAGCCGACCTTCGGGCTGCACGTGCACGTCGCCGTGCCGAACCCCGAGCAGGCGGTGCGCGCCTACAACCGCATGCGCGCGCACCTGCCGATGCTGCTGGCGCTGTCGGGCAACTCGCCGTTCTGGCAGGGCCGCGACACCGGCCTGGTCTCGATGCGCACGCCGCTGTTCCAGGCCTTCCCGCGCGTCGGGATCCCGCGCATGTTCCGCTCCTACGCGGACTACGTGGAGAGCATCGACCTGCTGCTCCGCTGCGACGCCTTCCCGGAGCCGACCTTCCTGTGGTGGGACGTGCGGCTGCAGCCGCGCTTCGGCACGCTCGAGGTGCGGGTGATGGATGCGCAGACGCGCGTCGCCGACACCGCCGCGCTGACCGCGTTCGTGCAGTGCCTCGTGCACATGGAGGCGCTGGAGGGGCACGCGAGCCACATGCTCGTCTCCCGGCCCGAGGTGCTCGAGGAGAACCGCTTCATCGCCGCTCGCGACGGCATGGAGGCGCGCTTCGTCGACCCGGAGACCGAGCGCCGGCGGCCGGCCCGCGAGTGGCTCGCCGAGCTGCTCGACGTCTGCGCGCCGCACGCCGCCGACCTCGGCTGCACGGATGAGCTCGAGTCGATCCGGGCGCTGAGCGCCGCCACCGGGGCCGCGCGCCAGCGCTCGCGCGCCGGGCGCGGGTCGGCGCCGCAGCTCGGGCGCCTGATGCGCGCCCTGCACGCCGACTTCACCGCGGCGCGGTCGGAGCCGACCGTTCTCGCCGTCTGAGCGATGTGCGGGATCGCGGGAGAGCTGCGGCGCCAGGCGTCGCCCGACCGGGACGTGCTCGACCGCATGAGCGCGGCGCTGGCGCCGCGCGGCCCTGACGGGGAGGGCGCGTGGTCGCTCAACGGGACGGCGCTCGTGCATCGCCGGCTCGCGATCATCGACCTCTCCGAGCGCGGCGCGCAGCCGATGGTCGACGACGAGCTCGGCCTGACCGTCGTCTTCAACGGCATCATCTACAACCACAAGGAGCTGCGGGCGGAGCTCGAGGGCGCGGGGATGCGCTTCCGCTCCACCAGCGACACCGAGGTGCTGCTGAAGGGCTGGGAGGAGTGGGGCGAGGGGCTGCTCGACCGGCTCATCGGCATGTTCGCGTTCTGCCTCGTCGAGCACGCGTCGGGGCGCTGCGTGCTCGCGCGCGACCGGCTCGGGATCAAGCCGCTGTACTGCGGAGCTGCCGACGGCGGCCTGCGCATCGCCTCCTCGCTGCCGGCGATCGTGGCGGGCGGCGGGGTCGACACGCGCGTCGACCCGGTCGCGCTGCACCACTACCTCTCGTTCCACTCGATCGTGCCGGCGCCGCAGACGATCCTGCGCGGCGTGCGCAAGCTCCCGCCCGCGACGGTGCTGATCCTGGAGCCCGACGGGCGGCGGCGCGAGCGCCGCTACTGGGACCCGCCGTTCGCGCGTGACCCGGCCCGCGCGGACTGGTCGGCGGAGGACTGGGAGACGGCGGTCATGGACGCGCTGCGGGTGGCCGTGCGGCGGCGCATGGTCGCCGACGTGCCGGTCGGGATCCTGCTGTCGGGCGGGCTCGACTCGAGCCTGATCGTGGCGCTGCTCGCCGAGCAGGGCCAGACCGGGCTCGCGACGTTCTCGGTCGGCTTCGAGGACGTCGGCGAGCGCGAGGGCGACGAGTTCGAGTTCTCCGACCTCGTGGCCGCCGAGTTCGGCACCGACCACCACCAGATCCGGGTCGGGCGCGACCGGCTCGTGCCGGCGCTGCCGCGTGCGATCGCGGCGATGAGCGAGCCGATGGTCTCGCATGACGCGGTGGCCTTCTTCCTCTTGTCGGAAGAGGTCTCGAAGGCAGCGCAAGGTGGTGCAGTCGGGCCAGGGCGCGGACGAGGTGTTCGGCGGCTACTACTGGTACCCGCCGCTGCTCGAGTCCGGCGGCCAGGGGCTCGGCACCTACATGGACGCGTTCTTCGATCGCGACGACGCCGGGGTGCGGGCGCTGCTGGCGGAGGAGTGGGTGGCCGAGGGCGACCCGTCGCGCGCGCTGGCGACGACGTGGTTCGCCGCGGCGGGCGCGGAGAGCGCGATCGACCGCGGGCTGCGGCTCGACGCCGAGGTGATGCTCGTCGACGACCCGGTCAAGCGCGTCGACAACATGACGATGGCGCACGGGCTGGAGGCGCGCACGCCGTTCCTCGACCACGAGCTCGTGGAGCTGGCCGCTTTGTGCCCGCCCGAGCTCAAGCTCGCCGACGGCGGCAAGGGTGTGTTGAAGCGCGGCGCGCGGGGTGTCGTGCCGGACGCGGTGATCGACCGGCCGAAGGGCTACTTCCCCGTCCCCGCCCTGTCGCACCTCGAGGGGCCGGTGCTCGAGATGGTGGGCGACGCGCTGCGCTCGGACGCGGCCCGGTCGCGCGGGCTGTTCCGCTCGGACGTGGTGGAGGAGATGCTCGCCGATCCGAACGAGCACCGCACCAACCTCGACGGCTCGACGCTGTGGCAGCTCGGGCTCTTGGAGCTGTGGCTGCAGGAGCACGTCGACTGAGACGCTCGGCAGAGGAGCGGGCGGCGATCGCGCGGGCGAAGGCGCGGCTCGATGGGCTGGCCTTGTATCCGTCGCCGGTGCGCGTCGGGCGCGTGCGGATCCTGTGTGTGCCGTGGCTGTTCCGGCTGCCGTGGTTCCGGCGCTTCCACGGCTACACGATGTGGCCGCTGATCCTGCTGGCGCGGCCCTTGGCGACGGTGTCCGAGGACCTGATCGTCCACGAGCTCTGCCACGTCTGGCAGATGCAGCACCACCCGCTGGCGATGCCGCTGTCGTACCTGTGGCAGGGCTACCGCGACAACCCGCACGAGATCGAGGCGCGGGCCGCCGCGGAGCGGACGCGCTAGATCGTGTCCTCGAGCTCCTTCACGCGCGCCGGCTCGGCGTGCAGCTGGGGGGCGATGTAGGCCGCGAAGGCCTCGCGGGCGAGCTCGTCCTCGGTCGCGGGTGACAGCGCGTTGCGCTCCGCCGCGTGCTTTGCGGCGTCGAGGAACGTCCCGGCCCCGAGCTCCGGCAGGTCGGCGGCGAGCAGCCGCTTGACCGCCGCGGCGGCGGTGGGATCGCCCTCGGTCGCCGCGTCGATCGCGTCCTCGAGGGTGGCGGTTGCCGGTCGTGGCAGGTGGACCTGCGCGAAGCGCCGCAGCAAGGCGGACGAGCCGTCGAACGGGCCCGCCCCCGAGTCGCGCGTCGCGACGATCCGCCAGTCCGCCGGCGCCGCGACCTCGCGCGAGCCGTCGGGCAGCGAGAGCGGCAGGCCGCCGAGGAACGACGAGAGGTCGCCGAACGCCTGGTCGAGCTCCGCGCGGTCGATCTCGTCGATCAGCAGCCACTTCTTCTTGCCGGCGGCGGACAGCACGTGGCCCTGGCTGAAGCCGTCGGGTCCGACGCGGCCGACCGTGTTCTCGGCGGTCCACGTCGGGCTCGCCGTGGCGAGCGCCGCGCCCTCCGAGCGGCCCGACTGCACCGCCGCCTTCACGATCGCCAGCGCCAGCGAGGACTTGCCCGAGCCCGCGGGGCCGGAGAGCACGAGGTGCTTGCCGGTCGCGAGCGCGGCAACGACGGCCGCGTAGACGGAGTCCGGCAGCTTCAGGCCCGACTCCTCCGCGGCGCTCCGAACCGACGCGAGGTCGAGGAAGCCACTCGGCTCCCGCGTGCTCGTGACCGGGGCCGGCACCGCGTCGGCGATCTCCGCGGGCGGAGCGGGCTCCGCGGCGGGGCACGCGGGCGGAACCGCCTCGGGGAGCGGATCGGCGGCCTGCGCCGCCGCCACCCCGGCGTCCACGAGCGGATCGCCGGCGTCAGCCGGAGCCAGCGGATCCTCGCCCGCCGCCGCCACCGATCCGGACGCCAGCAGATCCTCATTCGGCGGCGCAGCCTCCGGCTCGATCGCCGCTCCGGCGGCCAACGGATCCCCACTCCGGGGACGTCCCCGCCGGCCTCCGGCGCCGCCGCACCGGCCGCATCCGCGCCCGGCTCCGGCGCGGCCGTTCCGGCCGCCAACGGGTCGCCGCTTCGGCGCGTCCGCGCCGGCCGCCAACGGATCGCCACTCACCGGCACGTCCCTGCGGCGGCCAACGGATCGCCACTGGACGGCATCGTCCGCTCCGCCCGCCAACGGATCGCCGCTCACCGGCGCGTCCGCTCCGGCGGCCAACGGATCGCCGCCTCGCGTCCGCGCCGGCCGCCTGGCTCGGCGCGGCCGCTCCGGCCGCGAGCGGGTCGCCGTCGCGTCGACCGCGGCCGGCGGGCCGGATGTCGGCGCTCGGCTCCGGGCGGCTCCGGCGCGGCCTGCCGCAGCGGGTCGCCGGCTTCCAACGGCGACGCGGGCTCCTGATCTGCCTCCGCGACCTGGTCGCCGGCCTCCGGCGGCGGCGCCTCCTGCGGCGAGTGGCTCGCCCGCGTCGACCGCGGCCGGAGGGCCGGTCACCGGCTCGGCTCGCTCGTCGCCGCGAGCGGGTCGCCGGAGGTCATCGGCTCGTCGGCCGACTGCGGCTGCGGCCGCCTGCTCGGGGCTGATCGCCGAGTAGGCGCGCGTCGTCTCGTCGGGCGCGGCGGTCTCCCAGATATCCGACGGCGGCACGGGCCGACCGGCCGCGGCGGCGGGCGGCGGCGGCTCCGCCGGCGGCGGCGGCTCGACCGGGGCGGCCGGCTCCGGGTCGACCGGGGCGGTGGCGCCGCTGCGGACCTCTTCGTACTCGCCGGTCGCGCCCGGCCCTTCGTCCTCGTCCTCCTCGGGCTCGGGAGCCGGCTCCTCGGCGGGCTCCGGTCGGGCTCCGGCTCCGGCTCGGCCGCAGTCGCGCGGGCGGCCCACTCGGCCTCGCCCTCCGCGGCGGCCGCCTCGGCGCCGCCCGGGTTGAGCTGGCCGGCGAGGTCGCGCAGGGACATGTGGATCGGGAGCGTCAGCTCGGCCTTCACCTGCGTGCCGGTCCCGGTGAGGCGGCTCTCCTCGTCGATGAGCTCGAGGTCGCGGAGGAAGGTCGTGTAGCGCTCGCCCTGGCTCTCGAGCGTGTTCTCGTTGTCCCAGCCGGCGCGGCCGAGGTAGGCCAGCGCGCGGCCGAAGTCGAGCAGGGAGACGCGGAAGTCGGGCGGGTTCGACGCGATAGAGCGACAGCCCGATCGCGGCCCCGTGGTAGATCGAGTCCGTCATGTGACGCTCGTACAGCTGGCGGCGCAGCCACTCGGCCTGGTCGGGGGCGACGTCGAAGACCGCCTCCTCGTCGCCGGCGCGGACGTAGCGCTTGCCGATCTCGGTCAGCTCGACGCTGCCGCGATCCTCGTTGAGCAGGCCCGCGGAGCGGGCGAAGGAGACGAACTGGCGCGTCCGGCCGAGCGCGTTCTCGAGTCCGGGCGGGAACAGCTCCTCGATCGAGAACTCGGTGATGAACTCGTCGAGGCGGAGGCGCTCGCGCTGGTTGATCGCGCGCAGGAGGCCATGGGTGTCACCGAGGCGGGGGGCTGGGATCGGACGCATGGCCCGAACCTAGCCAACCCGGGGCTCTGGGGTCCAGTCCCGGGTGTCAGCGTGCGACCCGGGCCGGCCGCGAACGGCCGGCCCGGGGACGCGTCGGCTTCAGGCCTTGGCGGCCGCGTCCTTCGCCTTCTCGGCGGCGGCAGCGGTCGCCTTCTCGTCGCCGGCCGGCTTCGGGGCGGTCGCGGACTTCGGCGCCGTGGGCGCTCCCGCCTTGGGAGCCTCGGAGGCGGCGGGCGCATTCGGCTTGGCCGCGGCCGGCTTCGACGCCTTCGGGGCCGAAGCCGCAGCCGGGGTGGGCTCCGGCGGGTTCGCGACCGCGGTCGCCGTCGCAGGCGCCACGGAGGTGCCGGCCGCGCCGGGGGTGCCGGCGGTCGGCTGCGGCGTCGAGGCAGCGGGCTTCGGCTTCGCGGCGGACTGGTCGACGGCGGGCTTCGGCTTCGCGGCCGCGCGCCGGCAGCGGCTTCGGCTTCCGCGGCCGACGCGCAGGCTTCGGCTTCGCGGCCGGCTTCGGCTTCGCGGCCGCCGGCGTCGCCTTCGCGGCGGCCGGCTTCGCAGCCGTCCCCGCCTTGGGCTTCGCAACCGGAGCCGGAGCCGTGGCAGCCGGCTTGGCCGCCGTGCCCGCCTTCGGCTTCGACGCGGCCTTCGGAGCGGGCTTGGTGCTTCGACGCGGTGCCGGGCTTCGGCTTCGCGGCGGTCGCCGACGCACGCGTGCGCGCGGTGCGCGTCGCGGTCGGGGCGGGCGTGCCCGTCTTGGTCCCGCCGGCTCGCGGCGCGGGCGCCGGGGTCTCGACGGTGGTGTCAGGGGCGTCGTCGTGATCGCGGCGGAAGCGGCCGGTCGCTTCCGACACGACCTTCCGTCCAGCTTGGACGACGCCGGAGATGAGGTTCTTGGGTGTGATGGCCATGGCGCCCACTGTACGAGCAACCCGCCACCTCACAAGGAGGCCGTCGGCGCGCGGACGAGCTAGGCGGCGAGCAGGAGCGCGGCGGAGTCGCCGCAGGCCATCGCGACGGCCTCGGAGGCCGAAAGCGTCTCGGCGACCGTCCCGTCGGGGTTGCGCAGCTCGGCCCAGACCTGGCCCCAGCTGCGGTCGACCTCGAAGTGCAGCTCGAGGTCGGTGGCGAACAGTTCCTGAGCCCGCTCCCACGCTGCGTCGATCTGTGCCAGGACCTCAGGCGGCGGTCCGGCAGATACGTCGGTATTGGCGTGGAAGCGGGGCATCAGGTGAACCTTTCAGGAGCGGAGCACGCTGCAAGAGGATCATCGGACACAAAGGGCGCGAACCCCATGGGGTGTTCACCCCAGCGTGCTAGAGGCCAGGAGGGTGACGGGCGACGAAGCCCGCGCGTTGGCCGCGCAGGTCGTTCTGCCAGCGCGAGCCGGTCGCCTTGGCGCCGGAGGTGTCGAAGCGGATGCCCGCCACCTCCATGTAGACGTGGCTGGGACTCGAGTAGAGCGTGACCCACTTGCCCTTGCCCGCCTTGCCCCAGCTCATCAGGGGGCCGGACGCGGCCGGGCCGTCGATCAGCCCCGCGGCGTAGAGCGCGAACGAAACCGAGCCCGAGCAGTCGTAGCCGGTGTCGAGGAAGCGGCCGTGGCCGCCGCCCCACTTGTATGGCGTGCGCGCGATCGCGTTGCCCGCCTCGATGATCTTGAGCACGGCATTCGGTGCCTCGAGCGGCGGCAGGGCGACGCCGTTGTCGAGCGCCGTCGCGGTCCGCGTCCCGCCGTTGATCGCGCTCGGGACGTTGGTGCGCTCGAGCGTGCCGGAGGCCGGCCCGGTCGGCTTCGGCGCCTTCTCCTCGGGCGCGGCCGCGCCGGTCGTGGCCGACGCGACGTCCGGGGTCTCGAGCTGCCCGGCGACCGGCTCGGAGAGCTTGGGGCGCGGCTTGGGCAGCGGCGGCAGCTCGGCCTTGTGGGCCGCCTTGACCTCGGCGCGCGGGGACACCTCTTCCTCCGTGGCGCCGCAGCCGGCGAACACGAGCGCGAGCAGCGCGCAGAGGATGAGTCGGGAGTTGGTCAGCATGAAGGCAGGGGATGATGGCGCGCGCAGCGCCATGAGGTTGCATCGGCCGCCGCGCGCGAGGCTTGAGTGGCATCCTCGGGCCATGGCTACCTGGGACGAGTTCGCCGCCGCCGCGCCCGAGCTCGCCGGCCGCGCGCGCGAGCTGCTCGAGGCCCACACCCACCTCACGATCGCGACGGTGCGCAAGGACGGCGCGCCGCGCATCAGCGGCATCGAGGCGCAGGTCCTGCTGGGCGACCTGTGGTTCGGCTCGATGCCGCAGGCGGTCAAGGCGCTCGACCTCCAGCGCGACCCGCGCTTCGCCTTGCATTCGGGCACCGGGGACGCCTCAGAGTGGCAGGGCGACGCGAAGTTCGCCGGCCGCGCCGAGGAGATCACCGACCCGGAGCGGATGAAGGAGATCTTCGAGGCCATGGGCCAGCCGCAGAGCGCCCGTCGCACCTCTTCCGGGCGGAGCTGAACGAGGTGTCGACGGTCCGCCTGGGCGAGCCCGCCGACCACCTCGTGATCGACTCCTGGCGCGAGGGCGAGGAGCCGAAGCGGATCAAGCGCTGAGCAGGCGCGCCATCTTCTCGAACTGCTCGCTCCAGCCCTGCTCGGCGAACGCGCCCATCTCGGCCGGGTACGGGCCGCCGGAGATCTCGACGCGCGTGCCGCCCTCGTGCGCGTGGAGCTCGATGCGGGTCACGATCTCCTTCAGCATCCCGTGGTCGGGCATCGGCTCGTGGCACAGGACGAGCAGGTCGGGCGCGGAGGCCTCGAGGACCTCCTGGCGCACCGGGAACTCGCCGCCGGTGCGCGTGTCGACCATCATCAGGTCGTAGCGGCCGCCGGGCCGCGGCTCGATCACGACCGAGTCGAGCGGCGTCTCGAACCCGTCCGGCCCCCACCACCGCGCGACCTGCTCCGGATCGACCCACGCCTGCCAGACCTGCTCCGGCGGCGCGTCGAAGCTGCGGACGATCGTGATCTGCTTCTCGGACTGCGTGGCGGAATCAGGCATTGCCCTGTCCTTTGTCGAGGTTCTCGAGATGCGCGCCGAGCCGGTCCATCCGGCCCTCCCACAGCTCGCGGTAGGGGGCCATCCAGTCGGTGGCCTCCTTCAGCGGCTCGACCCGCAGCGTGCTCGGCCGGTACTGCGCGTCGCGGTCGCGGTCGATCAGGCCGGCGCGCTCGAGCACCTTCAGGTGCCGCGAGATCGCCGGGAGGCTGACGTCGAACGGCGCGGCCAGCTCGGTCACGGTCGCCTCGCCGTCGAACAGCCGCGCGAGGATCGCGCGGCGGGTGGGGTCGGCGAGGGCGGAGAAGGTCTGGCTGAGCTGGTCGGTGGCCATGTATTTAACCACTACGTTAAATACACGTTCGCGCCGGACGAGTGTCAACCGCCCCGCGGGTTTCCTAGGCGAGCGCCTGCGCGAGGTCGGCGATCAGGTCGCTGCCCGCCTCGATCCCGCACGAGAGGCGCACGAGATCGGCGGGCACGGCCGCCGCGGAGCCTTCGACCGACTGGTGCGTCATCGCCTGCGGGACCTCGATCAGCGACTCGACGCCGCCCAGCGACTCGGCGAGCGAGAAGACCTTGGTCGACCCGGCGATCTTGAGCGCCTCGGGGTGGCGGAAGGAGACCATCCCGCTGAAGCCCGGCCAGCGCACGTCCTCGATCCCCGCCTCCTCGCGCAGCCAGGTCGAGACCGCGCGGCCGTTCGCGTCGTGCGCGGCGACACGCAGGTGCAGCGTGCGCAGCCCGCGGTGGACGAGGAAGCAGTCCAGCGGCCCGGGCACGGAGCCGACCGCGTTCTGCACGAAGCGGACCTTCTCGTGCAGTTCCGGGTCCTTGACGATCGCGGCACCGCCGACGGTGTCGGAGTGCCCGCCGAGGTACTTCGTGGTCGAGTGCACGACGGCGTCGGCGCCGAGGTCGAGCGGGCGCTGGTGGACCGGGGTCGCGAACGTGTTGTCGACGACGACGAGCGCGTTGCGCTTGCGCTCGATCACCGCCGCGACGTCGATGACGTTGAGCGACGGGTTGGTCGGCGTCTCGACCCACACGAGCACGGTGTCGTCGCGGATGGCGTTGGCGACCGCGTCGAGGTCGCGCTGGTCGACCATGTCGTACTCGACGCCGAAGCGGCTGAGCACCTTGTCGACGAGCCGGTAGGTGCCGCCGTAGAGGTCGTTCGGCAGGACCACGTGCGCGCCGGCGCTCGCGATCGCGGTGATCAGCGCGTGCTCGGCGGCCATGCCGGAGGAGAACGCGCTGGCGAGGCCGCCCTCGAGCTCGCCCAGCGCCGACTCGAGCGCCGCGCGGGTCGGGTTCGACGAGCGCGCGTAGTCGAAGCCGGCGACGTACTCGCCGGGCGCGCCCTGGACGAAGGTGGAGGTCTGGTGGATCGCCGGGATGATCGAGCCGTAGCTCGGGTCCGGCGTGAGCCCCGCGTGGACGCAGCGGGTCGCGAATTCGGTCATGTGACCAGTGATTCGAGCAGGTCGGCGCGCGTGACGATGCCGAGCGGCTGCCCGTGCTCGGTGACGGTGAGCGCCTGGCGCTCGCCCGCGAGCAGCTCGACCGCCTCGCGCACGGAGTCCTCGACCGACACCGCGGGGAACGGCTCCTCCATCACCTCGGCGATCTCGAGGTCCATCAGCGACGGCGCCCCGATCGCGCGCTTGAGCAGCCCGCGCTCGCCGACCGAGCCGACGATCGAGTTCTCGTCGTGCGCGGAGACCACCGGGAGCTGGGAGACGCTGTGCTCGTGCAGGAGCGCGATCGCCTCGCGCACCTTCTGGCCCGTCTGCACGACCACGAAGTGCGGGACCTCGCCGGCCGCGGTCTTCGCCCGCAGCACGTCGCCGACCGTCTTGTCGTCGGGGCGGTCGAGGAAGCCGTACTGGCTCATCCACGCGTCGTTGAAGATCTTCGAGAGGTACGCGCGGCCGCCGTCGGGGAGCACGACCGCGACGAGCGCCTCGGGGTCGTCGATCCCCTTCGCCACCTCGAGCGCGGCGTGGACCGCGAGGCCGCAGGAGCCGCCCAGCAGCATGCCCTCGGTCTCCGCCAGGCGGCGGGTGGTGAGGAACGAGTCGCGGTCGGAGACGCGGACGTAGCGGTCGACCACGGACGGGTCGTAGGTCTCGGGCCAGAAGTCCTCGCCCACGCCCTCGACGAGGTACGGGTGGACCTCGGTGCCGGAGTAGATCGAGCCCTCGGGGTCGGCGCCGATGATCTCGATGTCCGGGTTCTGCTCCTTCAGGTAGCGCGCCATCCCGGTGATCGTGCCGCCGGTGCCGACGCCGACGACGAGATGCGTGAGCCGGCCGCCGGTCTGGCGCCACAGCTCCGGCCCGGTCGTCTCGTAGTGCGTCTGCGGGTTGGCGGGGTTCGCGTACTGGTTGGGCTGGAAGGCGCCGGGGATCTCCTGCGTGAGGCGGTCGGCGACCCGGTAGTAGGACTGCGGCGAGTCGGGCGCGACGTCGGTCGGCGCCACCACGACCTCGGCGCCGTACGCGCGCAGGAGGTCGATCTTCTCCTTCGACATCTTGTCCGGCATCACCGCGATCACGCGGTAGCCCTTGAGGCGAGCGGCGATCGCGAGGCCGGTGCCGGTGTTGCCCGAGGTCGGCTCGATGATCGTGCCGCCGGGCTTCAGCCGCCCGTCGTTCTCGGCCGCCTCGATCAGGCGGATCGCGACGCGGTCCTTGATCGAGCCGCCGGGGTTGAACAGCTCGAGCTTGGCGACGATCTGGGGCGTGAGCCCGGCGCCGATGCGGCTGAGCCTGACGAGCGGCGTGTTGCCGATCGTGTCGAGGATGGAGTCGCGGATGTCGGTCCCTGCGTCCGTTTCGCGCGTGCTCATGTCGCTAAGGGTATGCCTCGGGCGGTCGTCCACGCCGCTGCGGCCTGGGCGGCGAGCGCGCCGAGGACGGCGGCGGCGAATGCTGTCGCGGTGCCTGCGGGCTGGACCAGCGCGGCGACGAGCGCGCAGAACACGACGAAGGCCGCCATGCCGGTGACCATCCCGCGCAGCAGGTCCTGGAGGGCTTGTGCACCGTGCTGCGCGAGCGTGAAGACGGCGAGGACCGAGGCGAGCACCGGCAGCGCGGTGAGGATGCCGCCGACGTGCGGGCCGAGCTCGGCGGCCGCGGCGCTGAGTGCGGCGACGAGGCCGGCGGTGGCGGCCATGCGCAGCGGCAGCTCGTAGCGGAGGGGCGGTGGAGGCGGGGCTTGCGTGTTGGTTTTCGGCAGCGCGACGTACGCCGCCGCCAGCGAGACCGCGGCGATCGCGAGGCTTTCGGCGGGGCCGAACTCAACGCCTCCGATGCACGCCGCCACGCCGGCCACGGCCACCCAGCCGGCGACGAGGCTCCGGCCCGGTCCGGCCCGCTCCGCGACGCGCCCGAACACGACCAGGAACACGCTCAGCGTCACCAGCCCGAGCAGCGTCGCGCTCGCGGCCCGCGCGGCGAACTCCGCGCCCCGCTCGTGCGCGTCGATCAGCAGCACCGCGAACGCGATCGCCGGGAAGGCGCTGACCAGGCCTCCGAGCCGCGCTCCCCAGCGGCGCGCGGCGAGGGTCGCGGCGCCCACGAGCGCGGGCGCCACGAGCAGGGTCAGAGCGAGCTTCAGCACGGCGAACGAGGCTAGCTGGGCTCCTACGCCGATTTCTGCCGCAATTTGCGACGAATCGGCGCAGCTATCGGGGAGAGTCCCTCCGCTTTGTAGCTAGACCTCCCCACAAGTCAACGTCACTCGTGGAGGAGGGCGGCGGCCCGTGGCGACACGGATGTTCGATCGACGGCCAGCAGCGGCGACCGCCGACCCGCACGAGCGGGTCGCGACCATCGTCGCCCGCCACGGCGACCTGCTCTTTCGGGTCGCCCGCCACTACGCGCTCTGCGCCGACGACGCCCACGACGCCGTCCAGCGCGCACTCGAGATCTACATGCGCCGAGTCGACTCGCTCGACCCGGCCACGGAGCTCGCCTGGCTCAAGGTCGTCGTGAAGCACGAATCGCTGGCCGTCCGCCGCGGGCGCGCCGGGGTCGCGAGCGAGGACGTCGACCTCGACGCCGTCCCCGCCGAGGCCCAGCGCTCGGTCGAGGAGCGCTTCGAGTCCAACGAGCGAGTCGAGCGCTCCGCCGAGGTCATGCGGCGCCTGAAGCGCGACGAGGCACGCGCCCTGATGCTCAAGGCCGAGGGCCTCTCCTACAACGAGATCGGCGAGCGCCTCGGCTGGACGTACACCAAGGTCAACCGCTGCATCACCGAGGGCAGGCGCCGATTCATGCGCCTCTACGAGGAGCTCGAGACCGGAGTCGAATGCGAGCGCCTCGCCCCGACGCTCCAGGCCCTGGCCACCGGCACCGCGTCCAGCGAGGCGCTGCTCGAACTCCGCCCACACCTGCGCAACTGCGCCGGCTGCCGCGCCACGGTCCGCGCGCTCCACACCTCCCACCTGGGCCGGCTGTCGGCCTTCGCGGCAGCGCTGCTCGCGCCGGCGCGCGCGTTCGTGGAGCGACTCAAGGGCGGCACGCCGACGCCCGACGCGCCGGTCGAGCTGCAGCCCGCTGGACCACCAGGAGGAGCTCGACGAGTTCTTCCGCCGCATCAACGCCGGCGAGTCCGCGGTCCAGCCGATCGCGCCCTCGGTTGCGGAGGGCGTCGGACGTCTCTCAACCGTCCGCATCAACCTCCGAGGCTGGGCCGAGACCGCACTCCACCGCCTCCAGAGCTCCGACCTCGCGATCAGCGTCCACGCCGCCAGCACCGGCGGCGGAGGCCGAATCACCTCCATCGCCGCCCTCATCGGAATCTGCGTCAGCGGCGTCGGCGCGGGGACTTACTGCGTGGCGACCGCGCTCCTCCCGGACCCGAAGCCGGCGATCCGGAGCGAAGCCGAAGCCCGCGAAGCGCAAGGCCACCGAGAAGAAGCTCGTCCGCCTCCCGGCACCCGCCGAGCCAGGCCGCCGTCCGAACGCCCACGCCAGTCCCGACCCGAGCCGTCCGCCACACGCCACGCCCCACGACCAAGTCCACACCGAAGAGCCACGAGCAGGCCCCGATCTCGCCCGCCCAGGCGTCAACCCAGGACTTCTCGTTCGAGCAGACCGCCGACCCAGCACCGGTCGCGCCTGCCGCCGCACCAGCCACCGGAGGAGGGGAGTTCGAGCCATGATCCGCCGACTCGGGGCCATCGCGGCCTGCCTGACCATCATCGCTGTGGCGCTCGCGTCGCCGGCTCACGCCGGCACGTTCACCGTGCGCGCCTGCCATTCCGACGGTGTCAACAACTCCTGGCAGACCTTCCGCTCGAACGGCTTCGCAGACGCTTATATCGAGTGCCCGGGCGGCGCCATCATCGGCGGCCACGTCAACGAGGGCATGATCGCCCGCAACACGGGTGGCTCGGGCAAAGCGCCGTACTTCTCCCACGCACGGGTCTTCTTCGACGCCCCCGCGGGCGCACGAATCGTGCGGGTCACGGGGCAGATCAAGCAGAACAGCACGGGCGGCTGGTGGGCCGGCATCCACGATGAGACAATGAACCGGTGGGTCTGGTGCGGCCCGAACTGCCTGAGCACGTACGACAACTGGGTTGGCTTCGACGTAGGACTCTCAACGAGTCGCGTCGCAGCCCTCGCGATGTGTGTCCAGGAGTCCGGCTGCTCGCGCGACGGTCTGCACGCAGTAGCCGCGATTCGAGACGTCAATGTCGTCGTTGCGGACGACAACGCTCCGTCTGTCGCGATCAGCGGTGGGTCGCTCGCCGCGGCTGGCTGGCGGAGGGGCTCGCAAGACGTGCGTCGTGACGGCGCATGACGGCGTTGGCGTGCGAAGCACCAGCGTGCTGATCGACGGTCAGCCGCGACGAAGTGTGGAACGCGCCTGCGACGCAACTCGTGCGGTGCCTTGCCCTGACGGTGCGGACGCATTCCAGATTCAAACCACCGAGGTCGCGGACGGCTTCCACACTCTCACGGCCGCAGCAGTGGACTCCGCAGGGAATCGCTCTCAGGTGAACCGGAGGATCGGCGTCGATAACACGCCGCCAAGCCGACCATCTGCGCTCGCAGTCGATGGCGGGCACCGGCTGGAAGGCGGCGAACTCATTCCGCCTGCGGTGGGCCAATCCGCGACAAACTGCGGCGCCAGTCGCGGGTGCATCGATCGCGCTGTGTCCGCTTCCACCGGTCGCGCCAGGCGCCAACTGCGCTACCGCAACGCGAGCGGGCACAGGGGTGAGCTCGGCTGCTGGCATCCGCGTTCCCGGCCCGGGTCAGTGGCGAGCGCAGGTGTCGCTGCGCGACGCCGCAGGGAATGAGAATACGACGAACACCGCCGAGACGGTGCTTCGGTTCGACGATCGGGCGCCAACCCTCAGCTTCATGGCGCCCGCGCCGGAACGCCCTGCCCTTGTGCGAGTCAAGGCTCAGGACGTCGGCTCCGGTTTGGGCGTGCGGGAGATCCTTCTCACCCGTCGCGGCAGCGCTGTCTCGACGAGCCTGCCGGTGGTCGCGGACAAGATCGGGTTCTCCGCGACGATCGATGACGAGCATCTTCGTGACGGGATCTACGAACTGCGCGCCCGAGCGGTGGACCTCGCCGGTAACGAGCGCTCCACGGATCGGCGGGCGGACGGGAAGAGCGCCGCGCTCGCACTTCCGCTCCGCATCAAGACGGCTCTTCGAGTCGGAAAGCGGAAGCGAGTTCGGGCACGGGGAGCCAACGGAAAACGCCGGTATCGCATCGTGCTGATCGAGAAGCCACGGAGCCGGTACGGCCGTACGATCCTTCTGCGCGGACGACTGACCAGTCCTGGGGGGAACCCTCTCGTCGGCCGCAACATCGACGTGCTTGCACAGACGCATCTGCCGGCGGCGCCCTGGCGGCCGATCGCGACCCTGCGCACGAGCAAGACCGGTCGTTTCACGTTCAAAGCGCTCCGTGGGCCTAGTCGAACCCTTCGGTTCCGCTTCAACGGCAGCGACACGATCCGTGGCCGAACCGCCATCGTGCGACTAGGTGTACGCGCCGCTTCATCGATGTCGGTCGACCGCCACCGTGTCGTCAACGGTGAGGGGGTCACATTCCGCGGCCGCCTGCGCGGCCGACCCTTGCCGGCCTCTGGCAAGCTGATCGAAATCCAGGCGCGTGCGCGAGGTCGCTGGCTGACCTTCCGGACCGATCCGCGCGAGCGGCAGAACCGGACGCTGGTCCGTCCCGTACCGGTTCTCAGCAACTCGCGGACGGGTCAGCTACCGCTTCCGCGTGCGGATCCCGAAGGAATCCGGCTATCCCTATGAAACCGGGACGTCCCACTCGGTCAGAGTCGAGCGTGAGAGGCCTGTGAGCGCAACTTCCAGCGTCGGGAGCGTATGAGGTCAACGGAACCTGCGAAGAGAGGCGGCACCATGTTTCGGCGAGCACGACAGAGGCTGACCTACGGCAACGTGGTCTCATCTCTTGCGCTGTTCATCGCGCTTGGCGGAACCTCGTACGCGCTGACCTTGCCTCGGAACAGCGTCGGCTCAGAGCAGATCCGGCGAGGAGCGGTCCAGCGCCTCGGAGATCCGAACGGGCGCAGTCAGATCGAGCGAGGTGAAGGACCGCTCACTTGGCGTCCGCGACCTCTCGATATCGGCCCGCCAGACGCTCCGCGGACAGACGGGGGCCCAGGGGCTCCAGGGCCAGCCGGACCACCTGGGGCATCCGGCGTTACATACCGCGCGGCGATCAACTCGGCCGGCGATCAGAATCCGCGGCAACGCGGTGACAGCCGCGACCCGCGGAATCGAACGAATTCATCGTTCGGTTTGATCGCTCCGTCGACGACTGCGTATCGAACGGCGACACTTGCGACAGTCGAAGGTGGCGGGACCGTGACGCCCCCGGCAGGCCGGATCACCGTCGCTCGCGAGGGTGGGACGTGCTGGTCAGGACTTATGACGCGGCGGGGAGCCGCGGCCTCGTTGGGTTTCCACCTCATCGTCGCCTGCTGACCTAGCTCGTGATTCCCTGCTCCTCGAGCCAGTTCGCTACGGCTGGGGGTGGGTTTCCGTTGAACTCGGCTCGGGAGGCTTGGCGGAGGAGGTCTTCGGCGTCCTCGTCGAGCTGGTCGCGGCGGAAGGCGAGGTAGGTCGCGACGGCGGTGGCCATCTGGAGGGAGGGGATCTCTCCCTGGGGGTCGAGGGCTCCGGCGGATTCGGCGAGGCGTTGCTCGATGTCCTCGATGGCGGTGACGGGTTCGTCGGCGTCCTCGAAGCGGAGGTAGAAGTCGGCGAGGTCGTCGTCGGTGCCGGATGGGTCGCAGACCTCGATGGCGCGGTGGACGACCTGGGCGAGGGTGATCGGATCCGGTTCTGTCGGCATGCGGCTGCCTTACCCAGGGTTCAGTGGCTCAATCGCTCCATGCGCTCGATCGTCGCCTCGATCTCGTCGAAGGTCGTGCGGGGGTTGATGGTGCAGAGGCGGAGGACGGTGCGGCCTCGGAGGACGGTGGTCGAAGGTGCGGCGTAGCCGTCGCGGACGGTGGCGGCGGAGATCTCGGACTCGTCGCCTCCCTCGCGGGCGAAGCAGACGATCCCGAGCTGGGCGGGCGTGACGATCTCCCAGCCCTCACGTGCGCGGAGCACGGCCTCGGCGTGCTCGGCCAATGCGATCCCGTGGGCGACGGCGGAGCGGAACGCGTCGAGCCCGAATACCTCGACCGACAGCCACAGCTTCAGCGCGCGCACGCCGCGGGTGAGCTGGATGTCGCGGTCGCGGAAGTTGACCTCGCCGCCGAAGGTGTCGCGGAGGTACTCGCCGCTCATGGCGTAGGTCCGCTCGAGCAGGCCCGGCTCGCGGATCAGCACCGCGCCGGCCTCGTAGGGCTGGAAGAGCCACTTGTGCGGGTCGATGGTCAGCGAGTCGGCCCGCTCGATCCCGCTCAGCGCCGACCGGCCGGGTGGGCAGAGCGCCGCGGAGGCCCCGTAGGCGCCGTCGACGTGGAACCAGAGTCCTTCAGAGACGCAGAGGTCCGCCAGCTCGTTGAGAGGATCGATCGCGCCGGTGTTCGTCGTCCCCGCGTTCGCGACGACCGCGAACGGGGTCAGACCGGCCTCGCGGTCGGCAGCGACCGCGGCGGCGACGGCGCCCACCGGCAGCCGGAACGCCAGCGTCGGACGGCAGCACGCGCACCTCCCGCTCCCCCATCACCTTGAGGTCGCGCAGGATCGACGCGTGCGCCTGGTCCGACAGATACACGACGCCGCCGACGCCGCCTCGTGACTCCCGCGCGGCCACCAAAGCGGTCAGGGACGCCAGCGAGCCGCCGCTCACGAGCAGGCCCTCGCTCCCCGCAGGCATCCCGCACCACGACCGCAGCCAGTCGACCACGGTGACCTCGATCGTCGAGGGCCCGGAGGCGGCGACCCATGACGTACCGAGCAGGTTGAAGCCGGACGCGACGGTGTCGGCCAAGGTCGACACGAAGTTCGACGGCGACCCGATGCGGGCGAAGAAGCGCGGGTGGATCGACCGGGACGTCCACGGCAGCACCTCGTCGAAGAGCCGGTCCAACGCAGCATCCGGATCCCCCGGCGCGTCCGGCGCCTCACCGCCCAGAACCGAACGAAGCGCCGCGGCGTCCCCCACGACGACCGGGGGCTGGGAGTCGAGCGTCTCGAGGTGATCGACGATGTGGTCGATCACCCGGTAGCCGAGGCGGCGCATCTCCTCAGGCGGGAGCTCCAGCGGCGACGTCATCGCCAGATCGGCGACTAGTCCAGCACGGTGGCGAGCCGGCGCTCGAGGGCGCCCGCGAGCACTTCGCGCACGGGGCCTTCCTCGAAGCGCTCGATCAGCTCCGCCATGAAGCCCTCGATCACGAGGCGCTGCGCCTGCGGCTCGGGCAACCCGCGCGAGCGCAGGTAGAAGAGCTGCTCCTTGTCGATCTGCGCGATCGCCGCCGCGTGGGTGCAGCGGACGTCGTTGGCGAGGATCTCGAGGCCCGGGATCGCGTCGACGTGCGCGCGCTTGGAGAGCAGCAGGTTGCGGCACTCCTGGAACGCGTCGGTCTGCTGCGCGCCCGGGTCGACCTTGATGACCCCGCGCCAGACCGCGCTCGAGCGGCCCGAGAGGATCCCGCGGAAGGCGAGGTCCGAGAACGTGTGGGCCGCCGCGTGCTCCTGCGTGGTGTCGAAGTCGACGTGCTGGCGGGCGTGCGGCGCGTAGGCGCCGGTGACCTTCGCCTCGGCGCCCTCGCCGGTGAGCTTGGTCTCCATCCGCACGCGACCGCGCGCGGAGCCGAAGCCGACCGCGACCCAGTCGAGCTTGGCGTCGCGGGCGACCTCGGCGCGCTGGGCGCCGAAGATCCACGACTTCTCGTTGAGGTCCTGGCCGCAGACGTAGCGCAGCCGGGCGTTCTGCCCGACGACGAGCTCGACGACGGTGTTGAGCAGCGTCTCGGACTCGGTGCCGGCGGAGAGGTACTGCTCCCACACGTCGGCCTCGGCGCCCTCGTCGAGCACGATCAGGACGCGGCGCTGCAGCGCGCTGCCGGCCGCGGCGCTGACGGCGCTGAGCAGGATCGGCGCCTCCACGTGAACGCCGCGCGGCACGTAGACGAACGCGCCGCCGGTCCAGCCGGCGTCGTTGGTCGCGGTGAAGATGTCGTCCTCGGCCGAGACGATCGTGCCGAGGTGCGGCTCGACCAGCTCGGGGTGCTCGCGCGCGGCGTCGGCCAGCGACATCACGACGACGCCGTCGGCGGTCGTCTCGCCGGGTTCGCTCGCGCCGTCGACCTGGGTCAGGAGGATCGGCTCGGGCGGCTCGAACAGGGGCTCGGGCAGCACGAGCTCGGCGTCCGCCGGCGCTGGGCCGAAGGCGTCGAGGTCGAGCTTGCCGAGGTCGGTGAACTCCCAGCCCGCGGCGCCCTTGAAGCGCGGCAGGTCGAGCGTCCCCCTCAAGGAAGCGGCGCGCTCTCGGCGCGCCGCAAGCCACTCCGGCTCGTGAAGGGTTGCCTCAGCCAATGGAGCCCTCCATCTGGAGCTCGATGAGGCGGTTCATCTCGACCGCGTACTCCATCGGCAGCTCCTTGACGATCGGCTCGATGAAGCCGTTGACGATCAGCTTGCCCGCCTCCTCCTCGGAGAGGCCGCGGCTCATCAGGTAGAAGAGCTGCTCCTCGCCGATCTTGGAGACCGACGCCTCGTGGCCGACGTCGACGTCGTCCTCGCCGATGCGGATGGTCGGGTAGGTGTCCGAGCGCGAGTCCTCGTCGAGCAGGAGCGCGTCGCAGACGACCTTGGACTTGGAGCCGTGCGCGCCCTTGGCGACCTCGAGCAGGCCGCGGTAGGAAGAGCGCCCGCCGTCCTTCGAGATCGACTTGGCGAAGATGTTCGAGGTCGTGTTCGGCGCCGCGTGGATGATCTTGGCGCCGGCGTCCTGGTGCTGGCCCTTGCCCGCGAACGCGATCGAGAGGACCTCGCCGTGGGCGCGCTCGCCCATCAGGTAGACCGACGGGTACTTCATCGTCAGCTTCGACCCGAGGTTGCAGTCGACCCACTCGACGGTCGCGTCGGTCTCGGCGATCGCGCGCTTGGTGACGAGGTTGTAGACGTTCTGCGACCAGTTCTGCACGGTCGTGTAGCGGATGCGCGCGCCCGGCTTGGCGATCAGCTCGACGACCGCGGAGTGCAGCGAGTCCGACGACCAGATCGGCGCCGTGCAGCCCTCGACGTAGTGCACGTAGGAGCCCTCGTCGGCGATGATCAGCGTGCGCTCGAACTGGCCCATGTTCTCGGTGTTGATCCGGAAGTAGGCCTGCAGCGGCATCTCGACGTGGACGCCCGGGGGCACGTAGACGAACGAGCCGCCCGACCAGACCGCGGAGTTCAGCGCCGCGAGCTTGTTGTCGTTGGAGGGGATGATCGTCGCGAAGTACTCGCGCACGAGGTCCTCGTGCTCGCGCAGGCCGGAGTCCATGTCCATGAACACGACGCCCTGCTTCTCGAGGTCCTCGCGGACCTGGTGGTAGACGACCTCGGACTCGTACTGGGCGCCGACGCCGGAGAGGAACTTGCGCTCGGCCTCCGGGATGCCGAGCTTGTCGAAGGTGTTCTTGATGTCCTCGGGGACGTCGTCCCAGGTGGTCGAGGACTTCTCCGAGGCGCGGACGAAGTAGTGGATGTTGTCGTAGTCGACCTCGGCCAGATACGGCGAGCCCCACGTGGGCTGCGGGCGCGAGATGAAGTGCTCGTAGGCCTTCATGCGGAAGTCGAGCATCCACTGCGGCTCGTTCTTGAAGTCCGAGATCTGCTTGACGAGCTCGGGGGTCAGGCCCTTGGGGGCCTTGAAGGCGTAGCCGGTCTCCGAGTCGTGGAAGCCGAACTTCTCCTTGTAATCAGCATTGATGCCGACCAGCGCCTGCTGCTCGGCGATCGTTTCAGGCGTCGCCATAGGTCAGTCGACCTCCAGTCGGATGACGCCGCCCTCGACCGACACCGGGAAGGTGTCGACGGGGACGTACGCAGGAAGATTCACGGGCTTGCCCGTGCGCAGCTCGAAGACCGAGCCGTGCCGCGGGCACTCGACGGTGCAGTGCTCCAGGTCCACTTCGCCCTCGAGCAGGCTGCCGTCGTCGTGCGAGCAGCGGTCCTCGATGGCCAGCAGCTCGCCGGCGCAGTTGAAGATGCCGATCTCGAGGTCCTCCCACTCGACCAGGCGGTGCTCGCCGGGCGGCAGTTCCTCTACGGGGCAGATGTCGATCACAGGGCTCATTTGCTACGAAGTCCGACCACACAAGTCGGACTTGAGAGTCTAGCGGCCTGTGACCGCTCGACTCAGCCGTAAGCGAGTACCCGGCAGGGGCCGCCGGAGCCCTCCTCCCACGGGATCACGCCGACCGAGACCCATGCGCCCTTGCGGCGCAGCGCCGGGAGGTTGGCGACGTTCTCCAGCCCGTAGCGGTCCGCCCCGAGCAGACGGTTGTGGACCGCGAAGGTGGTCGAGTTGCCCGGGTCGAGGCTGAGCGTGTCGACCCCGATGCCGCGGATGTCGCGCCGCTCGAGCAGCCACTCGACCGCGTCGATGCCGAAGCCGGGGAAGTGGTAGGTACCGCTCGAGTCGGCGTTCTTGAACGCCGCGGTGTCGTTGACACGCGCAGCCCAGCCTGAGTCCATGAGCACAAGCGCGCCGCGCGGGATGCGGCCGTGGCGGCGCTCGTAGCGCGCCAGGTCGCGCGGCTCGACCTCCGCGTCGGGGTTCGAGGCGGCGCGCCGGGAGATGTCGATGACGACCGCCGGGGCGAGCAGCTCCTCGGGGCGCAGCTGGGGCACGCGCCGGCCGCCCGGCACGAAGTGGCCCGGAGCGTCCATGTGGGTGCCCGAGTGCTCGCCGAACGTCCACTCCTGCGAGTAGAAGCCGTCGGGGACGTAGTTCTTGAGCGTGCGGCGCCGCGGCTCGTCGCCCGTGTAGACCGGGAAGCCGGCGCGGAAGAGGTGGGTGAGGTCGGTGATCCTCCCGAGGCGCGGGCCGCCCCCGTGCCCGCCGCGGCGCTTGCGCGCGTCGGCCACGCCCGGAAGCGCGGCGGCGACGGCGGCGGCCCCGCCGCCGGCCAGGAGCGCGCGCCGGCTGACGCCCTCGCGCTCGGACTGCTCACGCACGGTCTCGATGGTGCCGGGCAGGCACATGGCGCTTCCCCCTCGTCGCGGATGCTTTGCGGCGCAAGATAACGGGGACACTCCGCCCGCGTGCCGCTCATCGACGTGACCACCCTGACCGACGGCGAGCAGCGCGCCGAGGACGTCGCAGCGCGGCTCGTCGCCTGGCTGGAGGCCACGCGCGAGTCGCTCGACCTGGCCCTCTACGACGTGCGCCTGCCGGGCGCGGTGGGCGACGACGTCGCGGGCGCCATCCGCGCCGCGCGCGACCGCGGCGTACGGATCCGGATCATGTTCAACCAGGACGAGCGCGAGGAGGAGCCGCGGCCGTTCGAGCCCCCGCCGCCGCGCACCGAGCCGGACCTGCTCGAGCAGCTCGGGGTGCCGCTGAAGCCGATCCCGGGCTGGCGCGACCTCATGCACCACAAGTACGCGGTGCGCGACGGCGAGGCGGTGTGGACCGGCTCGAGCAACTGGACGCTCGACAACTGGACGCGGGCCGAGAACGTGCTCGCGACGGTGGCCTCGCCCGGGCTGGCGGCGCATTACGCGCGCGACTTCGAGCAGATGTGGGCGCGCGGGAAGGTGGACGAGCGCGACGGCTTCGACGCTTCATCGACCGCCGTGGGCGACGCCAGCGTGCGCCCGTGGTTCTGCCCCGGCCGCGGCCCGGAGCTCTCCCAGCGCATCGCCGAGCGCATCGGCACCGCCCGCCGGCGCGTGCGGATCGCCTCGCCGGTGCTGACCGCGGGGCCGATCCTGGGGACGCTGAACGAGGTCCTGGCGGAGGGCCGGCTCGACATCGCGGGCGTCTGCGACGCGACCCAGATCGCCCAGGTCTTCGACCAGTGGGCACACAACCCGCGCTCGCAGTGGAAGGCGCCGCTGCTGCGCGCGGCACTGACGGTGTTCCACGGCAAGCGCTCGATCCCGTACACGCCCGAGTCGGTCCACAACTTCATGCACGCGAAGGTCACCGTGGCGGACGACACGACCTTCCTCGGCTCCTTCAACCTCTCGCGCTCGGGCGAGACGAACGCCGAGAATGTGCTCGAGATCGCGGACGCCGCGCTGGCCGAACGGATGGCGGTCTGGATCGACGGGCTGCGGTCGCGCTACCCGCCCATCTAGGGTGGGCGGCGTGGACGTCCACGCTCATCTCCTCGGCGCCTACGAGCGCGCGGCGCCGACCTACGAGCGCGCCGGTGTGGCCCACCACGCGCCGTTCTCCCGGCGCGCGGCCCAGCTGGTCCTGCTCGGCCCCGGCGGCCGCGTGCTGGACGTCGGCTGCGGGGCGGGCGGCGCGCTGCTGCCCGCGGCGCACCGGGTCGGGCCGACCGGCCAGGCGGTGGGGATCGACATCGCACCCGGCATGGTCGAGCGCACGCGCGCGGCGGCCGCGGCCGAGGGGCTGGAGCAGGTCGAGGCCGAGGTGATGGACGGCGCCGCGCTCGAGGGCTTCGAGGACGCCCGGTTCGACGCCGTGCTGTCGGCCTTCTCGCTCACGGCGATGCCCGACGTCGAGCGCGCGCTCGCGGAGTGGCGGCGCGTGCTGACGCCGACCGGGACGCTCGGCGTCGCCGTCTGGGCGGACCTGGTCGACGACGCCTGGGCGTGGGAGGGCGAGCTCAACAACACGTTCGCGCACGAGGTCCCCGAGGAGCTGCTCGAGGTGGCCGGCAGCCTGTTCGGCCGCTTCGGCGAGGAGGCCGAGCTGCGCGACGCGCTCGAAAGCGCCGGCTTCGGCGACCTGACGATCGAGACGAAGCACGCCGACCTGACCTTCGAGAGCGCCGAGGCGTGGTGGGAGTGGACGTGGGCGGGCGGCTTCCGGGCGTTCCTCGAGGCGATGCCCGAGGACGCCCAGCTGCTCTACCGCGAGGCCGCGTTCGAGCAGCTCGCGGCCGGCGGGCTCACGCGGCGCTTCGTCGCGCTGCTCGCCCGCGCGCGCCGCGAAGCGGCGAAGACCAGGCGGTGCGTCCGGGTGGTCGAGCCGTGGATGCCGGGCGCCGCACGATGGTGAAGCCCATAGTGGGGTTATGGGCGAGCCGTCGGGTGGCGATCCGGCGCCGCGGATCGCCCGCCGGGCGTACCGATTCTTCGACGGCCCTAGTCGCACGCGCAGGCCGCAGCACCGACATCGCGACGAGCAGGCCCGCGGCGACGGCGCCCGCGCACACGAGGTACCCGAGCTGGTAGCCGCCGACGAGCGCGTCGGCGAGCGGCTGCCCGCCCGCGCTGAGCGCCCGCGTGTGGCCGGCCGTGAGCGCGCCGACGACGGCGAGCCCGATCGCCCCGGGGACGTACATCGACAGGTTCACGATCGCCGACGCGATCCCGGCGTCGGCGGCCGGGACCTCCGACAGCGCGATCGTCATCAGCGGCGCCCCGGCCAGGCCGCCGCCGAGGCCGGCGAGCAGGAACGCGACGAACACGATCGGCAGGTAGCTCCCGTCGGCCTGGATCTCGGACAGCAGCAGCAGCCCGGCGCTCATGCTCGCGAGGCCGACGACGAGCACGCGGTGGGCGCCGAAGCGGCTCACCAGCCAGGTGGTCGGGCCGATCGCGAACGCGGCCACCATCAGCGTCTGGGGTAGGAACGCCAGGCCCGAGGCGACCGTCCCGTAGCCGAGGACGCGCTGGAAGTAGAGCGTGCCGACGTAGAACGAGGCGAACAGGCCGCTGGCGAACAGGCCGCGGACGACCGACGAGCCCGACAGGCTGCGCAGCCGCAAGACCCGCGCCGGGACGATCGGGTGCGCGCGCCGGCGCTGCTGCGCGACGAACAGCGCCGCCAGCGCGGCGGTGGCCAGCGCGGTGCCGAGCGTCGCCGCCGAGACCCAGCCCCGCTCGGGCGCCTTGATGATCGTGAAGACGCCGAGCATGCCGGTCACGGTGACGAGGATCGCGCCGAGCCAGTCCACGCCGTCGCGCAGGCCGAGGCCCGGGACGTCGTCGATCAGCGCGCGGCCCGCGGCCAGCGCGGCGAGGCCGATCGGCACGTTGACGAAGAAGATCCAGTGCCACGAGATCGCCTCGGTCAGCAGCCCGCCCGCGACCAGGCCGAGCGAGCCGCCGCCGACGGAGATGAAGACGTAGAGGCTCATCGCCCGCGAGCGCTCCTGGGGCGTCGGGTACTCGGTCGCGATGATCGCGAGCACGACCGCCGAGGCGAAGGCGCCGCCCAGGCCCTGGAGCACGCGCGCGGCCACCAGCAGCTCGACGTTCGGGGCGAGCCCGCACAGCGCCGAGGCGCCGACGAAGACCCCGAGCCCGCCGAGCAGGACGCGCTTGCGGCCGAGCAGGTCGCCGAGCCGCCCGGCGACGAGCAGGAACGAGCCGAACGCGATCAGATAGCCGTCGAGCACCCACGCCAGCTCGGCCTGGCCGACCCCCAGATCGCGCTGGATGACGGGGAGCGCGACGTTCACGATCGAGACGTCGACCACGATCATCATCTGGATGGCCAGGACGGTCGCGAGGGTCGCGGCCCGGCGGTGCTGCTGGAGGAGGTCTTTGGCCCGTGTCATAGTGATCATCACTGTATTAAGGATGATCCTTATGCCAGCGAAAGTCCGTGCTGCGAATATGCTCATCACATGATCGAGAGCCCCAGCTCGACCCTGCTCCTGACGCGCCTTTCGCGCGCGGTGTACCGGCGCGCGAACGAGGACGTCCTCGGCATGAAGATGAAGGAGTTCGTGGCGCTGAGCTACCTGCTCCACTCCCCCGGGATCGGCCAGAAGGAGCTCAGCGAGCGGCTGATGCTCGACCCGAACAACACCGTCCTGCTGCTGAACGCGCTGGAGATGCGCGACTTCGCCGAGCGCAAGCGCCACCCCGAGGACCGCCGCCGCCACATCGTCGACATCACGCCCGACGGCGTCGAGGCGCTGGAGCGGGCCGAGCGCGCGATGGACTCACTCGAGGAGGACGTGCTGCGCGGCCTCAGCCCGGAGGAGCGCGAGACGCTGCGCGACCTGCTGCTGCGCGCGCTCCAGGGCGTCCCGGTCGAGCCCTAGCGACACGGAGGGATCGGCGATGGAAGCAGGGCGAATCGATCTCGAGCGCGCGCGGCGGCTCGTGGAGGAGGCGACCGACGGCCGGCGCGACCACGCCGAGGCGCTGCTCGCGCTCGACCCGGACCTCGGCCGGCTCGGGTTCGACGTCGCGCTCGTCCTCGGCGAGGCCGAGCGCGTGCGAGCGGCACTCGCCCGTGACGCGAGCGCGGCGACCACGCCGTTCGGCGCGCGCGACTGGCTGCCGCTGCTCTACGTCACCCACTCCGCCTTCCTCGGCGGCGCGCGCACGGACGGGCTCATCGCGTGCGCGCAGGCGCTGCTCGACGCCGGCGCCGACCCCGACTCGAGCTGGCAGCACCCGGAGTTCGGCGCGCTCGGCGCGCTCTACGGCGCGGCGGGCGTCGCGCACGAGCCGCGCATGACGGCGCTGCTGCTCGCGGCCGGCGCGAACCCGGACGACGACGAGTCCGTCTACCACGCGACCGAGACATCGGACCACACCTGCCTGCGCCTGCTGCTCGAGGCCGGCGCGCGCGTCGAGGGGACGAACGCGCTCGCGCACGCGCTCGACACCGAGGATCCGGCCAAGGTCCGGCTGCTGCTCGACCACGACGCCGGCAGCGAGGTCGAGCGCTCGCTGCTGTGGGCGATCTACCGCGGCCGCTCGCCCGAGGTCCTGCGCCTGCTCGTCGAGCACGGGGCGGACGTGAACGCGGTCGACGAGGCCAACCAGCGCACGCCCTACGGCCTCGCCTGGCGGATGGGCCGGCCCGACGTCTGCGAGCTGCTCGCCGAGCTGGGCGCGCGGCGCGAGGTCGGGCCGATCGACGAGCTGATCGGGCTCTGCTTCGCGGGCGACCGCGACGGCGCGCTGCGGCTCGCGCGCGAGGATCCGGAGCGCGCCGAGCGGGTCCGCACCGAGTTCTATGAGGCGCTGCATCAGGCGGCGACGGAGGGTCGCGCGGCCGCCGTCGAGATCCTGCTCGAGCTCGGCGTGGCGATCGACCTCCCGGGGCAGATGGGCGGCACGCCGCTGCACCACGCCGCGTGGTGGGGGCACGGCGACGTGGTCGCGCTGCTGCTCGAGCGCGGCGCCGACCCGCAGCGGCGCGCCGAGCCCGGGATCGGCGGCACGGCGCTCGGCTGGACCGCGCACGGCTCCTTCCACTCCCCCGGCCCGATCGCCGGCGGCGGCACCGACCACCGCCGGATCGCCGAGCTGCTCGTGGCGGCCGGCGCGACGGTCGAGCCGGACATGGCGCACGCGGCTTCGCCCGAGCTCGCGGAGTGGCTGCAGGGCGCCGCGTGAGCGACTACGCGGAGCTCGGCTGGACCGTGCAGGCGGAGTGGCTGACACGCCTCGCGGCGTCACCGCGCGCGGAGGCGCGTGAGCTCGGCGACGGGTTCGCGGTGCTCAGCGGCGTCGACTCGAACGCCCACAACGGCGTCGTCTGCAGCGCCGGGGTCGACGACGCCGCGATCGCCGGGATCGTCGAGTGGTTCCAGGCCGCGGGCGCCCCGGCCCAGTGGCTCGTCGAGGCGGGCTCGGCGCTCGGCCCGCAGCTCGTGGCCGCCGGCTGCCGCGCCGAGCGCACCGCCGTCGTGATGGGCGCGGAGATCGCCGACCTCCCGCTCGACGCGCAGCCGCCCGATGGCGTCGAGATCGTGGTGGCCGACCGCGGCCGTTGGATCGCCGTGGCGCAGGCGTCGAGCCTGTTCGAGGACGCGGAGCGCGAGGGAGACCTCCTCCACGCCGTCGACGGCGCCACCCGGCTGCTCGCGCTGCGCGACGGTCGGCCGGTCGGGATCGCGGGCTCGATCGTCGTCGGCGAGACGGTCTACCTCCAGTACCTCGCGGTCCGTGAGTCAGAGCGCGGCCGCGGCGTCGGACGCTCGCTCACCGCAGCCCGGCTGCGCGCCGCGCCCGGCTGCCGCCGCGCGCTGCTCGACCCGGCGCCCGACGCGATCGCGTTCCACCGCCGGCTCGGGTTCGAGCTGAGCCCGGCGCTGCGCGACCGCGTCTACTACCTGCCCGCGCTTCCGCCGGCCGTCGGCTACGTCCTCGCGGCGATCCGCGGCCATGACTGGGAGACGGTCCGCCTCGCGTTGCACCCGTACCTGTTCTGGGACGGTGCGGACGGGACGACGCTGAAGGGCCGGAAGCAGGTCCTCGCCATGCTCGCGCAGGCTCCGGTTCCGCCGCCCCCGTCGTCCGTCGAGCTGCGGGACGGGCAGGTGTACCGCTGGCGCCGCTAGAGCTCGCGGGCGGCGGCGGGGTCGGCCCCCGCCTCGGCGGCGTTGGGAGCGTCTGACTCCCACGCGGCGGGCTGCCCCAGCCCGGCGCTCTTGAGCACCTTCAGAGACAGCAGCGCGCACTTCAGGCGCGTGGCCGAGATGTCGATCCCGAGCAGCTCGAGGATGAAGGTCTTGTCGAGGCGCACGAGCTCCTCGAGCGGCATCCCGATCACCTCGTCGGAGGCCATCGAGGCACTCGCCTGCGAGATCGCGCAGCCGTGGCCGGAGAAGCGGACCTCCTCGACGCGGTTCTCGCCGTTGAGCTTGAGCTGGACCTTCAGCTCGTCGCCGCAGAGGGGGTTGAAGTCCTCGAACTCGAGGTCCGGATCTTCCAGCTCGCCCCAGTTATGCGGCTGCTTGTAGTGATCCAGGATGTTCTCGCGGTACAGGTCGTCCATCAGGCGAACACCGCCTGGGCCGAGCCGAGCGCGTCGACCAGGCGATCGACGTCCTCGCGCGTGGAGTGGACCGCGAAGCTCGCGCGCGACGTCGCGGCGACGCCGAGGCGGCGCATCAGCGGCTGCGCGCAGTGGTGGCCGGCGCGGATGCAGACGCCCTCGCGGCCGATGATCTCCGACACGTCGTGCGGGTGCACGCCGTCGAGGTTGAAGGCGATGACGCTCCCGCGCTGCTCGACATCGGCCGGCCCGTACACGGTCAGCCCGTCTACCTCGCGCAGGCGCTCCAGCGCGTAGCCCACGATCTCGCGCCCGTGCGCGCGCACCTCGTCCATCCCGATCTCCGACAGGAAGTCGACGGCGGCGCCCAGGCCGATCGCCTCGGCGACGGCGGAGGTCCCCGCCTCGAAGCGAGCGGGCGGCTCGACGTAGCTGGACTCCTGGTCGCCGACGCGCTTGATCATGTGCCCGCCGCCGAGCCACGGCGGCATCGCCTCGAGCAGCTCGCGGCGGCCGTGCAGGACGCCGATGCCGGTCGGGCCGTAGGCCTTGTGCCCGGTCCAGGCGTAGAAGTCGACGCCGAGCGCGGCGACGTCGACCGGCAGGTGCGGCACGGCCTGCGCGCCGTCGACCATGACGACCGCGCCGGCGGCGTGCGCGCGGCGCGTGATCTCCGCGATCGGGTTGACGGTCGAGAGCACGTTGGAGGCGTGCGCGACGGCGAGCAGCTTCGGCCCGCGCGCGAGCACCTCGTCGAGCGAGTCGAGGTCGAGCAGCCCGTCGTCGCCGACGGCGACGTAGGCGAGCGTCGCCCCGCGCTCCTGGGCCAGCATCTGCCACGGCACGATGTTCGAGTGGTGCTCCATCTGCGTGAGGGCGATCACGTCGCCCTCGCCGACGTTGCCGCGGCCCCACGACCACGCCACGAGGTTGATCGCCTCGGTGGCGTTGCGGGTGAAGATCGTCTCGCCCGCCGTCGAGCCGGTGAACGCGGCGATGCGCGTGCGCGCGCCCTCGAACATCTCCGTCGCCTCGGCGGCGAGCGCGTAGGTCGAGCGGTGGACGGTCGCCCGCGCCTCGAGGTAGTACCGGTCCATCGCCTCGATCACGGCGCGCGGCGTCTGCGACGTCGCGGCGGAGTCGAGATACGCGATCGGCTCGCGCTCGAGGACGGGGAACTCGCCGGCGAGAGGGACCGTCAGGCTCATGCGGCGGCGGCGACCTCGTCGCGGATCCAGCCGTAGCCGCGCTTCTCCAGCTGCTCGACGAGCTCCGGCCCGCCCTCCTTGACGATCCGCCCGTCGAACATGATGTGCACGAACTGCGGGATGACCATGTGCAGGATGCGCTGGTAGTGGGTGATGATCAGCACGCCCATGTCGCTGCCCTGGGCGATCGTGTTGACGCCGGTGGCGACGGTGTTGAGCGCGTCGATGTCGAGCCCGGAGTCGGTCTCGTCGAGCACGGCCAGCTTGGGCTTCTGGAGCGCCATCTGCAGGATCTCCATGCGCTTCTTCTCGCCGCCCGAGAAGCCGTCGTTGATGTAGCGGCTCGAGAACTCCTTGGGGACGTTCGTGAGCTCCATCGCGGCCTCCACCGTCTGGCGGAACTCCTTCAGCGGGATCGGCTGCTCGCCGCGCGCGGCGCGGTGCGCGTTGATGACCATGCGCAGGTACTTGGTGGTCGTCACGCCCGGGATGGCGACGGGGTACTGGAACGCCATGAACAGGCCGGCGACGGCGCGCTCGTCCGGATCGGCGCCCGTGATGTCCTCGCCGTCGAAGAGGATCTGGCCCTCGGTCACCTCGAGGTTCGGGTGGCCCATGATCACGTTGGCCAGGGTCGACTTGCCGGACCCGTTGGGGCCCATGAGGGCGTGGAACTCGCCCGAGCGGACGTGCAGGTCCACGCCGCGCAGGATGGACTTGTCCCCTGCGCTCACGTGCAGGTTGCGGATCTCGAGGTCAGCCATGGTCTCCCTAAGTCAGCGAAAGCGGTCGGTCGGACTGGGCGAACTCGACGAGCTCGGCCAGCGTGGTGCGCTGCAGGGAGCGGATGACCCCCATCTGCACGCGCGTCCACATCAGCTTGGTGGCGCAGTGGGTCTCGTCGGTGCCGTGCGAGCAGGACACGCGCGACCCCTCCTTGCCCTCGGTGAAGCACTCCATCGGGGCGATCGCGCCTTCGAGCGCGAGCACCACCTGGTCCATCGTGATCTCCTCCGCCGGGCGGGCGAGCACGTAGCCGCCGTGGGCCCCGCGCGTGGCCGCGACGAGGTCGGCTCGCTTGAGCAGTGCGGCGATGCGCTCGAGGTAGGCGAGCGGCAGGTTCTCCTCCGCCGCAACCGCCTTGAGCGACACCGGCCCGGCACGGCCCATCAGCCCCAGCTGGATCAGCAGCCGGACCCCGTACTCCGCCTTGGTCGTGAAGATCATCAGCCGCTAATCCTACCAGCGCGGTCGGAGTTACACGCCGCCTAAACCAGCGACGCCGGCCCCCGTCGGGGCCGGCGTCACCAGGATCGTACGGGGAGGTCAGACCGGGCAGGCCGCCTCGCGCGCCAGGCGCGAGATGGCGTGGGTGAGCGCGCCGGCGGAGAGCAGCGCGTTGGTCGCCTCGGCCATCAGGCGACCGGTGATGCCCTTGCCGGAGCGGACGGAGATCGAGGCGCGAACCTCGCTGCCGTCGCCGGCGGGAGACAGGTCGTAGGCGACGTCGAGGCCGACGGGGCCGTCGGCCGCGAGCGCCAGGCGCTCGCGGTCGGCCTCATAGACCTCGACGTCGAAGCCGACGCGGCGGCCGGCGAGGCGGCCGGAGACGCGGGCGCGGGACCCGGTCATCAGCCGCGGGGTGTCGAGGTCCTCGACGTCGAAGGGGAGCGGCGCCCAGCGCGCCACCGCGTCGGGGTCCGTGAGCACGTGGAGGACGGCCTCGGGGCCGGCGTCGACGGTGGTGGTGGCGGTCCAGGTCTTCATGGTCCTGAACGGTCCCACCGCGCAGCGCCCGTGTCGTCGGCCTGGGAGACGATCTTGCCGGGCCCGCGGGACGAGGCGAGGTCCTCCTCAGGGATGACCCGGGATCGTCAGGCCGGAGGACGTCTGCATCCCGCGCCCGCGTTAGGTTTGCGTCCCCGTGCAGCCGATCCGCTCGCTGATCGCCGATGTCCGCGCACTCCCGCCGCGGGTGTTCGACACCCTGCTGGCGCTGCTGCTGTGCGTCGAGGGGCTGGTCGAGCTGGTCGTGTTGACCCCGATCGAAGGGGTCGACCTCGCGATCGGCGTCCTGGTCGTCGTCGTGATGACCACGATGATCGGCTTCCGCCGGCGGCTCCCCGTGACCGCGCTGGCGGCGCAGTTCGCGGGCTTCATCGTGATGTCGGTGGTGGCGGGCACCGCCTGGGACGACCACATCATCGGCCCGTTCTTCTGGATCCTGCTCGCGTCCTTCAACCTCGGCGCGCGCACCGAGGGCCGCCACCTGTGGGCGGGCGTGATCCTCGGCTCGCTGTTGAGCTGCGTCGGGACGCTGGTCGACACCTATCCGAACGAGATCCCGTCGTTCGTCAACTCGATCGCGCTCGCGATCGCCGGGCCGGTTCTGTTCGCCCACGTCCTGCGCAACCGCTCGCGCCTCAACCATGCGTTGCGCGAGAAGGCGCGCGCGCTCGGCGAGAGCCGGGCCGGCGCCGCGGAGACGGCGGCGCTCGAGGAGCGCACGCGGATCGCGGGCGAGCTGCACGACGTGGTCGCGCACGCGCTCAGCGCGATGACCGTCCAGGCGTCGGCCGCGCGGCGGATGGCCGAGCGCGACCCGGCCCGCGCGGAGGCGTCGTTCGCCACCGTCGAGGCGACCGGGCGCGAGGCGCTGACCGAGCTGCGGCGGCTGCTCGGCGTGCTGCGCCGCGAGGACGAGGACCTGGGGCTTGCGCCGCAGCCGAGCCTCGCCCACGTCGGCTCGCTCGTGCGCCGCTCGCAGGCCGCCGGCCTGGCGGTCGAGCTGCAGGTCGAGGGCGAGCCGCGCCCGCTGCCCGCCGGCGTGGACCTGACCGCCTACCGGCTGGTCCAGGAGGCCCTGACCCGCGCCCGCGACGCCGAGGCCGGCCGCGCCGCCGCCATCCTCGCCTACGGCGCCTCGGATCTGAGCGTCGAGATCACCGACGACGGCGCGCCGGTCGGCCGCCGGCTGCTCGGCCTGCGCGAGCGCGTCGCGGTCTACGGCGGGCAGGTGCAGGCCGGCGCCACCGGCGAGGGCGGCTGGCGGGTCACCGCGCGGCTGCCGATCGGCCGCGCCGACAGCGCCGACGCCCCCGCCCTGGAGGTGACGGCGTGAGGCGCCTGCGCCGCATCGACCCGCGCTATGCCGACTGGCTGTTCGCGTTCGCGCTCGCCGCCGGCGGCATCATCGAGATCGCGACGATCGACGACCTGCGCGGCCCGCTGATCCTCAACCTGGCGCTGGTCTCGCTGCTCGCCCCGGCGGCGCTCCTGCGCCGCCGCCGGCCGCTCGTCGCGATCTCCATCTGGGGCTCGGTCGCGCTGCTGATGGCGGCCTTCCTGACCCAGCCGTCGGAGCTCAACTCGCTGTTCCTCGGGCTGATCCTCTTCCCGTGGGCCGTCGGCTCGCACGCCGAGGGCCGCGCGTCCGTCGCCGGGCTCGTGTTCGCGGTGGCGGCGATCGCCGTCGTCGCGCTCGACGCCGACCATTTCGTCTGGGGCGACATCTTCTTCCCGGGCGCGTTCGCGACGATGTTCTGGCTCGCGGGCCGCGCGGTGCGCAGCCGCAGCCGGCTCACGGCGGAGCTGCACGAGGCGGCGGTGCGCCTGCACGAGCAGCGCGAGGCGGACGCCGAGGCCGCGGTCGCCGACGAGCGCCGGCGGATCGCGCGCGAGATGCACGACGTGGTCGCGCACAGCGTCTCCACCATGGTCATCCAGGCCGGCGGCGCGCGCCGCATCCTCGCCCGCGACCCGGCCCGCGCGATCGCGGCGGCCGAGCTGATCGAGCGCACCGGCCGCGGCGCGCTGACCGAGATGCGCCACCTGCTCGGCGTGCTGCACGCCGGCGAGGACCTCGCGGAGCTCGCCCCGCAGCCGACGCTCGACGGCCTGCAGTCGCTCGTCGACCGCTCCGAGGCCGCGGGCCTGCCGGTGCGGCTGCACATCGACGGCGAGCGCCGCGAGCTGCCCTCCGGCCTCGACCTCGCCGCCTACCGCGTCGTGCAGGAGGCGCTGACCAACGCCCTCAAGCACGGCGGCGGCAGCGCGCGGGTGCTGGTGTGCTTCGACGAGGACGAGCTGCGGCTCGAGATCACCGACACCGGCCGCGGGGCGAGCACCGCCGCGCCGCGGGTCGAGGGCGGCGGCCACGGGCTCGTCGGCATGCGCGAGCGCGTGCGCGTGTTCGGCGGCGAGCTGCACGCCGGGCCGCGGCCCGGCGGCGGCTACCTGGTCCGCGCGAGACTGCCCCTGCAGGACGAGGAGGAGGCGGCGCTCGCCGCCTCGACAGCCGCCCGCGACCACACGGAGGTGCTCGGATGAGCGTCCGCATCCTGATTGCCGACGACCAGGCGCTCGTGCGCGCGGGGTTCAAGATGATCCTCGACGCCGAGGACGATCTGGACGTCGTCGGCGAGGCCGTCGACGGCCTGCAGGCCGTCGAGATGTGCCGCCGGCTGAAGCCCGACGTCGTGCTGATGGACATCCGCATGCCCGAGCTCGACGGCATCGAGGCGACGCGCCGCGTCGTCACCGCCGCCGGCGACGACTCGCCCGTGCGGGTGCTCATGCTGACGACCTTCGACCTCAACGAGTACGTCTACGAGGCGCTGCGCGCGGGCGCCAGCGGGTTCCTGCTCAAGGACGTGCCGCCCGAGCAGCTGGCCGCGGGCATCCGCGTCGTGGCCGGCGGCGAGGCGCTGCTCGCGCCCTCGATCACCAAGCGCCTGATCCAGGAGTTCGCCGAGGTCGCGCCCGCCATGCCCGAGCCCCCCAAGGGCATGGACGAGCTGACCGCGCGCGAGCTCGAGGTCTTCAAGCTCGTCGCGCGCGGGCTGTCGAACGCGGAGATCGCCGCCGAGCTGATCGTGTCCGAGACGACGGTGAAGACCCACGTCGCGCGGATGCTGATGAAGCTCGGGCTGCGCGACCGCGTGCAGGCGGTCGTGCTCGCCTACGAGCACGGCGTGGCGATCCCGGGCCAGGGCGGATAGCTTCCCGCGGCAATGCGCCGCGTCCTGCTCGCCCTGCTCGTCCTCGCCCTCTTCCCGGCCACCGCCGCCGCGGGCCCCGTGGTGTCGGTCAAGGGCGCGTCCGGCCCGGGCCCGGCGCGCTACGACCGCGTCAGCTACGAGCGCTTCGGCCCCGCCTCGGCCAAGCGCGTGCTGATCCTCGTGCCCGGGTTCCAGGGCGGCGCGGGCGACTTCTCGCTGATCGGCCCGGAGATCGTGCGCCACGTCAAGGGCCTGCAGGTGTGGGCCTATGACCGCCGCTCACAGGCGCTCGAGGACCACACGGGCTTCGCGACCGGCGACCCGGACCGGGCCTTCGGTTACTACCTGAAGGGCGAGGCGGTCGGCGGCAAGACGTTCGCGCCCGTGAACGGAGCCTCGGTGCCCTACGTCCGCGAGTGGGGGCTGAAG
The DNA here is from genome assembly GCA_963787335.1 of uncultured Solirubrobacterales bacterium. Taxonomy (GTDB): domain Bacteria; phylum Actinomycetota; class Thermoleophilia; order Solirubrobacterales; family Solirubrobacteraceae; genus DASQFQ01. The sequence goes on from CAWBCU010000040.1 coordinate 81,278, forward strand.
CTCGCGCTGGAGGACCTGCGCCAGGTCGTCAAGCGCGCGCGCCGCGGCGGGCGCAAGGTGATCCTCGGCGGCCACTCGCTCGGCGCGTCGATGGCGGTCGCCTACGCGGCCTGGGACTTCGGCGGCCGCGCCGGCCACCGCGACCTCTCCGCTCTCGTGCTGGTCGACGGCGGCCTGCTCGGCAGCTTCACCACGCCGCAGCTCGCGGGGGTCAAGCAGCGCCTCGCCGCGCTGCAGACCTCCGACCCGTTCGCCGACCTGCTCAACGTGGGCGTGCCGTGGGCGGCGAGCGTGCTGAGCGGGACGGCCGGGATGTACGCGCGCCTGCGCCCCGACGCCGACGCGACGCTGACCGACTTCCCGCTGATCCCGCCGGCGCTGCGCGCGCCGGTCCCGGCCACCAACGAGGGGGCGCTCGGCTACGCGTTCGACCGCACCACGTCGCCGTCCGTGCTCTCGCTGATCCAGGTGCGCGCCGGCCGCCTCACCACGACCGGCGACCCGCGGCCGTGGCAGAACGGCGAGGTCACGCCGATCCAGCGGCTCGCGCGGCTGTTCGGGCGTTCGCCCGTGGACGCCACGGAGTGGTACTTCCCCGTCCGGCTGTCGCTCGACGTCGACGGCGCGAGCGGGCTCGGGCGCAGCGACGTCACGAGGCTGCTCGGCCTGCGCGAGTTCCACCGCCGCTCGATCAAGCTGCCGCTGTACGCGCTCCAGACCGACCTCACCGGCGGGCGCGTGCTGCGCGGCGCGCGGCGGCTGATCGCGTCGTCGCAGATCCCGGCCCGGCGCTCGAAGCTCGTCGACGCGTCGGCCACCAACAGCCACCTCGACCCGTTGACCGCCGCGCCGAAGCGGAGCCGGTTCTTGCAGACAGTCATCCCGTTCCTCCGGCGCGCCGCGAAATGACGCTCCGCAGGGGGACGATCCCGTTCCGGGCGCTGCGATGAAGCTCCTCATCGGAGGCGAGCTCGTTGCGGGCGAGGGCAACGCTCTTGACGTTGAGGAGCCGGCACGCGGAGAGGTGTTCGCCACCGTCGCGCTGCCCTCCGAGGAGCAGGTCGACGCGGCGATCGGCGCCGCCCGCGCCGCCTCGCGCGGGTGGGCGGCGATGCCGTCGGGCGAGCGCGCGGAGCTGCTGCACGAGGTCGCGACGCGGATCCGCGCGAAGACCGACGAGCTGGCCGAGACGATGACGCGCGAGGGCGGCAAGCCGCGGATCGAGAACGCCGACGAGGTGGGCTGGGTCGCCGCCGCCTTCGACTACTACGCCGAGCTGGGGCGCAACTTCGCGGGCCGTGTGATCCCGCCGATCGAGGCCTCGCAGCTCGCGCTCGTCCTCAAGGAGCCGATGGGCGTCGTCGCCTGCATCGTGCCCTGGAACTACCCGCTGCTGCTGCTCGCGTGGAAGCTCGCGCCGGCGCTGGCGGCCGGCAACGCCTGCGTCTGCAAGCCGTCGGAGCTGACGCCGCTCTCGACGCTCGCGCTCGCCTCCTGCCTCGAGGTGCTGCCGCCCGGCGTCGTCAACCTCGTGCCCGGCGGCGGCGACGTCGGCGCGCGCATCGTCGCGGACCCGCGCGTCGACTGCGTCGCGTTCACCGGCTCGGTGGAGACCGGCAAGCGGATCGCGCACACCTGCGTCGACCGCGTCGCGCGCATCAACCTCGAGCTCGGCGGCAAGGACCCGTTCATCGTCTGCGCCGACGTCGCTGGCGAGATCGAGATCGCGGCGCGCGGCGGCGCGTGGGCGGCGTACCTGAACGCCGGCCAGGTCTGCACCTCGGCCGAGCGCTTCTACGTCGACCACACGGTCTACGACGACTTCGTCTCCGCCTTCGTCGACCACGCGCGCTCGCTGCGCGTCGGCGACCCGCTCGCGGAGGGCACCGACATGGGCCCGATGGTGAGCGAGGCGCAGCGCGGCAAGGTCGAGGCGCAGCTCGAGGCGGCGGTCGAGCGCCGGCGCGGAGGTCGTGTTCGGCGGCGACCACGCCGGGCATTCGGCCGGCTGGTTCATGGCGCCCGACGGTCGTCACCGGCGCGCCCGCGCAGACCGACCTGCTGCGCGAGGAGACGTTCGGCCCGGTCGCGCCGATCGTGCCGGTGCGCTCGCTCGACGAGGCGATCGAGCTGGCCAACGGCACGCGCTTCGGGCTCGGCGCCAACGTCTACACCCGCGACCTGCGCACGATCTTCCGCTGCATGCGCGAGATCAAGGCCGGCACGGTGTGGTTCAACGACCCGCTGACCGACAACGACGCGGGGCCCTTCGGCGGCTTCAAGCAGTCGGGGCTGGGCCGCGAGCTCGGCCAGGAGGGCCTGGAGGCGTTCCAGGAGACCAAGCACGTCCACATCGAGTCCGAGCTCGAGCGCAAGGACTGGTGGTACCCCTATGGCTGAGCGGCGGAGGGCGACCTCGGACTCGCCGTTCGAGGGCCCGATCGGCTTCTCGCGCGCGATCCGCGCCGGCGACCGCGTGCTGGTGTCGGGCACCGGGCCGGTGTGGCCCGACGGCTCCTGCGACCCCGACGTCTTCGCCCAGGCGATGCGCTGCTTCAAGGTCGGCGGCGCCGCGCTGTCCGAGCTCGGCGCGTCGCTGCGCGACGTCGTGCGGACGCGCATGTACCTGCTCGACGCGACCGACTGGGAGGCGGTCGGCCGCGCCCACAGCGCCTACTTCGACTCGGTCCGCCCGGCCGCGACGATGGTCGTCGTGGCAGGGCTGCTCGACCCGCGCTGGCGCGTCGAGGTCGAGCTAGAGGCCGTAGCGGGCGAACAGATACCCGCCTGACTCGTGCAGTGAGAGCAGCGCGAGGTCAGCGGGCGGGTCGAGCGTGTCGCCGCTGAGGATCGTCAGCGGGTCGTGCCCGCCCGCGAGCTTGGGCGCGATCACGAGGTGCAGCTCGTCGACGAAGCCCGAGGGCACGAGCGTCGCGTTCAGCCCCGGGCCGCCCTCGCAGTCGATCGACTCCACGCCGTGCTCCTCGCGCAGCCGCCGCAGCGCGACGGAGAGGTCGGCCTCGCGCAGGTAGGTCACGCTCGCCGCGCACGGCGGCAGCTCGCGATCCGGCGACGGCGTGACGATCACCACGCGGTTGCCCGCGTGGGTGAGCAGCCCGCGGTCGACCGGCAGCGCGACGGAACGGGAGACCACGACGGCGAGCTGATCCATCGGCCCGTAGCCCTCGACCCGCACCGTCTCCGCGCCCACCATCACCGCGTCGACCCGCTCGCGCAGCGCGTGGAAGAGCTCGTAGTCGGCGCGGTTGGCGAGCGGCGCCGTGCGCCCCTCGATCGTCGCCCGGCCGTCCGCCGTGGCGATCATGTTGAGCAGCAGGAACGGCCGCCCGGCCGGCGGCTCGCCGGGCACGGCGGCGGCGAGGTCGGCTGCGCTGAAGCGCTCCTCGAGCGGGCCCGGGAGCAGGCGGCGGAAGACCTCGCTCACTCGTCTAGCTCGAGCTCGAGCTCGTCCGGCTGCGCGCCGAGCAACACGTTCGTGAGGTCGCCGGCGCTGTGCCGGAGCTCCTCCAGCGCACGCTCCAGGTCCTCCGCGCCGACGGAGATCTCGCCCTCCGACTCCTCGGCCACCATCAGCGCCGCGCGCCGCAGCAGCTCGCGGATGAAGGCGGGGCTGACGCCTTCGAGCGCGGCGATCAGCGGCTCGTCGCCGGTGAGGGCGAGGTCCAGCCCTTCGCCGTAGAGCTCGAGCAGCCGCCGGCGCCCGTCGGCGTCGGGGAGCGGCAGCTCGACCGCCTGGTCGATCCGGCCGGGCCGGGTGGCGAGCGCGGGCTCGAGCAGATCCGCGCGGTTCGTGGTCAGCACGAAGAGGACGTCGTGATCCTCGTCGAGGCCGTCCATCCCGTTGAGCAGCTCGAACAGGATCGGGTTCGTCTCGTGGTACTCGCGATCCATGGCGACGAGGTCGACGTCCTCGAGCACGACCATCGCCGGCTGCAGCGCCGTCGCCAGGTCGATCGAAGGCGCCGACGGCTCCGAGGCTCTGCCCGGTGAGGAGCACGGCGGTGCGGCCGGGCATCTGCGCGGCGAGATACATCGCGGTCAGCGTCTTGCCGGTGCCCGGCGGCCCGTGCAGCAGCAGGCCGCGGCGCAGGTGTCGTCCGCTCGCGCGCAGCCGCTCGGCGTGATCGGCGATCCCGAACGCCTGGCGCTCGATCCGCTCCAGCACGCCCGGCGGGAGCACGATCCGGTCACGCGAGATCTGCGGCAGCGTGCGCACGGTCAGCGGCGCGCCCTCGTCGTCGTGGAAGTGCCGCGAGCGCAGCTCGAGCACGCGGCCGCGGTACACGTTGAGCTCGCGCATCAGCTTCCAGAGCTCGGCGAGCGCGCGCTCCCCCCGCTCGCGGTCGGCCAGCCATGAGCTCGAGCCCGAGGCTCTCGCCCATGCCGCTGGTCGCGTGCTCGTGAGCATCGCGACGAGCGGCCCCTCGTCGTCGCGGACGAGCCAGAGGCCGGACTGCACGCAGGCGACGCTCTCCTGCTCGCCGAGCGGCACGGTCACGTGCTGGACCGGGCCGAGCTGGAACTCGTGGCCCCACTCCGACGTCCGCACCAGCTCCGCCAGCCTCGCCCGGTAGCCATGGATGACCGGCAGGCCGGCCACCTCGACCTCGCGGCCGGCGCTCCACGCGTCGACCGCCACCTGGAAGTTGGGCAGGTCCCAGGCCGCGAGGTCGCGGGAGACGATCGGCAGCTCGGCGGGATCCTCGCCGAGGTGCTCGCGCAGCCGCCGCCGCACAGCCGGCTCGGGCTTCGGCGCGTTCTGCTCGGCCCACCGGTGAGCCGCTTCAGCGAGTCGGCCAGCTCCTCCGGTTCCATGCGGCTACGCCTCGTGCCCCGGCTCGATCCGCTTCGCGCGGTGGAAGCGGAACTCGTCGGAGTCGGTGCCGCGCTCGGCCAGCACCGGCTCGAGCAGGAACGCGTCGTGGTCGCCGCCGTCCATGCGCTCGAGCACGCGGCCGACGAAGCGGTTGGGGCAGCCGTCGAGCAGCGGCGTGCCGCCGGGACCCGGGCGCCAGGCGCAGCGCTCGAACTTGTCGATCTCGTCGCCGGTCTCGCCGCCGAACAGCTCGACCAGGTCCTCCGCCTCCTCGGGCACGAAGTGCACCGCGAGCAGCTCCGCCCCGGCCGCGACGCGGTAGGTGCGGTTCTTGTTCGACAGCCCGACGAGGAAGCGCGGCGGGTCGATGCTCGCCTGGGTGGCGAAGCCGATCAGGCACCCCGAGCGCTCGCCGTCCGCGCACGTGGTGACGATGAACATCGGATAGTCGAGGTCCCCGACCAGCGAGTTGAACGTCGCCTCCGTCCCCATCGGAGGGAACGTACCGGTACCGTTGCGGTTGATGGCACGCCACTCATCGCTCCGAGCCTCCGACGCCGACCGCGAGGCCGTCACCGAGCGGCTGCGCCTGGCCGCGGGCGAGGGACGGCTGGATCCCGAAGAGCTCGAGGACCGGCTGCACGCGACGCTGCGAGCCCGGACCTACGGCGAGCTGGACCGCGTCGTCGCCGATCTGCCCGCCGAGGGCGCCGCCCTGTCCCGTGTCGCGGTCGGGCTGCCCTCCGCGCAGACCGCCTTCGCGATCGCCACCCGGGTGTCCGTGGCGCTCGTGGTCGTCACGCTCCTCCTGGTCGATGTCGCGCTGACCGTGATGTGGTGGCTCCTCTGGGCCCTCATGCGCGCCCACGGGTTCGCCGCGGGCCGCATCGGCGCGCGCCGCCGCCTGGCCTAGGTCCAGTTCCAGCGCTTGAGGACGCGGCGCTCGCGCTCGAAGCCGAGCACGCAGATCGCCGCGGTGCCGAGCGTGAGCTTGCCGCCGCCCTCGGGCCCGAGCCCGATCCAGCGCGCCCCGAGCGTGCGCAGCAGGTGCGAGTGCGCGAACAGGAGCGTGTCGCCGTCGGCGGCGAGCGCCCGCTCGAGCACGCGGTCGGCGCGCGCGCCGACCTCGGCCAGCGTCTCGCCGTTGACCATCTCGTCGCGCCAGACGTCCCAGCCCGGGATCGTCTTGCGGATCTCCTTGGTGGTGAGCCCCTCGTAGTCGCCGTAGTCGCGCTCGCGCAGGTCGGCGTCGATCTCGGCCCGCTCGGCGTAGCCGGCCAGCTCGGCGGTCCGGCGCGCGCGCTGCCGCGGCGAGCTGAGCACGAGCGCGAACTCGCGCCCGGCCAGGCGCTCGACGACCGAGCGCGCCTGCGCCTCGCCGGCGTCGGTGAGCGGGATGTCGGTGTTGCCGGTGTGCTGGCCGGAGACGCTCCACTCGGTCTCGCCGTGGCGGACGAGGACGACCTCGCTCATAGCTTCCCCCGGTAGCGGCGCATCGCAGGGCGCGCGAAGTCGCCGTGCGTCTGGGTGCGCAGGCGCGCGACGCGCTCGTGGTGGTAGGGGCTCGAGAGGCTCTCCGCGTGGCCGATCACGTCGCGCCGGCGGATCCCGTAGCGCGCCTGGAGCCAGCGCGTGAGGCGCAGCGAAGCACGCAGCTGCGCCGGGCGCCCGAGGATCTCGGCGTCGCTGTAGCCGACGTGCTCGATGCCGATGGAGCGGTCGTTGAGCCCGACGGTGTGGCGGCACATGAGCCGCAATGACACCAGCTGGAAGATCGTGCCGTCGCGATCGATGACGAAATGGGCGCAGACGCCGGGCCGCTCGTGCAGCTCGACGTCGGGCGCGTTGGCCGCGAAGGTGTTGAAGGCGGAGCTGAAGGTGCCCGACGCGGTGAAGTGCTCGACGATCACCTTCGGGTCGCGCAGCGCGGCGCTGTCGATCCCGTAGTGGCGGCGGGAATAGCCGCGCATCTGGGCGCGGCGGGTCGCGCCGAAGGGGATCTTGCGCCAGACGATCGGCGGGCGGGGGACGGCGGCGGCGGTGACCGCCTGGCTGCGGCCGGCTGCGAGCACCGCGTCGGCGTGGCGGCGCGCCGACGCCGGCGAGAGCGGCCCGGCCGGCAGCTCGACCACGAACGCGCTCGTGCCCGGGAACGTGTGGTTCTGCCAGCTCGTCGCCGTGCCGCGGTAGTTCGGCAGCGTGCGCGCCGGGAGGCCGACCCGGCGCGCGTAGGCGCGCACCACGGCGGCGTCGGCGCCGGAGGAGAGGTTCACCAGCCGCAGGTGCTGGTGGTAGTAGACGGTGACCGCGGGCCGGATCCGCCGCACGAGCCGCCGCACCGCCTGCGACTCGGGCTCGGAGAACGCGCGCCGGCCGGGGAAGTAGGTGTCGAACGCCCGGCCCCCGCCGCGCCAGCGGCGGGCGAAGTTGCGGTTGAGATCGACGCCGCGCGCGTTCTGGCGCGTGCCGCGCCGGACGCCGTCCGGGTTGACCGAGCGCACAAGCCACAGCTCGACGCCTGCGGCCGGTTGCGCGCGCCGGAGCCGCCGCAGCACCGCGCGGCCGGCGGTCTCGTTGCCGTGGATCGAGCCCACGACGAGCACCTTGACCGGTCCGCTGCCCACGCGCGTCGCGGTCAGCGGCCGGTGCTCGGCGGAGTGGCCGAACAGCAGGGTGGCCGCGGCAAGCAGGGCGTGCACGCGCGGCACGGTAGCGTCCCGCCGCATGGACTCCGTGGTGATCGTCGGGGCGGGCACGTTCGGCGCCTCGCTGGCGTGGCGGCTGGCGCGCGAGGGCGTGCAGGTGACGCTCGTCGACCAGTTCGAGCCCGGCGACCGCCGGGCCACCTCCGGCGGCGAGACGCGCCTGATCCGCTGCGGCCACGGCGCGGACCCGGGCTACACCGAGTCGGCCCGGCGCGCGCGCACGCTGTGGCGCGAGCTCGAGGCCGAATCCGGCGCCGACCTGCTGATCGAGTGCGGGCTCGCCTGGTTCGCGCGCCGCAGCGACGGCTGGGAGGCGGCCTCCGAGGAGACGATGCGGGCGCAGAACATCCCGGTCGACCGGCTCAGCGTCGAGGACGGCGGCCGGCTGTTCCCGAGCTTCCGCGGCGAGGACCTGGAGTTCGTGCTGTTCGAGCCCGAGGCCGGCGTGCTGCGCGCCCAGCTCGCGATCCAGACGCTCGCCGCGCAGGCGGCGGCGCACGGGGCGCGCGTGGTGCGGGGCCAGGCGACCCCGGACGGGGAGACGGTCGTGGTCGAGGGCGAGCGGCTGGAGGCCGACGCGGTGGTGTGGTCCTGCGGCGGTTGGCTGACCGCGCTCTTCCCGGAGCACGTCAACCTGACCACCACGCGCCAGGACCTGTTCTTCCTCGACGGCAACTCCGCGTGGTCGCGCGCCCCCGGCTGGGTCGACTACGACGGCGCGGTCTACGGCACCGGCGACCTCGACGGCCTCGGCGTGAAGTGCGCGCCGGACTTCGAAGGGCCGCCCCTGGCGCCCGACGACGTGCTGCCGGCGGTCGACCCCGCCAACGAGCAGTGGACCCGCGACTACTGCGAGCTCCGCTTCCCCGCGCTCGCCACCGCCCCGATGCGGTTCTCGACCACCTGCCGCTACGAGCTCTCGCCCGACTCGCACTTCATCGCCGCGCCGCTCCCGGAGCACCCGAGCGTGTGGCTGCTCGGCGGCGGCTCCGGCCACGGCTTCAAGCACGGCCCCGCGATGGCCGAGCGGATGGCCGCCGCGCTGCGCGGCGGCGAGCCGATGCCCGAGCGCTTCCGGCTCGGCGAGCGCGCGGTCGGGCAGTCGATGCGCACCTCGGGTTCGGGCCGCTGATCGCGGCGTCGCGGTCACGTCGCATCGCTACCGCTTGCGTTGAGCGCCCCCGCCCGCGAGGATCGGGCCATGTACGACTACGTGATCGTCGGCGCCGGCTCAGCCGGCTGCGTCCTCGCCAGCCGCCTGTCCGAGGACCCGGACGTGTCCGTCTGCCTCGTCGAGGCCGGCCCTCCGGACACCGAGGAGGGCCTCCACATCCCGGTGGCGTTCTCCCGGCTCTACAAGACGCCGTTCGACTGGGACTTCGCGACCGAGCCGGAGCCCGCGCTCGACGACCGCAGCGTGTACCTCCCGCGCGGCCGCGTGCTCGGCGGCTCCTCCTCGCTCAACGCGATGATCTACATCCGCGGCAACCGCCGCGACTACGACGAGTGGCGCGACCTCGGCAACGCCGGCTGGGGCTGGGACGACGTCCTCCCCTACTTCCTGCGCGCGGAGGACAACGAGCGCGGCGCCTCGGAGTTCCACGGCGCCGGCGGGCCGCTGTCGGTGTCGGACTCGCACTCCATGCACCCGCTCGCGGACGCCTTCGTCGAGGCGGGCGCGCTGGCCGGCATCGAGGCCCGTGACGACTTCAACACCGGCGAGCAGGACGGCGTCGGCCGCTACCAGCTGACGCAGCGCAACGGCATGCGCTGCTCGACCGCGGTCGCCTACCTGCACCCCGTGCTGTCGCGCCCGAACCTCACGCTCGTGCCGATGGCGCTCGTCACGCGCGTGCTGTTCGACGGCGCGCGCGCGTCCGGCGTCGAGGCCGTCGTGGACGGCAAGCCGACCGCGCTCGAGGCCGAGCGCGAGGTGATCCTGTCCGCCGGCGCCTACCAGTCGCCGCAGCTGCTGATGCTCTCCGGCATCGGCCCGGCCGACGAGCTGAGCGCGCTCGGGGTCGACGTGCGCCTCGACCAGCCGGCCGTCGGCGGCAACCTGCAGGACCACCTGAACGCCGGGATCATCCTGTTCACCGACGACGCCACCACGCTGGAGACCGCCGAGACGGAGGCGAACGTCGCGCTGCTGCAGACGCAGGGGCGCGGGCCGCTGACCTCCAACATCGCCGAGTCGGGCGGCTTCTGGCGCTCGCACGACGGCCTCGACGCGCCCGACGTGCAGTTCCACTTCGCGCCCGTGATGTTCGCCGACGAAGGGCTGATGGAGCCGTTCGACCACGCCTATTCCTACGGCGCGTGCGTGGTCAAGCCGAGCTCGCGCGGGCGCGTCTCGCTGCGCTCCGCCGACCCTTCGGACAAGCCGCGCATCCTCACCAACTTCCTTGGTACGGAGGAGGACTGGGCGGTCCAGATCGCCGGCATCCGCAAGTGCCTGGAGATCCGCGAGCAGGCGCCGCTGAAGGCCTACGAGCGGGCGCCCTACGAGGTGCCCGACACGGATTCCGAGGAGGACATCCGGGCGCATGTGCGGGCGAAGGGGCATCACCTCTACCACCCGGTCGGCACCTGCGCGATGGGCTCCGTGGTGGACGCCGAGCTGCGCGTGCGCGGCATCGACGCCCTGCGCGTCGTCGACGCCTCCGTGATGCCGACGCTGACGCGCGGCAACACCAACGCGCCCACGATCATGATCGCCGAGAAGGCGTCCGACCTCGTGCGCGGGACGGTGGCTGCGCCGGAGGCCGCCGCGACGGCCTAGTCGGAGCGCGCGAAGTCGATAGGCGCTCGTTGCGCAACTGCTCTTGCGCAAGCCGGAATGCGTTGTACATTCTGTCGGGCACGGGTTTCGCGCCAAACCGTCACCCGCGTCACGAGGTTCGAAGGTGGGGACGCACTGGGCTCGGCACCACTGGCCCCGGCGGACGGCCTCCTCTCTCTCAGAGGAGGTATGCAGTGCCAGCACATCGGGAAGAGGAGCTGCGGCTCCTCAGGGCCTACCACTCCACCGGCGATCCGCGGGCTCGGGAGGCCGCCGTCGAGCGGTTCCTGCCGCTCGCCCGCAGCCTGGCGCGGCGCTACAGCGGTGGCGGCGAGCCGCTCGAGGACCTCGAGCAGGTCGCCTGTCTGGCGCTCGTCCGGGCCGTCGACGGCTTCGATCCCACGCGCGGGACCGCGTTCACCTCCTACGCGGTGCCGAGCATCGCGGGCGCGATCAAGCGGCACTTCCGCGACAACGGCTGGTCGGTGCGCGTCCCGAGGGACCTGCAGGAGCTTGCGCTGCGCGTCGAGCGGATCAGCGACGAGCTGATCTCCGAGACCGGCCACACCCCGACCGCCGCGCAGATCGCCGACCGCGCCGGCATCGAGGTCGAGGAGGTGCTGGAGGCGCGCGAGGCGTTCCGCGCCCTGCACTCCGACTCGCTCGACCAGCCGCGCGGCTCGCGCGACGACGAGGACGCGGGCTCGCTGCTCGACACGCTCGGCGACGCCGACCTCGAGCTGGTGCGGGCGCACGACCGGACCGCGCTGTACTCGGTGCTCGACACGCTCGACGAGCGCGACCGCACGATCATCCGCCTCTACTACAAGGAGGAGCTGACGCAGGCCGAGATCGGCCGGCGCCTGGGCTACTCCCAGATGCACGTCTCGCGGCTGCTGCGCCAAGCCGTCGAGCGCCTGCGGCTCACCGCGACGCAGCAGGAGAAGGAGGCCACCGCGCTGGTGTCCACCGCCGCCGCGTAGCGCTAGCGGCGGCGGTCGGTCTTCTTGTAGGTGCGCATGACGATGCGCCGCTTGGCGGTGCGCGTGCCGGCGGCCGAGCGCATGTGCGCGATGATCGTGATGCCGACGCGGCCGTGCGTGTGCAGGCGGCGCTTGAGCTTCCGGCGCGCCTTCGGCCGCATCTTGAGGAAGATCCGCTGCTGCTTGCCGGCGCGCAGCTTGTGCCACTTGCGCTCGCCCTTGAGCAGCTTCTTCTTCTGGAGGGTCTTGCGCTTCTTGAGCTTCTTGCCCTTCTTCTTGACCGGCGCATTGTCGGTGCGCGCGGTGAAGCGCACCTTGCACTTGATCTGGCACTTGGCGTACGCCTTGATGCCGCGCGGCTTGAGCACGCGCTGCTTCGGCACGCGCAGGGTCAGCAGCAGCGGGCGCTTGCCGGCGCCGGGCGGCAGCGTCGGCTCGACGGGCGGCCCGGGCTTCGCCGGCGGAGCGACCGGGGGCCTGGTCGGCACCGGGTCGGCCGCGGTCAGGTTCCACTGCAGCGCGAGCTCGACGCTCGAGCCCTGGAGCGCGTTGTCGCCGGTGAACGGCGTCGGCGGGATGCCGCCGTCCGGGAAGGTCGCGGTCACGCGGTAGTTGCGCGTCTCGCGGCCGACCATCGTTCCCAGCGCGAAGGTCGAGGCCTGGTTGACGACCGACTCGCGCGCCGGTGTCCTGCCGCTCATGTCCTCGACCTTCAGCCTCAGGACGTTGCCGAGGCGGCCGCCGTAGGCGCCGGGCCGGTCGCGGCGGCCGGTGACCCCGAGCGCGAGGACGCCGGGCTTGTCGCCCTTGTTGGTCAGCGAGAGGATGCCCGCGACCTTCTCGCCGGGCCGGAGGCCGTCGGCGTGCAGGATCGCGACGCCGGGCTTGCTGGAGGAGAGCGTGACGGGGCCGACGGCCGCCAGGCGGCCGAGCTCGGCGTCATGCGGGAGGGCGGAGGCGACCGCGGTCCCGATCGCGAACACCACGGTGACCGCCGCGACGATGGCGGAGGGGCGGCGCATCAGGACGCTCCACGCTCGGCGACGAGCTGCCCGCCCTGGCGCCAGAGCTTGGCGAGCATCGTGAACGCGATCAGCAGCGCGGGCAGCGCCAGCAGCAGGAAGCGCGCCTGCGGCGTGCCGAGCAGGATGAAGGCCCAGCCGAGGTAGGGGACCGAGAAGCGGTAGCGCGCCTGGGTCGGCTGGTCGAGCTTGAACGGGCGCATGTCGGGAGACGCGTTGGCGTCGCCCTGCGTGCGGAAGATCGGGCTGCCCGTCCCCTGGGGCTTGGCGGAGATGATGCGGTGGGTCACGGCCTTGCTCGCGCCGGGCGGCGTGTAGGTGATGACGTCACCGGCACGCAGCTCGCGCACCCGGACGAGGTCGTCGAACACGATCGAGCCCCTGTGGATCGTCGGCTCCATCGAGCCGCCCACCAGGACGTAGCGCTGGTAGCCCATCAGCCCGGGGGCGAACGTCACCGCGAGCGCCGCCAGCGTGGCCAGGAGCAGAAGCGCCACGAGCCCGCGGCCGGTCTTCTCGACCAGCCGGCGGGCTCGGGAACGCACGATCGGAACAGACGACTGCATGGCTAGGAGCTGACCGACTCCCAGTTGTAGGTGACGCTGACGCTGTCGCCCTTGTAGGCGTTGTCGCCGGTGGTCGGGCCGGAGGGCGTGCCGCCGTCCGGGAAGGTCACCGTGAACTTGTAGCGGTGCGTCTCACCCGGGGCCCAGGTGCCGAGCGAGACGGCGCCCATGGGGCCGAGCTTGCCGGTGTACTTGACGACCGGCGCGGGCGGAACCGCGGCCGCCGGATCGCCGAGGTCCTCGATGACGAGGTCGACCTTCGCGCCCAGCGGGTTGCTGGTGTCGGAGTTCACGACCGCGGAGCGGGAGAGCGTGAACACGCCGGCGCCGTCACCCGTGTTGGTGAGGTCGACCGTGCCGTTGTCCGAGTGGCCGGGCATCAGGCCGGCGACGTTCAGGATCGCGCCCGGCGCCTTCGAGTTCGAGTGCGTGAGGTTGCCGGCGGTGACGACGTTGCCGGCGTTGGCCGACGTCGAGGTGAAGCTTGCACCTGAGGCCACGGCCATCATGGCCGCCAGCGACAGCACGAAAAGCGCGCTGACGAGCTTCAGGGGTGAGTCATGCCAAAGAGCGGTGATGCGCTGCATTTCGGATGCAGCTCCTTTCGAGCGTGGGAGGGGGATCTCGCCCCGTATCGGTCACGCGCTCGAAATGTCTTGAATCTCGTAACTACGACGTCCGTCCATGGCGGTCGTTCGGCCGGTCGTCCGATTTCGGGTCGCCGTCGCGGGAAGGCTCGACTAGTCGATCAGACGGCGCTCCACGGCCCAGCGGCTGAGCTCGTGGCGGTTGGAGAGCTGGAGCTTGCGCAGCACCGCGGAGACGTGCGCCTCGACGGTCTTGGCGGAGATATGGAGCCTCGCGCCGATCTCCTTGTAGAGGTAGCCGCGGGCGATGTGCTGGAGGACCTCGCGCTCGCGCGCGGTCAGCTGGTCGAGCTCCGGGTCGACCGCGGAGGGGATCGGCTGGCCGGCGCCGGCGAACGCGTCGAGCACGAAGCCGGCGAGCCGCGGGGAGAAGACGGCGTCGCCGTCGGCCACCCGCCGCACCGCGTCGGCGAGCTCCGGCCCGGAGATCGTCTTGGTGACGTAGCCGCGCGCGCCGGCGCGGATGATCGCGATCACGTCCTCGGCGGCGTCGGAGACCGAGAGCGCGAGGAAGCGCTGGGCCGGCCGCGCCTTCGCGACGTCCCGGATCACCTGGACGCCGCCGCCGCCCGGCATCTGGACGTCGAGCAGGACGACGTCGGGCGCGAGCTCGACGATGCAGCGCACCGCGTCCTCGACGTTGGCCGCGTCGCCGAGCACCTCGACGAGCCCGTCGAGCTCGGCGCGCACGCCGGCGCGGAACAGCTGGTGGTCGTCGACGATGACGACGCTGGGGCCGAGTCCGGTCATCGCGCCCGCTCGAGCCGCAGCTCGACCTCCGTGCCGGCGCCCACGCCGGTGTGCACGACGGCGTCGCCGCCGTGGCGGCGCATGCGGCCGACGATCGACTCGCGCACGCCGCGCCGGTCCTCGGGGACCGCGTCGGGATCGAAGCCGGGGCCGCGGTCGCGCACGAACACCTCGACGCGCTCCTCGCCGACCTCCGCGTAGACGGAGACCGGCTCCGGGCCCGCGAACTTGGCGGCGTTGACGACGGCCTCGCGGGTCGCGGCGACGAGCGCCTCGGCGCCCGGGTCGAGCGGGCAGTCGCCCACGGTCACGACGTCCACCGCGACGCCGTGGTCCTCCTCGACCTCGGCCGCGGCGAGCTCGAGCGCCGCCGCGAGCGTGCCGCGCTCTCCCAGCGGGCGGCCGCCGTTGAGCCACGCGCGCAGCTCGCGCTCCTGGCGGCGGGCGAGCCCGGCGACCTCGCGCGGGTTCTCCGCGCGCCGCTGCATCAGCGCGAGCGTCTGCAGCACGGAGTCGTGCAGGTGCGCCGCGAGCTCCGCGCGCTCCTGCGAGCGGATGCGCTCGGCCCGCTCGTCGGCGAGCCCGCGCACGAGCCGGATCCACCACGGCGCGAGGATCAGCGCGCCCGCCACGAGCACGACCACGACCGGCAGCAGCACGTCGCGCGCCGGCTTCAGCGCGTCGTTGAAGTAGAGGAACAGCAGCGCGGCGCCGACGACCAGCGCGACGCCGAGCGCGGCGCGGCCGAGCGCGTTCGGGCTGCCGGGCCGCGCGGGCTCCTCACGGGCGGGCGCGGGGTCGGCCGCGCTGGCGGACTGGCGCCAGATCAGCGCGCCGCCGGCGACCGCGAGCACGACCGGCCACACCAGCCCGTCGCCGATCCACAGGCCCCACTGGCGGAACACGAGCAGCAGCGCGAGCGCGAGCAGGCCGATGCCGCCCGCCACCGTCCAGGAGTCACGCCCGCCGGGCAGGGCCGGCACGCGCAGGCCGCCCGCGCGCCGCTCGCCCTCGGCCGGCATCGCGACCCACGCGAGCAGGTACAGCCCGATGCCGAGCCCGCCGGCCGCCGTCGCGGCGAGGAAGACGACCCGCAGGATGATCGGGTCGATCCCGAGCCGCCGGGCGAGCCCGGCGCAGACGCCGCCGATGACCGCGCCCTCGCGGTCGCGGCGCAGCGGCGGCTGCGAGGCCTGGTGGCCGGCGGCGCTCATGTCCGCCATGTTCTCAGGCCCGCTCAGCGTCGCCGGCCGGTGAGCCCGACCGCGAGCATGATCGCGCCCACGGTCCCGAGGATCGCGGGCAGGAAATACCCGAACCCGAGGTCGATCGCGTCGACCTGGTCGAGCAGCAGCAGGACGCCGAGCCCGATCACCACGAGCCCGGCGGCGAAGGAGGCGGGGTCGAAGTCGCGCGACGTCATGCGACCTCCAGGCAACCCGCGTTGCGGTCGAGCGCGTTGGGATCGCCGAACCCGTCGGTGCCGAAGCCGTTGTTGAACGGCCCGTCCGGCCCGTCCTGCCAATGCTTGTTGTCGAAGTCCATCGCGTTGTGGACGACCTGGAGCTCGCCGACGCCGATGTTCCCGTCGATCACGAGCCGCTTGGCGCCGGGCTTCTCGCTCGGGCTCTGGCGCCAGTCGACGTCGAGGCCCGCGCTGTCGCGGTCGAACACGCGGGCGTAGCCGGCGCCGACGCGCACGTCGGAGGCCACGCAGACGTCCTCGGGGACGAGCACGCGGACGCTGCCGATGCCCATGTTGAGCTCCAGCGGCGTGCGGCCCGCCGGCAGGTCGACGTCGCGCAGGTCGACGCGCAGCTCGCCGATGCCGAGCTTGTAGCCGTCCTTCAGCTCGGCGAGGCTCGTGGGCCGGTAGTCGCGGTCGCCGATGCCGCCGTCGGTGTCGATCCCGGCCGCGGCGACGAAGCCGAGCGGGATCGCGATGACGAGCGCCGGCAGCACGAGCCAGCGCGCGCCGCCGACGAAGGACGCGACCACCAGCGCCACGCCGATCGCGATCACGAGCCCCGCGATGACGGCGCCGCCGCCGACCGCCGCGCCCACCCCGACGGCGACGAAGCCGACGCCCGAGACGACGATCAGCAGGATCGCGAGCCCGGCCCGGCGCAGCACGAGGTTGCTGTCATCACCGCGGTTCTCGGCGGCGCGCCAGAGCGCGACGCCGATCAGGCCGAGCAGGGCGAAGCCGAACAGCGGCGGGCCGGCGAAGAAGAGGCCCTTGCCGAGCGCGATGCAGGCCGCGATGGTGAGGATGCCGACGCCGAGCCAGGTCAGCACCTTGTTGCGCCCGGCGGGCGCCTCGCCCGGGATCGGGTCGTCCGGGACCAGCAGCCAGGCCGCGACATAGGCCAGCAGGCCGGCGCCGCCCGCGATCGTCAGCACGACGAACCCGATGCGGAAGATGATCGGGTCGATGTCGAAGTAGCGCCCGAGACCACCGGCGACGCCGCCGAGGACGCGGTCGGACGAGGAGCGCGTGAGGCGGCGGGGAGCCCCGGCCGCCGCGGTGGCGGCGGCCGGCGGGGGCGGCTCCTGCTGCGGGCGCTCCGGACCGGCCTCGAGCGGGTCGCCGGAGGACATGGGCTCGGTCGGCCCGGTCACGGGCTCGTCGGGCTCAGAGGGCGGGTCGGGCGGGGTGGGGGGCGTGGACATTCGGAGAGATCCTTTGGGAGGGGGCTGGCGCTCAGCAGATTGCCCCACGAGCGCCTCCGTACCTATTGGGAATGACCCTTAGGAACCCCCTAGTGACCCTCGGCCCGGCCGAGGACGCGGCGGCCGGCGCCACGCGCCGGCCCCCGTGCGCGGCTTAGTAGAGCGCCGCGATCCCGTTCCTGTCGTCCTGCGCGAGCGCGCAGCGGGCCGTCTGGTACGACGGGTACATCACCGCCCTGGTGTCGGTCGAGTGCCCCAACCCGGCCACGTGACCGTTCTCGTGCAGGAACACCGACTCAAGGTCGTACGTGCTCGGCCGCGCGACGCATCCCGTGCTCCAGGCGTAGCGCGTGTTGATCGCCATGTCGGCCTCGGGGCGCCCGCTCGTCGACCACGTCACGCCGAGCGTGCCGTTGGACAGCCGCGCCCAGCCCACGTCGTTCAAGCCGTCGGTGCGCTGCGCGCCTGGGCACTCATTGACCAGCGAGGGGCAGCGCGTCGTCGTGCCGCCGAAGGTGATCCGGAACCTGGATCCCGAAACGCTGCTCCAATCCGTGTGGGTGTTGGTGAGCGCCGTCTGGCCGCCGCTCGCGCGCTGGCCGGCCGGGTTGTAGCTCTGCCGCACGGGCAGCACGGTCCACCTCAAGCCCGTGTAGGAGTAGCGCTGGAGCTGCGGCGCCTCGGTCTTCGCCTGAGCGCGCTTGGCGCCCTGCCGCGCGAGCGCGCGGTCCCCTGCCGCCCGGGCGCTCGAGCCCGCCGGCACCACGACGAGGATTTCGACCCGCCGATCCGCACTTCCCTTCGCCGCCCCTTCGACCGCGACCACGCGGCTGCGCGTCTCCCGGTCCGCCGCCATCGCCGGCGCAGCGGCGCCCAGCATGCCGATAACCGTGATCGCTCCCGCGATCGCGCGTGTCTCCCGCCTCATCCCAACCTCCCAGTTGGAGTTTGTTGAGCAAAACCTAGCGCGCCGGCGAACGGATCTTGGCGTGCAGACGCAGGAAGGGGTCAAGTCCCCCTCGTACACTGTCGATTAGGACTTGGAGCCACTCATGAACAACGATCGCACCCAGGCCTACGGCCGTATCGTCAAGACACTCGAAGACCTCGGGCCGGCCAAGCTGCTCGCCACCGAGCAGGTCCGCATCCGCGACGCGGCCGACACGCTGATCTTCGCCTCCAGCGCCGACCATGACGTCGTGGCCGCCGTGGACGACGTTCGCGCCCTGGCCGACCACCTGGTCGAGTCCGGCCGCTGGACCGAGGAGCGCGCGGCCAAGCTGGTCGACGACCTCGGCGCCTGCGGCCCGCTGGCCCCCGTCGTTTAGGCGGCCTTCCGGCCTCGCAGCCGCGCCATCCTGGCGACGGCCTCGTCGTCGTGCGCCGACGTGCGCCCCGCCCCGACCCAGGCGAAGCGGAAGCCGAGCCCGGCCAGCAGGAAGAGCGCACTGGAGGCGTGGCTGACCCACGGCCCGCCGCGCGCGCGGCCGAAGCGCAGCGCGAGCCCGGCGCGCACCATCCACTTGGCCGCCTGGAAGAGCCGCCCCGGCCGCCCCACCTCGAGCGACTGCGCGAGCCGGCCGAGGCGCTTCTCGTTGATCGTCGACAGCACCAGCTCGCCGCCCATCGCGATCGTCTCGATCGTGCCGAGCGCGTTGCGCGTCGGATGGCCGGACGGCATGCCGGTGGCGACGAGCACGAGCCGGTTGGCCGCCGCGCCGGTGGCGGTCGCCGTGCAGACGAAGATCGGGCCGAGGAAGAGGCGGCTGCGCCCCCACACGGGGACCGCCGTGGAGGCGAGCAGGGCGCCGGTGTAGGAGCCGAGGTAGGTGCCGAGCAGCGCCAGCACCCCGCCGAGCGCGCGCGCCGGCTTCTCGCGGCCGCTGAGGTCGGCGGCCACCGCGGTGCCGGCGACGGTCGAGAAGCCCATCAGGCACCACGCGCCCATCGACATCGGCGAGCGCGGCTTGAAGACGCGCAGCATGTTGAGGAAGCGCTCGGGCGGCCGAGGTCGAGGATCAGCAGCGGCGCGCCCGGCATCACCGCGCCGAGCGCCAGCTTGCGCGCCACCGCCGCCGAGCGGTGGTCACCCGCGACGTCGCACGCGACCCCGATCAGCGACGAGCCGCGCGGCGATCCCGCCGAGCCAGAAGTACAGCGGCACCTCCCAGGTCCAGACCGCCGGCTTCATCATCGGCCCCTGCACGTGGACGTCGGGATCGTCGGGCCCGCGCGCGGCGCGCGCCGACGCCGCCACGTCGGCCCCGCTCGACCGGTACCGCGTGTCGGATCCGAACAGGTAGGACCAGCGCGCGTCCCCCCAGCGCGGCTTGGCCAGCGCGACCTTGGCGCCCTCGATCGCCCGCCGGTACGGGCCGGGCTGGCCGCGCGTGCCGAGCGCCGGGGTGACGTCGCGCCCGTCGATGCGGCCGCGCTCCTCCCGCAGGATCGCCTCCTCCGGAGGGTGCTTGGGGCGGAGGTGGCTCACCGGCGGCCCCGGCGATGGGCGACGAGCAGGCTCGCCACCGTCGCGCCCGCGGCGACGAACGCGGCCGCGACCCCGGCGAGGTTCGCCACCGGCCCGTTCTCCTGGATCGGGGAGTCCGCCTGCGCGGGCAGCCCGAAGCGCTCGGGCGGCTCGGTCAGCAGGAAGAACGCGCCCAGGCCGCCGGCGAGCTGCTCCGGCCCGATGTCGTCGCCGGCGCCGTAGAGGTAGGCGCTCTCGACCCCCCGCTCGTGCAGCGCGACGACGCGCCCCTTCGCCGTCTCCACCAGCTCGTCGTAGGGGCCGAACTGGATCGAGTCGGTCGGGCACGCCTTGGCGCAGGCGGGCTCGAGCCCGTCCTCGAGGCGGTCGTAACAGAGCGTGCACTTGGCCGCGCGGCCGTCGTACGGGTCGCGGTCGACGACCCCGAACGGGCACGAGGGGATGCAGTAGCCGCAGCCGTTGCAGACGTCGGCCTGCAGCACCACGGTCTCGAACTCGGTGCGGATGAGGGCGCCGGTCGGGCAGGCGTCGAGGCAGCCGGCGTTCGTGCAGTGCTTGCAGACGTCGGACATGAAGACCCACGAGCCGAGCTCGGGCGAGAGCACCGTCGCCTGCCCGGTGGCGGCGGCGTCGACGAGGCTGAAGTCGCCGCTGCCCGAGGACGGCGCCGGCGCGGCCGGGTGCGCGGCGGGGATGTCGGGCAGGTGGCCGGGCGTCTCGGTCTCGACGAAGCGCACGTGCCGCCACGTCGCCGCGCCGAGCGAGCCGGTGTGGTCATAGGAGCCGCCCTTGCGGAACTCCGACCCGTCGGCGGGGAGGTCGTTCCACTGCTTGCAGGCGACCTCGCACGCCTTGCAGCCGATGCACGTCGTCGTGTCGGTGAAGAAGCCCATGCGCTGGGCGTCGCGCTGGTGGATCGCGATCTCGGTCATGACGCCGTGATCGCGCTTGCCCGCGAGGCGCTTCGTCGACGCCTCGTCGCGGCGCCCGGGGTGCACCTGGCAGGCGAACGTCTTGTCCTCGATCGAGACGTTGGGGTCGCCGGACAGCGGAGAGAGGTCGTTGGTGGCATCGCCGGTGACGCCGAGCGAGCTGGTCGTGTAGCTCCCCCAGTGCCACGGGAGCGTGATCTGGTGGACCGTGCGGTCCTCGAAGCGCAGCGGCCGCAGCCGTCGCGTCACGACCGCCCGCGCCTCGATCTCGGCGCGCTCGGTCTCGATCGTGACCCAGCCGGTGTCCTCGATCCCCCGCTCCTCCGCGAGCTCCGGGCTGAGCTCGACGAACATCTCCGGCTGCAGCTCGGCGAGCCACGGCAGGTTGCGGCTCATCGGGCCGGAGGTGTGGTGCTCCGTGAGCCGGAAGGTCGAGACGATCACGGGGTAGCGCGGATCCCGCGGCGGGGCCAGCGGGTTGTCGTCGCGGTCCCAGCGCAGCGCGGCGGGGTTCCCGTCGACCTTCGGGTAGAGGAGGTTGTCGACCGGCGACTCGAACGGCTCGTAGTGCGTCGGCATCGGCCCGTCCAGCAGGCCGCTCGGCGAGTACAGCCAGGCCCGCCCGTCGCCCATCATGATGAACGGGTCGTCGCCCGAGATCGCGTCCATGCCCTCGGCGTCGTCGGGCGCCTCGTAGTCCGGGCGCTTGTCGGCCGGGAAGTCCGGGACGTCGTAGCCGGTCCAGCTGCCCTGCTCCTCGTCCCACCAGACGTACTTCTTGCGCTCCGACCACGGCCGGCCCTGCGGGTCGGCCGACGCGCGGTTGTAGAGCACGCGCCGGTTGGCCGGCCACGCCCAGCCCCACTCGGGCGAGACCCAGCCGCCCTCCGGGTCGTCGAGGTCCCCCGGGTCGCGCCGCCGCGGCTGGTTGACGCCGTCGGCGAAGCAGCCGGCATAGATCCAGCACCCGCAGGCGGTCTCGCCGTCGGCCTCGATCTCCGTGAAGCCGCTCAGCGGCCGCCCGGTCGCGATCTCATAGCCGCCGATCTCCTTCAGCACGTCCTCCGCCCGCGGCTCGCGGTGCGGCCCGTGCTCCTCGTAGTCCCACAGCAGGTTGCGCAGGGGCCAGTCCTTCGGGTCCTCCGAGTCGGCGTAATGCGCCAGCACGCGCTTGGCGAGGTGGTGCATGAAGTGCAGCTCCGAGCGCGCGTCGCCCGGCGGGTCGAGCGCCTTGTCGCGCCACTGCAGGAGGCGCTGGGTGTTGGTGAAGTGGCCCTCCTTCTCGATGTGCGCCGCGGCGGGCATCAGGAAGACCTCCGTCTGGATCTCCTCCGTGACCAGCTCGCCCGACTCGATCTCCGGCGAGTCGAGCCAGAAGCGCGCTGACTCGACCTCGGCGAGGTCGCGCACCACGAGCCACTTCAGCCCGGCGAGCGCGCGCCGCTGCAGCCCCGAGTGCTGGGAGCCGACGGCGGGGTTCTGGCCCATCACGAACATCCCGTCGAGCTCGCCGTCGCGCGCGCGCAGCATCGTCGGGAAGTGCGAGTGGTTGCCGGAGATCTTCGGCATGTGGGCGAAGCCGTACTCGTTCTCCGCCGTCGCGTTGGGCCCGAACCAGGCCTTCAGCAGCGCGACGATGTACTTGTCGAAGTTGCTCCACCAGCCGGTCGACGAGCCGCCCGCCTCGATGTAGCTCTCGAGCGTGAGGTCGTTCCCGGAGGCCTTGGGCATCGGCAGGTAGCCGGGGAGCAGGTCGTAGAGGGTCGGGATGTCGCTCGAGCCCTGGATCGAGGCGTGGCCGCGCATCGCCATGATGCCGCCGCCCGGGCGCCCGATGTTGCCGAGCAGCAGCTGGACGATCGCGCCGGCGCGGATCATCTGCACG
The DNA here is from genome assembly GCA_963787335.1 of uncultured Solirubrobacterales bacterium. Lineage (GTDB taxonomy): Bacteria > Actinomycetota > Thermoleophilia > Solirubrobacterales > Solirubrobacteraceae > DASQFQ01. The sequence continues at coordinate 103,548 of CAWBCU010000040.1, forward strand.
CCCGTGGAGTGCTGCGTCCAGCTGACGCCGTAGACGAACACGGACGTGCGCTCGCGCCCCGAGTTGGCGATCAGCGTCCCGGCGATCTCGAGGAACGTCTCGCGCGGGATGCCGCACACGCGCTCGACCATCTCCGGCGTGTAGCGCGCGTAGTGCTTCTTGAGCAGCTGGAAGACGCAGCGCGGGTGCTGGAGCGTCTCGTCGCTGGAGACCTTGCCGGTCTCCATCCCGGCGCCGGTCTTCTCGCTGAACGCCTGCGTGGCGTGCTCCTGCTCGCTGGCGGCCTCGTGGTCCTCGGCGCCCTCGTACTGCCACGACTCGCGGTCGTAGCTCCCGGTCTCGGGGTCGTAGCCGGAGAAGTACCCCTCGAGGTCCTCGGTGTCCTCGAAGTCCTCGCCGACGATCGTCGCCGCGTTCGTGTAGTTGACGACGTACTCCTTGAAGTACGACTCGGTCTCGATGATGTGGCGGATCAGCCCGCCGAGGAACGCGATGTCGGACCCGGCGCGGATCGGGGCGTAGGTGTCGGAGACCGCGCTCGTGCGCGAGTAGTGCGGGTCGACGTGGATCAGCTTGGCGCCGCGCTCACGCGCCTTCATCGCCCAGCGGAAGCCGACCGGGTGCGCCTCGGCCATCGAGGAGCCGTGGATCCAGACGCAGTCGGCGTTCTGGATGTCCTGCTGGAACGAGGTGGCGCCGCCGCGCCCGAAGGAGGTCCCCAGACCGGGGACCGTGGAGGAGTGTCATATCCGGGCCTGGTTCTCGATCTGCACGGCGCCCATGGCCGAGAAGAACTTCTTGATCAGGTAGTTCTCCTCGTTGTCGAGCGTGGCGCCGCCGAGGTGCGCGAAACCACGCGTGCGGTCGACCTTCCAGCCGTGCTCGTCGTGCTCCTCCCAGTGGTCCTCGCGGGCGGCGATGACGCGCTCGGCGATCATGTCCATCGCCGTCTCGAGGTCGAGGTCCTCCCACTCCGTGCCGCCCGGCCGGCGGTACTTGACCTTCGTGAGGCGGCCCGGCTGCTGGATCAGCTGGCGCGAGGCCGACCCCTTCGGGCACAGCGTGCCCTGGTTGATCGGCGAGTTGGGGTTGCCCTCGATGTCGACCAGCTCGCCGTCTCTGGTGTAGACGACCTGGCCGCAGCCGACGGCGCAGTAGGGGCAGATCGACTCCGTCGCCTTCAGCCCGGCGATCCGCGACCCCGCCTGCCTGGTGCGCTTCGACACCGCGCGAGGCCCCATCCCCCAGTCGGCGGCGCGCCCCACCACGGGCAGCTCCCGCAGTCGCTTGAAGCCCTTGGGCCGATGCGCCTCCGCCATCCGCGGTGGCCTACCCCCTAGCGCCGGATGCGCACACGCCTGACGCCGGTCTTGGCGGGCGTGAGCGCGGCATTGCCCCCGTAGCGCACGCGCACGGTCAGCCGCTTGGCCTTCCCGAACCGCTTCGCGCGGTGGAAGCGCACCTTTGACGCGAAGCGGCAGGTCTTGTGGCGCACGAACGCCCGCCGCGTCGAGATCGTCCGCTTGCGCGCCTTGACCTGGATCGAGATCTGCCCGCGGCAGCCGCGCTTGCGCGACACGCGCTTCGGCAGGATCAGCCGTCCGGTGGTGCGCAGGACGCGCCGCTTGGAGAGCCGGTTGCGCACCTTCAGGCGCGGGTGCTTGCGGGCCAGCGCCTGCAGCCGCGCGGGCGGCGCGCCGACGCCCGGCACGGAGCCGGGCCGCTCGGCGACCGGGAGCACGATCCTGAGGTTCGAGACCTTCACGCTGAACGTGCCGTTGCCGGCGCGGAAGGCGGGCGCGTCGCGGCCGAGCAGCTGGAGCCGCGGCGCGTGGCCGGGCTCGAAGCGGTAGCCGTTGCCGGAGAGCTGGAAGGTGACGCGGCCGCGCTGGTTGTCGGTGAGCCGGTAGACGCCCCGCGTCACGAGCGTCTGGGTGCCCTCCGGGCTGATGTCCCACAGCCGCGCGGCGATCTGGCCGTTCGCGCCCGTGGTCTCGACGTCGGCGGTGACGGTCGGGCGGCCGAGCAGCGTGTAGCGGCCGCCGCCGAAGCCGGTGTAGGCGGCGGTGCCGGGCTCGGACGCCGCGGCGGTGCTCCTGCACGCGTCGCCGCCGCCGGAGATCGGGTCGAAGGCCTGCGCGGTGGTGGGGTCGCCGCCGCCGGAGCTGATCGTCTGGGCCGCGGCGGCGCCGAAGGTCACCGCGCCGGGGTGCAGCTCGGGCCAGCTCGCGGCGCGGTACGGGCCACCGGCGGCCCGGCCCTTGGGGCAGGTCTGGGTGTAGGCGATCACGCTGCCGGGCGCCGGCGGCGAGCCGGCGCCGCGCAGGTAGCTGTCGAGGAAGGCCGAGCCCCCGTCGTTGAGCGCCCTGTCGGCGTTGATCTTGTTGGAGCCGCGCTGGTGGCCGAGGTCGGCGAGCTGGAGCGAGACCGGCGCGTTCGGGTCGGCGGCGCGCAGCGCGTTGTAGATCCGCAGCGACTCCGACGACGGGAAGAGGTCGTCGGTCCAGCCGCCGTGCAGCAGCAGCGGCGCCGGGGGGACACCGTTCCCACCCACCCCGAAGCCCTGGTGGTGCGCGTGGATCTCGTCGACGATCGCCTTCGCGTCGGCGCCGTAGGGCTCGCCGGCCTGGATGCGGGCGAACCAGCTCGTGAGGTCGGCGCCGGGGTCGATCCCCGGCGGCGAGTAGAAGCCCGACGCCGCGCCGGACGCGTACAGCCCGGAGACGAAGGACTGGATCGGGACGCCGATCGGCTCCCGGCTCTCGGTCGCGCTCGAGACGCGGAAGTCGAGGAAGCGCCCGTTGGGCAGCAGCGCGTTGACCAGGTCCGACCACAGCCAGCGCGGATAGGCGGCGGCGATCGACAGCGGCTTGCCGCCGGGGCTGCGCCAGGGCGCGAACGAGCCGTCCGGGTTGCGGATGCGGTCGCGCAGGTACGCCAGCTCGAGGCTCTGCCCGCCGCCGTAGGAGATGCCGGTGACGCCGAGCGCGCCCGGCCTGGCGATGCCCTGGTCGGCCAGCAGGCCCAGCACGTGCTGGGTGTCGCGGGCCTCGTAGCGCTGGTCGGCGAGGTGGATCCAGCCTTTGGCGCAGTCGGGCGTGCGCGAGGCCGGCGCGCCGCAGGAGCGCCCGAAGCCCCGCGCGGAGGCGTTGACCACCGCGTAGCCGCGGCGCGCGAACCAGTTGGAGTTCCAGTGGTAGGTGGTGGCGCCGGCGGGGTCGTCGCCCTCGGGCTTGCTCGCCTCGTAGTTCGTCTTGTTGCCGCCGTAGCCGTGCAGCATCACGATCGTCGGGAACGGGCCGTCGCCGCTCGCCGGCAGGGTCACGTCGACGTCGAGCGGGACGCCGTCGAAGCTCGCGACGCGGTCGGTCAGCGCGGTGGTCGGGCAGAAGCGCGTGCCGTTCTGGGCGGTGCACGGATGCCCGAACGGGAGCGGGGGCGCCGCGGCGGCGGAGGCCGGGAGCAGGGCGAGAGCCACGAGGGCCAGGAGGAGGCGGCGCATCGCCGGACCGTAGTCGCAGCGGAGGCGGCAGGCGCCGATAGCCTGGTTGCCATGGATGTCCTCGTCGCCGGTGGCCACGGCCAGATCGCCCGCCACCTCCTCCGCCACCTCGCCCAGCAGGGCCACCACGCTCGCGGCCTGATCCGCAACCCCGACCACGCCGCCGACCTCGAGGCCGACGGCGCCGTCCCGGTGCTGTGCGACCTCGAACACGACGACCCGCGCCCCCACCTCGGCGCCGCCGACGCGATCGTCTTCGCCGCCGGCGCCGGCCCCGGCAGCGGCCCGGAGCGCAAGCGCACCGTCGACTACGGCGGCGCGGTCAAGCTGATCGAGGCCGCCGAGGAGCTCGGCGTGCGCCGCTACCTGATCGTCTCCTCGATCGGCGCCGGCGATCCCGCGTCGGCCTCGGAGGCGATGCGCGCCTACCAGCAGGCCAAGCACGACGCCGACGAGGCGCTGGCCGCCTCGAGCCTCGACTGGACGATCGTGCGCCCCGGCCGGCTCACCGACGCACCGGCCGCCGGCACCGTCGCGCTCGCGGCGGGCCGCTATGGCGAGGTCACCCGCGAGGACGTCGCGCTCGTGCTGCTCGAGTGCCTCGGCGCGGACAACACGATCGGCAAGACGTTCGAGCTGATCGAGGGCGACGTGCCGGTGCGCGAGGCGGTCGCGGCCCTCTAGATGGGCGAGGACGAGGTCCAGCTGCGCGACGGCTCCGCCGTGCTGATCCGGCCGGTGGAGCCCGAGGACAAGGAGCTCTTCCTCGCGGGCTGGGAGCAGTTCGGCGACGAGTCGCGCTACCGCCGCTTCCTCGGCACCAAGGGGAGCCTGAGCGAGCGCGACCTCGCGTACTTCACCGAGGTCGACCACGTCGACCACGAGGCGATCGGCGCGCGCGACGCGGCGACGGGCGAGGGCGTCGGCGTCGCGCGCTACGTGCGCCTGCGCGACACGCCGGAGGTCGCCGAGGCGGCGGTCGCGGTGGTCGACGAGTGGCAGCACCGGGGCGTCGGCGGCGAGCTGCTGCGGCGCCTCACCGACCGGGCGCGCGAGAACGGCGTCGAGCGCTTCCAGGCGCGGCTGTTCGCGCTCAACCACGAGATGCTCGCGCTGTTCGAGGATCTCGGCGAGGTCGAGGTCCAGCACTCGGGCGACGGCCAGATCGAGATCGACGTCGACCTTCCCTGCGAGCCCCGGTTGAGGCTCGGCGCGGCGTTGCGCGCCGCCGCCAAGGGGCTCGTCCGCCTGCGGCCGTGAGCCGCCTGACCCGCCGCGAGCTGGTGCTGGGCGCGGGCGCGCTGGCGCTCGGCGCGAGCGACGCGCTGGCCATGCCCGCGCGCGACCCGGCCGCCGCGGTCGTGGCACGCGCGGGCGGCGCCGGGCCGCGTGCGCTGCGCGAGCTGGCGCGGCGCGTGCGCGGGCCGGTCATCCGCCCCGGCGCGCCGCGCTTCGCGGCCGCCGCGCGGGTCTACAACCGGCGCTACGACGGCGCGACCCCCGACGCCGTGATCGAGGTGCGCGACAGCCACGACGTCCAGGCGGTGCTGCGCTGGGCCGACCGCCACGACGTGCGCGTCGCGGCGCGGTCGGGCGGCCACTCCTACGCGGGGTACTCGACGACCGACGTCGGCGTCGTGGTCGACCTGCGGCGCCTGCGCTCGATCGCCGTCGATCGGGGCGGGCGGCGCGCGACCATCGGCGCGGGCGCGCACATGATCGAGGTGGTGGACGCGCTCGCGCGCCACGGCGGCGCGGTGCCCGGCGGCTCGTGCCCGACCGTCGGCTTCGGCGGGCTCGCGCTGGGCGGCGGCTACGGGCTCGCCTCGCGCGCCTTCGGGCTGACCGCCGACAACGTCACCGGGCTCGTCGTGGTCACGCCCGACGGGCGGCTGCGCCGCGTCGACGCGCGCCACGACCCCGACCTGTTCTGGGCGCTGCGCGGCGGGGGCGGCGGCAACTTCGGGATCGTCACGCGCTTCGAGACGCGCGTGCACCGCGTCGGCGACGCGGCGCACTTCAGCGCCTCGTTCCCGTCGGCGGGCGCGGCGCTCGCGGCGTGGGAGGCGTGGGCGCCCGAGACCGACCCGAAGCTGACCTCGGTGCTCCAGCTCGGGACCGGCAGCGCGACCGCGCTCGGGCAGTACCTCGGGTCGGAGCGCGCGCTGTCCGGCCTGCTCGGCCCGCTGCGGCGCGCCGGCGCCACGATCACGACCGGCAGCGCGAGCTACGCCGCGCTCCAGGTCCGCTGGGGCAACGGGCGCACCACGCCGCGCACTCGGTTCTCGGCGAAGTCCCACTACGTCCGCAAGCGCCTCCCGGGCCGCGTGCGCGACGCGCTGCTCGCCGAGCTGGCGCGCGGGAGCGGGGTGGCCGGCCTCGGCACCGGCTCGCTGCTGCTCGACGCCTACGGCGGCGCCCTGAACCGCCCGCGCGCCGGCGCCACGGCCTTCGTGCACCGCGACGAGCGCTACTCGATCCAGTACCTCGCCTACCACGACGACGCCGGCGCGGCCAGCCGCGCCTGGCTGCGGCGCATGCACGCGATCGTCGCCCCGCACGCCTCGGGCGCCTACCAGAACTACATCGACCCGGACCTCCGCGACTGGCGCCGCCAGTACTACGGCCGCAACCTCGCGCGGCTCGAGCAGGTCCGGGCCGATTACGACCCGGACCGCCGCTTCCGCTCCCCGCGCGGGGTCTAGGCGGGGGAAACCGCCTTGCGCTCCTGGCGCTCGGGCGAGATCCGCACGACATCCCACACCAGGCCCATCTTCTCCAGGCCCCAGATCACGCCGGCCGAGATGTCGATCTCCCAGCGCTTGAGGCCGTGGCGCGCGGAGGTCGGGAAGGCGTGGTGGTTGTTGTGCCACGACTCGCCGAACGACAGCGGCGCGAGCCACAGCAGGTTGCGCGACTCATCGCCCGTGTCGAAGCTCTTGCGGCCGAAGAAGTGGCACAGCGAGTTGATCGAGTAGGTGACGTGGTGCAGCAGGAACACGCGCACCAGGCCGCCCCACAGGATCCCGGTCAGACCGGTGACGAGCGACCCGCCGATCGCGACGCCGAGCACGAACGGCGTGACGAGCCCGATGATGACCCACAGCAGGAAGGTGCGGTCGATGAAGCTGATCGTCGGGTCGTCGATCAGGTCGCGGGCGTAGCGGTCCTTCTTGCCGCGCTCCGTGTGCAGGAACAGCCAGCCGAGGTGGGCGTGCGCGAGGCCGCGCAGCGCGCCCTTCCAGCCGTGGCCGTGGTCGACGTGCGGCGAGTGCGGGTCGCCCGGCACGTCCGTGAAGGCGTGGTGCTTGCGGTGATCGGCGACCCAGGAGATGACCGGGCCCTCGATCGCCATCGACCCGAAGGCCGCGAACATGGCGCGGACCCACTTCTTCGCCTTGAAGGCGCGGTGGGTGAGGTGCCGGTGGAAGCCGACGGTGATGCCCAGGCCCGTGAGGACGTAGAGGATCACGAAGATGATGACGTCGCTCCAGTGCAGCAGGCTCTGCCAGGTCAGCACGGCGGCGGCGCCAACGGCGACGAACGGCACGACGGTGGCAGTCCCGGTGAGGAACCGGTCCAGCCGCTCGTTCGCGACGGGTTCGACGTCATCGCGCTCCATTACTGCGGTCATTGCGTTCCAATCCCCCTTGCCGACGTGTTAGGGCACCCTAACTCATGGGGCGTCGAGGACGCCCTCCAAGGCAAGTACCCGGCGGACGATCGCTAGTGACGAGGCATAGGTGGAATCCATGCCGAAATATGACAATCCCCGGGCTCCGAGCGTGCGTGCCTGCGTGTAGGGCGTGTCGGAGGCGTAGTGGATGATCCCGAAGTCGAGCGGGAGCTTGGAGAAGTTGACGGCCTCGCCGACGGGGTAGCGGTCGACGTCGGCGATCTCGTAGACCGCGTTGCAGAACGGCCCGGCCTCCATCTCCACGACCGTGAACGCCTCGCGGTAGTAGTAGTCGAGGTAGGCCCGGTTCTGGAGGAAGGTGCTCTTGACCGTGACCGCGCGCTGGTTGTCGAGGCCCGAGCCGAACACGAGGTTGGGCGCGATGTCGTCGACCGAGAACGCGTTGTCGAGCCAGTACGTCGAGCCCGAGTGCTCGTCGTGGATGACCGAGGAGATCATCACGTCGCCGACGTCGGCGTTGAGCGTCGCGGCCTTGCCGAGGATGTAGACGCCGCGCAGGCGGTCCGTGTCCTCGGTGATCTCGCGCAGGATGTTGTAGGCGGCGAGGCCGAGCGGGTACTCGACGTTGACGATCACCGCGGGGCAGTCCGCGAGCCGCGCCGCGTCGGTCACGCCGAGGCGCGGGTCGAGCGCGCGGTGGTCGAGGCGGTCGACCTGGATCACCTGTGCCGAGACGCGCAGCGCGGTGCGGCTGGAGAGGTGCGTCACGCCGACGGCGCGCTCCTCGGCCGAGCGCTGCTCGAAGATCGTGGAGTCCTCGGGCTGCGCGGTGAAGTACTCGCGCGCCGCGAAGTAGAGGAAGTTCTCCCACGAGCCCTCCGCCTCGCCCGAGCGGAAGAGCTCGAGCTCGGGCTTGAGGTCGGGGTCGTCGGACTCGACGACCCAGTCGGTGATCTCCTGCTCGCGCTCGCGCGCGGTGCCGGTCAGGAGGTTGACGATCGAGTGGGCGTTGGAGGAGACGAAGTAGATCGGCCGGTCCTCGAGCTGGTGCTCCTGCAGCGTCGCCCGCACGGGGCGCCACCAGCGGCGCGTCATGCGCGCGTAGCCGACGGCGCTGCCGCCGAGCATCCGGACGCGCAGGTTCAGGCGGCGGCCGGCGACGTCGCGCATGCGCGCGCCCCAGTTCGCCCTCCAGGCCTTGCGCAGCCGCGACCAGTCCTCCTCGCTGCCACCGAGCGCCGCGGCGCAGTCGACGGGCGACGGGTCGTCGTTGATCGGCCAGTCCAGCGCCCGCATCTTCACGCGCAGCTTGTTCCACTCGATCTGGTAGGCGACGAGCGTCGGGATCAGGTCGTCGAGGTCGGAGGACGACGCCAGCAGCACGGCCAGCGTGCCGTCGCCGTCGTCGAACCAGCGGCGCCGGCGGGCGGGCGCCTCGAGCGGCTCCCAGTTCTCGATCGGCCCGATGCCGGCGTCCTTGAAGACCTTCGCCTCCTGGCCGAGCACGATCACCTTCGCGTCGGGCGCCTGCTGCGGGAGCCGCGCCGTCGCGTAGATGAACGCGCCGAGATCGAGCTCCTCCGAGGCGGCGAGCGGGTGCAGGCTCGAGTTCATCGCGCGATGGCTGGGCTCGAGCACGCGCACGAGCGTCTCGCCCGACGAGCGCAGCAGCGTCGTGTAGGTGCGGTGGTAGAGCTCGACCTCGTCCGAGGACAGCCCACCGGCGTGCTGCTGTTGCTGCGAATGGCTGCGGAGGCGGGGGACGGCGATCCTGAGAACCTAGTAGGTAGCGTTGCGGCATGGACTTCAAGCTCGAGCTGATCGCGGTGCCCGTCTCGGACGTGGACCGCGCGAAAGCCTTCTACACGCAGCAAGCCGGCTTCAACGCCGATCACGACCACCAGGTCAGCGACGACACCCGCTTCGTCCAGCTGACGCCGCCCGGCTCGGCGTGCTCGATCGCGATCGGGAAAGGGCTCGGGCCGGTGACGCCGGAGCCGGGTTCCTACCAGGGCCTGACCCTCGTCGTCTCCGACATCGAGGCCGCGCGGGCGGAGCTCGTCGAGCGCGGCGTCGAGGCGAGCGAGATCAACCGCTTCCCCTGGGGTGACTTCGTGTTCTTCCAGGACCCCGACGGCAACGGCTGGTCGGTGCAGGCGCTCCCGCAGCGCTGACCTCCCCGGCCGGTAGGTTGGCCCCGTGGCTCGCAACGTCCTGGGCGGGGAGCTCGATCCCTGCAGCACCGACCCGCTGACGGGCTTCTATCGCGACGGCTGCTGCAGCACGGGCCCCGACGACCGCGGCAGCCACACGATCTGCGCGGTCGTGACGGCCGAGTTCCTCGAGCACCAGCTGGGCATCGGCAACGACCTGACCACGCCGATGCCGGAGTACCGGTTCCCCGGGCTCGTCCCGGGCGACCGCTGGTGCGTGACCGCGGTCAACTGGCTGCGCGCCCACCGCGAGGGCGCGGCCGCCTACGTCGTGCTCGCCTCCACCCACGAGCGGGCGCTCGACATCGTCCCGCTCGAGGCGCTGCGGGAGCACGCGGTCGACGTCCCCGGCGATCCGGGGTCGCTGGCTTAGCCCTTGTTGCGGTACAGCCGCACGGTCAGCGGCGCGAACACGGCGGTGAGGCCGGCCGCCCAGGCGAGCACGACCGCGACGTCCGAGCCGTCGACGTTGCCCTGCATCAGGCCGCGCGTCGCGGTGGTGAGGTACGAGATCGGGTTCACGCCGACGAACCACTCCAGCCAGCCGGGCAGCGTGTCCGGCTCGACGAAGATGTTGCTCAGGAACACGAGCGGGAACAGCGCCATGAAGCCGGTGTTCATCACCGCGCTGGGCGCGCGCATGAGCAGCCCGACGATCGTGAAGATCCACGACAGGCCGAACGCGAACAGCACCACGAGCAGGATCGCGAGGATCACGCCGCTGATCCCGCCCGCGGCCTCGAAGCCCATGATGAAGCCGAGCACGACGACGACCGTCGACGCGATGACGTAGCGGACGCTGTCGCCCACGACGGCGCCCACGAGCGGCGCGGGCCGCCACAGCGGCAGCGAGCGGAAGCGATCGACGACGCCCTTGGTGACGTCCGTGTTCAGGGACACGCCGGAGTAGACCGAGGTGAACAGCACGGACTGGACCAGCACGCCGGGGAGCAGGAACTGGAGGTACTCCTGCGTCGAACCGGCCACGGCGCCGCCGAACAGGTAGGTGAACATGAGCAGGAAGAGGACCGGCGTGATCGAGACGTCGATCAGCTGCTCGGGGACGTGCTTGATCTTCAGGATCCCGCGCCAGCCGAAGGTCAGGCAGGCCGACAGCGCGCTCGGCCGCGGCGGGCGCTCGCCGGCGGCGAGGGCCTTGTGGAGCGCCTCGCTGACGAGCGGCTTGGGCTGGGCTCGGGTCTCGGGTGGGGTGCTCATGCGGCGGGCTCCTCCATCTGCTCGTCCTCTTCTGCGGGGTGGCCGGTCAGGGCCAGGAAGACCTCATCCAGGCTGGGCTGGCCGAGCGAGAAGTTGCCGACCTCGATCTCCGCGGCGAACAGCGCCGCGACCGCCTCCGAGGCCCGCTCGGCGTCCTCGACCGGCACGGACAGCGCAGCCGGGTCGGACTCGAGGTGCACGGCCGCGTCGAGCGCGCGCGCCAGCACCCGCTCCGCCTCGTCGCGCTGCGCCGGGTCGAGCACGCGGATGTGCAGCGTGCCCTGGCCGACCGAGGCCTTGAGCTGCCCCGGCGTGCCTTCGGCGATCACGCGGCCGTGGTCGATGACCGCGATCCGCTCCGCCAGCTGGTCGGCCTCGTCGAGGTACTGCGTGCAGAGCAGGACCGTCGTCCCCTCCCCCACGAGCGCGCGGATGATGTCCCAGACCTGGTTGCGCGAGCGCGGGTCCAGCCCGGTGGTCGGCTCGTCGAGGAACATCAGCTCCGGGGTGACGACGATGCTCGCGGCGATGTCGAGCCGGCGGCGCATGCCGCCCGAGTAGTTCTTGACCTGGCGGCTCGCGGCGTCGGCGAGCCCGAACGCGTCGAGCAGCTCCGACGCGCGCTCCTTGGTACGGGCGCGCGAGTAGCCGAGCAGGCGGCCCAGGAGGATGAGGTTCTCGCGGCCGGTCAGGTCCTCGTCGACCGACGCGAGCTGGCCGGTCAGGCTCACGAGCCCGCGGACCGCGTCGGCCTCGTGGACGATGTCGTGCCCGAGGACCGTGGCGCTGCCGGCGTCGGGGCGCAGCAGCGTGGCGAGCATCCGGATCGTCGTCGTCTTCCCCGCGCCGTTCGGGCCGAGGACGCCGTAAACCGCGCCGCGCGGGACCTGGAGGTCGACGCCGTCGACCGCGCGGGTGTCACCGAAGGACTTGACGAGGCCGTCTGCCTCGATCGCGAATGTGGATTGAGCGCTCATGGATGTCTAGAAGAGACCGTACGGGACGACGAAACTCATCGGACGCCCGGAGCACGAACGACGCACCGGGCGGTCTGTCCGGACACGCCGTCAGCAGGATTCGGACTGATTGGTCAGAATTCTTTGGTGAAACCGGGTCATCGGGCGCATTACGCGATACCGTTTGCTCGTCAAGAGGGAGCCTTGGTCCTGGCGCCGCCCTCCCACGGGCGTTTCTCGACCATGTGGGGTGCCGCCGAGTCTGATCCTCCGACCATCTGCTGGGAACTCCTGCGGTCCGCGCTGCTGCGCCGGTCGCCAGGGGGATCCGAGGAGGCGAGCCCCGATGGAACCAGATCAGGCGGTCCCGAAGAAGCTGAGGACCCGTTTCGCGCCTGAAGTCGACGGCCCCGACGTCGAGGAGCTGCGCGCGACCTGCCATCGCCAGACCCTGGTGATCGACAAGCTGAGCGACGCGATCTCCGCCCTCCGCAGCGACGTGACCACCCTCGAGGGCGAGAACGCGAGCCTGCGCGAGGACCACGCCCGGCGTCCGACGCCACTGCCGCTCGGCGAGGCCGAGCCCGAGATGATCGAGGCCGTCCTCCCGCTCGACGTCCAGGCGCCCTCCTCCGCCCGCTTCGTCGTCGCGGACTTCCTCAACGACCGGCTCCCATTGCGCCTGGTCGAGACGGCGCAGCTGATCATCTCCGAGCTCGTCAGCAACAGCCTCCGCCACAACTCCGCACCCCAGGATCAGGCGGTCGTCGTGCGTGTCGCGTTGGATCGGGAAACCTGGCGACTCGAGGTCGAGGACCCGGGCGGCAACGGCGTCCTCGCCCCTGACCCGGAGCGAGCCGCGGCCGGCCGCCTCGGGATGAACCTCGTGCAGAGCCTCAGCGAGTGCTGGGGGGTCGAGCACGCCGCCGAGCGCGGGACGCGGGCGTGGGCGTACCTGCCGCGCGGGCCGGTGGCGGCCTACGAGCGGCGGAACGGGAACTCGGCTTAGCTCGAGAGCCTTCAGCACGACGTCCGCGACGACGTCGGGGCGCGAGAAGAACGGCGAGTGCGACGCATCGACGCGGCGCACGGTTTGCGCGCGGGCCGACATCGCCTCCTGCACGGGCGGCGGGACCGCTTTGTCCTCGTCGCAGATGAGGTACGTGCTCGGCAGGCCCTGCCAGGCGGCCTGGGTCTGCGGCGTCGCGATCGCCGCCACCGACTGCCGGGACAGGCGCGCTTTCGCCTCGGCGGCGACGGTCGGCGAGCAGTCGCCGTAGAGAACCTGTTCTGAGCGCTGCGCGAGGTGCGAGCCGGCCGCCTCGTCGAGCTCGATCCAGTCGGGGAGCTGATGCTGCATGGCGTCGAGCAGCGACTGGCCCGGCTCGAGCATGAACGCCGCGAGATAGACGAGCCCGACGGCGTTCGGAGCCCCCGCCGCCCCCTCGCTCACCGCGATCCCGCCGTAGGAGTGGCCGACCACGACGGTGGGCTCTTTGATCTCGTCGAGCGCGGTTCGGATCGCCGCGGCATCGTCATGTAGACCCGAGGCTCCGTCGTTGCTCGGCAGGTCGATCGCGGTCACGGCGACATCCGCCTCCGCCAGCCGCGCTGCGACGCCGTCATACACCCAGCCGCCATGCCACGACCCCGGGACGAAAAGAACGGACTTCGCGCTCATGGCACCTCCGTCGTCGTGGCAACGCGCGCGACGGGCAGGTCGGCACGGACCGACGTCCCCTGCCCCGGCACGCTCTCGACATGCAGCCGGCCGCCAAGGGCCGCCACACGATCCGCGAGCCCCAGCAACCCCGAGCCCTTGGAGTGGTCCGCGCCACCAACCCCGTCATCGGCGACCTCGATCAGCAACCGATCGCCCAACGCCTGGACCTCCACCCGCGCGACCGTCGCATGGGCGTACTTCGCGACATTGGTGAGCGACTCGGCGATCACGTAGTACGCGGCGACCTCCACCTGATCCGACGGACGCTCCGCCGCCTCGAACGTCAACTCGACCGGCAGCGGCGCGCGCGACATCAGCGACCGAACCGCAGGCTCGAGGCCATGGTCGCTGAGCACCGCGGGATGCAGCCCCCGCGCGATCTCCCGGAGCTCGGCCAGCGTCGCCGCCAGCTCCTCACTCGCCCGTTTCAGAGCCTCATGAGCGGCGCCGGGGTCCTCGTCCACCAGCCGGTCGATGATCCTCAGGCCGATCGCCAGCGCCACCAGCCGCTGCTGCGCACCGTCATGAAGGTTGCGCTCCAGCCGCCGGCGCTCCCCATCCCCAGCAGCCACAACCCGCGCGCGTGAAGCCGCGAGCTGCTCACGCGCTTCTGCGTTCGCCAGCGCCATCGCGACCAGCTCCGTGAACGCAGCGATCCGGCGCTCATCGCCGGGAGCGAAGCCGTTGACCTCCACACTCGAAACCACCACGGCACCCCAGAGCTCGCTGTCCAGCACGATCGGCGCCCCGACACCAGACCGAATCCCGAGCTCCTGCAGCCGCTCCGCCAGCCGCCCCGTCAACCCCGAGTAGTCATCCACCCGCTCCGGCTGCCCACTCCGACAGATCTTCGGCGCCAGCGTCTCCCCGTCCAGCTCAATCCTCGCGCCAACCGGAACGCTCGGGACCCCAGGCTCATTCCACTGCCCGATCACATCCGCGGTCCCGTCATGCCGGTACCGGACCATGTTCGCGGTCTGCGCTCCGAGCAGGCCGCCAACCTCCGCCGTCACCGTCGAGAACACCCGAGCCGGATCCCCAGCACTCGCAACCAGCGTGGCCACCCGCCGCAGCGCGGCCTGCTCGTCGAGCAGAGCCTGCACCGCCGGACCGTCGGAGGCCTCCATCGTGTGGGCGACCTTCTCACACGCCGGGAATCGAGTCACGGGGCCGCGAGACGTACTCCCGCGTCCGACGTCGCGGTATGCGAGGCGTTCCGGCGCGGCCCACCGGGTACGGGCCAGCAGCGCTACTCCGGAGCGACCGCGCGCACGGACCAGGTTGAGGAATCGGCGTAGACGCCGTCGTCGCGGACCATGTCGGCCATGCCCTCGAGCAGCGCCGCGCGGACCTGGGGGCGGATCTCGTCAGCCCGATCGCCCCACAGCCGCAGGACCTCGCCGGCGGGGCCGATCGACATGACGAGATCCACGGCATGCTCCAGATCGTCGCCGGTCTTGATCAGGAGGTCTTGGCGCTTGAGCTCGAGGTCCTCGAAGCCCGCGTGTGCCAGGACGTCGGTCACGGTGTCCGCGTTCGCCATCGAGAAGGGACCAGGCCCGCAGGTCGGCTCGTCGTACTCCTCCGGGCGCTCGAGGAACCGCTCGACGATCGTCTCGGCCCGGTACAGCCAATCGTTGTCGAGCTTGCGTCGCCAGACCACCATGTTCAGGCGCCCGCCCGCGCGCAAGCCCCGGCGCACGTTGCGCAGCGCCGCCACGGGATTCGCGAAGAACATCGTCCCGAACCGGGCGAACGCATAGTCATACGTGTCGGCGAACTGCGTGACCTGGACGTCGGCGACCTCGAAGCTCACGTTCTCGACGCTCGCCCGGGATGCGCCCTCACGCGCACCAGCGATCATCCGCTCGGCGACGTCGACGCCATGGGCGTGTCCCTCGAGGCCAACCAGCTCGGCAAGCTGGAGGGTCGAGTCGCCGAGCCCGCAGCCGATGTCAAGCACTCGGTCACCCCGCTCGGGATGGTGGTCCACAAGCGCTGCGTCGCCATGCGTCCTCGCGTTCGAGACGACGACTGCTTGGAAGTCCTGCCAGATGTCGAACAGGGGCCCGTTCCAGGCCTCGGTCGCTTCCAGGTTCTCATGCGCGACCTTGGCTTCGGACATATCCATGCTCGTCACTCCTTCCAGCGGGTGATGAACTCGGCCGTCGCCGGGTTGACGTCATCGGGGTTCGAGGCGCTCAGGAAGTGCCGGCCACCCTCGACGACGCGAAGCTCGGCACCGGGGCTGTTGACGAAGAGCTTCATCTCATCCTCCGCATTGGCGACGGAGTAGACCGGGTCTTCGGTGCCGTGCATCCGCAGGACCGGGCATCGCACGCTGTCGAGCCGGCCGTGCAAGCCGTCGCGGTCACGGAGGTTGATGGAGCTGATCCGGACATGCTTCCGCCCCACATCCCCGGTGTAGTTCTTCCGGTAGGCGGTGTGCCAGAAGCTGCGCTCCTCGGGGGGCACGTCCTCGCCCAAGCCCTCTTTGAGGACGGCGTCGATGAGCTCGGTCGGGATCACCCAGTCGTCACCGACGGACTCGGCGAGTGCGTCGATGGCCGGCGTGCAGAATGCAATGCCGTCCCAGCACCCCAGGTCGCGGCTGCGCTGGCTCTCGAAGTCCATCGAGGTGCCGAGCGGGATGATGCCCTTCACGGTGCCGGGGGCGAGGATGGCCATGCGGGTCGCGATCCATCCGCCTTGGGAGGTGCCCAAGACGAACGCCTCGGGGATGCCGAGTGCCTCGAGGACCTGCAGGTTGGCGATGGCCGAGTCCCAGTAGGTGAACTGCTCATACGAGGCGCGGGTCTGGCCGTGGCCGTACGGCTCGATGGCGAGCAGGTTGGCGGTGGCGATGAGCTGCTCGTCTGCGAACTGGGGCCGGTATTGCTCGACGGACGTGGTGAACGAGTTGACCATGACCAGCGTGGGGAGCGAGGCGTCGTAGGCCTTGCCGAGCCGGTGGCCGACGCTCGAGCTGCCGAGGTGCGGCACCGTGATCGTCTCTGCGTTGCTCATGATCTCTCCCGTTCACTACTCCTTCGAGTAGGGCACGCCGTCCGCCGCCGGCGGCGTCGACCTGCCCACCAGACCCGCCACGGCGATCAGGGTCACCACGTACGGCAGCGCCTGCAGCAGGGTGCCTGAGCTCTCCGAGAACACTGGCAGTCGCTGGGCGAGCGCCTGGGAGAAGCCGAACATCAACGCAGCAGCGAGCGCGGCGCCCGGGCGCCACTTGCCGACGATGACCACGGCGAGCGCGATGAACCCTCGGCCTGCGGTCATGTTCTGGTTGAACGAGTGGACGAAGCCGATGGAGAGGAAGGCTCCTCCCATCGCCGCGAGGACGCCGGAGGCGATGACCGCCCAGTAGCGCGTCTTGTAGACCGAGATCCCCACGGTCGCCGCCGCGCGCGGGTTCTCGCCGACGGAGCGCAACCGCAGGCCGGTTGGGGTTCGGAAGACGAAGAGCCAGACGACGAAGACGAGGATGAGGGCGACCCAGACCAGCAGATTGAGGTTGTCGAGGGCTGGGCCGAAGAACGGGATCCAGTCGATCGGGAGGGTGACGTCCGGGATCTGGGGGAGGCCGTCCGGGGTTCCCTCGTCGCCGTAGTGGTAGAGGAAGATGTAGCCGGTCGTGCCGAGCGCGATGAAGTTGATCGCGAAGCCCGAGACGATCTGGTCGGAGCGGAGTGAGACCGCGAAGACCGCGTGGAGGAGCGCGAGGAGGCCGCCGGCGAGCATCCCGATGAGGAGGCCGCCGATCCAGCCGTTGGTGAGGTCGGCGCCGTAGATGCCGAAGAAGGCGCCGACGAGCATCATCCCCTCGAGCCCGATGTTCACGACGCCGGAGCGCTCGGAGATGACGCCGCCGAGGGCCGCGAAGATCAAAGGGGTGGCGAACCGCAGCATGGCGGCGGCGAGGGCGGACCAGACGATGACGCGCTCGAGGTTCGTCTCGCCCGACTCGGTGGCGGCGACCGCTCCGATCGCGCAGAGGACAGCGCAGACGATCGCTCCCCAGCCGAGCCGGCGCTGTCCCTCGCGGATCACCCAGACGCCGAGGCCCGCAGCGCCCAACGCCAGAGCGAGCGACGGCACCGGCGTGCGCACGAGCAGCGGCGGCAGCGCGAGCCAGAACGCGAACAGACCGAGCGCGACCGCGGCCCAGCCCACGAACACGGGGCGCTCGACCCGCGAGACGCCCACCCGGCCGGCCAGCGACGCGGTGCTCATGCGCCCGCCGCCGTCTCTTCGTCGGGCCGCGTTCGCCGCGGCCGCAGCTTGTACAGACCGGTGACGATCACGGGCGCGGAGACGAGCAGGACGATCAGGCCCTGGATGATCAGGGTGAGGTTCGTCGCCAACTGCGGCGGGAAGACCTCCGGATCCAGGTTGCGCACGGACGTGCCGTTGATCAACGCGCCGAACAGCAGCGCCGAGAACAGCACGCCGCTGGTGGTGTTGCGCCCCAGCAGCGCGACCGCGATGCCGATGAAGCCGGCGCCGACGACGCCCGCGTTCTGGAGGTCGTTGGTGGCGACCGCGAACTGCCAGCCGAGGATGTCGATCACGCCCGCGAGCCCCGCGAAGGCGCCGCAGATGAGCATCACCTTCGTGTAGGTCCGGCCGGCGTGGATGCCGCCGTACTCGGCGGCGTCGGGGCTGAAGCCGACCGCGCGCGCCTCGTAGCCCGCGACCGAGCGGTTGAGCAGCACCCAGAACACGATCAGGGCCAGCCCGGCGATGAAGATCCCGATGTGCAGGCCCTGGAGCTCCGGGTCGCCCCAGAACACGTGCAGGCGCGCGTCCGCGTCGACCGCGGCCGAGATCGGGACCGACTTGTCCGACGCGGCGTCCGAGTGCAGCGGCCCGCCGAGGCCGAACGCCCACACCCCGATCCACAGCGCGACGTAGTTGAGCATGATCGTCGAGATCACCTCGTTGGCGCCGGTGGTCGCCTTGAGGAAGCCGGCGATCCCGCCCCACACAGCGCCGGCCAACGTCCCCAGGACCAGCGCCAGCAGGATGTGCAGCCAGCCCGGCAGGCCATCCAGCGAGCTTCCCACGATGACGCCGAGGTAGAGGCCGGCGAAGTACTGGCCCTGGCCGCCGATGTTGAAGAGCCCGGCGCGGAACGCGTACGCGACCGCCATGCCGGTGAGGATCAGCGGGCCCGTGATGATGAGCGTCTGCTGGAGGTTCAGCGCCGCGAGCGTGCGGTCCTCGCCGGTGACCCACGGGAACAGCCAGTTGAGGCCGGAGCCGTCGAAGATCGCCTTGTAGGTGGTGAGCGGGTTCGCGCCGGTCAACGCGACCACGAGGCCGCCGATGAAGAACGCGATCAGCGCGGTCAGCAGCGGCGTGATGATCCCGCCCGCGCGCAGGTACCCCGAGAGCTGCGAGGCGACGGTGTGGCTCCCCGCGCCCTCCCCCTCGCTCACACGGCCTCCCTGCGGCCGCCGAGCATCGCGACCCCGAACTCCTCCTCGGACGCCTCGGGCGCCAGCTCCGCGACGATGCGGCCGTCGTACATGACGAGCACGCGGTCCGACAGCGACCGGATCTCCTCGAGCTCCAGCGACACGAGCAGCACCGCGCGCCCCGCGTCGCGCTGCTCGATCAGGCGGCGGTGGACGAACTCGATCGCGCCGACGTCGAGCCCGCGGGTCGGCTGCGCCGCCATCAGGACCTTCGGCTCCTCGGCGATCTCGCGCGCGATGACGACCTTCTGCTGGTTGCCGCCCGACAGCGACAGCGCCAGAGCGTCACAACTCCCGCCGCGCACGTCGTACTCCTCCAACAACGGCCGCGCCTGGTCGTTCATGCGCTTCGGCGAGATCAGCCCGTGCTTCGCGATCGGCGGGCGCCGGTAGTCGCGCAGGCAGAGGTTCTCGGCCAAGGAGAAGTCGAGCACGAGGCCGCGGCGGTGGCGATCCTCGGCGATGTGGCCGATGCCGGCGGCCAGCTTGCCGCGGACGTCCGCGTCGGTGACGTCGGCGCCGTCGACGCGGATCGTGCCCGCCAGCGCGCGGCGCAGCCCCGCGATCGTCTCCACCAGCTCGCCCTGGCCGTTGTCGTCGACCCCCGCGATGCCGACGATCTCGCCCGCCCTCACCTCCAGCGACAGCCCGCGCACCGCGGGCAGGCCGCGATCGTCCTCGACCTCGAGCCCCTCCACCTCCAACAGCGGGGCGCCCGCCGAGGACGACTCCTTGGCGACCCGGAAGAGCACGTCGCGCCCGACCATCATGCGCGCGAGGCTCTCCTCCGTCGCGCCCTCGGTCGACACCGTCTCGACCTTCTTGCCGCGGCGCAGCACGCTCACGCGATCGGCGATCTCGAGCACCTCGCCGAGCTTGTGCGAGATGAAGACGATCGACTTGCCCTCGGCCGTCAGCGTGCGCAGGATCCTGAACAGCTCAGCGGTCTCCTGGGCGGTCAGCACCGCGGTCGGCTCGTCGAGGATCAGCACCTCGGCGCCGCGGTCGAGCGCCCGCAGGATCTCGACGCGCTGCTGCTGGCCGACGGAGATGTCGCCCACCCGCGCCTCGGGATCGACGCTGAGCCCGAAGCGGTCCGACAGCTCGCGCACGCGCCGGTGCGCGGCCTTGGTGTCGAGCAGCATGCCCTTGCGCGGCTCGGAGGCGAGGACGATGTTCTCGGCCACCGTCATCACCGGCACGAGCATGAAGTGCTGGTGGACCATCCCGATCCCGAGGTCGATCGCCTGCCGCGGCGAGGCGATCGACACGGCCTGCGCCGTCGAGCAGGAGCTCGCCCTCGTCGGGCGAGTAGAGCCCGTAGAGGACGCTCATGAGCGTCGACTTGCCCGCCCCGTTCTCGCCCAGCAGCGCATGGACCTCGCCCTTGCGCAGGTCGAAGTCGACGCGGTCGTTCGCGACGACCGCGCCGAATCGCTTCGTGACCCCCCTCAGCTCGAGGGCGAGGGGGGCATCGGTGCCGCTCGCGGCTACTTGCCCACCTCCGTGGGAATGTCGGTGATCTCGCCGGACTTGATCTGGTCCGCGACCTTCTGGACGTCGGCCTCGAACGGCTGGCCGGCCGCGGAGACCTTGCCGAGCCCGACGGCCTCGGACTTGAGGTCGAAGACGGTGTCCGTGCCGCCCTTGAACTTGCCGTCCTGGACGAGCTTGGCGGTGTCGAACACCGCGACGTCGACCTTCTTGAGCGCCGACGTCATCACGCTGTCATTGACGTAGCCCTGGTCGGCGTCGACGCCGATGCTCTGGACGTTCTTCTCCTTGGCGGCGTCGAGCGCACCGAGCCCGCACTGGCCGGCGACGGCGAAGACGACCTGCGAGCCCTCATCGATCTGGTTGAGCGCGATCTCCTTGCACTTCGCCTGGTCGACGAAGTCCTGGGAGTAGGCGGTGATCGTCTTGACGCCCGGGTTGGCCTTCTTGGCGGCGGCCTCGTAGCCCGCGATGTAGGCCTGGACCGCGGGGACGTCCTGCCCGCCGACGGACGAGACGACCTGGTCGCCGCCCTTCTCCTTGGCGTAGAGGCCGGCCATCGTGCCGGCGAGGTAGCCCGGCTCGCTCTCCTTGAACAGCAGCCCGTGGACGTTCTTGGGCTTGCCCGCGAGCGCGCCCGACGGGAAGTCGACGATCGCGAAGTTCGTGGTCGGGAACGACTTGGCGACCTTGGCGGTCGCGTCGCCCATCAGGAAGCCGACCGCGACGACGAGGTCGTACTTCTGGCGCGCCAGCGACGAGAGGTTCGGCACGTAGTCGGCGTTGGACTTCGACGTGAGCACGCGGATGTCGGCGCCGAGGTCGGCCTTCGCCTGCTGCAGGCCCTTGTAGGCCAGCGCGTTGAAGCCGCGGTCGTTGAGGCCGCCGATGTCGGTGACCATCGCGATCTTGATCTTCTTCTCGGCCTTGGTGGTCGACGTACCACCGCCGCCGCCGGAATCCTCGTCGTCACCGCAGGCGGCGATGACCCCCATCCCGAGTACGAGCAGTGCAACGACCATCAATCGCGTCAAGGTGAGCCTCACTATGCGGTCCCTCCTCAGGGAAGCCGGGTTCAGTCGGCCGCAGACTAGACCAACTGGAGGAGCCTCTGCCGGACTTCCTCCTCCACGAAGGCCGCATTGAGCGCGGTCCGCGTGATCTCGCGCAGGGCCTCCTCGTCGAGGCCGAACTGCTCCTCGGCGACCGCGTACTCCCCCCCGATCGACGCGTCCCAGTACGGCGGGTCGTCGGATCCCAGGGTCACGGGCACCCCCGCCGCGCGCAGGGCGAGCAGCGGGTGGTCGGCGTAGCTGGGGTAGAGGCCGAGCACGACGTTGCTGGTGGGGCATACCTCGAGGACCGTGCCCCGCTCGGCGAGTTCGCGCACGAGGTCGGGATCCTCGGCGGCGCGGACGCCGTGGCCGATCCGGCTGACCCCGAGCGCGAGGCCCCCGCGGACGCTCTCGGGCCCCGCCCACTCCCCGGCGTGGACGGTGAGGCCGAGGCCGCCCTCGCGGGCGATCGTGAAGGCGTCGGCGAAGGCCCCGGGCGGGAAGCCCGCCTCGTCGCCGCCCATGCCGAAGCCGGTCACGTAGGGGTGCGGCCCCTCGACCGTGCGGCGGGCGACCTCGCGCGCCTTGTCGGGGCCGAAGTGGCGCACGCAGCTCATGACGATCCTGCCCTCGATGCCGGTCTCCGCGCGCGCGTCGTCGATCCCCTGGGCGAGCCCGGCGAGGTGTTCCTCGTCGGACAGCCCGACGCCGGCCGCGTGGTCGGCCGAGGCGGTCATCTCGACGTAGATCGCGCCCTCGGACGCGCAGCTCACGAGGTACTCGTAGGCGATGTCGCGGTAGTCCTCGCCGGTCCGGATGACGCTGGTGGCGCCGTCGTAGGTGTTGAGGAAGTCGAGGAAGTCGCGCCACACGAAGCGGCCGTCATCGCCGATCACGCCGTCGGGGACGCGCAGGCCGTTGCGGGCGGCGATCCGCTGCACGAGCGCGGGGGTCGCGGCACCCTCGATGTGGACGTGGAGCTCGGCCTTGGGGACGGTCACGCCGTCGCCGGGCGATGCTGGAACGGCAGCTGCATCGAGCCCACCTTGAGCGGCTCGACGTAGTAGACGATCGAGGTCTCCGGGCGGAAGGGGAAGGGGTCGCCCGTGTAGCGGACGGCGAGCCGGTCGATGACCTCCCACGCCTCGTCGCCGGTCGTCGTGTGCGTGACCCGGCCGCGGATGCGGGCGGTCATGTAGGGGTCGTCGTGGTCGACCATCGAGATCGCGACGCGCCCGTCGCGCTCGAGGTTGCGCGACTTCTGGGAGGTGGTCTGGGTGAAGAACACGATCTCCTCACCCTCGAGCCCGACCCAGACCGCGACCGAGTGCGGCGAGCCGTCGGGGAGCAGGGTCGCGACGTGGCCGTAGTTGGGCCCCTCGAACAGCGCGCGGACCTCGTCAGGAAGCATCACTGCCGAAAATACTCGCTCGACTACCCTGGAGCGCGTGAGCGCGCTGCGCAGCCTGCCCCACGTCGACCGCGTCGCCGTAGAGGAGCGCGCGGCCGCCCTGGGCAAGCGCTCGATCAAGACGGATGCCAAGCGGCAGGGGATCCGGCTCGCGATCTCGCTGCTCGACGTGACCACGCTCGAGGGACAGGACACGCCGGGCAAGGTGCGCCAGCTCGCCGCCAAGGCCGTGACGCCGTCATCGGAGTACCCGGAGGTGCCCTCATGCGCCGCCGTGTGCGTGTACCCGTCGCTCGTCCCCGTCGCGGCCGATGCGGTCAGTGGCACCGGGGTCCGCGTGGCGTCCGTCGCGACGGGCTTCCCGGCGGGTCAGACGCCGCTCGCCACCCGGTTGGAGGAGACGCGCTGCGCGGTCGCCGACGGCGCGCACGAGATCGACATGGTGATCTCGCGCGAGGCGTTCCTCTCGGGGGACGACATGCGCGTCGCCACCGAGATCGCGAAGGTCAAGGACGCGTGCGGCGAGGCACACCTCAAGGTGATCCTCGAGACGGCGGAGCTCGGCTCCTACGACCACGTCCGGCACGCCTCGATGCTGGCGATGGAGGCGGGCGCGGACTTCATCAAGACGTCGACGGGCAAGGTCGCGCAGGGCGCCACCCCCGGGGTCGTCCTCGTGATGCTGGAGGCGATCCGCGACTACGTCGACCGGACGGGGCGCGTCGTCGGGATGAAGGCGGCCGGCGGTGTCTCGACCAGCAAGCAGGCACTTGAACGTGCTGGTGCTGGTCAAGGAGACCCTCGGCGACGAGTGGCTGACGCCCGAGCGCCTGCGCATCGGCGCGTCGTCCGTCCTCAACGACCTGCTCATGCAGTACGCCAGGACCGAGACCGGCCGCTACGGGCGGTCCGAGGACTTCTCGAAGGAGTGAAGCGATGAGCGCCACCGCAGCCGGGTCCGGGGATCAGCGCACGGCGCTGCGCTGGGACTACTCGCCGGCGCCGGAAGCGACGGACCACGTCAGGCTGCGCGATCGCTACGGGCTGTTCATCGACGGCGACTTCGTCGAGCCGGCCGAGGGCGGCTACGCGCCGACGATCAACCCGGCGACGGAGGAGCCGCTGGCCGAGATCGCGCAGGCGACGGCCGCCGACGTCGAGCGGGCCGTGGCGGCCGCCCGCGCCGCCCAGCCGGGGTGGGCGGCGCTCCCGCCGCTCGAGCGCGGCAAGTACGTGTTCCGCATCGCGCGCCTCATCCAGGAGCGGTCGCGCGAGCTGGCGATCGTCGAGACGCTCGACGGCGGCAAGCCGATCAAGGAATCGCGCGACGTCGACATCCCGCTCGCGGCCGCGCACTTCTTCTACTACGCGGGTTGGGCGGACAAGCTCGTGCACGGGCTCGCGGGCGGTCCGGTCGCGCCCCGCGGCGTTGCCGCGCAGATCGTGCCATGGAACTTCCCGCTCCTGATGGCGGCGTGGAAGCTGGCGCCGGCGCTCGCGTGCGGGAACGCAGCGATCCTCAAGCCCGCGGACACGACGCCGCTCACGGCGCTGCTGCTGGCCGAGATCTGCCGCGAGGCCGAGCTGCCCCCGGGGGTCGTCGGCATCCTGCCCGGGGACGGCGCGACCGGCGCGGCGCTGGTGCGGGCCGACGGGATCGACAAGGTCGCGTTCACCGGCTCGACCGCCGTGGGACGCGAGATCCAGGCCGCGCTCGCGGGCCGCGATATCGGTCTGACGCTGGAGCTCGGCGGCAAGTCGGCGAACATCGTCTTCGAGGACGCCGCGATCGAGCAGGCGGTGGAGGGGATCGTCCAGGGCATCTTCTTCAACCAGGGGCACGTCTGCTGCGCGGGCTCCCGGCTCCTGGTCCAGGAATCCGTGGCCGACGCCGTGGTCGAGCGGCTGTGGCGCCGCATGCAGCTCTTGCGCGTCGGCGATCCGCTCGACAAGAACACGGACGTCGGGGCGGTCAACTCGCGCGCGCAGCTCG
Source organism: uncultured Solirubrobacterales bacterium (assembly GCA_963787335.1). Lineage (GTDB taxonomy): Bacteria > Actinomycetota > Thermoleophilia > Solirubrobacterales > Solirubrobacteraceae > DASQFQ01. The sequence goes on from CAWBCU010000040.1 coordinate 128,245, forward strand.
ACCGCATCCGCGCCGCGGTCGCCGCCGGCGAGGAGGAGGGAGCGGTGCGGCGCGCCGTCGCCTGCGACCTGCCCGAACGCGGGTACTGGTTCCCGCCGACGATCTTCACCGGCGTCTCGCCCGCGCACCGGATCGCGGTCGACGAGATCTTCGGTCCCGTGCTCACCGTCTCGACGTTCCGCACCCAGGCCGAGGCCATCGAGAAGGCCAACAACTCACGCTACGGGCTCGCAGCCGGGATCTGGACGGACAAGGGCGCCAAGGCGTTCGAGGTGGCGTCCGCCCTGCAGGCCGGGGTGGTGTGGCAGAACACCTACAACCACTTCGACCCGACCGCGGCGTTCGGCGGGTTCAAGGACAGCGGGTTCGGACGCGAGGGCGGCGCCGCGGGGCTGCGCCCGTACGTCAGGCAGAGCTGAGCCATGCACGTCGCCGTCCGCAAGACGTACAAGCTCTACATCGGCGGGGCGTTCGTGCGCTCGGAGTCCGGCAGGCACGACCCCGCACTCGACCACCGGGGAGGGCATGTGGCCAACATCCCGCGCGGCTCGCGCAAGGACGTCCGCGACGCGGTCGCGGCGGCGCGCAAGGCCCAGGGCCCGTGGGCCGCCCGCACGGCGTACAACCGCGGGCAGATCCTCTACCGGGCGGCGGAGGCGCTGGAGTCACGCGCGCTCGAGTTCGCGCAGCAGGCGACGCGGGTGTCCGGGCGGGAATCCGCGCGCGCAAGCGAGGATGTCAGCGCGGCCGTCGATCTGCTCGTCCACTACGCGGGCTGGACGGACAAGCTTCATGCGGTGCTGGGCGGCGTGAACCCGGTCGCCGCGCCGTTCCTGTCGTTCTCGACCCCTGAGCCGACCGGCGTCGTCGGCGCGGTGTGCGCCGACGACCCGTCGCTCGCCGCCGTCGTGGGGGTCATCGCACCGGCGCTTGCCGCCGGCAACACGGTCGTCGTGATCCTGCCCGAGCGCTGGCCGCTCAGCGGGCTCGATCTCGGGGAGGTGCTCGGCGTCTCCGACGTGCCGGGCGGCAGCGTCAACCTGCTGTCCGGCCGCACCGCCGAGCTCGCACACGCGCTCGCCGGCCACCGCGGTGTCAACGCGCTGATCGAGGCCACCGGCGACGCGGAGATCGCCAGGACGGTCGACGAGCTGGCCTCCGAGACGCTCAAGCGGGTCCTGCACCTCCCCGCGCCGGCGCCGCTCGTCACGACGTCGTCGGAGGCGCTGCGGCGCCTGGAGGCGCTCACGGAGATGCGCACCGCCTGGCATCCCGTGGGTGCCTGAACGGCTCAGGCCTGGCTCGCCACCCATCGTCGCAACAGCGGGGCAAGTGACGCGGCGCCGCGCTCGCCCTCGGCCAGCGTCTGCTCGTGGGAGAGGGCGACGTCGCCCATCCCCTCCGCGAGGTTGGTGACCACGGACACGGCGGCGACGCGCAGGCCGCAGTGGCGGGCGACGATCGCCTCGGGCACGGTCGACATCCCGACCAGGTCGGCGCCCAGCGTGCGGAAGGCGCGGATCTCGGCCGGCGTCTCGAAGCTCGGGCCGGTGACGGCGAGGTAGACGCCGTCGTGGAGCGGCGTGCCGAGCGCGTCGGCGGCCGCGTGCAACTCGGCGCGCAGGTCGGGGTCGTAGGTGCCCGAGAGGCTCGGGAAGCGCGGGCCGACCTCCTCGTCGTTGGGTCCCATGAGCGGGTTGAAGCCCTGCATGTTGATGTGATCGGAGAGGGCGACGAGGCTGCCGGGGCCGGCCTCTGGGCGCAGCGAGCCGGCCGCGTTGGTGAGCAGGAGGATCTCGGCGCCGATCAGCTTGAGCGTCCGGATCGGCGTCGTGACGGCGCTCGCGTCGATCCCCTCGTACACGTGCGAGCGCCCGCGCAGGCACGCGACCGGCACGCCGTCGAGGTGCCCGAGCGTGAGCGCGCCCGCGTGGCCGGAGACGGTGCCGACGCGGAAGCCGGGCAGGTCCGCGTAGGGGATCGTCACCGCTTCGGTGAGCTCGTCGGCGAGCGCGCCGAGCCCGGAGCCGAGCACGAGCCCGAGCCGCGGCGTGAACCCGGGGGCGCGCTCGGCGACCGCGGCGGCGGCCTCGCGCGCGCTCATCCCAGGCTCTCCGGGCCGAAGGAGAGCGGCAGCAGCTCGGCGAGCGAGGTCGTGCGGCGCACCCGCTCCATGTCGGCGAGGTGGATCGGCGTGTCCTGGTCGGCGAACTCGCGCAGGCGCTGGCGGCAGCCGCCGCAGGGCGCGCACTCCTCCGCGGCCGGCGCGGCAACCGCGACCTCGACCACGCGGCCGCCGCCGCCCGCGACCATCGCGCCGAGCGCCGAGGCCTCCGCGCACTGGCCCTGCGGATAGGCCGCGTTCTCGACGTTGGCGCCGGCGTAGCGGCGGCCGTCGGCGGTGCGGACCGCGGCGCCGACGGGGAAGTTCGAGTAGGGCGCGTAGGCGTTGCGCGCGGCCTCGCGGGCGAGGGCGAGCAGCTCCGGGTCGGGCGTCGCAGCGACGGCGCGGACCGCGTCGGAATACGAGCCCTCACGCAGCGCCTCGTCGCCGATCTCCAGCGCCTCGCGCAGCTGCGCCACCTGGCGGCGCTCGCGCGCGAGGTCCGAGTCGGGTCCGGCGACCGCCTCGAGCTCGAGGAAGGAGCCCAGCCCCTCGACCTCGTCGAGGTGGATGCGCACCGTCTCCCACAGCAGCAGCCGCCGCCGCTTCTCCACCACGACGTCGACGCCGTTCGTCTCTCCCAGCGCGGCCAGCAGGCCGGCCGGGTCGGGCACCGGCACGACGCGGTAGCTGGACACGCGCACCTCGGCCGCGTCGGGCCGCGAGTAGGCGATCAGGTGCGCCTCGCCCGGCTCCTCCTCGCGCAGCTTCAGGCGCCCTTCGCGCACGCGGAAGTAGGTGTCGCGCTGGACGATCACCCCGTGATCCTCGGCGCCGAGGGCCAGCGCGCGCTCGAGCGTGCGCGCGGGATCGGGATCGAGTGCCTTCAGCTCAACATTGCGCCGCGCTTCGCTCACCGCTCCGAGGCTATAGCGTGCGCTCGCGTGACCGAGGTGACCGTCGTCGACCATCCGCTCGTGGCCCGCCACCTCAGCGTGCTGCGCGACCGCTCGACGCCGTCGGGCGAGTTCCGCCGTCGCATGCGCGAGGCCGCGATGCTGATCGGCTTCGAGGCGCTGCGCGACCTGCGGCTCGAGGAGAGCGACATCGAGACGCCGCTGGAGACGACGGCGGGGGCGCGGCTCGGCGACGACATCGTGGTGATCGCGATCCTGCGCGCGGGCCTCGGCATGGTCGAGGGCTTCCTCGCCCTCATGCCCGAGGCGCGGGTGGGCCACCTCGGCATGTACCGCGACGAGGAGGAGCTCTCGCCGGTCGGCTACTACGAGTCGATCCCGGACCACGGCCCGGACGCCGAGATCGTGCTCGTCGACCCGATGCTCGCCACCGGCGGCAGCGCCGCGTCCGCTCTCCGCCTGCTCAAGGAGCGCGGGGCCAAGCGGCTGCGCTTCGTGTGCCTCGTCGCCGCGCCCGAGGGGCTCGAGGCGATCCGCGCCGAGCACCCCGAGGTGCCGATCTTCTGCGCCGCGGTCGACCGCCAGCTCGACGAGCGCGGCTACATCCGGCCCGGCCTCGGCGACGCCGGCGACCGCCTCTACGGGACGGACTAGCCGACGGAGCGGGCGATCTCCAGCGCCCGCGCCTTGGAGACGTCGGCCTCGAGGCGCAGGGTGCGATCGCCGCGCCGCCAGACCAGGGTCGGGCCGACCAGCCGCGAGGGCGCCTCGCGGATCTCGCCGGTGGGATCCTCATAGAGCAGCCCGTGGGCCTCGCCGGCGAGCCAGAAGCCCGGCTCCCCGTCGACCCGCACGCGCTCGATCGTCGTGCCCGGGCCCGCGAACTTGCGGATCAAGACGGCGTTGCGTGCGGCCCGGGAACTGCGTCAGGAGCGCGCCGGCGCCGCTGTGCTCGGACTCCGGCAGGCCAGGGCCCGCGCGGTAGAGCAGCGTCACCCGCTCGCCGACGGCGTACACCGCGTCGGGCCGGCCCAGCGCGGCCGGGACGAGCATCGCGTCCGTGAGCCGAGCCGGCTCGCCGAGGTCGAGCACCGGCAGACGGCGCCGGGGTGGGCGCCACCGGCACGCGCTCGATCCGCACGCCCTCGATCCCGAGCCAGCGCAGCACCGCGCTGCGCGCCGGCGGGACCGCCGCGACGCCGCCGCCCAGCACGAGGATCGCCAGCGCGACCGCCCAGGCCGGCCGCAAGCGACGGCGCGGCTGCGGCGCCGACTCCAGCCGCGCGCGCACGCGGCCGGCCACGTCGGGCTCGGGCGGCCACTCGACGCGCAGCTCGGCGAGGCGGGTCTCGAGCTCGCTCACAGCTCCTCCTCCAAGCGCGCGAGCGCGCGCGACACGCGCGACTTGACCGTGCCGGGGCGGCAGCCCAGCGCCGCCGCGGTCTCGCGCTCCGACAGACCGAGCAGGTAGCGGCAGGCGACGGCCTGCCGCTGCTCCTCCCCCAGCGTCCCGAGCGCGGCGACCAGCCGCTCGTGCTGCTCGCCGGCGAGGAGCGCCGCCTCCGGAGACGGGGCCGCGTCAGCGGAGGGGCGCTCCTCGACCAGGTGGAGCTCGAAGCGCGCGCGCCGCGCCGACGAGCGCCGCCGGTTGCGCGCCTCGTTGGCGACGATCGCCAGCAGCCAGGGGCGGAACGGCGCGCTCGCGCGGAAGCGGCCGAGCGCGCGGTGCGCCTTGACGAAGGCGTCCTGCACGGCCTCCTCGGCGTCGGCGGCCGAGCCGGAGATGACGTATGCGGTACGGAAAGCGATCCCCTGGTGCTCGCGGACGAGCTGTTCGAAGGCGTCGAGATCCCCGCGCTTGGCATGCGCGACGAGCTCCGATTCGGCAAGTGGCCGGCCCACCACTGCCACTTCTACACGCGCGCGCCAACCCTGGTTCCCGACCGGCCTTCTAGCCTCAGTGCCATGCCCGTCACCCGCCAGGACCTGCGCAACGTCGCGATCGTCGCCCACGTCGACCACGGCAAGACGACGCTCGTCGACGCCATGCTCTGGCAGTCGGGGGCGTTCCGCGAGAACCAGGACGTCAACGAGCGCGTCATGGACTCGATGGATCTCGAGCGCGAGAAGGGCATCACGATCCTCGCCAAGAACACGTCGGTCCGCTACCGCGACGTGAAGCTGAACATCATCGACACCCCCGGCCACGCGGACTTCGGCGGCGAGGTCGAGCGCGGGCTCACGATGGTCGACGGCATCATGCTGCTCGTCGACGCCTCCGAGGGCCCGCTGCCGCAGACGCGCTTCGTCCTGCGCAAGGCGCTCGAGGCGCGGCTGCCGGTGATCCTCGTCGTCAACAAGGTCGACCGGCCCGACGCGCGCATCGCCGAGGTCGTGGACGAGGTCTACGAGCTGTTCCTCGACCTCGACGCCGACGAGGAGCAGATCGAGTTCCCGATCGTCTACTGCAACGCGCGGGCCGGCCGCGCCGGGCTCGAGCCCGACGTCGACGCGCTCGCCGACGACCTCACGCCGCTGATGGACATGCTGCTCGACAACATCCCGGCGCCGACCTACGACCCCGACTTCCCGCTCCAGGCGCACGTCACCAACCTCGACGCCTCGCTCTACGTCGGGCGCCTCGCGCTCTGCCGCGTGCGCAACGGGACGATCCGCAAGGGCCAGTCGATCGCCTGGTGCCGCGCCGACGGGACGATCCAGAACGCCCAGGTCGGCGACCTCTTCGTCACCGACGCGCTCGACCGCGTCGAGGCCGACGAGGCCGGGCCGGGCGAGATCATCGCCGTCGCCGGCATCCCCGAGGTCACGATCGGCGAGACGCTCGCCGACCGCGACGACCCGCGCCCGCTGCCGGTCATCACCGTCGACGAGCCCTCCCTGTCGGTCACGATCGGCATCAACACCTCGCCGCTGGCCGGCCGCGACGGCGGCAAGCTCACCGCCCGCCAGGTCAAGAACCGGCTCGACCAGGAGCTGATCGGCAACGTCTCCCTGCGCGTGAACGACACCGAGCGCCCCGAGGTCTGGGAGGTCCAGGGCCGCGGCGAGCTCCAGCTCGCGATCCTCGTCGAGATCATGCGCCGCGAGGGCTTCGAGCTGACCGTCGGCCAGCCCCAGGTGCTCACGCGCGAGATCGACGGCAAGATCCACGAGCCGCGCGAGCGCATGACGATCGACGTGCCCGAGGAGTACGTCGGCGTCGTCACGCAGCTGCTCGCGCTCCGCAAGGGCCGCATGGAGCACATGGTCAACCACGGCACCGGCTGGGTCCGCCTCGACTACGCCGTGCCGGCGCGCGGCCTGATCGGCTTCCGCACCGAGTTCCTCACCGAGACGCGCGGCACCGGCATCCTCCACCACGTCTTCGACGGCTGGGAGCCGTGGGTCGGCGAGCTGCGCACGCGCCCGAGCGGGTCGCTCGTGGCCGACCGCCGCGGCACCGCGGCGACCTTCGCGCTGATGAACCTCCAGGAGCGCGGCACGCTGTTCGTCGGGCCGGGCGAGGAGGTCTACGAGGGCATGGTGGTGGGCGAGAACGCCCGCGCCGACGACCTCGACGTCAACGCCACCAAGGAGAAGCAGCTCAACAACATCCGCTCCTCCACCTCCGAGGTGCTGGTGCGGCTCGTGCCGCACCGCCAGCTGTCCTTGGATCAGGCGCTCGAGTTCCTGCGCGAGGACGAGTGCGTCGAGGTGACCCCGGAGCGGGTGCGCCTGCGCAAGGCCGTGCTGCCGAAGACCGACCGGGTCAAGGCCGGCCGCCGGTCACGCGCGAACGCCGCTCCGGTGTGACGTCCGCGGCCAGCGCGGCGAACGTCAACAGCGGGCTGGGTGGGGGCGGGTCCGGAGACGCCGCGGCGACCACGATGGGCTGACAGCCCATCGATGGTGCATACTCGTCGCCATCGTGGTGACATTCGTCGCCGCCGCGGCGGTTCGGACCCACCCGCACCCAGCCGCAGTTGACGTTCGCGGTGCTGGCCGCGGACGCCGAGGTCTGCTCTAGCGGCGGTTGTCGCGCGAGCGGCCGCTGCTGCGCCCACCGCGGCCGCCGCCGCCACGCGAGGGCTGACGCTGCGGGCGCGGCGAGACGTGCGGGGCGAAGCCCGCGCGCTCGAAGTCGGTCTGCAACCCGAGCTTGGTCGCGATCGCGCCGATGTCGCGCGCCTGGTCGCCCATCACGAAGGTGATGGCGAGCCCGTCGCGGCCCGCGCGGCCGGTCCGGCCCGTGCGGTGCACGTAGCCGTCCTGGTCCTCGGGCGCGTCGAAGTTGACGACGTGGGTGATGTCGGCGACGTCGATGCCGCGGGCGGCGACGTCGGTCGCGACCAGCGTGTCGACGTCCCAGCGCTCGAACGCGGCGAGCGCGCGCTCGCGCTGGTTCTGGGTCTTGTTGCCGTGCAGCGCCAGCGCCTTGATGCCGCGCGTGCCGAGGCGCTTGACGAGCCGGTCGGCGCCGCGCTTGGTGCGGACGAAGACGAGCGCGAGGCCGCGGTCGCCCTCGAGCTGGTCGACGAGCGCGTCGAGCTTGGCCTCGTGCAGGACCTGGACGAAGCGGTGCTCGACCTGCGCGGTCTTCTCCGCGGTCGGCCGGTGGGCGTGGTGGCGCGCCTTCTTCGTGTACTGGCGCGCGAGGTCGCCGGGGGCGCCGGCGAGCGTGGCCGAGAACAGCAGCGTCTGGCGCGACTCGGGCGTGCGCGAGACGATGCGCTCGAGGTCGGGGCGGAAGCCCATGTCCATCATGCGGTCGGCCTCGTCGAGGACGAGGATCCGGATCCGGCCGAGGTCGATGTCGCCCCGGTTCATGAGGTCGAGCAGGCGGCCGGGGGTGGCGACCAGCAGGTGGGCCTTGCGGGCGAGCTTGGCCTGGCGCTCGATGCCGACACCGCCGTAGACGGCGGCGACGGTCAGGCCGAGGGCCTTGGCGACGTCGTTGGCGTCGTCGACGATCTGGCCCGCGAGCTCGCGGGTCGGGGCGAGGACGAGCGCGGCGGGGCGGGCGTTGCCGGCCTGCAGGCGCTCGAGGATCGGAAGGACGAACGCGAGCGTCTTGCCGGAGCCGGTGGGCGACTCGGCGAGGACGTCATGGCCGGCCAGAGCGTCGGGGATGACGAGCTTCTGGACGGCGAAGGGTTCGGTGATGCCGCGGCGGGCGAGGGCGCCCGTAGCGGCAGACGACACGCCGAGATCGGCGAAGGTCTGGGACGACATATGGGGTGCTGCTCCTTACGTGTGGTACGGGAGATCTGACGGACCCGAAACACGCGGTAGCGCACTCAAAGGCTCAAACCTCACAGGCGGCAAGACGCCGCTCGTGGGGATCACGCTAGCAGCACCTTGTGCGGCACTCGCACATGCGGCCAGAAGCTCAAGCCGCCCGCACGGGGCAGCCGACACCAATCCGGTGCCACGGATGCGCACCCGCCGTCTCCTCCCGCTGCTCGCTCTCGGCAGTGGCGCTCCTGGCATGCCCGGGCGCGGCCTCGGCGGGCGTCACCGAGTTCAGCACCGAGTCTCTCGCACGGCAGCGCGCCCGCCGACATCACCGCCGGCCCCGACGGCAACCTGTGGTTCACGCAGCCGGAAGGAGGCGGGATCGGCAGGATCACGGTCGGCGGCGCGATCACCGAGTACCGGCCGGCAGCGTCCCCGGCTTCTCGATCGGCGCGAAGCCCAGCCAGATCACCGCCGGGCCGGACGGCGCGCTCTGGTTCACCGGCGAGGGCGGCAAGCGGCGGATCGGCCGCCTCAACCCCGCGACCGGCATCGGTCGCCGAGTACTGCACCGGCCTCGCCCCGGACTCGCAAGCCGACGGGCATCACCGCCGGCCCCGACGGCAACGTCTGGTTCACCGAGCGCGGCGGCGCGGCGAGATCGGCCGGATCACGCCCGACCGGGACGATCACCGAGTACAGCGCCGGCCTCGGCGCCGGCGACGGCCCACCGACATCGTCGCGGGCACGACGGCGAAGCTGTGGTTCACGCTCGCGGGCAGCGACCCCGGCGGCATCGGCCGCATCGACGCGGCGACGGGACCATCCTCCAGCAGTTCCGAGCGGCCTCACCGCCGACCGCGCCCGAGCAAGCATCGTCGGCCGCTCCGACGGCAGGCTCTACTTCACCGAGGCAGCCGATCCCGGAGCGATCCGGCCGCATCAAGACCAGCGGCAGATCGAGAGTACGCGGCCGGCCTGACGCCGGGCCGCGCCCGACCGGGATCGCCGAGGGCGGCGACGGCGCGCTGTGGTTCACCGCGAGCGCGAACCCGGGCGGCTCGGCCGCTTGTGGCCCGGCGACGAAGGGGATCACCGAGCTCGCGGGCGGCAGCACGACCGGCTTCACTCCGGCGCCATGCCCGCCGGCATCACCCGCGGACCCGACGGCAACGTCTGGTTCACGCAGCGCGCGTATCCCGGCCGCATCGGCCGCGTGACGGTGCCGCCCCTGGCCGAGCTCGAGATCGAGCGAGCCACGGCACGAGCCCGCCACGGCAGCCGGTGTCCTCGCAGGCGACGATCGCCGCCAACTCCCAGGACACGACCTACCGCGTCGAGTACGGGGCCGAGAAGACCTACGGATCGGCGACGGACGATCTGCTCCGCCGGCGCCGGCGCCGCAGCCCGTCGAGTGCGACGTCGACCTCCCGCTCACGCCCGGAACGGCCGTACCACGCTCGCGTCGTCGCACGCAACGGCTCCGGCACAGACGTCTCCGACGACCTCGAGCTTCTGGGTCAGCCGCGAACGGCGAGATCTCCGCCTCCGACCGCCCGAGCAGCACGGCACGCCGACCGGCGCTCACGCCCGCCCCGGCCGCCGACGCCACGACCCCCGCCGCCGGCCCGGGCACCCCCGCCGCGCCCGCGCCCGCCCCGCCGGCGCTCGGCAAGGGCGTCGTCATCCGCCCGCTCAGCGGCAAGGTCCGCTTCAAGGCGCGCGGCGCGTCCGGCTTCCGCGACCCTCGGCGCCGGCGTGCACGTGCCGGTCGGCTCGCTCGTCGACACGCGCCACGGCCGCGTCTCCCTCCAGAGCGCCCGCGACGGCAAGGGCCGCACGCAGACGGGCACGTTCTGGGGCGGCGTCTTCCAGGTCCGCCAGACCCGCCACAACCGCGGCATCACCGACCTGCACCTGCGCGGCGGCCGCTTCGCCGGCTGCGGCGGCGGCGTGAAGGCCGGCGCCTCCGCGCTCGCCCGCGAGGCCAAGGGCAAGCGCCGCGTCGTCCGCCGCCTCTGGGGCAAGGACAAGCACGCCCGCTTCCGCACCCACGGCCGCGACAGCGTCGCCACCGTGCGCGGGACCCGCTGGGTGACCACCGACCGCTGCGACGGCACCCTGACCAAGGTGAGCGAGGGCAAGGTCCTCGTTCGCGACCTGCGCCGCAAGCACAGCGTCCTGCTGACGGCGGGGCACGCCTACCTCGCGCGCCACAAGCGGCACTAGCGCCATGTTCCGGGGCAGGGATGGGCTGATGATGCTGGTCGCGACGCTCGCCGCGGTCGCGCTCGCACTCGTCGCCCGCGACGTCCATGTGCTCGACGGGGTCGAGGACGAGACCGTCGCCATGCGCTTCGAGGCCCGCGGGACCCAGCCGGTCGACGACGTCGCGGTGGTGGCGATCGACGACGTGACCTTCTCCGACCTCGAGGTGCAGTGGCCGTTCAAGCGCTCGCTGCACGCGCGCGCGATCGACGCGCTCCGCCGCGCCGGCGCAAAGCAGATCGTCTACGACGTCCAGTTCACGGAGCCGACCACCGAGCGCGAGGACCAGGCGCTGTTCCGTGCCGTCCGCCGCGCGGGCGACGTCGTGCTCGCCACCACCGAGACCGACGGCAGCGGCGGCACGAACGTGCTCGGCGGCGAGGAGAACCTCGAGCAGCGCGGGAGCGCACGCGGCCGCCGCGAACCTCGAGACCGACCGCGGCGGCGTCATCCACCGCTTCCCCTACGCCTCCGGCGGCCTGCCCAGCGTCGCCGTCGTCGCCGCCGGCCTCGCCGGCGCGCCCTCTCGCCCCGCTCCTTCGACCGCGACGGTGCGTGGATCGACTACGCCGGCCCGCGCGGGACCGTGCCGACCACGTCGTTCTCCGACCTCGTCTCCGGCCGGGCGGACCCGAAGCGCTTCCGCGGCCGCGTCGTGGTCGTCGGGGCGACCGCCCCCACGCTCCAGGACGTCCACTCGACCCCGACCTCCGACGACCGCCTGATGTCCGGGCCGGAGATCCAGGCCAACGCGATCTCCACCGCGCTCGATCGCCTGCCGCTGCGCGACGCGCCCGGCTGGACCGGCCTGCTCGCGCTGCTGCTGCTCGGCGCCGCGCCCGCGTTCGCCCACATGCGCACGCGCGGGCTGAAGGCCGCCGCGCTGTCGCCGATCCTCGCCGTCGCCTTCGCCGCCGTCGCGCAGCTCGCCTTCACGCGCGGCTGGGTGGTGCCCGTCACCTATCCGCTGCTCGCGCTGGTGCTCAGCACGCTGAGCACGATGACCGCCGGCTTCGTCTCCGAGCGCCGCGAGCGCACCCGGGTGGCCGAGCACAACGACCTGCTCGAGCAGCGCGTGCGCGAGCGCACCGCCGAGTTGCGCGACACGCAGCTCGAGGTCGTGCGCCGGCTCGGCCAGGCCGTCGAGTCGCGCGACGGCGACACCGGCGAGCACATCGAGCGCATCAGCCGCCTCTGCCAGCAGCTCGCGCTCGCGCTCGGGCTGAGCGAGGCCGAGGCCGAGCTGATCGGCCACGCGAGCACGATGCACGACGTCGGCAAGATCGGCATCCCGGACAGCGTGCTGCTCAAGCCGTCGCGCCTCGATCCCGACGAGTGGGCGCTGATGCAGTCGCACACGACCGTCGGCGCGGCGATCCTCGCCGGCTCGAGCTCACCGCTGCTGCAGACCGCCGAGTCGATCGCGCTGACCCACCACGAGCGCTGGGACGGCACCGGCTACCCGGCCGGCCTGCGCGGCGACGCCATCCCGCTGGCGGCGCGCATCTGCGCGGTCTGCGACGTCTTCGACGCGCTGCTCTCCAAGCGCCGCTACAAGCGCAGCTGGACCATGGAGGAGGCGATCGCGGAGCTCCTGGCCCAGCGCGGCCGCCACTTCGACCCGGTGCTCGTCGACGTCTTCGTCGCGCTCGTGCCGACGCTGGACGAGGAGTGGCCCACCGACGCCAGGGGGGAAGACCCGGGCGTCGGCGTGCTCACGTTGGATCAGTCGACGGCGGCGGGCGCGAGCGAGCGGATCCACTCGCGCAACGCGTCGGCCGCCCACGCGGGCGTAGACGCCGGGCTTGCCCGGCCGCGCGCAGCCCTCGCCGTAGCTCGTCGCGCCGACGACCTTCAGCGCGCCGGCGGCGTCGCGGCCGAACATCGGGCCGCCCGAGTCGCCCTGGCAGGTGTCGATGCCGCCCTGCGGGTAGCCGGCGCAGACCATCGAGCGTCGGCGTCGAAGTCGTCGTAGGCGCCCGCGCAGTACGCGTCGGTGGTGATCGGCACCTTCGCCTTCTGCAGCGTGTCGGGGGTGTCGCCGCCCTCGGAGGTGGTGCCGAAGCCGACGATCGTCCTCGAGCGTGGCCGGCGCCCACAGGCTCGCCGCCGCCGCGCCGACGACGTGCGTCGGCGGCTTGGTCGAGTTGCGCGAGAGCTTGAGCAGCGTGATGTCGTTGCCCGGGGTGAGCAGGTAGTCGGGGAGACGGTCGCCTGCGAGACCGGGACGAGCTCGCCCTGGCCGGGCTTGTTGGAGCCGATGCGGACGTCGATGAGCGGCGGCGGGCCAGGCGGCGGGCGAGGCGACGGCGGCGCCGGTGATCGAGCCGCAGTGGCCGGCGGTGAGCACGTAGTTCGGGCGCGATCAGCGTGCCGGTGCAGAGGAAGCTCTTGCCGAAGGTGATCTTGGCGACCGACGGGTACTCGCCCGGCGGCGGCGTTGGATCCGCCGACGATGGCCATCGAGGGGGCGGCGGAGAGAGCCAGCGCCGCGCAGGCCGCGGCCAGCGCAGGGGGAGTCTGCGAAGGAGTGTCATGCCGGCTGCAACGAGCGCC
>CAWBCU010000041.1:0-101341 GCA_963787335.1 uncultured Solirubrobacterales bacterium
CTACGAGGAGCGCATCGTCACCAGGCCGGCTGGCTGAGCGCCGCCGGGACTCCGCACGTTCAGGACCCGGGGTGTCGGCGCGTTTCGATCAACGCCGCGTCGGCCCGGCCCACGAGCGCTTCGACGGTGTCGCCCGCACCCCGCTCAGCGAAGCCGACCGTGATCGTCGCCCCGCTCGTGGCATTGGCGAGCCGCTCGGCAATCTGCTTGAAGCGCTCCCGTGCGCCGTCGCCGTCCTGGCCCGTGAGCGAGCACAGGAACTCGTCGCCGCCGAAGCGGCAGATCACGTCATAGGCGCGCAGGTCGCAGCTGATCGACTCCGCGACGCTGCTCAACAGCGCGTCGCCCGCCATGTGCCCGACGCTGTCGTTGACCGCCTTGAGCCCATCGACGTCGACATACGCGACGACGAGGCTCTCGCCGCTGCGCTGCGTGCGATCCAGCTCGCGCTGGATGGCGCCGAGACCGACGCGGCGCAGCATCGCCCCGGTCAGATCGTCGATGCCTTCCGCCGCCAGCTCTTCGGCAGCGAGGCGGCGATCGCGCGCCGCCTGGGCGCGATCCTCGGCCGCCAGCTCGCGGTCGTGTGCCGCCGCCTCACGCTGCAGCGCCGCCCGGCTGCGGCCCAGGCCGGCACGGCGACGGTCACGAACCCTGCGCAGCGCGTCGCCACCGTCGGGCGACGCGGTGCTCTCCTCGAGATCCAACCGCGCGAGGTCGTCGTCGAGCTTCGCGGCGAGCTCGTCTCGCGCCATGGCCGCGGTGTCGCGATCCGAAGCCGACTGATCGCGGCGCGTCGCCGCTGCGTCTCGAGCCCTGGCCGTCTGCGCCCGGATCCGCGTCGCCGCCTCACGCTCGCGCCCGCTCTTGGCCCTGGCGCGCCGGCTGCGCGCATAGCCGTTTCCATCCTCACGCTGCTCGCCGCGCTGCCGGGCGGCCGCCTGGTCGTCGTCGGCAGCGACCTGATCGCGATCCGCAGCCTGCTGATCGTGCTCGGAGGCGGTCTCGTCGCGATCGGCGGCCGACTGATCGAGATCAGCCGCGGTCTGATCACCGTCCCCGATCGACTGCTCGAGCTCGGCCAGCGACTGATCGTCCATCCCGGGCACGACCTTCGGGGGCTCACGGTTGTCGGACGGGTCGTTCTCGGTCGGTCGGTCGGCCATAGCCGCCCTTCTCTAGGCGCGATCACACCGATCCGACCGGCGCGCCCCCTTCCGAGTCCGCGCCTACGTCCCGTTCTTGAGGTCCCCCCCACGCACGTCACCGTGAGTGCCGCCGATGGGTTGAACTTTCCAAAGCATAGTCCCGCCCGGGGACGGCCGGGTGGATCGAGCCTGGAGCTACTGCGGGAGGCGGTCCAGCACGAGGTACGCCTTCTCGTCCTGGCTCTGCTGGAAGGCGAAGCCGAAGATGTTGTTGCTGGTGAGCGTCTCGATGCGGCGGGCCTCGGCCTCCGCGAGCGTCTCCGGGCTCGGCGTGTTCGGAGGGATGGTGTCGGCGAGCGGGATCTCGAGCTGCGGCGCGAGGTCGCCCGGGCGGAAGAACAGCGCCGTCTTCTGCTTCACCTTCGCGGCCGCCGCCGCGGCTGCGGCTGCCGCCGTGCCCTTCTTGGGCTTCACGGTCGGCACCCGCGTCGTCGGCGGCATCAGCGCGACGACGGAGTCGACGCCGTCGATGTAGCGGAAGCTGTAGAGGGCCAGCTCGAGCGCCTCGCGGCGCAACAGCAGCGCGCGCTCCTTCGACGGCTTGCCGCCGCGCACGGCTCCGTTCGGCCCGAGCCCGTTGAGCGTGTAGAGCAGCCCCTTGCCCCCGATGAACTTGATGTCGCCGCCCGAAGGGGCGGTCCGGATCGCGATCTCCAGCGGCACGGTCAGGCCGAGCGCGTTGACCTCGAGCGGGCCGCCCTGGACCCCGACGATCTGGCTGCCGTCCTTCATGCGGTACTGATCGGCGACGTGGGCGGCGATCTGCTTCGCCGCCTTCTCGCCGTCGTCCGCGGTCGGCCGCCAGCCCGACCAGCCGTCGGGGACGCCGTCGCGCGTCGTGCCGACGTAGACCGCGGACCCGATCGCGATCGCGGCGATCCCGAGGCCGATCAGCGCGCCGAGCAGGAGCCCGAAGCGCGAGCGGAACGGCGTGTCGGCCCGCGACGGCTTGGCCTTCGCCTCGGGGGCCGCGTCGGCGGAGAGCGCGTCGGCGCCCGGCTGGGCCGTGGCCTCGTCCTCGGGGGAGCGGTGCCACAGCCCGCCCTTCTGCTTCTGGCGCTGCTCGTCGAGCTCGCGGGCGCGCTCGCGCTCGGCCTCGGCGGAGCTGCCGGGCCGGCCCGCGGGCGAGGGCGGGGGGATCAGATCACGGGCCATGCGTCCTCATCCAGCAGATCGATCTCGGGCCGCTCGAGCCGCGCGTCCTCCAGCACCTGGACGACGTCGTCGCCGTACAGCTCGCCGGCGGAGACCAGGCGCCCGGCGACGTAGTCGGTGCCCTCGCGGTTGTGGCGGATCGTGTTGTAGGCGATCACGAACGCCTGCCCGATCAAGGCGGCGGCCAGGCTCCGCTTGCCGCCGTCGGCGAGCACGCCGGACACGCCGTCGTCGTTCATCATGCTGCCGCCGGAGCGGTGCATGATCTGCGTGCCGAGCTTCTCGAAGCGCTTCATCAGGCGCTCCTGCTCCTCCTCGCGTCGCTCGGCGTTGTCGATGCGGTCGGAGAGGTCGACCGGCGTCGGGCCCATGCCGGAGTGGCCGACCATGCGGACCGCGTGCGCCGTGGTCGAGTAGACGTCGCCGCCGACGCCGGTGGTCGTCTGGTCGTAGAAGACGTACTCCGCCGCCATCGCGCCGAGGCTCCAGATCAGGCCGGCGATCTGCTCGGAGCGCCACTCGACGAAGCGGTCCTCGACCCGCATCGCCTGGTGGTGGCCGCCGGAGTCCCCGCGCTTGCGGACCGACAGCCGGGTCGAGAGCACGTTGTCGGCGTACAGGTGCGAGCACACCGCGTGGCCCGCCTCGTGGATCGCGATCGAGCGCTCCTCGTGCTTGGCGTAGGGCTGGCCGACGGCGACGCCCGACTCGACCGTCGTCATCGCCTCGAGCAGGTCCTCCCACTCGAACGCCTGGCGGCCGTCGGAGTGCGCGTAGGTCAGCGCCATCGAGCAGACCTGGTCGATCATCGCCGGCGAGTAGCCGTTGGTCACGCGCGCGAGCTCGTCGCGCTTGCGCGGGGCGTCGAGCGCCTCCGCGTGCGCGACCTTGGTCAGGTAGAGGTCGAAGATGTCGCGGCGGTCCTCCCACGTGGGCGTGCGGAAGTAGATGTGGCGCCCCATCCGGCCGGGCCGGGTGAGCGCCGGGTCGAGCCGCTCGAGCGCCACGTTGCAGGCCCCGATGAAGTAGATCTCCTCCTTGTTGGGCTTCGGAGGCTTGAGGCGCAGCGAGCGCCCCCGGATGCGGCGCGGCACGATGTAGAGCGCGTCCAGCCAGGTGTTGATGCGCTTCGTGCGCATGCGCTTCATCAGCGGCGGGTCGTCGATGCCGTCCATGACCACGAGCAGCTGGTTGAGCGCGAGCCCGCCGCCGCCGCCCATCATCCCCGGCATCATCATGTCCCGGACCGCGCCCGCGATCTTCTGGATCGCCGGCGGGTAGACGGCGCCGCGCGGCTCGGCGCGCATGTTGAACATGCGCTCGCGCCACTCGGCCGTCTCCAGCACGAGGTCGCCGTCCCACGTCAGCGCGCCGTTCGGGCCGAAGAACAGCTCGTCATGCAACGAGGAGCCGTGCAGCGGCTGGAAGCCCGAGCCGAGCGATTGCCGGCGCATGCCGACGGCGTCGATCTCGTCGATGAAGACGATGCACTGGCCGCCCCACTTGCGCGCGAGCCGCTTGGCCTTGAAGGCGAGATAGCGCACGAGCACCGCGTCCATGCCGATGAAGGTCTGCGCGAAGCCGGAGCCCGGGATCGAGACGAAGGGGCAGTTGAACGAGGTCGCGATCCCCTTGGAGAGCATCGTCTTGCCGGTGCCGGGGGCACCGAGGAAGAGCACGCCGCGCTCGCGCTTGCCGCCCGCCTTCTCGAACTCCTCGCCCGACTGCCAGAGGGAGACGACGCGCGTGATCTCCTCCTTGGCCTCCGCCTGCCCGCGGACGTCGGCCAGCTTCACGCCCCAGTCCGCGTCGCCCGGCTCGTAGCCCTTGATCTGGCCGGCGCCGAGCAGCAGCAGCGGGCCGAACAGGATCAGGAAGTTCGCGAAGAAGAGGATGAACACGATCGGCAGGTAGCCCAGGAGCACCGGGCCGAAGGCGGAGAAGAGATCGCCGATCGTGGAGATGCCGCCGGAGACCGAGTTGTCGCCGCCGGAGAGCGAGTTCCAGATCATCGCGGCCGCGATGAGGACGACCGCGGTCGCGAACACGCGCCAGACAAGACGGAACTTCTTGCGCCAGTACCAGACCCGCCGCCGCTGGACGATGTCCTCGTCCTTGAGCTCGGCCTCCGCGCCGTAGAGCGTCGGCGCGGGGATGAGGCGGTGGGCGATCACGTCGATCAGCCCGCGGAAGATCGCGATGCCGGCGATCGTGCCGATCAGCGAGAAGAGGAAGCCCCACTCGAGCCCGTTGTAGAGCAGCATGAACAGGATCGGGCTGGTCAGGATCGCGACGAAGGTCGCGGCGCGCCCGAGGCGCCTCCACTCCCGCGCGAGCGCCAGCGCCGAGTCGTTCACACGCCGTTCGTGCAGGCTGGGATGACGGTCGCCGTCGGCCACGAGACGCTCAGAGTACCCGGACACACGGGGTCGGCCAATGGACCACGCGTCCAGTCACTCGGCGTCGTAGATGTCCGCGGCGGCGCTCGCCATCACGTGCTCGGCCATCGCGCGCTTGACCTCCGCGAAGCGGGTCTCCTGCTCGGCGCTGCGGTGCTCCGTGCGCGCGAGCGCGATCAGCTCGTCGGGCACGCTTCCCGCGCGCGCGACCAGGGTCACCGCGCGCTCGCGGTAGGCGAGCCGGAAGACGAAGCGCTCGAGCGTGCGCCCGCGCTCGGGCCGCGCGAGCGACGGGTCGACCGTGTAGCGGCCCTCGGTCACCGCGCGCGTGACGAGCTCGAAGCCGTCGCGCGCACCGGGCCCGCCGAAGGCCGTGCGGACGACGAGCTCGCGCCGCTCCGGCGGGCCGTCGGGGGCGAGCAGCGGCAGCGCCCGCTCGAGCACCTTGAACGCGTGCGCGACCCCGCCCGGCGACCCCGGGCCGTGGTAGCGCAGCATGTCCTCGAAGGTGAAGCTCGCGGGCGCGCCCGCGTCGAGCAGGTTCAGGCGCGCCACTTGACCGAGCACCCGCGCGGGCGGGTCTCGGCCTCGGCCGGCGCCGTGCCCGCGAGCGTGGCGTCGAGCGCGGCGCGCAGCCACTCGGCGTTCTCGTGCTCGGAGCCCGGCGCGCCGCGGTAGACGAGCCGGTGCTCGGCGTCGAGCACGAAGATGTGCGGCGTCGCCACGGCGCCGAGCGCGCGCGCGACGTCCTGGGTCTCGTCGTGCAGATAGGGGATCGGCCACGACTGGTCGCGGACGAAGCGCTGCATCGCCTCGAGCGAGTCGGCGGGGTAGCGCGCCGAGTCGTTGGCGTTGATCGCGAGGAAGCGCACCCCGCGCTCGCCGTACTCCTCGGCGACGCGGCGGATGTGCGGGTTCCACGCGATCACGTGCGGGCAGTGGTTGCAGGTCACCGCGATCACCGTCGCCGCCGGCGCCGGGTCCTGCGGGACCGCGTGCGCTACGCCGTCGGTGTCAGGAAGGGAGAAGGGCGGAACCGGGTCGCCGATTCCGAACGTCGTGGTGGCGATGTCGGCCATGGTCCGCCAATGGTGGCATGCAGCTCGTCGAGCGCGTCGTCGAGGTCGCGGGCCAGCTGGTCGGAGTCCGGCAGCGTCTCCGGGTCGGCGTAGAGGCCGAAGCAGGCGTGGTCGCCGATCGTCGTCATGCCGACCGAGAGCGCGTGGCGCGCCGACAGCGGCACGACCGGGTAGGCGGCGTGCAGCCGGCAGCCGCGCAGGTACATCGGGATCCGCGGGCCGGGGATGTTGGAGACGACGAGGTTGTAGACGCGCGGGCTGGCGAGCGCGTGCGCGGCCACCCGCTGCACCGTCTGGGGCGCGTAGGACAGCGTCTTGAGCGCGCTGTCGGCGTCCTCGGGCACGCCGGACTCCTTGCGCGCGCTCGTCGCCTCGCCGATCAGCCGCAGGCGCAGGATCGGATCCGCCACCGCGGCCGGCAGCTCGACGAACATGAACGTGATGCGGTTGCCGAACTCGCCGCCCTCGTCGGCGCGGACGCTGACGGGCACCATCGCCTTGAGGTCGCGCGGGCGCTCCTCGGCGCGGTGGGCGTGCCGGCGCAGCGCGCCCGCGACCGCGGCGAGCAGCACGTCGTTGACGGTCACGCCGTACGCGTTCTTGATCGCGCGCAGCTCGTCCAGCGGCCGCCGCGCGGTGGCGAGGTGGCGCTCCGGCGAGCCGGGCTCGTTGAGCGCGCTGGCGGGCGCGATCGGCAGCACCGCACCGGCGAGCGCGCGGGCCGTGCGCAGCCCGAAGGCGGGGATCGCGAGCGGCGAGCGGGCCAGCGCGAGCGGGTTGCGGAGCAGCCCGAGCTGCGTCCGCGTGCGGTCCCAGGCGCCGCGGGCGACGAGCTCGAGCGCGTGGGGGGTGGGGGCTGGGAGCCAGTGATGGTCGTCCGGCGGCTCCCCGTGCGGCTCGGAGTCGAGCAGCAGCGTGCCGAGCTCGACCGCCGCGAGGCCGTCGACCATGCAGTGGTGGGCCTTGCCGACGAGCCCGATGCGCCCGTCGTGCAGGCGGTCGGCGATCCAGAACTCCCACAGCGGGCGGTCGCGGCGCAGCGGCTCCGACAGCACCGCGTCGGCGAGCTGCGGCAGGTTCTCGGCGGCGGAGCGGTGGATGTGCTCGGCGGGGTCGAAGTCCTCGGCGTCCACCCACAGCGGCGAGTTCAGCCCGAGCGGGTCGGGGGCGATGCGCTGGCGGAAGCGCGGCGCGCGGCCGAGCCGGCCGGCGATGTGGTCGAACAGGGTGTCGAAGTCGGGGCGCGGGGCGTCCGCGGGTGGCTCGAACGTCGCCGCCCATCCGACGTGCATGTGTGCGCTTGGGCCCTCGACGGCCAGAAACGACGCGTCGAGCGCCGAGAGCCGCTGGGGCGGCATTCGGCCTCCTCTCGATTGATTCCGTCCGCAGTCCCTCGTGGTCCCGCGATCCGTCCTCCACCAATGAGGCTAGCTCGGCACAGGCCCGCCTCCGAGTCTTTTTACCGACTCGTTACGACTCGGGTCAGATGTCGCCCGAGAAGGTGTCGCACGCCGTCGCGTCGCCGTCCTCGAAGCCGCGCTTGAACCAGCCGGCGCGCTGCGCCGCCGTGCCGTGCGTGAAGGTCTCCGGGCTGATCCGGCCGGTCGTCTGTTCCTGGATGCGGTCGTCGCCGACCGACGAGGCGGCGGTCAGACCCTCTTCGAGGTCGCCCTCCTCGAGCAGCCCGCGCTCGAAGGTCGAGTGCGCCCACACGCCGGCGAGGCAGTCCGCCTGCAGCTCGGTCCGCACCGACAGTGCGTTGCGCTGGTCCGGGTTCTCCCGCGAGGCGCTCTCGACCTGCTGGTTCACCCCGGTGAGGGTCTGGATGTGGTGGCCGTACTCGTGTGCGAGCACGTAGGCCTGCGCGAAGTCGCCCGGTGCCTGGAAGCGGTTGGCCAGCTCGCGGAAGAAGCTGAGGTCGACGTACATCTTGCGGTCGGCCGGGCAGTAGAACGGGCCGGTCTGCGCCGAGCCCTGGCCGCAGCCGGTGTTGGTCACCTGGCGGAAGAGCACGAGGGGGCTCGGCTGGAAGTCGCGGCCCGCCCTCTGGAAGTCGGCGGCCCAGAACTTCCGCAGGTCGCCGACGACGAAGGAGACGAAGTCGACGAGCTCGGACTCCGCGTCCGGCGCGTTCTGCATCGTGTCGCCGCTCGCCGGTTGCGTCTGGGCGGGGAACTGCTCGAACGGGTTGTTGACGCCGTAGCCGCCCCCGCCGCCGAGCACGAGGATCAGCACGGTCACGATCACGCCGACGAGGCCGCCGCCGACCGGCAGCGCTGCGCGCCCGCCGGGCCGCCCCCGGCGGTCCTCGACGTTCCCTCCGGCTCCCGGCTTCCAGCGCACGAGGCGACGCTACCCGGATCTGGAGCGCCGGAGACCCGGAGGAGGGAGGCGGGTCTCCGGCGCTTACGAGGGGAGCGTCAGCGGCCGCGGGTGCTGCGGTCGCGCTGGATGCTGGACATGAGGGCGATCTGGAGGAGGCTCATGGCGGAGACTCTGGCAGCGCCCAGGGGGGTCGGTACGGCGGGGAGCAGGCGTCCCGCGGTGCGGGTGCCCGTACCCACCGCGCCCTCACCAGGCGGAGGCTCCCGAGACGGCGGCGCTGGGGCGCGGCGTCTCGCGGACCACGGGCACGCAGAAGGCGGGCTGGGCGAGGGTGCGGGGGCGGACGGGCATGGTGGTGCTCCTAGGCGCGGCGGCGCTTGCGGGCGCGGCGGACGCGGTCGGTGTGGACGGCGGTCGCGGTGGCGTGCTGCATCAGTGAAGGGTTCATGATGCGTAGCTTCCTCCTCTCGTGACTCGCGTCACAGAGGGGAGGCAGGCGTCCGTGTGGTGCGGTCTCCCGCCCGGCACCCCCCGGCTGCCTATACCGTCGCGAAGCGCCCGGAAGCGGGCTCGATGAAGTTCAGGCGCTCCAGCGTCCCGGTCAGCTCGAACAGCCGCCGCACGGCCGGCGGGCCCTGCACGAAGTCGAGGCGCCAGCCGTGCGCGGTGCTGCGCTCGTGCTGCTCGAGCAGCAGCTGCAGCCCGAGGCAGTCGAGGAACCGGACACGGCGCAGGTCGATGGTGGCGTCGCCCCGGCAGGAGTCGGCCAGGCGTGCCCGCAGGGCGTCGACCGTCGAGATGTCGATCTCGCCCTGGACGACGACGACCACGGCGCCGACGTCGGTCGTGCGCTCCATGATCCTCAGGACCGGCTCCTCCACCTGCACCTGGTCTGCTCCTGGTCGTGCGAGCGGACCGAAGGCGGGCCGCCGCGAAACCCTACCTGAGCCGGGCTGCGCGGCGACCCGTTTGAGCGTTCAAGCGTCGATCGCGTGGTTGCCGCGGAAGCGGCCCTCCGGGTCGACCTCGGCCTTGACGCGGCGCAGGCGAGCGTACGCGTCGGCGGAGTAGAACTGCGCGGGGTCGGTCGGCTCGTCGACGAAGTTGAGGTAGGCCGAGCCGGTCTCCCACGGGGCCAGCGCGTCGGCGAGCGTCGCGAGGCCGGCGTGGACCGCCGCGGCGATCTCCGGGGTCATGGGGATGCCGACGCCCAGCGTCATGTACTCGCCGGCGAAGCGCGCGAGCGCGCCGTGGCCCTCGGGCTCGCGGCCCAGGGCGCCGCCGAGGTGGCGCAGCTCGCTCATCAGCAGCGCGGTGCCGGAGCCCGGGCCGACCGCGGCGACGAACGCGTCGATCGCCTCGTCGGTGAGCTCGCCGAGCATGCGGCCGCCGCCGGTGATGGCGGGCGTCGGGCCCTCGGGGTCCATGTGGATCCGCGACAGGCCGACCGGCGGCATCATCGCGAAGGTGTCCATCTCGGGCCCGAGGTCGCGCAGCGGCTGGAGCAGCGCGGCGCCGTCGGCCTCGTCACCGATGTAGGCGCCGTCGATGACGATCAGGGCGCGGCCCTGGAGGAACGGGGGGATGTCGGGCAGCGGCGGGATCTGCATCAGGCGCGCGCTGGTGGTGATCTCGTCGGGGGCGGTGCGGGTCCACGCGGCCCAGGCCTTGAGGACCTCGGCGCTGCGCTCCCACGGCCAGAACATCATCCCCGCGTAGACCTCGGCCAGCGGGTAGAGGCGGATCTCCATGTGCGTGACGACGCCGTAGTTGCCGCCGCCGCCGCGCAGCGCCCAGAACAGGTCCGCGTGGTGCTCGGCGTCGGCCCGGACGAGCTCGCCGTCGGCGGTGACGAGCTCGATCGCGACGACGCTGTTGGAGGCGAGGCCGTGCTTGCGGGCGAGCCACGAGGCGCCGCCGCCGAGCGAGTAGCCGACGACGCCGACGTCCGGCGAGGAGCCGGCCAGCGGTGCGAGGCCGAGCGCGGAGGCGGGCTCGGTGACCTCGAGCCAGAGGGTGCCGGCGGCGACGCGGGCGACGCGCGCCTCGGCGTCGATCTCGACGCCGCGCAGCTCCTGCGTCTTGACCAGGATCGTGTCGGCGAGGGTGTCGAAGGCGCCGACGCTGTGGCCGGTGCCCTGGGCGGTCACGCGCAGGCCGCGCTCGTCGGCGAACTCGACGATCGCGATGACGTCCTCGACCGAGTGCGGGATCGCGACCGCCGCGGGGCGCTGGTCGAAGGCGACGTTCCAGGCCTGGCGCGCCTCGTCCCAGTCGAGGTCGCCGGGGGCCGAGACGCGGCCGGACATGCGGGCGCGAAGGGAGCTGGGATCAATGCCGGGGGGATCGGTGATGAGCATGCGGCGATACTCGGGCCCGGCCCCCGGGAGTGCATCAGGGAGTTCCCTAGTCCCTGTGCACGAACGCCTGGACGGCCTCCTGGGCCTCGGGGGTCTCGAACAGCTCGACGCAGGTCAGCGTCTCGCGCTCCATCGCGGCGGGCAGCAGATCGCCGAAGCGGTCGTTGAGCATGCGCTTGGTCCGGTTGACGGCCGGCGCGGTGGTGAGGTCGAAGGCCGCGACGAGCTCGATGATCGCGTTGTCGAGGCGGTCGGGCGGGACGAGCGCGTTGAAGAAGCCGTGGCGGTCCATCCACGCGGCGTCCTTGAGCGCACCGGTGAGCAGCAGCTCGCGCGCGGCGCTCTCGCCGAGGACCTCGGGCAGCAGCAGGGTGCCGGCGTTGGAGGCGCCGAGCCCGATCCGCACCTCGGGCGTGGCGAACAACGCGCGGTCCGTGCCGATGCGCAGGTCGCACGAGGCGGCGAACTCGAGCGCGCCGCCGATGCAGACGCCGTCGATGGCGGCGACCACGGGCACGGGGGCGTCGAGGACGACGCGCGTGAGGCGCTGGAACTCGTCGATCGTCGCGGCGAAGGAGACGGCGTCGGCGTCGGCGGCCTCGAACAGGTCGTCGCCGGCGGAGAAGTCCTCGCCCGCGCCGCGCGCGACGAGGCAGCGGACGTCGGGATCGCGCGTGGCGGCCTCGAGCGCGTCGGCGATGGCGGCGATCGTCGCCCTGGTCCAGCTGTTGCGGTGGCGCTGGTTGTCCCAGCGGATCACGCGCGCGCTCCCGAGCTCCTCCGTGGTCACGGTCATGGTGCCTCCCTGTGTCGTCTGATGGCGTCGGGCAGCGCGTCCCCGCGGGCGGTGCGGAAGACGCGCGGCGTCTTTTGCTCGGCGACGGGGAGGTCGCCGGTGGCGAGCGCGATCAGCGCCACGTCGGTGCGCAGCGCCTCGCGCAGCTCGTCGCGCAGGTTGTCGGCGTCCTGCGGGCTCTCGACGTAGATGTGCAGCGGGGCCGCGATCGGGTCGCCGTCGGCGACGACCGCGTAGCCGCCGCTCGCGCCGAGGCGGTCGAGCACCTCGCCGATCGCCTGCGGATAGACGTTGACGGCCTGCACGCGCAGCATGTCGTCGCGGCGGCCGCCGATGCGGATGCGCGGGCTCGTGCGCCCGCACGCGCAAGGGGCGGTGTAGACCGTGGCGAGGTCGCTGGAGCGGTAGCGCAGCAGCGGCGAGGCGCGCCGGTTGAGGTGCGTCCACACGAGCTCGCCGGTGACGCCGTCCTCGAGCGGGAGCAGCTCGGCGGTCTCCGGGTCGATCACCTCGAGCACGGCATGGCCCTCGGTCGTGAGGTGCAGCCCGTCGCCCTGGCCGCACTCGCCGGCCATCGTCGACCACACGTCGCTCATCCCGAACGTGTCGGTCACGGTGACGCCCCAGGCGGCTTCGATGTCGGTGCGGACGGCGGCGAGGCCCGCGCCGGGCTCGCCCGCGGTGACGATGTGGCGCAGGCCGAGCGCGGCCGGCTCGAGCCCCGCCTCGCGCGCCCTCGTGGCGAGGTAGGCGGGGAAGGAGAGCGTCCCGAAGATCGCCGTGATCCCGAGCCGCGGGATCAGCTCGAGCAGCCGCCGCGACTGGCCGACGCCGACCGGCACGACCGTCGCCCCGGACGCCTCGATCGCCATGTGGTCGGCGATGCCGCCCGCGTAGAGCGCGTAGTTGAGGCAGTGCGCGACGGTGTCGTCTGGGCGCAGGCCGGCGATCCGGAACGACTCGCCGCCGACGGCGGAGTTCGCCTCGTGGTCGCTCTGCGTGAAGCCGATCGCGACGGGCTCGCCGGTCGTGCCCGAGGTCACGTGCAGGCGCACGAGCTCCTCGCGCGGCGCGCACAGGTGCTCCCCGAACGGCGGGCGGCGCTGCTGGCTCGCGCGCAGCTCGGCCTTCGTCGTGAAGGGCAGCTCTGCGAGCACGCGCCGGCCGCGGATCCGCTCCTTGTAGAACGGCGAGGCGGCCTCGAGGTACTCGAGCTGCTCGTGGAGCGCGCTCACGCGGCGATCTGCTCCGCGGCCTCGCGCCGCGCCGCCGCTCGCCGCCGCACCGAGGCGGGCGGCCGCCCGCGCGCGGCCAGCAGCCCGGCGACCACGAGCGCGGCACCCGCGACCGCGCGGCCCGTGATCGGCTCGCTGTAGAGCACGGCGCCGAAGATCAGCGCGCCGAACGGGATGATCAGCGCGATGAACGAGCTCGCCTGCGCGGACATCACGCGCAGCAGGACGGTCAGCGTCACGAACGCGACGGCGGAGCCGATCACGGCGAGATAGAGGATCGAGCCGATCGACTTCGCGCTCCACACCGCCTCGCCCCAGTCCTCGCTCGCGGCCGAGCCCGCCAGCAGCAGCGCGCCGCCGATCAGCATCCCCCAGCCGTTGAGGACGATCGCGTCGAGGCTCGCGCCGCGCCGCTTCAGCGCGACGTTGCCGAGCGCGGCGCCGAGGGGCGAGAGCACGACGGCGATCGCCCCGAGCGCCGCACGCTCCTCGTGGCCCAGCTCGAGGCTCTCCACGAACGCGAGCGCGAGGCCGGCGAGCGCGAGCGTCACCCCGGCCAGCAGCCGCGCGCTCAGCGGCTCGTCCTGCAGCAGCAGCGCCGCGAGCACGGCGGTGTAGAGCGGCATCACGCCGAACAGCACCGCGGTCAGCCCGGACGGGATGTACTGCTCGCCCCAGTAGACGAGCCCGTAACAGAACGCGAACGGCAGCAGCCCGAGGATCAGCGCCAGCAGCCTGTCCGTCTTCAGCGACCGCTTCCGCAGCGCCGCGAAGCCGAGCAGCAGCACGCCGGCGGCGGCGAAGCGGATGCCGGCGCCGAGCAGCGCGGGCGAGTCCTCCAGCCCGATCTTGATCGCGACCCAGGTGCTCGACCAGATCAGGACCAGCAGCGCGTAGAGGCCGTATGCGGTGCCGCGGGACATGACGGTCGAGGGTACGGGAGGTGGCACCATGGGCCGATGGCTCCCACCCGAGCTGAGGTCGTTCGCGCCGCCCTCCGCTTCGGGCTGGACCCGGACCGGCTACGGCCGCTGGGGGGAGCGTCCGGCTCTGCCTGGAGCGACGGGGACGTCGTCCTCCGCGTCGGCGAGCGCGTCGCCGACGAGCTGCTGGCCGCGTCGGCTGCGGCCGCCCACCTCCCCGTTCCCCGGGTCCTCGACCGGCTCGAGCTCGACGGGGTCGGCGCCGCCATCCTCGAGCGGGTGCCGGGGCGACCGGCCGGCGAGCTCGCCTCGGCCAGGCCGGCTCGCGCCCCCGCCGCCGGGAGTGCCTGCGGCGCGTTGCACGACGCGCTGGCGCAGGTCGCCTGCCCGCCGGGCCTGCGGGATGCCCCGGGAGCGGAAGCCGGCGAGCGGCGCCTGCTGCACCTCGACCTGCATCCGTTCAACGTCCTCGTCGACGACGACGGCGAGCCGACCGGGGTGATCGACTGGGCGAACGCGGCCGCGGGCGACCCGGAGCTCGACCGGGCCAGGACCTGGAGCATCCTGACGCTCGACCCGGCCGCGCGCGACCTCCAGCGCGATCCCGGCTGGGCGGCCCTGACCGATCACTGGCTCCAGGCCGGCCGCCTGGACGCGCTCTCGCCCGCGGCTCGCAGCTGGGCCTGCAGCTTCATGCTCACGGACCTCGGCGCGCGACACGGGCCGGCGGAGCTGGCGCACATCCGGCACGCGATGCACCAGGCCTGACCCCGGGCTCACAGCCAGGCTTTGCGCTTGCCGCCCTTCGGCGAGGTCGGGAGCCAGGGGACACCGATCTGCGCGGCCATGGCCTTCGTCGGACTGAGCGGCAGCGCCTGGAGCGCGGCAAGCTGGGCGCCGGTGTTGTCCCAGACCTGGGAGCCGAGGAAGATCGGCGCGAACGGATGGGCCCATCCGACCTGGTCGTGGCCGCCGACGGCGGCGCCGTGCGTGACGTTGTCCTTGGTCATCTGCTCCGCGCAGAACGCGCAGTGCGGCGCCGCGCAGTAGATCTTGGCGAGCGCACCGGCTCCCGCTGCCGCCATGACGCACATCTCGGCGTGGTTGCCGCTCGTGTACGCGGTGTTGAACTGCTGGGCCAGGTAGATGTCACGGCCGATCTGATAGCCGTTCTGCACGATGAAGGCAGCGAGCTGGGTCCCGACGAACCTCGTGCCGGCCGTCACACCGCCCACCTTCGAGATGTAGAGATCGCCGTTGCGCGCCACACCGACGGAGTAGTTGGTCTCCTGCTCGGACGGCTCGTTGGCCTGGATCCATGTGTTGATCGCCTGGGCGGCGGCGTCGGCGGTCACGGTGGGGGGAGTCACCCCGTCGCGGGCCCGCTGGACGAGGGCGGTGGTCGCCCGGTTCCCCGCGAGGCGGCCCAGCGTCTGCACGGCGCTGACGGTTGAGGAAAGCGCCGGCCGCTCTCGCGGAGGGTGATCCGCCTGCCTGCGGTCGGCTGTCCTGCGCTCGCCGGACGACACGGGGAGACCCTCTCAAGGACCGCTGACCGGTTCAACCGCGCCCTGTGAGAGGGTGCGCACGATGCGCCGGCTGCTCCTCTTCCTGACCCTCCTCGGGCTCGCGGTGCCGGGCGCGGCGTTCGGCCAGACCTCGTCGAGCTTCTCGCAGCTGTCGGGCGAGCGGGGGTGCGTCTCGCAGGAGCCACCGCTGCTGTTCGAGGAGGAGCCGATCGAGAACTGCGCGCGGACGCGCGGGCTGATGGGCGCGTATGCGGTGGCCGTGACCCCGGACGACCGGCACGTCTACGTCGCCTCGGCGTCGGGCGACGGCGGCGCGGGCTCCAACGGCGTCGTGACCTTCTCGCGCGCCGGTGACACCGGTGCGCTGA
Organism: uncultured Solirubrobacterales bacterium; assembly: GCA_963787335.1. Classification (GTDB taxonomy): domain Bacteria; phylum Actinomycetota; class Thermoleophilia; order Solirubrobacterales; family Solirubrobacteraceae; genus DASQFQ01. Next base: position 15,378 of record CAWBCU010000041.1, read on the forward strand.
CGTCCGTGGGCTGCATCACCGACACCGGCGGCGACGGGCGGCCGGGCACGGACGGGTTCTGCGCCAACGGCGACGCGCTGCTCGGTGCGAGCGCCGTCGCCGTCAGCCCCGACGGCCGCAACGTCTACGTGGCCTCGAGCGGCTCCAACGGCGTGGCGTGGCTCGCGCGCGACGCGGCCACGGGCGAGCTCACGCCCGCGGGCTGCATCAAGGAGTTCCCGCGCGCCGATCGCTGTCGCGCGGGCTTCGGCGTCATCGGGATCTCGGGCGTCGTGGTCAGCCCGGACGGCCGGCACGTCTATGTCACCGCGGCCGACCCCGGCTCGGTCAGCGCCTTCTCGCGCGACCCCGACACCGGCGACCTCGAGCCGATCATGTGCGTGAGCGAGAACGGCTCCGACGGGCGGTGCGAGGACGGCACCGCGCTGACCGGCGCCTCGAGCGTCACGATCGCGCCCGACGGCGGCCAGGTCTTCGTCACCGCGGCGGACATCGGCGGGGTGACGTCCTACGCGCGCGACGCCGCGACCGGTCGCCTCACGCCCCAGGGCTGCCTGCTGGACAAGGCGCCGCGGGGCGGGTCGTGCACGAGCGCGCCGGCGCTCGCGGGCGCGGCCGCGAGCGCGATCAGCCCGGACGGCAAGACCCTGTTCGTGGCCAGCGCCGGCGACGAGGCGCTCGCGCTGTTCGCGCGCGACCCGGCCGGCGGGCGGCTGACCCCGTCCTCGTGCTTCCGGCACCGCGTCGCGACGGACGCCGACGCCGTCGACCCGGAAGCGTCCGAGGACGAGGAGGCCGAGGACGCCGCGGCCGACGACTGCAAGCCCGCGATGGCGATCGGCCAGGCCCGCGAGGTCGTCGTCTCGTCCGACGGGCGCGGGGTGTTCGTGCTCGGCGACGAGGGCTCCCTCGCCACGTTCGGGCGCGACCCCGCCTCCGGCGAGCTCACCCAGACCGGCTGCGCGGAGGGCGACGTCACCTACAAGGCCTGCTCGGAGGCGCGCGGGCTGTTCGACGCGCGCGGCATGGCGGTCTCCTCCGACGGCCGCTCGCTCTACGTGGCGAACCAGTCCGCGCACGCGGTCTCCGTGCTCTCCGCCAACGTCGCGGTCGCCAGCCGCGCCGCGGCGGCCGACCGCCGCGGGCGCTTCCGCGTCCGGCTCGCCTGCCCCGCGGCGCGCGTGTCCGGTTGCGCCGGCGGGCTGCGCGTCGGCGCCTCGAAGTCGCGCGCGTACCGCCTGCGTGCGGGCGCATCGCGCACGGTGCGGGCGCGGCTGCCGAAGCGCCTGCGCCGCGTCGTGCGCAAGCGCGGCCGCGTCCGGGTCACCGTGGCCGCGCGCGACTCGCGCCGCCTGATGGCCGCGTCGAAGCGCCGCGTGCTCGTGCGCCGCCGCTAGCTCGGCGCGGCGCCGTGCGTGCGCAGCAGCTCGAGCATCTGCTTCGCGTCCTCGAGGCGGGTGCCCTCGCCGAGGTCGATGTACTGCTGGTAGAGCATCATCGCCTCGTCCTCGCGGCCGCCGAGCTTGCGCAGCGCCTGAGCCCGTGAGAAGAGGATCCCGGGGCGGTCGGCGAGCTCGCTCGCGCGGGTGAACTCGTCGTAGGCGTGGCCGTAGTCGCCCGGCCTCGAACAGCGCGCCGCCCTGGTTGAAGATGCCCTTCGCGGTCGCGGTGTCGACGGTCTCGTCGCCGGTGGCCTCCGGTGCGCGCAGCTCGGCCAGCGCGGCGCGGGCGTCGGCGTCGCGGGTGCCGCCGCCGCTTGGCCAGGTACTGCTCGTAGAGCGCGATCGCCTCCTCGCGGCGGCCGCCGAGCCTGCGCAGCGACTGGGCGCGCGAGAACACGATGCCCGGGCGGTCCGCGAGCTCGCCGGCCTTCGTGAACTCGTCGTAGGCGTGGGCGTAGTCGCGCGCCTCGAACAGCGCGCCGCCCTTGCTGAAGATGGTCCTGGCGGTCGCGGTGTCGACGGCCTCGTCGCCGGTGGCCTCGGGCGTCTTGAGCTCGAGCAGCGCCGCCTCGGCGTCGGCGTCGCGGGTGCCGCCGCCGCGGGCCAGATACTGCTCGTAGAGCGCGATCGCCTCCTCGCGGCGGCCGCCGAGCCTGCGCAGCGACTGGGCGCGCGAGAACAGGATGCCCGGGCGGTCGGTGAGCTCGCCCGCGCGCGTGAAGAAGGCGTAGGCGTGCCCGAACTTGCGGCGCTCGAAGGCCGTCCCGCCGAGGTTGAACAGCTTGCGGCCGACCTCGACGGGGTCCTGCTCCTCGGTCAGCGCCTCGGCGACGGCGGCCTGGGTGTCGGCGTCGGCGACGCCGTTCGCCTTCAGCGGGGCGTGGGCGGCCTGGAACTCCTTCACCGCCTTGGTCGTGATCGGGCCGTAGATGCCGTCGACCGCGAGCTCCGTCCTGACCTCGTCGAGCTGGTTGAGCTGCATCTGGAGGTCGGTGACCCGCGCGCCCTTCGACCCCGTCGCGAGCCGGCCGCTCGTCTCGGTCGCCGTCGGCGCGCGCGAGAGCATCGCGACGGCGGCGCGGTTGCCGGCGGCGCGCTGGAGCCCGAGCATCGCGTGCGGCGTGAGGGTGCCCCCAGGGGGGAGCCGGATGGCCGCCGGGGCGTCCGCTGCCTCGGCCGCGACCTCCTCGGCGGATCCTTCCGCCACGCGCTCGCGCATCGGCCAACCCTCTCCGACGCGCGACCGCGGGTCAAGGGCCGGTGATGCGCCGCACGACGCCGTCCCGGCGCACGTAGACCTGCCACGCGTAGTAGGCGTAGAACGCCCGCGGATCGCGGCGGATGCGGCGCGCGTAGCGCAGCACCGCGGCGACGTAGTGCGACGAACGGTTGTAGTGGAAGAGCGCGCGCCGGTAGGAGCGCGGCGCGCCGCCGGCGTGCAGGTAGTTGGCGGCGCCGAGGATCGCGTCGCGCGGGTCGCGGATGTCGCCGCCGAGTCCGTAGGCGCGCCAGGTCGCGGGCATGAACTGCATCGGGCCGCGGGCGCCGGCCGTGCTCTCGTTGCGCAGGCGCCCGAAGCCGGTCTCGACGAAGTTGACCGCGGCGAGGATGTGCCAGCCGACGCCGAAGCGGCGCTGCGCGGCGGCGTAGTAGCTGCGCAGCACGTCCGCGGGCTCCGGCTCGGCGGCGCGGATGCGCGGGCGGCGGTTGCCCGACGGCGGGATCGCGATCAGCTCGCGGCGCGCGGCCAGGGTGTCGCGCGCCTCGCCGGCCACAGAGGTGGGGAGGCGGGCGAGCACGCGGTCGCCGAGCCGCTTGGCGGGCGCGATCCGGCGGTAGATGCGCTGCTGGTAGAGCGCGAGCAGGGTCACGGCCTCGGGCGGTGCGCCCGCAGCCGGGTCGCCGTCGCGGCGCCAGGCCTCGATCTCGGTCCGCAGCGCCAGCGTGGTGCCCGCGAGCGCGTCGGCGAGCGCCGCGGGCCCGCGCGGGAGCGGCGCGTCGGGGCGGGGGAGGGCCGCGGTCGGTGGCTCCTGAGCGGCGCGGCCGGGGGCGGCGCGCTCCTCCCCGCCGCAGCCGGCGAGGCAGAGCGTGGCGACGACGAGGGCGAGGACTGCGCGCAGGGTTGTCACCCGGGTCGGCTTACCCGACGAGGGCGAGGCGACGCCTGCACCCGCGGTCACCGCGCCCGCCTTCCCCGTACTCTGCGCCTGCATGACCACGGTTCGCGAAGCGACGTTCGAGATGCTGCGCGCCCGCGGCATGACCACGGTGTTCGGCAACCCCGGCTCGACGGAGCTGCCGTTCCTCGCCGACTTCCCGGCGGACTTCCGCTACGTGCTCGGGCTCCACGAGGGCGTCGCGGTGGGGATGGCCGACGGCTTCGCGCAGGCGAGCGGCCGCCCCGCGCACGTCAACCTCCACACCGCGCCCGGCGTCGGCAACGCGATGGGCGCGATCTTCAACGCGCAGTCCAACAAGTCGCCGCTCCTGATCACCGCGGGCCAGCAGGCGCGCTCGCTGATGACGCTGCAGGCGCTGCTGACCAACCGCGACGCCGCGCGGATGCCGCATCCGCTCGTGAAGTGGAGCTACGAGCCGCCGCGGGCGGAGGACGTCCCGCACGCGCTCGCGCGCGCGATCCACCTCACCGCCCTGCCGCCCAAGGGCCCGGTCTTCGTCTCGATCCCGATGGACGACTGGCGCGCCGAGGTCGACGACGACGCCGTCCGCCACCAGACGACGCGCACGGTCGAGGGCCGGGCGGGCGCCGACCCCGCGCTCGTGCGGGCGCTCGCGCAGCGGCTCGCGGCGGCGACGAGCCCCGTGTTCGTGGCCGGCCCGGACATCGACGCGAGCGGCGGCTGGGACGCCGCGGTCGCGCTGGCCGAGAAGGCGCGGCTGCCGGTGTGGTCGGCGCCCGCCACGGGCGGCGGGCGCGTCGGCTTCCCCGAGGGCCACGCGCACTTCCAGGGCGTGCTCCCGCCCGCGGTCGGCCCGGTGTCGGAGACGCTCGCGGGTCACGACCTGATCCTCGTCGCCGGCTCCTCGGTCTTCGCCTACTACCCGAACCTGCCCGGGCCGCTGCTGCCCGAGGGCGCCGCGCTGGTGGCGATCACCAGCGACCCCGACGAGGCCGCGCGGGCGCCGATGGGGGACGCGATCGTCGCCGACGTCAAGCTCACGCTGGAGGCGCTGGTGGCCGCGATCGACGCCTCCGACCGCGACGCTCCGCCGGCGCAGGCGCCGCTGCCCGCGCCCGAGGACTCGGACCCGATGAGCCCGTCGGCCGCGATCGCCGCGCTCGCCGACGTCTTCCCGGCCGACGGCGTGGTCGTGCCCGAGTCGCCCGCGACGACGTTCGCCGTCCGCTCGCGGCTGCGGCTCTCGCGCCCCGGCTCCTACTACTTCACCGCCGGCGGCGGGCTCGGCTTCGCGCTGCCCGCGTCGCTGGGCGTGCAGCTGGCGCAGCCCGACCGGCCGGTCGTCTGCGTGCTGGGCGAGGGCTCCGCGCAGTACACGATCCAGTCGTTCTGGACCGCGGTCGCCTACGACATCCCCGTCACCTTCCTCGTCATGCGCAATCAGGAGTACGCGATCCTCAAGTGGTTCGGCGAGATCGAGCAGGTCACCGGCGCGCCCGGGCTCGACCTGCCGGCGCTCGACGTCGCCGCGGTCGCCGAGGGCTACGGCGTCCCCTCGGTCCGCGTCAGCGACCGCGCGGCGCTGACCGAGGCCCTGCGCGACGGCATCGCCGCGCAGGGCCCCCGGCTGGTCGAGGCGCGCGTGGCGCCCGGGATGGCGTTCTAGCCCTTCCGCGCCGCCTTCGTCTTGCTCGCCGCCGACTTGAGGCGCTTGGCCTCGTCCTTGGCGACCAGCGCCTCCTCGCGCTCCTCGAGCGCGTCGGCCTTCGTTTCGAGCTGCTCGAGGCGCTCCTTGCGCTCGCGCTCCTGGCGCGCCTCCTCCTGCTTCGCCGCGACCTGCGCGCTCGTCGCCTTGCGCTTGCGCTCGGCCTCCTTCGCGCGCTGGGCCTTGGCCTGGCGCTCCTGCTCGGCCTGCTGCTCGCGCTGCTCGGCGGTGCGCGCCGCGGACTCGCGGCGCTGCTCGGCCGCCGACCGGCGCTCGGCGAGCTCCTCGTCGGCCGCGCGGGTCTGGGCCTCGGCCGCCTCGCGCAGCCGCTGCGCGCGCTTGCGCTCGGTCGCCGCCTGACGGCGGCGGTCGGCGTCGCGCTTGAGCTCCTCGTCGCCGATCACCGTGCCGGCCGCGGCGCGGACCTCGGCCTCCGCGCGGTCGACGGTGGTGGTGCGGCCGATCACGCGGTCGACGGGCCAGCGCAGGACCTTGACGTAGCCGCCGACGGCGGCCCTGGGGATCGAGCGCAGGTTCATGAGCGCGGCTCCGGGTCGACGGCGTCGGCGCGCGCCTCGGCGGCGCGGGCCTCCTGCAGCAGCGTGACGGCGTCGCCCGCGTCCGCGGCGCGGTCGAGCTTCGCCCGCTCCTCCGCGGCGTCCGCCGCGCGCTCGCCGGCGTCGCGCTGCGCGTCGGCGGCCTGCTCGGCGCGGGCCTGCTCCGCCGCCGCCTGCTGCTCGGCGCGCACGCGGTCGCGCTCGATGGCGTCCTCGCGCTCCTTCTGGGCCTGCTCGGCCTGCAGGCGATCGCGCTCCTGCTCGGTCTCGACGCGCTCTGCCTCGAGCTTCGCCTCGGCCTCGCGCTGCCGGGCCTCCGCCGCGGCCTCGCCGGCCTCGCGCTCCTGATCGATGCTCGCCTGCTGGAGGCGGCCCTCGCGGGCCATGTCCTCATTGCCGATCGCCGATCCGGCGACCTCCTTGGCCTTGCCGGCGATGCGTCCGACGACGCCTCCGGCTGTCTCTTCGCTCATCGTGTGTCTCCTGGGGAGGGATACCGAAGGGCTCCACTACCCATCCGGCGTCACCCCGTAAGCGCGCGGCGACCTAGCCCGAGGCGACGGCGGCGTGCTCGCGTGTCTTCGGCCGGGTCGATCCCTTGAGGGTGCCCGCGGCCTGACGCGCGTACGCCGCGCGGGCGCCGGCCGCGGCGATCAGCGCCGCGGCGCCGCCCACCGCGAGGCCGGCGCGCGGGCTCGCGGCCTGCGCCAGCCAGCCGATCAGCGGTGCCCCGATCGGCGTCGAGCCCATGAAGACGATCGAGTAGAGCGACATCACGCGCCCGCGCATCTCGGGCGAGGCGGCGAGCTGCAGCGACGAGTTGACGCCGGCGGCGAACGTCACGGAGACGGCGCCGAGCGGCACCAGCGCCAGGATCTGGAGGGGGAGCGAGGGCGCCACGGAGGCGAGCAGCTCGAACACGCCGAACGCGGCGGCCGCGCCGACGAGCAGCCGTGGCGAGACCTGATTGCGGCCGCCGGACAGCAGCGCCCCGCCGACCGAGCCGACGCCCATCGCCATCGTCATGACCGCGTAGGTGGTCGCCGTCCCGTGCCAGGTCGAGTGGGCCAGGAGCGGCATCAGGACCTGGAAGTTGAACGAGAACAGGCCGACCAGCACCATCGCCGCGAGCGGGATCCACAGCTCCGGGGTGGAGCGGACGTAGCGCAGCCCGAGCCGCACGTCGCCCTTCCGTCGCTCGGCGGGGACGGAGACCTCGAGCGCCGACCGGTCCATCCGCCGCAGCGCCACGAGCATGGCGACGAAGGAGAGGGCGTTGACCGCGAAGCAGAGGCCGACGCCGAACACCGCGATGACCGTGCCCGCGAGGGCGGGGCCGGCGATCCGCGAGCAGTGGACGACGACCGAGTTGAGCGAGACCGCGTTGACGATCCGCTCGTGGCCGACCAGCTCCATCACGAAGGCCTGGCGCGCGGGGTTGTCGATCGCGAGCACGGAGCCGCGGGCGAGCACGAGCCCGAAGACCATCCACGGGGCGATGTCGCCGGTCGCGGTGAGGATCCACAGCGTCAGCGCCGGGACGGCCATCAGCGCCTGCGTGTACTGGAGCAGCCGCAGCTTCGGCACGCGGTCGGCGATCAGGCCGCCCCAGGCGCCGAACAGCAGCATCGGCAGGAACTGGAGCGCGGCGGTGATGCCGACGGAGACGCCGGAGCCGGTGAGCTGCACGATCAGCCACATCTCGGCGACGATCTGCATCCAGTTGCCGGAGATCGAGATGACCTGGCCGGTGAAGTACCGGCGGTAGTTCGGGACCGAGAGGGAGGAGAAGGTGCGCCGGAGGCCCGCGCTCACGCGCGATCGTCCTCCAGCAGGCGCTCGAGGATGGCGGCGGCGCGGTCGAGCGCCGCGCGCTCCTCGGCATCGAGCTTCTCGATGCGGTGGGCGAGGTAGGCGGTCTTGCGGCCGCGCATCTGCTCCATCAGCGCGTGCCCCTCGGGCGTGACGGACAGCAGCGAGGAGCGCCGGTCGGTCGGGTCGGCGGCGCGCTGCAGGACGCCGAGCTCCTCGAGCCGGGCGACCAGCCGCGTGGCGGTCGGGCGCTGCACGCGCTCGCGCGTGGCGAGCTCGGACGGGGTCAGCGGACCGTGGTTGTCGATGGTCGCGAGCGCCGAGTTCAGCGAGGGGCTGAGCCCGTTCCCGGCCTCCTGGCGCAGGCGGCGCGAGGTGCGCGTGATCGCGAGGCGCAGGCGGACGGCGAGATCGGGCGTGGTGGTGGTACGCATTGCTAATTAGTCTAGCGAATCATTCTGCGCGCTGTGGGTACCCTGGCCGCGATGACCGACGCCTGGCGCTTGTCCGCTACCGAGGCCTCGCGCCGGCTCGCCGCGCGTGAGCTGAGCTCCGAGGAGCTCGTGTCCGCATGCCTGGAACGGATCGCGGAGCGCGAGTCGGAGCTGTGGGCGTGGGCGTGGATCGATGCCCCGATCGCGCTCGCGCAGGCACGCGAGCGCGACGGCGAGGCCCGCCGCGGGCCGCTGCACGGGATCCCGGTCGCGGTCAAGGACGTGATCGACACCGCCGACCTGCCGACGGGCTACGGCTCGCCGATCTACGAGGGCCACCAGCCCGAGCGCGACGCGGACTGCGTCGCGTGGCTGCGCGAGGCCGGCGCGGTGGTGCTCGGCAAGACCGTCACGACCGAGTTCGCGACCTACGAGCCGCCGCCGACCGTCAATCCCCTGGATTCGGCGCGCACGCCCGGAGGCTCGTCGAGCGGCAGCGCCGCGGCGGTCGCCGCCGGGATGGTCCCGCTCGCCTACGGGACCCAGACGGCCGGGTCGGTGATCCGGCCCGCCTCCTTCTGCGGCGTCGCGGGCTTCAAGCCCGCGCACGGCTGGCGCTCGACGGCCGGGATCAAGCGGCTCAGCGAGCGGCTCGACACGCTCGGGCTGTTCGCCCGCAGCGTCGAGGACGCGGCGCTGCTGGGCGGGTTCGAGGTGCCGCCGGGCGAGCGGCGCGTGGCGTTCTGCCGCACGCCGTGGTGGGACCGGCTCGAGGACGGCGGCCGGGCCGCCCTGGAGGAGGCGGCGGCGCGGCTGGGCGCGGAGGAGGTCGAGCTGCCGCCGGAGTTCGCGGGGCTGGCCGAGGCGCAGGAGACGGTCATGGCCTTCGACGTCGCGCGCAACCTCGAGCCCGAGTGGCGCGATCACCGTGACGAGCTGTCGGGGGCGATGCGGGACTACATCGAGCGCGGGCGGACGGTGTCGGCGGAAGACGCCGAGGCGGGTGCGGCGGTGGGGGAGCGGTGCCGCGCGCTGCTGCCCGACGTGTTCGCCGGCTTCGACGCGCTGATGGTCCCGGGCGCGCTGGGCGAGGCGCCGCTGCGGGCCGAGGGCCACACCGGCGATCCGCTGCTGTGCCGGGCCTGGACGTTCCTGGGCGTGCCGGCGCTCAGCGTCCCGGGGATGGTGGGGCCGGCGGGGATGCCGATCGGCGTGCAGCTCGTGGGGCTCGACGCGGGCGCGGTGCTGGGGGCGGGCGCTTGGGTGGAGGGGATGCTGGCGTCTCCGGCGGGCGCGGGGTGAACGTCAACGGCGGCAGGTGAGGGAGTGGGTGAGCCGGCGGGGGGGTGGAATCGGCCGGGTGTGGTCAGTTGAGGTTGACTATGCGACCCAAGTGACCACACCCCTGCGAAACGCCGCTTCCCTCCGTGCTTCCACTCAATGCGCAGTTCGCCGGACCCGCAGCGGCGCGTCAGTTCACCGAACGACGCGGCACATCTTGAACCGCTTCGACACCGTCTTGTGCCGCAGCTTCTTCGACCCCGAGCGCCGGTAGTAGACCCGCGCGAACACGCGCCCCTTCTTGCCCGCGGGCTGGTGCATCCGCAGCCGCACGACGAACGGGCGCCGGTGGTCGACCCGCTTGGCGCCGCGCTTGACGGAGAAGACGACGAAGAGCACCCGGGGCGGGACGCGACCGGCGCGGCGGCGGATGCGGACGCGGACCTTCAACCGCCCGCCGGGGCGCGTGCAGCCCTTGGTGAACTTGAGCTTCGCGCTGCCCTGGGGGAGCGCGGCGGTCGGTGGTGCAACGGGAACCGGAGCCGGCCGGGGGACGTCCCAGACGAGCGTGAGGGCGCCGAGTGAGCTCCAGCCGCTGCCGATCTGCTCGCGCTGGCCGGTGATGAAGCCGCCGCGGCCGTTGCCGCGGTACATGAAGAGCAGGCCGTCGGCGTCGCGGGCGATGATGTCGGGGCGGCCGTCGCCGCTGAAGTCGCCGCCCGCGAAGAGCGCGGTGAAGCCGCCCCAGCCGCTGCCGATCTGCTCGCGCTGGCCGGTGATGAAGCCGCCGCGGCCGTTGCCGCGGTAGACGAAGAGCCTCCCGTCGCCGTCGCGGGCGATGATGTCGGGCTTGCCGTCGCCGCTCCAGTCGAACGGCGCGAGCAGGGCGGTGAAGACCTGCCAGCCGCTGCCGATCTGCTGCGCGTTGGGTTGCAGGAAGCCGCCGGAGCCGTTGCCGCGATACATCAGCAGCGCGCCCGCGGAGGTGCGGGCGAGGATGTCCGGATGGCCGTCGCCGTTCCAGTCGCGCGGGGCGAGCAGCGCGGTCATCGACTGCCAGCCGCTCCCGATCTGCTCGCCGCTGCCGCCCAGGAACCCGCCGCTCCCGTTGCCGCGGTAGAGCAGCAGCAGGCCGTCGGGGGTGCGCGCGAGCAGGTCGCGCTTGCCGTCGCCGCTCCAGTCGCCGGGCGCCAACAGCGCCGTGAAGCCGCCCCAGCCGCTACCGATCGGCACGCCGCCGCCGGGGACGAACGCCCCGGTGCCCGTGCCGCGGTACATCAGCAGCCTGCCGGCGGAGTCGACGGCGAGCACGTCGGCCTTGTCGTCGCCGTTCCAGTCGGCGCTGCGCGGACGCGGCGCCCACGCAGGCGCAGAGCGCCGCGGCGACGAGAAGGGCTAGAGCCCGCACCAGCGCCGGCTGATCTCGAACAGGCCCTCGGCGCTCGCTTCGAGCGCCTCGACGGAGCACGACTCGTCGGTGCGGTGGGCCTGCTCGGCGTCGCCGGGGCCGCAGATGATCGTCGGCGGGCGGCCGTAGGCGGGGGCGAGCGCGGCGGCATCGGTGAAGTAGGCGAGCCCGCGCGGCTCGGGTGTCTCCCCGATCAGGGGCCCCATCACCTCGAACACCGAGCGCACCCAGTCGTCGTCCGGGTCGGTGTCGATCGGGTCGAGCACCACGCGTGGCTCCAACTCGACTTCGTCGCCGAGCCGCTCCCGCAACGCCGCGAGCACGGAGTCCCCGTCCATCCCCGGCACCGTGCGCACGTCGATCCCCGCGGTCGCGTAGTCCGGCACGGAGTTGATGTTGATCCCGCCCGAGAACGTGCCCAGCGACACCGTCGGCAGCCCGAGCAGCGCGTGCTCGTCCGCCTCCAGCGCGAAGTCCTCCAGCCGCGCGACGGCCCGCGCGAGCTTGTAGATCGCGTTCTCGCCCAGGTGCGGCATCGAGCCGTGGGCGGTCTTGCCGCGGGCGACGGCGTCGGCCCACACGACGCCCTTGTGTGCCACGCACGGGTAGTTCGTGGTCGGCTCGGCCACCAGCACGGCGCCGCAACGGCCGAGCGCGCCGGTCAGCGCGAGCGCGCCCTCGCAGCCGGTCTCCTCGCCCGCGCACAGCACGAGCTCGAGGCCGGCCGCGCCTTCCCCGAGCGCCGCGATGCGCTCGGCGGCGACGACGATCGCGGCCGTCCCGCCCTTCATGTCGCTCGTCCCGCGGCCGTACATGCGGCCGTCGTCGATGTCGGCCGCGAACGCGTCGACCGACCAGTCGGCCTTGCCCAGCGGCACCGTGTCGAGGTGCCCGGTCAGGCACAGCGCGGGCCGCTCGCCGCGGCTGCGCGTCCGCGCGATCAGGCTCGTCCGCCCGGGCGCGAAGTCATGCGAGGTCACCTCGAGGCCGGCCGCCTCGAGCCGCGCCGCCAGCAGCGACGCGGCCTTCTCCTCGTCCCCCGGGGGATTGATGGTGCGGGTGCGGATGAGCTCCTGTGTGAGTTCGACGACCCCCACTAGGCGACGGGCTCTGCCGCGGGCTTCGCGGGCTTCGGCTCGCCGCGCACCGGCTCCGCGGTCGCCGAGCCCTCGGCCCCGAGCCCGGTCTCCGAGCGCACCAGGAGCTCGTGGTACTCGCGGTCGTTGCCCTTCTCCTTCGACAGCACCGTGCCCAGGTAGCAGCCCAGGAACCCGATCGGGATGCAGAAGATCGCCGGGTTGTCGAGCCCGTAGTCGCCGAGCGGCGACCCGGTGTCGGAGTCGGCCCCGGGCCACACCGGCGCGCTCAGCACGATCAGCGCGGTCGAGGCGATCAACCCGCTGCTCATGCCGACGACGGCGCCCATGGTGTTGAAGCGCGGCCACCACAGCGCCAGCAGCAGCGCCGGGAAGTTCACGCTGGAGGCGAAGCAGAACGCCATGCCGACGAGCACGGAGATGTTGAAGCCCGCGCCGCCGGCGAGGGCGAGCGCGATCGCCAGCACGCCGATCCCGACGGCCGACAGCTTCGCCACCCAGACCTCCTCCTTCTCGGAGTCGCGGCCCTTGCGGATGACGTTGGACCAGAGGTCGTGGGCGACCGCGCCGGAGGCCGAGATGACGAGCCCGGCGACGACCGCGAGGATCGTCGCGAGCGCGACCGCGGAGATGACGGCGAGGAAGATGTCGCCGCCGGCGGAGCCCTCGCCGCCGCCGAGGTTCAGCGCCAGCTCGGGGATCGCGAGGTTGCCGGTCGGGCCGGCCGCCTTCTCGCCCGCGTCGCTGAGGATCCCCCGCGCGCCGACGCCGACGACCATGACCATGATGTAGAAGCTGCCGATCAGGAACACGGCCCAGCCGACCGAGCCGCGCGCCGCCTTGGCGTCCGGCACGGTGAAGAAGCGCATGAGGATGTGCGGCAGGCCTGCGGTGCCGAACACGAACGCGAGGCCGAACGACAGCAGCGCGAGGCCGGAGTCGAACTGCTGCCCGGGCTTCAGGTAGTCGTCGCCCGCCGGGTGGTTCTCCGCGGCGCGCGAGAACAGCTCGACCGGGTTGAAGCCGACCTTGAACAGCACGAACAGCGTCAGCACGGTGCCGGCGGCCATCAGCAGCGTCGCCTTGATGATCTGCACCCACGTGGTGGCGAGCATCCCGCCGAAGATCACGTACGCGAGCATGAAGATACCGACGCCGATCACGGCCGGGGCGAAGCTCACGCCGGTCAGCGCCTGGATCAGCGCGCCCGCGCCGACCATCTGCGCGACCAGGTAGATCAGGACGACCGACAGCGTGCCGGCCGCGGTGACGACGCGCGCGGGGCGCTCGCGCAGGCGGAAGGACAGCACGTCGGCGAGCGTGTACTTGCCCGAGTTGCGCATGCGCTCGGCGAGGAACAGCAGCACCGGGATGAACGCGATGATCGCGGCCATCAGGCCGACGAAGGCGTCGACGCCGAACAGGAAGATCAGGCCGGCGAAGCCGAGGAACGAGGAGGCGGACATGTAGTCGCCCGCGATCGCCCAGCCGTTCTGGAAGCCGGTGATGCCGCGCCCGGCGGCGTAGAAGTCGGAAGCGCTGCTCGTGCGCTTGGCGGCCCAGTAGGTGACGCCCAGCGTGATGGCGAGGACGATGCCGAAGACGGCGAGCGGCAGGACCTTGAGGTCGGCGGCGAAGACGATCATCGTGCGTCCCCTGCGGTCGCGGCCTTGGCGGCCTTCTGCTCGAGCGGCTCGAAGGTCGAGTCGGCCTTGCGCATATAGGCGAAGGTGATCGCCCAGGTCAGCAGCACCTGGGTCACCGCGGCGATGAACGCGATCGGGATCCCGCCGATCTCATTGCCCATGAAGTCCTGCGCGAAGGACACCAGCAGCAGGTAGCCGATGGCGCCGACCAGGAAGACGATCGTGGCCGGCACGAGGAAGGACCGCCGTGCCTTGACCAGCTCCTGGAACTCCGGCGATGCCTCGATCGCCTGCCAGTCGCGGCTCGGCGCCCCCTCGGTGCGCCTGAAGCGCCCGCCTTCGCCCGTAGTGGTACCCGACATGGCTCTTCTCCCCTTTGGTTTCGCCCTTCCCCTGGGGGGACGTGTTCCCACTTACCCCGTGCGGGACACCTCCGCGGGCTGCCCGGCGATGATCGGCCCGTCGCCCGACGGGTCGGCGATGCCCTCCTCGAGCCACGTGTGGCGGCCCTCCAGCACCCGCTGGGCGAGCGCGTAGTTGGCGTCGTCGTCGTTGGAGAACAGCTCGCCGAACAGCGCCTCGACGCGCCGGCGGGCCTGGCGGATGAAGAGATCGGCCAGCTCGACCGCCTCGTCGCCGCGCTCGGGGTGCTCCGCGCGCAGCGTCTGCGCGTAGACCGCGGCGGCGGAGATCGCGTACAGCTCGGCGCCGATGTCCACGATGCGCCCGAGCACCGCCTGCTTCTTCTCGAGCTTCGCCTGCCAGCGGGTCATCGCGTAGAAGGTCGAGCGGGCGAGCTTGCGCGAGGCGCGCTCGGCGTAGCGGACGTGGCCGGCGAGCGCGCCGAACTCCTCGTACGAGCCGGGCCGCTGGCCCTTGCCGACCGTCAGCTGCGGCAGCCAGCGCGAGTAGAACTTCGCGGACTCGACGGCCGACTGCGCCTTCGCCTTGAGGTCGCCGTCGCCCTCGAGCAGCTCGCCCGCGACCTCGAGGTGCTGGTCGACCGCCTCGCGGGCGATCAGGAGATGCATGATCTCGGTCGAGCCCTCGAAGATCCGGTTGATCCGCATGTCGCGCATGAGCTGCTCGACCGGGACCGGCTTCTCGCCGCGCGCGGCCAGCGACTCGGCCGTCTCGTAGCCGCGACCGCCGCGCACCTGCATCAGCTCGTCGGTGACCTTCCAGCCCAGCTCGGAGGCGTAGAGCTTGGCCAGCGCCGCCTCGATGCGGACGTCGTTCTTCTTGTCGTCGGCGAGCCGGCTCGAGACGTCGAGCATCGCCTCGAGCCCGAACGAGGTGGCGGCGATGAAGGCGAGCTTCTGCGCGACCGCGTCGTGCTGGCCGACGGGCTTGCCCCACTGCACGCGCTCCTTCGACCACTCGCGCGCGATCTTGGTCGAGAGCTTGGTGACGCCGAGGCAGATCGCGGGCAGCGCCAGGCGCCCGGTGTTGAGCGTGGTCAGCGCGATCTTGAGGCCCTGGCCCTCCTTGCCGATCACGTTCTCCGCCGGGACGAAGACGTCCTCGAGCAGCGTGACGGAGTTCTCGATCCCGCGCAGGCCCATGAACTGGTTGCGGTGCTCGACCGACACGCCGTCGGTCGTGTAGTCGAGGACGAACGCCGTGATGCCGCCGCGGTGGCCCTCGGACTTCGGCACCTGCGCCATCACCACGACGATGTCGGCGATCGCGCCGTTGGTCGCCCACAGCTTGCGGCCGTTGAGCAGGTAGCCGCCCTCGGTCGGGACCGCCGACGTGCCGAGGCGCGCGGGATCGGAGCCGACGTCGGGCTCGGTCAGCAGGAACGCGGAGATGTGGTCGCGCGCGACGAGCGGCAGCCACTTCTGCTTCTGCTCCTCCGAGCCGAAGCCCACCAGCGGCTCGGCGACGCCGATCGACTGGTGGGCCGAGAGCAGCGTGGCGAGCGCGGCGTGCCAGGTGCCGGCCAGCGCGAGCGCCTGGTTGTAGTGGACCTGCGAGAGCCCCAGCCCGCCGTACTGCTCGGGCACCTTCATGCCCAGCGCGCCGAGGTCCTTGAGGCCGTCGATGACCGCCTCGGGGATGCGCGCCTCGCGCTCGATCTCCATCGGGTCGACCGACTCGACGAGGAACGCGCGCAGGCGGGCCAGGAACGCCTCGCCCTTCGCGATCGCGGCCGGGTCGAGCTTCGGCTGGGGGTGGATGAGGTCGAGCCGCAGGTTGCCCAGGAACAGCTGCTTGCCGAAGCTCGGCTTCTCCCAGGCTTGCTCGCGCGCGCTCTCGGCGACCTGTCTGGCTTCCTTCTCGCTGATCTGGGTGGCCACGATGACTCCTTGTTTCGACTCTGTAACCGAGGCATACCCGCCTCGCAATGGAATACCGCGCGCTCGCCGGCGTCTTCGAGGGGGAACCCGAACCCTGGAGCCACATGCTTCCCGCCGACACCCACGTGCTGCGCCTCGCCACCGATCACGACGCCGACGCCCTGCGCCGCCTCGCCGCCCTCGACAGCGCCCGCCCGCTGACGGGCCCGGTCCTCATCGGCGAGATCGACGGCGCCCCTGCCGCCGCCCGGTCGCTCGAGACCGGCCGCACCATCGCGGATCCGTTCCAGCCGACCGACCGGCTGCGCACATACCTGCGCGTGCGCGCCGCCGGCCTCGAAGCGGCCCGCCGCGAGCCGCTGCTGAGCAAGCGGATGCTCGCCGCGGTGCGTCGCCCGGCGCCTGCCGCCTCGTAGCACCCCGGCACTCGGCTCCGAGCGGCTGACAGTACGCTCGGAGCCGTGAGCCTGAGCCACCTCCAGCGCCTCGAAGCCGAGGGCATCCACATCATCCGCGAGGTCGCGGCCGAGGCGGAGCGTCCCGTGATGCTCTACTCGATCGGCAAGGACTCCGCGGTGATGCTGCACCTCGCCATGAAGGCGTTCTACCCGGGCAAGCCGCCGTTCCCGCTGCTGCACGTCGACACCACGTGGAAGTTCCGCGAGATGTACGCGTTCCGCGACCGGATGGCGGCCGAGCTCGGGCTGGAGCTGATCGTCCACATCAACCAGGACGGCCTCGCGCGCGGCATCAACCCGTTCGCCTCCGGCTCGCAGGTCCACACCGACGTGATGAAGACCGAGGGCCTCAAGCAGGCGCTCGACGAGCACGGCTTCGACGCGGCCTTCGGCGGCGCGCGGCGCGACGAGGAGAAGTCGCGCGCGAAGGAGCGCGTCTTCTCGTTCCGCTCGGCACAGCACCGCTGGGACCCCAAGAACCAGCGGCCGGAGCTGTGGCACCTCTACAACGCGCGCAAGCGCCGCGGCGAGTCGGTCCGGGTCTTCCCGCTCTCGAACTGGACCGAGCTCGACGTCTGGGAGTACATCGAGCGCGAGGAGATCCCCGTCGTGCCGCTCTACTTCGCCGCCGAGCGGCCGATGGTGCGGCGCAACGGGACGCTGCTGATGGTCGACGACGACCGCATGCCGCTCGAGGACGGCGAGCAGCCCGAGCCGCTGCAGGTGCGCTTCCGCACGCTCGGCGACTACCCGCTCACCGGCGCGGTCGAGAGCTCCGCGACGACGGTCGCCGAGATCGTCGAGGAGATGCGGGCGTCGCGGACGTCAGAGCGCGAGGGCCGCGTGATCGACCACGACGCCGCCGCCTCGATGGAGAAGAAGAAGCAGGAGGGGTACTTCTGAGCGCGCAGCGCGAGCAGAGCCTGCTGCGGTTCATCACCTGCGGCTCCGTGGATGACGGCAAGTCGACGCTGATCGGGCGCCTGCTGTTCGAGTCCGGCCTGGTGCTCGAGGACCAGCTGGCGGCGCTGGAGGCCGACTCGCGGCGCGACGGCACGGTCGAGGGCGACCTCGACTTCGCGCTGCTGCTCGACGGGCTGTCGGCCGAGCGCGAGCAGGGCATCACCATCGACGTCTCGCATCGCTACTTCTCGACCCCGCGGCGCCACTTCATCGTCGCCGACACGCCCGGCCACGAGCAGTACACGCGCAACATGGTCACGGGCGCATCGACCGCCGACTGCGCCGTGATCCTGCTCGACGCGCGCAAGGGCGTGCTGCGCCAGACGCGCCGCCACTCGCACCTGGTGGCGCTGCTCGGCATCCGCCACGTCGCGCTCGCGATCAACAAGATGGATCTCGTCGAGCACTCCGAGGAGCGCTACCGCGAGATCGAGGCGGCCTACCGGGAGTTCGCGGCGGAGATCGGCCTGCCCGAGGTGACCTGCATCCCGGTCTCCGCGCTCGCGGGCGACAACGTGGTCGAGCCGAGCGCGCGCATGCCCTGGTACGACGGGCCGACGCTGCTGCGCTACCTCGAGGAGGTCGAGGTCGACCTCGACCGCATGGAGGCCGCGCCGTTCCGGATGCCCGTGCAGTGGGTGAGCCGGCCGAGCTCGGACTTCCGCGGCTTCGCCGGCACGATCGCCGGCGGCACGGTGCACCCCGGGGACGAGATCCGCGTGCTGCCGCGCGACACGCGCAGCAGGATCGAGCGGATCGTGACCTACGACGGCGACCTCGACGCCGCCGTCGCCGGCCAGGCCGTGACGCTCACGCTCGCCGACGAGATCGACGCCAGCCGCGGCGACATGCTCGCGGCCGCCGACGCCCCGCCCGGGGTCGCCGACCAGTTCGAGGCGACGGTCGTGTGGATGGCCGACGACCCGATGTACCGCGGCCGCAACTACCTGATGCGGATCGGCTCGCAGCTCGCCACCGCCACGATCGCGCCGCTCAAGTACAAGCTCAACGTCGACTCGCGCGAGCACCTCGCCGCGACCAAGCTCGAGCTCAACGAGATCGGGGTCTGCGACCTCGAGCTCGACCGCCCGGTCGCCTTCGACCCCTACGACGACAACCGCGAGACGGGCGCGTTCATCCTCATCGACCGCATCACCAACGACACGGTCGGCGCGGGGATGCTGCGCTACGCGCTGCGGCGCTCGGCCAACCTGCGCTGGCAGGCGGTCGACGTCGACAAGGCGCTGCGGGCGGCGCAGAAGGGCCAGATCCCGAGCGTCCTGTGGTTCACGGGCCTCTCCGGCGCGGGCAAGTCGACGATCGCCAACCTCGTCGAGACCGAGCTGCACCGCCTCGGCTGCCACACCTACATGCTCGACGGCGACAACGTGCGCCACGGGCTCAACAAGGACCTCGGCTTCACGCAGGCCGACCGCGTCGAGAACATCCGCCGCATCGGCGAGGTCGCCCGGCTCATGACCGACGCCGGGCTGATCGTGCTCGTCTCGTTCATCTCCCCGTTCCGCTCCGAGCGCCGGATGGCGCGGGACCTGATGGAGGAGGGCGAGTTCCTCGAGGTCTTCGTCGACACCCCGCTCGAGATCGCCGAGCAGCGCGACCCGAAGGGGCTCTACGCGAAGGCGCGGCGCGGCGAGCTGGCGAACTTCACCGGCATCGACTCGCCGTATGAGCCGCCCGAGAACCCGGAGGTGCGGCTCGACACGACCGCGCTCAGCCCCGAGGAGGGGGCCAAGCTGGTCGTCGACGCGCTGCGGGAGCGCGGGATGCTGCCCGGCAGCTAGACGACCTTCGCCTCGGCGGGGGCGTCGGCGACGGTGGTGGAGGTCGAGGCGCTGATGGTGCCCCGCTCCTCGTCCTCGTCGTCGTTGCCGGACATGCCGGCGATCGAGTTCTTGAACTCGCGCATGCCCCTGCCGAGCGACTTGCCGGCCTCGGGGAGGCGCTTCGGGCCCAGGATGATCAGGGCGATCACGAGCACGATCACTAGTTCCATCGGACCGACGCTGAAGGGCATAGCGGTCTCCTTCTCGTTCGAAGTTGTGTCAGGGCATTCGCAGCCGACCCAGCCGCTGGATCAGTCATCGACAACTACCTCGCCCGTCATGAAGGCGTGGAAGGCGCACACGTAGTCGTACCGGCCGGCCTCCGGAAAGTCCAGGGCGGCCTTGTCGCCACGCTCGAGCCGGTCCGTGTCGAGCTTCGACGGCCCGGCCGTGAAGGTGGCGGTGTGGCCGGCCTTGTCCTGGTTGACGAAGGTGACCTTCCCGCCCGCCCGGACGTGCACCGTCGCCGGCTTGTACTTGAACGACTTGATCGCGACAGTCGCGGTCTTGGCCGCGGCGGCGGAGGCCGCCGCGGGCTTCTCTGAGCCGCCGCAGCCGGCGAGCACGAGCGCGGCGGCGAGGGTGAGGGGGAGGCGTGAGGACATGACCGCTGTGCGGCCCGAAGGGCTCCGGCGGATCACAAGGGGTTGCGCGCCAACTGCGGCCGCCGAGGCATCCGGCGGGGTGCGGGGCGCGCATGAGTCCCCATCACACAACTTCAAAGGAGCAATGCAGATGCCTGAAGCACCCAACGCGGTGCGCGAGCTCGCGGAGGATCCGACCTCGCGGAAGAAGTTCCTGCGCATGGCCGGCGGCACGGGCGTCGCGGTCTTCGTTCGCGGCCTTCGTTGCTGCCTGCGGCGGCGACGACAAGAGCGCGACCGGCAGCAAGGGCCGCGGCGGCCACGCCGATGGCGAGCACGTCCGGCACCGAGCAGTTCGGCAAGGGCGATCTCGGCATCGCGAACTACGCGCTGACGCTCGAGTACCTCGAGGCCCAGTTCTACAAGGACGCCGCCGAGAGCGGCATGCTCAAGGGCAAGATCCTGGAGCTGGCCAAGAGCTTCGGCGCCAACGAGCAGGAGCACGTCGACGCGCTCATCGCCATGGTCAAGAAGGCGGGCGGCAAGCCGGCCGACAAGCCGATGGCGAAGTTCCCGCTCGACAGCGAGAAGTCGATCCTCGACGCTCGCCGCGACCGTCGAGAACCTCGGCGCCAACGCGTACCTCGGCCAGGCCGGGAACATCCAGGACAAGGAGATCCTGGCCGCGGCCCTGTCGATCCACTCCGTCGAGGCCCGCCACGCCGCCGTCCTCAACCTCGCCACGAAGGCCCCTGTGTCCGCCGGCGCGTTCGCCAAGCCGGCGACCGCGGCGAGGTGCTCAAGAGCGTCAAGCCCTTCCTGGTCTCCTAGCCCCGCGAAAAGGAATCTGAGAACCCAATGGACAACATCGAGATCCACGGCATGAGCCGCGGGGCCTTCCTGGTCCGCGGCGCACTCGCCACCGGCGCCGCCGTCGGCGCCGCATCCGTCAGCCCCTGGGTGACCAGGGCGCTCGCCCAGGAGGGGGGAGGGGACGTTGACATCCTCAACTTCGCCCTCACCCTCGAGTACCTCGAGGCGGACTTCTACAGGCAGGCGAGCAAGCTGGGCCTGAAGGGCCAGTACAAGTCGCTGGCCAAGGAGTTCGGCGCCAACGAGCAGGAGCACGTCGACGCGCTCGTCGCGACGATCGGCCAGCTCGGCGGCAAGCCCGTCAAGAGCCCGAAGTTCGCCTTCGGCCTCAAGACGCAGAAGGACTTCGAGAAGCTCGCGGTCATCCTCGAGGACACCGGCGTGTCGGCCTACAACGGCGCGGCGCCGATGATCGAGAGCAAGGAGGTGCTCGCGGCCGCCGGCAGCATCGTGCAGGTCGAGGCGCGCCACGCCGCCGCCCTGCGCTTCCTCGGCGGCATGAGCCCGACGACGGGCGCGTTCGACAAGACGCTGTCGAAGGCGGCCGTCCTGAAGGCCGTCAAGCCCCTCATCAGGGCCTAGCCGCGGCGAACGCCGCTGCCCTACGCGTTAGGGCAGCGGCTTCAGCCCGCCGCCGCGCTGGCGCTCGGAGCGGTAGTCGACCTTCTCGCAGTTCTTGAACTTGTAGCCCTTCTTGCGGGTCCTGGCGACGTGGTAGATGTCGCGTCCCGGGCCGCAGTCGACGACGCCGCGCCCGTAGTGGACCGAGATCGCGTCGTTGCCCCTGCCGCCGTAGATCACGTTGCGGCCGTGCGAGCCGTAGATGAAGTCGTTGCCGCCGCCGCCGTAGATCAGGTCGACCTGGCTCGAGGGCTGGTTCTGGCCGTCGTGGTCGCCCCAGAGGATGTCCGAGCGGCCGCGGCCGCTGAGGGTGTCGGAGCCGTGGTGGCCGAGCAGCTCGTCGGAGCGACGGGTGCCGACGAGGCGCGACGACTTGCCGTTGTTGGCCTTCTTGATGACGCCGTGGATCGTGGGCCAGTGCTCGTGCGACGCGCAGTCGTTGCACGGCTGGCCGGGAATGTGGTCTGGCCGAGGCGGCCGGGATGAACGAGAGCAGGGCAAGCAGCACCAGCGCTCCGAGCGCGCGGGTCATTGGGCGGATCCTTTCATCGGGTCCGAGCTGAGGACACCCACACCCTATTCGGACGGGCTGCCGGGTCGCCGGTCAGCCGCGCGCGCGGCAACCTCGATGGCATGACTGAGCTCTCCATCGACCGCGCCCCTGGACGCCTGGCGCCGATCCCGCGCCCGGCCGTCATGGCCGCCGACTTCACCTACCTCGTCCTCGGCCTCCCGCTGGGGATCGCCGGCTTCACGCTCGCCGTGACCGGCCTCGCCCTCAGCGCGGGTCTGATGATCACGCTCGCCGGCATCCCCGTCCTGGTCGCCACGCTGCTCGTCCTGCGCACGTTCGCGGCGGCGGAGCGCAAGCGCACCGAGTGGCTGCTCGGCACGCCGATCGAGGGCCGCGAGCGCCGGCTGACCGGCAGCGCGTGGGAGCGCACCAAGGCGATCGCCGCGGACCCGGCCTCGTGGCGCGACACGCTGTACTCGGTCGTGCTGCTGCCGGTCGGCATCTTCGGCTTCACGGTCGCCGTGACGCTGTGGGCCACCGCGCTCGGCTTCCTGACCTCGCCCGCCTGGTACTGGGCGCTGCCGTCAGACGACGAGACGATCCCGCTGCTCGACAGCACCTCGGTCGGCTACTCGGTCCTGCGCGTCCTGATCGGCCTCGCGCTGCTGCCGACCACCGCCGTCGCCTGTCGCGCGCTGGCCGCCGGCACCGGCAACCTCGCCCGGGCGCTGCTCCGTTGACCAGCGGCCGGGCGGCGGGCCCGGCCAGCTGAGGTCGGCGAGGATCTCGGCCTCGGTGATGTCGATCCGCAGGTCGCTCATGCGGCCGCCCTCGCCGGGATCGCCGCGGCGAGGGCGCGGATCGCCTCGCTGGCGACGATCGCGTGGCCGCGCGCGTTGAGGTGCAGCCGGTCGCTCGCGTAGACGCCGGGGTCGGCCGAAGCGGGGTGGCCCCGCATCGGGACGAGGATCGCGCCGTGGCGGCGGGCGACCCGGCGGGTCAGCTCGGCGAGCGGGCGCATGCGCGCGTCGAGCGCCGCCGCGTGCTCGGCCGGCACGAGGCCGGAGGCGACGATGTCCATCAGCTCGAGCAGCACCACGTCGGCCCCCGCGCGCCGCAGCGGCCCGACGGTCGCGACGAGCTCGCGCTCGACGGCGCCGGGGTCGAAGGAGCGCCGCAGCGCGTCGTTGCCGCCGGCCGCCACGATCGCGAGGTCGGGGCGGAACGCGAGCGCCGGCGCGAGCTGGCTCGCGCGCACCTCGGCGGCGAGCAGGTTGCGGCGGCCGAGGTTCAGCACCGCGAGGCGCGGGGTCGCGGTCCGCAGCGAGGCCTCGATGCGGTCGACCCACGAGAGGTCGAGGTAGCCGGCGTGCGGCTCGCGCACGCCCTCGGCGACGCTGTCGCCGAGCACCGCGAGGCGCTGCCAGGGCGCGTCGCGCAGCAGCGTCGCCAGGTCGTGGTCGGGCAGGACTTCGGGGTCGCGCAGGGCGGTCATCGAAGCTCCTTGGATCAGCCACAGCGCCGTCGCGGCGACGGCGAAGGTGGCGAGGGTGCAGAACGCGTAGACGTGTTCGTAGGGCCCGACCCCGGCGCCGGGGTCGTCGAGCAGCGCGGCCAGGACCGCGATGCCGAGGGCGCCGCCGACCTGACGGCCGGTCTGGTTGAGGCCGACCGCGGCCGCGAAGCGCTCGGGCGGGACGGCGAGCGCCGCCGCGGTCGAGACGCCCGTGGCGATCGCGCCGGTGCCGACGCCGATCAGGACGCCGATCGGCAGCCAGAAGGCGAGGAACGCCGGCTGCTCGGGCAGCGCCACCGCGCACAGGAGCCCCGCGGTGCCGAGCACGACGGCGCCGACGGCGATCACCGCCCACGGGCCGCGGCGCGCGACGACCGGCCCGGCCCGGAGGGCCACGGCGGCCGCGATGATCGCGCCCGGCGTCATCGAGAGCCCGGCCTCGAGCGGCGAGTAGCCCCACGCGCCGACGAGGAAGAGGACGCCGACGAGCATCCACGGGAACAGCGCGGCGCCGTAGAGCAGCGACGCGAGGTTGGCGGTCGCGAACGAGCGCGAGCGCCACAGGGCCGTCTCCACGGCGGGCGTCGGGTGGTGCGCCGAGCGGCGGAGCGCGCCCGCGATCGCGAGCGCCGCGCCGATCAGGGCGCCGACGGTCCGCGCGTCACCCCAGCCCCAGTCCGGGCCCTGGGAGATGCCGAGCGCCGCCGCGCCGATCCCCACGCCGAGCAGCAGCGTGCCGACGACATCCGGCAGGCGCCCGTGGCGGGGAGCCGACCGCGGGACCAGCCGCGTTCCCGCGATGATCGCCAGGCCGACCGGGACGTTGATGAGGAACAGCGCGCGCCAGCCGACCGTGTCGACGAG
The DNA here is from genome assembly GCA_963787335.1 of uncultured Solirubrobacterales bacterium. Lineage (GTDB taxonomy): Bacteria > Actinomycetota > Thermoleophilia > Solirubrobacterales > Solirubrobacteraceae > DASQFQ01. The sequence continues at coordinate 39,441 of CAWBCU010000041.1, forward strand.
CACGCCGCCGATCGCCGGCCCGGCCGCGGCGGCCAGCGCGCCGGCCGCGGCCCACAGCCCGATCGCCGCCGCTCGCCGCTCCGGCGGTGCGTCCATCAGCACGACGGCGAGCGAGGCCGGGATCATCGCCGCGGCCGCCGCGCCCTGGAAAGCGCGCGAGACCAGCAGCAGCTCGAGCGAGGGGGCGAGCGCGCAGGCGAGCGAGAACATCGTGAAGGCGCTGACGCCGGCGAGCAGCAGCGCGCGCCGGCCGACGACGTCGGCGACGCGGCCGGCGGGGGCGAGCAGCGCGGCGAAGACGACCGCGTAGATCGTGATCAGCCAGGTCGCGCCGCCGACGGAGGTGCCGGCGAAGTCGGTGCGGACGTCGGTGACCGCAAGGTTCGCGACGGTGGTGTCGAGCAGGGCGAGGAAGGCCGCGCCGGCTGCGACGAGCAGGACGCCGCCGCGCTCGCGCTGCGCGGGCGGAGCCGGCTGGGTGCGGGTGGTTGAAGAAAAAAGCACGATCGGTCGTGCTTTTGTACCACAACACGAACGATCGTGCTACTACTTCTTCCGTGACACAGCCCACAGACCTCGAGACGCTCGCCCGCGCCGAGCCGCACGCCGACGACGAGGCGGACGGGCGGCGCCGCCGCGGCAACCGCACGCGCGAGTCGATCCTCCAGGCGGCCGCCGACCTCGCTTCCGTCGAGGGCCTCGTGGGCCTGACCATCGGGCGCCTCGCGACCGAGCTGGACATGAGCAAGAGCGGGCTGTTCGCGCACTTCGGCTCCAAGGAGGAGCTCCAGCTCGCGACCATCGACGCCGCCCGCCGGCGCTTCGTCGAGCACGTCGTCAAGCCCTCGCGCTCGCTGCCGCGCGGCCGCGCGCGCCTGGAGGCGCTCACCAACGACTGGCTGGCCTACTTCCGCAGCGAGCAGTTCGCCGGCGGCTGCTTCTTCCACACGGTCAAGGCCGAGTTCGACAGCCGCCCCGACAACCCCGTGCGCGACGTCGTGATGGAGGACGTGCGCCAGTTCCTCGGCCTGCTCACGCGCGAGGTGCGCAAGGCGCAGGAGGCGGGTGACCTCGACCCCGCCGTCGAGCCGGAGCAGCTCGCGTTCGAGCTCGACGCGCTCGGCGCGGCCGCCAACTCGCAGTACCAGCTGATGCAGGACCCGATCGTGTTCGACCGCGCCGCGACCGCGATCCGCGCGCGGCTCGACGGCGCGTCGCTGCGGCGCTGAGTGCACAGGTTTCCTTGCGCGAAGCGGTTGCACCCGCAATGATCGGCGGATGAGCGAACTGGAACGTCGGCGGGCCCCGCGCTCGCATGTTGCCATGGACTGCACGCTGACCCGCAGGATCGGCAACCCGATCACTGCGCGGACCGTCGACCTCGGCTCCGGTGGCATGTCGGTCGCCACGCCACGGCCACTCGCGATCGACGAGGAGCTGGCCTTCGACCTTCCGCCGCTGCCGTTCCCGCTCGTCAGCGGGCGCGCGCGCGTCCTGCGCGACGAGGGGCACGACGTCTACGGCCTGCGCTTCGAGTGGCTCGACCGGCTCGAGCCCGGCGGGATGACCCTAGGCGCCCGGGATCGGCGCGCCCGCGGGCACGCCGCGGCGCTGGTACTCCTCGTAGAGCTCGCTCCACTCGTCCGTCGCCTCGGTGCCGGGCGCGTCGCCCGCGTCGCCGGACAGGAGGTCGTCGAGCCGAGCGAGGCAGACGTGCCAGCCCGCGGCGTCGCGCGAGGCCTGCTCGCGGGTGGAGAGGACCTGGGTGAAGCGCAGCCGGCAGCCGTCGCCGTCCGGCTCGAGCTCGATGTGCAGGTGCTCGTCGCCCCAGGTGAAGCTGAAGCGGCGCGGCGGGTCGAGCGCGGTCACCGATCCCTCGATCGGCTCCATCTCGCCGCCGGGGAACGTGAAGTGCATGTGGCCTCCCTCGCGCAGGTCGACCTCGACCGTGTTCGGGAACCAGTGCGCGAGCTGCTCCGGCTCGGTGACCGCGCGCCAGACGCGGTCGACGGGGTGCGGGTAGCGGCGCTCGAAGCGCACGGCGGGCTTGCCGTCGATCGTCTCGTAGGTCCCGTACATGCGTCAGTCCTCCTCGGTGGGCATCCGGTCGAGGTGCCGCCCGAGCGCGTCGAGGCTGTCGTTCCACAGCCGCCGGTAGGGCGCGAGCCAGACGTCCAGCTCGGCGAGCGGGCCGGGGTCGATCGCGTAGACGCGGCGCTGCGCCTCCTGGCGGACCTGCACGAGGCCGGCCTCGCGCAGGACGCGCAGGTGCTTGGACGTGCCGGGCTGGGTCAGCCCGAGCCGGTCGACGAGCTCGCCGACCGGCCGCGGGCGCTCGAGCAGCAGCTCGAGCATGGCGCGGCGGTGAGGATCGGCGAGCACGGACCAGGTGGACGGCACAGCGCGAGTATAACCGATTAGGCATATACATGCGTCGGCATATGCTTCAGGGAGCGGTCAGGGCGATGCCCGCGGCGCGGTCGCGCAGGTCGTGCAGGCGGCCGAGCTGATCTTCGGCGCGTGCGACGAGGTCGTCGAGCTGCGCGCTGTCGAGCCGGGGCTCGCTCGATGCGATCTGAAGCAGGGAGCGCCACAGGCTCAGCTTGCCGCTGACGCCGGTGATCAGCGCCTCGACCTCGACCAGCCGGCCGAGCGGCGAGTAGCCGCGGATCTGCCCGTTGGGCTTCAGGCGCCCCGCCTTCTCGGCGGCCCACGCGAGCCCGCCCTTGACCGGCGCGGGGCTCACGTCGAAGCGGGCCATGATGCGCTTGAGCGCGTCGCGGTCCTCGCGGATCTCGCCCGCCAGCCGCGTCAGCGGGCCGCCGAACTCCGTGCCGCCGTTGGCCTTCGCCGTGCGCTTCGCCATCTCGATGCCGCCCGTCGAGCCCGCGTAGTGGTCCTGCAGGTAGATCTCGAGGTGGGACATGCGGTGCAACTACCCCGCTGGGCCGGGGCGAACCACCGTCCGCGCCCCGGCGGCGCACGTCGACGCGGCCGCGACCGCGATCGCGAAGCCCACCGCGTCGATCAGCGCGGCGCCGCCCGCCAGCTCGCAGGCGAGCGCGCCGTTGAAGGCGTCGCCGGCGCCGGTGGTGTCCACGACCTCGACGGCCGGGGCGGGGATCCGCTCGACCGACTCGCCGTCGACCACGAGCGCGCCCTCCGCTCCGAGCGTGACGACGACCGGAGCGCCGGTCTTCGCCGCGAGCGCGCGCGCGGCGGTCTCCGGGTCCTCCTCGCCCGCGAGCGCGCGCGCCTCGTCGAGGTTGGGGGTGAGGAGGGGAGAGAGCGCGAGCAGCGCGAAGGGCAGCTCGCGGGCCGGCGCGGGGTTCACCACGACCTCGAGGCCGGCGGCGCGCGCGGCCCGCGCCCCGGCGAGCACGGGCGCGTCGGGCACCTCGAAGCCGAGCAGCACGACGCCGCCGTCGGCGCTGCGCAGCACCGCCTCGACGGCATCGCCGCCGAGCTCGGCGTTGGCGCCCGAGGCGACCGCGATCTGGTTCTCGCCCGCCGCGTCGACGACGATCAGCGCCACCCCCGTGGCGCTGCCCTCGAGCCGCGCCACCGCGGAGACATCGACGCCCTCGGCCTCGAGCGCCGCCACCGCCTCCTCGCCGAGGTCGTCCGCGCCGACCGCCCCGACCATCCGCACGGTCGCCCCGAGCCGGGCCGCCGCCACCGCCTGGTTCGCGCTCTTGCCGCCGCCGTGGCGCTCGAAGCTGCCGCCCGCGACGGTCTCACCGGGCCGCGGCAGCGTCGCCGCCGTCACCACGAGGTCGACGTTGACCGAGCCCACGACGTAGACATCTCGCGCCATGGCCCGCAGGGTACGCATCTGGAGGGCGAGCGCCGGCATAACGGAAACGCGCCAGAACGGACAAGTGGACTACGGAGACTCCGCTCGCTCCAGTCGGCGGTGTGTCGTGCCGATCCCCATTACATGCTCTTCTCCCGTCGCCTCCCCACGCTCTTCGCCGCCCTCATCCTCTTCGCGCTCATCGTCTCGGCTTCAGCCGAGGCGCGGCCGCTCACCGGCTCGCCCGGCGCGGACCGCCTGACGGTCAGGACCGCGAGCGGCAACACCGTGCGCGCCGGCGGCGGCAACGACCGCGTCATCGGCGGCGCCGGCCCCGACTTCATCTACGGCGAGACCGGCGGCGACCAGCTCTCCGGCCGCGGCGGCAACGACCTGCTCGACGGCGGCTCCGGCGACGACTCGCTCGTGGGCGAGTCCGGCGACGACGCCGGCCTCGGCGGCTTCGGCCACGACACGCTCGACGGCGGCGACGGCAACGACACGCTCGACGGCGGCGCTGCCCCGGACCAGATCAGCTCCGGCGCCGGCAACGACATCGTCCACGGCGGCACGGGCGCCGACGGCATCAACAGCGGCCCCGGCGACGACCAGGTCTACAGCGACTCGGGCCCCGACCGCATCGACGCCGGCGACGGCAACGACACGGTCTACGTCAACAACGGCACCGCGGTCGAGACCGTGAACTGCGGCCCTGGCGACGACACGATCTACATCAACCCGTACAACCTCAAGGGTGGCGTCTCCAACGCGGCCGACATTCGCCGCGGCAACATCCGCAACTGCGAGCACGTCGTCGAGCAGGAGCGGACGCACGACCCGACCAAGGGCGTGACGCGCGACGCCAACTCGCGCCAGGGCGGGACGCTGCGCGGCACCGAGCGCAACGACAACCTGCTCGGCGGCCCCGGCCCCGACACGCTCCTCGGCCACGCCGGCGATGACGTCCTGTGGGGCAACCGCCTCCATGACGGCCGCTCCTACGGCACCGACAGGATCGACGCCGGCCCCGGCAACGACACCGTCTACGGCTCGCGCGCCGGCAACAAGATCATCGGCGGCGACGGCGACGACTTCCTCCAGGGCGGGCCGCTCCGCAACCGCATCCTCGCCGGCTACGGCAACGACACGGTGCGCCTGCGCGGCTCCGGCCCGAACACGGTCCTGACCGGCGCCGGCGACGACATCGTCGAGGCCTACGCCAAGGGCCGCGCCTCGATCGACTGCGGCCCTGGCTTCGACCGCGTCAACATCGGCTTCAACCGGCTGGTCAAGACCCGCAACTGCGAGCTGGTCAAGAAGCTCTACAAGAAGCGGTAACGGCGCGGTCCAACGTGTGTCCAGGGTTCCTGTGGCGCGCTCATGTCGGCGCCGATGATGGGAGGGAAGGACGCACAACGAAAGGACTCGACCATGCGCCTCCCCTTGATTGCCGTTTGCACCGCCGTGCTTTCGCTGGCGTTCGCCGGCTCGGCCTCGGCCCATAATCCGCCACCGCTGGATCCCGCCGACTTCTCGTTCGTCGCCACGATCGACTGCGGCGACGGCCCGGTCGAGGTCGGCTCGACCGACGACATCTACGCCCCGCTCATCGACCTCCAGACGCGGCGGAAGTACGAACCCGTCGCGTGGGACGTCTCCTTCGGGGACTTCCACTTCGTCGACACCCAGGAGGGCGTCACGCGCCGCAACTCCGTGGAGTGCTCCTACGTCGACGAGTGGGTCTCGGGCACCGTCACGGTCAAGCGCAACTGCCGCTACGACCGCGGTGGCCACCGCGGCCACCGGGGCGATCGCCACCACGACCGCTGGGACCGGCACCGCCACGGGTCCCGTAGCCGTCGCGGCTAGTTAGCTGAACGCGCGCTCCGGAGCGTCACGCGAGGCGTGACGCTCCGAGGCTGCGCAGGAAGGTCAGCACCGCCAGGATCCGGCGATGGTCGTCGTCGGAGTCGGGGATCCCGAGCTTCGCGAACAGCGAGCCGACGTGCTTCTGCACGACGCCGGTGGAGACCCCGAGCCGCTCTGCGATCCCCTTGTTGGAGCGCCCCTCGGCGATCAGCTCGAGGACCTCGCGCTCGCGCGGGGTCAGCGTCGTCAGCGGACCCTCCTCGCGGTCGCCGGAGAGCAGCTGCGAGACGATCTGCGGGTCGAGCGCGGACCCGCCGGCCGCCACGTGGCGCAGCGTGGCCGTGAAGTCCTCGATGTCGGTGACGCGGTCCTTGAGCAGGTAGCCGAGGCGCGCGGGGTTCTCGACCAGGACCCGCATCGCGATCCCGACCTCGACGTGCTGGGAGAGGATCACGATCGCCGTGTCCGGGTGGCGGGCGCGGATCTCGCGCGCCGCGTCGAGCCCCTCCTCCGTGTGGGTCGGCGGCATCCGCACGTCGACGATCACGATGTCGGGCGTGTGCTCGTCGACCGCCGCGTGCAGCTCGACGGGGTCGGCCGCCTCCGCCGCGACCTCGAACCCGCCGCGCCGCAGCAGCGAGGCGATGCCCTCGCGGACCAGCAGGCTGTCATCGGCGATCACGACTCGGATAACGCCTAGCCTCCCAAATCCGGCGGCGAACGTCGAATGCGTTGTCGTTGAGAATGCCGGACACGGCGATACGCTCAGTTTCGAGCCCCGCCCCACGGAGACGACTTTTCACCAGACGACGGCGCTTCTCAAACGCGAACCGAAGGCTCGGTCGTGTCGCAAGGGTCGCCCCGGATGCGTAAGAGGGCGCCCGACTGGGGTGGGGCTTGTTCTGCCCTCGGCTGGGATGCTCTTCGACGTGGCCGCGATCATCGAGCGCAGCGCCCGTGACCTCGCCGCGGCGATCCGCGGCGGCGAGCTGTCGGCCCGCGAGGTCGTCGAGGCCCACGCCTGGCGCCTGCACCGCCGCCAGCCGCGCACCAACGCGCTGGCCTGCGATCGCTTCACCGACGCGCTCACCGACGCCGAGGCCGCCGACGAGCGGATCGCGGCGGCCGGCCCCGAGGACGCGCTGCCGCCGTTCCTGGGCGTGCCGTGCACGATCAAGGAGTCGATCGCGCTGCGCGGGATGCCCAACTGCGCCGGCATGGTCGCGCTGCGCGACCGCCGCTCCGAGACCACCGCGCCGGCGGTCCAGCGGCTGATCGACGCGGGCTTCATCCCGCTCGGCGTCACGAACACGTCGGAGCTGACGATGTGGATCGAGTCCGTCAACCGCGTCTACGGCCGGACCCGCAACGCCTACGACCCGCGGCGCACGGCCGGCGGCTCCTCGGGCGGCGAGGGCGCGGCGGTCGGCTCGGGCGGCTCGCCGGTCGGGCTCGGCTCGGACATCGCGGGCTCGATCCGCGTGCCCGCGTTCTTCAACGGCGTCTTCGGGCACAAGCCGTCGCCCGGCCTGGTGCCGAACACGGGCCAGTTCCCGAACACCGACGGCGAGGCGGCGTTCATGCTCACGCTCGGGCCGCTCGCCCGCCACGCCGAGGATCTGATGCCGGTGACGCGGATCGTCTCCGGCCCCGACGGCGAGGACCCGCGCTGCGTCGAGCGCGAGCTCGGCGACCCCGCCGCCGTCGACCTGCGCCGCGTGCGCGTCCTGCTCGCCGACGGCGCCTCGCTCGTGCCCGCCCGGCGCGAGCTGCGCGACGCGCGCGACCGCGCCGCGCAGGCGCTCGGGGACGCCGGCGCGCGCGTCGAGCACGTCGATCTCAAGCAGCTGCGGCGGGCGCTCGAGCTGTTCATGGCCGCGCTCGGCGACGGGGCGGGCGTCACGCTCAACGAGCTGCTCGAAGGGGCGGGCGGCACGCCGCACGGCCCGCGCCCGTGGGCGGACGCCATGCGCGGCCGCGGCGACCACACCACGGCGATCATGATCACGCTGGCGGTCGAGCGCCTCCACGACCGCGTGCCGGCCGGGCGCACCCGCCGCGCGCTGGCGGCCGTCCTGGCGCTGCGCGAGGAGGTCGCCGGCATCCTCGGGGACGACGCGGTGCTGCTGCACCACCCGCACCCGCGCGTGGCGCCGAAGCACGGCGCCACCGTCGGCCGCGCCTGGGTGATCACGCCCTCGGCGGTCTTCAACCTGCTCGGCCTGCCCGTGACCCAGGTCCCGCTGGGGCTGAACCGGCGCGGGCTGCCTCTGGGGGTCCAGGTCGCCGCCGCCGCCGGTGGGGATCACCTCACGATCGCGGCGGCGCTGGAGCTGGAGCGGCGGTTCGGGGGCTGGGTGAGCCAACCGTGAGCTGCTGCGACCCACGGGGCTGCGACCGCTTCTTCAACCGGCGCTTCGCGCGCCGGATGGCGCGGGCGTACCGCAAGCGCGGGCTCGACGCGACGGCGCAGCGGATGGTCGGCTTCCTCGAGCAGGAGGGGATCGCGGGTGCGACGGTGCTCGAGATCGGCGGCGGGGTGGGGGAGATCCACCTCGAGCTGCTGCGGCGCGGCGCCGCGCGCGCCGTCAACCTCGAGCTCTCGCCGGCCTACGACGCGGACGCGGCGCGGCTGGCGAGCGAGGCGGGCGTGCAGGACCGGGTGGAGCGGCGGCTGCACGACATCGCCGTCGACCCCGAGGCGATCGCGCCCGCCGACGTCGTCGTCCTGCACCGCGTCGTCTGCTGCTACCCCGACTACGAGCGGCTGCTGAGCGCGGCGGCGGCGCACGCGCGCCGAGCGCTCGTGTTCAGCCACCCCCGGCGGAACGTGGTGTCACGGCTGATCGTGGGCGCCGAGAACCTCGGCTTCCGGTTGATGCGGCGCGAGTTCCGGGTCTTCGCGCATCCGCCCGAGGCGATGCTCGCGGTGCTGCGTCGGGAGGGCATGGCGGCTCGGTTTGCGTCGCGTGGCTTTGCCTGGGAGGCGCAGGGGGTTCGTCGGGGAACGTCAACTGCGGCTGGGTAGGGGTGGGTTCGGAGTGCCCCGGCCCCTCTCCCTCGGCGCGGCATCCCTACCCAGCCGCAGTTGAAACGTTCAGCCCAAAGCCTTGCGGATCGGGCGGTTGCTTGCGCACGCAACAACCTGGTGCTACTCTGTGTCTCGTAACCGGAACGCGCTCCGTTTAGGCGTCACCCGAACCGACGACTTCCAGGGGGAAGACCTTCATGGCCACGGCCACCACTCCGCTCCTCAGCAGCACCTACAACGCCGATCCTGTTCACTCGAGCTTCGGCTTCGCCGTCCGCTACCAGGGCGTCTCGCTCTTCAAGGGCACGCTCGACGAGGTCGCCGCGACGCTGACCGACGGTCGCCTCGAGGGCACCGCCAAGGTCGAGTCGATCTCGATCCGCACGCCCGACCAGTTCCGCCAGCACGTCCTCAGCGCCGAGTTCTTCGACAACGAGAACCACCCCGAGGTGACCTTCAACTCGGACAACGTCGATCTGCGCGAGGACGGCACCGCGACGGTCGCCGGCGAGCTCACGATCAAGGGCATCACGCGCCCGGTCGAGGCGACCGGCACCTGGATCGCCCCCGCCGCCGACGCCTTCGGCAACGAGCGCGGCCACCTCAACCTCGAGGCCGTGATCGACCGCACCGAGTTCGACATCAACTGGAACATGGCCCTCCCGTCGGGCGGCAACGTGCTCGCCAACGACGTCACCCTGACCGTCGAGCTCTCGCTCGTCGCACAGGCGTAAGCGATGCGGATCCTCGGCATCGCAGGCAGTGTGCGCCGGGGCTCCCACAACCGACGGCTGCTCCGGGCGGCGGGCGACATGCTCCCGCCCGGGGTCGACTTCGTGGAGTGGGAGGGCCTCGCCGGCCTGCCCATCTTCGATGAGGACCTCGAGACCACCCCGCCGCCCGCCGTCGAGGACTTCCTCGACGCGGTCGCGCAGGCCGACGGGCTCCTGATCGCCACGCCCGAGTACAACGCCTCGGTCCCCGGCGGGCTCAAGAACGCGCTCGACTGGGCCTCCCGCCCGTTCCCCGACAACGTCCTGCGCGAGAAGCCGAGCGCCGTGATCGGCGCGAGCACCGGCCTCTTCGGCGCCGTGTGGGCGCAGGCGGAGGTCCGCAAGGCGCTCAAGGCCTCGGGTGCGCACGTGCTCGAGTCCGAGCTCCCCGTCGGCATGGCCGACTCGGCCTTCGACACCGACGACACCCTCGCCGACCCCGAGCTCGCCGCCCGCCTGGACGACGTCCTCGGCGACCTGATGCGCGAGGTGGGGTCGCCGGTCGAGCAAACGGCATGACGGGAAGCGGCATGATGGACGCCGTGCTGGAGCTTCCGCAGTTCGACGACGGCCAGACACCGCGCGAGCGCGCGGACGCCGCCCGCAACCGCCTCCGGATCCTGGAGGCGGCGACGGAGCTGGTGGCGGCGCACGGCATCGACCACGTATCGATGGACGACGTGGCGCGCGCGGCGTGCGTGGGCACCGGGACGCTGTATCGCCGCTTCGGCGACCGCGCCGGGCTCGCGCTGGCGCTGCTCGACCAGCACACGCGCGAGTTCCAGGACGCGCTGATCTTCGGCCCGCCGCCGCTCGGCCCGGGCGTCCCCGCCTCAGAGCGCCTGCGCGCGTTCGGCGAGGGCTACTTCGACCTGCTCGAGAACCACGTCGAGCTGCTCGTCGTCGCCGAGCCGCCCGGCCGGGTCGTCGACGGCGGCCCGTACGCGCTCTACGCCACGCACCTGTCGATCCTGCTGCGCGAGGCGGCGCCGCACGTCGACTCGGAGTTCGTCGCGCAGGCCCTGCTCGCGATGCTGCGCCCGGCGCAGCACCTGTACGCGCGACGCGGCCTCGGCTGGTCGCTCGAGCGCGTGCGCTCGGGCTGGTGCGACCTCGTCGACTCGCTCAGCGTCAGCGACGGACCGCGCGGAACCCGGTGACGATCCGGGCGACGCCGCCGGCGCTCGCCAGGCGGTGTGACGCGCCCGCGGGGATGACCAGCTCGTCGCCCGTCTTGAGCCAGTGCGCGTTGGCCTCGATCGTCACGCGGACGATCCCGGCGATGACCCGCAGCAGCGTGTCGTCGTGCATGCGCAGCCGCGCGTGCACGGCCTGACCCCCGACGAGGGTCTCGAACGTCAGCGCGGCACCGTGGGTGGCCGACTCGCGGCGGGCGGGGCGGGGAGCGGGGCGGGTCAGCGAGGTCATGGGCAACATCCTGGGGCCTGGGCGACCCCCTGGCAGCCGGGTGATCCACACACCGGGGGTACGGGCAGCACGACCGTCCGTCCGCACCCCGTCAAGGCTCCTGCGAGACCCGTCGAAAACAACGTTGATGATTGATGTCCTGCGCCCCCCGCGGACCGAGCGCACCGACTACGTCGTGTGCGCGCTGCTGCTCGTCCTCGTCACGCTGCTGCGGCTCGCGGTGTCGAACCCGATCGAGGCCGTTGGCTTCCTCTACGTGATCCCGGTCAGCCTGCTCGCGTCCGAGCGCGGGCTGCGCGGCGGGCTGATCGCGGCCGCCGGCGCGATGCTCTGCACCGTCGGCTGGGCCGTGATCCAGGACGTGCCGCTCGATGTCATCGGCTACGGCGCCCGCGCGGTCACCTTCTTCGGCGTGGGTGTCGTCGTGGGGCTCCAGGCCGAGCTGCGGCTGCGCCTCCAGCGCGAGCGGGAGGGCATGCTCGCGGAGCTGCAGGCGGCGACGAGCCACGACCAGCTGACGGGCCTGCCCAATCGCCGGGCGTGGGACGACCGGGTGGAGCAGGCGCTGCAGCGCGCCGGCGCCGCGAGCGAGCCGCTGAGCGTGCTGGCGATCGACATCGACGGGCTCAAGCGCATCAACAACACGCACGGCCACGCCGAGGGCGATCGCCTGCTCCAGCGCTGCGCGCGCGCGTGGAGCGGGGCGCTACGGGGCAGCGACTTCCTGGCCCGTCTCGGGGGCGACGAGTTCCTGGTGCTGCTCCCCGGCTCGGCGCAGGCCGCGGCCGGGGAGGTGGCGAAGCGGTTCCTCGGCGCGGTGCCCTTCAACCAGACCTGCTCGATCGGCATCGCGACCTGGGACGGGAAGCAGTCCGCGTACGAGCTCGTCCGCCGCGCCGATCAGGGCATGGACGCGGCCAAGGCGGCCGGCGGCGCTCAGTCGTTCCCGATGTCGATCCGGGACGGGCCCTGGTAGCCCTCCGGATGCAGCACGAAGGTCTCCATCGCCAGCCCGGCGACCTGCGTGTCGATCGCGCTCAGGAATGACCGCACGCGGCGCCCGGTCAGGCGCTCGACCGGCTCGCAGAAGTCGGCCACCGTCGCGTACTGGAAGAACGTCCGCATGTCGCGCACCCGCTGGTGCTCGCCGAGCCGGGTCAGGTTGCGCTCGGCCGGCGTGAGGGTGTCCTCGAGCACCGTGATGATCGTGTCCGGGCCCGCCCAGTCGGTGCGGGCCTTGGTCGGCCCGCGGCCGAACTGCTCCTTATAGAGCCGCACCATCTCGCGCGAGATGTCCGCGAGGATGCTGCTGCGCGCGTCGGTGGTCGGCTCGTCGTGCTGCTGGTCCAAGGGGGCTCGCTTTGATCGGGCCCCCGGAGGCTCGTCCTGCGGGCGGATCCCGCGCAGAGTCGCGAACGGCAAGCTGTGTTGATGAGCGAGCCAACCCCAACCGATCGCTGCCGGCTCCACTGCCCCGGCTTTCCCCCGGCTGAGAGGAACCCGCTGCACTGGAACGTTGGTCACGGCCGACCGGGTTGACCAGGACCTCCAGCCTAGCGCTCAGGCGGCGCGTCGCCTCGCTCGAGCAGGAACAGCTCGACGGTGACGTCGGGGGACTGACGGTTCGCGCTCATGAAGGTGCTGACCTGGCGGTGGGTGAGCCGCTCGATCGTCTCGACGAAGCGGACCTCCATCGAGTCCTGCCACGACATCCTCGCCGAGCGCACCTCGTGCCACTTGCCGGCCTCGAACAGCGTCTGATCGGCGGCGTGGTAGCCGCCCGTCATGACCACGAGCACGAGGTCCGGCTCGAGGTAGGTGCGGCAGTCCGCGGGCCCGCGGCCGTAGTACTCCTTGAACAGCGCGACGATCGCGTTCGACAGCTCCTGCCGCAGCGGCCCGCCCTGGCTCCCTACGCCGCGCAGCGCCGCGGCGTCGGTCGGGTGGAGATCGGGGTCGGTCATACGGCTGACTGCGAGCATACGCCCCGGTTGCGCAGCCCCTTGGAAGCGCTGGACGCCGGAGTAAGCTTGGTGGTTCGGGAGCCTCAGGCGTTGACGCGGTGCGGGGCAGCTCACCACTGACCCAAGCGGCGGCAGGTCTGTTCCTCCAACTGAGGGAGACCGCTCCGGTCCGTCGTGGCCGGCAGAGGGCTCCAGGGAGGTCCCTCATGACAATCAACGTCTCGCTGCAGCAGCGGTTCCGCGATCAGGAGATCGCCATCGCGCGGCTGATGGACGAGTGCCAGGCGCTGCGCGTCGAGAACGCCGACCTCGTCGACCAGCTCGAGATCGCGCGCAACCCGACCGTCGTCGAGGGCTACGAGCGACTCGAGGCGACCCTGCGGGTCGGCCCGGCCGCGCCGGCCACGGCGCGCGCCGCCCTCACCCGCTGGCTGTCCGGGCACGTGCCGATCGAGGTGCTCGACGACGCGCGCCTGCTCGCCTCCGAGCTGGTCACCAACAGCCTCCGCCACCCGGAGATCCCGCAGGACGCCTCACTGCGGCTCGCGGTCCAGCTCCGGGAGGGCGCGCTGCGGGTCGAGGTGCGCGATCCCGGCACGAGCGGCGTCGTCGCCCCGCGGGAGCCCGATCGCGAGTACGGCGGCGGCTTCGGCCTTCAGCTCGTCGACAAGATCGCCACGCGCTGGGGCGTCAACCGGACTGGCGGGACGCAGGTGTGGTTCGAGGTCGACGCGGCGGGCGCGACGGACTAGCTTCGGCGAACGTCACCAGCCGCCCGCGGTCCTCGTCGTAGAGCTTCAGCCGTACCGACCGCGCCGCGTCACCCAGCGACAGGGTCGGGACGTCGTGGAAGATCGGGTTCTCGTCGTGCGCACGCTGGAGGTTGTAGTTCGGGATCCGCGCGTTGAGGTGGTGGACGTGGTGCAGCCCGATGTTGCCGGTGAAGAACTGGAGCAGCTTCGGGAGCTTGAGGTGCGAGCTGCCCTGGAGCGCGGACTGGGCGAACGTCCAGTCGTCGCCGCGCTCCCAGTAGGCGTCCTCGAACTGGTGCTGCACGTAGAAGAGGAAGACGCCGGCCGCGCCGCCGATCAGGAACGGCGGCAGCTGGACGAGCAGGTACGCCTGCCAGCCGATCAGCCAGATCAGCGCGCCCGCCACGAGCACGAGGGCGATGTTGGTGCCGAGGATGCTGCGCTGGATGCGCGGCGTCGCTGAGCGGGAGATGACCCGCGGCTGGAGGACGAGCGAGTAGAGCGGGCCGAGGCCGAACATCACGAACGGGTTGCGGAACAGGCGGTAGCCCAGCCGCCCGCGCGGCGTCATCGCGTTGAACTCGGCGACGGTCAGCGTCTGCACGTCGCCGGTCCCGCGGCGGTCGAGGTCGCCCGCGGTGCCGTGGTGGACGGCGTGGTTGTAGCGCCAGGCGTGGAAGGGCGAGAAGACGACGACCCCCAGCGCGATCCCGAGCCACAGGTTCCCGCGCCGCGTCGGCACGAAGGCGCCGTGCGTGCAGTCGTGGAAGAGGATGAACGTGCGCAGCATGAAGCCCGCCGCCGGGATCGCGAGCGCCAGCGTCAGCCACAGCGAGACGTCGAGGCTGAGGTACATCAGCACCGACAGCGCGATGTACGGGACGACCGAGGTCGCAACGTCGAGGGCCGCAAGCCCGAGGTTCGGCTGGGCGTACGGGGCGAGCGCCTGAGCGCTCGGTACTGCTTGCCGGCTGGCCATGGTTCCGCTCTCTGTCGCCCCGGCCGGCAGGGGTCGTACCGGCTCGAGTCGGCCGCGCGGGACGGCCAGCGATCGAGGATAGAACTCCTACCTAAATCGCCGCAGCCGCAGCGCGTTGGCGCCGGGGCAGACGTCATCCAGCCCGCGGTATTGAGTACCCGACGGGTACCAAGCCGTACCTGTAGGGTACGCAGCCGTGGAGTCGTCGCTGCTCTCGCATCACCCCTCCGTCGGGCCGCTGCTCACCGAGTCGGCCCAGCGCGCCAAGGTGCTCGAGGGGATGCTGCGCGCGGTCGCCGAGAAGGGCTTCGCCGCCGCGACGGTCGCGGACGCGGTGCGTCTCGCGCGCGTCTCGCGGGGGACCTTCTACGCGCTGTTCGACTCCAAGGAGGCGTGCCTCGCCAGCGCCTACCGGCTCGGCTGCGAGGTGCTCGAGGCGCGCATCACCGCCGCCGTGCGCGACGCGGCCGACTGGCGCGAGGAGCTGCGCCTCGGGCTGCGCACGTACCTCCAGACGCTCGAGGAGGACCCGCTCTTCGCCCGCGTCTACCTGCTCGAGTGGCCGGCCGTCGAGGCCGAGCGCCAGGCGACGCTCACCCGCTTCATCGCCCGCTACCGCAAGACCTTCGCGCGCTCGGGGCAGCCCGTGCCGCCGGACGACGCGCTGTTCGTCCTGGCGGTCGGCATCCACGAGCTCGCCTGCACCAGGGTGCGCGCCGGGCAGCGCGTCACCGACCTCGAGGACATCCTGGTGGGCTGCGCCGTGCGGCTCGCCGCTGAGGAGGAACCATGGACCTGACGTTCAGCGATTCGGAGACCGCGTTCCGCGACGAGCTGCGGGCGTGGTTCGCCGCGAACCCGCCCGGCGAGGAGCCCGCGGGGGAGGACGCCAACTACGCCTGGCGGCGCGACTTCCAGCGCCGGCTCGCCGCCGACGGCCTGGCGGCCGTGCACTGGCCGCAGGAGTACGGCGGCCGCGGCGCGACGCTGACGGAGTCGGCGATCTTCTGGGAGGAGCTCGGCCGCTCCGGCGCGCCGCTGCCCGCCAACGTCCTCGGCGTGCTGCTGGCCGGCCCGACGATCATGACCTGGGGCACGCCGGAGCAGAAGGAGCGCCACCTCGCCCCGATCCTCTCCGCCGACGAGATCTGGTGCCAGGGCTTCTCCGAGCCCGACGCGGGCTCCGACCTCGCCGCGCTGAAGACGCGCGCGGTCCGCGACGGCGACGACTGGGTCGTCACCGGCCAGAAGGTGTGGACGAGCGGGGCCCAGTACTCCAAGTGGTGCATGCTCGTCGCGCGCACGGACACCGAGGCGGCGAAGCACAAGGGCCTCACCTACTTCCTGATGGACATGGAGCAGGACGGCGTCGAGGTCGTGCCGCTGCGGCAGATCACGGGCGAGCCGGAGTTCAACGAGCTGTTCATCGACGGCGCGCGGATCCCCGACGCCAACGTGCTCGGCGGGGAGGGCAACGGCTGGAAGGTCGCGCTGACGACGTTGATGAACGAGCGGGCCGGGCTCGGCTTCATGCTGCAGGTGCGGCTGCGCCAGCAGCTCGACGAGCTGATGGCGGAGGCCGCGGGCCGCGGGCTGCTCGACGACCCCGTGGTCGCCGACAAGCTCGGCGACCTGCAGCTGCGCACGGAGACGCTGCGCCTCACCGCCTACCGCGGGCTGACCGCGATCCAGAAGTACGGCACGCCCGGGCCCGAGGGCTCGCTGCTCAAGTGGATGTGGTCGGACACCAACCAGCAGCTCGCCCAGCTTGCGGCCGACCTGCTCGGCCCGGCGGCGCTCGAGGCGGGCACGCCCGCGGCCTACGAGCTGCTGCGCACGCGCGGCAACTCGATCGAGGGCGGCACCACCGAGGTGCTCAAGAACATCATCGCCGAGCGCGTGCTCGGCCTCCCCAAGGCACGCTGAGAGGACGGCAATGGACTTCGACCTGACCCAGGACCAGCAGGAGATCAAGACCGTCGCGCGCGAGCTGCTCGCCGCGCGCTCGCCGTGGGCGAAGGTGCGCGAGGCGGCCGAGGCGCGCGCGTACGGGGACGCGCTGTGGGGCGAGCTGGCCGAGCTCGGCTGGCCCGGCATCGCCGTGGCCGAGGAGCACGGCGGCCAGGGGCTCGGCGCCGTCGAGCTGGCCGTGCTGCTCGAGGAGCTCGGCTACGCCTGCGCGGCGACGCCGTTCCTCTCGACCGCCGTCGCCGCCTCGGTGATCCAGGCCTGCGGCAGCGACGAGCAGCGGGCGCGCCACCTGCCCGCGCTGGCCGCCGGCGAGGCGACCGCGGGGATCGGCACGCGCGAGCTGTGCGCGGACGCCGCCGGCGCCGCCGTGCTCGTGCTGCTCGACGGCGACGAGGCCGAGCTGGTCTCGGGCTTCGAGGCCGAGCCGCTCGACGTGATCGACTCGACGCGCCGCTACGCGCGGGTCAGCGGCGGCAGCGCCGAACCGCTCGGGCCGGGCGCCGCCGACCGCGTGCGCGCGGGCGTCGCGGCCGAGGTCGTGGGGCTGAGCCAGCAGGCGCTCGACATGACGCTGGCCTACGTGAAGGACCGCAAGCAGTTCGGCGTGCCCGTCGGCTCGTTCCAGGCCGTCGCGCACCGCTGCGCGCAGATGCTGCTCGACACCGAGAGCGCGCGCTCGACCGCCTACTTCGCGGCCTGGGCGGCGGACGCCGACCCGGAGCGGCTGCCCGAGGCGGCCGCGCTGGCCGGCGCCGCCGCGGCGGCCGGCGGGCGCGACGTCACCGCGAGCGCGATCCAGGCCCACGGCGGCATCGGCTTCACGTGGGAGGCGGACGTGCACTGGCTCTACAAGCGCGCCCAGCTCGACACCGTGCTGCTGGGCGGCGCGGGGCGCCACCGCGCGGCGCTCACGCGCATCGCCGCGGGCCGCCTTGGAGCGCCCTTAGCGGGCTGAGTCAGAATGAGAGCGTGGCTGCGCTCTCACCAGGTGACGTGTTCGGTGGATACCGGATCGAAGAGGTCGCTGGGCGCGGCGGGATGGGCGTCGTCTATCGCGCGGTCCAGCTCGACCTCGGGCGCCCCGTCGCGCTCAAGCTGATCGCCGCCGACCGTGCCGCCGACCCGGACTTCCGCGAGCGCTTCCAGCGCGAGTCGCGGATGGCGGCGGCGATCGACCATCCCAACGTGGTTCCCGTCCACGGCGCGGGCGAGGAGGACGGGCAGCTCTACCTGGTCATGCGCTACGTGCGCGGGACGGACCTGCACGCGCTGATCAAGCGCGAGGGCCCGCTGGCGCCGGAGCGGGCGGCGGCGATCGTGGCGCAGGTCGCCTCCGCGCTCGACGCCGCGCACGCCGCCGGGCTCGTCCACCGCGACGTCAAGCCCGCCAACGTGCTGCTCGGCGGCAGCGGGCGCTCGGAGCACGCCTACCTGAGCGACTTCGGGCTGACGCGGCTGCTCTCTTCGGAGACGCAGCTCACCGAGACCGGGCAGTGGATGGGCACGATCGACTTCTCCGCGCCCGAGCAGCTGAGCGCGCTGCGGCTCGACGCGCGCGCCGACGTCTACTCGCTCGGCTGCGTGCTGCACGCGGCGCTCGTGGGCACGCCGCCGTTCCCGCGCAGCACCTTCCCGGCCACGCTGCTCGCGCACATGCAGGACCCGATCCCGCGGCCGTCCGAGCGCGGCGCGCCGTCCGGCTTCGACCGCGTGATGGCACGGGCGCTGGCCAAGGAGCCCGAGGATCGCTACCCGTCGGCCGGCGACCTCGGCCGCGCGGCGGCGGCCGCCGCCCGCGGCGAGCCGGTGACCGAGTCCGAGCGCAGCGTGGCCGTCGGCTCCGCCGCGCCCGAGCCCGCGACCAACGGCCACGCCTCGCCGCGCAGCGCCGTCACGACGTCGCTGTTCGCGGACCCGGCAACCGCGGCGACCGTGGTCGAGGCGCCGCCGGTCGCGGACGCCACGATGGCGACCGGCGTCATCCCCTCCACGGACGTCAAGGACGCACCGCGCCGGAAGGGCACCCAGTCGCCGTTGATCCCGCCGCTGCCGGGGGAGGGGCCGACGCGGCACCGCGGCCGCCGCCGCGGCGTCGTGCTGCTCGGCGCGACCGTCGCGGCCGCCGCGGCGGCCGCGCTCGTGCTCGGGCTCGTCGACGGACCCGGCGCGGGCAACGCCACGGGGCCGGTGTCCGAGAACGACGTCCGCGACGTCGCGCAGGACTTCGCGCAGGCCTACGGGGACGAGGACGGCGCGGCGCTGCGGCGCACGCTCACCCCCGGCGTCGAGCGCGTGCTCCCCAGCGGCGTCGCCCGTGGCCGCAAGAGCGTCGTCAACGAGTACGAGCGCCAGTTCCGGGCGCAGGACACGAGCGGCTACGAGCTCGACGACCTCGAGGTGAGCGGCGGCCGGGCCGGTCGCGCGAGCGGCAGCTACCGCGTGGAGCGCAAGGGCCGGGACGCGATCGAGGGCCGGATCGTCTTCGGCGTCGTGCGCGACCACGGCCAGCCGCGGATCGCGCTGATCGCCGTCACGCCGGCGGGCTAGCCCTCAGCAGGCGCGGGCGACGACGACGCGGACGGTGCTGCCGCGCCGCACCCGGCTGCCCGCCGACGGCTCCTGCTCGCACACGCCCAGGCCCTTGGGCACGAGCGGGTCGAGGAAGCCGCCGCCGCGCTGGGACTCGAGCGTGAGGCCGCGGCGCTGGGTCATGCGCTCGGCGTCGTCGACGCCGGCGCCGACCAGGTCCGGGACCGCCACCCGCTGCTCGCGCGTGACGCGGAAGGCGGTGAGGGCGGCCGAGCGGTTCGCGGCCGTGGCGGCGACGTCGATGACGTTCGGGCCGGGCTCGAGCGGGACCTCGGACGTGAAGCGCCCGCCGCTCACCTGGGCGCGCTTCCCCTGGACCTGCACCCGCGCCGTGGTCGGGCTCACGCTCCCGCTGACCCGCACGGTGCTGCCGAGCACCAGCGCGGTATCGCCGGGGCTGGAGACGCTGAGCTTCACCGGCGGCTTCGGCCGCTGCGGCGTGGGGTCGTCGCCCCCGCAGCCTGCGAGGAGGAGGACTGCGGCGATGAGGATCCCGAGCCGAACCACGGTCCCGCCAGGCTAGCCTGACGGGACCGAGTCGGGTGGTCAGGAAACCTCGTAGGCCGGCTTCGGCCGCCGCGCGGGGGCGCGCTTCTGCTTCGCCTCGACCGCCTCGGCGGCCTTGCGCTCCGGCTGCAGCACCGTCAGCGCGACGGCGAGCGCGGCCAGGATCAGCCCGGCGCCGACGAGGTAGGCGAGGTGGTAGCCGCCGTTGAGCGCGGCGAGCGCCGAGTCGCCGGCTTCGCTCAGGTTCTCGGTGCGGGTCGTCGAGAGCGTGGCGAGCACGGCGAGCCCGAGCGCGCCGCCGACCTGCAGGGTGGTGTTGACGAGGCCGGACGCGAGCCCGGCGTCGCTCGGCGTGGCGCCCGACATCGAGAGGCCCATCAGCGCGGGGAACGAGATCCCGGCGCCGGCGCCGAGCAGGACCATCACGGGCAGGACGTGCTCGACGTAGCTGCCGTCGACCGGTGCCCGCGTGAACACCAGCAGGCCGGCGATGCCGAGCACGAGGCCCGGGATCAGCGTGGTCCGTGCGCCGAAGCGCATGATCAGCCGCTCCGAGTAGCGCAGCGACAGCGTGCCCATCACGATCGTCGAGGGCAGGAACGCGAGGCCGGTCTCGAGCGCGTCGTAGCCCAGCACCTGCTGCAGGTACAGCGCGCCCATGAAGAACATCCCGAACATCCCGGCCACGAACAGCGCCTGGATCGCGTTGGCGCCCGAGACGTTGCGCGAGCGGAAGATCCGCAGCGGGATCAGCGGCTCGCGGGCGCTCGACTCGCGCACCAGGAAGGCCACGAACAGCGCCACGGCGACGGCTGCGAACCCGAGCGTGCGCCCGGAGGTCCAGCCGGTGTCGGCGGCGGGCTTGACGATCGTGTAGACGCCGAGCATCAGGGAGCCCGTGATCAGGCCCGCGCCGAGGAAGTCGGCGCCGCGGCCGAGGCCGGCGCCCTTGTCCTTCTCGATCAGGCGCAGGGCGGCCAGCGCCACGGCGATCCCGATCGGGATGTTCACGAAGAAGATCCAGTGCCAGTTGATCGACTGGGTCAGCGCGCCGCCGACCAGCAGGCCGATCGAGGCGCCCGCGGAGGCGACGAAGCCGAACACGCCGATCGCCTTCGCCTGCTCCCGCGGCTCCGGGAACATCGTCACGATCATGCCGAGGATGACGGCGGACGCCATGGCGCCGCCGACGCCCTGCAGGAAGCGGGCCGCGATCAGCATCTCCTGGTTCTGCGCGAGCCCGCACAGGACCGAGGACGCGGTGAAGACGGCGAGGCCGGCGATGAACATCCCGCGCCGGGAGATCAGGTCGCCGAGCCGGCCGGCCAGCAGGAGCAGGCCGCCGAACGCGATCAGGTAGGCGTTGACGACCCAGGCGAGACTCGACTGGGAGAACCCGAGGTCCTCCTGGATCGATGGAAGCGCGACGTTCACGACGGTGCCGTCGAGAACGATCATCAGCATCCCCAGGCAGAGCACGTAGAGCGCGGCCCAGCGAGAGCGGTCGGTGTCCTTCTCAGTCATCGCGTGGTCTCCAGTGGTCGTCATTTCCTATAAAGACCGGGAGGGCCGCGAGAACTCATCGGTCGGCGCGTAATCTGGGCTCATGGAACTGCTCACGGCCGCGCAACAGGGCGACGAAACGGCGTTCGGGAGCCTCATCGACCCCTTCCGCGGCGAGCTGCACGCCCACTGCTACCGGATGCTCGGGTCCGTCCACGACGCCGAGGACGCGCTCCAGGAGGCCACGCTGCGGGCCTGGCGCGGCCTCGCGCGCTTCGAGGGCCGCAGCTCGCTGCGCTCCTGGCTCTACACGATCGCGACCAACACCTGCCTCAACCACATCGCGCGCCGGCCCAAGCGCGTCATGCCGCTCGAATACGGGCCGTCGTGGGACGCCACGAAGGACGGGATGGGCGAGCCGCTGATCGAGTCCGTGTGGGTCGAGCCCTACCCGGACGAGCAACTCGGCGTGGAGGACGGCCTCGCGGCGCCGGAGGCCCGCTACGAGCGGCGTGAGAGCGTCGAGCTGGCCTTCATCGCCGCCGTCCAGCACCTGCCGGCCACGCAGCGCGCGGTCCTGATCCTGCGCGACGTCCTCGGCTTCTCGGCCCGCGAGGTGGCGGAGTCGCTCGACACGACCGTCGCCTCCGCCAACAGCGCGTCTGCAGCGCGCGCGCAAGACCGTCGACGAGCGCTTCCCGGAGCAGAGCCAGCAGGCCACGCTGCGGTCGCTCGGCGACCAGAAGCTGCGCGTCGTGGTCGAGGGCTACATGGACGCGTTGCACCGCGGCGACGTCGACGCCGTCGTCTCGATGCTCGCCGAGGACGCCGCGTGGTCGATGCCGCCGCTGGCGGCCTGGTTCAGCGGCCTGGAGCGGATCCGCGACTTCCTGGTCACCGGGCCCTTGTCGGGCGAGTTCCGCTGGCGCCACCTGCCCGCGCACGTCAACGGCCAGGCGACGAGCGCGGCCTACAGCTGGGTCGAGACCGAGCAGGCCTGGCTCCCGTTCGCGCTCGACGTGCTGACGCTCGAGGGCGACCGGATCAAGGAGATCACCTCCTTCATCTCGCGCGCCGCGCTCAGCCGCGAGCCCGAGTACTACGAGCGCTTCCCGGACCAGCCGCGCGACCTCGACAGCGCCGCGGCGTTCGAGCGCTTCGGCCTCCCGAGCCACCTCGACTGAGACCCGGCGATGAGTTGGGGGCTCGCGACGGGTCTGTAGTGAAACGACTCATCGAAGGAGCCACGACATGTTCGACACCGCAACTACGTTCCACGGGATCGCCGTCGACGACCTGCAGAAGGCACGGGCGTTCTACGGCGACACCCTCGGGTTGAAGGTCGAGGTGCTCGACGAGGAGCACGGCCTGATGACCCTGCACCGTCCCGGCGGCGAGACGACGCTGATCTACCTCAGCCCCGATCTCCAGGTCGGCAACTACACCGTCCTGAACTTCTCCGTCGACGACATCGACGCGGCCGTGGACACGCTCACCGAGCGCGGCGTGGAGTTCCTGCGCTACGAGGGCGCCCCGCAGGACGAGAAGGGGATCGCACGCGGGTTCGGGCCCGACATCGCCTGGTTCAAGGACCCGGCCGGCCACACGCTCTCCGTGCTGAAGGAGAGCTAGGGCTTCACGGCCATGAAGAACAGCGCCACCACGATCAGGGCGATCGTGACCCACGTCCACATGCGCAACGTGCCCAGGGCGGCCGAGTAGCCAGCCTCGTCACCCGCCTCAGACGTCGCCACCAGCGCCTCCTCGCCCTTCCGCAGCACCGTCCCCCCGAGCCCGGCGATCACGAACAGCAGCACGAGCGGGACGGTGACCCAGGTCTCGGACCAGAGGTCGGCGTCGGTCGCCAGGTACACGCCGGCGAGCAGGATCACGCCGATCGTCGGGCCGGTGATGCGCTTGCTGAAGGCGATCTGGGCGTGGTGGAAGGTCGCGCGCTGCGCGATCGGCGCCTTCGCGACGACCGCCAGGAAGACCGGGTAGGCGAAGAGCGCGCCGAACGCGATCACCACGGCGGTGATGTGGAGCCACAGGACGACGTCGTAGAGGCGGACGGCGAGCACGCCGCGGAACGCTAGCGACCGCGGCGCACGAGGACGGTGAAGTCCTGGAGCGGCGGGCCGTAGCGCAGCGCGACGAGCGCACCCGGAAGTGAGCGTGAGCACCAGCGCGCCCAGGTCTCCGGGTCGCCGGCGTACATCACCGGCTGGAAGTCCTCGGTGCCGCGGGTGAAGAGGTTGAAGCCGAGCCCGCGGCGCGAGCGCTCCCACAGCCCGTGGAGCACGCCCTGGACGTGCGCCTCCCACTCGCCGTCGTCGAGGTCCCCGCGCATCGAGAACGCGCCGGAGGCCATCACGTAGTCGACCTCCTCGTCGACGGCGGTCCCGACCTCGAAGCGCGCGCGTGGATCGCTGTGCAGCTCGCGCGCCGCGTCGACCATCGCCGGGACGAGGTCGTAGCCGATGTAGCCGCCCAGCGGCGGGGGGTCGGCGCGCTCGGCCAGATGCGTGAAGAGCGCGCCGGTGCCGCAGCCGAAGTCGGCGACCGTCACGGGCTCGGAGCCCTCCATCACCTGGGCGAGCAGCTCGAAGCGCAGCTGCTGCAGCGCGGGGTCGACCCAGCCGACCGCGCGCGAGGAGTCGGCGGGGTGCTGGGCGAGCCAGCCCTCGTAGCGCTCTCGCATGGCGGCGAACGCGTCGTCGAGCTCCATGTTTCGGGGCGGACGGCCGCAACTCGGCGACCGGCCGCGCCGTCGGGGCTCAGGAAACGAGGCAGTGCCGACCTCTCGTGCTGGCACTTCTCCTACTGGAGCGGGGTGGAGCGCCGCGGGCTCGAGCTCTACGTGCAGGACGAGCGGGCGATCTTCGCGTTCCCGACCAACGACGACCTGATGGGCGGTGTTCGTCGCCTGGCCGATCGCCGAGCTGCCGCGGGTCCGGGCCGACATCGAGGGCGAGCTCATGGCGGTGGTCGACCAGGTGCCCGAGCTCGCCGAGCGGCTGCGCGCGGGCCGGCGCGAGGAGCGCTTCGGCGGCGCGACGCAGCTGCCGAACTTCCTGCGCACGCCGTGCGGCCTCGGGTGGGCGCTGGTCGGCGACGTCGCCTGCAACAAGGACCCGTACATGGCGCTCGGGATCTGCGACGCGCTGCGCGACGACGAGCTGCTGGCGGAGGCAACCGCGGCCGGGCTGACCGGCGGCCGCCGCTGGGCTTTCCCACGCTACCGGCACGCCCGGGCTCGGGACACTCCTTCGACCGCGACCCCGTCCACGACGACGGACGAGTCGACCGACGACACCGTGACGACCGCCCAGTCACGACCACGTTCGCCGTCGCCCTGACGCTCGGGCTGCTGATGGGCGGCCGGCTGACCAAGGGCCGCCTCCCCGACCTCAAGGTCACGCACGAGGCGCTCTCCCTCGCCACGATCGCCGCGCTGCTGATCCACGCGCTCGCGCTGGTCGGCGACGGCTATCTCAGCCCCAGCCTCGCCGACGTCTCGATCCCGTTCGTGTGGGAGTACCAGCGCGTCTGGTCCACGCTCGGCATCGTCGCCGGCTGGTCGCTGATCGTCCTCGGCCTCTCCTACTACGCCCGCGGGCGCATCGGGCCCGCGCGCTGGAAGCGGCTGCACCGGTTCACCGCGCTGGCCTGGATCCTCGGCGTCGTCCACGGGGTCGCCGAGGGCACGGACGCGGGCGCCGCGTGGTTCCTGGTGACCGTGGCCGCCGTCGTGCTCCCGGCCGCAACTCTGCTCGTGGTGCGGCTCAGTCAGCCGCGGACTGCGCCGAGCGCGGCGCGACCCGCAGGGCGCGCAGGTCGATGCCCGTGAGCAGCCGTGCGACGGCGAGCGCCCCGACCGCGATCACGATGCCGCCGAGGTCATCGAGGAAGTAGTGCCAGCCGAAGTAGACGGTGGCGAGCGTGGTCATGGCGAGCCAGCTCCACAGCCCGATCTTGAGCCGCTTGCCGAGCCCCAGCAGGTGGGCCGCCAGCACGGCGGTCAAGCTCATCGAGATGTGCAGCGAGGCGAACGCCGCGATGCTCTGCGGGGTCGCGCTGGTCGGGTGGATGAGGAACTCGACGCGCTGGTCGAGCAGCATGTCCTGGAGCCGCGTGACCTCGGAATGGGGGAGGTGGGAGAACGCCTTCGGCTCGTAGTAGATCGGCCCCAGCGACGGCAGCAGGAAGTAGCTCGCCGCGCCCAGCACCCAGTTGACCGACAGCGCCGTGGCGTAGAAGAGGCCGGCCCGGATGTCGCGCGAGAAGACGAGCGCGACCGCGAGCGAGAGCGGCAGGAAGACGATGAAGGCCGCGTAGAAGGTGGAGAGGATGTGCGTCGGGACGCCCACGCCGAGCGCGCTGTGCAGCAGATCCGCGGGATCGTGACCGAGGAACATGCTGCGGTCGAGGTCGGCGAGCTGGCGGTCGAAGATGTCGTCCGGCCGCAGCAGCGGGACGATCGCCTTGAGGTTGCGGTACGCCATGTAGCTGACGTAGAAGCTGATCAGGGCGGTGCCCGCCGCGACCGCCCGCGCCGGGGTCCAGCGCTCGCGCCGCACCGCGGCCATCGCCGCCCGTGACGGGCGGCGCGTGCCCTCACGCCGCGCCGCGCGCACGGCGATGTCGAGCCCGACCAGCAGGAAGACGCCGAAGCCGACCAGCACGAGGTAGAGCGCGGCGACGTGGTCGGGATCGCGCAGCGGGACGCCCGCCTCGTCGGTGGCGAACAGCCCGACGATGACCAGGAAGCCGGCCACGATCGGCCCGGCCAGCACCATGCGCCGCCGCGGCGCCGGCGCGGGGCCTGAGACCGGGCGCGCCGCCCCGGGGCGGCGCCGGGCCTTGCGACCGGGCTCGAGCAGGGTGCGCGACGCCATCAGGCCATCGCCTCCTGCTTCCTCAGGGCGCGCAGGTCGATCCCGATGATCGCCCGCGCGAGGGCGAGCGCCGTCACCGCGATGGCCAGCCCGGCGAAGTCATCGAGCACGTAGTGCCACCCGAAGTAGACGGTGGCGGCGACGGTGAGGGCGAACAGGACCCACACGCCAATCTTCACCCATCGCGAGAGCCCGAGCAGGTGCGTCGCCAGCGCGGCGGTGAAGAAGATCGAGACGTGCAGCGAGGCGAAGGCGCCGATGCTCTGCGCGGTGCCCGCCACGGACGGGTCGCGCAGGAACTCCACCCGCTGCTCGAGCAGGGCCTGCTGCAGGCCGCTCACGCCGGTGCTCGGGAGCTGCGAGAACTGTGCCGCCTCGGCGTAGATCGGGCCGAGCGACGGCAGCAGGAAGTAGCTCCCGGCGGCCAGCATCCAGTTGATGGCGAGCGCGGTGGTGAGGAAGAGGCCCGCGCGCAGGTCCGGCAGCACGACGAGCGCGAAGGCGAGCGCGAGCGGGATGAAGAAGAAGAACGCCTCGTAGACGCCCGACAGCGCGTGCGCGGAGATCCCGTTGCCGAGCACGTTGTGGAGTACCTCGGCGGGGTCGCTGCCCGCGAACAGGCTGCGGTCGAGGTCGCCCAGCCGGGCGTCGAACAGTTCGTCGGGCCGCAGCAGGGGGACGACGCTCTTGAGGTTGCGATAGGCCAGGTAGGTGACGTAGAAGCTCACCAGCGCGCTGACGACCGCCAGCATCCGCACCGGCGTCCAGCGCTTGCGGCCGCTGCGGAACACGATGTCCAGCCCGACCAGCACCGCGACGAGCGCCGCCGCCGAGGTGAAGCGCGCGACGCTGACGCCGTTGGGGTCGCGCAGCGGCACGCCGGCCTGGTCGGTGACGATCAGCGCGGTCACGAGCGTGACGACGGCCACCGCGGGCCCGGCCGCGATCGCACGCCACGGTGGGGAGTCGCGGTCGGTGGGCGGAGCAGCGGTCATGCCGCGTTCATACGATGCGATCACCTGAAAGGAGCCTTGCTTGGATCTGGGGGTCGACGCGATGCGCGGGCACAGCACGGTAGCCACCTTCGCCGTAGCGTGGGGCAGACGTTGAGGGTCTTAACCCGCAACCTGTTCCTCGGGGCGGATCTCACGCCTGCCTACCGGGCGCTGGCCACGGGCAGCCTGGCGGCGCTCCCGGCCGTCGTGGCGGGCATCTTCAACCCCGGCGAGCCGCCCGGGGTGGTCCAGCGCACCGATTTCCCCACCCGCGCCGCCGCTCTCGCCGACGAGATCGAGGCGACCGAGCCGGACCTGATCGGGCTCCAGGAGGCCGCGCAGTGGCGCACGGACGACACCGTCGCGGCGGACCATCTCGACCTGCTCGAGGCCGAGCTGGCGCGTCGCGGCCTGCCCTACCGGCGCGTCGCCGCCGCGGTCAACGGCGACGTGGCGCTGCCCAGCGCCGCCGGCTTCAACGTCGGGCTGAGCGACCGCGAGGCGATCCTCGCGCGCGAGGACGTGGGCACCACGAACGTCCAGATCGCGCCGTTCGCCAACACGCTGCCGATCGAGACGCCGCACGGGACGTTCGCGCTCGCGCGTGGGTGGATGTCGGTGGACGCGACCGTGCGCGGGACCGCGGTCCGCCTCATCAGCACGCATCTCGAGGTGCCGGGCTCGCCCGCCGCGGGCGCCGCGCAGCTCGCGCAGGCCGGCGAGCTGCTCGCCGGGCCGGCCGACACGGACCTGCCGGTCGTGATGCTCGGCGACTTCAACTCGCTCCCCGGCAGCCCCACCTACGCCGCGCTGCGGGCCGCCGGCTTCGACGACGCCTGGACGCGCGCGAACCCGGAAGATGACAACGGCTTCACCTGCTGCCACCGCGAACGGCTCGACGATCCGACCGATAGGTTGCGCGCCCGCATCGACCTGGTCCTCACCCGCGGCCCGATCGCCGCCACGGAGGCGTTCCTGGTCGGCCACACGCCCGCGGATCGACGCTCCGGGCTGTGGCCGAGCGATCATGCTGGGGTCGTGGCCACGCTCGGACCGGTCTGATCTCTACCCTCGTGCGTGATGCGGATCGCGCTCGTCTCTCCCTATTCGTGGAGTCACCCCGGTGGGGTGACGCGCCACATCGAGGCGCTGGCCGCCGAGCTGACCGCCGCAGGCCATGAGCCACGGGTGATCGCGCCCTTCGACGGGGAGCCCGCCAGCGCGCCGGAGAACCTCGTCTCGCTCGGCCCGACGCTGGGCTGGTCGTTCAACGGCGCGAAGTCGAACATCGCCAACACGCCGCTCGCCGCCGCGACGCTGCGGCGGGAGCTGCGGACGGGCGACTACGACGTCGTCCACCTGCACGAGCCGGTCGCGCCGCTGACCGGCTGGATGACGCCCGCGCTCGCGCTCGCGCCGGTCGTCGCCACCTACCACACCTACTCGCACCACCTGCTGCCGCACGCGGTCGCCTGGCTATGGGGCGCGAGCCGCAACATGAACCGCCTGCGGGTGCGGATCGCCGTGTCCGAGGCCGCGGAGTGGACGGGGCGGCGCTTCTTCGGCGGCGAGTACCGGATCGTGCCCAACGGCGTGACGCTGCCCGAGGGCGGCGCGCCCCCGCCGCGGCGCCGCGGGCCGGGCGACCCGCTGGAGATCGCGTTCGTCGGCCAGGCCGTCGAGCGCAAGGGCCTACCGGTGCTGCTGCGCGCCTTCGAGGCACTGCGCGAGCAGGTGCCCGCGCGCCTGTCGGTGATCGGCGTCGACGCCGACGCCCTGTCCCCGCTGCTGGCCGACCCGCGCGGCGTGGCCGCGCTCGGGCGCGTCGACGACGAGGAGAAGCGCGCCGTGCTGACGCGCGCGCACGTGCTGTGCGCGCCGTCGCTGGGCGGTGAGTCCTTCGGGATGGTGCTGACCGAGGCCTTCGCGGCCGGCACGCCGGTCGTCGCCTCGGACATCGCGGGCTACCGCGGCGTCGTCGAGGACGGTGCCGACGGCGTGCTGGTGCCGCCCGGGGACGCGCTGGCGCTGGCCGAGACGCTGCACGACCTCGCGCTCGACCCGGCGCGGCTCGACCGCCTGGGCGAGCGCGCCGGCCGCTCCGCCGAGCAGTACGCGTGGCCGCGCGTCACCGAGCAGGTGCTCGAGGCCTACGACGACGCGATCGCGATCCCGGAGCCGGAGACCGCGACCGGCCGCGCCGCGGTCCGCATCGGGCTGCGCTCCGCCGCCGGCGGCCCGCGCCGCCCCGCGCGCCGGCTGCCCTCGCTGGAGCCGCGCGTCAGCAAGGTCGCGCGCGCCGCCAAGGTCGGGCGCCGGGTCGGCCTCGCCGTCGCCGCCTTCGCCGCCACCGGCGGCGCCTACTTCGCCATCCAGCGCATCGGCTGGAACTCGGTCGCGGCGTCCGTGCTCGCCTCCAGCCCCGCCTGGGTGCTGCTCGCGATCGCGCTGATGTGCCTCTCGATGGTGCTGCGCGCCGTCTCCTGGCACGCGATCCTCATCGCCGCGCTGCCCGCCTCGCGCCCGCGCTTCACCGACGCGCTCCAGGGCACGTCGATCGGGGTGCTGATGTCCGCCACGCTGCCGGCTCGCCTCGGCGAGCCCTCGCGCGCCCTGATCGTCGCGCGCCGGCTCGGGCGCCCGCGTGAGCTGCTGCCGCCGGTGCTCGGCACGCTCGTCTCCCAGACCCTGCTCAACCTGGTCGCGCTGGCGATCCTCGGCGCGCGTGATGTTCAAGACGGTCGGGCTGTTCGCCGGGCGCCAGCAGGCGCTGCTGCTGTACGCGATCGCGCCGTTCGCGGTGCTCGTCGCCGTGCTCGTCGCGCCCGGGCTGCTGCGCTCGGGGCGCCCGTCGCGCTCGCAGCGGGTGTCGGGCTGGCTGGTCGGCGCGCGCGCGTCGCTGACGCGCGTCCGCTCCGGCCTCACGGTCTTCCGCCGCCCGCGCCTCGGCCTCGTCGCGACCGCCGCGCAGCTCAGCGCCTGGGCGCTCCAGCTGCTCGCCTGCGTCGTGCTGCTCGAAGCGCTCGGGCTCGACGAGCACGGGGCCGGGATCGGCGCGGCCGCGGCGGTGCTGTTCGCGGTCAACGTCACCGCCGTGCTGCCGCTCACGCCGTCGAACCTCGGCGTCTTCCAGGCCGCCTGCGTGGCGGTGCTGACGAGCGGCTACGGCATCGGCGCCGCCCAGGCGCTGGGCTACGGGATCATCCTGCAGGCGGTCGAGGTCGCCACCGCGGTCGTCATGGGCGCGCCCGCGCTGGTGAAGGAGGGCGTGTCCTGGCGCGAGGTGCGCCTGCGCGCGCTGCACTCGACGCCGGTCTCGCTCGGCGGCCGCCGGCCGTCGCACTCCGACGTCTAAGCGGCCAGCGGCAGGTCGTCGGCGTCGGGCTCGACCGGCCGGCTCACGGGCCGGCCGCGCAGCAGCCGCAGCTCCTCGTCGAAGTGCGCGATCAGGATCCCGGTGCCGTCGAGCAGGCGGTAGGTCGTCTCGGCCGCGGTCATGTCGACCTCGATCAGCTGCCCGCGGACCTGCACGCGGAAGCGCAGGCGATCCCACTCGGCCGGGAGCCGGGGGCTGAAGCGGACGTCGCCGTCGGCGTCGCGGAGGCCGCCGAAGCCGGCCACCAGCGCGAGCCAGGTGCCGCCGCAGGAGGCGATGTGGATGCCGTCCGCCGTGTTGCCGTGGAGGTCGAGCAGGTCGACGGTGCACGCGTCGACGAAGTAGTCGAGCGCCGCCTCGGGATAGCCGACCTCGGAGGCCATCACGCTCTGGACGCAGGCCGAGAGGCTCGAGTCGCCGGTGGTGAGCGGGTCGTAGTAGTCGAACGTGCGCCGCTTCTCGTCGTCCGAGAAGTGCTGCCCGGCCAGGTAGGTCGCGAGCACCACGTCGGTCTGCTTGATCACCTGGTGGCGGTAGATCTCGAGCGGGTGGAAGTGCAGCAGCAGCGGGTGCTTCTCGGGCGGGGTGGCGGCGAAGTCCCAGCGCTTGCGCTCGAGGAAGTGGTCGTCCTGCAACACGACGCCGAGCCGCTCGTCGCGCGGGATGTGCATGAGCTCGGCGGCGCGGCGCCACTCGTCGACCTCGGCCTCCGTGAGGCCGGTCGCGCGGGCGAGCGCCGCGTGGGCGGCCGGGTCGGCGCCCCGCAGCCACTCGATCACGCGCGTGGCGGCCTCGAGGTTCTCCTTGGCCATCACGTTCGTGTAGGCGTTGTTGTCGACGACGGTCGTGTACTCGTCCGGCCCGGTCACGCCGTTGATGCAGAAGCGCCCGCCGCGGTGCTCGGAGAAGAAGCCGAGCCGCATCCAGAAGCGGGCCGTCTCGACCATCACCTCGGCGCCCTGGTCGAGCATGAACTCGAGGTCGCCGGTGACGCGGTTGTACTGGTGCATCCCGTACGCGATGTCGGCGTTGATGTGGTACTGCGCGGTGCCGGCGGCGTAGAACGCGGAGGCCTCCTCGCCGTTGATCGTGCGCCACGGATAGAGCGCGCCCGAGTGGCCGACCTCCTGGGCGCGGCGGCGGGCGGCGCCGAGCATCCCGACCCGGAAGTCGAGCGCCTGGCGCGCCCACTCGGGGTTCGTGTGCGTGAGGAACGGGAGCACGTAGATCTCCGTGTCCCAGAAGTAGTGGCCCTCGTAGCCGTGGCCGGTCACGCCCTTCGCGGGCACGCCGTGACCCTCGCCGCGGGCGGTCGCCTGCAGCAGCTGGAAGAGGTTGAAGCGGACGGCCTGCTGGAGCTCGGGCGCGCCCTCGAGCTGCACGTCGCTGCGGCGCCAGAAGTCGGCGACGCGCCGGGCATGCGCGAGCTCGATGCGCTCGTAGCCGGCGCGGCGGGCGCGGTCCAGCGTCCGGTCGGCGCGCCACAGCAGCTCGCCCGCGGGCGCCTCGGGGCCCCAGTGGTAGGCGACGTACTTGCGCAGCCGCAGCGACCCGCCGGCGGGGAGGTCGGCGCGCACGGCAACCTGGGCGCCGTCGCCGAGCGCGCTCGTCTCGACCGAGACCGGGGAGGAGGCCTCGATGTCGTGCTCCATCCCGCACGCCAGCTCGAGCCCGCTATTGCGCGTGGCGAGGTGCAGGAGGGCGCGGCGCTCGACCGCGTGCGCGGCGATCGGCTCGAGCACCTTCTCGGCGAAGCCCTTGCCGCGGCGCGGATCGTCGCTGCCCTCGCCGCCGCCGTGGGTGACGAGCTCGGAGGAGAGGTCGATGCGCACGGCGCCGTCGAGCGCGAGCACCTCGTACTCGAACGCGGCGAGGTGGCGGTCCTCCAGCGAGGCGAGCCGGCGCGAGCGCACGAGCAGCCGGCGGCCCTGCGAGGTCTCGAACTCGACCTCGCGGCACAGCACGCCCCGCTGCATGTCGAGCACGCGCTCGTAGCGGAGCACGCGGGCGGTCGCGGCGTCGAACGGCTCGCCGTCGACGGAGAGGCGGATGATCGAGCCGTCGGTGGCGCTGACGATGGTCTGGCCGGTCCGCGCCAGCCCGTAGGCGTCCTCGGGGTAGACGATCGGCCAGGTCTCGTGGAAGCCGTTGAGGATCGCGCCCGCGTCGTGCGCCGGGCCGCCCTCCTCGGGCGTGCCGCGGATGCCGAGGTAGCCGTTGCCGACCGCGAAGACCGCCTCGCGTGCCGCCGCATCTGCGGGCTGGAGCCCGGACTCGACGATCTGCCAGGGGCGGGTCATGCCGCCATCTCCCCGAGGTCGGCGACGACGACGTCGGCGCCCGCCGCCCGCAACTCGGCGGGCGCGACGTTGCGCGCGACGCCGATCACGAGGCCGAACGCGCCGGCGCGGCCGGCGGCGACGCCGGCGAGCGCGTCCTCGACCACGACGGCGCGGGAGGGCGGGACGCCGAGGCGGCCGGAGGCCGCGAGGAAGCCGTCGGGGGCGGGCTTGCCGCGCAGGCCGCGGCGGCGGATGTCGTGGCCGTCGACGGTCAGCTCGAAGAGGTCGTCGATGCCGGCGGCGCGCAGGACCTCGTCGCCGTTGGCGCTCGAGGTCACCACCGCGGTGAGCACGCCGCGGCGGCGGAGCGCCTTGACCCAGGCGACCGAGCCCGGGAAGGCCTCGACGCCGTCGCGGGCGAGCGCCCGCTCGACGAGCGCCTGCTTGCGGTTCCCGATGCCGTGCACGGACCACTCGTCCGCGGGGCTGTCCGGCTTGCCCTCGGGCGCCGCGATGCCGCGGGCGCGCAGGAAGTCGCGCACGCCGTCGTAGCGGGGCTTGCCGTCGAGCAGCGCGACGTAGTCGCGCTCGACGTCGAAGGGCGGCTGGGGCGTGCCCGTGCGCGCGCTCCATTCGGCGAGCACCTCGTCGAGCGCCTCGCGCCAGCACGCCTCGTGCAGCGCGGTGGTCGAGGTGAGCACGCCGTCGAGGTCGAACAGGACGGCGTCGTAGCGGTGGGCGGCGAAGGCGGCGCGGGGCATGGAAAGAGCATCCGGATCGCGGGTCCCGGCCGCGAGCGTGCTCGCTCCTCACTCGACGTTCGGGATCCCGCACGGCGAGGGGGGCGCGAGACCCCCCACGCACGCCGGGCACCACGGTCGCCGCCGGGAACCGGCTCCGGCACCGTTGGCGCATGACCTCGCTGACGCTCGCCCGCCCTGCCCCGACCACGCCGCCGCGCCCCCGCCGGCGCGAGCGGATCGCCCGCCTGGAGCGCCCGCTGCTGCTCGCCGGGCTCGCGCTCTTCACGACCCACCTGCTCGACCTCGCGCTGTCGGGCGCCGACACGTCCGTGCTCGGCGTGCTCGCGATCCTGGCCGTGCCGGTGGCCTGGGCGCTGGCCCAGCCGCGCGTGACGCGGCCCACGCGGGTCGCGCTGGGCGTCGTCGTCGGGCTGCTCGCCGTCGGCATCGGGGTCACCTCGCACGGCCTCCACGTCGTCAACTCCGGGCTCGACTGGCGCGACCTCACCGGCGTCGGCTACGTCCTCGGCGGGCTGCTGCTCGTCGCCTCCGGCCTCACCGCGGTCGCCGCGCCCCGGCGCGCACCGCGGCGGACCGGGCTCGGGTGGCGCGCGGCGCACGCCGCGGGCTGGCTCGCCGGCGCCGCGGCCCTCGCCGTCCTCGTCGTGATGCCGTTCACCGGCGCCAGCCTGGTCACCCACGCCCCGCGCTGGGAGATCCACGAGTCGGCCCTCGGCATCCCCCACGAGGAGGTCCGGATCGCCCTCGAGGACGGTCGCAGGCTGTCGGCCTGGTACGTCCCCTCGCGCAACGGCGCCGCGGTGCTGGTCAGCCACGGCTCCGGCGGCAGCCGCGGCCGCCTGCCCCGCCACGTGCGCATGCTCGCCCGCCACGGCTACGGCGTGCTCGCGCTCGACAACCCCGGCAACGGCGAGAGCGACGGCCACTCCAACGGGCTGGGCGACAACGCGCAGCCGGGGCTGAAGGCGGGCCTCGACTACCTGGAGCGGCGGCCCGACGTCGATGCCACCCGGATCGCCGGCTTCGGCCTCTCGCTCGGCGGCGAGGTCCTGCTCGAGGCCGCCGCCCACGACCGGCGCCTGGCCGCCGTCGATCTCCGACGGCGCCACGCGTCCGCTCGACGGCGACAAGGTCATGCACCCGGCGCCGCTGGAGCGAGCGGTCACACGGCTGCAGATCGCGATGGTCCGCGGCATCTCCGGCATGGAGACCTCTCGCTCGCTGCTGGACATCGTGCCCGCCATCGCGCCGCGCCCGGTCCTCCTGGTCGCCGGCGGCGGCGCGCCCGCCGAGATCCCCGCGTCCCGGCGCTATCGCGCCGCCGGCGGCCGCAGCGTGCAGCTGTGGGAGATCCCCGACGCCGCCCACACCGGCGGCCTACGCAAGCACCCCGACGAGTACGAACGGCGGACCGTCGGCTTCCTCGACACGGCACTGAAGATGCAGCAGTTGACTCTACGTCAGCGGTAGGACACTCTTTTGGTAAAGTTTTCTTTCGCCTTCTCGCTCTCTCGCCGCGCGTTCTCCGCGGGTCCGTGACTTCGGCACACCCGCAGGGATACCGACGGAGGTCGGCACGATGGGAGCATCAGAGCCGGGAAACGCCGACAGGCTGGACGAGGCTGTCCTGCTGAGCGTGCTGTCCGACGTCAAGAAGGGCGACTTCAGCGTGCGCATGCCGCTCGACTGGACGGGCGTGCCCGGCAAGATCGCGGACCGCCTCAACGACGTCATCGCGGCCAACGAGACGCTGGGCGAGGATCTCGCGCGCGTCAGCCGCGTCGTCGGCCGCGAGGGCAAGCTCTCGCAGCGCGTCGCCGTCGGCGGCGGCTCACGGCCGCGTCTGGGCCGACAGCATCGAGTCGGTCAACAGCCTGATCGACGACCTGGTGCGGCCCACCAGCGAGATGCAGCGCGTCATCGGGGCGGTCGCCGGCGGCGATCTGAGCAAGAAGATCAACGCCGACGTCGAGGGCGAGGTCCTCGAACTCAAGCTCACCATCAACGCGATGGTCGACCAGCTCAACCTGTTCGTCTCCGAGGTCACGCGCGTGATCCGCGAGGTCGGCACCGAGGGCAAGCTCGGTCAGGCGGCCGCCGTGACGATCGAGGTCGGGGGCGTCTGGAAGGACCTCACCGACAACGTCAACGTGATGGCCGGCAACCTCACCGGCCAGGTGCGAGACATCGCCGAGGTCACGACGGCGGTCGCCAACGGCGACCTCAGCAAGAAGATCTCCGCCGACGTCAAGGGCGAGTTCCTGGAGCTCAAGAACACCGTCAACGCGATGGTCGACCAGCTCAACCGGTTCGCCTCCGAGGTCACGCGCGTGGCGCGCGAGGTCGGGGTCGAGGGCAAGCTCGGGGGCCAGGCGCAGTCGGCCGAGGTCGCGGGCGTCTGGAAGGACCTCACCGACAACGTCAACCAGCTCGCGGCGAACCTGACCAATCAGGTGCGCGCGATCGCCGACGTGGCGACCGCGGTGACCGAGGGCGACCTGACGCAGCAGGTCGGCGTCGAGGCCAGCGGCGAGGTCGCGGTCCTCAAGGACAAGCTCAACGAGATGATCCGCAACCTGCGCGAGACGACGCGCCAGAACACCGAGCAGGACTGGCTCAAGACCAACCTCGAGCGCTTCGCGCGCATGCTCCAGGGCCAGCGCGACCTGGCGACCGTCTCGAGCCTGATCCTGTCCGAGCTGGCGCCGCTCGTCTCGGCGCAGCACGGGGTCTTCTACACGCTCACCAGCGACGAGCCGGGCGGCGAGCCGGTGCTGCGCTACCGGGCCGGCTACGGCTACACCGAGCGCAAGCACCTGGCCAACGAGTTCCGCCTCGGCGAGGGCCTGGTCGGGCAGTGCGCGCGCGAGAAGCAGCGCATCCTCCTCACCGACGTCCCCGGCGACTACGTGACGATCAACTCGGGCCTCGGCGCGTCCTCGCCGCTGAACATCATCGTGCTGCCGATCCTCTTCGAGGGCTCGGTCCGCGCCGTGGTCGAGCTGGCGTCCTTCAGCCGCTTCAGCGCGACCCACCAGGCGTTCCTGGACCAGCTGACCGAGACGATCGGGCTCGTGCTCAACACGATCGAGGCGAACACCCTCACCGAGAACCTGCTGATCCAGTCGCAGTCCCAGGCCCAGGAGCTGCAGTCCAGGGCCGGGCGGCTCGCCGAGCAGAACATCGAGGTCGAGCGCAAGAACAAGGAGGTCGAGCTCGCGAAGGCGCTGGTGGAGGAGAAGGCCGAGCAGCTCGCGGTGTCCTCGAAGTACAAGTCGGAGTTCTTCTCGAACATGTCGCACGAGCTGCGCACGCCGCTCAACAGCCTGCTCATCCTCGCCGGCGAGCTGAAGGACAACGGCGACGAGAACCTGACCGAGGCGCAGGTGCAGTACGCGACCGTGATCCACTCGTCGGGCAGCGACCTGCTGCGGCTGCTCAACGACATCCTCGACCTCGCGAAGGTGGAGTCGGGCACCGTCCGGCTCGACGTCCGCGAGCTGCCGCTGGACGAGCTCAAGAAAGCGCTCGAGCTGGACTTCCGCCACGTCGCCGAGCAGAAGGGCGTGGCGTTCGACGTCGAGCTCATGCCCGGCGCCCCGGCGAGCATCGCGACCGACGCCGGCCGCTTGCGGCAGGTGCTCAAGAACCTGCTCTCGAACGCCTTCAAGTTCACCGATCGCGGCTCGGTGACCCTGGAGATCAGCCCGGTCGCGAGCGGCTGGAGCCGGCTCAACAACCACCTCAACCGGGCCGCCGCGGTGATCGCGATCAGCGTGACCGACACCGGGATCGGCATCACCCGCGAGCTCCAGCAGCGGATCTTCGAGGCGTTCGCGCAGGCCGATGGCTCGACCGCCCGGCAGTACGGCGGCACCGGGCTGGGCCTGTCGATCAGCCGCGAGCTGGTGCAGCTGCTCGGCGGCGAGATCTCGCTCACGAGCGCGCCGGACGAGGGCAGCACGTTCACGGTCTACCTGCCGTCGGTGATCGCCCCGCTGGGCGACGTGCCGCCCGTCCTCGACAGCGCCGCGGTGCTGGACGACGTGGCGGCCCTGGCCGCCGTCCCCGACGTGCCCGGTGCGCGCTGCCGATGCCGGTCGGCGGGGTGCCGGTCGGCTCGCTCGCCGGCATGAAGGTGCTGGTCATCGACGACGACATCCGCAACATCTTCGCCATGACCACGCTGCTCGAGCGCGGCGGGCTCGTGGTGATCTCGGCGGAGGGCGGGGAGGAGGCGCTCGCGCTTCTCGGCCGAACGCCCGATACGGACATCGTGCTCGTCGACATCATGATGCCCGTCATGGACGGCTACGAGACGGTGCGCAAGATGCGCGAGCTGCCCGCGTGGAAGACGATCCCCATCATCGCCGTCACCGCCAAGGTCGGCCCGGGCGAGCGCCAGCGCTGTCTCGACGCCGGCGCGACCGCGTACGTGCCCAAGCCGGTCCAGAACGGCCCTGACTTCCTCACGACCATGGCGGCAGCGATGCCGGTCGACGCGCTTCCCCTGGAAGTGCTGCAGTGATCGAGGACGACGACGTCATCGCGGCGCCGGGCGGGCCGCGGTCGAAGGCCGCGGTGCTCGTCGTCGACGACAACCCCGCCGAGCGCCTCGCCGTGCGGGCGATGCTCGCGCCGCTGGGCCACATCGTGGTCGAGGCCGAGTCGGGCCGGGCCGCGCTGCGCGCGGTCCTGCGCCAGAACTTCGCCGTGATCCTGATGGACGTGCGGATGCCGACGCTCGACGGCTACGAGACCGCGACGCTGATCCGGCAGCGCCAGCAGTCGGAGCTCACGCCGATCATCTTCCTCACCGCGTACGGCCGCGACGAGACCGAGACGGCGACGGCGTACGCCAGCGGGGCCGTCGACTTCATCTTCGCGCCGCTGCTCGCCGACGTGCTGCGGGCCAAGGTGTCGACCTTCGTCGACCTGTTCGTGCAGTCCCAGGAGCTCAAGGGCTCGCTCGACTCGATCACCGCGCTCAACGCCGCGCTGCGCGAGAGCGAGGTCCGCGCCCGCGCGGTGCTGCAGAACGTGGCCGACGGGATCGTCACGGCCGGCGAGGGTGGCCTGATCGAGTCGTTCAACCAGTCGGCGCGGCGGCTCTTCGGCTACCGCGAGGACGAGGTGATCGGCCAGCCCATGGAGATCATCATCGCGCCGAGCCACCAGGACGACTTCGCCGACCCGGCGCGCGCGCGCTGGAGCCTGCTGACGGCGAGCGACATCCCCGCCGAGCCGAGCGAGACGGTCGGCTGCCGGAAGGACGGCTCGTGCTTCCCGATGGAGATGGACATGAGCCAGATGCAGATCGGCGAGCGGACCTTCACGATCGGCTGCATCCGCGACATCTCGGGCCGCAAGGCCTACACGGAGGCGCTCGAGCACCGGACGCTGCACGACGACCTCACCGGCCTCCCGAACCGCGCGCTCTTCGGCGACCGCATGGACCGTGCGCTGGCCGACGCCGAGCGCGCCGACGAGCCACGCGGCATCCTGCTCGTCGACGTCGACGGCTTCCGCATGATCAACGAGACGCTCGGCCGCGACAACGGCGACGTCGTGCTCAAGACGGTCGCCGAGCGGCTCCAGACCGTGGTGCGCAACTCCGACACGGTGGCGCGCATGGGCGGCGACGAGTTCGGGATCCTCGCGTCGGACGAGACGGACGTCGAGACCGCCGAGGCGATCGCCTGGAAGGTCCGGGCCGCGTTCGAGGAGCCGTTCCTGATCGCGGGCGAGGTCCTCAACGTGCGCGCGAGCATCGGGATCGCGTTCTTCCCGCAGCACGGCCGCACGACCGCCGACCTGCTGCGCCGCGCCTCGCTGGCGATGCGCCAGGCCAAGCAGGACGGCGGCGGCGTCGGGGTCTTCATCGCCGAGCCGGAGGATCCGACCGCGCGCCGCCTGACGCTGCTGAGCGAGCTGCGCGAGGGCATCCCGCGCGGCGAGCTCGTGCTGCACTACCAGCCGAAGGT
The DNA here is from genome assembly GCA_963787335.1 of uncultured Solirubrobacterales bacterium. Lineage (GTDB taxonomy): Bacteria > Actinomycetota > Thermoleophilia > Solirubrobacterales > Solirubrobacteraceae > DASQFQ01. The sequence continues at coordinate 78,902 of CAWBCU010000041.1, forward strand.
CGACCTGGCGACCCGCAAGACGACCGGGGTCGAGGCGCTCGTGCGCTGGCAGCACCCCACCAGCGGGCTGCTGATGCCCGCGCAGTTCATGCCCGAGGCGGGGCGCAGCGAGCTGATCGAGCCGCTCACGACCTGGGTGCTCGACGAGGCCCTGCGCCAGCAGCGCGAGTGGCACGACGCGGGCATCGAGCTGACGATGGCGGTCAACATCTCGGCGCGCAGCCTGACGCGCGGCAGCGTGCTGCCGGACACGGTGGCGCTGCTCACCGACACCTGGGGCGTCGCGCCCGGCACGCTGATCCTCGAGCTGACCGAGAACGCCCTGATCGACGCCGAGGGCCCGGTCGTCCTCGAGCTCCTGCACGCGATGGGCGAGCGGGTCGCGATCGACGACTTCGGCACCGGCCATTCCTCGCTCGTCTACCTCCAGCGGCTGCCGATCGACGAGATCAAGGTCGACCGCTCGTTCGTCATGAACCTCGCCACGGTCTCGAGCGACGCCGTGATCGTGCGCTCGACGATCGACCTCGCCCACAATCTCGGCCTCACCGTCGTCGCCGAGGGCGTCGAGGACGAGGTCGCGCTCGGCATGCTGATCGACTACGGCTGCGACAGCGCGCAGGGCTACCTCTTCAGCCGCCCGTGCCCGGCCTCGGAGCTCACCACCTGGCTGACCGAGTCGGCGATGGGGGCGGTCATGACCCAGGCGAACGGCAACGGCACTCCGATCGCGCGGTCGGCCAGCGGCTAGCGGCGGCCCTCTGCCACCCTGGCGGAGATGCGGATCCTGGTCACCGGCAGCGCGGGTCATCTCGGCGAGGCGCTCGTGCGCGTCCTCGGCGACGAGGGCCACGACGTCCGCGGGCTCGACATCCTCGCGTCCCCGTTCACCGCCGTGGTGGGGTCGGTCGCCGACCGCGCGTGCGTGCGCGAGTGCGTGCAGGGCGTCGACGCGGTCCTCCACGCCGCGACGCTCCACAAGCCGCACGTCGGCTCCCACGGCCGCACCGACTTCGTCGACACCAACGTCACGGGCACGCTCAACCTGCTCGAGGAGGCGGTCGCCGCCGGCGTGAGCCGCTTCGTGTTCACGAGCACGACGAGCGCCTTCGGGCGCGCGCTGACCCCGCCGCCGGGCGAGCCCGCGGCGTGGATCACCGAGGACGTCAGGCCGGTCCCCCGCAACATCTACGGCGCGACCAAGACCGCCGCCGAGGACCTCTGCGAGCTCGTCCACCGCGACCACGGCCTGCCGTGCCTGATCCTGCGCACCTCGCGCTTCTTCCCGGAGTCCGACGACCGCGACGACGTGCGCTCGAGCTACGACGACGCGAACCTCAAGGTCAACGAGCTGCTGTACCGCCGCGTCGACCTCGAGGACGTGGTGGGCGCGCACCGGCTCGCGCTCGAGCGGGCGCCGGAGATCGGCTTCGGGCGCTACATCATCAGCGCCACCACGCCGTTCGCGCGCGACGACCTCGCGCAGCTGCGCGCCGACGCGCCCGGCCGTCGTGCGCCGCCTCTTCCCCGGCTACGAGGCGGTCTACGAGCAGCGCGGCTGGCGCATGTTCCCGAGCCTCGAGCGCGTGTACGTCAACGCGCGGGCGCGCAGCGAGCTCGGGTGGGCGCCGCGCTACGACTTCGGCTTCGTGCTCGACCGCCTTGCGGCCGGCGAGGATCACCGCAGCCCGCTCGCCGTCGCCGTCGGCGCGAAGGGCTACCACGCCGAGTCGACCGGGCCCTACACCGTCCGCTAGAGGCGCTCGACCGCGTCCGCCATGTGCCGGTGGCCCACCGTCTCGTAGCCGACGACGGTCACCACCGGCGCCAGCGCGAGCACCAGCAGGCAGACCGCGACGCTCGTGCCGGTCGCGGCGAGCACGACCGAGAGGGCGAGCAGGCCGGCGGTGATCGCGATCAGCCCGAGGTGGAGCGGGTCCGCCGTGCGCAGGAGCAGGGAGTAGAGCGCGTAGAACACGCCCGCGTAGAGCGCGAACGGGATCGCCACGCTGAGGACCGTGGCGACCGCGCCGATCTCCGCCTCGCCCTCCAGGGCGTAGGCCGCCACGTGGAGGCCGCCGCCGATCGCCGCGAGCGCGCAGAAGATCACGATGTGCCCGTAGCCGAAGCGGAACGCCCGCTCGCGGTGCCGGACCAGCGGCTCCGCCCACGGCACCGAGAAGTACATCCACCAGCAGCCGAACGCGAGGCCCACGCCGGCGATCAGGAGCAGCGCGGCGTCGAGGCTCCAGCCCGCCTCGCCGTGGACGACCGCGTCGACCGACACGACCGTGCCGAGGATGACCTCGCCGAGCGTGATGATCACCAGGAGCCCGTAGCGCTCGGCGATGTGATGCGGGTGCCATGGCGTGCCGGCCTTGCGCTCGGCGATGAACGGCCCGGTGAACTCGACGCCGACGAGGACGACGACCGCCGCGAACGTCCAGCCGATCGGGAGGCCGACCACGGCGAACACGAGCCAGCCGACCTGCGCGACGCTGATCGTCGTCAGGTACGTCAGCGCTGCGGGCCTCCGCTCGGCGTCGTGGCGCGAGACCTGCCACCACAGGAACACGAGCGCGACGCGCATCACGATGTAGCCGGCCACCATCACCGTGTTGTCGACCGTCCCGCCTTCGTCGATCGACTCGAACATCGGGGCGAGGCCGAGCGTGAGCACGATCACGCCGGCCATCTGCACCATCGTCGCCAGACGGAAGACCCAGTCGTCGGTGTCGTAGGCCGAGGCGAACCAGGAGTAGTTCACCCACGCCCAGCTGACCGAGAACGCGCCGAGCGCGAAGCCGGCCAGACCGGCGCCGTAGTGGCCCTCGGCGACGTAGTGCGCGAGCTCCTCCGCCGCGGCGCCGAACGCGACGACGATCGTGAGGTCATACAGCAGCTCCAGCGGCGTCGACGCCCGATGCCCCTCCTCCGGGTCGCGCCCGGTGAAGCGACGGCGACGGTGAGCGCGGTCCGGCATGGACGCGGATTGTGCCCTAGCTCAGGCGGCGGCGGCCAGGAGCGGATCGGCCGCGCGGCGGACGCCTCCCGGCGGGGTGCCGATGACGCGCTTGAACGCGCGGGCGAAGGCTGCCTCGGAGCGGTAGCCGAGCTGGTCGGCGAGCTGCGCGACGGTGACGCCGCCGTCCTGCAGGGCGGCGAGGGCCACGTGCATCCGCCAGCGGGTCACGTACTGCATCGCGGGCTCGCCGACCAGCTCGGTGAAGCGCGCGGCGAACGCCGAGCGTGACATCGAGAGCTCGGCGGCGAGCGACGCGACGGTCCAGTCGCGGGCCGGGTCCGCGTGCACGAGCCCGATCGCCCTGCCGATGTGCGGGTCGCGCATGGCGCCGAGCCAGCCGGTGCGCGCGGCGGGATCGCTCTCGATCCACGCGCGCAGGGCCTGGATGACGATGATGTCGGCCAGGCGCGTGATGACCGCTTCGCCGCCCGGGCGCGGCTGGCGGGCCTCCGCGGCGAGCAGCCGCAGGCTCGTCTGGATCCACTCCTCGCCGGGGGCGCCCGCGCCGACGACGATGGTCGCCGGCAGCGCGCGGACGAGCTCGTGGGCGGCCGGATGCTCGAGCCGCACCGCGCCGCACACCAGCGCGGTCGGCGGCCCACCGCCGCCGTGGCGCAGGACCTCGTAGCGGTCGCCGATCTGCTCGCGCTCGAGCGAGAGGATGTCCGGGACGGGCGCGCCCGGCTCGCTGCGCAGGATGTGGCCGGTGCCGCGCGGCACGAGCGCGAGCTCGCCCGCCGCGAGCTGCACCGGGTCGCTGTCGCGCGTCTCGAGCCGGGCCGTCCCCGCGATCAGGACGTGGAACCACAGGTAGCCGGGCATCGGCGGCAGCGACATCCCCCACGGGGCGGTGAGCTCGGAGCGGCAGTAGAACGCGCCGTTCATGCGCAGCAGGTGCAGGGCGCGGCCGAGCGGATCGACCGGCGCCCAGGGATCGAGTTCGTCCATGCCGTGCACTGTTGCAGATCATCCATCCCTGCTGGACGATCGGTCATGAATTGGCGACTTCAAGTCATAGACCCGCCAGGTCGACACGCGCAGACTGGACTTCACCACGAACCCAGGAGGCCAGCCCCGTGTCCACCACCACCGAGACCCCCCGCATCCGCCCCGGCCAGACCGTCGAGAACCCGGTCACCGGCGAGCGCTTCACCTTCACCGCCACCGCGGCGAGCACCGAGGGCGAGCTGCTCGCGTTCGACTTCGCGCTCCGGCCCGGCGGCGCGGTCCCGATGCCCCACGTCCACCCCGACCAGAGCGAGCGCTTCGAGGTCCTCTCCGGCGAGATGCGCTTCCGCGTCGGGCTGCGCACGGTCACGGCCGGCCCGGGGGACGTGCTGCTCGTCGAGCCCGGGGTCGCCCACTCGTTCGCCAACGCGGGGGCCGACGAGGCGCGACTGCGCGTCGAGGTCCGCCCCGCGCTGGCGATGGAGGAGATGTTCGCCGACGTCGTCGAGCTCGCGGAGGCCGGGCGGATGAGCTCCCGCGGCCTGCCCCGCAACCTCCTCGACCTCGCCCTGCTGGCACGCACCTACGACCGCGAGGCGCACGCCCCGCTGCTCGGCCGCCGGCTCCAGCGCGTCCTGCTCGCGCCGCTCGTCGCGCTCGCGCGGCGGCGCGAGGTGCGCTCAGTGCGGGACCGGGACCGCCGCGGCCGTCCGGCCGACGGAGCGCTTGTGCGCTTCGGCGCTCGGCTGGCGGAGCACCCGCAGTGAGAGGACCAGGAAGCCGATCCCGGTCAGCAGGAGGGCGAAGCCCATGGCGATCACGAAGGTCGCCATGCTCTCGGCGAAGTAGGCGGTGTTGAGCGCGGTCGTCAGCGCCGTCTCGGTGACCCAGATGGTGCGGGCGGGGTTCGAGACCGGAGCACCCGTCTTCGGGTCCTTCGCGGCCGCGGCCTTGTCGCCGGTGCCCTTGCCGTCGGCGGTGAGGTACTGCGGCATCTGGGCGTAGGTCTTGCCGCCCGTGGCCTCGAGGGTGTGCTTGCGCATGACCTTGGCGAACGCCTGAGCCTCGGCTCCGGTGTCGACCTTCTGGCCGGCGATGGTGGAGTCGGGCGTGCCGACGATCTGCTCGCGAGCAAGCTCGGTGCCGACTCGGTTGTGGCCGTTGAGGCCGATGACGGCGGCGCCGATGCCGAAGGCGATGAGCGCGACGCTGGCGGCGATGCCTGCGTATCGGAAGAGCTTGGTCATGGTGTCCTCTGTTCGTTTGCGGGCGGGTCGACCGCCATCCTGTTCGTGCGGCGGCACCGGTCCATCCGCGCAACGCCACAGCGCGCCTGTGGGAAACCCGCAACCTGTGCCAGATTGACCGCATGCAGCCCTCGGCTCCCGAAGCGGTCCTCGACCACATCCCGAGCCAGGCGGACATCGTCGTGCCGATGGCGAACGGCGAGCCGGTGGGGCTGCTCGACGTGCTCGAGGCCGAGCACCGGCGGCTCGACCGGCGTGCGCATCCACCAGATGCACGCGCTGCAGGAGCGCGCGTACATGCGCGGCGAGTGCGGCGACCACCTGCGCCACGTCAGCTACTTCCTCTCCGCGGCGACGCGGCCGGCCTACTGGGCGGGCCACGTCGACCTGGTGCCGAACCACTTCTCCGAGGTGCCGCGGCTCCTGCGGATGAGCACCCGCTGCTCGCTCGTGATCGCGGCCGCGAGCATGCCCGACGCCCACGGATTCTTCAGCCTCGGCACGAACGCCGAGTATGTGGCGGCGCTGATCGGGGAGGCCCCGTTCTTCCTCGAGGCCAACCCGCACATGCCGCGGACGTTCGGCCTCAACCAGATCCACGTCTCGCAGGTGGCCGGGTGGTGCGAGGCGGCGCGGCCGCTCGTGGAGGTGCCGCCCGCCCCGCCCGACGAGCGCGACCACGAGATCGCCGCGGCGGTCGTCGAGCACATCCCCGATCGCGCGACGTTGCAGGTCGGCATCGGCGGCATCAACGACGCCATCCTCGGCTCCCTGACCGGCCACCGCGACCTCGGCATCCACACCGAGCTGCTGTCCGACGGGATCATCGACCTCGTCGATCGCGGCGTGATCACGGGCACGCACAAGCAGCTGCGCCGCCACAAGGTCGTCGCGACGTTCGCGCTCGGGACCCAGCGCCTGTACGACTGGATGGACGACAACGGCGCGGTGGAGATGCTGCCGGTCGACTACGTCAACGACCCGCGCACGGTCGCCCGCGAGCGCGACTTCGTCTCGATCAACGCGACCACCGAGGTCGACCTGATGGGCCAGTGCGCGTCGGAGACGATGGCGGGGCGGTACTGGTCCTCGAGCGGCGGCCAGGCCGACTTCGCCCGCGGCGCGATGTACTCCGAGGGCGGCAAGGCGTTCATCGTGCTGCGCTCGACGACCTCGCAGGGCCGCAGCCGCATCCGCGCGCAGCTGACCGAGGGGTCGGTGGTGACGACGCTGAAGAACACCGTCGACCACGTCGCGACGGAGTGGGGGGTGGCGCACCTGCGCGGCCGCTCGCTGGCCGACCGCGCGCGGGCGCTGATCGCGATCGCCCACCCCGACCATCGCGAGGCGTTGGAGCGGGAGTCGCGCTAGGCGGCGGTGGCCGCCGGTGCTGCGAGCGTGGCGAACCCGTTGCGGGCGCCGCGCGGGATCAGCAGCAGCGGGCAGCGCGCCTTGCGCAGGACGCCGGCCGACACGCCGCTGATCGAGCGGCTGGCCTGCCGAGCCGCAGACGAGGAGGTCGACCTCGCGGGAGAGCTGCGCGAGCTCGTCGTCGGCGTAGCCGTCGACCACCTCGCCGGCGACCTCCGAGATCGACGCTGCGGAGGCGCGTCGCGAGCTGCTCGCGGGCGGTCGACTCGAGCAGGCCCGTGCGCCAGCCGAACGGGCGCGCGGCGCTGACCGCCGGCGGCTCGACGACGCTCAGCACGCGCACCTCGGCCCCCGAGCGGGCGGCGAGGCCGGCGGCGGCGCGGAGGGCCTCGTCCCCCTCGGGCGTGGCGACGTAGCCGACGCCGATGCGCGCGATCGGGGCGTAGGCGTGGTGCGGCAGCCCCCGGTCGCCACCACGATCGGGCACGGCGCGCCGCGCAGCAGGCGCTCGCCGACGCTGCCCTGCACGAGCCGCCCGAGCGGCCCGCGGTGCGACGGCCCGGCGACGATCGCGAGGGCGCCCTCGGCGACCGCGATCTGCTGCAGGCCGCGCGGGATCGAGGTGCAGGGGACGGCCCGCGCCTCGGGGCGGGCGCCGCACAGCGGCGCCGCGACCCAGTCGAGGGCCGTCTCGGCCTCCTCCGCGAGCGCCCGCGCGTAGGCGCCGCGCTCGATCGTGGCCGAGCGCGCGCCGACGGGATACACCGAGACGAGCAGCAGCCGGGCGCCCGTCGCGCGGGCGAGCCGGCGGGCGAGGGCGAGGGCGTCGCGGGACCGGCCGGAGCGGTCCACGCCCACGACGATCGGCCCCGGACGCTCCTCGCCGGCGGTCATCGCGTGTCCGCCGGCGCGGCCGGCGTGCCCGTGTGATCGAGCTCGGCCTCCACCTCGCAGGTGGTCGCCGCGGATGCGCTCGACCGTGTCGAGCTCGTCGCGGTCGAACAGGAACGGCGCGAGGTAGCGGCCCGCGATCTTGCTCGGCGGCCACCACAGCGCGTGGCTCGCGGACTTGGCGCTCGCCCCCGCCGCCCGCGACGGCGCCGCGCAGGAAGCGGTTGTCGCCGCCGGTGAGGAGCATCCCGCGCAGGATGGGCCGGAACGGCTCCGGCTCGATCGGCGCGCCGGCGGCCGCGGCGATCGTCTCGGCGACGGCGTCGGCCTGCTGGGTGGCGAGCCCGCCCTGCTTGATCGGGAACGCGGTGCCGTCGCCCGCGGCGTAGACGCCCGCGAGCCCGGCCACGCGGCCGTGCCGGTCGACCGGGACGAAGCCGTCGGCGTCCGCCGGGACGCCCGGGATCTGCATCCCCTCCAGGCGCGGCAGGCGTGACGACGCGGTTGACGTCGATCCTGCGGCCGCCGGGGTCGACGATCAGGTGCCCGCGGCTCGACGGTCGTGTACGCCGATCCGACGAACTCGATCGCCGCGGACTCGAGCAGCTCCGCGACGGCTGTCGCTGGCCGCGCCGCCGAAGATCGCGAGCGGCCGGCTCTCCGGCGTCACGAAGACGAGCTTGAGCCAGTCGGCGCCCATGCTCCAGGTCTGGCGCGCCGTCATCAGCGCGAGCTCGTAGAGCGGCAGCGACCACGTGGTCCCGTCCGGGACGACGAAGGCGATGCGCTTCACGTAGCCCTCCTCGGCGTCCTGGAGCAGCCCGTGGATGGCCTCCGCCTGGCGTCCTCGCCGAAGGTGATGGCGTGCGCGTAGGCGGGCGTCGCCCGCGCGCCGGTCGCCAGCACGAGGTGGTCGTAGGGGATGACCTTGCCCGCGCCGGTGCGGACGGCCTGCTCGGGCCCGGCGACCTCGGCCACCGTGTCCTGCACGAGGCGGGCGCCGAAGCGCTCGGCGATCGCGGCCAGGTCGTAGCTGCGGGCGTGACCCTGGCCGAACGGCTCGGCGACCGTCATCGGGCGGTAGCCGAACGACGCGTTGGGGGCGATCAGCGTGATCTCCACGCGGTCGCGGGCATGCTCGTGCAGCGCCATCAGCGTCTCGAGCGCCGCGACGCCGCCACCGGCGATCACGACGCGGGCGGGGTTGCTCGCGGTCATGACGCCACCAGGGCCTCGCGCGCTCCTCGGCGCGGTCGACGGCGCGCTCGGGGATCACGGTGACGGGGCATTCGGCGAGATGGATGAGCTCGTGGGCGACGCTGCCGAGCAGCGCCCGGGCGCGCCCGAAGCCGCGGGTGCCGACGATGATCTCGTCCGCCTCGCGGGCCGCGGCCACGCCGGCGATCGCGTGGGCGGGACGGTCGGCGATGACCTCGGCCTCCCAGTCGACGCCCTGGAGGTCCTCATCCAGCGGCTTGACGCACGCCTGCGCGCGGTCGAGCACGGCGTCGAGGAAGAGCTGGTAGTCCGGCGTGCCGACCCACTCGTGCGGCAGGGTGTAGGCGTGGACGACGTAGACCTTCCCGTCGTTGCCCGCCTGCTCGGCGGCCCGTGCGAGAGCGGCGCGTGAAGCGGGTGAGCCGTCGTAGCCGACGACGATGCGTGGGGATGCGTGTCGAGGGTCATCTCGGTCTCCTTCTGGGTATGAGACGACCCTAGGTCCGGAGCGGTCGCTATCCATCCGCAGCGGGCCGCACGCCGGTTGCGGGAAACTGCGGACGGAGATGGTCTGTTCTCCCGACCATCTAGATTCAGCGGGATGACGAAGATCGTGATCGCCGACGATCACCGCGTTGTGCGCAGCGGGCTGCGCATGGTCCTGGATCGCGAGGAGGGGTTCGAGGTCGTGGCGGAGGCAGGCGACGTCGCCGAGGCCCGACGCGACGTGCGCGGCCCACCGCCCCGACATCCTCGTGCTCGACCTCAACATGCCGGGCGACCCGAGCCTGCCCGCGATCCCGGCCATCCGCGAGGAATTGCCGGTGACGCGCGTGGCCGTGCTGACCATGCAGGACGACCCGGCGTTCGCGCGCGAGGCCCTGCAGGCCTGCGCGAGCGCCTACGTGCTCAAGGAGGCGGCCGACGACGAGTTGGTGGAGGCCGTGCGCGTCGTCGCGGCGGGCGGCACGTTCCTGACCCCCCAGCTCGGCGCGCGCATCGCCGCCGCGCCGCCCGAGCCGGCCGGGCCGCCCGACGACCTGACCGAGCGCGAGGTGGAGATCCTGCGCCTGATCGCGCTCGGCCACACGAACGCCGAGATCGCCGCGCAGCTCTACCTGAGCGTGCGCACGGTCGAGTCGCACCGCGCCCACATCCAGCAGAAGATCCGCCTGACGACCCGCGCCGAGCTCGCGCACTACGCGCTCGAGCACGGGCTGATGACCGTGTAGGCGCTGCTCGCGCGCGTCGAGGGCCCGCCCCGAGGTCCATCTCAGCCACCGCTCGAACTGGCTGCGCGCGGGCGTGCTGGGCGCCAACGACGGCATCCTCTCGACCGCCAGCCTCGTGCCGGGCGTGGCCGCGTCCGGAGCCTCGGGCGGCGCGATCGTCGTCGCCGGCGCCGCCGGCCTGGTCGCGGGCGCGCTGTCGATGGCCGCGGGCGAGCACGTCTTGGTCAGCTCGCAGCGCGACGCCGAGCAGGCCGACATGCGCCTGGAGGCGCGAGCTCGACCGCGACCCGCGGGGCGAGCTGCGCGAGCGGGCCGGGATCTACGAGCAGCGCGGCCTGCCGCCGGCGCTGGCCACCGAGGCGGCGGCCTCGCTGTCGCGCCGCGACGCGCTGCGGCGCACGCCCGCGACGAGCTGGGCCTCGACGAGGCGCGGCTGGCGCGGCCGTTCCAGGCCGCGTGGACCTCCGCCCTCGCGTTCTCGGCGGCGCCGCGCTGCCGCCGCTCGCCGCCGCTGTGACGCCCGCGCCGGCGCGCGCGGTCGCGCTCGTCGTCGTCACGCTGATCGCGCCGCCCTGCTGGGCGATCTCGGTGCCCGCCTCGGCGGCGCGCCCCGCCGCGCCGCGATCATCCGCGTCGTCGTCGGGGCGCTGCTCGCGATGGCCGTCGACCGCGGCGATCGGCGCGCTCGTTGGGCAGGTGGCCTGACCACTTGGACCTGAAGGCCGCGCCGGGCTTCGGCGCAGCGCCGATGCCGCCCGGGCTGAGCAGATCGACATCTGCCACCTTTAGCTCAACCAGCGCGCCGGCACCAGGCTGATGGCGCCGCGGCCGTTCGCGCGGCGCGCGAACTCTAAGCCCTCGAGCACGACCTTCAGCGCGCCGGTGTTCGCGGCGTCGGAGAAGGTGTCGTAGGCGGCCATGGTGTCGCCGAGCGGGAACCGGTGCGTGGCGAAGATGGTCGGGTCGAGGCGACCGCTCGCGATCAGCTTCATCAGCGTCGGGATCGTGTAGGTGTCGACCAGGCCGTCGTGATCGTCACGTCGCGGATCCAGAGCGTCTCGAGGTGCAGCGTCACCGGTGTGCCGTGCACGCCGATGTTCGCGACGCGGCCGCCGGGCCGGATCAGCTCGGTCGCTCAGCTCGAACGTCTCCGGCATGCCGACCGCCTCGAATGGCCACGTCCGCGCCGAGGCCGTCGGTGAGCTCCATGACCTGCGCAAGCGCATCCTCGCGGCCGTTGTTGATCGTCGTGTCGGCGCCGAAGCGCGCGCGCGCTCTCCAGCCGGCTGTCGTCGAGGTCGATCGCGATGACCCGCCCGGGCGTGTAGAAGCTTCGCGGTCAGGATCGCGGCCAGGCCGATCGGCCCGGCGCCGACGATCGCGACGGTGTCGCCCGGCGCGACCATGCCGTTGAGCACGCCGACCTCGTAGGCGGTCGGGAGGATGTCGGCCAGGAACAGGACCTGCTCGTCGGTCAGCTCGTCGGGCACCTTGTAGATGGAGTTGTCGGCGAACGGCACGCGCGCGTACTCGGCCTGGAGGCCGTCGATCGTGTGCCCGAAGATCCAGCCGCCGCCGCCGAGGCACTGGCCGTAGCGGCTCTCCTGGCAGAAGCGGCAGCGCCCGCACGGCGCTGACGCAGGACAAGCAGCACGCGGTCGCCGACTTCGACGTGTGACGACGCTCGGCGCCAACCTCCTGCCACCGTGCCCACGGCCTCGTGTCCGAGCACCGTGCCCGGCGTCGGTCTCGGGCACGTCGCCCTTGAGGATGTGCAGGTCGGTGCCGCAGATCGTGGAGCAAGTCGATCCGGACGACGATGTCGGTCGGGTCGATGATGGTCGGGTCGGGGACGGAGTCCCAGCCGCGCAGGCCGGGCCCGTGGTAGACGAGCGCCTTCATGCGACTGCCTCCGCGACGGGCACCAGCACTTGTTGGGCGAGCTCGACGAGGCGGCTGGAGTAGCCCCACTCGTTGTCGTACCAGGCGACCACCTTCAGCTGGGTGCCGCCGGTCACGAGCGTGAGCCCGGAGTCGAAGACCGGAAGCTGTAGGAGGACTTCATGACGTCGGTTGAGACGAGCGGCTCCTGCGCTGTAGGCGAGGATGCCGGCGAGCGCGCCCTGGTCGGCGCACTCGCTGCACGCGTGCGTTGACGGCTTCCGCCGCGGTCTGCCTGCTCGAGCTCGACCGTGAGGTCGACCAGCGACGCGGTGGGCATCGGGACGCGGACGGCGAAGCCCTGGAGCTTGCCGAGCAGATCGGGCATCGACGAGCCCGATGGCCTTGGCGGCGCCGGTCGAGGTCGGCACCAGGTTGACGGCGGCGCCGCGGGCGCGGCGGTAGTCCTTGTGCGGCGCGTCGAGCAGTCGCTGGTCGCCGGTGTAGGCGTGGATTGTCGTCATCACGCCGTGGCGGATGCCGAATGTCTCGTGGAGGACCTTGGCCACGGGCGCGAGGCAGTTTGTCGTGCACGAGGCGTTGGAGATGATGTGGTGGCGCTCGGGGTCAAAGTCGCGTCTCGAAGTTGATGCCGAGAGCGACGGTGACGTTGGGATCCTTGGCCGGGGCGGAGATGATGACCTTGCGCGCGCCGGCCTCGAGGTGGTTGGCGGCGTCTGCGCGGTCGCGGAAGAAGCCCGCTGGACTCGATCGACGACGTCGGCGCCGAGGTCGCCCCAGGGCAGCGTTGGCGGGGTCGGTCTCTGCGAAGACGGGCATCTCACTCCCCGTCGACGCGGATGAGCGCCGTCGAGCACCTCGACCGCGCCGGGGAAGCAGGCCGTAGACCGAGTCGTGGCGCAGCAGGTGCGCCAGCATCTCGAGGTCCATGGTGTCGTTGATGCCGACCCACTCGATGGTCGGTGTCCTGCTCGTGGGCGGCGCGGAACATCGCGCACCGGTGCGGCCGAAGCCGTTGATGCCGAGTTTCGTGCGCATGTCTGCACTCTCGGGCCGCGGAGCGCGCGGCGGCATCCCCTCGGACCACGGCCCGTGCGTCCGTAGTAACCATGGAATCGCCCGGCTGCGACGATCGCGGGTGATGGAGACCCACATCGTGCTCCGCGACGGCTCGACCGTGCACGTGCGCGCGGCGTCCGACCGAGGACGTGCCGCGCGCTGCGCGCCTTCCTCGCCTCACTGTCGGATCCGTCGCGCTGGTTCCGCTTCTTCAGCGCCGGGGTGGACCTCGACGAGGCCGCGCGCCGCGCCGCGGACCCGGCGGCGGGCGCTCCCTGCTCGCGCTGCGCGGGGCCGAGGGCACGGTGGCCGGCCACGGTGACCTACATCCGCGCGGGGCTCCGGCCGCGCAGGGGTCGCTTCGCGGTGGCCGATGCTGGACGGCCACGGCATCGCGACCGTGCTGCTCGCCCACCTGCGGCGGCGCCGCGCGAGCAGGGGATCGAGACGTTCACCGCGACCGTCCTGTCGGAGAACTGCCGGATGCCGGCGTGTTCCACGACTCCGGCTTCCCCGTCGTCGCCGGCGGGCCGAGGGCGAGATCGAGATCGAGTTCCCGACCTCGCTGTCGCCGGCGGCGCGGCAGCGCTTCGAGGAGCGCCAGCGGACCGCCGACGTCGCGGCGGTGGCCCACGTCCTGCGCCCGTCCTCCGTCGCCGTGATCGGGGACGCCGAGGTCAGCTTCGCGGGCGCGGTGCACCGCGTCGAGGACGCCGCGGCGCTCGCCGTCGTGGAGGGCGACGTCGAGCTCGCGGTGATCGCCGTTGCGCCCGACGCGGTCTCGACGCCGCGCGCGGGTGCGCCGCCAAGGGTGTGCGCGCGCTCGTCGTGCTGACTCGCGGGCGTCGACGGACGTCGGCGAGCTGCTCGCCGTCTGCCGCTCCGCGGGCATGCGACTGGTCGGCCCCGACTCCCTCGGCGTCGCGAGCCCCGACTCGGGTTCGACGCGGCCGCCGCTCCCGTCGCGCCCCCGCCCGGGCGGCTCGGCTTCGCGTCGCAGAGCGGCGGGTTCGGGATCGCGGCGATCGACGAGGCGGCGGCGCGCGGCCTCGGCTTCTCGTCGTTCGTCTCGATGGGTGACAAGGCCGACCTCTCGGGCAACGACTTCATGGAGTTCTGGGAGCAGGACGCCGGTACGTCGGTGCTGCTGCTCTACCTCGAGTCGTTCGGCAACCCGCGCCGGTTCGGCCGGATCCGCGCCGGATCACGCGGGCGAAGCCGATCGTGGCGGTCAAGGGCGCCCGCACCGCGCCCGCGGCGGCCTCGCGCACCGGCGCGCTGCTCGCGGCGGCGGACGTGACCGTGGACGCGCTGTTCGCGCACGCCGGCGTGCTGCGGGCCGAGACGGTGGGGGAGATGTTCGACGTCGCGGGGCTGCTCGCGCCAGCCGCTCCCAGGCGGCGACCGCGTCGCGGTGCTCACGAACGCCGGCGGGCCCGGCGTCGCCTGCGTCGCCGCCGCGCGGCGGCGGGCTGCGCGCCGCCGACCCGGTCGACCTGACCGCCGCCGCGACGGCGGCGGACTACGAGCGCTCGCTGCGCGCCCTGCTGGCCGGCGACGACGCCGACGCGGTCGTGACCGTCTTCGTCCGCTCGCCGTCCGCGAGCGCTGAGGGGTCGCCCGCGGCATCGCCGCGGCGGCCGGCGGGAAGCCGGTGCTGTCGGTGTGGCTGGGCGCCGACCGGCCCGTGGGCGGCTTCCGCACGCCCGAGGAGGCGGTGCGGGCGCTCGCCCACGCCGTCCGCCACGCGCGGCGGCGGGCGGTGCCGCCCGACCCGCCGTTCGAGCCGGCCGACGCCGACACGGCCACGGCCGCGACGCTGATCGCCGCCGGGCTGGGGCGGGGCGGCGGCCTGCTGGCGCCGGGGGACGTCGAGCGGCTGCTGGGCTGCTGGGGCATCCCGGTGGTGGCGAGCCGGCTCGTGACCTCGGCGCGGGCCGCGGGCCGCGCGGCCGCCGAGCTGGGCGGCCCGGTCGCGCTGAAGGCGGTCGTGCCGGGGCTCGTCCGCAAGAGCGACGCGGGCGCGGTCCGCCTCGGTCTCAGCGGGCCGACCGCCGTCAACCGCGCCGCGCGTGAGATGGCCCGCGCGCTGGAGGCCGCCGGGACGCCCGCCGAGGGCTTCCACGTCCAGCGCATGGCGCCGCCCGGGACGGAGCTGATCGTCGGCGCGATCGGCGACCCCGCCTTCGGCCCCTTGGTCGCCTGCGGCGCGGGCGGGCTGGCCGTGGAGCTGCTCGGCGACGTGGAGGTCCGGCTCGCCCCGCTCGGCCCGCGCGAGGCCGACGCCATGCTGCGCGCCCTCAAGACCTTCCCGCTGCTCGACGGTTATCGCGGGCGCCCGCCGGCCGACCTCGACTCGCTGCGCGACCTCGTCCTGCGCGTGGGCGCGCTGGCGGCCACCCACCCGGCCGTCGCGGAGCTCGACCTCGACCCGGTGATCGCCACGCCGCAGGGCGCGCTCGTCGTCGACGCCCGCGTCCGGCTCGAGGCGCCGGGCCCGGCGGCGGCGTTTCCCTCGCTCAACGTCTGAGCGCGGCCTGCTAGGACGGGATGCTCGATGTCGTCGAGCGTGCCGCCCACCACTGAAGACGCGGCCCCGCAGGAGGTCCCGGCCTCCGCCGCGCTCGTCCGGCGCGTGCTCGGCCTGCTGGCCGTCGTGGCGGTGCTCGCGCTCGTCGTCAGCGTGCTCCCCGGCCTCCACGACGTGCGCGAGCGCTTCCACAGCGCCGATCCGGTCTGGCTCGCGGTCACCTGCGCCTGCGTTTCGCGTCGATGCTGAGCTACATCGCGGCCCTGCGGGGGACGCTGTCGCGGCGGCCCGGCTGGCGCGCGAGCTGGAACCTCGGGATGGCCGAGCAGGGCAGCAACGTCCTGCTGCCGACCGGCGGCATCGGCGGGCCGGCCCTCGGCGCGGTCGTCATGCGGCGCGCGGGCGTCCCGTCCGAGGTCGCCACGCCCCGCTCGGCGGCGCTCTTCCTGCTCACGAGCGGGGCGAGCTTCGTCGCGATCGCGGTCGCCGGCACCGTGGGCGGCCTCGGCTTCCTCGCGGGCGGCATGGGGTGGGTCGGACGTGGCTCCCGGCGGCGCTGGCGCTGGTCGCCGTGGCGACGGTCGCGATGCTCGCGCGGCTGCCGGCCGGGCCGCCGACCGAGGGCCAGGGGTTCGCCACGCGCTGGGCGAGCCGGCTCGGCGCGCTGCTGCGCGACGGCGTGCACGAGAGCTTCGTGCTGTTGCGGGCGCGCGACCCGCTGGTCATCGGCGGCTGCGCGGCTACCTCGGCTTCGCGATCGCCGCCCTCGCCGCCTCCTTCCAGGCCTTCGGGGGCGAGGGCCCGCCGATCGCGGCGTTCGTCCTCGCCTACACGCTGGGCCAGGTGGGTGCGCTCATCCCGACGCCCGGCGGCCTCGGCGGCACGGAGGGCGGGCTGATCGGGATGTTCGTCGTCTATGGCGCGCCCGCCGCCGCGGCGACCGCGGCGGTACTCGCCTACCGCGTCTTCCAGCTCGGCCTGCCCGCCGTCTTCGGGCTGATCGCGTTCGGCCGGATTCGGCGCCGCCTGCGCGACGCCGACCTCACGGCCGAGGTCGCGGCGCGCTTCAGGACGACCCGCTCTAGAGCCGCCGTCGCGAACAGCGGCTCGTCCGTCCTCGCCGGCGCTGCGCGGGAACACGACCACGGGGCAGAACGCCTCGCGCACGAGCCGCCCGGAGACGCCGCCGACCATGACGGCGCGCAGCGGCCCGTAGCCGCGGGATCCGACGAACAGGAGGTCCAACGCGTCCGACGCGTCGGCGAGCACCTGCGCCGCGTTGCCGGTCTCGAGCGTGGCCTCGGCGCCGCGGCCCCGACCCGCGCGACCGCGTCCTCCAGCTCCTCGGCGGCGCGCTCCTGGAGCGAGTCGTTGTACGAGGTCATCCCACTGAACGCCGCGTTGCCCGGCGGGAGGTCGTAGCAGCAGCGGCTCGAAGACGCGGATGACGCGCAGCTGCGCGCCGGTCGCCGCCGCCAGCCGGCCGGCCTCCTCGAGCGCGCGCCGCGACGACGGCGAGCCGTCGTAGCCGCAGCCGATGACCGTGGGCTGTGCCGGGCGGTCCGCGTAGCCCTTGGGCGCCACCGCGACCGGGCAGGGCGCGCCGTGCAGGAGCCGCTCGGCGGTGCTCCCCGGCAGCACGCGGCCGGCGCGGCCCGTGTGCGTGGATCCCACCACGATCAGGTCGGCGTCCTCCCGCTCGGCGAGCTCGTGCAGCCCGTGTGGGGCCGAGGCGTTCGCGATCGCCTCGAGCTTCACGGACGCGTTCCCGTAGGCGTCGCGCAGGCGCTCGAGCAGCTCGCGGCTGTCCTGGCGCAGGTACTCCTCGAACTCCCCGTTCGCCCCCCGGCTCGGCTGCAGGTCGTAGGGGAACACGTTGGCGAACGTCAGCGTGGCCCCGGTGACGCCGGCGAGCGTCCGGGCCAGGGCGATGGCGTCGCGCGAGCCTTGCGACTCGTCGACGGCGACGATGATCTTGGTCATGACAGTGCCCTCTCTCGCGGGGCGAGCGTCGCGGCGAGCTCGTGCGCCCACCGCTCCACGGCGCCCCAGTCGGTGTAGTCGTAGTCCTGCGATGCGTCGGTCGGATGGTGCTTCTGCCGCATCAGGAGCCGCATCAGCGCGCGGGTGGCGACGTCGTACTCGCGGTACTGGAGCGCGCCGGCGAAGGTCGTGCTGTGGCCCGGCGTCCAGCCCGTCCGCTCGACGAAGTCGTCGAGGTAGCCGCGGGTCGCGGCGCGTGACTCCTCGTCGTCGTCGGCCGCGGTGAGGCAGACCGAGAAGAAGGCGGACGGGATCAGGCCGAGCGCGGTGTGGTGCTGCTCGGCCCACTTGACCAGCGCGCGCTGGTGGTGGCCGCCGTGGATCGAGGCGCCGAGGACGACGGCGTCGTAGTCCGACGGAACGGGCTGGGACTTGCTGAGCGGCTGGAGGTCGACGGTCGCGCCGTCGGCCTCGAGCGTCGCGGCGACGCGGGCCGCGATCTTGGCCGTGTGGCCGTGGGTGCTGGCGTAGAGGACGAGGATGCGTGGCATGTGGCCCAGCCTGGCGCGCCGGGCGCCGCCGCACAGCCGAAAGATCCCGCAGCGAAGCGCGGTTTTCTACGGATCGACGTACCGGGGTTCGGGCCGATGCGGGCAGCGCGCCGCGAGGCAAGGCTGGCAATACACCTGCACTCGGCCCGAAAGGACGACCATGACGACCGCCACACAGACACCTCCCCGCTTCGCACCCACGGTGAACGGCAGTCCGACCGTCGCACCGGCGCAGCCCGCGAGCAGCGAGCGCCCGTACGTCCGCTACCTCTGGGCCGCGACCCGGCTCTGCCTCGGCTGGACCTTCCTGTGGCCCTTCCTGGACAAGGCGTTCGGCCTCGGCCACGAGACGCCCTCGGCCGGCGCCTGGATCAACGGCGGCAACCCCACCGAGGGGTTCCTCTCCCACTCGGCCGGCCCGTTCTCGTCGATCTACCAGAGCATCGCGGGCGCCGGCGTGGTCAACGTGCTGTTCATGACGGGCCTGCTCGCGATCGGCGTCGCGCTGCTGCTCGGCATCGCGATGAAGCCGGCCTGCATCGCCGGCGCGACGATGCTCATGCTGATGTGGACCGCGTCGCTCCCGCCCGAGAACAACCTGTTCATGGACGACCACATCATCTACGCGCTCGTGCTGATCGGCCTCGCCGCCGTCGGCGCGGGGAAGACCCTCGGGCTCGGCGAGCGCTGGGCGCGGATCCCCTTCGTCCAGCGGCACGCCTGGCTCGCCTAGCGCCGCCGCTTCACTCCACCGCCATCCGCCGCGCCGGCAGGCGCGCGCGGATGGTGGTGCCGCCGGGGGCCGTCTGGATGTC
Source organism: uncultured Solirubrobacterales bacterium (assembly GCA_963787335.1). Classification (GTDB taxonomy): domain Bacteria; phylum Actinomycetota; class Thermoleophilia; order Solirubrobacterales; family Solirubrobacteraceae; genus DASQFQ01. Next base: position 97,674 of record CAWBCU010000041.1, read on the forward strand.
CAGCTCCCCGGCGGCGAGTGCGACCCGTTCGCGCATCCCCGTGAGCCCGAACCCGCTCACGCGCGCGGCCGGGTCGAAGCCCGTCCCGTCGTCGGAGACCGCGACCTCGAGGAACCCGTCGCGCTCCGCCACCTCGATCCGGACGCGGGTCGCGGCGGCGTGGCGGACCGCGTTGGTCAGGGACTCCTGCACCAGCCGGTAGACCGTGCTCTCGAGCTCGGGGATGTGCCGGGCCGGCGCGTCGCCGCGCTCCCAGGCGAGATCGACGTGGACGTCGACGGCGATCCCCTGGCGCGCGGCCGTGCGCTCGGCGAGGCTCTCGATCGCCGCGGCGACGCCGTACTGGTCGAGCGCTGCCGGCCGCAGCTCGACGATCAGCGTGCGCAGGTTGGCGATCTCCTCCGCGACGTTCTCGACGGTGGCCTCGACCGCCGTCGCGCAGCTCCTGCTCGCTGCCGCGCAGCGCCGCCGAGAGCCCGACGCGCAGCGCGGCCAGGCTCTGCAGCGTCTCGTCGTGCAGCTCGCGCGCCCAGCGCCGGCGCTCCTGCTCGGAGGCCTCGATGCTCTCGCGCAGCCGCTGCGCCTCGACCGACTTGCCGGTCGCCACCGCGGTGGCCGCGCTGGCCGCGAACGCGCTGAGCAGGCGCTCGTCCTCGTCGTCGAAGCCGGCCTCGTCGCCGAGGTCGTCGAAGGCGGCGAGCACGCCCACGGCACGGCCGCGGAACGCGAGCGGGACCAGCAGCGCGGTGTCCGCCTCGAGGGCGAGCAGCCCCAGCGAGCTGTGCAGCGTGGTCCGGGCGTCGGTGACCCGCTCGGCGCGCTGCGAGCGCAGCACGCGGCCCGAGACGGTTCCCTCGACCGGCATCCGCTGGTCGTGGACGCCGGCGGGCAGCTCGCCGGCGCCGGCCGCGAACACGAGCTGGTCGTCCTCCTCGAGCATGATCACCAGCGCCCGCGCCCCGACGAGCGCCCGCGCCCGCTTGACGATCAGCTCGAGGATGCGGTCGAGGTCGGTCTCCCCGCCGAGCGCCTGGGCGATCGCGACCGTCGTGTCGAGGCTGCGCACAGCGCGCTCGAGGTGGTCGCGGCGCTGCTCGACCGCCGCGTAGAGCCGCGCGTTGTCGATCGCGATCGCGGCCCAGTCGGCCAGGATCACGATCGACTCCTCGTCGGCGTCGGTGAACGCGGCGCCGCCCGCCTTCTCGGTCAGGTACAGGTTGCCCCAGACCTCGTCGCGGATCGTGACCGGGACGCCGAGGAACGTCTCCATCTCGGGGTGCCCGCGCGGGAAGCCGCACGAGTGCGGGTGCTGCCGAGGTGCTCGAGCCGCAGCGGCCGCGGCTCCTCGATCAGCAGGCCGAGGATGCCGCGGCCGCGCGGGAGGTCCCCGATGCGGCGGTGCGTCGCTTCGTCGACGCCGGCCGTGATGAAGCGCTCGAGCTCCTGCCGCGTCTCGTCGAGCACCCCGACGGCGGCGTAGCGCGCGCCGGTCACCTCACGGGCGACGTCCAGCAGTTGCTGCAGGACGGCGTCGACGTCGAACTTGGCGGCGAGGACGCCGCGGCCGGCGTCGATGAGGCGACGGAGGCGAGGCTCGTCGAGCGCGGGCTGGGGCATGGCCGGGGGGAAACTACGGACCGCGGCTGCGGTCACGTGCACACCAGTGTGCAGGAAAGCGCCGATGCCGCCCGGCGACTGCGCGTCGAGCATGGTCGATATGTCCACATTCACGCCAGAGCCTCCCGTCCAGGTCGAGATCACCGCCGAGGAATGGCGGCACGACCGCGCCCGCCGCGAATGGCTGTCGATCGGGCTGGCGCTGGCCGTCCTGGTCGCCTTGCTCGCGATCGCGCTCGCGGTGTTCCTGGTCGCCGACCGCGACGAGCCGCAGCCCCGTGCGTGCTGCCCCCGCGCCGACCGCCGCTCCCGCCAAGGCGCCCGCGGCGCCGCGGCGGCGCCGACGCTGGCCGACGCCAAGGGCATGGCCTTCGAGAAGTTCGAGCCGGTCGACGCGACGCTGCCCGCCATCCCGCCCGGCGCCGTGAAGAAGTTCAAGGTCGACGTCTTCGAGCACGTCACCCAGGTCTCCAAGGACCTCGCGCCGACGCAGATCTGGAGCTTCGCGATCAACGGCAAGCTGCATCGCGGCACCGGCGTCTCCGGCCCGATGGTGGTCACCGAGGGCGACACCGTGGACTTCACGCTCGTCAACGGCTCGACCAAGGCGATGAACGTGAAGATGCCGCACTCGATGGATTTTCACTCGGCCGAGGTCAACCCCGGGAAGCGCTATGCCGACCTCGCGCCCGGTAAGTCGATGCACTACCGCTTCGTCGCCAAGCACCCCGGCGTCTTCATGTACCACTGCGCGACCCAGCCGGTGCTGATGCACACGGGCATGGGCATGGTCGGCATGTTCGTGGTCAAGCCGAAGAACCTCGCCCCGGTCGACAAGGAGCTGTGGATCACCCAGCAGGAGTACTACCTCGGGCAGCCCGGCAAGGGCGGCGACATGGCCAAGATGGACGCCAAGAAGCCCGACGTGATCGCCTTCAACGGCTACGCGAACCAGTACAAGGACCACCCGATCACGGTCAAGAAGGGCGAGCGGGTCCGGATGTACGTCCTCAACGCCGGCCCGAGCATCTGGAGCGCCTTCCACGTGATCGGCACGGTGTTCGACCGCACGGTCATCGAGGGCCGGCCCGGCGCCGACAGCCAGACCATGAACCTCGCGCCGTCACAGGGCGGCTGGGCCGAGTTCACGCTCGAGGAGGAGGGCGGCTACCCCTTCGTCACCCATGCCTTCGCCGACGCGGGCAAGGGCGCCATCGGCGTCCTCCAGACCGAGCACGCCCCGAAGGCGGCGGCCGGGCACGAGGCACTAGGCCTGGACGGCCTTGAGCTGCTTCTTCTTGACCTTGATGAGCACGAGGAAGCGGTCCTTGCGCGAGCGCTTCACGAAGCCCTGGGCCTCGAGGCGGCAGAGGACCACGGGGCAGCGGTCGCAGCGGGGGCGGCTCTTGCAGCAGCGCCCCTTCGTCTTGATCGTCTTCCCGGGCTTCATCGGCCGTGCATGTTAGGGCAACCTAATCAGGATGGGTCCGGTACCTTGCCCCGATGCCCGCCGCCCCCTTCGTAGAGCGCCTCAATGAACAGATCGGCCACGAGTTCGCGGCGCACCAGCAGTACGTCGCGATCGCCGTGTACTACGAGGCCGAGACCCTGCCGCGCCTCGCCGCCTTCTTCTACGCGCAGGCGCTCGAGGAGCGCAACCACGCGCTGATGATGGTGCGCTTCCTGCTCGACCAGGACCTCGACCCGCAGATCCCGGGCACCGACGCCCCGCAGTCGACCTTCGCCGACGTCGTCGCCCCGGTCGCGCTCGCGCTCGAGCAGGAGCGGCGCGTCACCCAGCAGATCAACGCGCTCGCCGGCCTCGCCCGCGAGCACGTGGACTACACCTCCGAGCAGTTCATGCAGTGGTTCATCAAGGAGCAGATCGAGGAGATCGCGACGATGTCCGACCTCCTGCGCGTCGTCGAGCGAGCGCGCGAGAACCCGCTGCTGGCCGAGGAGTACCTGGCGCGCGAGCAGCTCGGGGACGAGGGCGAGGACCCGACCGCACCGCCGGTGGCCGGCGGCGCGCTCTGATCGATTTGCGCAAT